>JAKFBY010000083.1:0-36462 GCA_036677325.1 Paucimonas sp.
CATGATGTTGGGCAGCGTCACATAGCGCGGCTCGTTCAGGCGCAGATCGGTGGTGATGATGGCCGGCAGCGCCAGAGACACCGTTTCCAGGCCGCCATCGACTTCACGGGTGACCGTGACCTTCTCGCCCTCGACCACCACCTTGGAAGCGAAGGTGGCCTGTGGCCAGCCCAGCAGAGCTGCCAGCATTTGCCCGGTCTGGTTGCAATCGTCATCGATGGCTTGCTTGCCCAGGATGATAAGTTGCGGGGCTTCCTTGTCGGCCAGCGCCTTCAGCAGTTTGGCGACCGCCAGCGGCTGCAATTCAAGGTCGGCGGCGGTTTCAACCAGGATCGCGCGGTCGGCACCGATCGCCATTGCGGTACGCAATGTTTCCTGGCAGGCGGTCACGCCGCAGGAGATGGCAATCACTTCGGTTGCCTTGCCGGCTTCTTTCAAGCGCATGGCTTCCTCGACGGCGATTTCATCGAATGGATTCATGCTCATCTTGACGTTGGCGACATCGACGCCCGAACCATCGGATTTGACGCGCACCTTGACGTTGTAGTCGACCACGCGCTTGACTGGAACCAGAATTTTCATGGCTGCTCCTTGAATGAAGAAATGAAATGGGGTCGACGGACTATCATGGTTCACCAATCGTTATGGCAATCTTGCCGAATTGTCGGCCGGCTTCCAGTTCGTCGAGCGCCGCATGGACCTGGTCCAGCGCGTAGCTTGAGGAAATCACCGGATGCAGCGCGGTTCGCTCGACAAACGCCAGCAAATTCCGGAACTCGTCCAGGTCGCCCAGGGTAGAACCAAATATCTGCAGCTGACGAATGAAGACACGGCGCAAATCAGCCGGCGGCTGGTCGCCCGAGGTGGCACCGCACGTAACAATCCGTCCGCCGCGCACCAGCGACTTGAGTGCGCTGGACCAGACTGCCTGCCCGACGTTTTCGATGACGACATCGACACCGCGCCCGCCCGTTGCAGCCATGACTTCCCTGGCGACATCCTGGGTGGCGCCATTGATGACATGGTCGGCGCCGATGGCCAGTGCACGCTGCAGTTTTGCATCGTCGCGGGACGTGACGATCGCCCTGCTGCCGGTCAGCTTGGCCAGCTGCAGCGCGGCCAGGGACACGCCGCCGCCGATACCGAAGATCAGCACCGTTTCCCAGGGCTTCAACTGGGCCTTGGTAAACAGCATGCGCCATGCCGTCAGGTGATTGACGCCCAAAGCAGCTGCCTGTGCAAAATCGAGCGTCTCCGGCATCGGAAACACATTCTCGGCCGGCAGGCTCACGTACTCGGCCAGCGTGCCGTCGCGGTGTTCGCCAAGGTATTTCATCGACGTGCACAGCACCCCCTCGCCGCGCTGGCAGAATTCACAGCGCCCGCAGCCAATGCCGGGGTGCAGCACCACGCGCTGCCCGGCTTTGAGCAAGGTTTCATTTGGGTCCACTTCCTCGACGATGCCGGCACCGTCGAGTCCCATGATTTGCGGCAGCTGATGGGTGATGCCGGCGCCGCTGTCGCGCATGTACAGGTCGACCCGATTCAGGGTGGCGGCAACCACGCGCACCAGCACCTGGCCCGGGCCGCGCACCGGTTTCGGCCGCTCGCCAATTGCCACCACTTCATTGCCGCCGTGACCGGTGATGAATACTGCTTTCATGAGTTTGCTCCGCCAGTGCTTCGTATTGCGATCGGTTCGACTTAAAAGGCAGCAATCCCGGTGATCGCGCGACCCAGGATCAGCGCATGCACATCGTGCGTGCCTTCATAGGTGTTGACCACTTCCAGGTTGACCAGATGGCGTATCACGCCAAACTCGTCGCTGATGCCATTCCCGCCCAGCATGTCGCGTGCCACGCGGGAAATATCGAGTGCCTTGCCACAGGAGTTGCGCTTCATGATCGAGGTGATTTCCACTGCCGCCGTGCCCTCGTCCTTCATGCGTCCCAGGCGCAGGCAACCCTGCAGACCCAGCGTGATATCGGTCATCATGTCGGCCAGCTTTTTCTGGATCAGCTGGTTGGCGGCGAGCGGCTTGTCGAACTGCTTGCGGTCCAGCACATACTGGCGCGCCCGGTGAAAACAGTCTTCGGCCGCACCCAGTGCGCCCCAGGCGATGCCGTAGCGGGCGGAATTGAGGCAGGTGAACGGCCCCTTGAGGCCGCGCACATCCGGGAATGCATTTTCTTCAGGGCAGAACACCTCGTCCAGCACGATCTCGCCGGTGATGCTGGTGCGCAGCCCGACCTTGCCGTGAATGCCGGGAGCCGACAGGCCCTTCCAGCCCTTCTCCAGCACGAAGCCTCGGATGTCGCCGGCATCGTCCTTGGCCCACACCACGAACACGTCGGCAATCGGACTATTGGTGATCCACATTTTCGCGCCGCTGATGCTGTAGCCGCCCGGGACCTTCTTGGCGCGCGTGATCATGCCGCCGGGGTCCGAGCCATAATTGGGTTCTGTCAGGCCGAAACAGCCGATGTATTCGCCCGAGGCGAGCTTCGGCAGGTACTTCTGCTTCTGGGCTTCGGTGCCGAATTCATTGATCGGCACCATCACCAGCGACGACTGCACGCTCATCATCGAGCGATAGCCGGAGTCGACCGACTCCACCTCGCGCGCGACCAGTCCGTAACAGACATAATTCAGGCCGGAGCCGCCGTAGGCTTCGGGGATGGTGGCGCCCAGCAAACCGAGTTCGCCCATCTCGCGAAAGATCGCCGGGTCGGTCTTTTCATTGCGAAACGACTCCAGCACCCGCGGCGCCAGCCGGTCCTGGCTATAGGCGCGCGCCGCATCGCGCACCTGGCGCTCGTCGTCGCTGAGCTGCTGGTCGAGCAGCAGCGGGTCACTCCAATGGAAGGATGCGCGTTTTTGGCTTGAGGTCATGATGGGCTTTCAATAATGAGTTTCAATAATGAGATAAGGTGGAGCCAGCTCAATCGCGCATCAGCTCGCGGCCGATGATCAGTTGCTGAATCTGGGTGGTGCCCTCATACAGGCGCAACAGCCGCACATCGCGGTAGAAACGTTCGACCTTGTATTCGTTGATATAGCCGGCGCCGCCATGCACCTGCACGCCGCGGTCCGCCACGCGGCCGACCATTTCGGTACAGAACATCTTGGCGCACGAGGCGCGCATGCTGACATCCGGATCGCTCTTTCCGGCCGGCTTGGCGTCATAGCGCCTGGCGCAATCCTGCACCATCGACCAGCCGGCATACAGCTCGGCCTGACTGTCGGCCAGCATCGCCTGCACCAGCTGGAAATCGCCGATGCGCTTGCCGAACTGCTTGCGCTCGCGGGCGTAGGTGACCGATTCGTTCAACACCCGCTGCGCCACGCCGCAGGACAGTGCCGAGACATGCAGTCGTCCCCGGTCGAGCACTTTCATGGCGGTCTTGAACCCTTTTCCCGGCACGCCACCGATGATATTGGCAGCCGGCACCCGCACGTTTTCCAGAATCACGTCGCAGGTCTTGGTGCCGCGCTGACCCATTTTCTTGTCCGGCTTGCCCAGGCTCAGGCCGGGCAGGTTGGATGGCACGATGAACGAGGAAATGCCGCCGGCGCCGCTGCCATCGGTGCGCGCCATCAGGGTGAAGGCGCCGGCGCGCGGCGCATTGGTGATGTAGCGCTTGACGCCGTTCAGCACATAGAAGTCGCCATCCTTCTCGGCCCGGGTCTTGAGTGCGGCCGCGTCCGAGCCGGCATCCGGTTCGGTCAGTGCAAATGACATGATCAGTTCTCCGCTGGCCACCAGCGGCAGGAACTCGCGCTTCTGCGCTTCGGTGCCATCCATCAGAATGCCTTGTGAGCCGATGCCGACATTGGTGCCGAATACCGAACGAAACGCCAGCGCGGTCTGGCCCAGCTCGAACGCCACCTGGCATTCCTGGCTCATCGACAGGCCGATGCCGCCGTATTCTTCGGGAATCGACAGGCCAAACAAACCCATTTCCTTCATGTCCTCGACGATGTCGGCCGGCACGTCGTCGAGCTCTTCCACGGCATTCTCGGCAGGCACCAGGCGCTCTTGTATGAAGCGCTGGACCGTGGCAAGCAGGAGTTCAAAGGATTCGTTATCGAGTGACATGATGGGTGACCCAGTCGTAAGTGGTTTTCAGCAGTGTTTGAACAGCGGCTTGCGTTTTTCGAGGAAGGCTGCCATGCCTTCATGTGCATCGGCGCTGGCGAAACGGGCATGCAGCTGGCGTCGTTCGAAACCGATGCCTTCGCTCAATGAAGATTCGTAAGCGCGGCTGACCGATTCCTTGATTGCCATCAGCGCCGGCAGCGAGTAAGCCGCGATTGCGGTCGCCAGGGCGATGCTCTCGCTTAGTAATGCGTCGGCTGGAACCACCCGCGAGACCAGGCCATAGCGATCGGCCTCGGCAGCGTCCAGCATCCGTGCGGAGAGGCACATGTCCATCGCCTTGGCCTTGCCGATGGCGCGCGGCAGGCGCTGCGTGCCGCCGGCGCCTGGCAGCATGGCCAGCTTGACCTCGGGCAGCGCGAATTTTGCATTGTCGGCGGCAATCAGGATGTCGCACGCCAGCGCCAGCTCGCAGCCGCCTCCCATCGCAAACCCGGCCACCGCTGCGATCACGGGTTTGCGCACGCGACGGATGGTTTCCCAGTTGCGGGTGATGAAGTCGCTCTGGTAGACATCCATGTAATCCCAGTTAGCCATCGCCGCGATATCGGCGCCGGCGGCAAATGCCCGGTCGTTGCCGGTGATGACGATGGCACCGATCTCAGGGTCGGCATCAAACGCCAGCAGCGCACGGCCCAAGGCATCCATCAACCCATCGTTCAGGGCATTCATCTGCCTGGGCCGGTTCAGCGTAATCATGCCGACGCGGCCAATGGTTTCCACCAAGACAAGCGGCTCGTCCACGATGCTTTCCTTCCGGTCTGATTTGACGATGTGTTTCATGATTCAGATCGTGCCGTCCTGCAGCATCTGGCGCAGCTTGAATTTCTGGATCTTTCCGGTCGGCGTCGAAGGCATCTTGTCGCGCACGATCAGCCGCTCGGGGATGTATTGCATCGCGATTTTCTGGGATTTCAGAAACTCGACAACCGAAGGCAGGTCGATGCTCTGGCCTGGTTTCGGCACCACGATGGCGCAGGCCCGTTCCCCCATGCGCTCATCCGGATAGGCGACGATGGCGACTGTCTCAACCGCAGGATGGCGGTACAGCATGCTCTCGATCTCCACCACCGGGATGTTCTCGCCGCCACGGATGATCACATCCTTGCTGCGCCCGGTGATGCGCAGATAGCCCTGCGCATCCACCGTGGCCAGGTCGCCGGTATCGAACCAGTCGTCGGCGTCGGTGGCATTCAACTCCGGGCGACGCAGGTAGCCGCCGAAGTTCGAGCAGGCCCGCAGCAACAGCTTGCCTGCGGTGCCGGGCGGCAGCTGTTTGCCTTCGAAATCGACCACCTTCAACTCCACTCCGGGCAGCGGACAACCGTCGCTGTTGACCGAGCGCTCATCATCATCTTCCGGCCTGGTCGTCGTCACCGCGCCGTTTTCGCTCATGCCCCAGGCCGAAATGATTTTGGCTCCCATCGCCTTGCTCGCCTGTTCGACCAATGGCCCCGGAATCGGCGCGCCCGCACAGACGAAGGTGCGCAGCGTCGGCACGTCGTTGCCGGATTCGGCCACGGTCCTGGCCAGATCCGTCAGGAACGGGGTCGACGCCATCGTGAAGGTGACACCATGTTCACGGATCAACTCCACTGCCTTTTTTGGATCCCAGATATCCTGCAGCACGGTGCTCGCCTTGAGCATGAACGGCATCATCAAGCCGTAGATGAAGCCGGTATTGTGGGACATCGGCGACGCCATCAATATCACGTCATCGGCCCCAAGATGCAGCCGCTCGGCATAGGGAATGATGTTGGACATGAGCGTGTTAGCGGTGTGCATCACGCCCTTCGGTTCGCCGGTGGTGCCAGAGGTATAGATCAGTTGCATGATGTCGTCGCCGCTCGGCCGGCTGCGGCGCAGGATATCGGCGGCATCCGCCTCCTGTTCCCATTTCGGCCCGCTCAGCAATGCCTCGAAACTGTTTTCACCCGCGCCGCCGACGATCACGACCTGCTTCAAGTCAGGTAGCGTCGGTTGCAAGGCCGTTACCATTTTTTCGTAGTCAAAGTTGCGAAAGGCCCTGGGCGCGATCAGCACCTTCGCCGCACCATGCTTCAGCATGAACGTCAGCTCATGCTCGCGGAAAATATGCATCAGCGGGTTCAACACCGCACCGATGCGCGAGCAGGCCACATAGATCAGCGTGAACTGCCACCAGTTCGGCAACTGGACCGACACCACGTCGCCATGACCGACGCCCATTCGTGCCAGGCCGACGGCGATGCGGTCCGCCATGGTCGCCAACTCACGGTAGGTGAAGCTGGTGGTCGTGCCGCCTTCGATCTGCACTGCCGTCAGGGCGACCTTGTCCGGAACACTCGCAACACAGGCGTCCAGATATTCGTTGATCGTCTGATCGCGCCAGAGTCCCTGCTCAACGTAGCGCGCGCGGCGCGGCGGAATCAGAACGGGGTCGAATTGCATGATTTGTCTCCTGTGTAATATTTTTAGCCGTCGGGCGAATCCGGATTTACACCGGCACGGCTGCCCGTCCGGCGCGGGTGCGGGCAACAATGGTTTTCATGATCTGGGCGGTGCCGTCGCCGATCTGGAATCCCAGCACATCGCGCAGGCGCTGTTCCATCAAGCCATGGTCATAGCCACCGTGGCCGAACATCAGCAGGCATTGGTGAATCACGTCATACGACAGCTTGGGACCCCACCACTTGCACATCGCTGCCTCTGCGGTATGCGGCAAGCCCTTGTCTTTCAGCCACAAAGTTTGCTGGCACAGCAGACGCGCCGCGACCACCTGGGTATCGAATTCTGCAAGCGGATGCGACACGCCCTGGAATGCCGACAGCGGCTGGCCAAACGCCTGACGCTGGGCGACGTATTCCCAGGTTTCTTCCAGTGCGACGCGGGCCACCGCCAACACCTGCAGGCCGATCAGGGCGCGGGAAAAATCAAAGCCCTGCATCACCTGCACGAAGCCCTTGCCTTCCTGGCCCAGCAAATGGTCGACCGGCACTTTCACGTTTTCAAAAAACAGCGAGCCGCGGCCAATCGCGCGCTGCCCGTGGCAGTTGAACCGGTTGCGGGTAATGCCTGGCACATCCATCGGCACCAGAATCGCAGATACGCCATGCGCGCCCGACTCGACCGAGCCGGTGCGGGCGAACACCACTGCAGCATCGGCCTGGTCGGCTGCCGAAATCGAGGTCTTTTCCCCATTCAGTACGTAGTGGTCGCCAACCCGCTCCATCTTCAGACGCAGATTGGCCGCGTCGGAACCGCCGCGCGGCTCGGTCAGCGCAATCGCCAGCAATGCGTCGCCCTGGGTGAGCCGGGTCAGCCAGGGCTTGACGATTTCCGGCTTGCCGTGCTGCGCCAGGATTTGCCCATTGAGCGACGCCAGCAGATTGATATAGGAGATGCTGAGGTCGGCGCGGGCGATTTCCTCGTGAATCACGCCGGCGGCCTGGCAACCTAAACCTTGACCGCCATACTGCTCCGGCAGTTCAGGCGCGATGAAACCCATCTCGCCCATTTCACGCATCAGCGTGCGGTCCAGCACGCGGGTTTGGTCACGCTCAAGAAAGCCCGGCGCCACCCGCTCGGTCGCATAGCGGCGAGCGTGCTCGGCAAGCGTGGCGAGGTCGTCGTCAATATAGGGATTCATCATGTCTCCGGTTTCGATGCCAGAGGCAAGGGCTGTCACACCCTCGCCGTCTGTCCTTATTTCGCGTATTTGCGGAAGTCGGGCTTGCGCTTTTCTTTCAGCGCAGCCACGCCTTCGCGCGACTCTTCGGTGTCGTAATACAGCTTGAGCGCATACATGCCCAGACCGGCGATGCCGCTCTGGTGCGCGGTATCGGCATTGAAGCTGCGCTTGGCAATGGCGATTGCGGTGGGGCTGCGCTCGCAAATCTCTTCGGCCCACTTCTGCACTTCGGCATCCAGCTGATCATGCGGCACACAGATGTTGGCCAGGCCCATGGCTACCGCTTCAGCGCCGGAATAGCGGCGATTCAGATACCAGATCTCGCGCGCTTTCTTTTCACCGACCACGCGGGCCAGGAACGCGGTGCCGTAGCCTGGATCGACCGAGCCCATCTTGGGGCCGACCTGGCCGAACTGGGCTTTGTCGGAACAGATGGTCAGGTCGCAAATCGTGCATAGCACGTTGCCGCCGCCAATCGCAAAACCCTGCACCCGGGCAATCACCGGCTTCGGCACGTCGCGGATCGCGGTATGCAGCTCTTCCATCGGCAGCCCGATTGTGCCGCGGCCGTCGTAATTGCCGTTGTGTGCCGACTGGTCGCCACCGGTGCAAAATGCCTTGTCGCCGGCGCCGGCCAGCACGATCGCGCCGACGCTCCTGTCGTAGCCAGCGCGGTTCAGGGCCTTGATGATTTCATCGCAGGTCTGGCCGCGAAAGGAGTTCATTTTCTCGGGGCGGTTGATGGTGATCCAGGCCGCGCCGTTGCGTACTTCGTAAAGGATGTCTTCGAATTCCATGGTGATCTCCTGTGGGGTGTGTTGTGTGGTGAACGTGCAGGTCAGCCGTTCATCGTCAGGCCGCCCGACACGCTGATCACCTGGCCGGTGATGAAGCTGGCGTCGTCGCTGGCGAAAAAGACGATCGCACTGGCCAGGTCATCCGCCTGGCCCAGGCGCCCGAGCGGAATCGCCTTGGTGAAGGCCTCGATCAGTTTTTCAGGATTGGGCGCGCCCTCGGCCACGCCGGCCAGCAAGGCGGTATCGGTCGGGCCCGGACAGACCACGTTGACGGTGATGCCATGGCGCGCATGTTCACGCGCGATGGTCTTGGAAAATGCCACCAGCCCGCCCTTGCAGGCAGCGTAGACGGCTTCGCCGGAAGAGCCGACCCGTGCCGCGTCGGATGCGATATTGACGATGCGCCCCGTCTTGCGTTCGGCCATGCCGGGCAACACCGCGTGATGCATGTGCAGCGCGCCAATCAGGTTAATGGCAATCAGCTTGTCCCACTGTGCCGGCTCGGTCTTGGTGAACGGCTTGAACACGTCCCAGCCGGCATTGTTGACCAGAACGTCAATCGGCCCGAGCTGGGCGATGGTCGCGGCGATTGCCGCATCGACCTCAGCGCGGTTGGTGATGTCGCATTTGAACGCCACTGCGGTGCCGCCGGCGGCAGTGATTTCCGCTGCCACTCGTTGCGCGCCTTCTAGGTTCATGTCGAATACGGCGACACGTGCGCCTTCCCGGGCGAAACGCCGGCAGGTTGCCCCGCCGATACCGCCACCGCCGCCGGTCACGATTACTGTCTTTTCATCAAGTCGTTGCATATTATTCTCCGCCAAAGTATTCAGGGTTGGTATCCTTACGCACCACATTGCCTCAAAACCGCAATTACGTAAATGTATTGACATATATTAGGCAATGGACTTTAGATATGCAAGAAAAAAATAACAGATATGTAAAAATAAATTGATACACTTGATGCAATCGTATCTTCGCTCTTTAAATAGGGAAAATTTTCCAGGAATACCATGACAGATCATGATGATTCAGCAACAAAAGTACGCATGGAATTGGCTAACAGGCTGTTCTTTCGCCTATACCAATGCGCAAACATGTTGCATAAAACAGGCAGTCGGGCAGTGGAGGATCTGGGCATTACAACCCAGCAGTGGGCGGTGCTCGGTGCGTTGTCGCGTCCGGAAGCAAAAGACGGGATGAGCGTCGGCGATCTGGCGCGCTATCTGCTGGTAAGCCGGCAGAATCTGTCTGGCCTGGTCAGCCGGATGGAGCGCGACGGCCATCTCAGCAGCGACCCGGACGGGCGTGACCGGCGCTCCAGATTGATCACCATCACCGAGTCAGGACGCGAAGTCTGGAACCATCAGGCGATACCAAGAATCAATGACTACTATGAACTGGCACTCGCGGATTTTTCGGTCACTGACCTGACGCATACCTTGCATTACCTGATTAAATTGCTGGATAACATGAAGAAGCTGGATGGCGAAGAGCCGGTGGACTAGCGACTGGTAGCGATGCCAATGAATTTACTCTTTGGCAAGTACAGGAAAGAAAGATCTATCTATCTATCTATCTATCTATATGACTCTGGCAAAATCGGCTATGGGTCTCTACCGAAATGGCGACACCTACTTGCATTACAGCGTTACAGCAAATCCTACAGAAAGAGGACATAAATTATGTTCTCTCTTTTTTTACAGAAGAGAATCGCGCTAACAATGCTTTTAACGGGCTAGACATTTCAATGATCGCCAAACGAAAAATACGGGGGTGCATGATCAGGCAAATTGAGATGACGCACACAGAAACCAGCGCTTTAATTTAAGTTTTATTTACCCTTCGGAAACAACTGCACAATTAAAAGGTGAAATCCTGGTCTAAATTAAGTAAATTTATTTGTAAATATAACAATAAATCAGATTTACCCTTACACTTTGGGGTCGCGAAATCCGGATAAAGATGTAGTATGGACACCGGCAGCCCCCATCCCTTCAAGTTTCCCAAAAATGACCCGGCGCAAGCGATGCGCGCGCGCCACATGCTGATGGCTGGCGTGTCCTATCTGACCATCATCAGTTTCGTGCTCTACTGCAGTTATATCGGGTTGTTCCGCCTGTCGTTTCCGGTTACGGCCGGTTTTGCGATGCTGGCACTGAGTATCAACCTCGGCTTTTATTTTGCCATCTGCAGCGGCTGGAACAAGCGCCTGCGCGACCCCAGCATGACCCTGGCCCAGATTACGATCAGTACCATCTGGCTGATGTTTGTGCTGTTTTTCATCGATCAGGTGCGCGGTGCGGTAATGACGCTTTTTTTGATTACTTTTGTTTTCGGCATTTTTCGCCTGCGCACGCCCGAGTTTGTCGGCTCCGCGATCTTTGCGCTGGTCGGCTATGCCGGCGTGATCGGCTTGCTGGCGCTGCGCTTTCCGCAGACAATCGATTTGCGCATCGAATTGCTGCAATGGGTGTTGCTGGCGATGGTGCTGCCCTGGTTTGCCGTGATCGGCGCCTACAACAACAATATCCGCATCGCGCTACGGCAACGCAATCTCGATCTGGAAAAAGCGCTGGCAACCATCGAGCGTCTGGCTTCCCATGACGAACTGACCGGCGCCTATAGCCGACGCTTTTTCCTGGAAGCGCTACGCCATGAACAGTCGCGCGCCTTGCGTGAATGCCAGCCGTTTTGCCTGGCCCTGCTGGACCTGGATCTGTTCAAGCATGTCAACGACCGCTATGGCCACCTGGTTGGCGATGAGGTATTGCGCACCTTTGCCGGATGCGTCCAGCAGGAAACGCGGCAGGCGGATTACTTTGCCCGCTATGGCGGCGAGGAATTCGCACTGCTGCTGGTCGACACCGGCCTGGAGGAAGCACTGGCCATCGTCGAACGGATCCGGCACAAGGTCGCCTCGCAATCGTTTGCCGGGGTTGCCCACCCGATCACCGTATCAATTGGCATTACCGCCTATTGCAGCGGCGAAGCTGCGATCGATATCATCGGCCGCGCCGACCGGGCCCTGTACGCTGCCAAGGATGGCGGACGCAACCGTGTTGAAAAATCCTTTACGGCTGGCGCCGTCGCCTAAGCGTGCTGGCGTGCCGGCCTCACCTGCCGCCCTGAAACATCCATGTCAGCAGCATGGTTATTTTCCCTGTTATCCCGGAGCGACCGTATACTCTTTTTAGAGCGTCTTTCCAAATGCTTTCGAAAGGGTTGCACGGAGCCGCCTTGCCGTATCTCGTACTGGCTGCACACGCCTGATTAGAAGTGCTTCGCGTCATGTTGACAGCCACGCTTTGCCACCTTTTTCTTCGCTGGCAAGTCGTGTTACCCTGTGACAACTAGAGCCACTATTGGTTACCCGGTTTCAGGCCCATCATGCAAAAATTGTTGCGCTTTCCAAAACACGATCCGGTGCAGTCCCTGCGCGCGCGCCATACGCTGATGGCGGCGGGATCGTATCTGACGATTGTCAGTTTTGTACTGTATTGCAGCTATATCGGCTTGTTCCGGCTGCCGCCCGACGTGCTATGGGTCTATGTGGCGCTGGCATTCGCGATCAATATGCTGTTTTATATTGCCATTTGCAGCGGCTGGAATCTGCGCCTGGCCGACCCCAGCATGACCCTGGTGCAAATATGCGCGAGCATCATATGGATGATGTTCGTGCTGTATTTCATCGACCAGGTGCGCGGTGCGGTACTGGTATTGTTCCTGATCATTTTCGTGTTTGGTATTTTCCGCTTGCGCATGGCGCAGTTCATTGGCGCCGCCATTTTTGCGCTGGTTGGCTATGCGCTGGTGATTGCGTTGCTGGCCTATCATCACGCCCAGTCGATCAATGTGCGCGTCGAGGTCCTGCAATGGATGCTGCTGGCCATGGTGCTGCCCTGGTTTGCCATGCTCGGCGCCTATATCAGCAACATCAGGAGTGCGCTGCGGCAGAACAACCGGGCAATGGAAAAGGCTCTGACAACCATCGAGCACCTCGCTTCCCATGACGAGCTGACCGGCATCTACAGCCGGCGCTTTTTCCTCGATGCGCTGCGCCGCGAGCAGGCACGTTGCGAACGTGAATATCAGCCGTTCTGCCTGGCGCTGCTGGACCTGGACCTGTTCAAGAATGTCAACGACCGCTACGGCCACCTGGTCGGCGACGATGTATTGCGTACGTTTGCCGAATGCGTGCAGCAGGAAGTGCGGCAAGTCGACTACTTCGCCCGCTATGGCGGCGAGGAATTTTCATTGTTGCTGGTCGATGCCGACATGGCGCTGGCCAGCGCCATCATGGAGCGCATCCGCAGCCGGATCGAAGCACAGGCTTTCCCGCAGGTCGAGATGGCCATTACCGCGTCGATCGGGATTACCCAGTACCAGCCGGGCGATACCTTGAACGACCTGATCGGCCGCGCCGACCGGGCGCTGTATGCAGCCAAGGATGGGGGACGCAATTGCATCCGGAGCGCGCCGGGTCAATAGTTTGACTGTTCAGGAACAGCGCAGAAACTGGCCAGGAGTACGCGAGCACCACCAGGATGCCGGATAAAAAAAGCGCGGGCCGGTCAAACCGGTCCGCGCTTTTTGTTTAGGCGATTGCTGCGCCAGGCAGGCAATCGCGCGATCAGGCTGCCAGACGTTTTTCCAGTTCGGCCTTGGCCGCCTGCAATTCTGTCGGCAAGTGATATTTCAGCTTGTCGAACAATTCCGCATGCAATTTGAGTTCTTCCTGCCATGCCGCCTTGTCGACCGAGGTGATGGTATTGAACTGTTCCTGCGAAAAGTCGATGCCATCCCACTTCAGGTCACCGTATTCGGGCGTGGTGCCGAAAATGTTTTCGACGCCGGTGTCGGCGCCGTCGATACGGTCGAGCATCCACTTCAGCACGCGCATGTTGTCGCCGAAACCTGGCCAGACGAACTTGCCATTGTCATCGGTGCGGAACCAGTTGACGCAGTAAATCTTTGGTTGCTCGGCGCCGGAGGCTTCGATTTTCTTGCCCATGTCGAGCCAGTGCTGGAAATAGTCGCTCATGTTGTAGCCCATGAACGGCAGCATCGCGAACGGGTCGCGCCGCACCACGCCCATCTGGCCGGCAGCCGCAGCCGTGGTTTCCGACCCCATGGTGGCAGCCATGTAGACGCCTTCAATCCAGTTGCGCGCCTCAGTCACCAAAGGCACCGTGGTCGAGCGGCGTCCGCCAAAAATGAAGGCCGAGATCGGCACGCCGGCCGGATCATCCCAGGCAGGGTCAATCACCGGGTTTTGGGTGGCAGCGACGGTGAAACGCGCATTCGGGTGCGCTGCTTTCCTGCCGGTTTCCTTGCCGATTTGCGGCGTCCAGTCCTTGCCTTGCCAGTCGATCACATGGGCCGGTGCTTCCTTGGTCATGCCTTCCCACCAGACATCGCCATCATCGGTCAATGCGACGTTGGTGAAAATCGTGTTGGCGGTCAACGATGCCATGCAGTTGGAATTGGTCGCGGTATTGGTGCCGGGCGCCACGCCAAAATAACCGGCTTCCGGATTGATCGCATACAGGCGGCCATCGGCACCCGGCTTGATCCAGGCAATATCGTCGCCGATGGTGGTGACTTTCCAGCCGTTGAACGCTTTTGGCGGAATCAGCATTGCGAAATTGGTCTTGCCGCAAGCCGACGGGAAGGCAGCTGCCACGTAATGCTTCTTGCCTTCCGGCGACTCGACACCCAGGATCAGCATGTGTTCGGCCAACCAGCCCTGGTCGCGACCCATGGTCGAGGCGATGCGCAGCGCAAAGCACTTCTTGCCCAGCAAGGCATTGCCGCCGTAGCCGGAACCGTAGGACCAGATTTCGCGGGTTTCCGGGAAATGGACGATGTATTTGGTGGCGTTGCATGGCCACGCCACATCCTGCTGGCCGGCAGCCAGCGGTGCGCCGACCGTGTGGATGCATGGCACGAAGTCGCCATCGGTGCCCAGCACATCAAATACGGCCTTGCCCATGCGGGTCATGATCTTCATGTTGACCGCGACATAGGGCGAATCGGACAATTCGACGCCGATGTGGGCGATCGGCGAGCCCAGCGGGCCCATCGAGAACGGCACCACATACATGGTGCGGCCCTTCATGCAGCCATCGAACAAGCCGTTCAGGTTGGTGCGCATTTCAGCCGGCGCCATCCAGTTGTTGGTCGGACCGGCATCGGCCTCTTTGGCCGAACAGATGAAGGTGCGGTCTTCGACCCGCGCCACGTCGGATGGATCGGAGCAAGCCAGGTAGCTGTTCGGACGCTTGGCATCGTTGAGCTTTTTCATGGTGCCGGAAGCGACCATCTGGGCGCACAGGGTATCGTATTCTTCCTGCGAGCCATCACACCAGTAAATCCGGTCCGGCTTGGTCAGGGAGGCGACTTCGGCTACCCAGTTGATCAGTTTTTGCTGCTTAACAAATGATGGAGCGTTCACTGCTGCAACGCCACCCATGACGGGCTGATTCATAAAAACTACCTCCAATGCCAATAAAGAATTCTGTCTTGTCCCGGCACGGCAGGATCGTCGTCAGCTTGTGACCAGCAAGGGTGCTGGCAAAACGGCGGTCTTGTCGAAAGGCGATCAGTTCGTGACCGCTGCCCTATAAAATATGCACTTCGTCGGGCGTGATGGACGTGCTTTCCGCAGGGATAGTTGCGGAAAATAGGTTGGGGATTGTACACCCCGGCATCACTTCCCCTCAATGCTTTGCTTCAAAATTGTAGTAATAATAGTTGAGTTTTGTAGTCGACTATTATGTTTTCCGTCAGATACGTTATTTTGTTACGAAAATTCAATAATTTATGTTAAATGCATTGAAAATCGCCATTCTTGACGATTATCAGGACTACATTCGCCACCTGGCTTGCTTCTCTTTATTGGAGGGATATCAAGTCAAAGTGTTCACCAATTCGCCGCGCGGCTTGGGACAGCTCAGTGTGCGCCTGGCGCCATTCGATGCGTTGATATTGATTGGCGAACGTACTTATATATCAGAGCAACTTATGCAAAAGTTGCCAAATCTTAAACTGGTGGTACAGGTTGGCCAAGCCAGCCCGCACATCGATCTCGCCGCGGCTGCGGCGCGCGGCATTACTGTACTGGCTGGCCGTGATGATCCAGTGCCGGTGGCGGAATTGAGCTGGACGCTGATCATGGCCGCCAGCCGCAAAATCGGCCGCCATGCCCAGCATCTGCAGGAAGGCGTATGGCAAACCTGTTCGCATCGCGCTGAACACAACACGCCCGGCACCATGCTCCATGGAAAAACACTGGGTATCTGGGGCTACGGGCGCGTCGGCCGGCTGGTGGCGGCTTACGGCCGGGCGTTCGGCATGCGGGTGATGATCTGGGGCAGCCCTGCCAGTCTGGCCGCAGCAGCGGCACATGGCTTTGCGGCGGCGCCGTCCAAAACCGGTTTGTTTGAAGAAGCCGATATCGTCTCCCTGCACCTGCGGCTGTCCGATAGCTCGCGCGCATGTGTCACGACGACCGACCTGGCGGCGATGAAAAGCACCTCGTTGCTGGTTAATACCAGCCATGCCGCGCTGGTGGCGCCGGGCGCATTGCAGGCAGCACTGGCACACGGGTGTCCGGGCGCGGCAGCACTGGATGTGTTCGAGAGCGAACCCCTGGCAGCCGATTCACCCTGGCTCGGGATGGAAAATGTCCTGGCAACGCCGCGCCTTGGCTGGGTGACCAAGGAGAGTTACCAGCAGGCTTTCTGTCAGGCATTCCAGGCACTGATCGCTTTTACCACCCGTCATGCCGGATAGACCCATAGCAATCGGCCATCTCAGCCAGCCGGTCAGGCCATTGCAGTGCAATGCTTGCAGAGCTAAACAACTCTGCGTCGACAACCTTATCGTTTGCAACGCTGCAAGTCTGTAATCTTGTGGCTTGTTTCCGTGTAAGCGGTTCGTCGCCAGTTTGTTTACACTGACCACACTTTTGTCACTGGAGTATCGATGCGTTCCAGACTCTGGTCGTTGACCTTGGGCAATTTTGCGATCGGTACCGGTGTGCTGATCATGCCCGGCATGCTGCATGAATTGTCGCTGGCACTGCAGCGCACACCGGCGCAAATCGGCATGCTGGTGTCGGTGTTCGCACTGGTCATCTGCGTCACCGGCCCGCTGCTGGCCGGCTGGACCAGTGCTCTTGACCGGCGCAAGCTGCTGACGGCGGCCCTGCTTTTGTATGCGCTCACCCATTTGCTGTCGGCGCTGGCGCCCGGCTACGCCAGCCTGCTGGCGATCCGCATGGTCACCGCGCTGGGCGCGGCCATCTTTACCGCGCAGGCAGCCGCCACCGCCGGCCTGCTGGTGCCGCCCGAGGAACGCGGCCGGGCGATCGGGCTGGCCTTGCTCGGCTGGTCGATTGCCAGCGTGTTCGGCATGCCGGTAGGCAGCTATCTGGGCGCGGCGCTTGGCTGGCGCGCCACCATGGCGGCCGAAGGGGTTTTGTCGGCACTGTGCGCAGCCTGGCTGTGGCGGCAGATTCCGTCCGGACTGTATGTCGCGCCGATCGACCGCGCCGCCTGGAAAACCCTGTTTGCCAATATGCCTTTGCTGCTGCTGATCGCCGTCACTGCCTTGCAGGGCGCCGGACAGTTTGTGGTGTTTTCCTATCTGGTGCTGGTCTGGAAGGAATCGATCGGCGCGTCAGCACTGCTGATCAGCGCGCTGTTTGCCTGTTTCGGCATTGCCGGGGTGATCGGCAACCTGATCGGTGCCCAAGTGATGGATCGATTGGGCACCGCGCGCGTGGCACTGATCGCGATGGCGGCCGTGGCGTCTGCGATGCTGCTGTGGCCGCTCTCCCATCAGTCGCTGCCGGCAACCATCGTCCTGACTGTGCTGTGGGGCCTGGGCTGCTTCGTCATCAACAGTGCGCAGCAGGCGCGCCTGATCGACTTGGCGCCGCCGCTGGCGTCGGCCTCGGTGGCGATGAATTCATCGGCCATGTATCTGGGCCAGGCGGTCGGCGCGCTGGTCGGCGGCTTGCTGATTGCCGCCGACGCCAGCGCCCGCCTGTCACTGGTGGGGGCGCTGTTTGTCGGCGCCGCCATGCTGGTGTCGCAGCTGGCATCGATGATGGTGCAGCGCACTGCCGCGGGCACGCCGGCATGAATCTGGTCAGCATGAAACTCGTTAGCGTCAATTGCGCGACCGTCGGGCCACTGTTTGCGCAGCAGGCGGCCGGGCTGCCCAAGATTGTCACCGGCATCCACAAGCAACCGGTCGCCGGCAGCGTGCAAGTCAATCGGCTCGGGCTGGCCGGCGATGAACAGGCCGACCCGTCATCGCACGGCGGACTGACCAAGGCGGTGTATGCGTATCCGGTTGAACACTACGGGTTTTGGGCTGCGCAGCGGCGAACCTGGTTCAAGCGCGAGATGTCGCTGCCGTTCGGCTCGCTCGGCGAAAACCTGACGGTGACGGGCTTGCTGGAGCAGCAGGTGTGGGTCGGCGACCGGTTGCAGATCGGCAGCTGCCTGCTCGAAGTAACCGAGCCGCGCCAGCCATGCTTCAAGTTCAATGCCAAGATGGGATTTGCCCATGCCGTCAAACTGATGGTGCAAAGCGGCTTCACCGGCTTTTATCTGCGCGTGATCCAGACCGGCACCCTGCAGGCCGGCGACGCCATTCGCCTGATCGCCGGCAGGCGCGAGATCTCGATTGCCGCCATCAATGCCGAACGCAGCCGCGGCCACCAGCGCGACCTGTTTTAAGTACCCGATCGGAATAAATTGCGAGATGGATGCCGCTCTGGCGGGATGCGCCGCAAGGGTGAGCAGGGAATTCTGGCAGCATGCTGCCAGCCTGCGCAACGATCCACCGCAGTGCGAGCAATACAAGGAGCGGGCAACACGCCAGTGCCGGCCAAGACCACAGACACAGACACTGACAATTTGTTTTGACCGGTACTTAGGTAAGCTTAGCCTCGCTAAGACACCACTGCGCCGGGCTGGTTGGCGCCGGCGACGATTGACCGGTTTCAAGCATTCCTGCCGCAGCCTGTGCGCCCACCTTTGCCAGGGAACGTCGGTATAGAACAACGGGTCAAATAGTCCGTGTTGCCGCTCAACGAGGCAGCCTGACCTACATGACCGCCAAATTATCTACCGAAGAACAGCTGCGTTTAGCCGACTTATTGCAATACAGTATTCTTGATACTGCTCCCGAAGCGGAATTCGACGAATTCACCACGCTCGCCTCCAGTTTTTGCCAAACGCCGATCGCCATCATCACATTACTTGATGAAAAGCGGCAATGGTTTAAATCACGCATCGGCCTGGCAGTCAGTGAAACGCCGCGCGCGGTTGCCTTTTGCGACCATACTGTTGCCAGCCGTGAACTTTTTGTCGTGCAAGATGCACTGCAAGACCCGCGCTTTTGCAACAACCCGTTGGTGCTGGGAACGCCCAACATCCGCTTTTATGCGGGTGCGCCACTGACCACGCCGCAAGGCTATGTGATCGGCACGCTGTCGGTCATCGATACCGTGCCGCGCCAGTTGAGCTCGCAACAGCTGCAGGCCTTGCGCATTCTCAGCCGCCATGTGGTGATCTTGCTGGAATTGCGCAAAAATATCGCCGCCCTGAAGCAGACCGTCACCAACCTCAACCGCGCGGAAAAGGAACTCAAGCAAATCCAGGCGGAACTCGAATCGCGGGTCGATGAGCGTAGCGCGACGCTGGCCAAAACCAATGCAACGCTGCGTCATGAAGTGGGCGAACGGATCAAGGAAAGAAATCTGTCGGATGCGCTGATCAACAGCCTGCCTGGAATATTTTATGTGTTTGATGAAGCCGGCCGCTTCCTGCGCTGGAATGACAACTTTGTGCAGGTCACCGGCTATACCGATGAAGAAATCCTGCAGGCGAAGCCATTGGATTTTTTCGGACGAGCCGAAGACAAGCAATCGGTGTCCGACAAAATCCAGGATGCCTTTGTCCATGGCCACGCGCTGGTGGAAGCGCCGCTGCACCTCAAGGATGGCCGCGACATCCCTTACCTGTTCAACGCAGTACGCGTGCAGGTCGGCGACGCCGCCTGTCTGTGCGGCATGGGCATCGACATTACCGAGCGCAAACTGTTCGAAGAATCGCTGCAGGAAGCCGAAGAACGCTACCGGCGCCTGATCGAGTTGTCACCGGACGCCATTTTCGTGCTGAAAAATGACCGCTGCATCTTTGCCAACAAGGCTGGCCTGCAGCTGCTGGGGGCCGAAACGCCGCAGCAGCTGGCTGAAAAGTCGATCCTGGATCTGGTGCACCCGGACCACCGCCAGGAAGTCATGCAACGCATCCACCGCCTCGAACAGCATGGCCAGCCAGTGGGGCGACTGGAACAAAAATTCATGCAGCTCGACGGCACCGTAATCGATGTCGAAGTAGCCGCGGCGCCCTTCATCGACCGCGGCGAGCCGGCGCGCCTGCTGGTGGCGCGCGACATTACCGAGTCCAAGCGCCACAAGCAGCAGCTGGAACACCAGGCCAGCTTCGATGATCTGACCCAGCTGGCAAACCGTTTTCTGCTGAGCGACCGCATCCGGCAGGCCATGGCCTATGCCGACCGCAGCCAGGCGATGGTGATCGTCGCCTTCATCGACCTGGACAATTTCAAGCTGATCAACGACACGCTTGGCCATGACCTCGGCGATCAACTGCTGGTGGCGGTGGCCGAGCGCCTGAAAAAATGCGTGCGCGACGGCGATACGGTGGCGCGCTATGGTGGTGATGAATTCGCGCTGGTGCTGTACAACCATAATGATGAAGAAGCGATCGGCTGCTGGATTGGCCGCTTGCTGGAACAGATTTCGCAGCCCTTTACCGTCTCCGAGCACCAGTTGTTTGTCACGTGCTCGATCGGGCTGAGCGTCTATCCGCGCGATGGCGGCGATGTGCAGACCCTGCTCAAGCATGCCGACGCCGCCATGTACCAGGCCAAGGCAGAGGGACGCAATCAGTTCCAGTTTTTCATCCCAAGCATGAACCAGCGCATCCGCGAGCGCTTCACGATGGAATCGAAGCTGCGCGGTGCGCTCGAGCGCAAGGAATTTTTACTGCACTACCAGCCGCAGGTCGACTTAGCCAGCGGCGAAGTGATCGGCACCGAAGCGCTGATTCGCTGGCTCGACCCCGAATTCGGCCTGCAGTCACCTTTGAGTTTCATTCCGGTTGCCGAAGAAACCGGCTTGATCGTGCCGATCGGACAATGGGTGCTGGAACAGGCTTGCCAGCACAACAAACAGCTTCAGGATGCCGGCTTTACCGACCTGTCAGTGTCGGTCAACCTTTCTCCGCGCCAGTTTGTGCCCAACATCCTGGTCAATTCGATACAGGCAGCCCTCGATCACTCCGGCATGGCGGCCGCGTCACTGAAACTGGAAGTCACCGAAAGCACCGTGATGAACCGTCCGGATGAAGCCGAAGCGATTCTGCAGGAATTAAAACGCATGGGTGTGCAGCTGGCGATCGACGACTTCGGGATCGGCTACTCGAGCCTGAGCTATCTGCAGCGCTTTCCGGTGGACCAGCTGAAGATCGATCAATCGTTTGTGCAGCGGGTGGCGGATGACCCGAACGATGCGGCGATCACGCAGGCCGTGATTTCACTTGGCCACAGCCTGAGCCTGACCGTGGTGGCTGAAGGGGTCTGCAGCGAACGGCAGATGAACTTTCTGCGCCAGCATGCCTGCGATGAAATACAGGGTAATTATTTTTGCAAGGCGGTGCCGTTCGACCAGTTGCAGCAATTGCTTGCCAGCCGGCGCGGGCAAGCGCCGCTGTAGCGGGCGCTACCGCAAACGGCGGTGCCGTTTTCCCGATTTATTCAGCTGTCTTTGCCATTTTTTTGCCAAATTTTTGCAGACTTTTCCCGGGCGATTTTTCAGCAACGGTTCATCGCGTGGTATCGAATGGCGCACCGGTTGGCTGCATGCTGAACTGGGTATTGATCAGTGCGGTCGATCCAGTCCACAGGCGCGCCCAGCCCGGCGGCCACGGCAAGGCCGGCCCCTTGTATTCCTGCACCCCGCGCCGCACGCCGATCACCGGCAGCGATTGCGGCACCGCGCCATCGCGGCTATCCCAGCCCAGCGTAAATGAATAATCCGGCAACAGCGCCTGACAAACCCGATCGAACCAGATGGTATGGTCTTCATCGCGTCCGAGCGCCTGGGCCAGTCCCTGCGGGTCGAATTTCGCCAGGGTGCGCACCAGTTGCTCGGTTGTCTCGCCCGGCGCATCGCCCCAGCCCATCACCGGATTGAAATTGTACTCCGCGCCGGATCCGTACCAGCCTTCGCGCCAGGGGCGTTCCATCCAGTTGCGCTGTCCGGTAAACAGGTGCCAGCGCCAGTGCAGGCCGGAGGGCCGCGGCCAGCTGTACAGGTACAGCCGCTGATAGCCAGCCCGGTGCAATTCGCGCACCATCGCCATCAGCCGCGCATGCGGCATGCGGTCGGGCGGACGGCGCCGAAACAGGATCGGTTCGCCGTCGGCATGCTGCACTTCATCGGTCGACAGATTCAAGTCAAGGGTGCGCACTTCGCTGCCGAAGCGCGCGGCAATCCAGCCAGTCAGCAGATTGACGGAGGTGATCACGCCATAGCCGCGATGACGGTGAAAGATGACGGTGCCGGGTGCTACAGGTTTCATCGAAAAAATCACAAAATGGTTGGAATAAGTGTAGCGGGAATGGCGCGATTGATGAAGCAGGAAATAATCAAGCCGCATTCCGCGCGCAAGTTTGTTCTGACTATGCAACATGTAAAGAAGTTCGCCACAGTGTTGATCCGGCGGCACTGCAGATTCCAGCATGCAGGCGCGATTGCACCCGGCACCGCATTCGTTATCAAACTATCTTGGCTTCCTGGCAAGGGACAAGATGGGGTGGCCAGAGGCACGTTCTGCTGGCAGTGCCTGCGCGCCATTTCGCGCTATCATGCTCATCAGGGCATGAGCCGCGATTGCTTAGTCGCCCATCTTAGTCGTCCCCCATATTATTCTTTTGACCATGACGCTTCGCATTCTCGCCACCGGTGGTACGTTCGACAAGCACTACGACGAACGCAAGGGAGAACTGACCTTTGCCGCCAGCCATTTGCCGGACATCGTCCGGCGTGCCCGCATCACGTCGCCAATCGAAGTGCAATTGCTGCCACTGCTCGATTCTCTCGACATGCAGGACCAGGATCGCCTGCGCATACTTGAGGCGTGCCGGGTTGCCCTTGAGCCGGCGATCGTGATCATCCACGGCACCGATACCATGCGCGACACCGCCGCAGTGCTGGGCGCGGCAAAGCTGAACAAGACGATCGTGCTGACTGGCGCGATGATTCCGTATGCGATTGATGATTCGGATGCGCTGTTTAACTTTGGATTCGCGGCCGGTGTCGCACAATGCCTGCCTGCCGGTGTCTATGTGGCGATGAATGGCCGGGTGTTCGCATGGGATCGGGTGCAGAAAAACCGCGCCGCCGGCGTGTTCGAACCGATCTGACCAACGCGGCCGGCTGCATTCGCCACCGCACGGATGATCGTTTTCATCATTTTTTCCAGTGCCTGTTCACTTGCCGGGCGAATTTGAATAGTGGCCCGATCAACAGCACCAGCGCCGCCATGCGGGTGACATGGAAAGCGGTCACGATCGGCACGCCCAGCTGCAGCGTCTTGGCCGTCAGGCTCATTTCGGCGATGCCGCCCGGCGAGGTTGCCAGGATCGCCGTTGCGACCTGCATGCCGCTCCACTGCGCCAGCACCCAGCCAAATCCTGCTGCCAGCAAAATGGCCAGCAATGCGCACACTGCCACGCTGGCCAGATAGCGCGGCGCGGTATGCAGGAATTGCGGCGTAAAGCGCGTGCCCAGCGAAATGCCGATGAATAACTGCCCCCAATGGACGATCCATTCCGGCACCGCCGATAGGGTGATGCCGGAGGCGGTCAGGGCAATGGCGACGGCCAGCGGCCCGATGACCCAGGCGTTGGGCCAGTGCAGGCGCGCCAGCAGCCAGGCGCCAAAACAGGTCGCCGCCACCAGCAGCAGCAGTGCCGGATAGTCGACGCCCTGGCTTGCCGGCGTATACACATCCTGCCCATGCACGCCCGACCATTGCAAGCCGAATGGAATGATCGCCACCACCAGCATGATGCGCAGGCTATGGGCGGCGGCGACCCGCTCCACCGCCGCACCATGCCGTTCGCCCTGGCTGGCCATCTCGGAGGCACCGCCAATGGCCATTGCAAAAAATGCCGTGGTCCGGTCCACGCCCGACAGACGATGCAGCATCGCGCCGCCGGCAACCCCCAACGCCAGCGCAAACATCACCGCAACGGCGATAAACACCAGATAGCTGGCCAGGACCTGCAACACCGGCGGCGTGAAGTACAGACCCAGCACGGTGCCGATTGCCCATTGCCCGGCTTGGCGCAACGGCACCGGACAGGATAGTTCGGCGCCCAGCATGCGCGCGCCGGCAGTGGCAAACAAGGGGCCGATCATCCAGGGCAGCGGCGTATCAAGCCATTCGCAGCCAAGCGCTGCCAGCCACCCCAGCGCCAGTGTCGATAAAATTTTCCGGCCAGTGAAGAACGAAGGAAGTACGACGCGTGTCATATCGAAGTGATTGCAGGCATTACAGCGTGTCTGCGCAAGTTGCCTTGAATAGCTGTCTATTTATTGGCAATTTATTGGCCATTGATTGGCCTTTAATTCGCGATTAGTTGACCATTGGAAAATACCGCAAAGTGTAACCCGGTTCTGCTCGAATCGGTGCAGTTGGCGGGCAGTTGGCCTGCGGTTGATCTGGCGCGCGATCCGGAAACATCATGAACTGGAAGCATCATTGCAATCCATAAACTACGTATGCACGAATCAAAACATGCGACAGATGTGGCATAACGCAACATCGCCCTTCCCAATCTCTCTATTCTTTACATTCCGCTGGTTCATCCCACTTCCACAGGCTGGTTATGCATTATCCAAAGTCCTTATTGTCACCGCTGGTCGCACTGGCCGTTGCTGCTGTCCTGACCGCCTGCGGCGGTGGTGGGGACAGTAGCGATGGCGGCGGCAGTAGCAGCGGCAGTGGCGATGCGCTCAGCAATACCGGCAATCTGGCCGAGTCCGGCACCAACCTGTCTGCCAATCGGGAATCGGCCGCCATCCAGGAAGCCGGTGCGCCGCAAGCCAGCGGCAACCCTGCTGCAGACGGCTTTAACTGGACCAATTACCGGCGGCAACAACTCGGCTTAAGTACCTTGACCCGCAACCGCCAGATCGATATCGCCGCACAAGGCCATTCCGATTACCAGAAAGCCAATAATACGATTACCCATGAACAGACTTCGGGGTCGCCCGGGTTTACCGGCACCACCATGGCCGATCGACTAGTCGCAGCCGGCTATACTCTGAAGGCACCGTATGCGTATGGGGAAGTGATTGCGGCGAGCGGCAATCTTGGCGGCGCCAATGCGGTGGAAGATTTGATTACCGCGATTTATCACCGGTTCGTGATGTTCGAGCCAAGGTTTCGCGAAGCGGGCACCGGATCGGCGTCGGCTTCCAGCGGCTACCATTATTTCACGCTCAACCTGGCCACCACCGGCGGATTGGGAAGCGGCCTTGGCACGGGTAAATTCGTCACCTATCCAATTGCCAATCAACAAAACGTATTGACCATTTTTTATAGCAATTATGAAACACCGGATCCGGTTGCCGAACGCAACGAAGTCGGCTATCCGGTGAGCATCCATGCCGACATCACGTCCAACGTCACGGTGCAAAGTTTCACGATTGCGCCACGCGGCGGCAAGCCGCTCGAGGTCAAATTACTCAGCCATGCCACCGACAGCAACACCGCCAAATCGGTCGCGGCGATCGTGCCGTTGAGCGTGTTGGCAGCGAAAACCACCTATGATGTGGTATTTACCGGTACCGTCGACGGCATGGCAGCGACCCGCTCCTGGGCGTTTACAACACGCTAGCGGCAGTCCAAGCGGCCGCCGCCGGCTGCTCAGTGCGGCTGCGGCGGCAGCAGCTGGTAATACACCGCCAGACATACCCACACCACCCAGGCCGACCAAAGGTTGTGCGATAGAAAATGCGCGCCGCGCATCATCTGCGCCCAGCCCATCAGCATGCCCAGCAATAGTCCACCGGCCAATCCCAGTCGCGCATAACCCGGCCGCACATCGCGCAATGCAAAGTAAAACGCGATCAGTACAAAACCGCCGGCGGCGTGCCCGCCTGGAAAACATTTTCCGGCTGTGACATTGGCCGGCAGCGCATCGAACAGGCCGGAATACGGCGCATAGCCGCCGTACTCGGCCAGGTCCCATGGGCAGTGCTGGGTGCTGGCGTGCTTGAGCAGCGACACCAGCAGCGACGCCAGCGCCATCGCGCTAAACAGCCACAAAAGCCGGCGTCGCTGGCCGGTCCACTGCGGCACGATGAACGTCAGTAAAAACGCGCCCAGCACCGTTATGCCGATGCCGACCACCACCAGTTTCAAGCCACTGTGCAGAACATCTTGCATGAAAAAATTGTCGCGCAACGGGAAGCCATGCGCTTGCGCATCATAGTAAGGCGCGATCAATATGCGGTCCAGCGGCGTGAAGGCAAACAGCATCCAGAGCAGCGGCACCAATGCCAGCGCCAATAGCAGTTGCCAGCTGTTGCGCCGCAGGTGCGACCAGCTGCCTGTCACCGCAAGCTGCCGTATTGACCGTTCTTCACCAGTTCCGCGGTGCCCTGATAATAGGCAATCGCTTCCTGCAGCAATCCTTCATCGATTGCCACCGGCGTCGCATTGGAGGCGGCGTCGATCCGAAAGGCCGCGACTTGCTGCTTGGGCTTCAAGACGGTCAGGATGTCTTTTTTCAGGTAACCGAGCGACTGGTAGGTGCTGATGAAAGCGCGGTCATCTGCCGGCGGTGTATGCAGGATATCGTGGCCGATGAAGCGCGTGCGGTAATTAAAATTGAGCATGCCCAGCAGGGTCGGCCCGGCATCGATCTGGCTTGCCAGCCGATCCACCCGCCCCGGCTGCACATGGGCCGGCGCATACACGATCATGGGAATGTGATAGCGCGCGACCGGCAAATCGGTCTTGCCGGCGCTGGAGGCTGAGTGGTCGGCCACGATCACGAACACGGTGTCGTTGAACCAAGGTTTGGCGCGCGCCATGTCGATGAAGCGGCCGATCGCATAATCGGTATATTTGACGCCGCCGTCGCGCCCGGTATGCGAGGCAATATCGATGCGCCCGGCCGGATAGGTGAAGGGCCGATGGTTCGACGTCGTCATCACATGGGTAAACGACAGATGCCCCTGCCGGTGCGATGCATCGATTTCATCGAGCACCTGGTCGAACAATGCCTCGTCGGCGACACCCCAGATGTTTTCAAATGGAATGCGCTCGGCCGGAATCGCCAGCCGGTCGACCACACGGTAATCGTTGCTGCCGAAAAAAGCATTCATGTTATCGAAGTAGCCGTAGCCGCCATACGCATAGCGCACATCGTAACCCTTGCTGCCGAATACGCTGCCCAGCGTAAACAGATGCGCATTGTCGGGCCGCTTGACGATCGACTGGCCCGGCGTCGGTGGCACCGACAGGCTCAGCGCTTCCAGCCCGCGCACGGTGCGGGTGCCGGTCGCATACAGGCGGGTAAATAACAGGCCGGCATCGGCCAGGCGGTCAAGGTTGGGCGTCAGTTGCCGGCGGTTGCCGAACTTGCCGAGAAACTCGGCCGACAGGCTTTCCACCGAAATCAGCACCACGTTCAGTTTCTGCTGCGGGCCGTGTGCCGCCACCATGCGCGGCTGCTCGACCTGCTCGCTGGCCGGCGCCAGCAGGCGGCCGAGCGTCTGCCGCACTTCGCTGCTGGGGCTGGTCTGGTAAAAGTGGGCGTAATCGAGTTCATTGTTGCCGAAAGCAGCAACAAAACTGTACAAGCCATTGGCGGCCAATTCGGCATTGAAGTTGTTGGTGAATGCGCCGGTGCTCATGAATGCCGCACCAAACCAGGCCGGCGCAATCGCCAGGGTCCAGCAAGCCGCATGGCGCAGCCGCGCCTTCAATGGCGGCGAGCATGCCAGCGCAGATGCCAGAAAATGCCGCAACCACCACATCAATAGCACCGTCAGCACAGCCATGCCAGCCAGGATCGCGCCGACCGGATAGGATTCGCGAATATTGCCCACCACTTCATGGGTGTACACCAGATAGTCGACCGCGATGAAGTTGTAGCGCACGCCAAACTCGTGCCAGAACAGCAGCTCGGCCATCAGATTGAACAGCAGCAGATAGATGGCGAGCGCCAGCATCAGCAGTTTGGTCGCCTGGACCAGCCGCTGTGGCAGACGTGCTTGGGGCATCAACACGTACACCAGCAGCAGCGGCAGCAGCACCCAGGCGCCAGTGATCAAGTCATACAGGAACCCGAGCAGAAAACTGCCCGGCACCGCGCTCCAGTCGACGTCCTGCCAGGCCAGCGCCAGCAGCGCCAGCCGGGTGGCCAGCGAAGCGATCAGAAAAATGGCCAGCAACAGCAGCGGCAGTGCGCCGAATCTGTGCTGCAATCGGCCGCGCAGGCCAGCTGAAAATTCGGGCATCCGTACATCCTCCAGGTTTGATGCCTGGAGTATAGAAATGCCGGTGTGATGAATGCCTGCCGATTGTGTGACGGATTTGTGAAGACGCGCCTGATTTGCTGTTTCAGTGGCTGATTATTTCAGTCGCTTGCTGTTTCAGGGGATTGCTGTTTCAGTCGCGATCTCGGCGGAATGATTGAACCGCACTGCAACCCGGGTGCCCCGCTGCAGATCGCCCGGCGCGGCAATGCTGTCGATGCTGCAGCGCCAACCATGGGCGTCGCAAATCCGCTTGACGATCGACAAGCCCAGTCCCTGTCCGCCGGGCGTATTGCTGCCTCGGTAGTGGCGTTCAAACACATGTGCCAGATGTTCGGCCGCGATACCCGAACCGGTGTCGGCGATGGTCAGCGTGGCGTCGCCATAGCCGACCACGATGCGGCCATGGCGGGTATGGCGCACCGCATTGCCGATCAGGTTGTCGAGCAACAGCCGCAGCAGCGCGCCATCGGCGTTGATGAGGACATGCTCATCGATTGCAAGCTGCAGATCGATGTCGGCGGCCTCACATGCGGCCCGAAAATGGGCGGCACTGGCTTCGGCATGGCTGCGCAGATGGAGCGGCTGGCATGTCTCCAGCGCCAGTTCGCGCGCCAGAAACAGCAGGCCGCGCAAGCGATTTTCGATGTCGTCGGCAGCAGCGACGATGCGATTGGCGCGCTCGCTGGCGCGCCCGGCCAGGGCCGGATCGTCGGCCAGCAATTCGGCGCTGGTACGCAGGCGGGTCAGCGGCGTGCGCAATTCATGGCTGACGTTGGCGGTGAATTCCTGCTCGCGCGCCAGCAGCTCGCGATTGCGCTGGCGGTAGTCATCGAGTGCCTTGGCCAGCAAGCCGACTTCGCGGTCCAGATCCGGCGTGTTCAGTGCGGTCTGCTCATCGCGCTGCAGATGCTCGGTAATTTTCTGCAACTGGAACAGCAAATGCCCGGCCAGCCAGTAACCCAGCCACAGCGATATCAGGCTCAATACCGCGATTCCCACCAGCAGTTTCACACGCAGCTGATCCAGGCGCCGCTCGTGGTCGCCGACGTCGTACATCAGGTAGAGCCGATCGCCCTGCTGTTCGCGGATACCGATATGGTATTCGGTTTCCCCGACATACCATTCATGGTTACCGACCGGCAGGCTGGCAAACCGCGGCGGCAACGGTGCCGGCGCCACGCCCTGCGGCGAGCGATGCAGCTGGAAGCGTGCGGCCGGCAATGACCAGGACAGAGCGTCGCCCGCAGGCCCGGAACGGTGCAGGTAATCGTCGAGCGCGGCATTGACCAGTTCATTGATCATGTCTTCTTCCTGCTCTTCGGTGCTGACAAACAGTGCAATCGCCTGGATCAGCACGGCACAGGTCGACAGCAGCGTGAAGCTCCATGCCAGGCGCCAGCGCAGGCTGGAACCCTGGTTGCCTTTCGGCGCGCGCGCGTTTGCAGAAAAAAGTCTATTCACCTGGAGAGCGCAGCCGGTAGCCGCGTCCGTGGACGGTTTCAATCATGCTGTTGCCGTCGGCTTGCACCAGCTCGCGGCGCAATTGCGACAGATGGCTGCGCAGGGTATCGCTGCTGGCTTGCGGCTGGCCCCACACGGCCTGTTCCAGCTCGTCCCGGGTAAACAGTCGACCCGGGCGTGCCAGCAGTGCGAGCAGCAGATTCAGGCTCTTGGGCGGCAGCTTCAGCGGCCGGCCCTGCCAGCTGACGACACCGGTAAACCGATCATAGGCAAGATCGCCGACCTGCGTGAGCGTGTCGACGACATGCCCCTGTGCGCGCTTGACCAGCGCCCGGATGCGGGCGTCGACTTCCTTTAATGCAAAAGGCTTGACCAGGTAGTCGTCGGCGCCGGCGGCGAAACCGGCCAGCTTGTCGTCGAGCGTATCGCGGGCGGTCAGCATCAGGATCGGAATCGACGATTTCGCATCGTGCCGGATACGCTGGGCCAGCGTCAGGCCGTCGATGCCGGGCAGGCCGAGATCAAGCACCACCGCATCGAAATGCTGAGTAGCAATCAGATGCAGTGCGGCCAAGCCATTCGGGGCGGCATCGACCCCGTATCCTTTGGCGGCAAGATAGTCGTACAGGTTGTCAGCAATTTCAGCATCGTCTTCAACGATCAGGATGTGCATCGGCGGTCAGAGTCGGGCGCCTGGTTAGTGGCCAGGCTGGATTCAAAATAAAGAACGCAATGGCAATCGACAGAATTCTGCTCAAATTCCATGGCAGGAACCTATCGTACTCTATCCAATCGGGTTGCGGCACCCTGACTCACGCCGTCGCGCCGGCAACCAGGGTATCGCTGTGGCCTGGGTCGCGTGGGCCGCCGGCTTTGCCGGTTCGAACAGCGGCCAGGCGCGGCGCCTCGCCTGTTGCCGCAACCGGCTAAAAAATCTCGCAGTGAGCCGTGAATGGCGCAGGCAGTCAGGCCATTGGGCTAAAATAATGGCGATTTTACTGGCATTTTTTTGCAGATCACCGGCATGATGTGAATTGTGAAACAAATTCATAGTGGACAATAGGATGGCTCCGGGCTCGGCAATCACATCGCATGACGATCACGAGTTGCTGGCTGCCGCATTCGAGGCGGGCGGCATCGGCGTCTGCTTTCTGGATGAGGATGGGATTTTCCTGCGCGCCAACCCGGCGTTTTGCCGCATGCTCGGCCATGCCGCCAGCGACATCATCGGCCACAGCTGGATGCTGATGGTGCCGCCGACCTGGGTGGCACGCGCCAGCCAGTTCCTCAGCAGCCTGTTTGCCGATTCCCCCCGCATCCGCGATGAATGGCAGGTATTGAAGAAGGATGGCACGCAGATGACCGCGCTGGTCAGCTTCAAGCCGGTGACATCTGCCTCCGGCGCGCGCCGGGTCATCCTGACGTTCCATAATATCGACCGCCGCAAGGAAGCCGAACAGCAGGCATTGCGCCGTTCGGAGGAGCAGCACCGCCAGCTGCTCGATAATGTCACCGTCGGCATCCTGGTCGCGCAAGATGGCTTGATTGCTTTTGCCAATTCCTGCCTGCGCAACATGACCGGCCATGACACCACGCAGCCGGTCGGCTCGCCGATTGCCGCGATGGTGCATCCGGACGACCGGACGCTGGTGATGGACCATTACACGCGCCGTCTGCGCGGCGAGGATATCGAGCAGCACTATCCATTTCGCCTGATCAATCGCCGCAACGGCAATGCGATCTGGGTCGAACTGTCGGCCGTCGTGATCGACTGGGAAGGCCGACCGGCCACCCTGTCCTTCATCACCGACGTCAGCCACCGCAAGCAACTCGAAGACCGCCTGAAGTTGAGCCTGGCCGAACGCGACACGCTGCTGGAAAACGCCATTGCCGGCATGGTGCTGCTCGATCCGATGGGCCGGCTGTTGTGGGCCAACGGCGCCATCAGCAGGATCTTCGGCGTCGAGCGCGAAGCGGCGCTGGGCGAGTCGCTCGAAATGTTTTACCCGTCGCGCGCGGATTATCTGAAGACTGGCGCTGCAGTATCGGCCACCGTGCGCCAGGGCGGCACCTTCGAGGCGGAACTGCAGATGCGGCGCGGCGACGGCACGCTGTTCTGGGCCTCGCTGTCCGGGCGCGCGGTCAATCCGCGCAATCTGACCCAGGGCACTGTCTGGGTGGTGATGGACATCACGTCGCGGCGCCGGCTGGAAGCCGATCAGGAACATTACCGGCAAGTGGTCAACCATGTCACCGAATGCATTTTCGTGGTGCAGGATGGCCATATCGTATTTGCCAATCCGCGCGTGCACGAGATCACCGGCCTGGATCAGGAACAATTGTTTGTGCAGCCGTTCATCGCTGCGGTCCACCCGGACGACCGGGCACTGGTGATCGATCATCACCAACGCCGCCTGGGCGGCGAGCAGGTTGAACAGTATTACCATTTCCGGGTCGTCAACCAGAGCACCGGCGAGGTGTTCTGGGTCGAGCTGTCGGCGGTCACCATCGACTGGGAAGGCAAGCCCGCCACGTTATCGTTCATGACCGACATCACCGAGCGCCGGCGGCTGGAAGAAAGCCTGCGCGACAGTTCGGCCGAGCGCGCGCGCCTGGAAAAGCTGCAGATTGAAAATGAACTGAAAGAAGCCGAGATGGCACGCCGTCACGCGGAAGAAACGACGCGGGCAAAATCGCTGTTTCTGGCCAACATGAGCCATGAAATCCGCACGCCGATGAATGCCATCATCGGCATGGCCCATCTGGCGCTGCGCACTGACCTTGACAATCGTCAGCGCGACTACCTCGACAAGATCAGCAATGCCGGCAAGTCGCTGCTGGGCATCATCAACGACATCCTTGATTTCTCCAAGATTGAGGCCGGCAAGCTTGACCTGGAACAGGTCGAGTTCAGCCTGGATGAAGTGCTCGACAATATTACATCGGTGACTGCTGCCCGGGCCCAGGAAAAAGGGCTGGAATACCTGTTCCAGATTGCCCCGGCTGTGCCGCGCCGGCTGATCGGCGACCCGCTGCGCCTGGGCCAGGTATTGATCAACCTGATCAACAATGCAGTCAAGTTTACCGATACCGGTGCGCTGCATGTGACCTGCCGTCTGCTGGAAGCCGCGCCGGAGCAACGCATCAAGCTGGAATTCGCGGTGCGCGATACCGGCATCGGCATGACTGAAGAGCAGGCAGCCAAACTGTTTCGCGCCTTCAGCCAGGCTGATGAATCGACCACCCGCAAATACGGCGGCACGGGCCTGGGCCTGTCGATCGCCAAGGGCATGGTCGAGCTGATGGGCGGCACCGTCTGGCTGGAAAGTGCACTGCATCAGGGCACCACCATCTATTTCACCGCCTGGTTCGGCGTCGCGCAATCGGCAGCCGCCCCGGCCGCCAGCCACGCCGCCGCACCCTCCTATTGCTTCAGGGAGTTGACGGTATTGCTGGTTGAAGACAATGAAATCAACCAGCAGATTGCGCTCGAATTGCTGGAAGCGGTGGGCATCACCGCGCATGTGGCCGCCAATGGCAAGATTGCACTCGACATCCTGCGCGCGGTCGGCCCCAACCACTATGGCATGGTATTGATGGATGTGCAGATGCCTGAAATGGATGGCCTTGAGGCGTCCAGCCGGATTCGCAACGACCTGCGCTTCAAGGATTTGCCGATTGTCGCCATGACCGCGCATGCGATGCTGGAAGAGCGCGAACGCTGCCTGGCAGCCGGCATGAACGACCATCTGGCCAAGCCGGTCAATCCAGAGCAACTGTATCAAACAATTTGCCGCTGGTGCCCGCAACATGTCGACGCTGCCGGCACGCTCGGGCTGGCAGCCGGGTCGTCGGTTGATCCGGCCGACCGGCTGCTGGAACGCGCCGGCATCGATGTGCAGGATGGGCTCAAGCGCATGCTCGACAACCGTGCATTTTATTTACAGATGCTGGCGCGATTCCGTACCGATCAGCATGGCGTCATCGACAAGATCCGCGCCGCGCTGGCGGCCGGCGACCAGTCCGAGCTGGCCGAGCGGCTGGCCCATACCTTGAAAGGCGTGGCCGGTTTGCTGGGCATGAAATCGATCCAGTTCCAGGCCGATGAACTGATGGCGCAGATGCGCCAGCATGAATCCCCCAAGATGCTTGCAACCCGGCTTGAACGGCTGGAAGTTGACCTGCAGACAGTGCAGCAGGCGCTGGACCGGGTGCTGCAATCCAGAGATACCCATCATGCAGACGCTCGTGCGCCGGGCGCTCGACGCAACGAAGCTGGCTGAGGCGATGCATGTCCGTTCATGCCACCGCCGCCATCCCCGGGTGCGCGAATTGCATCAATCCTAATTGATCTTTCGGCAGCGGAATGATCATTGCTGATTAGGCAGCCGGATCCGGTGCGCAGCAGGCGACAATTTGCGGCACTTTTCCTGTTTGCGGCAGTCTGAATCTGCGCGAAGCTTATGCGGTCGCCGCTGCTTTGCTATTGACGAGCTTGTCCATTTCACATGTAGGCAAGTGCATAATCCTTGGCCCCGCGCCATGACTGCCATCGTCGCCGATCAGATCAATCCAGGAGACCTTCATGAGCGCAGCATCCGCTTCCACGACACCACAATTCGACATCGCCGACATCATGGGCGGCCTGTATGGCGACGGCATCATTGCCTGCAAGGGCGCCTTTACGCGGGAATGGGTGCAGGCATTGCGCGATGATGTCGACATGCTGTTTGCCGAAGCGCGCAACGCGCCGGGCGGCGTGCTCGAGCGCGGCCCGAACCGCTACTATGTCGAAGTGCATCCGGAGCGCTTGCGCGGCTTCATCGACATCGTCACGCACCCATGGGTGCAGGCCGTCTGCCAGGCGGTGCTGGGGCCTGATTACAAAATCGTCGAAGCCGGCTTCGATGTGCCGGGGCCGGGCGCGATGCATCAGCCGTGGCACCGCGACTTTCCAAGCCCGCCTGCCACCCTGACCGGGCGCCGCCTCAATTCGCTGGCATTCAATATCACCACGGTCGATGTATTCGAAGACATGGGTCCGTTCGAGATTGCACCGGGCACGCAATGGGATCACTGGGAAGGTGATCCGATGTTTCCGCCGAAATCGCTGACTCCGCGCTTTGAAGCGCGCTGCGAACGCAAGCTGCCGCAGATGGGCGACATATCGGCACGCTCGGCATTGACCATCCATCGCGGCACCGCCAACCGTTCCAGCAAGTCGCGCCCGGTATTCGTGATCGGCGCCGATGCGCCGGATGCCTGCAATGCGGACAAGCATGACCTGCAACTGACCGGCGCCTATCACGCCGGCTTGCCGCCGGAAGTGCGCCGCCATATTGCCGGCCGCGTGGTCCCGGCACTGGAGCCGATCGTCCAGGCGCATGCGATTGAAGGCTTGCTGATGGGCACACCGGTTTGAATAAAAATGTTTTACAAATTCATTAAATCATTGCCGTCGTGTATCTATGTCTATTTTGATGAACCACGCAACAGGCAGCGCACTGTCGGGTCGATTGTGTGATGTGGGTGATGCATCCAGTCTCATGTGCGTGCTGAGTGAGCAGGCCCTCTCCAATAAAAAAATCCCGCTCAAGCGGGATTTTTGTCTTACGTAAAACTGGCAACATTGACGTTATCGGTTGGTGCAGTGAAAACGGAGAAAAAACGAGCTCAGGCGTTAACTGGAAGATATGACATCAGCCGAAAAAGCTTATTTTCCGATGCAAAACCGGCTGAAAATCACCCCCAGCAAATCGTCCGGCGTGAATTCACCGGTAATGCTGTTCAGGCGCTCCTGCGCCAGACGCAGTTCTTCGGCGAACAGGTCGAGCGCCTGATCCGAACTGGCCGCATGCTCGGCTGCCATATCCAGGTGGCTGCGCGCCATTTTCAGGGCGATCAGATGCCGCTCTCGCGCCAGGTACAGCGACTCGCCAGTCTGCTGCCAGCCGGCGATGCGCAGCAGTTCGGCACGCAGCAGATCGATGCCGATCCGGTCGGTGGCCGACAGGTAGACATGGGTCGCGTCCGGCATCACGTCGGCGGCCGGCTTGTGTCCCGACAAATCAATCTTGTTCCAGACCCGCAGCACCGGCACTGCGCCCGGGAAGCGCGCGACGATCGCTTCATCGGCACGCGTCGGTCCGCGCCCGGCATCGAGCAGATGCATGATCACATCGGCTTTTTCCACTTCCGCCCAGGTGCGCTCGATGCCGATGCGCTCGACTTCATCGGCCGCCAGGCTCATGTCGCGGATGCCGGCGGTATCGATGATATTCAACGGGATGCCTTCGATCTGGATCGTCTCGGTCACCTTGTCGCGGGTGGTGCCGGCAATCGGCGTGACGATCGCCACGTCCGACCCTGCCAGCGCATTCAGCAGCGACGACTTGCCGACATTGGGCTGGCCGGCCAGCACCACATTCAAGCCTTCACGCAAGAGCGCGCCTTGCGCAGCCTGATTGAATACCTTGTCTAATGATGCGCGGATGTTGGTCAACTGGCCGCGCGCATCGGATTTTTCCAGGAAATCGATTTCCTCTTCCGGAAAATCCAGTGTCGCTTCCACCAGCATGCGCAACGCGATCACCTGCTGCACCAGCGCATGGATGGTTTGCGAAAATACGCCCGACAGCGATTGCGTGGCGGACCGGGCCGCCGCTTCGGTAGACGCATCGATCAGGTCGGCCACTGCCTCGGCCTG
>JAKFBY010000084.1:0-9103 GCA_036677325.1 Paucimonas sp.
CAGCATCTTCAGGCACGACACGAGCCGGGCTGATTTCGTGATTACGGATTGCATGATAAGTCTCCATATAATTTTTTTGGGGTCCGGTCTGGTGGCGCTGCCTGCAGCTGCGCGCAGGGCAGGGCGACAAGGCCAGCCGAGGGGCGGGCTTGCAAGGGTGTGCTTATGGACTCATGAGGCATCTCCTTTCAGGAAAATGAATGGAAGATGGCCGCGGCAGGATGCGTGAGACACGCCGGCGCCATCGGCTGCGCGGTGCGAAGGGAGCGTAAGCGAACGATAAGCGAACGATGTGTCGATCGGCATCAGGCAGCCTCGTGTCAGAATCTCTGAATGAGCCGGGCGAGTTCACTCGCCCGGTGCGCCTCGTCAGTTCATCAGAAGGTTGGCCTGGGTCGTGGTGGTGTAGTCTTTCAAGCCCAGGTGACCGAGAGCAAAGTCGTAAGTGGCATTTTGCATATCGATATTGCTGGTGTGGGAGCCGTACACATAGCAGCTGCCGACGCAGACGATTTCATCGATCCAGCTCTTGATCGAATACATCCTGGCGCCGTAGCGCTTGTTGCGCACCGAATTGATCAGCGGGCTGTTGATCGACAAGCCTTGCGAGCCACAGCTTGGCGTCAGTACGTTGAGCGGATAGACGCCGCAGGAATTCAAGCCATGCTGGGCGCCGGCGATGCCGACATAGGTATTGACGTAGCCGGCGTAGCCGAGTTCATTGATCGCTTTCATGGCCAGCGTCACGCCCATCGAGTGGCCGATCACATCGATCTTGCCGGTACAGGATGCGGCCTTGGCCTGCTGCAATGCAGTCTTGATCACGGCGGTATTGGTGCTGTCATGCGTATTGCAGTTGATGCAGGTTTTGGAACCCCAGCTCGGGCGATACAGTTGCGAGTCGAGATAGCCGCGAGACTTGAGGGTGCCGACAGTATTGTTCCAGTGCGATGGATAGCCACCGTTGCCATGCACCATGACGATATTATCCAGGCAGGCGGCTTGCGCAGCGAAAGCGGTCAATGCCAGGGCGGCAGCAGTGAGCAGTGTTTGTAAAAGCGAGCGCAGACGCCCGGTGCGGGTGATTGGGTATCCCATGAAAAGTCTCCATTTATTTTTTTGAGTAGGGGGCGGTCAGGCATGTGCGCGCACGCGAGCTGGCGTGACAGCGGGTAGCCGGGGTGCATGCAGGCGGCTCAATGGCGCATGGTGGGTCTCCTTTGTTTTGAAAAAAGCGCGGCGGTTTTTTCTAGGGATGACCTCAACATAAACAAACTGCAAACGCGCCGCAATTGGGAAGATTACGAGCGTAGAAATACCTAGAACGCGCTTTTTCAGTTTGCACAGGCGCCTGTTGATGAAATGAGTTCTGGGCAGCCGAGCCATTTCGGGACAAAAAAAGCCAGGCTCAACATCGAGCCTGGCAAACTTCGGAGAAAATCGTTGTACTAGAGGATTACGTATATCAGAAGGTATGCTTGACGCCAAAGGCAACGGTCTGCGCCGATTCGCCGGCAACCAGAGGCGAGCCGGTCAGATTGAGACCGGCCGCGAACGGCTGGTAGGCGGCGGCGCGTTCGTTGCTCAGCTTGCTGTAGTAGACGCCGACGTTGGTGCGCTTGGACAGTGCGTAATCCCAGCCCAGGGTCCACATCTTGGCACCGGAGTTGGCAAGATTGCCAAGGTCATTGGCGCGGCCATAGTTTGCCAGCAAGGTGTTGCTGCCAAATACATAGCTCACCGGGATCGCCCAGGCAGTGCGGGATAGGCTGGTGGCAGCGGTGTCACGCGTGGCGCGGTCCACCAGCAGGCCGAGCTTGAAGGCGCTGATCTTGTAGAAGCCATACAAACGCCATTCCTTGTCATTGGTGGTGGTGGTGCCTTCTACCTTGTAATCGCGGTAGGCCAGGTTCGCCGACAATAGGCCATTGTTGTAGCTGCCCTGCAGGAAGTATTCGCGGCCGTCATTGTAATTGGCACCCGCCGGCGTGCCGATGATGCCTTCATTACCGGCCGGATTGGTGGATACGCCGACCATTGCGGAAAAGCCGCTCATGACCGGAGTCCGGTAGGTAACCGAATTCAGACGGCGCGAGGCGCCATCCAGGTAATCAACGAAACTGCGGCCGGTCTGGTTCATCAGGCTGGTGGTGGCCCACATGCTGCTCGGCATGGCTGTGATGCCGCTGCCTGTCAGGATTTCAGTAGTCAGGCCGGCGCCGCCCATCCAGGTATGCTTGCCAAGGGTAATCTGGCCGAAGCCGCCTTTCAAACCGAGGAAGGTGTCGCCGTTGCCAAGGCCATTGCCGGTGCCAGTACTGCCTTGGTCCGTATTGAAACGGTTCTCAACGTAGAACAGTGCCGACAGTCCGCCACCCAGATCTTCGGTGCCGGTCAGCCAGAAACGCGATGTGTAATCGTCGTCAACCCGCAGTTCATTATCGGCAACCCGGGTGGTATTGCCAATCTTGTAGCTCTTGACGTTGGCTTGAATGACCCCGCCGATCGAAACGTTGGCTTGTGCTTGCGCTGCGGTGGCAAAGGCGCCCAGAACGGCGAGTGCGAGAAGCGATTTTTTCATGAACTGTTTTCCTTTTTAATTTGACGTCAACCATCCGCTGCAGTTTCTATCGTCTGTTCGATATCCGCAGGAGCGGTCAAATGGCATCCCGTTTTTGTAATGGTGTCTAACTCTGTGCCGAATCCTGGCGCTTGCTTTCCTCTCGGCGTCAGTACTTGCATGGGCGGCAAACGGCCATCCGGCTTCTCGAATCACCTCAAAATTCGAGACAGTCATCCGGATTCACAACACTTTCATTCCACTGAAAGCTCACTCGCGTTTCATATCAGTACCCCTCCTTGGTCTTATTTTTGACCAGTTATCCGGTACGCATCCGCCGATGAGGCGCGCACGCTCTCCCCTGCCATGATAGAAAGCGCATGGCAAAGGCAAGCAGTGCGGCTTGAAACCTATTTCTTGATCAGCGGGCAGCGCGACAATGCCATCGGCTGAAAGGCATCCTCGCCCTTGATGGTCGCCAGCACGTTGTAGTAGTCCCATGGCTGCTTGGATTCGGCCGGTTTTTTCACCTGCATCAGGTACATGTCATGCACCATGCGGCCATCGTCGCGGATCTTGCCGTTGGTCGCGTAGAAATCATTGATCGGTGTGGCTTTCATGCGCTTCATGACCGCCCCCGCTTCATCGGTGCCGACCGCGTCGATTGCATTGAGGTAATGAGTGACTGCGGAATACACGCCGGCATGCAGCATGTTGGGCATGCGCTTCATGCGTGAAAAATACTTGCGGCTCCAGTTGCGGGTATCGTCATTGAGGTTCCAGTAAAAGCCCTCGGTCAGCATCATGCCCTGGGCGACCGGCAAGCCCATCGCGTGAATGTCGTTGATGAACAGCAGCAGCGGGGCGATGGTCTGGTTCTTGGTCAGGCCGAATTCGGCCGCCGCCTTGACCGCGTTGATGGTGTCGCCGCCGGCATTGGCCAGCGCCACGATCTTCGATTTTGAATTCTGCGCCTGCAGCAGGAATGAAGAGAAATCTGACGCATTCAATGGATGCCGGACACTGCCGATGACCTTGCCGCCGGCGCTATTGATGACATTGGTCGCATCTTTTTCCATTGACTGGCCGAATGCGTAATCGGCGGTCAGGAAAAACCAGGAATCGCCGCCTTGCTTGACGGCTGCCTTGGCCACGCCGGTCGCCAGCGCAAAGGTGTCGTACGCATAATGCACGGTGTTGGCAGTGCAGTCTTCATTGGTCAGGCGGGTGGAGCCGGCACCGATATTCATCATGATCCGGTTCTTTTCGGAGGTGACCTTGGCAGCAGCCAGCGCCACTCCGGAATTGAGCCCGTCGGTGATCATGTCGACGCCTTCGCGGTCATACCATTCGCGCACCTTGCTTGCTGCGATATCCGCCTTGTTCAGGTGATCGGCCGACACCACATCGACCTTGAATTTCGGTTTTTTGGCAGCGATGAAATCTTCCACTGCCATTTTGGCGGCAATAATCGATCCTTGCCCGCCCAGATCGGAATACACGCCCGACATGTCGGTCAGCACGCCAATACGCACTGCATTGTCGGATATTGCCGACTGTGCCTGTACTGCACCGGCGATCAAGGAACAGGCGCTCGCCACCAGGGCGGCCATCAGGTTTTTTTTCATGTTTGAGTCTCCTTCGTTTTTATGTTTTACAGTGAAACGGATGGTGTTTGAACGGGTATTCAATCGTGCAATGGCCAGCAAGCTTGGCGGCCATGCAGCCGCAGGCACCCGGGCGGCTGAGACGCCAGCCGAGTGCCCGCATTGCCCTTATTTCTTGTTGAGAATCGGGATCGGCATTTCTGCTGCGGGAATTTCACGGACCAGGTCCAGGATGTCCCACTCGTTTTTCTGATTCTTCGCTTCCTTGATACGGAAGTGGTACATCGGCTGCATGGCTTGATGATCATCCTTGCGGAAGGTCATTTTTCCTTTTGGCGTATCGAAATCCATGCCTTCCATCGCGGCGATCAGCTTCTCGCTGTCGGTCGAGCCATTGGTTTTCTTCAGCGCCGTGATGATGGCGCTGGCCGCTGCGACGCCGCCGGCAACGAAGAAGTCAGGCGGTGCGCCGTTGTTGAGCTTCTTGTGCTCGGTCACCAGCCAGTCGTTCATCTTGTTTTTCGGGAAGTCGTAGTAGTAATACAGCGAGCCTTCGGAGCCGGCAAACGCGCTCCAGGTTTTCATCACCGGCAGGATGTTCCCGCCCGGGATCAGGGTGATGCCATAGCGCTCCGGATTGAGCGCGGCAATCTTGGCAATCGGATTCGGGCCAGCCCAGGCGATCGCCAGATAGCGCGGCGCCGGCTTGTCTTTCAGCGCTTCGAACATGCGCTGCGCCTGTGCGGTGAAGTCGGTGGTGCCGGCAGGCGCGTATTCTTCGTGCACGATATTGGCTTTGCTGCCCATCTTGCCCATGCAATCCTTGGAGGCGGTGATGCCTTCGCGGCCGAATGCATTGTCCTGAGCAAGAATTGCCAGGCTCAGCGGCGCCATGGTGGTGGCAGCGCCCGCACACGCGTCATGATACGAATTGCGCGAGGTCTTGAAGATATAACGGTTGTAGGCCTTGCCGGTGATGTCGGCAGCAACGGCGGCTTCAACGATCAGGAGTTTCTTGAAGTCGGCAGCAATCGGCGCCATCGCGATGCCGTTGCCGGAACTGGTCGGGCCGACCGCGATATCAACCTTGTCATCGGCATAGGCTTCGGTCAACAGCGACTTGGCCAGATCGGCTTTGCCCTGGTCATCCTTGACGATGACGGTAATTTTCCTGCCGTTGAAGGTCATGGTGCCCTGGGTCAGGTAATTCAGGCCCAGCATGAAACCGGCTTCGGTCTGTTTGGCATAGGGCTCCAGCAAAGGTGCGGTTTTGCTGGTGATCAGGGCGATTTTTAGTTCCTGTGCGGCAGCTGTTGTGCTGGCCATGGCGCTGAGGGCAATCATGCCAAGGGTTAGGCGTTTGAACATCATGTTTATTTCTCCTTTTGTTTTATGGGACAACTTATTTATGCTTTGTGTTGCATGCTTTTACTGGACGTCTTGCGCAATCAAGCGAGCGAAGGTGAGAACGTAAAACGTCTGCGCCAGGCTTGCCTGCTGCGGCAGCCGCCATCAGGCAAACTTGGCGGTAATGCCGCCGTCGACCACCAGCTCGGCTGACGTAATGTATTTCGCTTCATCGCTGGCCAGATACAGTGCCGCGTTGGCGACATCCCAGGCGTCGCCCATGTGGCCCATCGGACACTGGCTGTCGCGCTTGTCCATCATTGCGTCGACGTTGCCGCCGCCATAGATGTCCTTGAGCGGTTCCACGACAAACGGCGTTTTCATCAGGCCCGGCATGATGACGTTGGAACGGATGTTGTCCTTCGCATACTGCAGCGCCACGCCGCGCGACAGGCCGAGGGTGGCCGCCTTGGTGGTGTAATAGGAAATGTAGGGCACGCCGGAATAGCGGATGCCGGCAATCGAGCCGATGTTGACGATGCTGCCGCCACCACCTTCCAGCATGTGCGGGATCACATACTTGCAGGTCAAGAACATCGAGGTGACATTCACCTCCAGCGCCCGCTGCCATTTCTCCAGCGGATAGTCGACCGGGCCGCCGACCTCGACGATACCGACATTGTTGACCAGTACATCGATGCGGCCGAAGCGCACCACGCAAGACGCCACCAGTTGCTCGACCTGGGAAGCCGAGCCGACATCGCAGTGCACCACTTCCATTTCGCCGCCCTCGTCCTGGACGATTTTCCGGGTTTCTGCGGCGGCCTCGAGATTGATGTCGCAGCCGAAAATCTTGGCGCCCTGGCGCGCGAACAGCGCAGCGATTGCCTTGCCATTGCCCCAGCCGGGTCCGACCGAGCCGCACCCGGTCACCAGTACCACTTTGCCTTCAAGCCGTTTGCTCATTGCCTGTCTCCTGTATCAGATTTTTTCGTAGTTCTGTTTTAAGTACCTTGCCGTAATAATTTTTTGGCAGCGCGTCAACGAACCGGTATTCCTTGGGGCGCTTGAAGCGGGCGATATGACCAATGCACAAGGCATCGAGCGCGGCCGCCGTGGTCGCGGCTCCTGGCCGCATCACGACAAAGGCGATCACTTCCTCGCCCCATTCCGGGTGCGGCCGGCCGATCACCGACACTTCCAGCACCGCCTCGTCCTGCAACAGCACTTCTTCGACTTCGCGCGGGTAGATGTTGGAGCCGCCGGAGATGATCACGTCCTTGGAACGGTCGCGCAGTGTCAGGAAGCCGTCGGCATCGAGGCTGCCCATGTCGCCGGTCAGCAGCCAGCCATCGCGAAACGCCTGCACGGTCGCCTCCTGGTTGTTCCAGTAGCCCTGCATCACGGTGGTGCCGCGCACCATGACCTCGCCCACCGTATCGACTGCCAGAGGGTTGCCGTCGGCGTCGCCGATCCTGACTTCCACCAGGCTTTGCGCAACTCCCACCGAAGCCAGGCGCGCGGCATAGTTGGCGCTGCCGTCATCGGCCAGCTGCGTGCGCGACAGCGCAGTAATCGTCATCGGCGACTCGCCCTGGCCATAGATCTGGACGAAGCGCTCGCCCATCACCGCCAGCGCGCTGTGGATGTCTTCCACATACATCGGGCCACCGCCATAGACGATGGTCTTGAACCCGGAACAGTCGGCGCCGCTTGCGGCGACCTGTTCGACCAGGCGCTTGACCATGGTTGGCGCGGCAAACATCGAAACCTGCCGATGGTGTGCTGCCAGATCGATCAGCTCGGCCGTGTCGAATCCGCCTGAGGCCGGCACCACATGGCGCGCGGCCATAAGCACATGGGCAAAGTTGTACATGCCGGCGCCATGCGACATCGGCGCTGCATACACGATCGCATCGGTCATTTGCACGCAGTCGACATCGGTGAAGTAGCACATCGTCATCGCCTGCAGGTTGAGATGGCTTTGCATGACGCCTTTGGGGCGGCCGGTGGTGCCGGACGTGTAGAAGAGCCAAGCCAGGTCGTTCGCCGAACGCGGCACGATCCGGCCAATCGGGGCACTCTGCAACAGGGCGGCATAGTCGGGCGTGTCGGCAATGACTGTGGCGCGCAGCGCCGGCGCCTTGATCGACAATTGCTGCAGGGACGGGGCCAGGTCATCGGACGCGAACAGGACTGCCGCGCCGCTGTCTTGCAGGATGTACTCTACTTCCCGTGCATGCAGCTTGGCATTGATCGGCACCGCCGCCAGTCCGGCATACCAGATGCCGTACAGGATTTCCAGGTAGGCCGGATGGTTGGTCATGAAAATGGCAACCCGCTCGCCTGGCTGCAGGCCATGCGTTTCTTGCAGATGCGCTGCAATCCGGGCCGCATGGTCTGCCAGCTGTGCATAACGCAACACCAGGCGCTTGCCCTGGAAAACTGCCGGGGCATCCGGATGCACGCGTGCCGAACGTGCCAGCCACTCTGCCAGGTTCATGGCGCGCACTGGCGTAGATGACAGCCGCCCGCGACCACAGCCGATTTTGATGCCTTGGTGATTGTGGTCAGGATGCGGCCGTGCCGGCAGCAGAACCTGGCGGTGCAGCAAGCGATGCAGGGAGTCAAGGAAGCCTCTCAATCAGTGATGTTGCAAGATTGAGCTGAGTATAGGTAGGCAGGTGCTGTACGGTAATCCGTACGACTACGCTTGGTAGAATTACGTAAACAACAATGCGACAGCCATGCAGAAAGGTGCGTCTGCAGCGCCGCTGTGGATGCCGGATTGAATCGAGCGTGCCATGATCAGCTGGCGCACCCTGATGTCGGGCGCGTCAGCGCAATGGCACCTGTCTCGGTGCAGAAGGGGCTTCGAGCAGTTGACATAATGCAACCTGCTCATTTGCCCGCCATCACCCATGCAAACCCGCCGGATGATGGCTGACGGCGGTCAGCCAGCTGTCAATGACGCCAGGTGCCACAGGACAATATCAGGTCGCCGCATAATTCAAAGTAGGCAGACTTGAGCAGGGTTTCCTTGGTGACCGGGTGACTCCATTTGTATTCGACCCATCCGGCACCCTGGCTTTTTGCAATGGCCAGGATATCTCTGATAAACAGTTTCCCATCCAGGTCCTTGAAGGTCATCGCATCGACCCCGAGCAGGCGCCGGTTGGTACCATGGCCGATGCATTTTCCATCGGTGCTGTAAATGCTGAGGTACAGGTCGCGGTCGATAAAATGGCCCTGGTCGAGCAGGTTGACATCGTCAATCACCGCCTGGCGGCCATTGGCATGCAGGAATTGGACTGCTTCCTTGACCATGTCCACCGCCTCGTCGGCACTGCCGAACTCGCGCGTGCCCAGATTGAAAATCGACACCGCCTGCGACAGCGTGACGGCTTGCTCTTGCAGTCCGGCGGCGGTGCGCATCGCTTCTTCCACTAGCGCGGCATTTTTTTGCGTCATGCCATCGATTTGCATGATGGCCTTGTTGATTTCCTCGATGCCGCTGCTTTGCTCGGCGCTGGCCGCGGCAATCTCGCTCATGATGTCTTCGACCCGTTTGACGCTGGTGACGATTTCC
>JAKFBY010000085.1:0-80807 GCA_036677325.1 Paucimonas sp.
GCCCAGGTAAATGCCGGCCAGCACTTCGCCAGTCAATTGCAGCTGGCCGGGGGCGATCCCGTCGAGGTTGACGATGGGCACCACGCCACCCATGATGGCAGGAAACTGCATCAAGCCGGCCTGCTCGAGTTCATCGGCTTTCAAGGGCATGTCGGAGGCGCCGAAATCGACGGTTTTGGCCTTGATCTGCTTGATGCCGCCGCCGGAGCCGATCGATTGATAATTCATGCCGGTGCCGGTGCTGCGCTGATAGGCCTCGGCCCATTTGGAATAAATTGGATAGGGAAAGGTGGCGCCGGCGCCGGTGAGATTGACTGCCAATACGGGGAAAGCCGATAGTACGCCACCTGCCAGCAGCAGGGAGTTGATAAAACGTGTGAGTCGCATAGGAGCTCCAGGAATGATCGATTTTAGACAAGGCGAACTCTAAATAACAAATATTACAAGTTCATGACATCGACCCAGTCTGATGAAAAAACTGGTAACAAGCGAGATTTTCTGTCAACGAATCGTCATATTCCAAGGCGGCAATATATCTCTGACAGCAGGCTCGGCCGTGACCGGCATAGAAGACGGGCGTGCTGCACATACGCTGCGCCAGGTGTATCAAGGGAAGAAATTATGGAAATGACAAGTGCATCTGACGCGGTTTGCCGCACCTGCTGGAGCAAGGTTAAATGCTCAGTCAAAGATGTCCGGCCAAGATTTACAAAATTGCCAGTGAGAACAGATGCAATAACAAGCCCACCATGCCGCCTACCAGGGTGCCATTGATCCGTATATATTGGAGGTCCTTGCCGACATGAAGCTCGACTTTTCGTGAAATAGTCTCGGCATCCCATTTGCGTATCACCCGCTGTACCAATTCGGCAATCACCTGGCGTCGGCTGACGATGGTTTCCGTTGCGAAGGCGCGCAACCAATGATTCATTTTTTCGCTCACCGCCTGGTCTTGCGCCAGCGCTTGGGCAAAGGCACGTATCGCCTGTTCCAGTCGGGCGACCGCATGCGAATCTTCCGAGGCGACATCCTGCAACAGCCTGCCCTTCACATCTTGCCATACTTGGGTGGTGTAACTGCGAAACAGTGGATCAACCAGCGTTTTCTTGATCAGGCCAGCGATCTTATCTTCATATTCGGGCGAGGTCTTCAGATTTTCAATCAGTCGATCGGCTGCATTTTCAAATCGCCCGCGCCATTCACTATCCTCTTCTTTCATTTCAATGAGGATAACGTTGACTTCCGCCAGCAGACGCTCGAAGAATCTTTCGTCGATCGATTTCGGAATCCAGCGCGGCGATTTATCATGGATTTTCTGGCGGATGTATGGACGATTTTTTTCTAGCGCGTTGCCAGCCAGTTCAATCAAATGATCGAATACCACCTGATGCTGGCGTCCTGCCTTCAGGATTCCCAGCAGTTCGCCCAGAATTGGCGCAAATCGCACATTTTGCAGGGTACTGGTGACCCGCTGCTGCATGAAATTGCCGACATCCTCATCTTCGACCATGCGCAGAAAAGCAGGAATGGCGCTAACGACCTGAACTGCGAGATCGCGGCTATTGCCGGGCGAACCCAGCCAGTCAACCGTCGCTGCTGCAAAGTTGACATCGCGCAGCTCATCGCTGATGACTTCGCGCGTCATGAAATTATGTTCAAGAAAATTGGCGATGCTGCCGCCAATCCGGTCCTTGTTTTTCTGAATGATCGCAGTATGCGGTATCGGCAAACCGAGCGGGCTCTTGAACAGTGCCGTTACTGCAAACCAGTCTGCCAGCGCACCGACCATTGCCGCTTCGGCAAAAGCTCGCACGAAAGACAGTGCAGCATAATTAGACTCCAGTAGCTTGGCGCCGACAAAAATCACTGCCATCAACAGGAGCAAGCCAGTCGCAATCCGGCGAATTTTCGACAATTGCCGGAATTGCTCTTGCTCGTGAACCGATAGGGTATCCATATGTACGCCTGCATTGATGCTTGAATTCGAGCATAACCTAATCACCTTTCCCCAGTACGAATCTCAAGCCGATTTCAGCAGTAGATCAATATCTTTCCGGAAAATCCCGGTGTGACGATCACTATACAGGTGACTTTTTTGGATAAATCAGGCGAAAACCAGTACCGCAGATGATGGTCTGCTTTTACATTTGTATTAAATGATTGCAACTTCCAATAGTCTTGGCAACAGGATGCCTAGCATGCCGGGTGGTCAGTTCCGGCCAGTATTGGCAGAAAAACGTACCTGCTGACGTGTCTGCCTTGTGGAGGTGGCAGCGAGCGGGAGTGGCACAGATGATGATTAGACGGCGGCATGGGATAAAAAAAGCAGCAGTTTTCGATAATGGCCATAGCTCAGTTTTTCGACGATGCCAGCAGTGCCCCGAACTCATTCGCATTCACCGGTTTGCTAAAATAAAAACCTTGCATTTCCCGGCACCCTGCTTCTTTCAAAAAATCCATCTGACTTTGCCGTTCCACGCCTTCTGCCGTCACATTCATTGCTAACGAATTGGCCATCGCAATAATGGTTTGCGTTAAGGCAACAGAATCGCGGTTATCAGGAATGCCGTTGATGAAGGAACGATCGATCTTCAGGTTCGAAATGGGAAAGCGCTGCAGATAAGATAGCGAGGAATACCCGGTTCCGAAATCATCCAGTGAAAAGGTCACGCCCAGCTTGGTTAGAGAATTGAACAAGGGCATCAGTTTTTCGGAATCACCCATTAACAGGCTTTCCGTGATTTCCAGCTCGAGCGCGTGGGCCGGCAAGCCGCTGCTGTCCAAGGCGTCAAGGACCGCCTTCATCAGATTTTCATCCTGAAACTGGCGTGGCGACAAATTGACTGCAATACGCAAGTCCGGAGCAATCGAGGTGCGCCATTGGGCGGCTTGATGGCAGGCTTGCGCGAGTACCCAGCCGCCAATCGGCACGATCAAGCCGGTTTCTTCTGCGATTGGGATAAAATCGAGCGGAGAAATCAGGCCGGACTCTGGATGATCCCAACGCAGCAGTGCTTCGGCACCAACAATGCGTCCAGTCTTCAATTCAATCTTGGGCTGATAATGCAGCAGAAATTCCTGCTTATTGAGCGCATGGCGGAGATTTTTTTCCAGATGATAGCGATGCTGCGTGCGTGCATTAAGCTCCGGCGTAAAGAACTGGTAGTTATTGCGGCCGCTTTCCTTGGCTGAATACATGGCGGAATCCGCGCAGCGCAACAGTGTGGTGCCATCCTGTCCGTCTTCAGGATGAACGCTGATACCGATTGATACGCCCAGATAGTATTCATACCCCTGCAGACGAAATGGCTCGGATATCGTGTGCAACATCCGTTCAGCCAGACTGGTCAGATAACTGCCATCGTCAAAGCCTTCGGCCAGCACCACGAATTCATCGCCCCCCAGGCGCGCCAGCGTATCGCTCTCACGGATACAGGCACTCAACCGGGCCGCCACCGTTTGCAGCACCTGGTCACCGGCTTCATGGCCAATCGTATCATTGACATGCTTGAAGCGGTCCAGGTCCAGGAATAACACAGCGATGCGATGGCTTTTTCGCTGCGCCAGTGCCAACGAATGTGTCAATCGCTCCACCAAAAATGCCCGGTTGGGCAAACCTGTCAATGAATCATGTGAAGCCAGGAATTTCAATCGCTGCTGCGCTTCCTTGACGGCCGTTACATCGGTAAATGACACCAGCACCGAAGTCGCATCCTCTTCTTTGGCTTGACGGATCGGCAGAATATTTTGCGATACCCATACCATCGCACCATCGTCCATTTCGAGGCCCACCGTCAGGTTCAGTATCGGCTGGCCGGTGCGCAGCGCAATTTTCTGGGGCAACTGGTCGTCTGGAATGACCGTGCCATCTTCAGCCACCATGCGCCGAAGGTCGATCCCCTTGCCGCCGATCGCACTGTCGGGCGTCAGGCGCAAGATGCGCTCTGCGCTCGGATTGCAAGCAACCACGGTGCCGTCGCGCGCCTGCACCATGATGCCTTCGGCAAGACAGTTCACTACCGAGCGATAACGTGCTTCGCTCTCTTCCAGGCTACGCTCGACGCGGTCCTTGTGAATTGCCACACCAACCAAGTGGGTAATATTGCTAATAAAAGCCAGGTCTTCTGCAGTTGGAATTTGGCGCTCGGCATAATACACATCGAGCGCACCGAGCACGGCCCCGGAAGCAGTCCGGATCGGCGCCGACCAGCAGGCACGCAAGCCATGGGCCAGCGCACTTTCGCGCAAATCGATCCATAGCGGATCGATTTCGATATCGCCGACGATCACTTGCTGATTGCGATAAATAGCTGTGCCACAAGATCCCGACTGCGGACCAATCGGCAGCGCACTCAAGACTTGAAGGAAGGCTTGCGGCAACGACGGTGCCGCGCCGATCTGAATATGTTCGCCATCGATTCCGAGCAAGGAAACAGAACAACATACCTGCCCCATGATCCACTCGATCCCGAGACAAACTTCGCGCAAAATATCCTTGAGCGGTTCATCCAGCGCAATCATTTCCAGGATAATTTTTTCATGATGCAGCGAATCCTTGGCGCGCGTGGCTTCCAGCGCCGCCAACCGATGGCGCTCTTCGCTGAATTGCAGCGCTTCTTCAGCAAATTTCCGCGCAGTAATATCGCGCGCCAACACCTGGATGGCCGGCTTGCCGCCATACATTGATGGCGCCGAACAAACCTCGACATCAATCACCGTGCCGTCGCGACGGATATATTTCTGTTCCACCAACGGCGCCGGCTGGCCCGTCTTGAACATTTTCTTAATCCGTACCCGGGATTTTTCCACATAATTTGGATGCAGCAGATCGGTAATCGGCAGCCCGAGCAATTCCTCAGTGGATTCAGCACGCAGCAAGCGGGCACCTGCGATATTAATGAATATCAGGCACTCGTTTTGCAACACATATAAGGCGTCGGGCGATAACTGGACCAGCGTCTCGTAACGGTCATCGCCGATCATCATCTGTGAAGCCATGGAATTTGGCTGAAGTGAAGAAACCATGCAGGATTCTATCGCTTGTTGATTAACAAGTGTCAACTTCAGCGGGGCAAAAAAGGCGATTGATCTGGGCAGCCTGCAGAGATTTATGCTGAGCATCCCTGTCACCAAGGTGCAATCGGTCAAAACGCCGGCTCATGCGGATATGTCAGTAAAGGAATTACTATCTTATTGGTTCAGCCGCAACGCAGACCGTGTTTGTCTTACAATCCGTTTATTGATCAATAAAACTGCTCTTAAATATCAGCGTCCCTTCTTTGGCTTGACTGAACGCATGAATGAATTGCCGTAAAGGCATTATTTTATTTCCTGTCTCCTCAATTGAAAATGTCATGGCATCCAAAAAAACCATCCTTGTAACGGGGGCTTCCGGTTATATCGGCTCACATACCTGTATCGAACTGATTGCAGCCGGTTATGCTGTCATCGGCCTGGACAATCTGGCCAATAGTTCGCGCGTGTCATTGGCGCGTATCGAACAAATCACCGGGACAAGTCTGCCGTTTTATGCGGCGGATGTCCGGGATCGCAAGGCACTTGACACCATCCTGGCGGCGCACACAATCGATGCAGCGATTCATTTTGCAGGCTTGAAAGCGGTCGGTGAGTCGGTTGAAAAGCCCCTCAGCTACTTCGACAATAATGTCAGTGGCAGTCTGGTTTTGCTGCAGGCACTGGAACAGGCAAACATCAAGCGCTTTGTTTTCAGTTCGTCGGCGACTGTATATGGCGACCCGGAGCGGGTGCCGATCGTGGAAACAGCCCGTTTATCGGTTACCAATCCGTATGGCAGAACCAAACTGATGGTCGAGCAAATTCTGGGCGACTTGACGCACGCGGATCCCTCCTGGGCGGTGGGTGTGCTGCGCTATTTCAATCCAGCCGGAGCTCATCCAAGCGGCTTGATCGGCGAAGATCCGCACGGCATTCCAAACAACCTGATGCCATTCGTAGCACAAGTGGCGGTAGGACGGCGTCCTCGCCTATCGGTGTTCGGCAATGATTATCCAACCGTGGATGGTACCGGCGTGCGAGATTATATCCACGTCGTGGATCTGGCACGCGGCCATGTTGCAGCATTAAATCAGCTGTTTGAATCTGGAAAAGGCTTTACGGTCAACCTGGGAACCGGTCGCGGCTACAGTGTGCTGGAAATCGTGCGTGCATTCGAAGCTGCCAGTGGACGGCAGGTGCCTTATGAGATTGTCGCGCGCCGACCGGGGGACATTGCCGTCTGTTACGCCGACCCTTCCACTGCCAAGGCGATCCTTGGATGGGAGGCGCAAAAAGGACTGGAAGAAATGTGCACCGACCACTGGCGCTGGCAAAGCATGAACCCACAGGGGTTTGAAGGCTGATCTTTCAAAAGCATTAACGCTTGCACATGACCGTTTGATCTGTCATCCGGGCCTAGGCAGCTTAAAAGGCTGCCTAGGCCCGGATGACATGTTTTGCATGGAATTTCGACAAGCATGGCAGGCAGGGCTGTGCCGAACCGGTGTCAACTTGCACAGGCTAAAATAAACCAAAATTAAATCCTTGCGCAACCGCGGCAGCCAAAATGGAGTTGCAAGACTTATTTGGCGAGCAAGGCTACCTGGGTTCCAATCGCGCATTTTTTTCCATTCGCGCCGAAACCATCGAACCAATTCAAAAATATTGCTTCTAAGAAGTACGCAAACCAATGCGCCACTTTTTTATGAGGCAAAGACTATTATGGATTTACAGGTAGATTGTCGTGCCAGTCATGTTGGCGATCCAGAACCGTTTGCATTTCGCATTGGCAAACGCCCAATTGGCGTAAGCCAAGTGCAGGACCGATGGCTGGCGAAGCATTACTGTTATTTCAAATTAGAAACTGATGATGACGCAACCTATATTCTGCGTCATGATGATCGTTCTGGCATCTGGGAAATGGTGCTGTTTCAAGCCGGTGCCTACCGTTGACATACCTGTTCGTGGCGCCGCTCTGACCCAGCATTCAACACAAGCCTTTGATGGCTTGGCTAGGCGGACACAAAGCGCCACCGATACTACGCTGTTCGCCATACGGATGCGCCGGCGCTTGCGGCGTAGCGCACGCCGATAAAAGGCTGCTGAGGACTACCAGCAGCATCGTCAGTTTATTCATAGGTTCTTTTCCAGAAATGCCTAAGCAGGCCTTTGCTGCGTAAGCTTATTGCGATTTGGCTCGGCAATCCGTACGCTGCCGAACAAATGCCACACGTTTTCGTCGCACGCCAGGTCCTGCGAATCAGGATCAGGCTCCGCCAGCAGGCAGAGTATGTCGTTTCCATTGAACTATATTTTGATGCACTGGCCCTGATTCTGCCAGCAGTTTTTTTCAAGAAGCCGCAGTTTTTTTAAAAGCTTGATTACAAAGTTTATAGAGCAGCAAGATTAGATGCCGATTCAGCATCTAATCTATTGGCTCACCTTGTCCGTGCTAACTGGCTGCATCCTGCTGATTGGGCGCTTGCTGATACGGATTATGCAAATGAACCGGCTTGGCTGCACGCCTGCGCATTTTAATATTCAGCATTTCCACCACCACGGAAAATGCCATCGCACTATAGATATATCCTTTCGGCACATGATGACCGAAACCTTCGGCGATCAGCACCACCGCCACCACCACCAGGAATGATAAAGCCAGCATCTTGATAGTCGGGTGCGCCGAGACAAAACGGCCGATCGGACCGGCAAATAGCATCATCAGGCCAACCGATACCACGACCGCAGCAATCATGACTTCGACCTGCTCCACCATTCCCACTGCCGTAATGATCGAATCGAGCGAAAACACCAGATCGATCAGCATGATTTGCACGATGACTGCCGCCATCGTCGATTTCACCGCGCCGCTTGCATGACCTTCCTCACCTTCAAGCGACTGGTGAATTTCACCAACGCTTTTCCATAATAAAAACAGGCCACCGGCAATCAACACCAGGTCGCGCCCGGAAATCTCTTGCTGAAATACAGTGAACAAGGGTGCAGTCATGCCGATGATCCAGGACAGGATCAATAACAAGGCGATCCGCATGAACATGGCGATGAAAAGACCGAGCTTGCGCGCAAACTCCCTTTTTTCGGCGGGCAGCTTATCCACCAAAATCGCAATGAAAATAATGTTGTCGATACCCAGCACCAATTCCAGTGCAGTCAGAGTGGCAAATGCTATCCAGATTTGCGGATCAGCTAACAGTTCGATCATCGTTGTTCAGAAATTTATGGTGAATGGAAACCCGAACGGCATCAGAAATGAAGCCGGGAGAAATCATCCTGCCCGATTCAATCAACCGGCAGGAATGTCTGGCTGCCGTGGCAACGGCAGCCAGACAATTGTCGTGCGTCAGTCGTTACCGCTTGAAAATCCAAGCAAATGCAACAAGCTGGTGAACAAGTTGAAAATCGCCACGAACAGGCTGAGGGTCGCCATCACATAGTTGGTTTCACCACCCCGCACGATATTGCTGGTTTCATAAAGAATCAAACCTGACATCAGCAATACGAATACTGCCGATACTGTCAGCGATAGTGCCGGTATCTTGAAAAACAGTGCAGCCAGACCCGCCAGAAACGCGACCAGAATACCCACTGCCAAGAAGCCGCCCATGAAAGTCATGTCACGCTTGCTGAACAATGCATAGGCCGACAGGCCAAGAAATGTCGCAGCCGTGCCGCCCAGTGCCATCATCACGACCTGCCCACCATTGGGCATGCTCAGGTAATGGCTGATGATCGGCCCCAGCGTATAGCCCATAAACCCGGTTAATGCAAACAACAGGCCGACACCCAGCCCGCGGTCGCGAAACTTTGTGACCAAAAACAGCAGACCGAAATAACCTACCAAAGTCAAGATGATGCCTGGATGGGGCAAGCCCAAGGCCGCTGATGCGCCAGCTGTGATCGCACTAAAACCCAATACCAGCGACAAAAGCAAGTAGGTATTGCGCAGTACGCGGCGTGCCGAACCTTCCAGCACGACCGTGGACCGGGCACTGCCAGTAGCAGATCCCCAGGAATTGAAACGTTCGCTCATGATTTTCATCCTTTCAAAATGACATGATGTAAGCCAACCAAAGCTACACCAGATGACGACATGGTAAAACACTTGCAATACTTTAAAAAGCGAAGATAATATGAGTTTCACTTCCTAAAAATAGAAGCTTCCACCGATGAAAAGTACTGGCCTGAATTATCGTCATTTGTATTTTTTCTGGATCGTCGCCAAGGAAGGCAGCATCACCCAGGCAGCCGAGCGACTCGGCTTGGCCATTCAAACCATTAGCACCCAGTTAAGCTTGCTGGAACAGGCGATCGGCAAAGCCTTGTTTGCACCGCAGGGCAGACGGCTGGTACTCACCGAAGCCGGACGTATCGCGTTGCGCTACGCTGATCAAATCTTTCTTTTGGGCGAGCAAATGCAGGAAGCGCTTGCAGAATCGGATGTGGGCCAGACCATGCGGTTGACTGTCGGCATTTCAGATTCTCTGCCGAAACTAATTGCATCACGCCTGTTGCAAGCTGCCCTACAACTGCAGGAGCGCGTCAAACTGGTTTGCTATGAGGACCGGTTTGAATCCTTACTGGGCGACTTATCGGTGCATAAACTCGATGTGGTCCTGACTGACCGACCGGTACATTCTGGCACCACCTTGCGGGTGTTTAGTCATCTGCTGGGTGAAAGCGACATCATGTTGTTTGGCGTGCAGGAACTGGCAAATAAATTCCGGCCCAATTTTCCGGAGAGTTTGAATGGTGCCCCGATTTTGCTGCCAACCCGCAACAATGCCATTCGCGGCCGGATTGACCACTGGTTCGAAACGCATAACCTGCGCCCGGATATCGTTGGCGAATTCGATGACAATGCGTTACTCAATACCTTTGGACGCAACGGCCTAGGCTTGTTTCCGGCACCTGCTGCACTGTCATCTGATGTAGAAAAACAATTTGGCGCATTACCGGTCGGCGAATTGCTGCAGGTGCGCGAGCAATTCTATGCAATTTCTAACGAACGCAAAATCAAGCATCCTGCAGTCGAAGCGATTCTGTCCGCAATTCATGGTTAAGCGAACTTCAAACGATCTGGTTAAGCTGGGGATCCCTTTTTATTATACAAAAAATAATTTTTGATCCCTTTGCATTAACTGAAGGGTTGCAAGTTCATTTCCTCAGAGCATGTGTAAATTAGGCAGCGCCGATAGTTGAATTGATATTTCGCAAACATTGATTTTTTCATAAATCAAGTTTGCAGAAATATTATTACATTAAGAAACCCTCAAGAACTCTCAAGAACTCATTCAGCAACTAGCTTGCTCAGCATACTGCGCATGCGAGAGTGGGCAGCAACAAGGCAGCGAAGCCAAATTGCTCCTTGCAACAAAGATAAACTGTTTTCATAGAAACATAATTAAAGTAGTATGGCCTTCCAAACGGTAGCATTTTCAGTGGTGGGAATTAACCATGTAACTGTGCTGCCGAAACGTCCATAACAATAATAATTGATCAAGAAATCAATTCTCAGGAGACCAGTAATGTTGAGACTATCCATCGCCAAGCGATGGACGCCTTATGCGCTGCAGCACAGGCGCCATTTCATTTGATTCGCAATTAAGCAGTCATACCGTTGCCGTAATAGTGCAAGGTCTTTTGATTTGTGCGCTGCGGCCGAAATGCATTTTCGGAGAGATGTACCTGTGAAAACTTTTTCCATACCCGTGTTGATGGCCAGCGTCGGGGCCAGCTTCGTGCTCGGCTTTGCAATTGCCTGGCAAGTCGTCTCCAGTGACAGCGATGCACTGGGAGACGCTGCGGTGGTGGCTCAGCCCACCTCCTCTACTCAGCCATCAAATGCCAATCAATTGGCCGATCTATGGAATAAAACTGGCAGTCCGACATCGGCATCCCAGCCAACTGCCGCAGCCGGGACGCCACATCAACCTGTCAACGCTGGCGTGGATGAACAAAAGCTGCGCGAACGCGCCCAATCTGATCCGATATTTTTGCGTAATTTGATTCAGCGCTACGAAACGGAGCGCGATCCAGCCACCAGAGATGCGATCAAGTCGGTACTGGCAACCATACAAAAACCGGAAGCACTGGCATTTTTTTCGCGACTAGCCAATAGCGGCGATCCGGCGCAACGCAAGGAAGGCTACGCCATGCTGCAGCAAATGGCCCCCGATTCTGCCGAAATGCGCAATGTCTTGAAACAGGCGTTGGCGAGCGAACAATCTCCTGAAGTGTTGGCGCAGGCAATTGCGGCATTGCGGCCAACGGCGGTGGATCCAACCGAGTCGGACGCGATCGTGGCGCAATTGAATGGCCTGGCACAACATGCTGATCCCTCCGTGCGCAGCCAAAGCATTTTGCAATTGGCGCAGTGGGATAAAAATGGCGCAAAACAAGAACGCCTGACATCTGCCCTGACCGATCCGGTGCCTGAAGTACGTCAAGCTGCCATTTTTGCTGTCGCCCAGTCCGGTGCCCGTACCGACAATGTGAAAGCGGCACTGATGGGAATTATCAGTAACACGGCTGAAAACAAGGATGTAAAAGGCAGCGCACTGCAGGTTCTCGAGCGCTTTTCCCTGACCAAGGAAGAATACGTCCGTTACACGCAGGCGCGCGCGCAGATCGGTTTATGAGCTCGTGGACCCGATTTGGTTCATCAAGCTTTATATATCGCTAAAATTATAGAGAAAAAGGATATTCGTTTGCTTCGTGACCTACCTCTTGAGCTGCAAAAAAACCCATGACGGCCGCCATGCGTCCGGAAGACCTGGACAAGCGCATTCTGACCGTGATTGTCCGGTGCGCCGAAATCACCAAGGAAGCAGAATTCACCCAACTGGTTGAAGGTCCGTTACGCGAAGTGATGCCACATGAAATGATGGTCTGCGGGATTGGAGGGGTAAGCCCGCAAGGTAACTTCGTCCGAAAATTTTTGCAGTTTAGCTGCCCATTCGAATGTTATGAATATTATGCTGAAATGCTCAATTCGGACGGTCGCGTCAATAGCCCATTGATGCAGAAGTGGCGGGATACCAAAGAACCGGTTTTTTTCCAGAGTGGACGCGACGATCAGGAATTTCCCGCCGAATGGGTACAGTTATTCAACAAGTACAAAATGCGCAATATCATCGGGCATGGCATTCTGGATTTGACCGGGACCTTCTCAAGCTACTTTATCTTTTCCAGACTGGCAGAAGAGGTCGGACCGGAACATGCCTTTTTACTGAAAATTATTACGCCTCACCTGCATATGGCACTGTCACGTGCCCTGACCAATGTGCAAGAGTTTCAAGCCTTTGTCGGCAAGACTGGCAAACCGCTGAGCGATCGGCAAAGTGAAATCCTGTATTGGATGCATGAAGGTAAAACCAACTGGGAAATTGCAAAAATATTGAATTTGACCGAGCTGAATGTGAAGTACCACATCGACCAGATTTTCACCAAACTCGATGTGCGCAGCCGCGTCAACGCAGTCGCAAAAGCGCATGAATTAGGCCTGGTTAAGGCACCACGCATCTGATCTGAATTTAAGATGCCCTGCTTTTCCGCATTGCAGCATCGCCTTGTGCGCTGATTTATTTCGGCTGATCACTCGCGATTTTCCCAATAAAAAATTTCACTCAAAAAACTCTCCAAACGGTGAGTGGCAGGAGTTGCTACGACCTTCTACAGTGTAACGATAACGTCAATCAAGTATGCCGACAATCACCGTCGGTTCAATCGCGAGAAAGGAGGCCGATCAACCAGGCTGCCACACCGACTGGGCCACACACTATAAAACCAGGCCCATTAAAAAAACACCCCTAAAAAAATATGAGGAGACATCATGTTTCAAAAAATATTTACATCGCCCCGCTTGCTGGTGGCAGGTTTGTTGAGCGTTGCAGCAATTTCCGCCCAGGCGGCTTGCCTGGATAATGTAGTTATGGTGCATGGTAATACCGCTTACCCATCAAGCTGGAACAATACCGTCAGCACCCTGAAAAGCCGTGGCTATGTCGACTCCCAACTATACCGTCCAAGCTGGGGTTCGAAGACCTGTGCTGCATGCAATGACCACACCTCGACCGAACTCAGCCCAGTGAAAAGCGCCTTGCAATCGGCAGCAGCAGCTTCCTGTACCGGCAAAATCGATGTGATCGGCCATTCAATGGGGGTGACGCTGGCGATGAAAGCGATTAATGATCTGGGATATGCCGGCCGGGTAAATTCATTCATCGGCATCGCGGGCGCACAGCACGGTTTGAATTCCTGCGGTACTTATCCTTACAACGTCATCAGTTCGACCTGCGGTGCGAATGGCCTGTCGAAAAACAGCCCGTTGATCAACTCGGTGAAAGGCAAGCGTTACGGCACCAAGATGTACTCGATCAAGAGCTATATCGACCAGGTCGTTTGTGCCGGTATTGGCGGCTGTTATGTGAATGGCTCGCATACCAGTAACGTCGACATGCAAAATGCAAGCTCAGACTATTCGCTGGGCCACTTCTTGCTGCAAACCAGTACCACCAGCCGCCAGGCCGATCTGGTCTTTCAATAAGCAACATGTGCCCGGACGGTTTGCCGTCCGGGCAATTTGGCCAACTTGAGAAAATAATCCTATGCATATGCTGCCGTTATCGACCTTACTGACTGGGGTTACCTTGAGCTTTGCTTGCGGAGCAGGCACTGCATGGTTTTTTCATGAGACGGATCAGGCACCCGGCCCAATGACAGGCACTGCTTCTGTCGCGTCCAGGCAGTCGGCCAGCCAGCCGACGGGAATGAATCAGTTTGCCGCGATCTGGAGCCAAACCGGCCCTGCTACCGAAAGCGCGCCGGCAATACAAAGCGCGGCACCCTATGCATTGATCAAGTCGACGGCAACAACCGAAGAACAAAAATTGCTGGAACTCGCTCAGTCTGGTCCGGCTGCGTTGAGCAGGCTGATTCAACGTTATGGCACGGAAAACAACTTGCATGCAAAAGACATGCTGAAGTCGGTGCTTTCATCGGTCCAGAAGCCGGAAGTCTTTGCACTTTCTGCTCAGCTGGCCACCAGCACTGACGCGGCACGGCGGCGCGAGGGTTTTGAACTATTGCAGCATGCCTCAACCGAGCCTGCCGGCGTACGCAATATGGTCAAACAAGCCCTGGCACACGAACAGTCTCCCGAGGTATTGGTGCAGGCACTCGTCGCGCTAAAGTCAGCTGTCGTCGAACCGGCGGAATCCGGCGCCATCGTTAGTCAGCTGGATGGCTTGACACAGCATGCCGATCCGACCGTCAGAAGCCAAAGCGTACTGCAGCTTGCACAATGGGACAAGAGCGGCAGCGCCGTGGCTCGAGTGTCGCAGGCATTGGCTGATCCGGCACTTGAAGTGCGTACTGCCGCCGTGTCGGCACTGGCCCAGTCCGGCATGCGAAGCGATCAGGTCAAGGCAGCCCTCCTAAGCATGATCAACAACGCCAATGAAAACCGGGATCTCAAAGACAGTGCGTTGCAGGCACTCGAGCGTTTTGCCCTGAGTCGGGAAGAATATGCGCATTATGTCCAGGCGCGGTCCCGGACCGGGCTATGACGAGCTAGATATTTGAGAAGCGCATCAGTCGCCCAAACCAAATTCGGTTAGACGATACTTGGGCAGATAGTGCGCGTCATTGGCGGCGGTATGCCACCATCCATTTATATTGGTTAAATGCCAAACTGTACAGGTGAGCGATTGTGGATGTGTCATTTTATTGTCACTGAGCATTAATTCCAATGAGACAGATTTTACTTACCTCTGTTCAATATTTATTTTGGTAAATGTCTGAGGTGTTTTTTGGAAAATTTATTGGGCCTTTATGATGTGCCTGGGCGCGTGTGAGACAATTTTCAGCAATGCAAAAAATTCTTTTTAAATCAAATACCTAGTTGTTTGCATTGATAGTTATCCACAGGAATACCCACTGGAAATGTGGATTGTTTAAAAAGTTTTATCAAGGATTTGCGTTCGGCAAAATGATACGTTGCTTCGCAGATACAGATGAACCACCTTTTGCCACCAAAGACGTTTTTGCTATGCTATAGTTGATCTAACAGTTGGCAATACCAGAGATGATTCAACAAAGCTGGAGCCACTTTTCAGATAGAACTGGGTTACGGGAATCGTCTCCAGTATTGGTAACTGTAAAAAATTAGCCTCGCATATGCGAGGCTTTTGCATTTTTGGAAGGTTTTTATATTGGGTCCGAAGATGCTTCAAAATAAATGGGATAGGTCTGCAGCAAGTTTGCGAATGGTCGCCTCATCTTCATCTTAATCGTATTCGAGGCCTGAATGCCGTATGGCAGACTAGCATCGCTGAAGCTGCTTTTCCGAATCAGCTTATCGATGTAAGTACTGTGCCAAGCGGATGATTTTTCCTCTCGCATTAGCAGCAAATAGCATGTTATTCTCCAGAAAAATTTCACCAAAGCATCACATGCATTGCCCTTACCACTTTTTAAATTAAAGGATCTTGGCTAGCAAGCGGCTGAATGCCCTCCAGGGCATGCGCTGCTGCCCATTTTATTGGTGGGCACAAGGCCGGATTGTCAGTTTTGTCACTTGAAGGAAATGAAGATGAATCCGTTGTTTCGTTTTGCTGGCGCGATCGCGCTGACAGCTACTTTGATCACTCAGGTGCAGGCGGCAGACAAGCATCTCAAAGTGCTGGATTGGAGCGCACAAGTACCGGCGAATTGGATTGCCGAGCAACCACAAAGCAATTACCGTCTTGCTCAATTGCGGGTGCCGGCGCCCAAGGCCGGAGCAGAGGGTGAAGTAATCGTCTACTATTTCGGCCCCAATCAAGGTGGCCCGGTGCAGGCGAACGTCGAGCGTTGGATATCACAGTTTTCAACCGCAGATGGCAAGCCGGTCAAGCCGCTCATCAAAACCTACGCAGTCAAGAAAATGCCGGTGACCACAGTCGAACTCAATGGCAGCTATGCACGCAGCGTCGGCATGCAGGCTTCGATGGCCCCCAGGCCCGACCAGACGCTGCTGGCAGCCGTGGTCGAGACGCCAAAAGGCAACTTGACCTTCCACCTGCATGGACCTCGCAGTACCGTGCAAGCCAACAAGGATGCATTCTGGAAGATGGTTCGCAGCCTGTAAAACAGCCGTGCCTGTTTGATTTTTGCACTGAACAGGGTACGGCGTTGCAATCCGTGCCCTGGTCGAAGCGGCTTTTAATGGTTAGACTGAAACTGGTGCCTAGGTGCCCTTGCCTTACAACGACAGGTTATTAAGGGTATCGACTGGCAGAACTAGCTGTCTAGTACGTCGGCCAATCTCAGGCAAAGGCAAGACCTGACACCAATATCATTGCCGTCATTGCGATTTCTTCAAGCTTCCAAAAATCGGCTGAATAAGAATGATCGCCCGCATTGAAAATACCTGAAATGATATTCTGCGAGCCGATTTCCGTTTGGCCGATCAGAACGATTGGCTATTGGTCAGTAGTTGTGCAATGAAACTGGCTGCAAAATCCGACCGGGCTGTATCGTAACTGGTAGCCTGAGGACGGATAAATGGCTGCGAGCATGGCTTGCGACGAGCATGCAGTCAGCGCCACTTCGTCTTCGCAAAACCAGGCACAGCCATCGGCATCAGTGTAAAGAATGACTTTTTAAAACGTTTGTGCGATGGATTCTGTCCGGTAGTAAACAGCCCATAAAAAAACAAAAACCCGCATAAGCAATAAACTTATACGGGTTTAAGATAGTTCCGGACTGCTTGAAACGTCATACTGGCGGAGAGGGTGGGATTCGAACCCACGGTAGGGGGATACCCTACGCCTGATTTCGAGTCAGGTACATTCGACCACTCTGCCACCTCTCCTGATTCGGTCGATTCCTGCAAGTAAATGCTGGGAAGCCTGAAATTATAGCAGAATCCAGTTAAATGCAGCAGTGATTTGCATTAACTTTGGGGTGCCAGACGCTCCAGCCCGCCCATGTAGGGCCGCAGCGCTACCGGGATGTCGACACTGCCATCGGCCTGTTGATAATTTTCCAGCACTGCAACCAGGGTACGCCCGACTGCCAGGCCGGAGCCATTGAGCGTATGCACCATTTCCGGCTTGCCTTGGGCATTGCGAAAGCGCGCCTGCATGCGGCGCGCCTGGAAGGCTTCGCAATTCGACACCGAGGAAATCTCGCGGTACGTGTTTTGCGCCGGCAGCCAGACTTCCAGGTCGTAGGTCTTGGCTGCGCCAAATCCCATGTCGCCGGTGCACAGCGTGATGACGCGATAAGGTAGGCCGAGTTTTTTCAGGATGTTTTCCGCATGGCCGACCATGTCTTCCAGTGCCGCGAATGACTGATCCGGATGGACGATCTGCACCATCTCGACCTTGTCGAACTGGTGCTGGCGAATCATGCCACGGGTATCCCGGCCATAGCTGCCGGCTTCCGAGCGAAAGCACGGCGAATGAGCGGTCATCTTGATCGGCAATGCGTCGGCGGCGACGATTTCATCGCGCACGATATTGGTCAGCGGGACTTCAGCGGTCGGTATCAGGTACAGCGCTTCACCCTCGCCTTCCTGTCCGCCTTTTTTTACGGAAAACAGGTCGGCTTCGAATTTCGGCAATTGCCCGGTGCCGAGCAGTGAATCCGCGTTGACGATATACGGCGTATAGCATTCGGTGTAGCCATGCTCGGCAGTATGGGTATCGAGCATGAGCTGTGCAAGTGCGCGATGCAGGCGGGCGATGCCGCCTTTCATGACCGCAAAACGGGACCCGGTGAGCTTGGCGGCCACCTCGAAATCCAGTCCCAGCCCGGCGCCGACATCGACATGGTCCCGCACCTCAAAATCGAAGGTCCGCGGCGTGCCGACCTTGCGTACTTCGACATTGCCGGCTTCATCCTGGCCAACCGGCACCGACTCATGCGGCAGGTTGGGGATTGCCCACAAAAACTCGGTCATTTTTGCCTGCACTTCATCCAAACGGGCAGCGGAGGATTTCAGTTCATCGCCGATTCCCGACACTTCGCTCATGGCGGCGGAGGCGTCTTCACCCTTGCCCTTCAACATCCCGATCTGCTTGGACAAGGTATTACGCTTGCCCTGCAATTCTTCGGTGCGGGTCTGGATCTGCTTGCGCTCGGCTTCCAGCGCATTGAAGCCAGCAACGTCAAGCTGAAACTTGCGCGACGCCAGCCGATCGGCCACGCTGTCGATGTCTTTGCGAAGTAATTGAATGTCGATCATGGCTGGTGCAAAAAATTTCTATGGAAAACCGCCATTGTACCAAGGCACGTGAAATTTACGTGAACGGGAAGATTGATTTGCGTCCGCCTGCAGCAACTTAAGTCTCTACTGCATCCTTCTTGCTTGACAGCGCTGCCGGGCAGGCACGGCGCATTTTGCCGTCTTTTTATAGCAAGTTGCCATGGCAACGGCTATTTTTTATCTTTTTTTCTCGCTGCCTGATCGAGCGATGTCAAATAAGCCAGCTTGTCGCTGATCTTTCCTTCCAGCCCGCGCGAGGTTGGCTGATACCAGTGCGGTTCGGGCATGCCATCCGGGAGATAGGTCTCTCCGGCCGCATACGCATCCGGTTCGTCATGCGCATAACGGTACAGCTTGCCATAGCCGAGCTGCTTCATCAGCTTGGTCGGGGCATTGCGCAGATGTTCCGGCACCCCGCGCGATTTGTCCTTGGCGACAAATGCGCGGGCGGCATTGTAAGCGTTATAGACGGCGTTCGACTTTGCTGCGCAAGCCAGGTAGATCACTGCTTCGGCAAGTGCCAGTTCGCCTTCCGGCGAGCCCAGCCGCTCATAGGTTTCGGTCGCATCCAATGCCAGCCGCAGCGCCCGCGGGTCAGCCAGGCCGATATCCTCGGATGCCATGCGGATGATGCGGCGTGCCAGGTAGCGCGGGTCAGTGCCGCCATCGAGCATGCGTACCAGCCAGTACAGCGCCGCGTCCGGGTTGGAACCACGCACCGACTTGTGCAGCGCCGATATCTGGTCGTAAAAGGCATCGCCGCCCTTGTCGAAGCGGCGCAAGGCGTCACCCAGGCATTCCGCCAAAAGATCCGGGTCGACTTCAGCCTGCTGCTTGGCTGCCGCAGCCCGGGCGACAATTTCAAGATTATTCAATAGCTTGCGCCCGTCGCCGTCGGCACTGGCAACCAACATGGCCTTGGCTTCCGCGGTGAAATCGAGGCCCTCGAATTCGTTGATGCAAGCCCGGTCCACCAACTCGTCCAGGTCTTGTTCTGTTAGCGATTTAAGTACATATACCGCTGCGCGCGACAGCAATGCACTGTTGACTTCAAATGAAGGATTTTCAGTGGTGGCGCCGATGAAGGTAAACAAGCCGCTCTCGACATGCGGCAGGAACGCATCCTGCTGGCTCTTGTTGAAACGATGGACTTCATCGACAAACAGGATCGTGCGCCGCGCCGAGTTGGCTCGGGTGACTTGCGCGCGTTCGACTGCTTCGCGGATATCCTTTACGCCTGACAGCACTGCCGACAGCGCGATGAATTCCGACTGAAAACTCTCCGCCATCAGGCGCGCCAGCGTGGTCTTGCCGACACCGGGCGGCCCCCACAGGATCATCGAGTGCGGCTCGCCCGATTCGAATGCGACACGCAGGGGCTTGCCGGGGCCGAGCAAATGCTGCTGGCCGATAACGTCGTCCAGTGATTGCGGACGCAGACGTTCAGCGAGAGGAATCAAAGTCATCTATAGAGGGAGTGTGAACCAGCATCGGCTTTCCGACGCAGCCATGGCGGCACATTCATTGTACGTCGGTCGGTCAATCCATGCTGCGACACATCGCCGCGCAGGGTCTGGTGACGGTTACAGCTATTGCAACTATTGCTGGAACACGTCGGCGCCCTTCGGCAACACGAACTTGAACTGGTCTGCCTTGAGCGACGGGTTTTTCTCGAATTTATTAAAAGTCAATATCGATACCTGACCAAACGAATCGCGCAATTCCATCGCTTCCGGTACGCCATTGCGCAAACCAATGCCGATCTGGTCAAACGTCGTATCTTTGGTTTTGGGTGTGGCTGCCAGCCACTCCAAGCCTTCCTTGGTGCCGGCTTCTTTCAGCGTGAAATTCTTTTCAAGATCATTGCTTCCAAACAGGATTGCCGCCGGCGACGATCCGAGTGCGTTGCCCAGCTTCTTGACAGTGACCTGGTTCAGGTCCTTGTCATAAATATACAGTTTCTCGCCGTCTGCCTGCAGCAATTGCTCGTACGGTTTTTGGTAAAGCCAGATGAATTTCCCCGGCCGCGCAAACGTAAAGCTGCCAGTCGACGGCGTCGAGACCCTGGCATTGCCGCTGGTATCGGCCTTGACCAGCCGCTGGGTGAATTCGCCCTGTGCCGATTTGGTAGTGGCGACAAACGACTTGAACTGGGCCAGCGCCGACGCAGCGGCGACCGCCGGGACACATGCCATCAGACCGGCAATGGTCATTGCCGCAAGCTTGCGACGAGTCCCGGTCACTGTAAATATCGCGTCGGTTTTCGGTAAAGTCAAAATATTGTTCCTATTCCGTATTTCCTGCAGGCACGAGGATCTCGCGATTGCCATTGGATTGCATTGTAGAAACCAATCCGCTTTGTTCCATCTGTTCCAGCAGCCGTGCCGCACGATTGTAGCCGATGCGCAGATGGCGCTGTACCAGAGATATCGACGCTCGGCGATTTTTCAAGACCACCGCGACTGCCTGATCGTACAAGGCATCGGCTTCGCCGCCGGCTGCAGCGCCTTCGCCACCGGATGCGCCGTCGATGCCCTCTTCGCCCGAGCCCCCTTCCAGGATACCCTCGATGTAATTCGGCTCCCCCTGCGACTTCAGGTGCTGGACCACGCGGTGCACTTCTTCATCGGACACAAAGGCGCCATGCACGCGCACCGGCAAGCCGGTGCCAGGCGGCATGTACAGCATATCACCCATGCCGAGCAAGGCTTCGGCGCCCATCTGGTCGAGAATCGTGCGCGAATCGATCTTGCTGCTGACCTGGAACGCGATGCGGGTCGGGATATTCGCCTTGATCAAACCGGTGATCACATCCACCGATGGCCGCTGGGTGGCCAGAATCAGGTGAATGCCGGCGGCACGCGCCTTTTGTGCAATCCGCGCAATCAGCTCTTCGACCTTTTTACCGACCACCATCATCAGGTCGGCCAATTCATCGATGATGATGACGATCGTCGGCAGCTTTTCCAGCGGCTCGGGCGCGTCCGGCGTCAGGCTGAACGGGTTCGGAATCTTTTGCTCATTTTTTTCCGCATCTGTAATCTTGTTGTTGTAACCGGCCAGGTTGCGCACGCCGAGCTTGCTCATCAGCTTGTAGCGACGCTCCATTTCGGCGACCGCCCAGTTCAGCGCATGGCCGGCCTGGCGCATGTCGGTGACCACGGGCGCAAGCAAATGCGGAATGCCTTCATACACCGACATTTCCAGCATCTTCGGATCGATCAGGATCAGGCGCACCTGATTCGGATCGGACTTGTACAAAAGCGACAGAATGGTGGCGTTGATGCCGACCGACTTGCCCGAGCCGGTGGTGCCGGCCACCAGCAAATGCGGCATCTTGGCCAGATCGGCGGTGACCGGATTGCCGGCGATATCCTTGCCCAGCGCAATCGTCAAGCTTGATACGCTGTCGTTGTAAATTTTGGACCCCAGAATCTCAGTCAGACGCACGATCTGGCGCTTCGGGTTGGGCAATTCCAGTCCCATGTAATTCTTGCCGGGGATGGTTTCCACCACCCGAATCGAGGTCAGCGACAGTGAACGCGCCAGGTCGCGCGCCAGGTTGACGATCTGGCCGCCCTTGACACCGGTGGCCGGCTCGATCTCATAGCGGGTAATCACCGGGCCCGGATAGGCGGCGACCACTTTGGCGTCAACCCCAAAGTCGGACAGCTTTTTCTCGATCAGGCGGCTGGTGAATTCAAGCGTCTCGATGCTGACCGTTTCCTGTGCCGGCGGCGCTTCATCAAGCAACGATAGCGGCGGCAGATTGGTATCGGGCAGGTCGGTAAACAGCGCCACCTGGCGCTCCTTTTCCACCCGCTCGGATTTGGGCACGATCACCACTTGTGGCTCAATGCGGATCGGCGGCGCATATTCGATTTTCGCGCGCTCCTGCACCACCACTTCCTCGCGCTTGACGGCTGCCACGTGACCCAGCTTGCGGTCTTCGCGTGCGGCATACAGGTTCTTGACGCCGGCAATCAGGAATTCAATTGCGGCACCGATTTTTTCAGCTATGGCCAGCCAGGAGACATGGAAAAACAGGCTGAAACCAATCCCGAACACCAACAGCAGCAGCAATGTCGCGCCGGTAAAGCCGAATGCATTGGTGGCGTTCGAGCCGATCAATTCACCCAGCACGCCGCCGGGCGCACGCGGCAACTGCACCTGCAGCGAATACATGCGCAGAAATTCGATCGCCACACTGCCCATCAGCAGCAGGAAAAACCCGATACCGCGAATCAGGCCTTCCTGATGGTGCACCGGTGCCGGCTCTTGTTTCAACAGGAATTTTTGGGACAGGCGCCGGTAACCGGACAGGACCGAGCGCAGCAAGAGCACGCACCACCACCAGGCCGACAGCCCGAACACGAACAGCATCAGGTCGGCGATCCAGGCGCCGATACGCCCCCCCCAGTTGCTCAGCTTCGGCACCAGATTGGCATGCGACCAGCCCGGGTCCGCTTTGGAATAAGTCAGAAAAACCAGAATCAGATAGACGGTCAGCACCGCCAGCACGAACCAGCGGGCTTCGGATAACAACTGCACCAGCCGGTTCGGCAGTGGCGGCGCAGCAGCGGCAGTACTACGGGTATAGGCTTGGGAAGTTCTTGTCATAAATCCGGTTGCAATTTGGTCGACCATAACTCGGTGAAGCGCGATTGGTCAATCTGGCCAATATTTCTGATCGAGTGGATCAAGAGTTGTTTGAGATGCAATTATTTTGCGGCGCTGCTGCATGCCGAAGCCGCCGCTTCGTCTATAATCTTAACCAGTTTTCAGCATGCAAGACCGAATATATCGGGATACTGTTGAAATTTTGCACTATGACTGCATGTACTGCACAGTCCGGAGCATTTTTTCCCCGCGTTTCAGTGGGTAACCGCCCCTATTTTTCTTCCGAAGCCATCTTATGACCACATCCAAACACGCCAAAGTCCTGATTCTCGGTTCCGGTCCTGCCGGCTACAGCGCTGCAGTCTATGCCGCGCGCGCCAACCTGAAGCCGGTACTGATCACCGGCGTTGAACAGGGTGGCCAATTGATGACGACCACCGATGTCGAAAACTGGCCGGGTGACCCGATGGGCGTGCAGGGACCGGAACTGATGCAACGCCTGCTGCAGCATGCCGAGCGTTTCCAGACCGAAGTCATATTTGATCATATCCATACCACCCATTTGAATGAAAAACCGATCCGCCTGATCGGTGATGCCGGCACCTATACCTGTGACGCGCTGATCATCGCCACCGGCGCCTCGGCCCAGTATCTGGGCCTGCCTTCGGAAGAAGCATTCATGGGCAAGGGCGTATCGGCCTGTGCAACCTGCGATGGATTTTTCTATCGCGGCCAGGAAGTGGCCGTGGTAGGCGGCGGCAATACCGCGGTCGAGGAAGCGCTGTACCTGTCGAATATTGCAACCAAGGTTACCGTGGTCCATCGCCGCGATAAATTCCGCGCCGAACCGATCCTGATCGACCGTCTGATGGCAAAAGTCGCCGAAGGCAAGGTTGAGATTAAATGGAACTATACCCTTGATGAAGTCACCGGCGACACCAGCGGCGTGACCGGCATTAACGTCAAGTCGGTCAAGGATGGCAGCCTGACACCGATCAAGCTGCATGGAGTCTTTATCGCAATCGGCCACAAGCCGAACACCAGCATTTTTGAAGGCCAGCTGGAAATGAAAAACGGGTACATCAAGACCAAGACCGGCCTGGAAGGATTTGCCACCGCCACCAATATCGCCGGCGTGTTTGCAGCCGGCGACGTGCAGGACCATGTCTATCGCCAAGCGATCACCAGCGCCGGCACCGGCTGCATGGCGGCACTCGATGCACAAAAGTATTTGGAAGGACTGGAAGAACTGTAATACCGCACGCAGGCTGCCAGGCGCGCAGTTGCGTGCCTGGCAGCCTGCAAAAAATTCGCAGGAAAGCATCATGGCATCCATCAAGGATTTTGCTGCGCTCAAGTCGCTTGCCAAGGAACTCAGGCAGCAGGAAGAAGCACGCAAGACGGAACAGGCCGAACGCCGGCAGCGCGATGAAAAAGCACAGCGCGAAGCCGACCTTTTTCGTCGCAGCATTGGCGAGGTCAAGCCGCTTGCTGCCCCCAACAAAACCCCAGCCCCTCCTGCTATGCCTTCGCCAATAGCGCATCAGCGACTGGCCGACGAGCAGTCGGCGTTGCAGGAATCCCTGTCAGACGAATTCACGGTTGAAACCCTGCTCGACAGCGACGAAGCATTAAGCTACGCGCGACAAGGTATTGGCCCCGATGTCTTGCGCAAGCTGCGGCGCGGTCACTGGGTAATCCAGAGCCAGCTCGACTTGCATGGCCTGCGCACCGATGAAGCGCGCGAAGCGATGGCAGATTTTTTGCGTGCAGCCTGCAAGCGCGGCCTGCGTTGCGTGCGCATCGTGCACGGCAAAGGACTCGGGTCGATCAACAAGCAGCCGGTATTGAAGAACAAGGTGCGCAACTGGCTGGTACAAAAGGATGAAGTGCTGGCTTTTTGTCAGGCAAAAGCGGCGGATGGTGGTGCCGGTGCACTGGTGGTATTGTTGAAGGCGCAAAGCTAAGCCAAATACACCTGATGCATTTGCGTCGCAACACAGCACTGCAACGTCAATGTGAAACGCTACGCGGCATGCCGGACAATATCAAACAAGCACACTGTGCATCACAATGCGCGCTGCGGCACTGCGAGCACGCCAAATAATGCCACGATCATCCGTTCATGTTGGATAATTTGTGTCAGCGGATATTTTGCTGCGGTCGCCTTTTTTTGAAATCAGCCATGCTGATCAATAAAATATCGCGAAAAAAATAGTCCCAAGTATTTGACTTGCGACTATTCTGGCGATTGCTGCACCGAGCCTTTCCGGCATCGGGCAGTTTATTTCTCTTTACACTGCATCCGGCCCGGTCTCGCCGGTACGGATGCGAATCACCTGCTCGACGCTGCGCACGAAAATCTTGCCGTCGCCGATCTTGCCGGTACGCGCCGCCTTGATGATCGCATCGACTGCCTGATCCACGACGGCGTCGTCGACGACCGCTTCGATCTTGACCTTCGGCAGAAAATCGACCACGTATTCGGCGCCGCGATACAGCTCGGTATGGCCTTTTTGGCGGCCGAAACCCTTGACTTCGGTTACGGTCAAGCCTGAAACGCCGACCTCGGCCAACGCTTCACGTACTTCATCGAGCTTGAACGGCTTGATCACTGCGGTAATCTGTTTCATGAAGCACTCCTTGGATTTTATTCAAATAACGATTTATCAATGCAATTTTTTTCTTTGCAAGCATACTGATTTTTGCCGGGAGCGTCTAATTTATCGGCACGCTGGCAGCTCCGGCAAAATTTGCGAAGCGGGTCATTCACGGAATTTCGACGTGATCGGATAGCGCCAGTCGCGGCCGAAGGCACGATGGGTGATGCGAATGCCGACCGGCGCCTGGCGACGCTTGTATTCATTGATCTTGATCAGACGCGTGACCCGCTCGACATCTTCCTTGCGGTAGCCGGCCGCTTCAATTTCCATCAGGCTCTTGTCTTCTTCCATGTACATCTGCATGATTGCATCCAGCACCTCATACGGCGGCAGCGAATCCTGGTCGGTCTGGTCCGGCCGCAGCTCGGCCGACGGCGCACGCGTCAGTATCCGGGTCGGAATCACTTCCGACTGCGTATTGCGCCACGCGCACAAGCGATAGACCAGGGTCTTGGCAATATCCTTGATCACGGCAAAACCGCCCGCCATATCGCCGTACAACGTGCAATAGCCGACCGCCATTTCACTCTTGTTGCCGGTGGTGAGCACGATCGCACCAAACTTGTTCGACAGCGCCATCAGGATCGTGCCGCGAATACGCGCCTGGATATTTTCTTCTGTCGCATCTTCGGCCAGGCCGGCAAATTCCCCGGCCAGAGTATGCTTGAATGCCGTAAAACATTCAGCAATCGGAATTTCATCGTAACGCACGCCAATGCGTTCGACCATGTCACGCGAGTCGATCCTGGAAATATCTGCGGTGTAAGGTGACGGCATCATCACTGCCCGCACCTTGTCGGCGCCGAGCGCATCGACGGCGATTGCCAGCGTCAGCGCCGAATCGACACCGCCCGACAGGCCGATGATCGCCCCCGGAAAGCCATTTTTTCCGAGGTAGTCGCGCACGCCCAGCACCAGTGCCTGATAAACCTGCGCTTCCAGCGGCAGTTCGTCATGCAGGGTGCCGGTCAACGGGCGAGCACCATCGAATTCGACCAGCTGCAAATCTTCCTGCAGATGCAGCGCTTGCGCTTGCAACGTGCCCTGCTCGTCAAGCACAAAGGAATTACCGTCAAACAGCAGTTCATCCTGCCCGCCGACAGCATTTGCATACACCAACGACAAGCCTTGCGCACTCACATGGCGGCGCATCACCTCATAGCGCAGATGCTGCTTGCGCATGTGATAGGGTGACGCATTGAGCACCAACAATACCTGTGCGCCAGCCTGCCGGGCCCGGGCCGGTGCATGGGCCGACCAGGTATCTTCGCAAATATTGATGCCGAATCTGACGCCTTTGACGGTCAGGATGAATGGTTGATCGGCTGAAGAAAAATAGCGTTTTTCATCAAACACCGTGTCATTAGGCAATGCATATTTGCAATATGTGCCGAGAATTTCCCCATTCGCCAGCACCGAAGCGGCATTGAAACGTTCGCCGTTTTGCTGCAACGGATGGCCGACGATTACATGGACATCCTTCAGCGCAGCCAGGTCGGTAGCCAGTGCCGCCACGGCTTGTGCCGATTTTGCGTAGAATGACTGGCGCAACAACAAGTCTTCCGGCGGGTAACCGACCAGCGAGAATTCCGGGGTCAACACGATATCGGCGCCCTGTTCGGCGGCACGGCGCGCAAATTCGGCGATCTTGACACGGTTGCCGGCAAGGTCGCCGACGGTCGGGTTGATTTGGGCAATGGCGACTTTGACTGTCATGGTAAAAATCTGTATGAGTAATCTGAAATGATCGTGAATTATCGCACGCGGATCATTTCCTCTCTGTCCGAGATAGGCCAGGCCGCCTGGGACGAGTTGGTGGCCATGCAGCCCTGCGCCAACCCGTTTCTATCCTATGCATTTCTGGCGGCACTACATGAAACCGGATGCGCTTCGGCACAATCCGGCTGGGTGCCGCAATTCGTGAGTCTCTGGCACCATGGGCAGTTGCAGGCTGCCCTGCCGCTGTATGCGAAATCCCATTCTTACGGCGAATATGTATTTGACTGGGCCTGGGCAGATGCCTACCAGCGAAACGGTTTGCCGTATTACCCGAAGTTATTGTCAGCCGTGCCTTTTACGCCCGTCGCAGGCAATCGGCTGCTGGCGCGTGATGCCGCCAGCCGGCAAGCCTTGATCGATGCCTTGTGCCTGCTGCAGCAGGAAAACCAGTTATCGTCGACTCATATCCTGTATCCCACTGAAACTGAAGCGCAAGCCCTGCAGCAGGCAGGCTTCATGTTGCGAAGCGGCGTGCAATTCCATTGGGAAAACGCCGGTTACCAGAATTTCGATAATTTCCTGGCGACACTGGAACGCAAGAAAAGCAAGAATATCCGGGCCGAGCGGCGCAAGGTGACAGAAGCTGGCGTGACTTTCCGACATGTAAGCGGCCATGACGCAACGCCCGCCGACTGGCGATTTTTTAACCGCTGCTATGCCAGCACCTATGCCGCGCATTTTTCGACCCCGTATCTGAACCTGCCGTTTTTCCAGCGTATCGGCGCCACCATGCCCGAGCATATCCTGCTGATCATCGCCGAACGGAATGGCAGGCCGATCGCCTCGTCGCTCCTGATCCATGACAGCCATACCCTGTACGGGCGTTACTGGGGCGCAATTGAACAGGTGCCCTGCCTTCACTTCGAAACAGCCTATTATCAGCCGCTGGATTTCTGCATCCGCCACCAGATCCAGTCGTTTGAAGGCGGTGCTCAGGGTGAACACAAGATGGCGCGCGGTTTTTTGCCGCGCAAGACCTGGTCGGCACACTGGTTGGCCCATCCGGCATTTGCCGATGCCATCGAACGTTTTTTAGAGCGGGAAAATGGTGGTGTGGAAACTTATTTGGATGAATTAAACGACCATTCCCCATTCCGGAATGTGAAAAATGGTTAATTTATCAAGTTAAGCGACTTAAGCGCTTGAAAGTCACCTAACTTCAAGGCATGCTGTGAAAATCATGACATTTTCACACGCCCCTGCCCTGAAACCGGCCGCCCCGGAAATCAAACGGATTGGCCGTTTCACGGTCTTGCGCGAACTAGGCCGGGGATCGATCGGTGCAGTCTACCTTGCGCACGATCCGGTAATTGACCGTGAAATCGCGGTCAAGACCTTCAATCCAAAGCTGTCGCAGATCGAGCGTAAAAAATACGAAGAACAGTTTATCAATGAGGCGCGTGCTGCCGGACGGCTGTCGCATCCGCACATCATCACGATATTCGATGCTTCCAGCGAAGGCGGGACTACCTATATTGCTATGGAACACCTGAAGGGGCGCGAGTTAAGCCGCCTGCTGGCCAAGGAACATCCGTTCGCAATCAATGACATTGCCGCGGTTGCCTGGAAAATCGCCGATGCGCTTGATTATGCGCACAAAAATGGCGTGGTACATCGCGATATCAAGCCCGCCAATATTTTCATGGTGGGTGAAAACCAGCCGAAAATCGTCGACTTCGGCATTGCCCGCGCACCGAACCGGGTCGCCGATCAGCTTGCCCAAACCAATGATGCGCCGTATACACTGTTCCACAACAATCTGCTGGGCACGCCGACTTACATGTCTCCGGAACAGGCCTGCGGGGAAAACGCCGATGAGCGTTCGGATATCTATTCGCTGGGCGCGGTGATGTATGAGATGCTGGCCGGACGCAAGCCGTTCCAGGCCAGCGATACAGACAAGCTGTTGCAGATGATTGCATTGAAGACGCCGCCGGCGCCGCATGAAGTCAATCCGGAAGTCCCCGAAGCGCTGTCGCAGATTGCCATGCGGGCGATGAGCAAGCGTCCCGACAAGCGCTATCAGCACGCGCATGAAATGGCGCTGGATATCAAGCGCTATCTGGTCAAGGGCAAGCGCGCCCACGCAAAAAAAACCGAACTGGTACGGCAACAGGAAGTCGACGATTCGCCTACGCCATCTGCTCGCCGCAGCATCTGGCTATGGCTTGGCGGCCTGCTGGCCTTGGGCAGCGCATCGGCCGTGCTGGCACAGCGCTTCCTTCCGTAAAGCCCGTCTGCGCTAGCAGTAATGCTAGCGGGAGTTCAAGGCTGCCACCACCTGCCCCTTCAGCATTTTAATCATTGCAGTTTCATCCGGCGGCACGCCTTCCATCGCGGCTAACGGACGGTCAGCGTAGAACAGGCCGATCGGCTTTTTCTGCACCACCAGCGGCAGCACGATAAAACTGCGCGCATCCGGCAGCAATGCATGATGCCAAGCAGGAATCAGGTCACGTATCTTGGCGTCAGTCGCGTCCGAAATCAGCAAGTCGGCATCGTTGGCCATTGCCAGATGAAACAGGTCCCGCGTCGCATTGGCGGAAAATACGAAACCCGCCTGGCGCGCCACATCGTTTTCACCCAGGGAAATGCGGGCCCGGAACTGATTCGATTTCACATCCTTCAGGCACACTGTGGCAAACCGAAAACCCATGCCGCGGTAAATGGTTTCCAGTACCAGCATGATCAAGTCGTTGGTCTTGCAACGTCCGGACGCCATCATTTCCGTGACATCCTGCACTCCGGCCATCAGCAAATCCCGCGCATTGAGCGGCTTGCCGCTGGCATGCCGCGCGCCAATCTGCATCGGGTCACCGTCCGCCGCGCTCATCAGCAGTTCCATCGGCAAGCCGAGATCCATACTGTCGTCATTTCCGCCAACGCCTTCAAGCTTGCTCCACAACGACCCGGTGTCTTCCGCCGCATTTTCCTTCGAGACGGCCGGCATTGCGCCCAGTTTCATCTGCACTGCAAGCAGCTGGGTTTCCTCCTTTACCGTGTCCAGCATTTGCCCCAATTTCGCCTGGTCGAAATTCAGTGCGGTTCCGAACCGGGCCAGCAGCGCCGCACTGGTGGCGTCGGCGCTGTCCGGCTGCATTACCATGGCCGCCGCCGCGGTGCTGAACGCTGCAACTTGCTGGACCCATTCCTGACGGGTCTTGGCCGGCTTCAACGAACTGCCTGGCACCGGCGACATGGCATGGATAATGGACTCCGGGATCTCCCACTCCGCCATCACCGATTCGGCAAGGGTTTCGTAACTGCAGCCAATGACTTGCAGCGCCGCTTTGGATGGCGCTGCACCTTGATCGATCAATGCATTAATTTCGGCGTATAGCGTATGGTCATGCGAGGCAACCAGCAGGCGGCCGATATTCTTGAACAATGCTGCGATTGCTGCCTCTTCCGCATCCTTGAACTGACTGCGCCGGGCCAATTCGCGTCCGAACACGCTGGCGCTTAACGCATGCAGTAATTCGGAGCGTACGCCTACTGCCCGACTGCCGGACATGCGTTCAACCAGCATCATGCCCAGCGCACTGGTCTTGACGGCATCGAAGCCGAGAAGAAAAATCGCCTTGGAAATCGTGGTCACCGGCGTGCTGGCTGTGGTGCGATGACAGGCAGCATTGGCAATACGCAGGATTTTTTGCGTCAACCCGACATCGGACATAATGAAATGGGCAAGGTTACGCACCGCCTCATCATCGGACGATGCCAGTTGCACCACTTTCGATACTGAGCTACCCAATGCCGGCAAATTGGCATTGGCGCTGATCTTTTCAAATAATTCTTCGCGGACAGCTTTCATTTCATCGCTGTCTGGCGTATACAGCAGGGCTGTTTGTTTGGACCCGTCAGAATTGTTCGACACTGCTTGAAGCCCTTTAACTGTTTGATCTACCCTGCATTTCCACAGGTGTTTTGTTTTCCATAACATACTGGAATAATTCACGAGAAACAATGTATATCACAGGAGAAGTTTCAATTCGTGACATTCCCCATGCGTTGCCATCGGATCGGGTCTCGGCACTGACGTGATTGCAACAGGTCTTGCCATCTCAGCATGGGGCGGGCAATAAAAAAGCGCACAATTTCTTGTGCGCTTTTCAATATCAACACCCCCTAGCCGCTACTCAGCCGGCTTAGAAATTGGGTTTGCTTGCCGCCTTGTTATACGCAGCGACGCCGGACATGATCTCGGCTTTTGCATCTTCCGGGCCAAACCAGCCTTCCACTTTGACCCACTTGCCCTTTTCCAGATCCTTGTAATGCTCAAAAAAGTGCTGGATCTGCTGCAGGCGCAGATCATTCATATCCTCCGGCTTTTGCCAGTGAGTGTAAATCGGCAGGATCTTGTCGACCGGTACTGCCAGTACCTTGGCATCGCCACCGCCTTCGTCGCTCATTTTCAGCACGCCGATCGTGCGGCAGCGAACCACCACGCCGGGAATCAGGGGAAACGGGGTAATCACCAGCACATCGACCGGATCGCCATCATCGGCGATGGTATGGGGAATATAACCGTAATTGCACGGATAATGCATGGCCGTACCCATGAAGCGATCAACGAAAATGGCGCCCGACTCCTTATCAACTTCATACTTGACTGGGTCACCATTCATTGGTATTTCGATGATCACATTGAAATCGTTCGGCAGATCGCGGCCTGAAGGGACTTTATTTAAGCTCATGGTGCTTTCTCATGGATGAAAATAATTTTATAGTCCTGAATTATAACGGCTTTCATTTTCTGATGGTGCGTCGCAACAGCTGGCAGCACCGAATCGGACCGGCCAGCCATTCCAGGAAACTGCCGGCCCGGGAATGGCCGGCTGCATTGCGGAAAATGCGCGACTTACAGAAGATTGGCCAATGCGCATTGACGATAATGAGCATGGGCCTGGTCCTGATGGCCGAGCGCTTCATGCAGCTGCGCCAGCTTGAGATGGGCTTCGCGTACGGTTGCGCTGTCGGTTGCATCGGACAATGCCTGCTCCAGGTAGCGCTGTGCCTTGCCCCACAATTTTTGTTTCAGGCAAAGTGTGCCCAGTGTCAACGTCAGTTCCGCATCGGTTGGGCGTTTAACATGCCATTCTTCGCAACGCTCGATTTGAGCCAGCAATTCCGGTGCGCCTTCGGCGCCTGCCGAATGGCGATAGGAACGCACCAGCCGGTCATCCCATTCGGTCAACAATGCCTTTTCGATCAGAGTCCGGGCTTCGCCATGCAATCCGCGCGCATTGAACGCAGCCGCAGCGTGGGCCGCGACAAACGGTTGCACCCGGTCAGCTGCCGGGATGCTGTTCCACATCAGGCGAATCGACTCGGCATCATGCGTCTGATCATTAAGTAAATTCTCGTAGGCCATTTCACGCAGCCGCCGCGACAGAATCGGATGCAGCGCATAGTGCTTGTCGAGCATGCGTACCAGCCGCAACACCTCCGGCCAATTGCGCGCATGCTGATTGGCTTTCAGTGCCAGGCGCAACGCATGAATATGGCGGGTACCGCTGGCATTCAATTCACGTACCGCTTCCAGCGCTGCCTCGGGCTTGTGGTCATCGACCATCAGTTCGAGCTGTGTCATCAAGCGCGCTGTCTTCAGCGAAGGCTCGCTGCTGATCCCGCCCAGCCACTGGTCGCGGCGCTGCGGCTGGCTCAGGCGATGGGCAGCCTGGGCACCAATCAGGGCGGCCAATCCTGCATTGTCCGGCGATGCCGCGGCGCGGCCTGCGGCTTTTTCGGCATGCCCGAATCGGCCCTCCAGCAAGGCTTTCAGCGATTCGCGCAAAGCCTTGTTACCTTCGCGTGCGCGCTTTTCCCGGCGATAGACGGCGACCCGCTGCGGCATTTTCAGGGTGACATTTATTGCATGCAAAATAAAATACGTCAGCCCGAATAACAGCGCGGTCAAGACCAGGAAAAAATTCAGCGACAGATCAATCCGGTATGGGGGATAGAAAAATACTACATTGCCCGGATTGAAACGGGCCACGACCGCCAAGCCAACGGCAGCAGCAAAAATGAACAGAAGCCAGAGAAAAAATCGCATTATGGCGTCGCTTTGGAATGACGCACGGCGTTCAAACTTTCCGCCAGGGTCGGCATTTCGATCGACAAATCACTGCCTTGCACCTGCTTGAGCAAAGCTAGCGCAGTTTGCGTTTGCTTGGCACGGGTGTCGAAATACTTGAGAATCGTATCCTGGGCCGCGATCATGTCGTTGCGAAACGCCGATTCGTTGCGGGATAACAGCGCCAGCCGGGCGTTCAACAGACGCAGCTTCAAATTCTCGCGCGCATAATAGGATTGGGTTGGCGACAGCAGCAATGCCTCGGGCGTCTCGACATTGCGCACATGGATCAGCTGCTTGATTTCAAGCCACATTTCATTGGTCCAGCTATCCCAATGATTGCGCAATGCCGTCATCCAGTCCGGCGCGCCGTCAACCCGGCCAGGTTGCTGTGGCAACGACGATGGAGCGACCGGAGCCCGCTTGGCACGTGCATTTTTGGGTTGGGTGGCAGGAATAGCCGGCTTTTCGTCGGATAGCAAGGGCATGGCATCGATTTGTCCGATGACGCTATCGAGTCGCAGCGCCATGCCGGTCAAGTCGACGATCGGCAGCGACTTCAATTTTTCCTGGTCGCGGGCAATGGCACGCCGGATATTGATAAATTGCGGCTTGTCCGAGCGCGACAGACTGCGGTCGGCGTTTTGCAATGCAATCAGTGCTCCCTGAACATTGCCGGCTAGCTGCAGTTGCTGGCTGGCCGTCGACAGCACCTGTTCGACTTCTGCCAATGCCCAGTCATCCCGATTCTTTGACAGTTCCTGATACAGCTGCTCGAGCGCCAGCTGCTGGCTTTGCGCCTCAGCTTGTTTGTTTTCAAGCACGCTGACCTTGGCCTGCAATTCCTTGGTGCCGTCTTGTACGGTCTTGGCCAGGACCCTGGTTTCATTATTCAGGGCGTCGCCAGTCTGCAATCGCTGGGTCACCTGGTTGCGCAAACCGCTAATCTGCTTGCGGGTCGACCACCATTGTGTGGCCAGCAGCAAGCTCAACACGATCAGCGCCAGGTACAGAAAACGTTGCGCAGGCCGGCTGCCGCTGGCTGCCGGCGGCGCGCCGGACACGGAATTGGCATGCATGGTCAGATCAGGGGAAGAAGGCAATTCATTCATGGGCAGGATTGTAACGCGGCAAGCAAACCTTCGTCGCCTGATCCGGTTAGCGTAATATGTTGAAAACCGAGCGTCTCGGCTGTTTCCATGATGCGCGCATGCGGAGCAAGGATCGATTGTTGTTGCATTTTTGCCACGCCAGCGTCGCCTGCCAGCTGTGACACCATCTGTATCAGGTTGTGCAGCGCCTCCGAGCTGGTGATGACCCAGACATTTTGCGAAGCAAGCAGCTCGGCCAGTTGGGCACGCCGGTGCGCATCCAGTACCGGGGCACTGCGGCGATAGGCGGCAACCTGATCGACCCTGGCGCCGGCTGCGCGCAATTCATCGGCCAGCAATTCGCGCCCGGTTTCGCCGCGGATGATCAATACCCGTTTATCCTTCAGCAAGGTTTTGTCCAGCGACTCCAGCAGTGTTTGCGAATCGGTCTGCTGCAAGTTGGCAGGGCTGAGGATGGTCGCATTGTGCTCGGTTACGCCATGCCTGGCCAGCGCCTTGCGACTGCCCTCGCCGACCACCGCCAGCACGATGCCCGCAGGCCAGACCGGCCGCAGTGCAAACGCGGCATCAATTGCGTTCGGGCTCACGAACGCCACCATTGCATAACTATCCAGGTCATCGAGCGCCGCGCGCAACGCCGCCGGGTCAGGCAAGGGTTGAATTTCCAGCAATGGAAAAACAACCGGCGTGCTTCCCAGCGCCGCGACTTGCCGCGCCAACGCGCCTGCCTGCGCCAGCGGGCGGGTGATGACAACCTGCCGGGTCATTTACACTGTCTCGATATTGCATGCGGCCAGAATGCCTGCGGCATCCTGTTGCTGCAACGCGTGAGCGACTTGCTGTCCCAATGCCTGCGGGGCATCGGCCGGGCCAGACGCTTCTGCAACTGCCATGCGCGTACCGTCCGGCGTGGCCACCATTGCCCGCAAATGCATGGTATTGCCATCGACTGTGGCAAACGCGGCCAGCGGAATCTGGCAACTGCCGCCAAAGGTCTTTGATACCGTGCGCTCGGCGGCCACGGCTTGCGCACTTGCCACATGATTCAACGGTGCCAGCAAGGCTTGCAGATCTGGACGCTGCGACAGGATCTCAATCGCCATTGCGCCCTGCCCCGGTGCCGGCAGACTGTGCTCCGGTTCGATCAGCGCGCGGATACGTTCCGGCAAGCCAAGACGCTTCAAGCCGGCCGCCGCCAGAATGATCGCGGCATATTCGCCTTTATCCAGTTTGCCGAGGCGGGTATCGAGATTGCCACGCAATGGATGAATCACCAGGTGCGGATAACGCGCAGCGATCAGAGCCTGGCGGCGCAGGCTGCTGGTGCCGACGATGGCGCCGGCCGGCAATGCATCCAGCGAGGCAAAGTCATTCGACACGAATGCATCACGCGGATCTTCGCGTTCCAGTACCGCAGCCAGATCAAACCCGGGCGGCAAATCCATCGGCACATCTTTCAACGAATGGACTGCCAGATCGGCACGCCCTTCTTCCATGGCCACTTCCAGTTCCTTGACAAACAAGCCCTTGCCGCCGACCTTGGATAAGGTACGGTCGAGGATCTGGTCGCCGCGCGTCGTCATGCCGAGGATTTCAACGGTACAGTGCGGATAAAGTGCGGACAGGCGTGCACGGACATGCTCGGCTTGCCACATGGCCAGCCGGCTTTCCCGTGAAGCGATGACCAATTTAGAAGGAGTAGATAAATTCACAACTGATTCTTTCAAATTATTGACGCTTGGGGTTACCATTCTTGGAGCAGGAACAAATTTTATCATGCACCCTCTGGCAAGATCTGGCCATAATCTGTTTCTGCCCCATTCAAAAAATGATTGTCGTCAACCACTATGTCAAAATCAAGCTCCGCACCGTCCCGTTCGTCGCCCGTCACCCCCGACAAGGATGCACCACTGAAGGAAGACATCCGTTTGCTGGGACGCCTGTTGGGCGACGTCTTGCGCGAACAGGAAGGCAAGGCGGTATTCGACGTGGTGGAAACCATCCGTCAGACGGCAGTACGGTTTCGCCGCGAATCCGACGCCCAGGCAGGAGCCGATCTGGATCGATTGCTGAAAAAGCTCACCCGGGAGCAAACCAATTCGGTGGTACGTGCCTTTTCCTATTTTTCACACCTGGCTAACATTGCTGAAGATCAGCATCATAATCGTCGCCGGCGCGCTCATTCGCTGGCTGGCTCAGCTCCTCAGCCAGGTAGTATTGCGCTGGCATTGACGCGACTCGATGCGGCCGGCGTGAGTGGTCCTGCAATTCGCGATTTTTTGCAACAGGCATTGATTTCCCCGGTCTTGACCGCCCATCCGACCGAAGTCCAGCGCAAGAGCATTCTGGACGCCGAACACGCGATCGCCCATTTGCTGGCCGAACGCGATCGTGCGCTGACGGCAAAGGAACTGGCGCTCAACACCGAACTGTTGCATGCCAAAATCGCCACACTGTGGCAAACCAGAATGCTGCGTTATAACAAACTGACAGTTGCCGACGAAATCGAGAATGCGCTGTCCTATTACCGCAGCACTTTCTTGCGCGAGCTGCCAGCATTGCACGATGATCTGGAAGCCGAACTCGCCCATATTTTTCCATCCAAGACTGCCCGGCGCAGTGCTCCGGTACCGCCATTTGTGCAAATGGGCAGCTGGATCGGCGGCGACCGCGACGGCAACCCGTTCGTCAATGCCGATACCATGCACCATGCACTTGCACGCCAGTCGACCACCATTTTCGATTTTTACCTGGATGAATGCCATACATTGGGTGCGGAACTGTCGATTTCCACGCTGCTAGTCGAAGTCAGCCCGTCCTTGCAGGCGCTGGCAGACAGCTCGCCGGACACATCGGTTCACCGCATGGACGAGCCGTACCGGCGCGCACTGGTCGGCATTTACGCCCGGCTGGCGGCGACCGCGAGGCTGCTGGGCGCGACCAACGTATTGCGGCGCGAAGTCGCACCCGCCGCCCCGTATGCGGCAGCTGACGAATTCACCCGTGATCTGCAGATATTGATTGACTCCCTCGATGCCCATCACAGCCATGTGCTGGTCAAACCGAGGCTGGCGACAATCAAGCGCGCATCGGAGATTTTCGGTTTTCATCTGGCCACGCTGGACATGCGCCAGAGCTCCGATGTACATGAACGGGTCTTGATTGACCTGTTCGCGCAGAGCCAGGTGGCGTCCGACTATGCCAATCTGTCTGAGCACGACAAGATCACCCTGCTGCTGTCCGAACTGGCACAGCCGCGTCCGCTGTTTTCGCCCTATCTGCCGTATTCCGATGAAACCCAGACCGAACTGGCGGTCCTGCGCGCGGCACGCGAGATTCGCCAGCGCTACGGCGCACGCGCGATCGGCAACTACATCATTTCCCACACCGAGACCGTGTCCGACCTGCTGGAAGTGCTGCTGCTGCAAAAAGAGACCGGGCTGCTGCATGCGGGCAGCAATGAACTGGAATTGATGGTGATTCCATTGTTCGAAACCATTCCCGATTTGCGCAATGCGGCCGGCATCATGGAAAGCTGGATGGCATTGCCGCAGGTAAGACGCCTGATTGACCGTCAGGGCGCATTGCAGGAAGTCATGCTCGGCTATTCGGATTCCAACAAGGATGGCGGTTTCCTGACATCGAACTGGGAACTGTACAAGGCCGAAACCCGCTTGGTCGAGCTGTTCGAGCGCACCGGCGTCAAGCTGCGCCTGTTCCACGGCCGCGGCGGCACTGTCGGCCGTGGTGGCGGCCCCAGCTATGAAGCGATCCTGGCGCAACCGGCAGGCACCGTCAATGGCCAGATCCGGCTGACCGAACAGGGCGAGATCATCTCGTCAAAATTTTCCAACCCCGAAATCGGCCGGCGCAACCTGGAGCTGCTGGTGGCGGCCACGCTGGAAGCCAGCCTGCTGCCGCATGCCACCGATCCGGGCAAGACCAGGCAACTTGCCGAATTTGAAGCTTTGATGGCGCAGTTATCCGAGTCTGCCTATCATGCTTACCGCAACCTGGTGTACGAGACTCCCGGCTTCACCGATTATTTTTTTGCTGCGACGCCGATTGCAGAAATTGCCGAACTCAATATCGGTTCGCGTCCCGCTTCGCGCAAATCCACGCGACGCATCGAGGATCTGCGGGCGATTCCGTGGGGCTTTTCCTGGGGCCAGTGCCGGCTGCTGCTGCCGGGATGGTATGGGTTCGGCAGCGCCGTGTCGTCCTGGCTCGAGCAGGGCGCCGGCAGCAAGACTGCCAAGACGGCCAAGCTGCGCGCGATGTTCAACCAGTGGCCGTTTTTCGCCACACTCTTGTCCAACATGGACATGGTATTGTCGAAAACCGACCTGGCAGTCGCCTCGCGCTATGCCGGACTGGTCGCCGACAAGAAACTGCGAAAGGCGATTTTTTCACGCATCGTCGAAGAGCATGAACGCACCGTTTCCTGTCTTCAAATCATCACCGGCGCCAACGAGCGCTTGGCGGGCAACCCGCTGCTGGCAAGATCCATCAAAAACCGGTTTGCCTACCTCGACCCGTTAAATCACTTGCAGGTCGAGTTAATCAAACGTCATCGCGCTGTTGCAGGAAGTCCCGAAAAGATTGACGAGCGGGTACATCGGGGAATACATTTATCCATAAATGGGATCGCGGCAGGCCTGCGCAATACTGGCTGATGCGACTGCCCTGCAGGACACAACCCCGTTTGACGGATCCAAAAACAACATTAATCGATCCGGAAATGGGCAAAAATAACGGAAGCAGGCACTGTCGAAAAAGCTCGTATTTTTTGATCAAAAATCGCGCTAGAATGGAATTGCCAACTTTTTGTCTGGAAATGGTGGACAGATCATGAGCCAAATATATTCTAAAACGGCCAAAGGCCAGGATGAAGTCAAGACCCGTGCCGGTGGCCTGACGCAACGCATGCGGCAAGTACTGATTTTCATTGATGGCAAGCGTAGCCGCGACGATCTTTACGGCATGCTCAAGGGTGAGGATCTGGACGAACTGCTGCACACCTTTGTCGCACAGGGATTGATCGAGGTCACTGGCAATGCTGCGGACAAGGCGCCACCCAAGCCTGCGGCACCCAGCGCTGCACCCACCCCAACGGTTGCTGCCGCGCCAGTCCAAAAGGCGGAAGCGCCAAAACTGACGCCGGAAGAAATCGAGAAACAGCAGCGCGAACAGGAACGCGAAGCCGAACTGGCGATGGCCCGCAGCTTCATGGGCAAGATGTCGTAGCCACTGGCGTGCTGTTATCGCACCAGCGCCTTGACCGCCGGCCACTGACGCCGCGAAATCGGCAACCGGTCATCTATATTCCGTAGAATTACCTGCCACGACTCTTGCGCCTTGTCGGCTTCACCCTCGGCGTCAACTGCATGCACCGCTCGTTCCACGCCGATCACCGCACTGCGTGCCACCAGCGCGTTACGATGAACCCGTATGAACAGGCCGCTTAGCTCTTCCTCAAGGGAATTAAGCGATTCTTCAATCAGATAGCTGCGCGTCAAGGTTCGTACCGTCACATATTTGGCTTCAGCCTTTAGATAGACCACCTCGGCGACAGGCACGAGCAGCACCCTGCCGCGCTCCTGCACAGAAAAATTCTGGCGTGCCAGCTGCATGCTGGCTGCGGCTGCCACCAGAGGCTGCCTTTGCGACTGCGCTGCAAGCTGCCCACTGGCACGCTGTATTGCTTGAGCGAGCCGCGCGGCACGCACCGGCTTTAACAGGTAATCCAGCGCATGCACCTCGAACGCCTTAAGTGCGTATTCATCGAACGCGCTGACAAAAATGATCACCGGCGCCGACTGCGAATCCTGCAGCAAATGCCGGGCCAGCTCGATACCGCTCATGCCGGGCATTTGCACATCCAGAAGCACGACATCCGGCTTGGCCGCGGCAATACTTTCCAGCGCTGCCTGTGCATGATCGGCCTGACCGACCAATTGGTGCGGACACTCGGAGGCAATATCGGACAACAGCGTGACCATGCGGGCGCGCGCCAGCGCTTCATCGTCGACAATAAAAATGCGTGGAATTATCAAGCATCCCTCTCAATTTTCACATAAGGAAAACGCAACTTTACCTCGAAAAAACCGCGTGCAATGGAGGTGGTCAATTGTGCCTCCACGTCGTACAGCAGGGCCAACCGCTGGCGAATGTTGTTCAGCGCCATATGGTTTCCTTCGGAAATCGAAGCATCGCCATAATACGGGTTGACCACGGAAATTTCGATACGGTCAATCTGGCGCGTGATATCGATCTGGATCAACGCCGGCTCCCGTGCCGGCTCCACACCATAATGCACCGCATTTTCCAGCAGCGGCTGCAACAGCAGTGACGGAATCTGGGCGCGCTTGAAAACTTCCTTGCCGATATCGACCGCATTCCACTTCACCTGCAGGCGATCGCCCAGGCGCACCTTTTCGATCGACAGATACTGGCGGCACAGTCGGATCTCCTGTTCCAGCGTAGTCATGTCACGGGCGTCTCGCATCAATACCCGGAACAGGTCTGCCAGGTCCTCGAGTGTGGTTTCGGCCCGCTGCGGCTCGGTGCGAATCAGCGCCAGCACTGCATTGAGGCTGTTGAACAGAAAATGCGGACGGATACGCGCCTGCAGCGCCTGCAAACGGGCTTCCACCAGCGCCGGGGAAAATGCCCGGGTACGCAATTCGAAATAATGCTGCAGCAGGATGCCGAATAGCGCTGCAACCAGAGCCGCTTCGGCCGCATGCAGGCTGCCGAAACTGTCGATGAACAGCGGATTCACCGACAGCAGGCGCACCATCAGGCTGGTCACCGCCGCCGGCACCAGCGCGCATGCCAGCCGCTGCCCCCACAACGGGATGGTGCGAATCAGCTTGCGCAGCCCGCATAACGCCACCAGCGAGGACAAGCTGGCCAGCTCGATCAGGGTGGAGGCCTCGACAAAGCGCGACAAGCCGGCTTGCCAGCCGCCGGTATGCAGCAAAATACCTGTCAAAAAGGCCACATTCACGACCAACAGCGTACGAAAAACCACTCCGATATTGCAGCAATCGGGGATCACGATTTCAAGCGGCGGACTGTCAGGGGCCGTGGCTGGCATAAAAATACAGGAATGTTGTCGCACCCATCAGGAATCGTGTGTGCTTGTTCTATAATGATGTCTTCTCAGAAATCCCGGAATCTGCGTCATTATGCGATGCTCCCGGGTAAAAACACCACCCAATTATGACAGCTCAACTATCCAAAAAAGGTGAAGCCTGGTCGGCCCGCTTTTCCGAACCCGTCTCCGACCTGGTCAAACGTTACACCGCATCGGTGTTTTTCGACAAGCGCTTGGCGCAATTCGACATCGAGGGCTCGCTGGCGCATGCCGGCATGCTGGCGCAACAGGGCATCATCAGTGCCGACGATCTGGCGGAGATCCAGCGCGGCATGGCCCAGATCGCATCGGAAATCGCGGCCGGCCAGTTCGAATGGCTGCTCGATCTGGAAGACGTGCACCTGAATATCGAAAAACGGCTGACTGAACTGGTTGGCGACGCCGGCAAGCGCCTGCATACCGGGCGCTCGCGCAATGACCAGGTGGCTACCGATATCCGCCTGTATGTTCGCGCGGCCATCGATGACATCCTGCTCCTGCTGCGCGAACTGCAGCAGGCGCTGCTGGATCTGGCAGAGCAGCATGCCGACACCATCCTGCCCGGTTTTACCCATATGCAGGTCGCCCAACCTGTCACGTTCGGCCATCACATGCTGGCGTATGTCGAAATGTTCGGGCGCGACGCCGAGCGCATGCAGGATTGCCGCAAGCGCGTCAACCGCCTGCCGCTGGGCGCCGCAGCCCTGGCCGGCACCACCTTTCCAATCGACCGCGCACAAGTCGCCAACACGCTGGCATTCGAAGACGTCTGCCACAATTCACTGGACGCGGTGTCGGACCGGGACTTTGCGATCGAGTTTTGCGCCGCAGCGGCGCTGGTGATGACGCATGTGTCGCGCATGTCGGAAGAGCTGGTGATCTGGATGAGCCCGCGGGTCGGCTTCATCGATATCGCTGACCGCTTCTGCACCGGTTCCTCGATCATGCCGCAAAAAAAGAATCCGGATGTGCCCGAACTGGCACGTGGCAAGACCGGCCGCGTCAATGGTCATCTGATCGCACTGTTGACGCTGATGAAAGGCCAGCCGCTGGCCTACAACAAGGATAACCAGGAAGACAAGGAACCCTTGTTCGACACCGTGGACACGGTTACCGATACGCTGCGCATCTTTGCCGACATGGCGCGCGGCATCACGGTCAAGGCTGACGCGATGCGCGCCGCTGCACTACAGGGTTATGCGACCGCCACTGATCTGGCCGATTACCTGGTTAAGAAGGGTTTGCCATTTCGCGATGCCCATGAAGCCGTGGCCCGTGCAGTACGCGCCTGTGTCGACCGGGAGTGTGATCTGAGCGATTTAAGCCTGGACGAGATGCGCCAGTTTTCCCCACTGATCGAACCGGATATCTACGCAGTTCTGACGCTGGAAGGTTCGGTGGCTGCCCGCAATCATGTCGGCGGCACCGCCCCACAGCAGGTCAAGGCAGCCATTGCACGCTGGCGCGCCAAGCTCGGTGCATGACGATTGACGATATGCGAGCAGCATGCACGCACACTTGGCGCACCGCGCCTGAAATTGGCGCATCCGGCCCGGTTTCAGAGCCGCGCTCCAGCCCGGCTCTGCCGTATGCGGGCAAATCCCATTTAGCAATCGAATTCGTCATATACTGATTAACCATCCAGCATCTGTGACAATAAATGATGTACAGATGCGCTGCCAATTACGGAGAAAAACCATCATGGATCCCTTGCTTTCTTTGTCCAGGCTGATTGATGCCCTTAATGAAAAAATCGGCCATGCAGTCAGCTGGGCCTTGTTGGCAGCGGTATTGATTTGCAGTGGCAATGCAACGATTCGCTATATATTCAACATCGGCTCCAACGCCTGGCTGGAAATCCAGTGGTATCTCTTTTCTGCAATCTTTCTGTTAGCAACTTCCTATACGCTGCGTCGCAATGAACATGTGCGCATCGATGTGATTGTTGGCAGGTTTTCGAAGCGCACCCAAGTCTGGATTGACGCCTTAGGGTTTTTACTATTCCTGCTGCCAATCACCGCCCTGATCCTGTATTACGCCATTCCTTATGCGTGGGATTCGATCCAAAACCAGGAAATGTCGAGCAATGCCGGCGGCCTGATTGTCTGGCCAGCCAAACTGTTGATTCCGGTCGGTTTCTTTTTACTGCTGTTGCAAGGTATTTCTGAGTTGATCAAACGCATTGGTTATCTGATGGGAAAAGTCGACGCCAGCGCCTTTGAAAAACAGGCCACCACGCCTGAAGAAGAAATTGCGGCAATCAAGGCTGCTAACAAAATTAATTAAATGCTGGAAAACCATCATGACTGAATTCCTGATTGCAAATATGGCGCCGATCATGTTCGGCGCACTTGTCGTGTTTCTGCTGTCGGGCTTCCCGGTCGCTTTCGCGCTGGCGGCCAATGGCTTGTTTTTCGGTTTTGTCGGCATTGAACTCGGCTTGCTGAAGCCGGAATTGCTGCAAGCCTTACCGAATCGCATCTTCGGCATCATGTCCAATGACACATTGCTTGCGATTCCGTTTTTTACCTTCATGGGCCTGATCCTGGAACGATCAGGCATGGCGGAAGATTTGCTTGACACCATCGGTCAATTATTCGGGCCGATCCGCGGCGGCGTCGCTTATGCCGTCATTTTCGTTGGTGCATTGCTGGCAGCCACCACCGGCGTGGTGGCTGCATCGGTGATTTCAATGGGCTTGATTTCGTTGCCGGTAATGATGCGGTATGGCTACGACAAAAAGTTGGCCACCGGCGTGATTGCCGCTTCCGGCACACTGGCCCAGATTATCCCGCCATCGCTGGTCTTGATCGTGATGGCTGACCAGTTGGGCCGCTCGGTCGGCGACATGTACAAGGCGGCATTCATTCCCGGGCTGATGCTGACGGCAATGTATGCCGGCTATGTTCTGGCCTTGTCGATTTTCAAGCCACATGCGGTACCCGCCTTGCCGCCGGAAGCACGCAATCTGAAGGAACCCAATGGCGACAGCGGCACGGTATCGCTGCTGGTGCTGGTGGTTGGAGCAGTTGCTGCTTCCTTCGCCTTTGCCGCCTATTACCGTGCCGGCCATCCGGCTGCCGCACCGGACGAAGTAGGCATCTACAGCGGCGCGATCGGTATTTTCGGCGCGCTGGTTGCCGCCATCATCAACCGGGTATTCAAGACCGGCCTCTTGTCCAAGCTGGCGGAAAAAGTGATATTCGTGTTGATTCCGCCGCTGGCACTGATTTTCCTGGTGCTAGGAACGATTTTCATTGGCGTGGCCACCCCCACCGAAGGCGGTGGCATGGGCGCGCTGGGTGCATTGATTTTGGCAATGATCAATCGCCGCCTGTCTTGGGATTTGCTGAAACAGGCAATGAACTCGACCACCCGCCTGTCATGCTTCGTGATGTTCATCCTGATTGGATCGAGCGTATTTTCGCTGACTTTCCGCGCCGTCAATGGCGACCTGTGGGTCGAGCATCTATTAACCTCGCTGCCCGGCGGCACTACAGGCTTCTTAATTGTCGTTAATATCCTGTTCTTTGGATTGGCATTCTTCCTGGACTTCTTTGAGCTGGCATTCATTCTGGTGCCGTTAGTTGGTCCGGTTGCGGAAAAACTCGGGATTGACCTGATCTGGTTTGGCGTGCTGTTGGGTGTCAATATGCAAACGTCATTCATGCATCCGCCATTCGGCTTTGCACTGTTTTATTTACGCTCGGTGGCGCCGAAAGAAGTCAAAACCTCCGATATCTATTGGGGCGCGGTACCATTCGTGGTGATCCAGGTGATCATGGTGGCGCTGATCATTCTCTTCCCGCAGATTGTCTCGGTCGGCGAAAAAATCGATATGAAGGAAGAGCTTGAACTGAAGATCGACGTGCCATCGATGGACCAGGAATCCGACTCGCCGCAACTCAATCTACCAGGGCAGGAAGAACAAAAGGATGGCGAACCGCAGTTGAATTTCTCTACCGAAGAAGAAAAGAAGTAATTGATTTCCAAATTAAAAACCCGCGCTGGTCGCGGGTTTTTTTATGGCTGCTACTTCAGGCACAGCTTCGCAATAGATTGGCACGCATTCTTGGCACAATAAAAAACCCGCAGCATTCGCATGCTGCGGGCCGCATCAAGCATCAACCAGATTACTTGCGGTTGATCATGAAGTTCTGCATTGGTGCTTCTGCCACGGACAGCCACTGGTTTTGCTCTTTCTGGAAGCGCTTCCATGGCTCATAAATTTTCTTGAACTTGGCATTCTTGGCGGCTTCTTCTGCCATGGTCGACATGGCTGCCTTGTAGCATGCTTCCATGATCTCTTTCGAGAAGAATCGCAGTTTGGCACCATTCTTGATCAGACGCGCCAGCGCTGCCGGATTCTTGGCATCGTATTCAGCCTGCATCGACACATGCGCTTCGAACGAGGCTGCCTCGATCGCTGCCTGATATTCCTTCGGCAGCTTGTCCCATTCCTTGTTGCCGACATAGAAGGACAACTGGGCACCGGCTTCCCACCAGCCTGGCGCATAGTAATACGGCGCGACTTTCTGGAAACCGAGCTTTTCATCATCGTATGGCGTGGTCCACTCGACGGCGTCGAGCGTGCCTTTTTCCAGCGCCGGATAAATATCGGCACCGGCCAGCTGCTGCGGCACTAGGCCAAGAGGCTGCAACACGCGGCCGGCAAACGCGCTGATGCGCATTTTCAAGCCCTTGATATCGTTCAGCGTCTTGATTTCCTTGCGGAACCAACCGCCCATTTGGGTGCCGGTATTGCCGCCCAAGAAATTGATGATGCCGTAGTCCTTGTAGAACTCACGCATCAGTTCCATGCCGCCGCCCTGATTCATCCAGGCGGTTTGCTGGCGCGAGGTCATGCCGAATGGTACTGCACAGTCAAATGCGAAGGTCGGGTCCTTGCCGAAGAAGTAATACGGTGCGGTATGGCAGATTTCGACGGTACCGTTCTGGACGGCATCCATCACCTGCAGTGCCGGCACGATTTCGCCGCCAGCGAATGGACGGATGTTGAATTTGCCGCCGGTCAATGCTGATACGCGCTTGGTGAACACTTCAGCTGTGCCGTAAAGCGTATCGAGCGACTTTGGAAAACTGGAGGCCAGCCGCCAGTTAATCGTCGGTTGCGATTGCGCCAGTGCCGGTGCTGCAATGGCTGCAACAGATGCGCCAGCAGCGGCTTTTTTTAGAAAGGAACGACGTTCCATAGACTCTTCTCCAGAAGTAAACACCTAAATACCAATGCTGAACCGCCTGCGCGACCATCAGCAAACTAATTTTTATATCGCCGGACGAATTTTAGAGGCGGAATCCTCTGCACCGCAACAGAAACTCATTTCGCGCTGCACCAATGTAAGTTTACACAACATCACGGCGCAGCACTGAATCAGCTTGGTTGAATCAATCAATGCGCTTAGTTAGTGATGTGCCTGCAGCTCAAGAAAAACCCGCAACGCAGATACGTTGCGGGTTTTTTCTGTGAATTAAATTACTTACGGCCGATCATGAAGTTTTGCATCGTCGATTCAGCGACCGAGAACCACTGATTCTGGTCCTGTCGGAAACGCCGCCAGGAATCATAAATCTTCTTGAACTTGGCGTTCTTGGCCGCTTCTTCATCCATCACCGTGTTCGCAGACTTGTAGCATGCCTCCATGACTTCCTTGGGGAAGGTGCGCAATTTCACGCCCTGCTTCAACAGGCGCGCCAATGCTGCCGGATTGCGTGCATCGTATTCTGCCTGCATCACCACATGCGATTCATAGGTAGCCGCTTCAATGGCAGCCTGGTATTCCTTCGGCAGCTTTTCCCACTCCTTGATGCTGACGTAAAACGAAACCTGCAGGCTTGGCTCCCACCAGCCTGGGGTATAGTAAAACGGCGCGACCTTGTTAAAGCCGAGCTTTTCATCATCGTAGGGGCCGATCCATTCGGCGGCATCGATGGTGCCCTTTTCCAGCGCCGGGTAAATATCGCCACCGGCAATCTGTTGCGGCACCAGGCCCAGCGGCTGCATGACGCGACCGGCAAACGCACTGATGCGCATCTTCAAGCCATTCAAATCCTTGACGCTCTTGATTTCCTTGCGAAACCAGCCGCCCATTTGTGCGCCGGTATTCCCGCCCTGGAAATTCATCACGCCATAACCGCGGAAAAATTCCCGCAACAGATCGCGTCCGCCACCCTGGTCAAACCAGGCAGTCTGCTGGCGCGAATTCATGCCGAACGGCACCGCCGCGTCAAATGCGAAAGTCGGATCCTTGCCGAAATAATAGTACGACGCACTGTGGCCGATCTCGACCGTTCCCGCCTGCACGGCATCAAGTACCTGCAGCGCCGGCACGATTTCGCCGCCGGCAAACACGCGAATATTGAATTTGCCGCCGGTCAGTTGGGAAACCCGGTTTGAAAAGGTCTCGGCAGCACCGTAAATGGTGTCGAGCGACTTGGGAAAACTCGATGCCAGACGCCAGTTGATCGTCGGTTGGGTCTGGGCCAGTGCTGGTGCCGCGATTGCACCGACCGATGCGCCAACAGCTGCCTTCTTTAAAAATGAACGGCGTTCCATGTTGTCTCCTTGTCTACTTGTTAAATGCTGCTTAATTGATCTGTTAAATCTGAATCTAATTTCCTGCTGGCAATTTATCAAGTGTAGTTCTGAAACCGAAATGCTGCAATGGCAATTCCGGAAGCAGCGTACTCTTCATGATAATTCTCAAAGTTCAACTTCGATTCCGTTTGAATCAACTACCTGCAATGGTCATGTTTTCGATCAAAATCGAGCCGCATTCCTTGGTACCGCGCACCACGGTGTCAGTGCCGATTGCCACGATTTGCGCCAGCATGTCTTTCATGTTGCCGGCAATCGTGATTTCCTCGACCGGGTACTGAATCATGCCATTTTCAACCCAATAGCCGGCAGCGCCGCGTGAATAGTCGCCGGTCACGTAGTTGACGCCCTGCCCCATCAATTCGGTGACCAGCAAGCCGGTATCGAGTTTTTTCAGCATTGCCTTGAAATCGTCATCCGGCCGGGTTTGCGACGACAGCAGCGTCAGGTTATGCGAGCCGCCAGCATTGCCGGTGGTTTTCATGCCGAGCTTGCGTGCCGAATAAGTCGACAGGAAATACCCCTGGACCACACCATCCCTGACGACTTCGCGCCGACTGGTCTTGACGCCCTCGTCATCGAATGGCGCCGAGCCGACGGCACCAACCAGATGCGGGTCTTCAACAATCTGGATATGCGGTGCAAACACCGGCTTGCCGAGCGAATCAAGCAGAAAAGTTGATTTGCGATACAAGGCGCCACCCGAGATGGCCTGCACGAATGCACCCAGCAAACCTGATGCCAGCGGCGCTTCAAACAGGACCGCACACTTGCGGGTATCGAGTTTGCGGGCATGCAGGCGCGCTAACGCCCGCTCGGCGGCATAGCGGCCGATGGCTTCCGGCTCAGCCAGTTTTCGCGGATCGCGCGTCGATGAATACCAGTCGTCGCGCTGCATGCTGGCGCCCTTGCCGGCAATCGGTGCCACCGACATCGTATGGCGCGAATATGGATAGCCCCCCATGAAACCACGGCTATTGGCCGAAATAAAATGCGACTGTTGCGCATAAACACTGGCGCCTTCGCTATTGGTAATGCGGCGATCGACGGCGAACGCTGCCGCCTCGGCACGCTTGGCCAGCGCCACAGCCTGCTCAGCCGAAATCAGCCATGGATAGCATAATTGCAAATCGCGCGGATGCATTTCCAGCGTATCGGCATCCGGCAAGCCGGCGCAATCATCGACCGCGGTAAAGCGGGCGATGTTATAGGCGGCCTCGACCGTATCCTGCAACGACTTTGTGGAAAAATCAGAGGTGCTGGCATTGCCGCGCCGGGTCTGGCGCTCCTCGCCCAGATAGACGGTGACGCCGATACCCTTGTCCTTGTTTTGCTCGATGGTTTCGATATTGCCTTTACGCACCGTCACTGCCAGGCCGCTGCCTTCGCTGATTTCGACGGCAGCATGGGAGGCGCCTTTCTCCTTGGCATAACGCAATACATCCTGGGCAAGCTGCTTCAGCTGGTCTTGGCTATGGGTAAATACGGAATCGCTCATGAGCTCAATATCTTTGTTTAAGGTGGTAGGGAGCGCGCATCGTCATGCTAACTGCATCCCGCAATCAGCGGGAAAGCAGTTATGATAGCAGTCGTTTACCAAATCGCTTTAAGCCAGACCCAAATCTATGCCAAATCCGAACCGAGGCTCTTGCGGCTTCCAGTCCAGCGAATTCGAACAGGAATACGATCGCCCGTCCAAATCCCAGTTAAAGCGCGAGATGACAGCGCTGCAAAAACTGGGACAGGAATTGATCAATGAACCGCGCGACCGCGTCAAGCGCGTGCCGATGCCGGAAGATGTGCGCGATGCGATTCTGGCCTGCCAGCTGATCAAGGACCATGAGGGACGTCGGCGCCAGTTGCAGTATGTCGGCAAGAAAATGCGCAGCCTGGAAGAGCATGAGCTGGCCGCCATTCAGAAAACCCTGGATAGCTGGCGTGGCTTGTCCAAGGCGGACACTGCCGCGCTGCATGCCATCGAGCGCCGTCGCGACAAGCTGCTGACAGACGATAACGCCCTGACCGAACTGCTGGCGCAGCATCCGCATCTCGAAGCGCAGCACCTGCGCACGCTGATTCGCAACGCCCGCAAGGAACAAGCCGAAAACAAGCCACCCAAAGCTTACCGGGAAATCTACCAGATCCTGAAACAACTGATGGTTGCGCCAGCATCAGCAGCTGAGCCAGCCCAAGAAGATGACGAAGCCGACGAGGAATAGTCCGCAAGAGCTGGTGCTGGGCCTGGTATCGATTTCGGACCGGGCAGCGACCGGCACCTATCAGGATCAAGGCATCCCCGCCCTGCACGAATGGTTCACGGCAGCGCTGGCCAGCCCGTGGCGGGTGGAAAGCCGGCTGATTCCGGACGAGCGCGCGACGATCGAGCGCACCTTGATCGAGCTGGTCGACGAAGTTGGATGCGACCTGATCCTGACCACCGGCGGTACCGGCCCGGCCAGGCGCGATGTGACACCGGAAGCAACGCTGGCAATCGGCACCAGGGAGATGCCGGGGTTCGGTGAACAAATGCGCCAGATCAGCCTGAAATTCGTGCCAACCGCGATCCTGTCGCGCCAGGTCGCCGTGATTCGCGAGACATCCGACCATGCGGCCCTGATTCTCAACTTGCCGGGGCAACCGAAGTCGATCAAGGAAACCCTCGAAGGCTTGAAGGATGCCGATGGCCAGCCGCTGGTTCACGGCATTTTTGCCGCAGTCCCCTATTGCATCGATCTGATTGGCGGACCGTATATCGAAACCCATGAAGTCGTGTGCAAGGCGTTCCGGCCGAAATCGGCAGTCCGCCCCCACCCCTGAAAAACCGTCTGCTCTGACCGTCCGTCAGACTATCCAACCGAATTCAATAACATGACAGCTGCCAGCCTAGAAACAATCCAGATCGAAACCGCACCCAATCCGACCGCCTCGGTGATCTGGATGCATGGACTGGGAGCGGATGGCTCGGATTTCGTGCCGATCGTGCGTGAACTGGACTTGTCAGGCTGCCCGCCGATCCGCTTTGTGTTTCCGCATGCTCAAACCATGCCGGTGACCATCAATGGAGGCTATGTGATGCGGTCCTGGTACGACATCCTGCTGGGGGATGACCTGGTCAAGCGCGAAGATGAAGCAGGATTGCGCAAGTCGCAGGCGGCGATCGAACAGTTGATCGACCAGGAAAAGGCGCGCGGTATTGCAGCCGGCCGGATCGTCCTTGCCGGTTTTTCGCAAGGGTGCGCGATGACGCTGCAGACCGGCTTGCGTCATCCGGAACAACTGGCGGGCCTGTTGTGCCTGTCAGGCTATCTGCCGCTGGCGAATGCGCTGGCGGATGAGGCACACCCGACCAATCGCGGCACGCCGATATTCATGGCGCATGGGCGCACCGACCCGGTGATTCCGATGGACCGCGCCCAGCGCTCGCGCGATTTGCTGCAGGCGCAAGGTTACCAGGTTGAATGGCATGAATACATGATGCAGCATGCCGTATGCGCGGAAGAAATCGATGACGTCAGTGTCTGGTTCAAGCGCGTGCTTGGCTAGTCAACCCGACAGAGCCAGATCGCACGCCAACAAAAAGGGAACCTTCCGGTTCCCTTTTTTTCGTCCTCGCACGGCTTTTGCGGCGTAATTACTTGAATACGACGGTCTTGTGTCCATTCAACAGGATACGGTGCTCGACAAACCACTTCACCGCGCGCGCCAGGACCACGCACTCGACATCCCGGCCAATCGAGGTCAGGGTATCGGTTCCCATCGCATGATCGACCCGTTCGACATCCTGCTCGATGATCGGCCCCTCATCAAGGTCGCCGGTAACGAAATGGGCGGTTGCGCCGATCAGCTTGACGCCACGGTCATGCGCCTGGTAATACGGCTTGGCCCCTTTGAAACTGGGCAGGAATGAATGATGGATATTGATCGCCCTGCCGGTCAATGCGGTGCATAGCTCCGGCGACAGCACTTGCATGTAGCGCGCCAGCACCACCAGATCGATTTCATGGGTGTCGATGATATCGAGTATCTTCGCTTCCTGCGCGCGCTTGGCATCGACGGAAGCACCGGCGGCCAGTGGCAAATGGTGAAACGGGATATTGTAACTGGCTGCCAGCTGATAAAAATCGGTATGGTTCGATACGATCGCCGGAATTTCAACCGGCAGCAGGCCGCTCTTGTAGCGGAACAGCAAATCATTCAGGCAATGTCCGATTTTCGATACCATCAACATCAGGCGTGGCTTCTTTTGCGCATCATGCAACTGCCAGTTCATCTGCATGGTGCCCGCCAAAGCAGCAAATCGCTCGCGCAGTACCGAATCGGCCAGCGCCAAGTCTTCGGCGGCAAAGTGGACCCGCATGAAAAACAGCTGCGATTGTGCATCGCCAAATTGTGCCGAATCTATGATATTGCAGCTGTGTTCGGCAAGAAAGCCTGACACCCGATGCACGATACCGCGCTGGTCAAGACAGGACAGGGTAAGGATGTATTCCGGATGCGTCATGATGAGAATGAGTGCGCGCTGGTTGCGCCGTTTGGGTGAATGGCTAAAGAATGTTATTGTCGCATGGGTTTGCGCGATTCCCCTAACAACCCTGCCGGCGCCCGTTTTGCGCCGATTGCGCTTTTTTGATTCCCTTCGATTGCCATCTACCTGAAATGACCCGCACGTCTTCCCTGACCGAGCTTGTGACCCTGTGCAAACTTGGCTTGCACGGCACCCTGATGATGCCGATTGCGGCTCTAGAGCGGCGCGCGACCTGGTCGCAGCTGATGCTAGTGACCGGCTTGAACCTGCTGGTCCAGTTTTTATCGGACCTGTTCAAAACCGGATCGAATGGTGAATTTGTCGCGCAAGGATTACCGGCGGCATTGTTTATCCTGCCGGTCGTGCTGTTTGCCGCCTGGGCCTTGGGCAAATGGTCAGCCCAGCCGGAATTAAGTTTGCTGCTGGCGACCACCTTCGGTGCAATTGCCGTGCCGATCGACATTGCGTATCACGTTTCACTTTGGACAGCAGAGCGCGGCCGGCTCTCGCCCGGTGCGGCCGACATACTCCTCTACGCCGGTTTTTACGTCGCGATGCTCTGGTACAGCCTGGCTGCTGGGGTTGCCGCGGCCCGCTTGCTTGCCCTGCCGCCGACGCGGTGGCTGGCGGCAGTACCGATTGCCCTGGTAGTGATTGGCATGCCGCTGGCACTGGTGTACCGGGATCCGACCCTGTGGCGGCCGGTGGCAGATCCTGTCGCCGATGCCAACTACCAGCGCCAACGCAATACGCTGTTACGTGAAGACATCCTGTATCTGCAGCCGGCTTTGCTGGACCGGCAGCTTGCCGCGCTAAAGGCTGGACGCTCCGGCATCGTTGACCTGTATTTCGTCGGCATGGCCGGTTTCGCCGATCAGGATGTATTCATGAAGGAAGTGCAGTCAGTGACGACACTGTTCAACCAGCGCTTCGATACGCTTGGCCGGTCGATCATGCTGATCAACAATCCCAAAACCGCCGCACAACAGCCGATTGCCAGTGTCACGAGTCTGGAGCGCAGTCTCAAGCGTATTGGCGATCTCATGAACCGCGACGAAGATATCCTGTTTCTGTTTCTGACTTCACATGGATCCAAGGACCACCGGTTTTCACTCGAATTCGGGGCCATGCAGTTTCATGATCTGGAGCCACAGCGACTGCAGGCAATGCTGGACGCATCCGGCATCCGGCACCGGGTGATTGTGGTATCGGCCTGTTACTCCGGCGGTTTCGTGGAAACGTTGAAAAATCCGCATTCGCTGATCATCACGGCGGCGGCGGCCGACCGCAATTCATTTGGATGCAGTCATGAAAATGACTTTACCTATTTCGGCCAGGCATATTTTAATGAAGCATTGCGCCAGACCGATTCCTTCATCACGGCATTCGACCTGGCACAGCCAGTGATTGCAGCGCGCGAAAAGGAGCAAGATTTCGACAGTTCCAATCCGCAGATTTTTATCGGCCAGGCAATCCGAGCTCCACTGGCGCGATTTGGACGGCAGCTCGCTACAAACCGCGTCAATCGTCCATCTGCAAATGGCGACAAGCCGCCGGCACCGCGCCATCCGGCACTCTAAAACTTTTGCCACAAACGCCACTGACCGGCGACTCTTGCGAGGCGCCGGTCAGTGGACATCGAACAACAACAGCCAGCCTAATTACCACTGCGCTGTCGCGGACTCAGAATCAGCCTGCTTTTGCAACGCTCAGGTTACGCGATGCAGCACTAGCGGTACCAACTTGTACATCGCCGGCCAGTTGGCCACCTTCTTCGATAACGACCTTACCGTAACGGATTTTGCCCGATACCTTGCCGGTCGAATAAATCACCAGCTTCTGGCGCACAGTCAGCTCGCCGTCGAATTCACCACGGATTTCAGCGATATCGATCTCGGCCGAACCCTTGAATGCACCGCTTTCAGCGATCTGGATTACGCGTGAATCCATGGTTGCTTCAACACGCCCTTCAACCACCAGCGTATCGCAATCAGTGATTTCGACGCCTTTCAACTTGATGTTTGGACCGACAATCAATTTGCTGCCGACTTCGTTGGTGCTGGACATGGAAGAACTCACGGTGGCGACTCCTGTTTTGCTGGTTTCGGTAGTAGTAGGAATGGATGTAGCGGCCGGCGTCGATGCCTTGGGAATGCTCGACGCGCCCCCGGAGGTAAGGCTGCTGGTGCTGCCAAATGGCTGGTTGGGTGTAGTGGACTCGCGCTTGCCGAAAAGCGATTCTGGTCGCAGCATGTTATCTCCTGAAAATGGGACGCGGCGGGCTGACACCGTGTCTTGCAAAGCAATAATCAATTAATCAAAAATAAAAATTTGTTGGCGCTCGTACTCAGATCGAAACCTGATGCGCCCCAGCAATAATGCGGGCACCTATCTTGGTCAGTGGCAAGCCCGGAAAGTTCCAATAATGTTACAAATTAGAAAAAACTTTTTCCGGAGCAATGATTGAGCCATCCCTTTCTTAAGATCGTCGCTTTTCATTAGCTACTTTACTTGCCTAGAATCCCTGCCTGTCCACGTGCTGTAGATGCTCCAGATAGAATTGATTGCCTAGAGTTCCCCAGCCTGAACGATCGCCTGCCCAGGCATGAAAAAATCCATGGATCAATGCTGATTGCCAAAGTAGTTGACCCGGAAAGTTCTCCCCCTAAAAGTCCTCGGTCGGAAAATGCGACAGTCGTGGGTAGTGCAGTTCGATGCTGGACCGTGTTTTCTTGACATTTCAGAATGAACGCGTCATCGTCTGCAAAGTTGTTAAAACATAAAATACCTCAGGGGGCCCGATGACAGCACTTCCAGCAGCGAAACCCGGCTATTCCGATTTTGGATCGGAACAAAACCAGACTGAATTCACTCCGCAATGGGAGCGATTGAGCTTTACCGGCAGCGGCAGTGAATATTTCCGTATCTGGATCGTCAATTTATTGCTGACGATTATTACGCTGGGCATCTACTCGGCCTGGGCCAAGGTGCGCAAGTTGCGCTACCTGTACGACAGCACCCAGCTGGCCGGTTCAAGCTTTGAATATCACGGCAGCCCGATCGCCATTCTGAAAGGCCGCATCATCGCCGTGGCACTCATCGTTGCCTATAACGTTGCCACCCGATTTTCGCTTACGGCCAGTCTGGTGATGTTTGCATTCATGATGGTTGCGATGCCCTGGCTGATATGGAAAAGCCTGCAATTCCGGCTGTTCAATTCCAGTTTCCGAGGAATACGCTTCGGTTTTCGCGGCACGGCCGGCCAAGCCTATTCGGCATTTCTGCTCTTTCCTTTTTTGGCGATGATCAGTCTGTATCTGCTGCTGCCCCTGGCGCACCAGCGCATCAAAAAATTTCAACATAGCGAAAGCCGCTTTGGCAATACGTATTTTTCATTCCAGGGCACAGCCGGCGGCTTTTACAAGACTTACCTGATCGGCTTTCTGATTGCCTTGGGTGGCGTGATTGGACTGGGCATTGCCTTTGGCGGCGTCATTGCAGGCATTGTCGCTGGCGGCGCATCGAAGCAGGCGATTGCCGGCGCAATTGGTTCACTGATGCTACTCGCGCTTGCCCTGTACCTCTGGCTGTTTTTGCTGATTCCGATCTTCTTGACCATGATGCAAAAGCTGATCTGGAACAACACCATGCTGGGTGGCCATCAATTCCAGACCGATATGAAATGGGGCAAAATGGCCTTCATCATGATTACCAACCTGATCGGCATTGTCCTGACGCTTGGCTTGTTTACGCCGTTTGCCCAGATACGCAATGCCCGCTATCGTGTCGAATCGATGCTGATGCTGCCCAATGAAAGCCTCGACAATTTCATTGCCGATGCCCAGGCAGACGGGTCGGCTACCGGTGAAGGCATGGCAGATCTGCTCGACTTTGACCTTTCTCTGTAAGCATGGGCATTCCAGCGGCTTACTTTGATGGAAAAACCTCGCGCAAATTCGAGGTTGAATTGTCGGTCGATGGCGGCATTGCCGTCATCACCGGCGCGATCGAGCGGCGATGCGGCATTGATGAGCTGCGCGTATCGGAGCGGGTAAAAAACGCCCGCCGCAAAGTCACCTTTCCGGACGGCGCTTACCTGGAAGTGCTGGATAACGCGGCGCTGCATCTGCTGCTGACCGAAACCGGCTACCAGGAACCGCTGGTGGTGCGCATGCAGCAAAGCTGGCGGGCCACGCTGGCAGCCTGTATTGCCACTGTCGCGGTGGTGGCTCTTGGCTATCTGTATGGCGTGCCGGCACTGTCGGCAGCGATTGCCACGGCCCTGCCACAAAAGGTCGAACGTGCTATCGGCGCCGAAACCCTGAGCTTTCTCGACAAGCAAATGATGGCCCCCTCGCAGTTGCCGCAGGCGCAGCGCACAAACATCGTGCGCCGCTTCAAGACCATGCTGCCGCCGCAAGCCGGCGTGCCGGACTATGAGATTATTTTCCGCAAGAGCAAAATCGGCCCGAATGCATTTGCACTGCCGTCCGGGGAAATTGTGTTGACCGATGAAATCATTGCCCTGGCCGGCAGCGATGATGCGGTAATGGGCATCCTGGCCCATGAGCTGGGCCATTTGCACGAACGCCATCTGATGCGGCGCATTATTGCGGGATCGGCGATTGGCGCCGCCACCGCAGCCCTGTTCGGCGACGTCTCGTCGATTCTGGTCGGCCTGCCGACCATCATGCTCGACATGAAATATTCGCGCGACGCCGAACGGGATGCCGACCGCTACGCCATCGCCATGATGAAGGCAAATGGCATCAGCGTTCTGACGCTGGCGCACGCATTTGAAAAGCTGGACGACAAATCCGAGCATCCGGCACCCTATCTGTCGAGCCACCCGCCGACGAAGGAACGCATCGAGCAAATCCGCTCCGCGCAGTAGGCTGCATCGGTCAGGTTGCAGGCAAGATTGAGCCCTGAAACGTGGATCATGGCTGTCGCGGGATCAGCGGGGCGACGGCTCACCTGCACTGAACTTATGAAACGATGGGCAAAAAAAAACGCTGCCGGTGATTGGCAGCGTTTTAACGGGATGGCAGGTGAATCAGTTGCGAACCACCCGCTTGTACTCATTGGTACGCGTGTCGATCTCAATCACGTCGTCCGTGCTGACAAACAACGGCACTTGAACAGTGTGAGCATACGCCTCGATCGCGTTTTCAATTTTGGCTTCTTTTAACACGTTACCTGACGTATTACCCTTGACTGCCGGCTCAGAGTAAGACACCTTGCGAGCGATGGTGGTTGGCAACTCAACAGAAATCGCTTTGCCATCATAAAAAACGGCTTCGCATTCCATACCGTCTTTCAGGTAATGCAGCGCATCGCCCAGGTTTTCTTCTTCAATTTCAAACTGATTGTATTCCGCGTCCATGAACACGAACAATGGGTCAGCGAAATACGAATAAGTCACAGGCTTCTTGTCGAGCACAACGACGTCGAATTTATCGTCACCGCGCATGACGTTTTCCTGAGGGCTGTTCGTCAGAAGATTTTTCATCTTCCACTTGTAGGTGAAGCCCGTGCGGCTCGAGCCATTGACATCGGAGCGCAACACAATCATCGGCTTGCCGTCAATCATAATAATGTTGCCAACACGAATTTCTTTTGCAGGTTTCATAGAGAGTGTACGTAAAAAATAGGTTGCATAAAAATCATCTATCGCCTCATGACCAACAGCGCCGCAAGCTCACGTCCGATGCAAAAAAACGTGCTATAGAATAACCGCGCATTATACCTTGTTTTCCGTAGCCACCACCCGAAGTGACGCAGCAAATTTCAGCAAATTGGAGGTCAGGTCGCCGTTTGCCAGCATTTGCCGCTGCCAGTCAGCCGCCCTGGATGCAATTTTTGACATGTCGGCATGAAATGGCGGCCAAAGTGCAAACCAGTCGGATTGCTCTGCCTGGTTTGCAGCCGCAGCGTCATTCCAGTGCAACATAAAGGCATCCAGATTTTCAATGCCAGTTGAATAACGCTGAAGAAATGCGCGCAGTTTCACATGATGCAGATTTTTGTCCTGCGGGTAGATATGCCAGATGAAGGGCTTGCCGGCCCACTGAGCGCGCACAAAAGAATCTTCTCCACGCACAAAATTGAGGTCACAGGCCCACAGCAGCCTGTCATAGTCCTGCTGCGCCATAAACGGCAACACGCGTACGGTGAGCGCACCGCGAGTACGCGTTGCACCCGGCGTTGCCTGCTTCCCCAGGAATGCTTGCATCGCCTCGACTGCCACCCCTTCGGGCGCCAGGCAAGTGATTGCTGTGTCACCGCTCTCCCATGCATCAAACAGCGCCGGGATGGGCGCATGCGGATAACAGAACAGCGAGACCTTGAGCGTCGCCATTTCTGCCGGTGTCACGCCAAACTGGGCGAGAAAAGCTGCCATGGCCGCTGGATCTGATTGAAATTGCCGGCGCTGCGGCTCTAGCGAGGACTCGTGCAGCAAGCCGCCAGTTTTGCCGGTAAAGCCAGGGAAGAAAAAATGTTTCGTCAATGGCAAACGCGGGTGGGGCGACGGCAAGGTATGGCAACCCTCAACCCACTCTTCAGCACTCAAGCCTTCCAGGTTGAGCCACACCGGACGTGGATTACATTGCGCCATTGCGGCAATGTAGCCGGGCGGGATATCACAGCCGAAAAATTCAATGACGATATCGGCAATATCACCAGTCGAAAATTCACCTTCCTGATTGCGCCAGTGACGCACCGCCACACCGCCTTGCTGCTGATCTTCGGCATTGATCACAATATCGGGGCAAATTCGCTGAAAACTCGCCAAATCGTCTACCCAGAGGGTGACGGCAATGCCATGCTCCTGTTGCAGCTGCCGGGCCAGGCGCCAGCAGATACCGATGTCGCCAAAGTTATCGACGACTTTGCAGAATATGGCAAGGGAGTGTGCTTGAATCATTTGAAAAGCTTAAATGAATTTGCCACGCAATGCGTGGCAATCTGACATGGCGACTTCCATGCGATTCGCCATCGTTCTGCTGAGCGTGGCTTGATCGAACCGTGCAGGCGTGCCAGCCGCCCCGTTGCATGACGCTAGCGCGCATGCTTTCCACAAATGAAAAAGCGCCACACTTTCGTGTGACGCTTTTATCTGGCGTCCCCAGGGGGATTCGAACCCCCGTACTCACCGTGAAAGGGTGATGTCCTAGGCCTCTAGACGATGGGGACAGTAAACTGTCCGTACTGCTTATTCTGCACCGATTCGCTGGTGGAGGTAAGCGGGATCGAACCGCTGACCTCTTGCATGCCATGCAAGCGCTCTCCCAGCTGAGCTATACCCCCCTGGTGCAGAAGCGAGATTATAGCAAAACTTTTGCAGCGATGTAAATCGGCTTTACGTAAATTTCTTAAAGATATTTTTTAAGGCGTGCCAGAACCGTTTCCCGACCAAACAATTCAACTACTGCATCGATCGATGGGGTTTGCAATTGACCGGTCAACATCAGTCGCAGCGGCATGGCCAATTGCGGCATCTTGAGCTTGTGCCCAGCCAGCACCTCTTTTAACAACGCCGACAATGCCTCCCGGCTCCAGGCAACCGTCTGGCATTGCTCGGCATACTGCGTCAGGGCCGGTTTGACAGCGTCGGTCAGGTGCTGTGCCAGCAATGCCGGATCCGGATGAGGCTGACGATAGAACAACATCGCCGCATCTGCCAGTTCAGTGAGCAGATTGGTCCGATCCTTCATCAAGCCGATTACGTCTTGCAGATCCGGCGCATCGGCAAATTGCGCGCCTTCGCGCTCCATGATCGGCCGCACCAGACTGTCCAGGCGGGCGTTATCGGCCTGCTTGATATAGTGATTATTAAGCCAGGCCAGCTTTTCAGGATTGAATTGGGCTGGCGACTTGGATAAATGATCCAGATCGAACCAGGAACACAGTTGCTCCATGCTGAAAATCTCATCGTCGCCATGGCTCCAGCCCAGCCGTGCCAGGTAATTGAGCATCGCTTCCGGCAGATAGCCCTGTGCCGGATAGTCCATCACGCTGACGGCGCCGTGCCGCTTGGAGAGTTTTTCGCCGTCGGTGCCCAGAATCATCGGCACATGGCCGTATTGCGGCAATGGCGCGCCCAGCGCTTCCAGGATATTGATCTGGCGCGGTGTATTGTTGACATGGTCGTCGCCGCGGATCACATGGGTGATATTCATGTCCCAGTCATCCACCGCCACGCAGAAATTATAGGTTGGCGTGCCATCGGAGCGGGCGATGACCAAATCGTCCAGCTCGCAGTTGGCAATCGTGATCGGCCCTTTGACCACATCATGCCAGGTGACTGCGCCATCCGGCGGATTGCGAAAACGCACCACCGGCTTGCGCTCTTGCGGCACCGGCGGCAGTGTCTTGCCCGATTCCGGGCGCCAGGTGCCATCGTAACGCGGCTTTTCACCCGCGGCGCGCATCTTCTCACGCATCGCTTCAACTTCTTCCGGCGACGAATAGCAGTGGTAGGCGGTTCCGGCAGCCAGCATCTGCGCAATCACTTCGCGATAACGGTCCATCCGCTGCATCTGGTAAAACGGCCCTTCGTCATGCTCCAGGCCCAGCCACTGCATGCCCTCCAGAATTGCCTGCACGGCTTCCGGGGTCGACCGTTCCAGATCGGTATCTTCGATGCGCAAAATGAAGGTGCCGCCGAAATGGCGGGCATAAGCCCACGAAAACAGCGCGGTACGCGCGCCGCCCACATGAAGATAGCCGGTCGGACTGGGTGCAAAACGGGTACGAACTGTCATGGTGTTATATAGTGTTGGGGACAGAGTACCGCTACGCTCAAGCAAACGTTGCCCGCTCAGTCCCACGATGCAGTGAATAAAAAACGGCCTTGGGTCGCCAAAGCCGTTGGATTCATGAATAAAGCACGTATTCTACCGCGTTGCCCAGAGCGAGGAAACATGGTGGATCCAGCCCAGGCCAGGATGGAACCGTATTCGATTCATCCGGCTATCGTCTCAATCAAGTCTTCCCTTATTCAGTTTCACCTTGATCAGTCGTTCTTGATCACGATGGATGGGAACTTGCTCGACATATCCTTGGCTTTTTCGGCCACCTTGACCGCCACCCGGCGGGCAATCTGCTTGTAGATCACCGCAATCGGCCCTTCCGGATCGGCCACCACGGTCGGCTTGCCGGAATCGGTCTGCTCCCGGATCGACATGGTCAGGGGTAGCGCGCCAAGAAAATCGACGCCGTATTCCCGGCACATCTTTTCGCCGCCGCCAGCACCAAAAATGGGTTCTTCATGGCCGCAATTGGAGCACACATGGGTACTCATGTTTTCGACAATGCCGAGAATCGGGATATCGACTTTTTCAAACATCTTCAAGCCCTTGCGCGCATCGAGCAAGGCGATGTCCTGCGGTGTGGTGACGATCACCGCACCCGTTACCGGGACTTTCTGCGACAGGGTGAGCTGGATATCGCCGGTGCCCGGCGGCATGTCGATGATCAGGTAATCCAGCGCGCGCCAGTTGGTTTGCTCCAGCAATTGCATCAGCGCCTGGGTCACCATCGGACCGCGCCAGACCATTGGCTGATCGGGGTCGATCATGAATCCGATTGAGGATACCTGCACGCCATGGTTTTCCAGCGGCTCCATGGTCTTGCCATCGAGCGTCTCGGGCTGACCGGCGATGCCCATCATCATCGGCTGCGACGGGCCGTAGATATCGGCATCGAGCAAGCCGACCTTGGCACCTTCGGCGGCCAGCGCCAGCGCCAGATTGACCGCTGTGGTCGATTTGCCGACGCCACCCTTGCCAGAGGCTACCGCAATGATATTTTTTACGTTGGACAATAATTTGACGCCACGCTGCACCGCATGGGAAATGATGTTGGCATACACGTTGGCCGTGATCTTGCCGGCGCCTTCGATGCTTTTCACCGCATTGACCACGGCGTCATGCAAAATTTCGATCTGACTGTTGGCCGGATAGCCAAGCTCCACATCCAGACTGACATCGGCACCCGCGACCTGGATATTCCGTGCGGACTTGCTCGAAATCAAGTCCTTGCCGGTATTCGGATCGATGACCTTGGACAGCGCCTCTTTGACGGTTTCAACCGAAATGCTCATTATTTCTCCTGAATTGATGCCTGCAAGTCTAAACCAAATAGCGTCGCAAGGCAGAGAAGTTGACGTGATTTGACCGCCTCCAGATGCGGCCTGGCGCAAGTTTGCATCGGGTTTGTTACGGGTTTATCGCCGGCACTGCTAAAATCACTGTTTTATTTCACAATTCTGCATCACGTATGAGCACTGCACAATCCCGCAAGCTATTTGTCACCACTGCCCTGCCCTATGCCAATGGCGCATTTCACATCGGCCACATCATGGAATATATCCAGGCCGACATCTGGGTGCGGTTTCAGCGCATGCAGGGTAATGAAGTCCATTTTGTCGGCGCCGACGATGCGCATGGCACGCCGATCATGATTGCGGCGGAAAAAGCCGGCGTTACGCCGCAGGAATTCGTGGCCAACATCGCTGCCGGCCGCAAGCAATACCTGGATGGCTTCCATATTTCCTTCGATAATTGGCATTCCACCGATTCGCCGGAAAATACCGAACTGTCGCAAGGCATTTACCTGCGCCTGAAAGACGCCGGCCTGATCGTCACCAAGGTGGTCGAGCGCTTTTTCGATCCGGTCAAGGGCATGTTCCTGGCCGACCGCAATATCAAGGGCGAATGCCCGAAATGCGGCGCAAAGGACCAGTACGGGGACAATTGCGAAGTCTGCGGCGCAGCGTACGAGCCGACCGAACTGAAGAATCCGTACTCGGCATTGACTGGTGCCACGCCGGTGATGAAGCCATCCGAACAGTATTTTTTCAAGCTGTCGGATCCGCGCTGTTTCACCTTTTTGCAGGAATGGCTGAATGCTGCCGGCCGGCTGCAGCCGGAAATGGTCAACAAGGTCAGCGAGTGGCTCGGCAATGATGGCCATGACCTGGCCGACTGGGATATCTCGCGCGATGCGCCGTACTTCGGCATCCCGATCCCCGATGCGCCGGGCAAATACTTTTACGTGTGGCTGGATGCGCCGGTCGGCTACCTGGCCAGCCTGAAGAATTATTGCGCCAAGAAAGGCATCGATTACCAGGCACTGCTGAACAACCCATCGACCGAACAGGTGCATTTCATTGGCAAGGATATCGTGTCCTTCCACTTGCTGTTCTGGCCGACCATGCTGAAGTTCTCCGGGCATCCGGTGATCGACAAGCTGAAAGTCAACGTCCATGGCCACCTGACCGTCAATGGCGAAAAGATGAGCAAGTCGCGCGGCACCGGCATTTCGCCGCTGCGCTATCTGGAATTGCAGATGAATCCGGAATGGCTGCGCTACTACATCGCTGTCAAGCTCAATGCCAAGGTTGAGGATATCGACTTCAATGCAGACGACTTCATCGCCAAGGTCAATTCCGACCTGATCGGCAAATACGTCAATATCGCCAGCCGCGCCGCCGGCTTCATCACCAAGCGCTTTGGCGGCAAACTCAGCAACCCGTTCTTGGAAGGCACCACCACCAACCGTTTCTGGGAGCTGGTCACGCACGGCGAAGAAGCCGCCATCCGCGATGCATTCGAAACCCGGGAATTCGGCAAGGCGATCCGTCACATCATGGCGCTGGCCGATGAAATCAACCAGTACGTCGACATCAAGAAACCCTGGGAATTGGCCAAGGACCCGGCCAACAGCCAGGCCCTGCAGGATGTGTGCAGCGATCTGTTGCTGTCGTTTTACCGCCTGAGCATATATCTGGCGCCGGTGCTGCCGGCAGTTGCGCGCAAGGTCGCTTCCCTGTTTGGCATCGAGCGTGACCTAACCTGGGCCGACTTGCAATCGAACCCGTATTCGATCGGCACCTTTGAACATTTGATGACGCGGGTTGATCCGAAGATGCTGGAAAACCTGTTCGACAAGCCGGCAGAAGCGCCTGCCGCCGTTGGTGCAGGCGCTGAAGTCGCGCCCGCCACGATGTCGGAAGCCGCAGGCGGCGGGGCGATTGAGGCACTGGCGCCGGAAATCAAGATTGACGATTTCACCAAAATCGATTTGCGCATCGCCAGAATCGTCAATTGCGAACACATCGAAGGCTCCGACAAGTTGCTTCGCCTGACGCTGGATGTCGGCGAAGGCCGTACCCGAAACGTCTTCTCGGGCATCAAGTCCGCTTACAAACCGGAGGACTTGATCGGCAAGCTGACGGTGATGGTTGCCAACCTGGCGCCGCGCAAAATGAAATTCGGCATTTCCGAAGGCATGGTACTGGCCGCCTCCAGCGCCGATGAAAAAGCCAATCCCGGCATTTATGTGCTCACCCCGTGGCCGGGCGCCGAACCCGGCATGCGGGTGCGATAAGACCCATTTCACTGTCATGGATCTGATCGTACGCGAAGCCAGCCTCGACGATGCTCAACTGATCGCCGACCTGACGCGTGCGGCCTGGGCTGACAAGGTTGCCGTAACGTCCAGCGGTCACCGCGAGACCGCGGTCCAGGTTTCACAGGATTTGCAGGACGGCGGTGGTTTCGTGCTGCTGGTCGACGCGAATCCGGTCGGTTCGGTGCGCTGGCTGCCGCTTGAGGCAGAAGACGGGACCTGGGAAATCGTGCGCATGGGGGTGCTGCCGGGGTATGGCGGCCAGAGCCTGTCGCAGCATTTGCTGGAAGCAGTGATTCACCAGGCCCAGGCCGCCAATGTCTGCGAATTGCGGCTGGCGGTGCGCACCGATCAGTCCAGACTGGTGGATCTGTATGCGGCATACGGCTTTGAAGTGGCGCCCGAGCTGGAATATTCGCACGCCAACCCGATGGAGCCGCCGCCAACTGTCATGCGGCGCCTGCTCGCCGCTTGAAGCCGGCGATGCCCCAGCTAATGGCCAACTCATGCGCAAAGAATCATTGCTTGACATGGCTCAGGGCGCAACCGTCCCATCCTCGCCTGCTATCTCTTGAACTGCCCTGCCCGTCAGGCGCACAATGGATGTTCCTCGTCCCTGTCCCGGCATTGAGCCTTGTGTGACTGTATGGCGTATTTGAACTTTTCCTTTCGCCCGCGCCTGATCGATACGCTTGCCGGGTACGACCGACAGCGTTTCTTCAATGACGTGATGGCCGGCTTGACCGTCGGCGTGGTGGCGCTGCCGCTGGCGATGGCATTTGCCATTGCTTCCGGCGCCAAACCGGAAGCCGGCCTGTTTGCAGCGATTATCGGCGGCTTTCTGGTATCCGCATTGGGCGGGTCAAGGGTGCAAATCGGCGGGCCGGCCGGTGCTTTCATCGTGGTCATTTACGGCATCATCGAAAAATACGGCCTCGCCAACCTGTTCATTTCAACCATCTTTGCCGGCATATTGATGGTTGGAATGGGTATGCTGCGACTGGGATCGGTGATCCGTTACATTCCGGTGCCGATCGTAATCGGCTTTACCAATGGCATCGCAGTATTGATCGGCCTGTCGCAGCTGAAAGATTTTTTCGGGCTGGACATCGCTCGCATGCCAGGCGATTTTTTTTCCCAGATCCGGCTGCTCTATCTGCATGCGCATACTGCCGATCTCGCGACTTTCCTGACTGCGGCAGGCTCGCTGCTGCTACTGATTTTCTGGCCCAAGGCCTACCTGGCGAAGCAGTCCGCTGGCAAGCTAATGCTGCCCGGCATTCTCGACCGGGTGCTGCGGCTGATCAAGGCGATACCCGGGCCGGTGCTGGTACTGGTGCTCGGAACTGCGCTGGTCAGCTTGTTCCATTTACCGATCGATACGATTGGCTCGCGCTTTGGCGGCATTCCGCAAAGCCTGCCCGATTTTCGGCTGCCCGCATTCAGCTGGGATCTGGTCAAGCAGTTGTTTGCGCCAACCCTGACGATTGCTCTCTTGGGCGCGGTCGAGTCCCTGTTATGCGCGCGCGTAGCCGACAACCTGATCGAAGACCGTCACGATCCCAACCAGGAACTGATGGCGCAGGGTATCGCCAATCTTGTCGTGCCATTTTTCGGCGCGCTGCCGGTTACCGGCACCATGGCCCGCACCACCACCAACATCCGGGCCGGTGCCACCACCCCAGTGGCCGGTATTGTGCATGCGATGACACTGGCGGTCATCCTGCTGGTCGCAGCGCCGCTGGCCAACGATATTCCGCTGGCTGCACTGGCAGCGATCCTGGTCTATGTAGCCTTCAACATGGGGGAATGGCATGAATTCCGCAGGCTCAAGCACTTTTCCAACCATTACCGGCTTCTGGTGCTTGCCACCTTCGTGCTGACGGTGACGATCGATTTGACCACCGCGGTGGAAGTCGGGCTGATGATGGCATGCATATTTTTCATCTATCGCATCTCCAGCCTGACCGATATCGTGCCGATCAAGCCGACCCTTGCCCATCCATTGCCGAAAGGTGTGGCCGGTTATGCCATTTTCGGTTCGTTGTTTTTCGGCGCTGCCAGCAAACTGGAAAACCTGATCAGTCCAAAAGCGATTCCGGCCAAGGCAATGATCCTGGAAATGCATAAGCTGATCAGCCTGGACACGACCGGATTAGACGGCCTGGAAACCATCAACAAGACGCTACGACGCCAAGGTAGCCAATTGATCCTGTGTGGCCTCAACCGCCAGCCGCGCAGCCTGATGGAGCGCACCGGCTTTCTGCAGCGGGTTGGCATTGATAATTGTGTCGAGGATTTGCCAGCAGCACTGGCCCGCGTGCACCGGATTGCCGATTAATTCGCGCGTCCGGGCAGCTTTGCCGGTTGCGGCTGACGCAGCTATCTCAGACGAGGTGGGTTTTAAAAGTTGACTTGCCATGACAAAACAGGGACACAGACAAGGTAAAATAGCAGCTCAACCCATTTAGTTGTTAATTTCCCATGAAATTCTCCAAGCAATTTTCGCGGTACCAGTCTGAATTTACCCAATTCATCTCTGACCTGAAGCAGAAAAATCCGAAGATCGAGGAAGGCCAGCAGCAAGGCCGCTCGCTACTGTGGGACAAGGCGCCGATCGATCTGGAAGCAAAAGAGCGGGCTGAGCAATCTCGTGTAAAGCAACAACCCTACGTGTATCAAAACAAGGGTTAATCGGTGAGCATGTCGCACAATGCCGGGCGGTCTTCGGATGCGCTGGAACTGGCGGTTGCCGGACAAGCCGACTCGACTCCGGATGTGATCGATGGCGTGGCGTTTGCCAGGTTGTATGGCGAGCCGCTGTTCCAGTTGCCGACCGACCTGTATATTCCGCCCGATGCGCTGGAAGTCTTTCTGGAAGCGTTCGAAGGCCCGCTCGATCTGCTGCTGTACCTGATCCGCAAACAGAATTTCAATATCCTCGATATTCCGCTGGCGCAAGTTACCAAGCAGTACCTGGAATACGTCGACCAGATCCGCCTGCATAATCTGGAACTCGCCGCCGAGTACCTGCTGATGGCAGCCATGCTCATCGAGATCAAGTCGCGCATGCTATTGCCGGTCAAGCATGCGGAAACAGGTGACGAAGCGCAGGATCCGCGCGCGGAACTGGTGCGCCGACTGCTCGAATATGAACAAATGAAGCTGGCTGCGTTTCAGATCGATGCCCTGCCGCAGCTCGGGCGTGATTACGTGCGCACCCAGATTTACATTGAACAAAGCATCGTTACCCGCTGGCCGGAAGTCGACGTGGTCGACCTGCAATCGGCATGGGCCGATGTCTTCAAACGCGCCAAGCTGATCCAGCATCACAAGATCAGCCGCGAAGAATTGTCGGTACGCGAGCATATGTCCGGTATTCTGCGGCGCCTGCAATCGGCAAAATTTGTCGAGTTTGCCGATCTGTTCGATCCATCCAAAGGCGTGCCGGTACTGGTGGTCAATTTCATCGCCTTGCTGGAACTGGCCAAGGAAACCCTGATTGAAATCACGCAAGCCGAAGCATTTGCACCGATCTATGTCCGCCTGGCGTATTCACCAACCTGATCTGACCGTTTTCTAACCGACCATCGATTGATTTGATTGATGGCGCCGGTACAGTCAGACTGCAAAAACCACCCCGAAGTAAGGCTATTCCATGAAAATCGTTTCCTCCATTGAAGAATTGCGCGACCAGTTGCGCGGACAATTGCGCACCGCCTTTGTGCCGACCATGGGCAACCTGCATGAAGGACACCTGTCACTGATGCGCCTGGCCAGAAGGCATGGCGATCCGGTGGTGGCGTCAATCTTTGTCAATCGCCTGCAATTCGGTCCCAACGAGGATTTCGACAAGTACCCAAGGACCTTCCAGGCCGATGTCGACAAGCTGGAAAAGGAAGGCGTGTATGTCCTGTTTGCGCCAACCGAGAAAGATCTGTATCCGGAGCCGCAGGAATTCCGGGTGCGCCCGCCAGACGACTTGGGCAACACGCTGGAAGGAGAATTCCGGCCGGGTTTTTTCACCGGCGTCACCACCGTGGTATTAAAACTATTTTCCTGCGTGCAGCCCAGGGTGGCGGTATTCGGCAAGAAGGATTATCAGCAGCTGATGATCGTGCGGAATATGGCACGCCAGTTTGCCTTGCCGACGGAAATCATCGCAGCCGAAACCTATCGTGCTGACGATGGCCTGGCCCTGTCATCCCGGAATATGTATTTATCGGCAGCAGAACGCGCGGAAGCGCCGGTGTTGTTTCAGACCCTGAACGAAGTGGCGCAGGAAGTGCGATCCGGCCACCTCGATATTTTCAAGCTGGAAAAAAAGGCCATGAACAAGCTTGATCAGCGCAACTGGAAACCGGATTATGTATCGATCCGCCGCCGCATCGATCTGCAACCGCCATCGGCCGGTGATCTGGCGCAAGGCGAAGCGCTGGTCGTGCTGGCCGCCGCCAAACTGGGCGTTACCCGCCTGATCGACAATCTCGAAATCTGATTATTATAGGTGACCGACAGTCATGCCGTCATGTCCGCCATTCTGTTAGCGCATGTGAAAAATACGATCACCCGCGTTGCCGGCATCTGCCTGGTGGCAGCCATTTTTTCTCCCGCAGTCGCCGCGGCCGCCATCTCGGTAACCGATGATGCCGGCCACACCGTCACGCTCGCCACACCGGCGCGCCGCATTATCAGTCTGGCGCCCCATGCAACCGAGCTGCTGTTTGCGGCCGGCGGCGGCGAGCGTTTGGTGGGCGTCAGCGATTTCAGCAATTACCCTGAGCAAGCCACCAAGATAGCATCAGTCGGCAGCGCCGCAGCGCTGGATCTGGAACGCATTGCGTTACTGAAGCCGGACCTGGTGCTGGCCTGGAGCAGCGGCAACTCCGCAGCCCAGATCGCCCGGCTGAAACAACTGCGGATTGCGGTATTCGAAAGCGAGCCGCGCGACTTTGCTGCTGTGGCTGCCAACATCGAACGGCTGGCGCAGCTGGCCGGCACCGAGGCGACCGGACGCCACGCAGCAGCGGCATTCAGAGCCCGTCTGCAATCCCTTTCCGCTACCTATGCAAGTCGCTCCCCGGTCGGTGTGTTTTATCAGATCTGGCGCGAGCCGCTGATGACGATCAATGACCGGCACATGATCTCGACCGTGCTCCATCTATGCGGCGGATTGAATATTTTTGGCAGGCTGACGCCGCTGGCGGCGACCATCGGGGTGGAAGACGTGGTGCAGGCTAACCCCGAGGTGATTATTGCCGGCAGTAGCGAGCATGACAATGCGCCATCTGGCTGGAAGCGGTTTCCAAAGATGACGGCGGTGATGCGTGACAATCTGTTTGTACTGGACCCGGATTTACTCACCCGTGCCGGACCGCGCATTCTGGATGGCGCGGAAATACTGTGCCGGCAACTGGAGACGGCCAGAAAAAAACGCCGGTAAATCGGCGACTGCCGCAATTACCGTTCTGTTGCTGCACTGCCTGTCTCGATAATGCATGCAACTTGCCGCGCTCGGCGGGTGCCCTGCACGGCTATTTCTGCTGGACCCACTGCAAAACGGCCTGCCACTGTTCAATATCCTTTTCTACCCGCGATGGCGCTGCATCCCAGACGGTTGCACCTTGCGCTGCGAGCTGCACGTAATTCTGGGTATCGCGCAGGTAACCGAGCACCGGCAAGCCGAGATTATTGACATAGTGCGCCAGTTGCTCGGCGGCGCGGGTACGGCTGTTGACCCGCATGCCAAGCACTCCCACTTGCACTTTGCCTTTGCGGGCCAGCAGCTTTTGCAGGAATGCCTGAGTGGCCAGGATATCGAACATCGATGGCTGCAAGGGCACGATCACCTTGTCGGCAATCTTGAGCGCCTCTTCAAATCGAGCGCCGTCGAACCCGGCCGGCGTATCGAGCACCATGTGTGTTGTGCCCTTGGGCGGCTTGGCGACATTGTCGGGGCCGATTTCCCAAGCGCCAATCGGCGCCAGATTCGGCGGACGCAGCGCCAGCCAGGAACGTGACGACTGCTGGACATCGACGTCCCCCAGCATCACCTTGTGACCGCGGGCCGCGAAATAACCGGCAAGATTGGTGGCAAACGTGCTTTTTCCGACGCCGCCTTTCGGATTGGCTATGACAAACACTGGCATGGTTTTCCCTTATTGTCTTATTGCGCTGGTAAGCGCTCTCCCCTGGCGCCCGTGTGCCCATTCATGCTGGAACGGACAGTGTGAATCGGGCTTTTGGGCAAGAATAGCATGGAGGAATGGCCGCTCCAACTGTACCGGCAGCTTTTTCGGCGCAGATCGTGTCCGTCCGAGCTGGTGCCAGACCAGGTTCAATAGGGGATGAAACTGCGTATGCCGGCGCTGTCCTTGATCTCGAAGCGGCAACCGAATGCCTGCTGCAGGATGTCGGCGCTCAGCACGTCGTCGACTTGCCCCAGCCAGTAACGCCCTTCGGCCAGCACCAGCACATGGGTGGCAAAACGTGCTGCCAGGTCGATATCGTGGCAGCTTGAAATGATGGCGTGACTGGAAGCCAGATCGCGAATCAGGCGCATCATCGCCAGCTGCTGTGCCACATCCTGATGCGCAGCCGGTTCGTCCAGCAGCATTAATGCCGGCGCCTGCACCAGCAGGCTTGCCAGCGCCACACGCTGGCGTTCCCCGGCCGACAGCGTCAGCACATCCATCTGCGCCTTGTGCGACAGGCCAACCGCAGCCAGTGCCGCAGCCGCGGCAGCCAGGTCCGCTTTGGAATCCCAGCTGCTGCCGACGCGATATGGCGTGCGACCGATCAATACGGTTGCCGTCACACTGCTGGAAAAGGTATCAATCTGCTGTTGCGGCATGAAGCCACGTTTGAGCGCCAGCGATGGCGCCTGCCATGCATCGATTGGCACGCCCTCGATCATTACCCGGCCGGAAGCCGGGCGGGTCAAGCCCGACAATGCATACAGCAAGCTGGTTTTGCCAACCCCATTCTGGCCCAGAATGCACCAGAATTCGCCAGCATTGACTTGCCAGTCCAAACCCTCGATCAGGGTTTGGCCACCCGGCCCGATTGCCACGTTATCGGTTCGTAGTAGGTTCATGCCCTGTCCCGCCCAAGTAGTATCAAAAATACCGGCACGCCGATCAATGCGGTAATCACGCCGACTGGCAGCTGCACCGGGGCCGCGACCGTACGCGCCAGTAAATCTGCCAGCGTCAGGGCCATGCCCCCTGCCAGCACCGAAGCCGGCAGCAGGAGCCGCTGGTCATTGCCGATCACCAGCCGCAATGCATGCGGCACCACCAGACCGACAAACCCGATGGTGCCGGCTACCGCCACCGCACTGGCGGTGGCGACCGAGGCGACCAGCAAGGCAGCCGTGCGCAGGCGCACGACGTTTATCCCCAGTAATTGGGCGGCGGCGTCACCATGTGCCAGCACATTCAGGCGGGCGGCATTGACTACGGCCCAGACCAGTGCGATTGTCAAAGCAGCCCAGGCGGCGCCATACCACTGGGCGTTTTCAAGGTCGCCCATCAGCCAGAAAATCATGCCGCGCAGGCGAGCATCCGGTGCCATCGACAGTATCAGCGTCATCAGTGCGCCGAACCCGGAAGCGATCATCACCCCGGTCAGAATCAGGCGTACGCCGGCATTGCCACTGAAGGTCGCCGTACTTAACCGCAGCAAGCTGCCGTGCGCCAGGCCAAACAGCAACAGGATCGACAGTAACGCTCCGAACAGGGCGCCCAGGTGCACGTTCCACTGCAGGCCCCAAATTATCGGCGCCACCGGCACCAGCAGCAGCATCCCCATCGCGCCCACTGCTGCGCCGCCGGACACGCCCAGCACGTACGGGTCGGCCAGCGGATTGCGCAACAAAAGTTGCAGCAAGGCGCCGGACAAGGCCAGCAGGCCGCCGACCGCGAATGCCGACAGCGCGCGCGGCAGGCGCAATTGAAGAAAAATATCTTCTTCCCATCCTATGCTGCAGCCGCTACTCCCGCATGCAACTGCCAGGAGCAGCGTCGCTAGTCCCAGCAACAGCAAGGCGCACAGCAGGAAAATTGTTTTTCTCATCAATAAGCCAAAAATTCAAGCGTAAAAATCCTGGACTACCGGTTCCATATTGCGGGCCGATCGACCAGGATTCCAAGCCTAGAAGCGATATTCGGCGCTTACATAAGCGTTACGCCGATCTTCGGGGTAGGCATTGAAGCGCGATGGCGTTGCCGAAATATTAGTGACAGCGTAGGAATAATAGGCTTTATCGAATACGTTGTTGATGCCTCCCGCAAGACGCCACGCGCCGATGTCATGACTGACCTTGAAATCGCTTACCGTATAGCTGGGCATGCGACGGAAGCGGTTGGCCTGGTCATTATCGTAACTCTGGCTACCGACATAAGTGAGGTTGAAGGCCAGCCGCGTGGCAGTCGTGGCTTGCCAGCCGAGATTGACACTCAACCGATCCTTGGGCACCAGCGGCACATCCTTGCCGGCCAGATTGGCGGCAAACATGGCGAAGCCAAGATCGCCGTCGAAGCCAGTGAAGGTTCCACGGCGAAAGCGGGCCTGGGTATGGGTGTAGCGCACAGCAAGATCCGCTGTTGGTGCGATGGCCAGATTACCTTCCAGCTCAAAGCCGCGGCGCCGGGTCGGCGGCAGATTCGAATTGGTGCCATCGTAGGCGTTGTAATGGATCTCGTCCTTGAGATCAATGTCGAACAATCCGGCACGCAATTGGGCACTCTTGCCGCTCCACTGCATGCCGATTTCGCGATCGCTGGAGCGTTGCGGCTTGAGCAAGCCTGGGGCACAGGGAGCAAACTGGCAGCGATTTTCATCAATCGTCGCCACGCGGAAGCTCTTGCCGACGCGCCCATAGGCAGAATAGCCGGCGCCAAGTTCCTGTTGTAACGCCAGTTCGTGTGCCAACAGGCGATGCTTGACCGAAGTTTGCGCGCGGGGCGTGATGCTGTCGGCGTCATGCTGTTCAACGATTTCGCGGCGCGCACCCAGGCTCAGGCGAGTGCCGCTAGCAAACAGCAATTCGTCGCGGAAATAGAGCGCACGATTTTCCTGGTTGCCCACCTGATTCTGGCTCGACAGAAAGCCCGTTGCGGCTGTCCGGTTGGTATACGACCAGTCGCTCCAGTCCATGCCGAAAGTCAGCTTGTTATCGATGCCGGCCATCCGGCTCTGCCATAGCAGACGCGGGGAAACAGTGGTGACTTCCACGTCCGTATTGGCACGGCTGGTGCCCACTCCGGCGAACGAACCAAACGACTGCCGGTTTTTTTCGCGCTGGCCTACATCGAGCGCCAGCGTGACGTCACTGATACGCTTTTCCCCGCGCAGGGAGAAAATCCGGCTATCGCTGTTCATGAAATCATCGGGAGTTGTGGTGCCCCGCGGATTGCTCGCCAGTTGTGATGCAGTGCGGATGCCCGGCAAACGGGATTTCTGGTCATCGGCACTGAAATTAAATGCGACAAATTCATCGCGTCCGCCAAAGCGCAGTTCGCCGCTCACGGCATCCAGTTCGGCGCGGTTATTGGCGCGGTAGCCGTCCTTTTCATAATGCTGGGCATTCAGTCGGACTCCCCAGTTACCATTGCCGACCTGGACGCTGCCGCGCGCATCGCGCAACCCATAGCTGCCCGCCAGTCCCAGCACGTTGCCGCTGATACCTGCCGTGACGGGGGACTTGGTGATGATATTGATCGTGCCGCCAGTGGCGCCGGTGCCGTACAGCACCGCGCCGGCGCCACGCAGGATTTCGATACGCTCGATGGAATCGATCGGAATCGCTGACAGGCGCGCGGCAGCGCTCTCGTTCTCCGAAATGCGCTGGCCGTTCAGTAGCACCAGCGTATTCTGGTCGCCGGTCACGCCGAAGCCGCGCAGGTCGAGCGGTGCATCAGGTATACCGGTAAAGCTGATGCGGGTATGCACCCCGCCAATCTTGCCCAGCACCTCGGAAACCGTCGTTGCCGAACTGTTACGTATTTCATCTGCCGTAATGACCTGCGCCGCAATAGGGGCGTCAGCAGTGTCAGACTGAAATCGTGTCGCGGTGACCACGACCGGGGCTAATGCCTGCTCGGCATACAAGTTATTGGTAAACAACAACGGCAACAAAGCCGCCACGGGCTTCAAACGGCCAAGCGCCGGCAGGGAAGTGTTGAAGAACGCCCCAACTGGGCGGGAATGACTATGCTTAGACATGATTTCGTTTTCAAGAAAAGCTCCCGGCCGGCGTCCCCGCAAGCTGGGCTCAAAAAAAGGCAGAAACGAGGGACGAAAACGAAAAACGGAATGAGGTAGCTAACTGCGCAGCGGAGTCATTTCGTGTTCGCGAAATTCCCCGTTCGCAGCACTTTCACCTGTCCTGGCCGGTATCCGGGCTGACAAGACAGACTGCGTTACCTTCCCGTGCCAAACATGCACAGTGGTTTTAAACGCAGCCAGCACGGCTAAAGCCGTACGCTTGCTTACCGTTGCGGGGGCAGCACACGTGGGCATGGATGAACCAAGAGCCTCGTGTTTCCCGTTTAACTGCGCGCCGGATACGGCGCGCGGGCACCAAAACGGCGCAAGTGTATGCTTTCTTGGCATGCCAAGTCAAATTGACTTGCCGGCATCGCGGCCCGGTTTGGCCAGCGCCCAGACACCTCGGGCGATACGGATACTGCGACAAATCTGCAACATCGGCGCAACTCTATGCGATATCGAGGCCAGCTTCACCTGTCTGCAGCAGTGATTGATATTGCAGTGAAAATCGGGCTTTTCCAGCCTGCAAGACCCTGCAAAAATCAGGAATGGCCGGTAAGTACTGTCTGCGCGTTCGGTTACCGTTTTGGCAAGACGGCATTTGTCGGTGCAGAATTCACATTCGTTTGCCCATCTGCCGAATTTCTTCGGTATTATTGTCGTATATCAACTGGATAGCCTTGCCTCGGCGGAAAACACCAATAAATTTACACTAGCGCCGCAACCGTACCACCCGGTCGGCTCCGTGACCCGCCGGTTTCCCGATTCCGCAGTGCAGCCTTTGCTTCAATCGGAACATTAAAACAGGGTTACCGTTCGCCGCTTGGATAATGCGCTGGCTGATGCGCCGGTTTTCCCTGAACGTACCGTCGCACCAATACTTGAATGAATGGAGATGTACCGGTTATGACTGATGATCTTGACGCACTGTTTGAAGAAGTGTCAGCCCAACGCGCCCAGACAGCCACACTCGCTGCAGATGATCCTGTGACTGCAATTGAAGCAACGTTTGCCGAGAATGCGGCCATGCCAGTACAGGGTGCCGCGTCTGCCACCGAAGACGGCAAGCTTGCGTCCGACATCGTCTATGACAGCCAGGATAACCAGGACAAGCCGATGTATGAACGTCTGGGCGGCATTGTGCGGCTGCTGCACGATTCGCTGCGCGAGCTCGGCTACGACCGGGCGCTGTCGGATGCCGCCTCGCAGATTACCGATGCGCAGGGACGGCTGGAACACATCGCCTCCCTGACCGAACAAGCCGCCAACAAGGTCTTGAATACCGTCGACCAGGGCATGCCGGAGCAGGATGCACTGGCAAAAAACGCCAAGAACATGGATAGCCGCTGGACCGACCTGTTCGAAGGCAGAATGAGTGTCGATGAATTCCGCCTGCTTGCCACCGATTCGAAGGCATTTGCCCTGACGGTTGCTGCCGCCACCGAAACCGAAAAAGCGCGCCTGCTGGATATCATGATGGCGCAGGATTTCCAGGACATTACCGGCCAGCTGATCAAGAAAATCGTTGCAATCACCCAGAAAGTCGAACATGAGCTGGCCCAGCTATTGCTGGACAATGCGCCGCCGGAAGTGGTGCAAACCCTGAAGGACTCGCCGGAAGCGCTGATGCAAGGCCCGTCGACCTCGGCAATGGCGCAGGACGATGTTGACAACCTGCTGGAAGGCCTCGGCTTCTGATGGATGACATGCTCAAGGAATTCGTGGTCGAGGCGCTGGACCTCGCCACGAACGTGGAAGAGCACCTGCTGAGACTGGAGCGGCACCCGGGCGACACCGAAACATTGAATGCGCTGTTCAGGTCGTTTCATACAATCAAGGGTGGTGCCGGCTTCATGAACCTGCCGGCGATGGTTTCTGCCTGCCACCTGACCGAAAACCTGTTCGATGGTTTGCGGACCGGCAAGGTACCTGTCACACCACTGGCAATTGAGGCAGCACTGCAAGCCAGCGGCTTCGTCGCCGATCAATTGACGGCGCTGGCCAATGGCACCGAGCCGGCGGCACTGGCGGCAATGCCGGGGACGCTGGCAGAACTGCTGAACCAGGCAATCGAAGGCAAGGCCGCCGCTGCAACGATTCCTGCTGTGCCAGTTGCAGCTACCGACACTGTTGCAACTGCTGCAATTGATACGACCGGCACCCCGACCGCAGCCGCTGCAGCACCGGCGGCCGCATTGGGCGAAGACGGGCCGGATTGGGAAGCCCTTTATTATGCAGTGGTGCCGGCCGAACTGGGCGCTGCCCGCGCCGCTGCCAATATCATTGCGCCGGTTGCGGCTGTCCAAAGCAAACCGGCAGCTGCTGCTGCCCCCCAGGAAGCCAGGCAAGCGTCAGCACCGATCAAGGAAGAAAGTATCCGGGTCGATGCCGCCAAGCTCGATGCGCTGCTGGAAGTGGCAGGCGAATCGGTGCAGGCGGCCAACCAGGCCAGCGTATTGCTTGAGAAGCTGCTGCAGTTCAAGTTCGAAGGTGCTGCCGGCAACTTGATGACAACCCTGGCCGAAACGCTGACCCGTGCATCGCGCTACTCGACCGAACTGCAGCGTGCGACGCTGTCGACCCGCATGCAGCCGGTCGGCCGGCTGTTCCAGAAATTCCCGCGCCTGGTGCGTGAACTGGCGCGCGACCTGGGCAAGGAAGTCGAGCTGACCATCGAAGGCGCCGAGACGGAAGTAGATCGGGTGGTGGTCGACAGCCTGTACGATCCGCTGGTGCACATGCTGCGCAACTCGCTCGACCATGGCATTGAAAACGCGGAAACCCGCATGGCTGCCGGCAAGCCGGCCAAAGCCACGATTTCGCTCAAAGCCTGGCAGGAAGCCAACAGCGTGATGATTCAGGTTGCCGATGACGGCAAGGGCATGAATGCGCAGGAACTGCGCAAAAAGGCGCTGGCCAAGGGCTTGATCAACGAATCGGCGGCCCAGACCATGGAAGAAGCACTGCAACTGGTTTTTTTGCCGGGCTTTTCCACCAAGGATGTCGCATCCAGCGTGTCAGGACGCGGCGTCGGCATGGATGTGGTGAAAACCGCAGTGGAAAAACATCGCGGCGCCATCACCATCGAATCAACCGTCGGTGCCGGCACCCGTTTTTCGATCCGGCTGCCGATCGAACTGTCGATCGTGCCAACCATGCTGGTACGTACTGCAGGCGCTGCACTGGCAATGCCGATGGGCGTGGTGCAACGCGTGGTCCAGTTGCCCGAAACCTTCGACGCGGTCGGCGGCGCGCCTGTCTTGCGCGACCAGGGCCGGCCGCTGCCGGTGCGTTCGCTTGGCCGCATTCTCGGTTACGAGCCGTCGGAAGAACGGATCGGCATCGTGATTGCCGCGCCCCAGCCGTATATCCTGGCAGTCGACAAGGTGGAAGGCACTGCGGAAATGGTGATCAAGCCGCTGACAGCCATGAGCGTACCCGGCATCACAGGCACCGCCCGCTCGGCCGAAGGCGAACTGGTGCTGGTGGTCGACCTGTCATTTCTGCTGGATGGTTGCCGCACCGGCGCACCGCGTCTGGCTGCCTAGCACTTCTCCCGGCAGGGAACAGCCCTTGCCGCTGCAGTTCAGTCGCAATACAGCGCGTAAATCGGATCCACTTTCAGGTCCCGCTTGCGCGCGGCGTAATCGATAGATGCCAGCGCTGCGCGCCAGTTGGCAAGCGCTTCATCGAAGCTGCCCAGCGGCGTGGCTAGAAATGCCAGATGCAGCGGCACGTCGTCGATCAGCACCAGATGCATATCGAGGCTGTCCAGCAAGCCAAGCATTTCATGTGCCACCGAGGCCTCATCATCCCAATCGTCGTAATCGGCAGTGCCGGCCTGAAACCGATGGCTGGCCCAATCCCATATCTGCTGCGTACCAAGGATGCCATCCTGCCATTTCTGTAGCATCAGAATGATTTCGCCACGGGTAATGTAGCTGTCGCTCATCGGTCGATTAACTCACAATTTTCTGTCGGCATCATGCTTGCACGCGTCTCGGATCAGCCGTCGACCGGGTGTTCCGGTGTGTCCAGCAATAATTGGTAAAGTCCAAGGTCGAGCCACTTGCCGAATTTAAATCCGGCTTGCCGGATGGTGCCGGCATGCTCGAAACCCATCGATTCATGCAGCCTGATACTGACGGCATTGTCCATGTCGATGGCACCGATCAGACAATGATATTGATGCCGGCGCGCAGCTGCGACCAACTCGGTCAGTAACAGATGCCCCCACCCTTGGCCACGAAAGTCTTTGTGGATATACACTGAATGCTCGACCGAATACTTGTAGGCTGGCCAGGCGCGAAATGGCCCATAACTGGCAAAGCCGACCAGGCGACCGCGTTCGTCTTCAATCCCGATTACCGGATATTTCCCCTGCTTTTTTGCGGCAAACCAGCCAGCCATGCTGTCGACCGGGCGAGCAACGTAATCGTACAGGGCGGTTGAATTGAGGATCGCCTCATTCAAAATATCGAGCATGGCCAGCGCATGCTTTTCATGGGTGCACGCAACTAACTTCATGCTTTGTCCGCCAGCCGACGGGCTTTTTCATCCGACCAGTCCGCCAGCTTTTGGCGAATGCCTTTCTGTTCTTCTTCCATCTGGGCAGCCGACGCAACCTGCGTGCACAATTCCAGCCGAATCCCATTCGGATCGAAAAAATAAATCGACTGGAATACGCGGTGATCGGTGATCCCCAGCACATCAATGCCATGGACCTGCAGCCGCGCTTTCATCGATGCCAGTTGCTCGACCGACGCGACGCGCAAGGCAATATGATTGACCCACTTGGGCGTGTTGGCGGAGGGTTGCGGCATCACATTGTCGCCCAAATCAAAAAACGCCAGACAGGAACCGTCTGTCATCCGGAAAAAAATATGGACATAAGGACAGTATTCCCCGGTCGACGGCACCACATCGGCACGGATATAGTGAAATAGAGGCAAGCCCAGCACGTCCTCGTAAAAATGGCGCGTTTCTTCAGCGTCACGACAACGGTAGGCGACGTGGTGCAAACCGTCGATCGGTACTGCAGCCGGCAGCGCGGCTGTCTGCCCTACGGCAGTGGTTGCAAGTGTTTTCATCAGCCCTCCTGCGATTAGTGGTCAGTCAAGCTGAATCGACAGGAATCAATCGCGTCTTTTTCCGCCTGGCGTCGTTGCTCGCGTTGCATGGCTCGCCATGCGGCCGCCTCGTCCTGGCAGGACGCATAGGCGCTTGCAAGCGCATACCGTGATGCAGGCAAATGGCAGGCCATTCGCAACCCCTGCATCACCCTTGCCAGACGA
>JAKFBY010000086.1:0-10758 GCA_036677325.1 Paucimonas sp.
GTGCGCCTGCCGGGCTCGAAAAGCATTTCCAATCGCACCCTGCTGCTGGCCGCATTGGCACAAGGCAGCACCCAGATCATGGAGCTGCTGGCATCCGACGACACCCATGTGATGTTGATGGCATTGCAAAAACTTGGCGTCAAATGGGAGCAGGTGGGCGAATCGCAAAATTATGTCGTTCATGGTGCGCAAGGCGCCTTTCCGGTGCACCAAGCCGATCTCTTCATGGGCAATGCCGGCACCGCAATCAGGCCCTTGGCTGCCGCTTTGGCTGTGATGGGCGGCGACTACACGCTGCACGGCGTGCCGCGCATGCACGAGCGGCCGATCGGCGACCTGGTCAATGCCTTGAATGCAGTTGGCACGCAAATTGAATATACCGGAGTGGCCGGCTATCCGCCGCTGCATATCCGGCGCGGCCATGTGCATGCGCAGAATATGCGGGTGCGCGGCAATGTATCGAGCCAGTTTTTGACTGCCTTGCTGATGGCCGCACCCTTGATGGCACGCGAGCAGGCGGTGACGATCGAGGTAATCGGCGACCTGATTTCGAAGCCGTACATCGAGATCACGCTGAATCTGATGCAGCGTTTCGGCGTGGTGGTCGAGCGGGCCGGATGGCAATCGTTTACGGTGGCTCCTGGCCAGCAGTATCAGGCGCCCGGCGTCATTCATGTCGAAGGCGATGCATCGTCAGCCTCGTATTTTCTGGCGGCCGGTGCGATTGCTGGCGGGCCGGTGCGGGTGGAAGGCGTGGGCAAGAACAGCATTCAGGGCGACGTGCGTTTTGTGGAGGCATTGCAGCAGATGGGGGCCACCATCACCATGGGCGACAACTGGATCGAGGCGCAGTCGAACGGCGTATTGCGGGCCATCGATGCAGACTTCAATCATATTCCCGACGCTGCGATGACGATTGCCGTCGCCGCCCTGTATGCCGATGGCCCGAGTACCTTGCGCAATATCGGCAGCTGGCGGGTCAAGGAAACCGACCGGATCGCCGCCATGGCAACCGAATTGCGCAAGCTGGGGGCAACTGTGGAAGAGGGGGCCGATTATCTACGGGTAACGCCGCCGGCGCACATCCAGTCTGCGAGCATTGATACCTACGATGATCACCGGATGGCGATGTGTTTTTCACTGGCCACACTGGATGGCGCGGCACGGCGGGGCAACCGGATGCGGATCAATGATCCGAAATGCGTTGCCAAGACGTTCCCGGAATATTTCGAGGTTTTTGCAAAAATTGCCCAGAACGACTTGTTTTAACTTGTCTTAACAATAGCAATAAGGCAGGTCCGATCGGCGCCGACCAAGTTGGCGCCGTCAGGCTTCGTCCTTGATGCTTGAATAACTTGATCATGACCTTACACAATATTCCCGTAATTGCGATTGATGGGCCGACTGCCTCGGGTAAAGGAACGGTTGCCCGCAAGGTTTCCCTGCATCTGGGATTTCACTATCTGGACTCTGGCGCGCTATATCGCCTCACGGCGTTAGCTGCTTTGCGTAAGCAAATCGATTTAAAAGACGAACATGCTTTGGCCAAGCTGGCAGCGGCATTGCCATGCAGTTTCGCCGGAGAAGACATCTTTTTGGCGCATGAAAACGTCACGTTGGCGATTCGCGACGAACAAGTTGGCAACACTGCATCGAAAATTGCGGCATTGCCGGCGCTGCGGCAGGCGTTGTATGGATTGCAACTTCGTTTTCGCCAGGCACCTGGCCTAGTAGCCGACGGCCGTGATATGGGCAGTGTCATTTTTCCGCATGCCGCCTTGAAAGTGTTTCTAACCGCCAGTGCTCAGGCGCGCGCCGAAAGGCGTTATAAGCAATTGATTGACAAGGGTTTTTCTGCTAATATGGACGACCTTCTGAAGGATTTGATGGAGCGCGATGAGCGCGATGCAAATCGCAAAATCGCACCGCTCAAACCTGTGGAAGGGGCATACGTTCTGGATACTTCTGCGATGACGGCCGATCAGGCAGTCGAACAGGTACTGAAATGGTATGCCGACCTGAAAAAACATCACGTGGTTTGATAAGGTGTTTTTGATGGTGCATGGTGCTCGCGCAGGCGCAAGGCTTGCCCGGGTCGTGATTAACTTAACCCGATATTCATCGCATGGTGCGATTGAAATTGGCTAACCTTTTACACTTTATGTCTACTGTTTCTACCTCCCCTGCAACTGGCATGGAAAGTTTTGCTGCACTTTTTGAAGAATCGTTGACTCGCCAGGACATGCGTTCCGGTGAAGTGATTTCTGCTGAAGTCGTTCGTCTGGATCACAATTTCGTGATCGTCAACGCCGGCCTGAAGTCCGAAGCGTTTATTCCTATTGAAGAATTCAAGAATGACAACGGTGAACTCGAGGTCGAGATCGGCGATTTCGTTTCCGTTGCCATCGAATCGCTGGAAAACGGTTTTGGCGACACCATCCTGTCGCGTGACAAGGCCAAGCGTCTGGCTTCGTGGCTCTCGCTGGAAAAAGCGATGGAGTCCGGCGAGATCGTTACCGGTACTGTCAATGGCAAGGTCAAGGGCGGCCTGACTGTCCTGACCAACGGCATCCGTGCCTTCCTGCCGGGTTCGCTGGTCGATACCCGTCCGGTCAAGGACACCACGCCGTACGAAGGCAAGACCATGGAATTCAAGGTCATTAAGCTTGACCGCAAGCGCAACAACGTGGTGCTGTCGCGCCGCGCTGTCATCGAAGCATCGATGGGCGAAGAGCGTCAGAAGCTGATGGAAACCCTGAAGGAAGGCACCATCGTCACCGGTATCGTCAAGAACATCACCGACTACGGCGCATTCGTCGACCTGGGCGGCATCGACGGCCTGCTGCACATCACCGACCTGGCATGGCGTCGCGTGCGTCATCCGTCCGAAGTGCTGACGGTTGGCCAGGAAATTACTGCCAAGGTATTGAAGTACGATCAAGAGAAGAACCGCGTCTCGCTGGGTGTCAAGCAGCTGGGTGACGATCCTTGGACCGGTCTGTCACGTCGCTACCCGCAAGGCACTCGCCTGTTCGGCAAGGTCACTAATCTGACCGACTACGGCGCATTCGTTGAAGTCGAGCAGGGCATCGAAGGCCTGGTGCACGTGTCCGAAATGGACTGGACCAACAAGAACGTGGCCCCGAACAAGGTTGTCCAGCTGGGCGACGAAGTTGAAGTCATGGTTCTGGAAATCGACGAAGAGCGTCGCCGTATTTCGCTGGGCATGAAGCAGTGCAAGGCCAATCCATGGGATGACTTCGCATTGACCCACAAGAAGGGCGACAAGGTCCGTGGCGCAATCAAATCGATCACCGATTTTGGCGTGTTCATCGGCCTGGCCGGCAATATCGACGGCCTGGTGCATTTGTCCGACCTGTCCTGGACCGAAACCGGCGAAGAAGCCGTGCGTCGCTTCAAGAAAGGCGACGAGCTGGAAGCCATCGTGCTGGCAATCGATGTCGAGCGCGAGCGCGTTTCGCTGGGCGTCAAGCAGCTCGAAGGCGACCCGTTCAACAACTTCGCTGCGATGAACGACAAGGGCGCACTGGTTACCGGTACCGTCAAGTCGGTGGAGCCGAAGGGCGCCGTGATCCAGTTGTCCGAAGAAGTCGAAGGCTACCTGCGCGCTTCCGAAATTTCCCGCGATCGCGTGGAAGATGCCGGTACGCACCTGAAGGTCGGCGACAAGGTCGAGGCACTGGTCATCAACATCGACCGCAAGGCACGCAGCATCCAGTTGTCGATCAAGGCCAAGGACAATGTCGAAACCCAGGAAGCCATGCAAAAGATGTCTTCGGACTCGAATGCCGCTTCCGGCACGACCAGCCTGGGCGCGTTGTTGAAGGCCAAACTGGATAACAAGAGCTAAGGTTTTACATGACAAAGTCGGAGCTGATTGCCCGTCTGGCCGAGCGTTATCCGCAACTGGTAGCAAAAGATGCGGATTACACGGTCAAAACCATCCTTGATGCGATGACCGATGCTCTGGCAACCGGTCAGCGCATCGAGATCCGCGGTTTCGGCAGCTTTGCCTTGAATAGCAGGCCGCCGCGCATCGGGCGCAATCCGAAGTCTGGCGACAAGGTGATGGTGCCTGAAAAACGGGTGCCGCACTTCAAGCCAGGCAAAGAATTGCGTGAGCGTGTCGATGCGATGGTGGGTCAGCCGATCAGGGAAGACTGAGTGCTTATTGCATTGAGGGTCTGTCGGTGATTGAAACAGGCTCGGAAAAGCGGCATCTTCGGATGCCGTTTTTTTTGACGTACAATTTCAGTTGTTTTGGAATACGGCTAGCGCGGCCAACCAAGAATTGCCCGAATAACTCAAGAAGGCTTTTTTGCCATGAAATTTATTGCCAAAATTATTTGGAGCATTGTGTTTATCGTCGTATTTTTCGTGGCATCGAAAAATATGGAAACGAAAGCCACCCTGAACTTCTTTGCAGGGTATGGACTTACCGGCCCATTGCCGCTAATGCTATTGGGTTTCATCGTGATCGGTTTTATCTTGGGTGTGCTGGCAATGACGCCAAGTTTTTTTCGCCACCGTCGCGATCTGGCCAAGCAAAAAAAAGCCATCAACAAGATGCAAAAAGACAGCGAAGCGCACCAGTTGGTCCGCTCGCAACCGCCGGCACCCGATACCATCGTGGGCGCCTGATCGAATTTGTCGCACATAACAGTAAGAATAACGCACGATGGAATTTGAAATCTGGTGGTTGCTGGGCATGCCGGTCTTCTTCGGACTGGGATGGATTGCCGCGCGCGTGGATATCAGGCAGCTGGTATCCGAGTCCCGTAGTCTGCCGCAAGGGTATTTCAAGGGCTTGAACTTTCTGCTCAATGACCAGCCGGACAAGGCGATCGATGCCTTCATCGAAATCGTCAAGCTCGATCCGGAAACAGTCGAGTTGCATTTCGCGCTCGGCAACCTGTTCCGGCGTCGCGGCGAGACCGAGCGTGCGATCCGCGTCCACCAGAATCTGCTGGCCCGGCCTGATCTGGCCCGGGAACATCAAGTCCATTCCCAATATGAGCTGGGGCAGGACTATCTGAAGGCAGGTTTGCTGGACCGTGCCGAGGAAACCTTTAATCTGCTGATCGATACCCAATACAGTGTGCAGGCGCGGCGCGCGCTGCTGGAAATCTATCAGCGTGAGAAGGAATGGATGCGGGCCATCGAGGCGGCGCGTGCGCTGCAAGAGTCGGGCGCCGGATCTCGCCAAAAGGAGATCGCCCAGTTCTATTGCGAACTGGCGGCAGATGAGCTGGTGCATACCGACCCCGACGCCGCCCTGGCTTTGCTGGACAAGGCGCTGGCGGCCGACCGCAATAATGTGCGTGCTGCGATTCTTGCCGGCGATGTCCATCTGGCCAAGGGCGATGCCGAGGCAGCGCTGATGGCGTGGCGCCGGGTCGAGCAGCAGAGTGTGCCCCATGTCGCATTGGTGGCGCAACGCCTGATGGATGGCTATCATCAGGTCGGCCGTCCTCAGGAAGGCGCCAACCTGCTGAAATCCTATCTTGCAGAAGCGCCGTCAATCGACTTGCTGGACGTGGTATTCAAGGTCGTGCTGGAACTCGAAGGCGGGGAAGCTGCCAACCAATTGGCCAGCGATGAATTGCGCAGGACGCCGACCCTGCTCGGACTGGATAAATTGCTGGAGGCGCGACTGATGAAGGCGCCGCCGGAAATGCGGCCCGAATTATCTTCAATCAAGAATCTGGTGCACAACTATACGCAAAAGCTGGCACGCTACCAATGCACCCACTGCGGCTTCAAGGCACGGCAATTCTATTGGCAATGTCCGGGCTGCAGTCTTTGGGAAACCTATCCTCCTCGCCGTACCGAAGAACTCAACGTCATGAATTGAATTGGTGGCTTTGACGGGCGCTGCATTTTCGAATGGAGCATCATGAAAATCACACACTCCGGCACCGGTTATGTCGGCCTGGTAACCGGCACATGATGATTTGCGGAATTGGGCAGTCATGTGAATTGCCTGGATCTCGTTAGTAAAGCCATCCGCTGCGCAAAGCGCCTATGGAATTATGGTCGACAAATCCCAGATCAGAATTGTTGCTTTAACAAAAACCATTAATGCATTTTAAAATATTATAAAAAATACAATAATTTCGCTTATTTTGTTGTTAAAATAATAATTGAGAGGCGCCCGGATAAATGGCGCTGATCTCACTTTCACTAAAATAATCAGGAGCCATACTCAAATGTTGAAAAAACTGTTACTTGCCATTGGCATGCTTGCCGCCACCATCAGTTTCGCCTTTGCACAGGTGGATGTGAACAAGGCGGATCAGGCCGCCCTGGATGGCATCAAGGGAATTGGACCGACCACTTCCAAGGCGATTCTGGATGAACGTAAAAAAGCGGGCGCATTCAAGGATTGGCCGGATTTTGAAAATCGGGTCAAAGGCATCGGCGAGAAAAAATCGGCCAATTTGTCCAAAGCCGGGTTGACGGTGAATGGGCAGGCAAAATCGAACGCGCCGGCCAGCGCCAAATCCGACTTGAAGATGGTGAAAGCCGATATCAAGCCGGTCAAGGCCGATGCAAAAAAATAAGGATGTAAATCCAAAGGAAAGCCCCGCTATCGATTCCGCGGGGTTTTTTTATGGGCAGCGAGCAGCAAGCCGACGTCCCGGCGCTTCTGCGATTAAAATGTGCCTTTGCATAGTCTGAATTGAAACCACCCATGCCTTATCTGACACTGGAAGACACGATCGGTAATACGCCACTGGTTCAGCTCAAACGTGGACTGGTCGAACAGGCTGCGCGCCGCAACAATCTTATTCTGGGCAAGCTCGAAGGTAATAACCCGGCGGGTTCAGTGAAGGATCGGCCGGCATTATCAATGATTAAAGGCGCGGAAGAGCGCGGTCGTATCAAGCCCGGCGATACCCTGATCGAAGCCACCAGCGGCAATACCGGCATTGCGCTGGCAATGGTGGCGGCAATGCGTGGCTATAAAATGGTGTTGCTGATGCCGGAAAATCTGAGTGAGGAAAGGCGCCAGAGCATGGCAGCCTATGGCGCAAAAATCATTTTGACGCCAAAAACCGGCGGTATGGAATATGCGCGCGACCTGGCCGAACAGATGCAAAAGGAAGGGCAGGGCATCATTCTGGATCAATTCGCCAATCCGGATAATCCACGCGCGCACTATGAAGGTACCGGGCCGGAAATCTGGCGGGATACTGAAGGACGCATTACCCATTTTGTCAGTGCAATGGGTACCACTGGCACCATTATGGGCGTGTCGCGCTACCTGAAAGAACAAAATCCGGAAATACGGATTATCGGCGCGCAACCCGAAGAAGGGTCGCAAATACCGGGCATTCGCAAATGGCCCGAAGCCTATCTGCCCAAGATATACGACAAATCACACGTTGATCAACTGGAATATGTCAGCCAGGCATGCGCCGAAAAAATGGTGCGCCGCATGGCTGTAGAAGAAGGCATTTTTTGCGGGGTATCCGCGGCGGGGGCGTGCGAGGTTGCGCTGCGCATCGCGCAAACGGTCGAAAACGCGACCATCGTCTTCATCGTCTGCGACCGTGGCGACCGCTATCTGTCGACCGGTGTATTTCCTGCCTAGCAGGGAATACACCGCTGACAGTGTTTAATCACGTGCGTCGCCGCCAGCTTCCTTCGGCTTGAATTGCTTGTCGCTGATACGGAATTTGTCGCGACGATCGCCCATCAGTACACGCAAATCCTTGATCGACAGATCACTGACTTCATGCATGCGGATCAGCAGAGATGCACCAACCGGCAGGCGGCGATGACGAATCTTGCTGATCACCGGTGGGGCCACTTCCAGCGCGCGCGACAATGCTGCATCATTTTTCAGATGCAGTTTTTCGATCAGAGAATCGAGTAAATGATTCGGATCGTAAGCGGTTTGGTCGGCGAGACGATTGCTGTTGACGGTATTGTCGAGCTGATTAGTCATGGTATCCATAAGTCCAGAGTGCGAGTTAACGTATAAAATCCGAGAATTGCCAAAAAAGAAACTTATAGTTTACCGCTATATTTTAATAAATTTGCAATATTTAACAAGATAGCGGGCTTGATCAAGCAAGTTAATTTTTGGAAACATTGTTGTATTGCAATATATAAAAAAAATTCCAAAAAAGCAATATTTAAATTCCAGTGCTATCTCTTATGCTTCATGTCTTCAAGGAATTGCGAGTAAGCAATGAAGACGCAGCCTTAAAATAGAACACAACGGCTTATGGGTACACCAGTTTTACAAATTGCATTACTTCAATTTTATTGTAACAACTCGCAATCATGCCATTTTGATAATGCTCAATCGCACTTTTATCTTGGGCCGATTCTTGGCATGCGCGGGCGCAAATAATGCCTGCCTGGGATGTTTAGTCATCCTGCGTGCGGATATCGCTGATTGTCTACCTTGGCGTTATGCCTGTACGTAAATCATCATCACGTGACATCCACAATCTCAATCGTGAATTTTCAGATTGTGCCAACCGACATGACCAAGCTGACGCAGGGTTTCGATATTTTTCTCGAAAATATCGGCAGCATCGGGAAATGCTTCGATTGCCTGATCCAGACTCGATTCACGCAATAAATGAAGCGTCGGATAGGGTGAACGGTTAGTGTAATTTTCAATCGCGTCAGCCGCTGTATCGGCGAACTGATAATCGGGATGGAAACTGGCAATTTGCAGTTCACCAGTCAATCCGAGCGTGGCAAGCAGGTCATCGGCGACACTGAGAAAATCATTGTAATCAAGAAAATCGGTCAGCACGAAAGGGTGGATCAGCAGCGTGGTATCGATCTCCATTGGTGCGGTAGCATGCAGCATGAGCAGCTCCCGGGACAGATCCTCCAGCAATCCATCCAGGGTGGTGACTGGGCTGGCAACATAGCGGATCAATTGTTTGACTTCCACTGCCTTGGCGAATGGGCACAGGTTCAAGCCGATGACGGCCTTGTTGACCCAGGTCCGGGTATGGTTGACGATTTGATCAGCGGAAAGGTGGGCGTGATTAGTCATGGAACAGCTAAACCTTGCTCGAAAAACGGTGGACAAGCTGGAAATGGCACTTCAGGTATGCCAAGCCATCCCGCATGGCATCAGTATGATCCTGACGGGTTTGGCAGGCTGCAAGCACATTTTATCAATGTCGGTAACCCGAGTCGCGCATCAATCCAGTTCAATTGGTAAGTTGGATTTGCTCAAGCTAGTATGTGATGCCGGCAGGATCGGTTATTCTTCCGGTTCCTTAAACGGACACTGACTACACTTTACATTCACTCAGGAACACGCATGGCTCTGAAGGCGACTATTTTTAAAGCGGAATTGCAGATTGCCGATATGGACCGTCAATATTATGACAGTCCGGTATTGACGCTTGCACGTCACCCGTCGGAAACCGATGAACGCATGATGGTGCGCCTGATTGCATTCATTCGCCATGCCAGTCAGGCACTCGTTTTCGGCAAGGGTTTAAGTGCGGACGACGAGCCGGATCTTTGGCAAAAGGATTTGACCGGTGCGATCGACTTATGGATTGAAGTCGGGCAGCCGGATGAAAAGCGCATGTTGAAGGCGTGCGGCCGTGCGCATCAAGTCATTGTCTACAGTTATGGCAGCGTCGGGCCGATCTGGTGGAATCAGGTCGGCAGCAAAATGGAGCGGGCCAAAAACATCGCCGTATTCCATTTGCCGGCAGCTACCGGTGCGGCTTTGGCGAAACTTGCCAAACGGACCATGCAATTGCAGTGCACGATTCAGGATGGGCAATTGTGGGTCAATGCGGGCGACGAAACCGTGCTGGTCGAATTGACCCAGGTGCGCGATTTTGCCCGGTGGTGAAATCGTATCAAGACCACACTGCCATGCAGTCGGATTGGCCCGACATTAAACTTGGATGCATGACCGCTCTAAATTTAAATTGGCCTTATCCGCCGCGCGCAGCCTTGACGGAGCGGCTCAGCTCGACGACCGACATCGCATAAAAGAAGCTGCGATTATATTTGGTGATCGCGAAAAAATTGGCGGTGCCCAGCCAGTATTGGGTCGCCTCGGTGCCGTTTTGCAAATCGACCAAGCCGACCAATAATTCAGATGGCAACTCGCCATCCGGCACCACGCCACCTGCAGTCAATTCGGCCAGGTTGTACTTGGCTTCCAGGCCTTGACCAATGAAGGTTTCCCAGCGATTGTTGGGAGTGCCGTCACTGGTCGAGGTGGTGACCGTGGCAGGAAACACGATCGGCTGGCCGGGTTGCCAACCATGTTTGGCCAGGAAATTGGCAACGCTGCCGATCGCGTCAACGGGTGAATTGCGTAAATCGATCTTGCCGTCACCGTCGAAGTCGACGCCATAATTGCGAATGCTGCCAGGCATAAATTGCGGCCATCCGATGGCGCCTGCATACGAGCCGAGCAAGGTGAACGGGTCGATGCCGGAATCGCGTGCGAACAACAAGGTATGTTCCAGCTCACCACGGAAAAATGTCATCCGGGCGAGGCGGTTCGGTGTGCCAGGATAATCAAATCCGAGCGTGGTCAGGGTATCGAGTACCCGAAAGTTACCGGTATTGCGACCATAGACGGTTTCCACGCCGATGATGCCGACGATGATTTCCGCCGGTACGCCATAGGTTTGTTCTGCACGCGCCAGCGCTGCGGCATGCTCATTCCAGAATTCGGCACCGGCCTGGATTCGCACCGGTTCAATGAACCGTGAGCGGTAGGCG
>JAKFBY010000087.1:0-1526 GCA_036677325.1 Paucimonas sp.
CTTGTGCAACAGCGAATTGTCGCCGCTATAAACCGAGCGGGTATCAAGTACCGGCTCCGGGCCCATGGTCTGACATCCTGACAGCACGGCCGTCATGGCCAACAGCAGACTGATCCTTTTCATCTCATAGTTTCCCGAAGACTTTGAGTACCCCGATGATGGCGGGACCGATGGCCACCAGGAAAAAACTCGGCCATATGCACAAGACTAGTGGGAATATCAGCTTGGTGCCGATTTTCGCCGCTTGCTCATCGGCGGCCTGGGTGCGCCTGTCGCGAAACTCCTCGGCATAGATGCGCAGGGTGTCGGCGACGCTGGTGCCGAAGCGAATGCTCTGCGCCAGCAGGCTGACTAGGCCGCGAATGTCTTCCAGCCCGGTGCGCTCGGCCAGGTGCTTGAGCGCCTCGGTACTGGGGATACCGGCACGGATCTCGGCATTGACCAGGGCCAGCTCCAGTGCCAGTTCCGGCTGGCTGACCGACATCTCGTCGGCCACCCTTTCGATCGCCTGGGGCAAGGCCAGCCCCGACTCGACACAGACCACCATCAGGTCCAGGGCATCGGGAAAGGCCACCAGCAACCGCCGCATACGTGCCTGCTTGCGCTTGTCGACATAGATGGCCGGTACCAGCCAACCAGCAGCGACTGCCGCAAGCACCAGCAGGATGCCCACGGCCAGCGACATCTTGGGGATCAGCGGCATTGCCAGCAGGCTAAGGCCCACCAGTACCAGCGGCGCCAACAGGCGCACGGCCCAGTACATCTGCACCGCAGCCGGCGAACGATAGCCGGCATGGGTTAGCAGGGTGCGAGTGGCCGACTCCTGCCCCTCCTCGCCAGAGTTAAAACGCTGGCCCACCTGCTCCAGCATCAATTGCAGATTGCTCGGTGGCTCCTGGCCAACCGCCACGCCGCCATGCCCGCGCTTGATCAGAGTCAGGCGCCGCTGCACCGGGTCGCGCAAGCCCAGCACCAGCATTGCCAGGGTGGCCACGGCCAGTACCGCACTCAAGCCAATTGCACTGACGAACAACAACCGCGCCAGCTCCTCGTTACCCACCACGCGATTGAGCAAACTCAGCAGATAGTCCATGACATATACCTCCCCTGACTGCACTTAAACCTGGATGCGGATGATCTTGCGGATCCACAGTATCCCCAACAGCATGGTGACAAAGGCCGTCATCACTAGCTTCTGGCCAACAGGATCCTTGATCAATACCGGCATATATTCCGGGGTTGTCAACATGATCAGCGCGGTTAATACAAAGGGAACAGAAACCAGCACCCAGGCTGACATGCGCCCTTCTGCCGACATGGTCTTGACCTTGCGCTGAAAACGGAACCGTCCACGGATCAAGCTGCTCAAGCGCTCCAGCACCTCGGTCAGGTTGCCGCCGGTGTCACGGTGGATCAGCACCGAGGTCACCAGCATCATCACCGTCATGCTCGGCATGCGCTCCAGCAAGCCGAGCATGGCCCGGCGCACGTCATTGCCGTAGTTGATATCGGCGAAGGTCAGGCCG
>JAKFBY010000088.1:0-2268 GCA_036677325.1 Paucimonas sp.
GTCGCTGGAGTGGCCGCCTAGCCTTCCGGACTTCTGCGGCATGTGCATACCGGATGCCGCGAGCTTTGGCTTGCCAGATACAACCACGGCGTTCATGGAAGCTATGCGTCACAGCCATGAGCCCCGCGATTACATCTTCTCGCATGAAGCCGTGAGGATCGCCGGTGATGCTGTGGGCTGGTACGACATGCATCGATGCATGCCCAGCGAGGAATCGTTGCGAAAGCGGTTTGATGCGGCCTATGGCGCGCTGGTTGGAAAGCTTCAACGCGGCGAGAGCCTGACCAAGCCATTGCAGGCCATCGAAAGCGACAGCGAAACCAGCCCGATGGTGCTGGCCGAGAAGGAAGCCGAACGGAAGATCTATGACCGCATCCGCGAGCAGGGTCTTGAAGATAAAACTCCAGCACAACTGCGCGCTGAAATGCTGGAAAAGATGGGGATTAAGCGATGAAAGGGAAAGTTACGATGAATATGAGACTGGCTACGGCGCCAGAATCGCGTGCATCACTTGAGATTGCCGTTTCAATGGCAAACCATCAAGTTCGATTTGTAAGTGTTCCGACGCTAGACGATGAAGATCATCAGCGGATGCTTGATCTTTCGATGACTAGATTCGATTCGCTCATAGATCGTTGCGATGAAGAAGGAAAACTACGATGAAACCGCTCCCAGGCCAATTGGAGCTTATGACCGTGATCGACCACCAGCGCGTAACACCGATTGACTCGCACAAGCCACAGGGGATTCGCTTGGCGACGCTGCTGCGTGATTACGACAAGCGCCCGTCCTCTGAAACCTGGAGCCGCATTCAGGCTCTCGCCGCGGAGATTTTGAAATGAAATTACTGATCGGCATCTTCCTGCTCAATATCGGGATCGCCGCGACCTGCAACCCTTCGGACACCATCACCGCGCTGGTGTTTGGCGTGACGCTGGGCGCCGGGCTGTTGATCGAACACGCTGGACAACCCAAACCGTACCGCAACCCACGCAACTGAGGACTGACCATGACCAATGCAATCGAGCAAGCCAAGCAATCCATGTACAAATGGCTGGAAGCGGCGAAGAAAACTGCGCACTGCAGTGAACATTCCATTTCCATGAAGTGGATGGAAGAATGCCTGGAGGCGTATCTGGAAGAGCTGCGCCTGGATCACGAAGCGCTGCACGTCACCGCCCGCGAGCGCTTCGACAGCATCCAGTTGCTGGAGCGGGCCAACCAAGAGCTTCAGCTGAAGAACGACGCACAGCGCCAGATCATCGAGGCTGCAGGCGGAACGAACGACTTGCAATATCGACTAGCCGCCATGACCAAAGAGCGCGACGAGATTCAGGGCCGGTTGCATGCGGTCGATCACGCGTACAGCGTCCAGCAGCAGGCGACAGGTGTGGCTGGTGGTGAATTGCGCGCCATGCAAGACCAGATCGGCCACCTGACCCGAACCCGCGACTTGGCAGAGCGCTTGGCAGCCTATCGACTCAAGCAACTTGACGGAACGCTTCAAGAGCTTGCAGCGCTGCGCAAATCACCGGCCGGTACATCGGCGAAAGTTTCCGAAGAAAACGTCTCCAGCGAAGTTTCCGGCGCATCCTTGGCCCTTCGATACAGAGAGCAACTGAGTAAGTTACAAGACTCACAGCGGAAAGTCAGAGAGCAAGACCAATCGCATAGGGCGAAGGCCGACCAGATCAATCTTTTGTCACAGCAGGCGATCATGCTTTCGATGGGGCCGATACAAGCGTGGCTAGCCGAAACGATTGCTGAAATCAACGCGCTCAAATGACCAAGCGCACCTGGACGGTAACCGTCACGGGTTACCTTCCATTTTCCATGGTGCTGCTGGACGGAGCGCTAGACTACGAGCAGGCGCTGAAAGAGGCGCGCTGCATATGGCCAGATTGCGAGGTTTCCTGAGATGAGCGAAAGACAGGCAAGATTTGAGCGTATTTGGGCCGAGCAGCACAACGTCCCGGCAGAATCGCTGAAGCCCTACCGCTGGATCACCCAAGACGGCTACCGGCTACCGGACATGGCCGCGCACTATCGAACTTTTTGCCTCACATTGGATTCGCTGGTGGTGCGCTTTCCGGAACGCTGCTCGGAGGGCTGCAAGGAAGCCATCGAGGCGGTGAAGGTCGAGGCGTAAACCCGTACAATGGCGCCTGACCCGCGCCAACTCCAACGACCAAAGGAAATACAATGAACTCATCGCTGCAGGCGCTTGGGCGTCTCAAGACCGGCGTAATGAACAAGACCGAGGCGGCT
>JAKFBY010000089.1:0-57547 GCA_036677325.1 Paucimonas sp.
ACCCCACAAACTGATGGGCACTGTTGTCTGCTGTTGCAGCCAGCTGTATGCTGCAGCCAGATCCTGTTTCCAGATTTCCCAGCGTGCATCGGCAAAGTCGCCGCTACTGTCGCCGCATCCGAATAGATCGATTTGCAATACCGAAAAGCCGATAGCTGTCAATGCCCTGGCTTGCAACGCCGCCATGCGGCGAGCCCTGTTCATTTCCTCGGCAAAAGGATGAATATAAATCAATGCACCCTGGTGATCCAGATCCGGATGTGGCGCATGATAAAGACAGAAACGTTGACCACGTGCGGCATCGAGAAAAAATGCCTGCGCCGGCGGGCATGCTGGCGAACCGCCCATCATTTCGTCAATTTGCTATCGACGAACGCAGACAGACTGGCGACAGTCTCGAATGTTTTAGCGCTGATGTCTTCGTCATCGACGTCAATGCCGAAATGTTCCTCCAGTGCCGTGATGACGTGGACCACCGCCATCGAATCGAGTTCTGGCAGGTTGCCGAACAATGCGGTGTCCGGCTGCAGGCTTTCCCTGCGCGCGCCAAGGTTGAGGGTATCGCCGAGAATGTTTTTTACTGCTTCGAGGGAATGCATAATCAATCCGCTGCGGTAATCAATGATTGCTCAAGTGGCCACCAGCTTTCGCTGGCAAAATTGTAGAAGCCTTTTTCCAGGATTGATTGCGGCTAGCCCGGAACTGCAAAACCTTGTTGAATCAAGAGGGGAATGCCGTAGGAATGATACCTGAACAACCATAAAAAAGGGTATGCTTGTTGCACAGCGGCATATCGTTGGGCGCCAAGGGCAGCCTTTGCGCCAGGCTATTTAGCCCTTTGCCGATGCGCTGGCGCCTCATCCTGCAACATCACATTTTTCGAATGATGGTGGACACGCCGTTTGCAATCGGGGTATGCGCGCGGGGGAGATTTTTTGGCGCCGAAAAGATTTTTTACGTTGGACCTTATTTCTGAATCCGTATGCTGACCATACCCTTTGTACGACCAATGCGACCAATGCGACCAATGGCGCGACAGCATGCCGGTGGTGCCGCGCCATTTCGATTGATCTGCCTGGTGATGGTTTTTGCTGCCGGCTTGTCTGCTGGAGGGGCAGCGGCATCCGGCCTGGCACGCACGATCGCGAGCATCAAGCCTTCGGTGGTCGGGATCGGCAGCTTTCAAAAGACGCGTAGCCCCGCCGTGGTTCTTTCAGGAACCGGGTTCGTTGTGGGTGATGGTTTGAGCGTGATTACCAACGCGCATGTCGTCAAGCCGATGATCAGCGGAGAAAACAGTGAAGGTGCGGACACTTTGGGCGTTATCGTGGCCAAAGGCGATGCCGGTGAATTCAGGCGGGCGGTGCTGGTTGCCTACGATGCGGAACATGACTTGGCGCATTTGCGGGTGGGCGGTGCACCGATGCCGGCGCTGGAACTGGGCGACTCCGGCAAGGTGGCCGAAGGCCAGTTGGTGGCATTTACCGGTTTTCCGCTCGGGGCGGTGCTGGGCTTGCATCATGTTACCCATCGGGCCACTGTTTCCGCCATCACCCCGGTGGCGATGCCGGCGCTCGATGCCGGGAAGCTGGATGCAAAAGTGATTGCACAGCTGCGCCGCACCCCTTATGTCATTTTCCAGCTGGATGGCACAGCCTATCCCGGCAACAGCGGCAGTCCGGTATACGATCCTGAGACAGGGATCGTATACGGCGTGGTCAACATGGTATTTGTCAAGGGACTCAAGGAAGCGGCGATTGCCAATCCGAGCGGGATTGCGTACGCGATTCCGGGCCAGCATGTTCGTGAGCTATTGCAAAAGAAATAGCGTAAAACTTCACTCGGGTGCATCTGTCATGCATGCTCGCGCGCCTGCCTTCCATCTTGCGAAGCATAATCACCCGCCAAACGGGTAAAATTCCGGTATTCAGCAATATTACATTGCTCTTCGCGCCGGCATTGCTGATGCTTTTTGTCTGATCATTCTCTATTGGAAATCTGTAGTGTGGCTACTGAAATAGAACGCAAATTTCTCGTCATTGGCGACAACTGGAAAAAAGGCGCCGAAGGCGTGCTGTACCGGCAGGGGTATCTGTCGATCGACAAAGACCGGACCGTGCGCGTCCGGATTGCCGGCGACCAGGCCTATATGACGGTCAAAGGGCGCTCGGTCGGCATCGCACGGGCTGAATTCGAATATGCGATTCCAGTTGACGATGCCCGCGACATGCTTGATTCGCTCTGCCTGAAGCCGTTGATCGAGAAAGTCCGCTATACGGTCTTGTATCGCCAGCTGCGATGGGAAATCGATGAATTTCTTGGGCAAAATCTCGGGCTGATGGTGGCCGAGGTGGAGCTTAACCATATCGGGCAGCAGGTTGATTTGCCTGATTGGGTTGGCGCCGATGTTTCGGCAGATCCCCGCTATTTTAATTCCAGCCTGATTGCGCATCCCTATCGCAGCTGGCTGACCGGATCAATCGCGTGACGAGAACAAGTTGACAGCGCCGCTGCCGATTCGTGATGGTGTTGCACCCAGCTATCTCTGGCTGCCCGCTGGTGCCTGGAATAATATGCTGGAGTTTCTGATCGACCGTTTTCCGGCAGTCGATCAATCGATCTGGATTACAAGAATGGAAAAGGGCGAGGTGGTCAACCTGCACGGCAGGCGCTTGCATCCAGATAGTCCCTACCTGCGCGGCGATTGCATTTTTTATTACCGCGAACTGATTGACGAAACACCGATTCCATTTGCAGAGACAATCCTGTTTCAGGATGAACATATTCTCGTTGCCGACAAGCCGCATTTTTTGCCCGTAATTCCGACCGGGCGGTTCTTGCATGAAACCTTGCTGGTACGTTTGAAGAAAAAGACTGGCCTGGACGATTTGACGCCGATTCACCGGCTTGACCGTGAAACGGCGGGCGTGGTGATTTTTTCGCATAACAAGACAAGCCGTGGCCAGTATCAGTCGCTGTTTCAGCAGCGCGTGATGGACAAGGTGTACGAAGCGGTGGCGCCAGCCCGATCCAATCTCGCGCTTCCCCTGACTTATCGCAGCCGGATGGTGGAGGGCGAGCCATTTTTCTGCATGAAGGAAATAGCGGGGGAACCGAATTCCGAGACGCAGATCGAGCTCATCGAACATCGGGGTGCATTGAATCTGTATCGGTTGCGTCCGCTAACCGGCAGAAAGCATCAGCTGCGGGTGCATCTTGCCGCGTTGGGAATTCCGATTGTCAACGATGCGTTTTATCCGGTCGCCTTGCCCTGCAAGGGGGATGATATTTCGTCGCCGTTGCAATTGCTGGCACGGGCCATTGCATTCGAGGATCCATTGACCGGGCAGGCGCGACGCTTTGAAAGCGCACGATATCTTTAATGCGCATCTAAGGCGTTGCCTGACGCACGCTACCGGTTCAATGGAATCGTATATTTTGTAATTAACGATCACTGTGATTGAAAAAAATGAGTTCTAAATTAAGTCTGGATCGCATCCTGCAGTCGCAGGGATTCGGTACCCGCAAATGGTGCCGGGAATTGATCGCGGACGGTGAAGTCGCGGTCAACGGAGAAGTGGTCGACGATTATCGCGCCAGCATCGATACCGACGCACTGGTGCTGACGGTGTTCGAAGAAACATGGATCTATCGTCAACATGTGTACATCGCATTGAACAAACCCGTCAACTTCGAATGTTCCAGGAAACCGAGTCATCATCCGGGTGTGCTGACGCTGTTGCCGGAGCAGTTTGCCTGGCGCGACGTGCAGCCGGTCGGGCGGCTCGATCATGACACCACCGGCTTGCTGCTGATGTCCGACGATGGGCCGTTCATCCATGCCCAATCCTCGCCCAAGCGGCATGTGCCCAAGCTGTATGTCGCCACCACGCACGATCCGGTGACGCCGGCGCTGATCGATCAATTGTTGAAGGGCGTGCAATTGCATGACGAACCGGCGCCGCTGGCCGCGCAAAGCTGCAGCATGGTGGATGACCATCAGCTTGAAATCGTGCTCGAACAAGGCAAGTACCATCAGGTCAAGCGGATGCTGGCGGCTGCCGGCAACCATTGCAGCGCGCTGCGCCGTACCGCCATCGGCGGCCTGACGCTGGATGCCCTGGGGCTGGAACCCGGAGCGTGGTGTTATCTGGAGGCCGCGCAGCTGGCATTGCTGGCGCCGGACAAGGCATGACCGCATCCGCACAGTCACACATTCAGACGGCAGGCAGCCTGGCGAACGTGTTTATCCAGTCAGCACCATGACCGGCATGCAGACGGCCGTGCCGGTGAACTGGCCGTCTGCCTGTATCATCGAGCTATGAGCGAATTTATTAATGGGCCGCGGCCGACAGTGGCGGTGATCGGTGGTGGCCCGGCCGGCTTGATGGCGGCCGAAGTGCTGAGCCAGCATGGGCTAGAAGTGCACCTGTATGATGCAATGCCATCGGTCGGGCGCAAGTTCCTGCTGGCTGGCAAGGGCGGCATGAACCTGACCCATGCCGAGCCACGTGAGCCTTTTCTTTCCCGTTACGGCTCGCGCCGCCCGCAGATGACACCATTGCTGGATGCGTTCGATGCCCAGGCACTGCGGGCCTGGGCACACGGCCTGGGCATTGCAACCTTTGTCGGATCCTCCAACCGTGTTTTCCCCACCGATATGAAGGCGGCGCCCTTGTTGCGTGCGTGGCTGCACCGGCTGCGCGGGCAGGGCGTGCTGTTTCACATGCGCCATCGCTGGCATGGCTGGACCGATTGTGCAGGCGACCGTGCCTTGCAGTTTGCCACACCGGATGGGGAGATCACGCGGCGCCCAGATGCCGTGGTGCTGGCCTTGGGCGGCGCCAGCTGGAAGCGGCTTGGCTCCGACGGCGCCTGGGTGCCCTGGTTACGCGAGTGCGGTGTTGATATCGCGCCCCTGCGCCCTGCCAATTGCGGATTCGACGTTAATTGGAGCGAGCACTTCCGCTCGCGTTTTGCCGGACACCCCGTCAAATCGGTCGCACTGAGCTGGACCGACCAGGCTGGCGCAAATTGCCGCCGGCAGGGCGAATTGATGATCAGCAGTTCCGGGGTCGAGGGCAGCCTGATCTATGCCGCCTCTGGCGCCTTGCGCGAGCAGATTGCCGCTTGCGGGCGCGCCACCATCCATCTCGATCTGGCGCCCGACAAGCCATTGCAGCGGGTACTTGAGGAGGTCGCCCACCCGCGCGGCTCACGTTCGTTATCGAGCCACTTGCAAGGGCGGGTCGGCATCGCCGGTGTCAAGGCAGGGTTGCTGCGCGAATCCGTCAGCAAGGAGCAATTCGCCGATCCGGTGCACCTGGCGGGCGCCATCAAGGCGCTGCCATTGCAGTTGAATGCAACGCGTCCTATCGATGAAGCGATCAGTAGTGCAGGCGGCGTGATGTTCGAGTCACTGGATCAGCGAATGATGCTGCGCAATTTGCCTGGCGTATTTTGTGCAGGTGAAATGCTTGACTGGGAAGCTCCGACCGGCGGCTATTTGCTGACCGGATGCTTTGCTACTGGACGTGCTGCCGGTCTGGGGCTGTTGTCCTGGATTGAGGATAACGGAATTGCCACGACGCCGGCATCAAGTCCAGCCTGAAGGCCACAATTCGCAGTAGACAGTGCACGTCGTTTCCAAATCAAAACTACTTCAGCTGCAAATTTGGCTGAACGTTCCAGCGGGATTTCCGGTCGAATCAACGCGCCTTGTTTTGATGCATTGCGCAATGCTAGCCTTGGCGGCACTGACCTGACCTTTATTGCACTTTATCCTGGTCAGTAAGCTGTCAACGTGCCAGTCTTCATGCACAGGAGAACCCTATGTTTACCCGACGCGACCATTTTTCCGATGCCAGTCAAACCAATGTAGCGGCACAAATTGATCTTGCGACCGCATTCGGTAATGCCTTGCTGGAAAGCGGGCAAAGGTTTCTGGAATTACATTTAAGTATTGCGCAGGCATCTGCTCTGGATATGGAAAGCTTTGCCAGAAGCGTGCTTGCTGCACGCACTCCGCAGGAAGCGGCTGCGCTGATCATGCAACAGACCCAGGCTGTTTCCAGAAAAACGGTCGCATACGGCTGCCATACGGCGGGCATTGTCGCCGGCACGCAATCTGAACTGACCGATTTGTTTGGCCGGCAAATCAGCGAAACCAATACCGAGACCATTGCCCTGCTTGCCGATGTATCGAGGAATGCGCCACTGGGATTGAATCGGGTGATGGGATTCATGCGGGTGGTATTCGACCATGCAAATGCCGGCTACGAGCAGGTGAGCCAGGTATCGCGGCAAGTCATGGATGCCATCGAAAACAGCTTGATTGCCGCCGCCAACCAGTTTGCCCGCACCGCCTGAGCAAGCGCTTGCCGAAATGTGCATGTCAAGCGGTTTGGGTGCAAGCCGGCTACGCTACGCTGAGTGGATGGCACCTGGCCAAGTCTGCAGCTTGTTTTTATCATTAGGCTGCGGCTGGCGTTTCCCGCAGCTTGGCGGCGTGCCTACATATCTATTTACATACATCTTCCCAATCCACCATGGAACGCCTGTCGCATAACATGGTGACCGTGTCGTTTCGCATTTATGCAGAACTGAACTGGTTTATCGATCCGACCAAGCGCCAGCAAACTTTTCAGCAATCTTGTGCGGGTCACGCCACAGTCAAGCACATGATCGAAGCGCTTGGTGTGCCGCACACGGAGGTCGAGCTGATTTTGGTGAATGGTCAGGCGGCAGATTTTTCCCGGCGACTTCGACAGGCTGACCATGTCAGTGTCTATCCCAGGTTCTCCCGACTGGCGCATGGCGGTGCGTTGCCCGGATCGCAGCAGAAGAAGGGAGATTGCATTTTTATCGCCGACGCCCATCTCGGCAGGCTTGCCCGTGACCTTCGGATGCTCGGATTCGATGTTCTCTATCGTAATGACCTCGCCGATGCCGATGTGGCAGACATGGCGGCAAAAGAAGAACGCATCGTGCTGACCCGTGACCGTGATTTATTGATTCGCAAGGCGATCGTGCGCGGTTGCTATCTGTACGCCACCTCGGTGGATGCCCAATTGCGCGAAGTAATGGACCGATACCGGTTAGTCGATCGGGTTCGGCCGCTAAGCCGCTGTCTGAAATGTAATGGTCTGTTGCATCCGGTTGAAAAAGAACGGGTGCAGCATCGCCTGCCTGTACGCAGCGGCGCATGCGGCCAGCATTTCTTTTCGTGCGCAGGGTGCGATCACTTGTATTGGAATGGCTCGCATGTGATCCGCATGCGACAACGTATTGCCGCAATCCTGGGCGCACCGGTCGTTCTTGAAACCTGAAGCCTGAGCCCAATGCCGAGTCGATTGGCGGTTGAATCAAACAGAATGGTCGCGGCAACCGGCAGCGCTTGCCTGACCAGCATGTCGTGCAGCAGCGCCGGCCTGCTGCCAGCAGCGGAAAATGAGGCAGCAATTGGCGCCGTCTGCATTATTGTTTGGCGTGGCGCACACAATTCGGGTATCTTTTCCCTGGACAGCACAACGCAGTAAGATCACTTCTGCTGGTGCCCTCGGATTGCCGTTGATGGCAGTTTACTTGAATTGAATGGGAGTTTGCATGGATTTGCTGTCGCTGGAGTCGCTGGCAGGGTATTGGTCCGGACACGAGTTTGAAACCAATATCGTGGTATTTCTGAATTTGCTCGGTGCCTTGCTGCTGGGGCTGTTTGTGGGTTACGAACGTTCTTACCATGGGCGTGCGGCCGGCATGCGCACCTTTGGCCTGGTCTGCATGGCATCGGCTGCATTGACGGTGATTGCCGGCTATCCCGACGCCTGGTATGGCGGCCATGGGGATTTGATGGTCGGGCCTGACCCGACGCGCATCATCCAGGGCATCGTCACCGGCATTGGCTTTTTAGGTGCCGGCGTCATCATGAAGGAAGGCTTGAGCATCAGCGGCCTGACCACTGCAGCCTCGATCTGGGCTTCCTCGGCAATTGGCGTGATGGTAGGCGTCGGCTTCTATGCGGCGGCCATTTTGCTGGCATTGCTGACTGCCGCCTGCATGATTTTCGTCTCGAAATTACAGAAGTGGTTGCCGTCCCGGCAAGCGGTATCGTTTACGCTGCTGTTCAAGCCAGATTTTGCGCCGCGTGAGGAAGCAGTGCGGCGCCTGGCACAAGAGCGAGGCTATGAAGTGGCGGGCGGCTCGATTGCCATCAGTCTGGTGGAGGGCAAACTTGAGTGGAGTTTTGTCGCGATTGCCAATACCAAGCGGCAGGCCAAGATTGCCGACCTGGCGCATGAATTGGCTGCCTTCGAAGGTATCGAAAGTTTTCAGCTGTCGCACGCGCGCAATTGATGCCGGATCAACCTCCGAATTCGGCTTGGTGGATACATGCTCCGGCAAGCCGTTTCGATCATTCCGATTTCATCATTAAAATTTCATGCGTGCGCCGATTATGAAATTGCGCCCCGGCAGCGGTGCGACATCCTTCAATACCGAAGTCGATACCCGGATGTCCTGATCCAGCAGATTTTTGGCCAGCGCAAACCAGGTAACCCGATTGCTGCCAAAGCGCTGGGTGTACGACAGATTGGCGTCAACTAACGTATAGCCGGGTGTTGCCGTGGTTTCGAAGCGTGCCAGCCGGTCCTGGGTTTGTGCGCGCATCACGGACATGCCGCTACGCCAGGCACCGTCCCGGTAACCGGCTTCGATACCAAAGCGCGTGGCCGGCTGCAGCGGCAGGCTGCCCCGTGCATCCAGTCTGCCATGCGAGGTGTCGGCAAAGCCGCGCGCCGACCATCCTTCGCCACGCTGGTTATAGCTGACTTCCGCTTCCGCACCACGGATGGTCGCATCGGCTTGCGACCAGAACCGCTGAGTGAATTCGCCTGCCGGGTCGGCAGCGCCGCTATCGTCAACACGGGTGCCGCTGGTCTGACCATAAATGAAATTGCTGACCCGGTTGTGAAACAGGTTGGTTTTCCAGCGTATCAGTCCGTCGGTTTTCTGCAAGGTGATTTCGACATTGCGGGACGTTTCCTTGCGCATTGCAGCATTACCGACGTCAAAAGTGGCAGTGGATTCATGCGGCCCATTCGAATACAGTTCTTCCGTGGTCGGCGCCCGTTGCGCCACTGAAAAAGTGGCACCAAGACCATAACCCGGCATCACACTCCACAAGCCGCCAACCGAATAGGAGCTTGCCTGGAATCGCCGCTGCGGCAATCCGGCGGCAGTATCTGGCCTGCGCCTGACCGATTCGAAGCGCAGGCCGGTTGACGCGCGCAATGGCCCGAAATCGCGCTCTTCCACCAGGAAAGCGGCTGCAGAAGATGAGCGGGTAGGCGGCACGGCATCCGGTGTGCCGGTTGCTGCAGACAGTGCCGAGTATTTGCTGTTCTCGATCTGGACGCCGAAGGTTCCATGCCAGCCAGCCAACGGCAGATGGGTTGCTTCCAGACGGGTTTCCAGGGCGCGGTTGTTGAAATTGGTGGCAGGCGTGCCATCCTGTTCCTTTTCCGTATGCTTGTAATCAGTGGCGCCGAGCTGGAATTTGACTGATTCCAGGCCTTCGACTGGCTGCCTGATCAAGCCTTCCAGGTCGTAACGGGTTTTCGACAAATCGATGAATGCACGTTCAGCCGTCGGGATGCCGTAATTGTCGTCCAGGATGCCGACCGATGCGCCGATATGTCCCCAGTTGTCGACATGGGCAGCACCCACGCCCAGATTATTCTGACGGGTGTACGAGCTGGGCAGGCGGCCAGAGGCTGAGCCAGGATTATTGAGCCTGGCAAAGCCGGGAATGCGGTAATTGTCGGATTCACGCAGCAATGCATCGATATGCAAGCCGATTGTTCCTGTCGCGCCGTCCGCCGACAAGCTGGCGCTTTTGCCCTGGTCGACCGAGCTCAAGCGCCATTCCGCTTCGCCGCTTGGCCGCGGCAGCAGCATGGTGGGAATGCGTTCGTTGACGACATTGACCAGTCCGCCGATGGCGCCCGATCCATACAGCAATGCAGCTGGCCCGCGCAGGATTTCGATCTGGCGGGCGGTCGCCATGTCGGCGGCGACCGCGTGATCGTTGGACAGGCTGGACACGTCCGATACGGACATGCCGTTTTGTAAAATCTTGACCCGCGGGCCCTCGAGCCCGCGGATGATCGGACGCGACGCGCCGGCGCCGAAAGCGGAAGAAGATACGCCCAATTCGCGCGACAGGGTGTCGCCGAGCGAAGTGCCAAGCTTGTTGCGCAGCTCATCCCCGGCCAGGATCTTGGCGGGGCTCAGGATTTGCGTGTCTTCATTGCCGCTGAAGGGGGTTGCGGTGACAATTACCGCAGGCAGCGCCTGTTCTTCGGCATAGGCGAAGGTGGCGGGAAGGACAGCGAGGATGGATACAATTGCGCGTGACAATGGCGTACGTTGGAACGACATGATGATTTCCCAAATAACAATGGATACGAAGACTGGCTTGCAGCAAGCAGTCAGTTCAGCCGGGGCTGGGCGGGACGTGGGAAATCAGCGCGGCGGTGCGCGCGAGGAAAAATGGCAAAGAAGCGGTGCATCCCAGGAGGCAAAGGCCATCCACAGCGCCAGCACCGGCGCGCCCGGCAGCAAGGCGGCAGAAAATGGCGGCATGCCAGGGCCAAAAGCCAGGCTTGCCGCATCCAGCAAAATACAGGAATGCTCCGCTGCCCTGTCATACCGGTCATCGGCTTGTGGGCTCGACACGGCTGATTGCTGCAATCCGGCGTGGGCAATCCGATGGCTCAGGCCAACCCATTGCGCGCATAGAATTGCCAGTGCAAGCAACGCGGCGAGCACGACGCGAGATGGCTGAAATACGGTTGGCGGGCGGCGCATGGAAAGCAGGATGCCTTGTCTTTGATTATCGGTGTGACAATAGCCGTGGCAACTAGGCAGCACACGGCTCATCGTGGCGATTTTAGCATTGCAGCCAAGCCGGAGCTACCAATGCACAACACAGGCTTGAATTTCTGCAAGCCGGCGCCCTAAAATGGGGCGGGCCAGTGTACACTTTGCGGCTTTCCAATCTGGACCTGATTGACAATGCGCAGGAATTGGCCCCGCAGCATGGCAGTGTTGGCATGGTTAAAAACATTTTTGCCGGGGCCGGTGACGGTTAATGGCAATGAACAGCTGCGTGCCTGTTGCGGCGCGCTGCTGGGCATCCTGATTACCGGCTTAGTCACGCGACTGGCGTTAGGCCCGACCGTCAGCGTGCCGATGCTGATTGCGCCAATGGGCGCGTCGGCGGTGCTGCTGTTCGGAATTCCGGCTAGCCCGTTGGCGCAACCTTGGGCATTGATGGGCGGCAATATGGTGTCGGCGGCGATCGGCGTTGCCTGCGCCCAGTGGATCGGCGATCCGGTCTGGGCCGCTGCGGTCGCCATGCCGGTTGCGATTGCGGCAATGTTTGCGTTGCGTTGCCTGCACCCGCCCAGCGGCGCGATCGCACTGACTGCCGTGCTGGGTGGGCCGGCAATCGAGGCACTCGGCTATGACTTTGTGTTGATGCCGGTGGCACTCAATTCGGTACTGCTGTTGCTGCTGGCGCTGTTTTTCAATAATGCGACCGGACGTCGCTATCCGCACGCGTCGCATATCGAGCATGCCAATAGCCACCACACGATGGACGCACCGACCATCGACCGACTGGGTTTTACGCCGCAAGACCTGGATGAAGTGCTGAAGCAATACAACCAGGTGCTCGATGTGAGTCGCGACGACCTGGAGGCATTATTTCTGCAGACCGAGATGCATGCCTATCGCCGCCGATTCGGCGCGGTCACTTGCGCCGACATCATGTCGCGCGATGTGGTTACAGTCGAGTTCGGCACCACCCTCGAAGAAGCCTGGGACTTATTGCGCTGGCACCACGTCAAGGCCTTGCCGGTCATCGACCGCGCGCGCCGGTTGATTGGCATTGTGACCCTGGTCGATTTCATGAAGCATGCGAACCTCGAAAAATTCGGCAGTTTCAATGACAAGCTGCGGCAACTGGTCCGGCGCACCCGCGATACCCATTCCGACAAGCCGGAAGTGGTCGGCCAGATCATGACCAGGCAGGTACAGACGGCCAACACCGATACGCATATCGTGGAACTGGTGCCGCTGTTGTCGGACAAGGGCAAGCATCATGTGCCGGTGATCGATGGGGAAGGGCGCCTGGCGGGCGTGTTGACCCAGTCGGACTTGATCGCCGCACTGTATCGCGGCCGCCTGGCCGACCAAACCAGCGAATACCGCGCCAGCGCCTGAGGCGACTGGCCGCTGGTTATTGGGCAGGATCTTTCAGTAAATTATCAGCAGATTATTTGCGACCGCTTCGTGACGGTGCCGCAGTACCGGGGCGTGTAACCCGGTTGGCTGCCGGCTTGCGCGCAATGGCTGCGCCGTCGCGCGGTTTGGGCATGCCGAATTTCTTGGCAAGCTTGGCTGTACCCGGCGTTTCCTTGCGCCGTTCGACAGCGGTCAGACCGGGCGTGGGTGCGGTATTTCTCGGCACCAGGCACCGTTCGCCACTGCCGATCAGGTCGGAGCGGCCCATGCGCTGCAAGGCTTCGCGCAGGATCGGCCAGTTTTGCGGGTCATGGTAGCGCAGGAATGCCTTATGCAACTTGCGCACCTTGCCCTGGCGTGGCGTATCGACCACTTCGGAATCCTCGGTGACCTTGTGCAGCGGATTCTTGCGGCTGTGGTACATGGTGGTCGCCAGCGCCATTGGCGTCGGCAGGAAAGTCTGCACCTGGTCGAGCCGGAAATCATTTTTCTTTAACCACAGTGCCAGGTTCAGCATGTCTTCATCGGTTGTGCCCGGGTGGGCCGCGATGAAGTAGGGAATCAGGTACTGTTCCTTGCCGGCTTCCTTCGAATATTTGTCGAACAATTCCTTGAAGCGGTCGTAGGCGCCCATGCCGGGCTTCATCATCTTTGACAGCGGACCTGCTTCGGAATGTTCGGGCGCGATTTTCAGCAAGCCGCCGACGTGGTGCGTGACCAGTTCCTTCACGTATTCCGGCGAGCGCACCGCCAGGTCGTAGCGCAGGCCGGAGCTGACCAGGATTTTCTTGATGCCGGGGATGGCGCGTGCCTTGCGGTACAGCTGGATCAGCTTGCTGTGGTCGGTATTGAGATTCGAGCAAATGGTCGGATACACGCAGGATGGCCGCCGGCACGATTCCTCGATTTTCTTATCCTTGCAGGCGAGGCGATACATGTTCGCAGTCGGGCCGCCAAGATCGGAAATGGTGCCGGTAAAACCCTTGGTCTTGTCGCGGATCAGTTCGATTTCGCGCAGGATCGATGGCTCCGAACGACTCTGGATGATGCGCCCTTCATGCTCGGTGATCGAGCAAAAGGTGCAGCCGCCAAAACAGCCGCGCATGATGTTGACTGAAAAACGGATCATGTCCCACGCCGGAATCTTGGCCTTCCCGTACACCGGGTGCGGCCCACGCGCGTACGGCATGTCGTACACGTAATCCATGTCTTCCATCGCCAGCGGCAGCGGCGGCGGATTGAGCCAGACGTCGCGCTCGCCATGGGCCTGCACCAGTGCGCGCGCGTTGCCGGGATTGGATTCGAGATGGAATACCCGCGATGCATGTGCGTACATGACCGGATCATCCTTGACCGCATCGTAGGAAGGCAGCCGCACCACGCTCTTGTCGCGCTCTTCCTTTAATGCGGCCTGGCGCTCTTCGCGGCTCAGGATCTTGATCGGTTTGACGACCGGCTCAGACGCTGCAGCAGTGGCGCAAGCGTCTTTCTTTTCCGGCTCCATCAGATACGGATCGGTCGGCGCATCGATCTTGCCCGGGGTATCGATCCGGGTCGAATTGATTTCGCTCCAGTCGTCGGCCGGCTTCCAGCCGGGGGGGACCATGAACGCGGTGCCACGCAGGTTGCGGATCGACTTGATCGGCTCGCCAGCTGCCAGCCGGTGCGTCAAGTCCAGCAGTGCGCGTTCGGCATTGCCGAATATCAGCAGGTCGGCCTTGGAATCCGGCAGCACCGAGCGGCGTACCTTGTCGGACCAGTAATCGTAATGGGCGATCCGGCGCAGGCTGGCTTCGATGCTGCCGATGATGATCGGCGTATCGGCATACGCTTCGCGCGCCCGCTGCGCATAGACGGTGACGGCGCGGTCAGGACGCTTGTTCGGCTCGCCGCCAGCAGTATATGCATCGTCGGAGCGGATCTTGCGGTCCGACGTGTAGCGGTTGACCATTGAATCCATGTTGCCGGCAGTAATGCCGAAATACAGATTGGGCTTGCCCAGCGCCCGGAATGGCTCCGCCGACAGCCAGTCGGGCTGACTGAGGATGCCGACCCGAAATCCTTGCGCTTCCAGCAGCCGTCCGACTAACGCCATGCCAAAGCTTGGATGGTCGATATAGGCATCGCCTGTTATCAGGATGACATCGCAGCTATCCCAGCCAAGCGCATCCATTTCCCGCCGCGACATTGGCAGATAAGGCGCGGCAGGGCGGCGGTCCGCTGCAATAGCGGTAGAAAACAGGTTTTTTGGGGCATTCATGATGGGGCGGATTGTACAGGAAACAGACCGATCTGATCGGTCTGGTGAGTGGACCCGTCAGTTGGCATAAAAATCCGCTAAGCGATTGAAATGATTCAAAAATTTAATAAAGAAAAACAAAATGGCAATGATGTTTGCAGGACATTGACCGGCTGGATCGCTTCGCGTATCTTGCGACGGTTATTGATTGATCAAGGAGTTCAACATGGATGAGCAGTACAAGGATGGCTTGCAAGTGCGCAAGCAAGTAATGGGCGATGCATTTGTCGACAAGGCATTTGCCAATCTGGATGACTTTACTGGTCCGCTGCAGGAGTACATCACCCGCAATGCGTGGGGCACGGTGTGGTGTCGCGAAGGGCTCGATTTCAAGACCCGCAGCCTGGTGACGATCTCGATGCTGACCGCGCTCGGCCGCTCGCATGAATTGAAAGGCCATGTGCGCGGCGCATTGAACAATGGCGCAACGCTTGAGGAAATCCGTGAAGTCTTGCTGCATGCAACCGTCTACTGCGGCGTGCCGCTGGCGGTCGAGGCCTTTCGCGCCGCGCATGAAGTGTTAAAGGAGGCAGGCAAGGTCTGATCTTCCCTATCTGCTGCCCCGCCATGACGACAGGTCGCTCAGCCGGTCAGACGGAAACCGGCGGCGGACTTGCCCGCCAGCTTAATGAATCGGCGAGCCTGCAAGTTATTTTCGATAAAGCGGAATCGATGACGCCAGGATTTGGCAGCATCGATACAGGTAAAAAAAGCCCCGGCGAATCATCGGCGGGGCTTTTTTAATGGATGGTGCGGTTGCTGCGGTAAGGGCAAGTGCTCAGGTCTTGTTTTGCCACACCACATAATCATCGACTGCATACAGCTTGCAAGGCAGTCGGCTGCTCTTTTCGCAATTGGCCAGTGCCCGCTCGGCCGGGTCGTCGCCATCTTCGGTCCAGCTCCAGGCGCCGCTGGGCGACAGCGCAAAGGCGCGCGGCATCGATTTTTCCAGGAATACCTTGTATTGCTCGCGTCCCTTGTCCTTTAAAAACGGGATCGCATCGATATTGTCGAGTGTGGCAAATTCGCTTTTTGGCAATTGCGGCCGCTCGGCGACTTCAAACACTTCGTCGGACGGCATGCCGATCTGGCGCAGGAATTTTTCGGTTTCCGGCCACCAGATTTTAATCCCGTCCCGGCTGCCGCTCATCGCATGCGCATCGCCCTTGAATGGGCCGAATGCCACCAGCGTTGCATTGCCGCCGGCATTGGTATAGGCGTCATGCATTTGCCGCGCCAGGCCATGATTGAAATAGCTATCGTTTTCGCCATAGAACCAGATGGTTGGTACCCGCGACTGGCCGCCATACAAGCCGAATGCCTGCACCAGCGATGCTTGCCATTGGCAACCGCCATCGGTGGTGCGCAAGCCGCCGGCAAAATTGATCACGCCTTTGACGCCCGGGAAATTGCGGGTCGCAAATGCCATCGCGGTCAGGCCGCCATACGATTGGCCGGCAACCAGAATGCGCTCCTTGTCGGCCCACGGTTGCAAAACGGTATGTTCAAGTACGCTTTGCAAGTCGTTGGCCTGGATCTGGCCATTGGCAGTCATGTTGCAATGCTGTTCGATATAGTCGCCGGTCGATTTGGAAAATCCGGCACGCATCGGAATCACCACGGCATAGCCGCGCTTGACGAATTCACGGCTGATCGCCATGAAACGCGCGCGCTCTTGTCCGCGCGGATTGCCCAGCGCCTTGCCATGATTTAATACCAGGACCGGGAACGGCCCGGTGCCGGACGGCTTGAAGATGGTGGTTTCCAGTTCCCCGATCCAGCCGCTGGTGGTGCTTGCCGCAGGCAGGCTGGCAGCAGCGTCCGCGACATCGGCACCGCTCGACTTGCCGACGCGGGATGTCTTGCGGGCCAGACTTGGTTCAACCGGAACCATCACCACCTCTTCATTGAGGTTGGCGTCCAGCGGCGGCACCTGGGCGATGCACCCTTTGGTCAGCAGGCTCATGCTGCAAATCGTCAGCGCAATCGACATGCCGATCTTCCAGCAGGCGCTTGTTTGATGAAGTGATTTGGACGGCTTTGACATACAGTCGAAGTCCTTTAAAAAATACCCAAGGAACCGGTTTGCAGCATTCAGGGCAGAGCGGCGTATTCGCCGCATGGCTGGCTCGAATGCAACAGACACGCTCGAACTGATTAAAAAAAATTCACAAGGTAATCAGTGCGTACCGTATCAGCGAGAAGATTTTCACCAGGTAACGTTGCTGATTGTAAAGAGCGATTTGCCCCAGTTCAATACCAAATTGGAACAACTAGAAAATAATTTCTGAGAAGTATGAAAAAGCGACAAGCCTTTTGCGAAGAAAATGTTTGAAGCACAATGCAAATTGTAAAAATTACTCGTTCACAAGCACCATGCCAGATGTTTTGTAACGAGATAAATGATTGAAGAGGTGGATGGCGAAATGCCGCAGCGGTACATCGGCGGTTTGGTAACAGCATGACTCGATGGCCAACTGGAATTCCCGATCCGGGAATTAGTTGTAAATGCACAAGATTGCTGCAGCTATAATAGTTTTCAAAATACAACTACATGATCTTTTCGATGCTGTTACCTGTGCGCCGCCTGCAAGCAATCGAATGTACCCGCCGCCAGATCGAACGCGATGGTTTTCCGCGTTTGCAAATGGCTTTTCTGGTGAGTCTGACCGGTGCTGCCGGGTTGCTGGCATCGTATTGCCTGCTCAATGCCGGCGTGGACCGGATGTGGCTGCGGTATCTGCTTGCCGTTGGCATCGCTTACCTGGTTTTTCTCGGATTGCTATGGTTGTGGCTGCGCTCCAGTGCTGCCGATTACGCCGACATACCGGATATGCCCGACATGCTGCCGGCGCGCTCGGCAACACCTGATACTGTTGGCGTCAGTGGACAGGGCGGCAGCTTCGATGGCGGTGGTGCCAGCGGCTGGTATGAATCCGCTGCCGATCTCATGCTGCCGGGGGCCGGCGATAGCGGCCCGGTCGACGAGGTGCTCGGTACCGCTGCGCAGGCGGAAGAGCTGGCCGTGCCGCTGATGGCAATCGTGCTGATCGGCGCGGCCATGTTGTCATCATTGCTGGTCATCTATTGGGCACCGCTATTGTTTGCGGAATTGCTGGTCGACGGCGTGCTGGCGGCCAGTCTGTACCGGCGCTTGCGCGGGCTGGAATCCCGGCACTGGCTTGAAAGTGCAGTGCGGCGCACCTGGTGGCCGTTTATGCTGACTGCTTTTATCGCTGCTGCTGTTGGCTGGGTGATGTCCTGGTATGCGCCGCATGCGCTGTCGATCGGTGGCGTGTTGCTGAAAGCGGCCAATTGAACCTGCTGGCAGGCTTGATGGTTGATTGCGCGACTGATGTCGCTGCCGTTGGTCTGATGACAGCGCGTGCGTTGGCAAAGCACAGCAGGCGATAAGCAGGCGAGGTCCGCCGCCGCGATGAAAAATTGCAAAAGGAAATCATGAGCCATTCACAACATCGCCCCAAACGTGTCGGCCACGCTCATCTTCGCCAGCTGTTATCCGAGCGCAATCAATACCCGGAGCGTGCCACTGCCATCGATCAACAGATCCACCAGGCATTCACCCGCAGGGTGGCATTGCTGGTACTGGACATGTGCGGCTTTTCCAGGCTGACAGCCGAGCATGGCGTGATCCATTTCCTGGCGATGGTGCGCCAGATGGAACAGGCAGCCGGTCCGGGGATTGCCGGTAATGGCGGCCAATTGATCAAGCAGGAAGCCGATAACCTGTTCGCCATCTTTGATACGCCTGAGCAGGCGCTGGAAGCAGCGTGCGATATCGTGCGCTCGGTCGATGCAATGAATGTGGTATTGCCGCAAGAGCGAGCCATGTATGTCAGTGTCGGCATCGGTTACGGGGATACCCTGATCATTGATGACGCAGACATGTTTGGCCAGGAAATGAATAGCGCCTGCAAGCTGGGCGAAGATATCGCCGGCAAGCAGGAAATTCTCCTCACTGCAGCTGCATTTGCCGCCTTGCCGCAGCAACGCTATGCGTGCGAGGCGGATAGCGGGCGAATCGGCAACAATGCACTATCCTTCTATCGTTTTCAGGCAAGAAATTAGCCGGGTATTCCGTTTTTTCGTTTCTTCTTATTTGTTTCTTCTTGTTTATATCGCCTCGCCAGCCGAGCCGGTTCGCGCACGACATTGCGGCATGGCTGGATTCGCCGGCCTGTTTCCTCCAGTCGGCGTAAAGTGATTGATCTGGTCCGCACGCTCCAAGCCGCCTGATGATTTGATGATTTTCCCGATGCCAAGGCACTCCAATTCCTGCATCGATTTTGCAAGACCGCGTTGACTCAGGCCGATCGAGCCGCACAAAAGCGAAACTTTTAGCCGGTCGATACGTCGCATACCGGTCTGGCCCATGACTGGCCGGCTGCCAGTCGTAAGATTGCTGGCAAGTTGCAGCGAACTACGCTTGATCATTGCCAACAGTGCTGTGAACCGATCGCCTTGCGGCCTGGCGCCTGTCGCCAGACTGTCGGTAATGACATCCGCAATAACGCACGATGCAGGCGCCTGAGAAAAGGGAGCCGTACATGGGTCAGTTGCCGGAAACCGGCGCACACTTGCCAAGCCTATCTTTGCCTGCCTCGGGTGCCGTGCCGCAGCCGGTGCTGGGCGTGCGTACCGCGGTCGCCCTGATCGTCGGTATCGTGATCGGTGCCGGGATTTTCAAGGCGCCGTCGATGGTCGCCGACATCGCCGGCAGCCCGGGATGGATGTTTGGTGCCTGGGCGTTTGGCGGTGTGATTTCCCTGATCGGCGCCTTGTGTTATGCCGAGCTGGCAACCGCCTATGCGCATGCCGGCGGCGACTATCACTTCCTGCGCCGTGCCTATGGCGCCTGGGTCTCATTCCTGTTTGCCTGGGCACGCTTTGCGGTCATCACGACCGGCTCGATTGCGCTGCTCGCATTCGTGTTTGGTGATTACATGACCCAGCTGATGCCGCTCGGCGGCATCGCGCCGGCAGCCAGTTCGGCATTGTATGGCAGCGCCGCGATACTGGTGTTGTCGTGGATAAATCTTCACAGTTTCAATGCCGGTACCATCACCCAGGGTTGGCTGACGGCGCTCGAAATTGGCGGGCTGCTATTGATCGTCGTCGCTGCACTGGCGATGGGCAACACTGCCGCAAGTGCCGCCGGCAGCACCGCGCCCGCCGCTACATCGTCGCCGACACCGGCTGCGTTCGGCATGGCGATGGTGTTCGTGCTGTTGACGTTTGGCGGATGGAATGAAGCCGCTTATTTCAGCGCCGAATTGAAAAACCGGCAGCATGCGATGGTCAAGGCATTGGTGTGGTCGATTGTAATCATCACCGTGCTGTACCTGCTGGTCACCTGGGCTTATTGGCATGGGCTGGGCCTGGCGGCGATGGCGAAGTCGGATGCGATTGCCGCCGACCTGATGCGCGCGGCTTTCGGCCCGGTCGGCGGCAAGATCATTTCGGTGGTGGTCGCCATCACGGCGCTGACATCAATCAATGCCACGATCCTGGTCGGTGCGCGCACCAGTTACGCCGTCGGCTGCGACTGGCCGGCGCTGGGGCGGCTAGCACTGTGGGATGGATTGCGCGGCACGCCGACCACCGCGATGCGGGTGCAATGCGTGGCAGCACTATTGCTGGTGTTGCTGGGTGCCGTGTCCGGCGGCGGCTTCAAGTCGATGGTCGAATTCACTGCGCCGGTGTTCTGGCTGTTTTTCCTGTTGTCCGGCTTGTCGCTATTCATTTTGCGGGTGCGCGAGCCGGCCACCGAACGCCCGTTTCAGGTACCGCTGTTTCCATTGTTGCCGCTACTGTTTTGCCTGATGTGCGGCTACATGCTGTGGTCCAGCCTGTCGTATGTATCGAGCCAGTCGCTGGGTGGCTGGAATGCTGCCTGGATCGGTGTGGCAGTGCTGATGGCTGGCCTGGTCTTGCTGTTTTTCATACAGTTGCTGTCGAACCGAACAACGTGAGTGCCCGTTGAACCCCGCTGCTTTGCTGGTAGTGGCTTGTTTGCTTAATAAGGAAAAAACATCATGAAACCGCCCCTTTCGCTTTCTCCGACCGCCTCTTTTCTTGCCAAGGCATGCATCGGCTGGCTGCTCGCCTTGTTTGGTTCCTATGCGCTGGCGCAAGCAGTTGCGACGCCACCCAGGCTGGATGTGCCGTACGTGCCGACGCCGCAGCCGGTGGTCGACAAGATGCTGGAACTGGCCAGGGTTGGGAAAAACGATGTCGTCTATGATCTCGGTTGCGGCGATGGCAGGGTCGTGATTACCGCTGCCAGCAAGTACGGTGCGCGCGGTGTCGGCATCGACATCAATCCGCAACGCATTGCCGAGGCAAACGCCAACCTGAAAACTGCCGGCGTTGCCGACAAGGTGAAATTCATGGTGGGCGACCTGTTTGCCGCAGATGTTTCTGATGCGACCGTGGTGACGCTGTATCTGCTGCCAAGCGTGAATCGGACGTTGCGGCCGCGCTTGTGGAAGCAGCTGAAAGTTGGTGCCCGGGTGGTGTCGCATGACTTCGACATGGGCCCGGAGTGGCCGCCTGAAAAAATTGAAAAGGTCGAAGGGAAAACCGTATATTACTGGACCATTACGCCTGCCAACAAGGCTGCTGCCACCTGACGCCAGCGGTTGCGGGATGCCGGTGGCTGCGTCGGATTTTTTCCTCGCTGCTGTTGTTGCATGCATATAGACACGCAACCTCAGCAGCTGATTCTATTGATGGGTTGGCTTTTCTAGCCGCGCGAATCAGGTTGTTCAGATTAGCCGATGGCGATCGCTTGCTGGTCGGCTCGACCACCGGCGGCTTGCGGGTGTCTGAAAATGGCGACGATGCATGGAAAAATATTTCAACCACGCTGCCGCCGATCTATGCGATCAAGTTCATTTGATGCTATCGCTTGCCGCTATGCTGTAGATTGGCGCCCATGCGTTGCGACAGGCGGTCGGCCAGCCGCCGGATCGCGCGGCCGGCGCTTTCCTGCGCAGCGGCGCTGGCTTCGTGTGCCATCATGCTGACCGCAACGCCGGCGATGGCCTTGGTGCCGGTGTAGTCGAATACCGGCGCGCCAAAGCAATGCATGCCTTCGCGCACTTCGCCGTCGTCAATCGAATAGCCGCGGGTACGGATTTCAGCCAGTTCGTCGATGAATGCCTGCACATTCGGTGTGCCGGCCGACGTCAGCGGCGCCGGCCATGCGGCTTTCAGGCGGCTGCGCACTTCCTCGTCGCTCAGCGTGCTGAACATCGCCTTGCCGGTCGCGGTATACGGAACCGGCAAGCGCATGCCGATGCGGAAGGTGACGCCCAGCGGCCGGCTGCCATTGCGGCAAGCCACATACACCACGCTGTTGCCATCCGGAACCGACAGCGTAATGGTTTCTTCAGGTAATTCGTTGACGTCATCCCAGGCGGCGAAAAATTCCTGCGTAATATCGCTCTTGGCCAGAAAGGCATTCGCCCAGGTCATCACGTGCGGTCCCAGCGTCATCGTGCCGTCATCGAGCCGGGCAATCAGCCGCAGCTGCACCAGGGTTGCGCACAATCCATGCAATGAACTTTTCGGCAGCGCCAGCATGCGCGCCAGCTCGGCCAGCGACAGCGGCGCCGACGCTTCCGAAATCAAGTCAAGTACCCGGGTGGCACGCACTACGGCCGGTGCCATGATTTTTTCTGTGCCGGTGTCATCGGTCGACAGCGGCAAGGGTGGAGCGGATTGGCGGGTCATAAAACGTGTTATCCGAATAAATAATTTGTGCCATCAAAGTCCAGCCGGGGCTGGATGGTTCTTATAACGCGTTATCTCAAAAATCAAACTGCCAGTCAAAAAATCTTGACCATCATTAAAATTTTGCCTAGCATACGCCTGTTCATTGAAATGAATGCTGTTCAATAGGTTGAACATCATAGCAAGGCGACAGGAAAAACACAAGATGAAATTGACTGACACGGGATTACTGCAGACGCAGGCATTTTTGAATGGACAATGGATCGACGCCGACAATGGCGCCCGATTCAGTGTCACCGATCCCGCGACCGGCGAACAACTGGCGCTAGTCGCCGATCTGGGCGCTGCTGAAACGACGCGTGCGGTCGCGGCAGCGCAAGTCGCGCAGCGCGCCTGGCAAGCCAGGCCAGCCAAGGAGCGCGCAAAGATCCTGCGTGCCTGGCACGATGCGATGCTGGCCAACCTGGAAGACCTGGCCTACCTGATGACACGGGAGCAGGGTAAACCTTTGGCTGAGGCGCGCGGTGAAATCCGCTATGCCGCATCGTTCATCGAATGGTTTGCCGAAGAAGGCCGGCGCGTCAATGGCGACCTCGCCCAGCACCCGGAAGCCGACAAGCGCATTGCCATCCTGAAGCAGCCGGTTGGCGTGTGCGCAGCGATCACGCCGTGGAATTTTCCGGCGGCGATGATCACCCGCAAGGCCGCACCGGCGCTCGCTGCCGGCTGCGCCATCATCATCAAGCCGGCCGAGCAGACGCCGCTGTCGGCGCTGGCACTGGCCGAACTTGCGCGCCGCGCCGGGGTGCCCGATGGCGTGTTGCAAGTGCTCACCGGCGACGCCCGTGCCATCGGCGGCGTGCTGACTGCCAGCCCGATCGTGCGCAAGCTGTCGTTTACCGGTTCCACCGAAGTTGGCCGCCTGCTGATGGCGCAATGCGCGCCAACCATCAAGCGCCTGTCGCTGGAACTGGGCGGCAATGCACCGTTCATCGTGTTTGACGACGCCGACCTGGAAGCCGCGGTCGCGGGCGCACTGGTCGCCAAATACCGCAACAGTGGCCAGACCTGCGTCTGCGCCAACCGGTTCATTGTGCAGGACGGCATCTATGATGCCTTTGCCAGGCTGCTGGCCGAAAAAGTGTCGGCGCTGAAAGTGGGCAATGGCTTGCAGGATGATGTGGTGCAGGGGCCGCTGATCGATGACGCTGCCATCGCCAAGGTCGAGACCCTGGTCGCCGACGCGCGCGAACGCGGCGCCAAGCTGGCCACCGGTGGCGGTCGCCATGCATTGGGCCGGACGTTTTACCAGCCGACGGTGTTGACCGAGGTCACGCCTGCCATGCGCGTGGCGCGTGAAGAAATCTTCGGGCCGGTCGCGCCGCTGTTTCGCTTTCGCACCGAAGAAGAAGCGGTGGCAATGGCCAACGATACCGAGTTCGGCCTGGCGGCCTACTTGTACACCCGTGACCTGAGCCGCTCCTGGCGCGTGTCCGAAGCGCTGGAATACGGCATGGTCGGCTTGAATACCGGCCTGATTTCGAATGAAGTCGGCCCGTTCGGCGGCATCAAGCAGTCGGGCATCGGGCGCGAAGGTTCAAAGTACGGTATCGACGAGTACCTGGAAATGAAATACCTGTGCATGCAGCTGTAATGCCGCGCATTGCGCGCAAGTGATCAATGGAGAATTTGTGATGATAAGTTTTGAATTCCGTACCGTGCCGTCATTAGTTGTCGAATTTGGCGCCGCCCGCAAATTGGGCGCATTGCTGGCCGAGCGCTTTTCGCAAAAGCGCATTTGCCTGGTGACCGACAGCTTCCTGCACAAGAGCGGCTTGCTGGCGCCAGCGCTGGCCAGCCTCGCTGAAGCCGGCTGTGAAGTGCAGGTGATTGACGATGTGGTGGCCGATCCGCCGGAAGACGTGGTGCTGGCTGCTGCTGCCAAGGCGCGCAATGCCGGCTCCGATTTGATTCTGGGGCTGGGCGGCGGCTCGTCGATGGATGTGGCCAAGCTGATTGCGGCGCTGGCGGGTTCGAGCCAGCCGCTGGCCGACATGTATGGCGTGGGCAAGGTCACCGGGCCGCGCCTGCCGCTGGTGCAAATACCGACCACCGCCGGCACCGGCTCCGAAGTCACGCCAATTTCGATAGTCACGACCGGCGCCACCACCAAGGCAGGCGTGGTGTCGCCGCAACTGTATGCCGACCTGACGATCCTGGACGCGGAACTGACGATGGGCCTGCCACCCAAGATCACGGCGGCCACCGGCATCGATGCAATGGTGCATGCGATCGAAGCCTATACCAGCCGGCACCGCAAGAACCCGTTGTCCGACATGCTGGCGCGCGAAGCGTTTGCGCTGCTGAACAAAAACCTGTTGCCGGCTTTTCAAAATGGCCAGGACCGTGCCGCGCGCGAAGGCATGCTGCTGGGCGCGATGCTGGCCGGGCAGGCCTTTTCCAATGCGCCGGTGGCTGCGGTCCATGCGCTGGCATATCCGATCGGCGGCATCTTCCATGTGCCGCACGGCCTGTCCAATGCGCTGGTATTGCCGCATGTATTGCGCTTCAATGCCCCGGCCGCTGCCGCCCAGTACGCGGAACTGGCCGCGATTGCCGTGCCTGCTGCCACCGGCAGCGATGAGGCGCGCAGCGACGCGTTCATCAGCCACCTGGAAAAGCTGGCCCGCGCCACCGGCATCGAACGCTGCCTGGCCCAGGTCGGCATCGGCGAAGCCGACATTCCGCGCCTGACCAGGGATGCGATGCTGCAAACGCGGCTGCTGGTCAATAACCCGCGCGAGGTCACCGAGCAAGACGTATTTGCCATTTATACGGCGGCGCTTGCAGAAAACTAGGGTAGCGCATTCGCTACAAATTTTGAGGTGGTAAGGATACGGCTTCGGGCCGTAGGTTTTTTGATAAAAATAGCAGACAAAACAAATTAACAGGAGAAAAAAATGAAACATCGTTTGATCGCAGCACTTACCTTGGCGTGCTGCAGCGCAGCCTTGCACGCCAAAGATATAACGGTCGCCCATGTCTATTCCAGAACCGGTCCGTTTGAGTCCTATGGTGTCGATTCGCATCGGGGCCTGGAGCTGGGCCTGCAGTACGCAACCGACGGCACCATGATGGTCAACGGCAGGAAGATCGTGCTGACTGCAAAAGATGATCAGGGCAAACCCGATCTCGGCCGGTCACTGCTGGCTTCTTCCTACCAGGATGACAAGGCGGATATCGCGGTTGGCGCGATCAGTTCTGCCGTGACGCTGGCGATGATGCCGATCGCCGAGGAACACAAGAAACTGCTGATCGTCGATTCGTCGGTCGCGGATTCGATTACCGGTGAAAAATGGAATCGCTACGTTTTCCGTACCGCACGCAATTCGACCCAGGATGCGCTGACCAATGCCGTCGTCATCGACAAGCCGAATACCTACATTGCCACCCTGGCGCAGGACTATGCGTTCGGCCGCGATGGCATCAAGGCTTTCCGCCAGGCGATCAAGAAGGGCCAGATCGTGCATGAAGAGTATTTGCCGGCGAACACCTCCGATTTCACTGCCGGTGCGGTACGCATCATCGAAGCACTGAAGGACAAACCGGGCAAGAAAGTGGTGTTCATTTATTGGGCCGGTGCCGGCAACCCGCTGAAAATCAACGATCTCGATTTGAAGCGCTATGGGATTGAAATCGCTACCGGCGGCAATACTTTGCCGGCGCTGGCAGGCTACAAGCAGCTGCCGGGTCTGGAAGGCTCGATTTATTACTATTACGGCATTCCCAAGAATAAAAGCAATGCCTGGCTGATGACCGAGCACTACAAGCGTTACAAGTCGCCGCCTGACTTCTTTACCGTATGCGGCATGGCGGCTGGCATTGCCATCGTCGAGGCATTGAAGAAAACCGGCGGCGACACCGATACCGAAAAGCTGATTTCAGTATTGGAAGGCATGAGCTTTGATACGCCAAAAGGCACGATGACCTTGCGCAAGGAAGATCACCAGGCAATGATGTCCCTGTACCATTTCAAGATCAAGAACGATCCGGCATTTACCTGGGCCGTGCCGGAACTGGTACGCGAAATCAAGCCGGAAGAAATCAACGTTCCGATCCGTAACAAGAGGTAATGATGACGGCTGCCTGCATGCAAGCATACGATGGGCTGGTGCAAAAAAATTCATTTGCCCTGCCCAGTTATACGACGGTTGGCGGCAAGACGATCCGTGACGTGCGAGTCGGCTGGGAAAGTTACGGCCGGCTCAACCAGGAAAAAGACAATGTCATTCTGGTGCCACATTACTTTTCCGCCAACTCGCATGCAGCCGGCCGTTATCGGCAAGACGATCCGGTGCCGGGCTACTGGGACAGTATCATCGGTCCCGGCAAACCGCTCGACACCGACCGCTATTGCATAATCAGTATCGACTCGCTGGTCAATCTCAATTCCAGAGATGGCATCACGATCACGACCGGTCCGTCGTCGATCGACCCCGACACCGGCAAGCCATATGGCTTGCGTTTTCCGGTGGTGACCATCAGCGATTTCGTGCGTATCCAGAAAGCGCTGCTGGATTCACTTGGTATCAAAAGGCTCGCAGCCGTAGCCGGCGTATCGATGGGCGCGCTGCAATCGTATGAATGGGCTGCCGCCTATCCGGACCGCGTGAAGAAGGTGATTGCGGTCAACGGAACGCCATCGCAGCGTCCCTTTGCGATCTGCAACCTGGAGAGCTGGATCACGCCGATCAAGGCAGATGCAAACTGGAATAACGGCGACTATTATGGCGGGCCGGAGCCGGTCAAGGGTGTGGCGCTGGCGCTGTTCAACGTGATCGTGGCGGCACAGCACCCGGAAGGCATTGCTAACAATTTTCAATATCAGTGGGCAAACCCGGATCAGGATCCACTTGCCGCGCTGGAGAACGATTTTCTGGTCAACCAGGCATTCAGGGCAGGCGGGCTGGCACGGGCCACTACCACCACCGATGCCAATGAAATGTTGTACATGACTCGGGCCAATCAATTGTTTGTGGCCGGCACATCGGGCAGTTCGGTCGACCCGGCGCTGAAGAAAATCAAGGCAAAGACGCTGGTGATCCAGTACCGCAGCGACTTGCTGTTTCCGGCGGGCGTGGCACGCGACCAAGTCAATGCGCTGCAAAAAAACGGCACCTGCGCCGAGTTCGTGGAAATCGATTCCGGCGGTGGTCATCTGGCCGGCGTGACTGAAATCGCCAAGGCCGGCGACACGATCCGCCGCTTCCTGATGTCGCCGCAATAAGGGGCAGTCGGCCAGACTGCGATCAGCCAGCCGCTGGCGCGGTAGTCAACCGCTGCATACCTGGTTGCGTCCCTGGTTCTTGGCCTGGTACAGGGCAGCGTCGGCGCGGCTAAACACGGTTTGCTGGGTGTCGCCCGGCTGATGCATGGTGCAGCCGATGCTGACCGTAACCGACTGTCTGCCGGCGCAGGTGTCATAAATGCTGGCTTCGATGCCGGCGCGGATGCGTTCTGCCAGCAGGCGGGCGCCTTCCAGGTCGCACTTGGGCAAGATCACCACGAATTCTTCACCGCCGTAGCGACACGCCATGTCGGTCTGGCGAATATGCCTGCCGATTTCGCGCGCCACGCCGGCCAGCACATCGTTGCCGGCGGCGTGACCGTAGGTATCGTTGAAATGCTTGAAATGATCGATGTCGATTAACACCAGCGACAGTTCATTCTGCAGCGACGCCCGGCTGGTTTCATGCAGGCGTTTTTCCAGTTCTTTTTCAAAGGTGCGGAAATTGAACAGGCCGGTCAGCTGATCGGTGGAAGCTTGCTCGGCCAACTCCCTGACTTTATCCTGCAGCTTCAGATTCAGATGGCCGATCTCCAGGTTCTGCGCCTGGCTGGTCGCATAGATTTTGCCATTGGTAATCGCCGTTCCCAGAAAGGAGGACAGGCGGTCCAGCATATGCCGGTCGCCATCCGACAGCATGAGCGTTTTTCCGAGCGTGTACAGCGACAAGATGCCGATCGGCTTTTTTTGATAGCGGATCGGTGCCAGCAGCAAGGTGCGCGCCGTCTCCAGTGTGGATAAACCGGCCACGTCGTGTGCATCCATCGGCAGATGCATGATCTCCAGAATGTCGGGAAAGACCAGGGGCTCGTTGTGGAAAAAAACATGGGCTGCACCGATCGCTCGGACCGACAGATTGATCGGGTTGTCCAGCATGTAGCGTTCCCAGGCGGCGCACTTGCCGTCAAGGCTGCGATCGGCCACGATCGCCCTTGCAAAAATCAGCTGGTCATTTTCTTTCAATGCAAATCCGGCCAGGTCAAATGGCAACTGGCGGAATAACTCGGCGGCAAACAGGTCATAAATCTTGTCGACCGATGTCAGGTTGTTCATCTCGTCGAGAAACTGCAGAAGACGCTGGTTTTCCTCCACCGCAGTGGTGGCTTCGTCATGCATTTTCTCCAGGTGAAAATAATGCAGCCAGTTGGCCAGGCTGCGATAAAACATCGCCAGCAGTGATTGCAGTTCCTGAAACCCGCGTTCGGTCACCGGATTGCCTTGCTTGAGCAAAACGATCGCCCCGATCGGTGACGATGCCGCATTTTCCGGGTCACCGATCGGCACGCCGACGCTTTCATGGACTTTCCAGTAACGCAGGATTTTGATTTCTTCCGTCGTGGCGTTGTCGTGCGTGATATGGATCGTCTCCCGGCCGGCCATGGCTCTGGCGTTCAGATTGCCATCGTCCAATGGCATTTTGTAGCCATAATAGGTTTGTTCGAGATTCTGGAATTCGGGAGGAAAGCGCGTTTTCAGGCAGGTCAGCTGCTTGCCGGATGCATCCAGCAAATTGATCAGATAGCCGTCGGTCAAACCCAATGCCTCGATTTCTGCGCCGAGCAAATCGAGCACATCTTCAAAGCTTTTCGCATTGGTGATGCCACGCAGGATGTCACAGATCCGTTCTGATGACAGAAAGGGCATTGCGGTCCCCAAAGGTTTTACATGTCGACTAATACTTTACCTTGCTTTGATGTAATGAGCCAGCGGCGCATGGAAGGAACTGCGCCGGGAAAGACTGGCAGTTAACCGCGATTCCCTGTCACATCGGGGCGCAGCATTTTCCTGCCGGGTCAGGCTGCTGATGCCTGATTCTGCAGCTGGCGCCGCAGCAAGGAAACAAGCTGGTGCGCGCCCGGGCGCGACCCGCACTGCGTCTGGCTGTGTCCGCAGGCTGCAGGAATGCGCCGCATCGACTTGTGCGACGGCAGGCCGGGTGCTGACTGCGAAAAGGGTCGGGAAGGCAGCCAGGATCAGCGTGCAGCAAGGCCGGCAGCAAAATGTCAACGATTGTCATTTGTGGCGGCGCATGCCCGCTCTGTTGCAAAACCGCCAAATGTCGGCACTCAGCCTGGTCGCAGCCAGGATAAAGCACGCAGATCCGGCATGACCAGTATCCTGGCGTCCGGCATCCGGTAGCGAGCGTTCCCGATGGCCGCCTTACTGTTTTGCGGTTTCGCCCTGCATGATCGCAATGCGGCGGTCGCGTTCGTTTTGCACCACGCGGGTGGCAACGCTGTCGGACAGGCCCAGCGTCTGCAATACGATGCCAGACAATTGCAGTCCAGCTTCCAGTGTTTCCGGAATGACGACATTGGCACCCGCCTGTTTCAGGGCGATCGCATGCTTTTCATCGCGCGAACGTGCAAACAGCGGCAGGTGCGGGCACTCGCGCCGGATCGCCCGTACTGCCTGCAACGCCGAGGTCGGCTGGTCCATGGTCAACACAATCGCCGCTGCAGTATTGGCTTGCAGTTTACGCAAAAACTCGGCGCGCGAGGCATCGCCATAGTAGACCGGCAATCCCGGCGAATGCAGTCGCGCGGCAACCCGGGCATCGCTTTCCACCGCAATATAGGGGATGTCCTGATCGCGCAAGACTTGCGCGAGCAATTGGCCGACCCGGCCAAAGCCGACGATGATCACCTGGCCTGCCATCGGCGGCAGCGCGGTGGTGCTCAGGTTGCTGGCCTGGTTGACATGGCTACGTTCCCACCATTCGGCGCACAGGCGTCCGCCGCGGGCGGCCAATGGCGTGGCAAACAGGCTCAGTGCAACCACCAGCATGGTCAATTGGCCCAGCTCCGGCGTCATCAATTGGGTCGTCAGTGCATAGCCGACGACCACGAATGCGAATTCGCCGCCCTGGCCCATCAGCAGGCCACCTTCGATCGCGCGTCCCCAGTTGAAGCCGCCGATGCGGAAAATGATCGCCAGGATGCCTGCCTTGACCAGAATCAGGCCGATCACCAGTACCGGCACCGTCAGCGGCGCTTGCATCACCACACGGACGTCGGTTTGCATGCCGACCGACATAAAGAACAGCCCCATCAGCAAGCCCTTGAATGGCTCGATGATCACTTCGACCTGGTGGCGAAATTCGGTTTCCGCCAGCAGCAGGCCGGCCAGGAACGCGCCGAGCGCCATCGACAGCCCGGAGGCAGCGGTGGCTGCCGAAATGCCGAGCGTGCAAAACAGCGTCAGCGCCATGAATACATCCGGCTGGTGCTGTTTGGCAAAGGAGCGAAATAGCGGGCGAATCAGACGCCGTCCGAGCAGATAAATCAGCAGCACGGCGCCGATCGACTTGGCCAGCGTCATCGCAATCGTCGGCACCAGGTTGTCGCTTTCGCCTTTGGCCAACACGCCGACCAGGATAAAAATCGGCACCACCGCCAGGTCTTGCAGCATCAGGATGGAAAAGGCCGTCTGCCGCATTGGCGAGCCGGTGGCAACCCGCTCGGACAGTAATTGCATGACGACTGCCGTCGACGACAGCGCCAGAATCAAGCCGAGCACGGTGGCAGCCTCAATCGGGACGTCGAACCACCACCATGCAATACCGCCAATGATGGCCGCACTTGACGTGACTTGCGCCACGCCGGCGCCAAATACCCAGTGCCGCAATGCCCACAGTCGTTCGGCCGACAAGTCCAGGCCGATCATGAACATCAGAAACAGTACGCCGAGATTGCCCAGTACTGCGATGCCTTCCGGGCGCAATACCGTCATGTAATTGAGCCAGGCCGCCTGCTCGATCCACAGGCCCAGTCCAAACGGGCCGATCAGGGCGCCGGCTGCCAGAAAGCCCAGCACCTGATTGATGCGCAGGCGCTGTAGCAGTGGTATCAGGATGCCGGCCAGCGCCAGAAACAGCAGGGTTTCACGTAAAAAGGGAACGGCGTGTTGTTCTTCCACTAATTTCTTCTGAAGGTCGGTGAGTGAGAATGGCGCATCGAGGGCAATCGGCGCGGGGGCCAGCCGCCATTGTATCGCTCCGGTTTTGCTTTGCAATGGGAAACAGCACGGCGCCGCGCATTCGCGGCGGATTAGGCTGGACAGCCTTCCCGGAACCGGCGGATCGCCATATCGACCATGCCCTCGGCACTGCCGGTCGCCAGAAACTGTTCGCGCAGATAGGTGGCGTCGCTGCCTTCATGGGTCGTGCTGTACAGATGCTCGAGCATCGGCAGGCTGCCAAGCCGGCTGGCATACGGTTCCATCTTGCGCAGCGTGGTCAATATATCTTCCCGCAACGACACTGTTTCATGGGACTTCGGATGCACCAGCGTGCCATCCAGGCCGAAGCGGCATGCCTGGAAGCGGTTGTAGTTATAGACCAGATAATCATCTTCGGCCGGCGGCGGCTCGGTGCGGTCCAACAGGTACTGGCACAGCGCCTGCAGATAACAGGCCAGGGCGGCAGCCCGTTCCACCGTCAGGGGCGTGTCACAGACCCGCAATTCGATAGTGCCGAATTCCGGCTTGGGACGGATATCCCAATAGAAATCCTTCATGCTTTTGACAATGCCGGTATGTTCCATTCTGGCGAAATAATCCTGCTCGAAATCCGACCAGCGTTGCAGGAACGGCGCGCGTCCGCTCAATGGAAAGGCCGATACCGAATTCAGGCGCGCCGAATTGAACAGCGTGTCGCGACCCTGAAAGTAGGGGGAGGATGCCGACAGGGCAATGAAGTGCGGCACATAGCGGTTCAGCGCATGCAGCAGGTACAGGGCATCGTCGCCGGAGCTGCAGCCGATATGCACATGCTGGCCGAACACGGTAAATTGCTTGGCAAGATAACCATATAGCACCGAGACTTCCTTGAAGCGCGGCTTGGAAAAGATCTTGCGTTCCGACCATTTCTGAAATGGATGGGTGCCGCCGCCGCAGATGCCGATATTCAGTTTGTCGGCAGCCCGCACCAGCGTATCGCGAATCTGCTGCAACTCGCCGACCAGGCTGGTGTGATTGGCATGAATGCCGGAATTTATCTCGATCATGCTTTCGGTGATTTCCGGCGTCACATTGCCGGGGAAGGGTTTGCGCGAGAGCAGGTCCAGCATGTCGGGACTGGCCGAGACCAGGTCGAAGTCGGACAGGCTAACCAGCTGCAACTCCAGCTCGACGCCCATGGTCAGCGCATCGGAAGTCTTGAACGGTTCCAGGGGCATGTCAGGATTCCTTTTCGTCAGAAGTTTCATTGGCCCAGATCAGCGCCCGCTGGGTCAGAATCGGCCCGATCACTTCCATCACCAGTACCATTGCCGCCAGCGGCGCCAGATGGTCGATCAAGTCGAATTTCAGGTAGCGGGTTTGTTCCAGCACCAGAATCACGAACACCGACATCGGGCTCAGTGCCATGCCGATCAGTGCACCCTTGCGCCAGGAAATGCCGCTGACCCTGGCAAACAGCACCACGCCTGCCGTTTTCATGATCAGCCGCACAATGATGATCAGCAGCGCCAGACCGATGCCGGCCATCGCATGGCGCCACTCGAGCGTGGCGGCGACAAACAGGAATAGCGGAATCACCAGCAAGTCGCCCAGGACGCCGAAATTGCGCTGGGTCTGGCTCAGGGTTTCGCGCCGGTGGCGCGCAACCAGGCCGAACGTCAGCGCGGCAAGGATCGGCGAGAAATTCAGTGAATAGGTCAGCGCGACCAGCACGATCACGCCGACCGCAAAGGCGACGGTGGCATCGGTGCCGACATTGCCAAGCCAGCGGCGCAGTGCCGGAAAGGCCGCGCCGAACACAGCGCCCAGCGCCGCCGACACCAGCAGCACCACCAGGCTGTTCCAGCCAGCTTTGGGCAGGCTGCCGGAACTCTGGAACAGCCAGTAGCCGATCACCACCTTGAACGCGAACACCGCCATCACCGAGTTGAGCGCTGACAGGTGCAGGATGCGCTCGGTCACCTGGCCGGAACTCGATTGTTCGTTGATGACGCGCAGGATGCCGGCCGGTGAAGTCGACATTGCCAATGACGCCAGCAGCAGGGAAATGATGGTCGACATCCCGTACCAGTTGGACACTGCATACACGGCGGCAAATGTACCCACTGCCTCGACCAGGCTCGATACGGCAAGCCAGGGGTTGACTTTCAACCAGTGCAGGTTGATGCGGTAGCCCAGCTCGAACAGGATCAGGCCAAATGCGACGTCTGCCAGCACCCGGAAGGTGCCGGTATTGGATTCCGGCAAGAAGCCAAGTTGCGTGTGGCCCAATAAAAAACCGACCAGACCATACAGGCTAATGCGCGGCAAGCCAGTCCAGCGATGACCGAATTCGCCCGCCGCCCAGCCGATTGCAATTGCAATCGGCCACGCGAGTTCGGGGGAAATCGATAGTAATTCGCGCATATCCGCTCCCAATGAAAAAATGCTGCGTCACATGCCTGGCGACTATCTGTTGTTGAAACAGTTGCCAGACCGTACAGGATTGAGCTTGTATTCCCGCTTCGGTGAGCGGCGGGTGATTGAATGACCAGCAAATGGTGCTGCGGCCACGATGCTTGTGCCGCGGGCTCGTTTCAGGAGCGCAGGGCGGCGCAGGTACGCAATTATATGTCGAACCGGCAATCGCCTGCCAATTTGCGGTTATTGCGGGAAATCCGGCACCGGCTGTTACGGGTAGTGCACCGGTTTGCCGGGCGCATCGGGCAGCGGGATATGCTCGGTTTCGCCCGGCACCATCGGAAAGCGCTGCGCGCGCCAGTCTTGTCTGGCTTGCTCGATGCGTTCAGTCGAACTGGACACGAAATTCCAGTTCAGGTAGCGCGGCCCGTCCATCGGCTCCCCTCCCAGCAGCATCAGGCGCGCGCCTGCCGCGCCGCCCTTGAGGGTGACGTGCAGGCCGGGTTTGAGTACCAGCAGCTGGCCGGCGTCGAAGCCGCCATCGTGTCCCAGCTCCAGCCTGCCTTCAACCACGTAGATTGCCTGTTCGGTGTAGTCGGCGGGAAAGTCGAGCCGGGCATCGGGCGCTAGTTGCACGTCCACGTAGAACAAGGCGGACAATGTTTGCACCGGCGATGTGCGGCCGAAAAAACTGCCGGCAATGATGCGGGCGGTGACGCCTTCTGCCTGTTCGACCGGCAACTCGGCGGCAGGTATATGACGAAAATCCGGCGCGCATTCTTCATGGGTTTGGGGCAGCGCGACCCAGCATTGCAGGCCGAATAGCGGCGATGCCTGCTGACGCACCTCTGGCGCGGTGCGCTCGGAATGGACAATGCCGCGCCCGGCGGTCATCCAGTTGACTTCACCCGGGCGGATCGGCTGCACGATGCCCAGGCTGTCGCGATGCAGGATTTCACCGGAAAACAGGTAGGTGACGGTCGCCAGGCCAATGTGCGGATGCGGGCGCACATCCAGGCCCCGTCCGGCATCGAATACATGCGGCCCCATCTGGTCGAGAAACACAAATGGGCCGACCATCCGGCGCCGGGTCGAGGGCAGTGCGCGCCGAACCTGAAAATTGTCGCCCAGATCATGGCTGCGCGGCACCACCACCACTTCCAGTGCGCCGTCAGCCGGCAATTCATCCGACATGCTGGTTCCTCCTGATTGTTGCTGATGATACAGCTGCTGATTCTGCTGCCGATTCCGTTGTCAATTCCGCTGTCGTTCCCGAGGCCAGATTCGCCATCAATTCACTGCCAGAGGTCGGGTGCCTCATGCAGATCGGACGCTGGTTGTTGATGCCAGTCGGCATCGCGCAATGATTCCAGGCGAGCAGCTGCTGGTCATGCCCGCACCAGCCAGGAACACGGCTTGCGGCCGCACACGCTGGCTGTGCATATACAGATTGCTGTTTTACTGCTGCGCCTGCTTTTTGGCGATCTGGGCGACATGGCGACCCTGAAAGCGCGCCATCGCCAATTCCTCTTCGCTCGGCATGCGCGAGCCGTCGCCGGACGTAATCGTGGTGGCGCCATACGGACTGCCGCCGTTGATCGCCTCCATCGACATTTGCCGCGCTTCGGAATACGGCAAGCCGACGATGATCATGCCTTGATGAAGCAGGGTGGTATGAAAACTGGTGAGCGTCGTTTCCTGTCCGCCATGCTGGGTGGCGGTACTGGCAAACACGCTGCCGACTTTGCCCACCAGCGCGCCTTTCATCCACAGCCCGCCGGTCTGGTCCAGGAAATTGCGCATTTGCGCGCACATGTTGCCAAACCGGGTCGGGGTGCCAAAGATGATCGCGTCGGCGTCGGGCAGGTTATCAACCTGCGCCATCGGAATATGCGCAAATGCCTGGCGCGCTGCCTTCACGCCGGATTTTTCCAGCACGTCGTCCGGCACCAGTTCCGGCACCTGCAACAGCGTGACTTCCACGCCATCGACTTCCCGCGCGCCGGCGGCTATGGCTTCCGCCATCTTATAGATATGTCCGTAGGAACTATAAAAAATGACTTGTATCCTGGTTGCCATGAGACCTCCTGTAGAGCGTGAATATTTCGATTGATAAACGGTTGAAAAGCTACCCGCGTAGAACACGCATTTTGTCTAGCATACACCGTTCATAATCGATGGCTTGATACCGGTCATGCAAACAAAAAATCTTAGTGCGATGCAGTGTTTGATCAGATGGATGGATTGAAAAGAACTAACTAAGTGCGTCGCATTCACACAAGATCTGACAGCGAATGGCTTTTAACGGAACAAACTTTTATGGCAAGAAAGTGGAAGCTGGGTAAGAGCTGAAGGGATACTGCTAAAGGGTTGCCGGCAGCCGTGCCAGCCGACGGCAAACAGTCACTACCCAGGAGAGTGCTTGCGGCAACAGAAACGTACCAGTCCAGGCCGTGTGCACTCCGGGCCTGATGGCCGGCCCGATGACTTCGGGCCGGCTGCGAGACTGGTTCAATAAACGGCTAATGTTTAATGACTAATGGCTATTCTGGCCAGCGATCATCACGGTGAATTTCTCTTGCCCGCCGTCTCGCCATAACTGACACCGAGGCCGGCGCGCACATCCTGCTGGATGCCGTATTGGGCAAACGGGTAGCGCAAGCCATTGCCGGACAGTGCCTGCATCCCATCGATTGCTTTTTTCAAGTCTTCCGGTGTCACCGCCATCAGCATCTCATCATCCAGCACGCCGCCGTAGCGCCGCTCGGCGAAGCATGGAATCGACAGGCTTGGCTGCCTGGTCGCCAATGCCCGGCCCCAGGAATCGGCGCAGGCCGATTCGCCGACCACGCTCCAGTCAAAGCGCCGATAGCCGGACCATTGCAAGCCATTGATGAAATACATCATGGCGCCTGGCGTGGCATAAAACAGCACGATGTCGGGCGGGTTCAGCCGGCCGCTGCGCAGCGGCGACACCACCATGGCCTGGTAGCGCCCGTGCGGCACGCACTGCATCGCAGCCTGGTGGGCCGCCGCATCCGGTTGGGTGGCATACCAGACGCCAACCATCGGTTCCCCCGCCAGCCAGGTCGCATCCTGCTTGCCCAGTCCGATCACCGCGCGGCACTGGTCGCCGACCAGGTCGTCGGCCGTGATGCCGACCGTCCAGCCCAGACGCGCAGCCTGGGCGATGATCTGGTCGGTGGTATGAATCGCGGAGGGGCGCCGCAGTTTCGGGATGGCCTGCATTTCCTCGACCGTCTCGCACATCTTGATGCCGAACGGTGCGTTACGCAGTTTTAAAATGCTTTCGAGTTCTTTCGACAGCTGCACCAGATCCAGCGTGGCGGGTGTATTTTCCATCGAAATCGGTTCCTGTTGATGAAATGAGTTCTAAGTAAAAACGCCGCCAGGATCGGCGGCGTGTAAGGTTCCCAGAGCGCGGTTGCAGCTTACTCTGCGCTCAGGCCAAGATCGGTGGCGACTTGCTGGCGCAGCAGGTACTTCTGGATCTTGCCGGTCACCGTCATCGGGAAACTTTCGACGAAGCGGATATAGCGCGGGATCTTGTAGTGGGCAATCTGGCCGCTGCAGAAAGCCTTGATTTCATCGGCATCGGCCTGCATGCCGGGGCGCAGGATGATGCAGGCGCACAGCTCTTCGCCGAATTTGACATCCGGCACGCCCACGCATTGCACATCCAGCACTTTCGGATGCCGGTACAGGAATTCCTCGACTTCGCGCGGATAAATGTTTTCACCACCGCGAATCACCATGTCCTTGGAACGGCCGACGATGCTGCAAAAACCATTTTCATCGATCACCGCCAGGTCGCCGGTATGCATCCAGCGCGCCGGGTCGATCGCTTCACGGGTTTTCTCTTCATCACCCCAGTAACCGAGCATCACCGAATAGCCACGAGTCAAGAGTTCGCCCTTGACGCCGCGTGGCACGATCTTGCCTTCGGTATCGACGATCTTGACTTCCAGATGCGGATGGATGCGGCCGATGGTCGATACCCGCAGGTCGACCGGATCGTCGACCGAACTCTGGAAGCTGACCGGCGAGGTCTCGGTCATGCCATAGGCAATCGTGATTTCCTTCATGTGCATCAGGTTGATCACCCGTGTCATCACCTCGATCGGGCAGGGCGAGCCGGCCATGATGCCGGTGCGCAGTTGCGATAGATCGTACTGCTTGAAGTCAGGATGGTCGAGCAGGGCAATGAACATGGTCGGCACGCCATGCAGGCCGGTGCAGCGCTCGCGCTGGACCGTTTCCAGCACCGCCTTGGGATCGAAGCCTTCACCCGGATACACCATCGCCGCGCCATGCGTGACGCACGCCAGGTTGCCCAGCACCATGCCGAAACAGTGGTACAGCGGCACTGGAATGCACAGGCGGTCTTTCTCGGTCAGGCGCATGGCTTCGCCGATGAAGAATCCATTGTTCAGAATATTGTGGTGCGTGAGCGTCGCGCCCTTGGGCGCACCGGTGGTGCCGGAGGTGAACTGGATATTGACCGCATCGTCAAACTGCAGCGTGGCAGCGACTTTGGCCAGATGGTCCAGATCTTCATGATGGATCGACTTGAGCAAGTCATCGAAATTGAGCATGCCCGGTGTCTTGTCGGTGCCCATGCGGATCACATGCTTCAGATGCGGCAGGCGGTCCGAACGCAGGCCGCCGGGTACGCTGTGATGGATTTCCGGGATCACATCCTGCACCATCTCGATATAGTTGCTGGATTTGAAGGTCGGCGCCAGGATCAGTGCGCTGCACTGCACCTTGTCGAGCACGTACTCGAGCTCGGAGCGGCGGTAAGCCGGGTTGATATTCACCATGATCAGACCGGCCTTGGCGGTGGCGAACTGGGTCAGTACCCATTCCGAGCAGTTCTGCGCCCAGATGCCGATACGGTCGCCCGGATTCAGGCCCATTTTCAGCAGACCGGCTGCCAGATAGTTGACCCGCTGCTGGAACTCCTTGTAGGTCCAGCGTACGTCCTGGTGCGCGACGATCAGTGCATCAGAATCGCCGAAACGCTCGGCCACCGAATCCAGATAAGAACCAATCGTTTCGCCTATCAGCGGCACTGAATGCGCGCCGTGAACGTAGCTGAGCTGCTGCATGGGGAGATCTCCTTGAAATTACGGGATGCGCGCATCGCCCGATGCGCGCACCTTGAACGGTCTGCTAACTACTCTTAACAAGACCTGCCAATACAATACGCAAAACTTATTTCTTGACCAGCGGGCAGCCGGATTGCGACAGCGGCCGGAAAGCCTCGTTGCCCGGGATCGTGCTGATCACCTTGTAGTAATCCCAAGGCGCCTTGGATTCGGACGGCTTTTTCACCTGCAGCAGCAGCATGTCATGGATCACCCGGCCGTCTTCGCGCAAGGTGCCCTTTGGCATGACGACATCGGAAATTGGCATTTCACGCATTTTCTTCATCACCGGTGCGGTGTCGTCGGTGCCGGCAGCCTTGACCGATTTCAGGTAATGGGTGACCGCCGAATACATGCCCGCCTGAGCCATGGTCGGCATCTTCTTTTGAATTGCAAAGAAGCGCTTGGACCAGGCGCGGGTCTCGGCATTGAGATCCCAGTAAAAGCCTTCGGTCAGATACATGTCTTGCGCAAAGTTCAGGCCGATCGCATGCACGTCGCTGATGAACATCAGCAGCGGGGCAACCAGTTGACCCTTGGCCGAAATGCCGAATTCACCGGCTTGCTTGACTGCGTTGACGGTATCGCCGCCGGCATTGGCCAGACCGATGACTTTCGCCTTCGAATTCTGCGCCTGCAGCAGGAAGGAAGAGAAATCGCTTGAATTCAATGGATGCTTGACCGAACCGAGCACCTTGCCGCCGGCGGCAGTGACCACGTCCGTCACATCCTTTTCCAGCGACTTGCCAAATGCATAGTCGGCCGTCAGGAAGAACCAGCTGTCAGCGCCGCGCTTGACCAGTGCCTTGCCGGTACCGACCGAGTTGGAATAGGTGTCATACATCCAGTGCGCCGAAGTCGGGGTGCACTTTTCATTGGAAATCGTGCTCGAGGCTGAACCGACCACGATGGCGATCTTGTTTTTTTGCTGTGCTACGTCCATCACGGCCAGCGCCACATTGGTTGGCACCAGATCCATCAGCACGTCGACGTTTTGCTGGTCGACCCATTCGCGCGCCTTGGCGGAAGCGACGTCGGCCTTGTTGTGGCTGTCGGCGCTGACCAGTTCGATCGGCTTGCCGAGCACGGTCTTGCCGAAATCCTCGATGGCCATCTTCGCGGCCACGATCGAACCCTGACCCGACAGATCGGAATACAGGCCCGACAGGTCGGTCAGCACGCCAATCTTGACCACGTCATTGCTGACCTGGGCCGATGCGGATGTGATGCCGGACGCCAGCAGGGCAACTGCCAGGGAAATTTTCTTCATTTTCGTTTTCATGCGCTTTGTCTCCATTATTAAAAAACCGTTCAGCAAAATGCGTGATTGGCAATTGCGTCTGCTTTGTTGCTGATCAACTTACCCTGCCCAGATTCGGTACTACCGTACGGGTAGGCTTACTGCGTCAGGCATTCACCGATTAAGCGACACTGAAAAACCGGGCGGGTGACTGATTTTATTGCTTGAAACAATGATTTTCTTCAATTAACTGAGTAAAACTCAAATTAACTTTTCCGGGATTGTAGTGCCAAATTATCGCGTTATCAAGCAAAATAATATCTGTTATTCATATTCTTTTTCATAATTTGTTGAGTTATACTCACATTCATTGAATTGGCTTGGCATGCGTGCTGTCGATCCGGGTCAATTGATGGAGCAAGGATCGACCGCGCAGTGGTTTGGCGCGCATCAGCAGGTACGGGCAAGGCCCAGCGGCCAGCCAGTATCGATACTTAAATAATGGCTCTTGCACCACAGGAAAAGGTCGATTGGCGCAGTAAATCGACGAAAAGCGTTATAAATTAAGCAAACCGAATATTTTTTATTTTCCGACTCTTATCACAAGGAAATCATGGCTAATCAATTCATCAATCTTCCCGGCTTAAGCTTTGATCATGGCGAGGACATGGTGGCGCTGCGTGAAGCAGTCCAACAATTTGCTGAAGCTGAAATTGCGCCGCGCGCAGCCGAAATCGACCATAGCGACCAGTTTCCAATGGACTTGTGGAAAAAATTTGGCGACCTCGGCGTGCTTGGTATTACTGTCGAAGAAGAATACGGCGGCAGCGCAATGGGTTATCTGGCCCACATCGTCGCCATGGAAGAAATTTCGCGGGCATCGGCATCGGTCGGCCTGTCGTACGGCGCCCATTCCAATCTGTGCGTCAACCAGATCCGGCGCAACGGCACCCATGAGCAAAAACTGAAATACCTGCCGAAGCTGATTTCCGGCGATTTCGTGGGCGCGCTGGCGATGTCGGAGCCGAATGCCGGATCCGACGTGGTCAACATGAAGCTGCGCGCCGACCTGAAGGGGGACCGCTACGTATTGAACGGCAACAAGATGTGGATCACCAATGGCCCCGATGCCGATGTACTGGTGGTGTATGCAAAAACCGACATGGAAGCCGGCCCGCGCGGCATCACTGCATTCCTGATCGAAAAAGGTTTCAAAGGTTTTTCGATTGCACAAAAACTCGACAAGCTCGGCATGCGCGGCTCGCATACCGGCGAACTGGTATTCCAGGATTGCGAAGTGCCGGTTGAAAACATCCTCGGTGGACTGGGCAAGGGCGTCAATGTGCTGATGTCGGGCCTCGATTCCGAGCGCACCGTGCTGTCGGGCGGACCGCTGGGCATCATGCAGGCGTGCATGGACGTGGTGATTCCCTACATTCATGACCGCAAGCAGTTTGGTCAGGCTATCGGCGAATTTCAGCTAATGCAGGGCAAGATCGCCGACATGTATTCGACCATGATGGCCTGTAAATCGTATGTGTATGCAGTCGGCCAGGCGTGCGACCGTGCCAAGACGCCGGAAGCGGTCCGGGCCTTGCGCAAGGACGCGGCCGGTGCGATTCTGTACAGCGCCGAAAAAGCCACCTGGATGGCGGGCGAAACCATCCAGGCGCTGGGCGGCAATGGCTATATCAATGAATTTCCGGCAGGGCGCCTGTGGCGCGATGCCAAGCTGTATGAAATCGGCGCCGGCACCTCGGAAATCCGGCGCATGCTGATTGGCCGTGAACTGTTCGGCGAAACAAAATAATCGTTGCCACTCCACTTGCCCAACCATACGCCATGACCATCATCGATTCCAAACTGAACCCCCGCTCGGACGATTTCAAGGCCAACGCCGCCGCGCTGCAAACGGTGGTTGACGACTTGAAGCAAAAAATAGCCACGATCGCACTGGGTGGCGGCGACGAAGCGCGCAACAAGCATCTTGCGCGCGGCAAGTTGCTGCCGCGCGACCGGGTGCAAATGCTGCTCGATCCCGGCACGCCGTTCCTGGAATTCTCCCAGCTGGCGGCCAACGACCTGTACAACAATGCCGCGCCGTCGGCCGGCATCATCACCGGCATCGGCCGCGTGGCCGGCATCGAATGCGTGATCGTGTGCAATGACGCGACAGTCAAGGGCGGCACCTACTATCCGATGACGGTCAAGAAGCATTTGCGCGCGCAGGAAATCGCCGAGCAAAACAATTTGCCGTGCATTTACCTGGTCGATTCCGGCGGCGCCAACCTGCCGAACCAGGATGACGTGTTCCCGGACCGCGACCATTTCGGCCGCATCTTTTACAACCAGGCCAACATGTCGTCCAAGGGCATTCCGCAAGTCGCGGTGGTGATGGGGTCCTGCACTGCCGGCGGCGCCTACATGCCGGCGATGAGCGATGAGTCGATCATCGTCAAGAATCAGGGCACGATCTTTCTGGCCGGGCCACCCCTGGTCAAGGCCGCAACCGGCGAAGTGGTGACCGCCGAAGACCTGGGCGGCGGCGATGTCCACACCCGCCTGTCCGGCGTGGTCGACCATCTGGCGCAAAACGACCTGCACGCGCTGTCGCTGGCGCGCACCATTGTCTCGAATCTGAACCGCAAGAAGAACCATCAGATGGTGTTGCGCGAGCCGGTCGAGCCGAAATATCCGCCGCAGGAATTGTATGGCGTGATCCCGGTCGATACCCGCAAGCCGTTCGATGTGCGCGAAGTGATCGCGCGCATCGTCGACGGCAGCGATTTCGATGAATTCAAGGCGCGTTACGGCACCACGCTGGTGTGCGGCTTTGCCCATATCTTCGGCATGCCGGTCGGCATCATTGCCAACAATGGCGTGCTGTTTTCGGAATCGGCTTTGAAGGGCACGCATTTCATCGAACTGTGCTGCCAGCGCAAGATCCCGCTGGTTTTCCTGCAAAACATCACCGGCTTCATGGTCGGGCGCCGTTACGAAAACGAAGGCATCGCCAGAAACGGCGCCAAGATGGTGACTGCGGTGTCGACTGCGTCGGTGCCGAAATTCACGGTGATCATCGGCGGCAGCTTTGGCGCCGGCAACTATGGCATGTGCGGCCGCGGCTTTTCACCGCGCATGCTGTGGATGTGGCCGAATGCCCGCATCTCGGTGATGGGCGGCGAGCAGGCGGCAAGCGTGCTGGCAACCGTCAAGCGCGACGGCATCGAAGGCAAGGGCGGTGCCTGGAGCAGCGAGGAAGAGGAAGCCTTCAAGCAGCCGATCCGTGCGCAGTATGAACACCAGGGACATCCCTACTATGCTTCTGCTCGTCTGTGGGATGATGGCGTGATCGATCCGGCCGACACCCGCATGGTGCTGAGCCTGGGCTTGTCGGCGTCGCTGAATGCACCGATACCCGATACCAGGTTCGGCGTGTTCCGCATGTAAGGCAGCGTCTCTGCGCAATGTTTAATCATTCAATCTATTGAAAGCGGCTGTTCATGGAATACCAGACACTGCAAATCGAACTCAGTGACAATGTCGCCTCGGTATGGCTCAACCGCCCCGAGGTGCGCAATGCCTTCAATGAAACGACGATTGCCGAAATCACCCAGGCCTTCATTGCTCTGGGCGCCGACAGTCGGGTGAAAGTCATCGTGCTGGCAGCGCGTGGACCGGCGTTTTGCGCCGGCGCCGACCTGAACTGGATGAAAAAAATGGCCGGCTACTCGCACCAGGAAAACTGTGCGGATGCCGCTTTGCTGGCATCGATGCTGTCGGTGATCCATTCCTGCCAGAAGCCGGTGGTCGCCAGCATCCAGGGCGATTGCTATGCCGGCGGCATGGGGCTGGCTGCGGCCTGCGATATCGCCGTTGCCGCCGACAGCGTTCAGTTCTGCCTGTCGGAAGTCAAGCTCGGCCTGATTCCGGCGACCATCTCGCCCTACGTGATCAAGGCCATGGGTGAAAACGCGGCGCGCCGCTATTTCCTGACCGCCGAGCGGTTTTCTGCGGTTGAGGCGCACCGGATCGGCTTCATCCACGCCGCTGTTGCCGCCGATGAACTCGACAGCACGGTCGATGGCATCGTGCGCGCCTTGCTCGCCAATAGCCCGAACGCCGTGCGCGAAGCCAAGCGCCTGGTGCAGGATGTGGCCGGGCAGCCGGTAACCGAGGCGCTGATCGAAAAAACAGTCGCTTGCATCGCCGCCATCCGCGCTTCCGAAGAGGGACGTGAGGGCGTGCGGTCATTCCTGGAAAAGCGCAAGCCGTCATGGCTGGCATGAAACGCACACCTTGTTCATATAACGACGTCGCAGCGCTGCACTGTAAAACATCGCCGCAAGCCATCGTACTCTGGAGAAAAAAATGTTTACAAAAATCCTGATTGCCAACCGTGGCGAAATCGCCTGCCGGGTTGCCGCATCGGCACGCCGCATGGGCGTCAAGACTGTTGCCGTGTATTCGGATGCGGATGCCAATGCGCGCCATGTCGCACTGTGCGACGAATCGTTCGCAATCGGCCCGGCTCCGGCCAAGGAAAGCTATCTGTGCGCCGACAAGATCATTGCCGCGGCACTGGCCACCGGCGCCCAGGCAATCCACCCCGGTTACGGATTCTTGTCGGAAAACGCCCAATTCGCCCAAGCCTGCTTCGATGCCGGGATTGCCTTCATCGGCCCGCCGGCCTCGGCCATCAATGCGATGGGTTCGAAGTCGGCTGCCAAGGAATTGATGGAAAAAGCCAGGGTGCCGCTGGTGCCGGGCTATCACGGCGAGAACCAGGGTGCCGATTTCCTGCAGCAGCAGGCCGATGCGATCGGTTATCCGGTCTTGCTCAAAGCCAGCGCCGGCGGCGGCGGCAAGGGCATGCGCATCGTCGAGAAAAGCGAACAGTTCAAGGATGCGCTGGCATCCTGCAAGCGCGAAGCGATCAGCAGCTTCGGTGACGACAAGGTGCTGGTCGAAAAATATCTGACGCAGCCGCGCCATATCGAAATCCAGGTGTTCGCCGATACCAAGGGCAACTGCGTGTATCTGTTCGAGCGCGACTGCTCGGTGCAGCGCCGGCACCAGAAAGTGCTGGAAGAAGCGCCGGCGCCGGGCATGACGGCGGAACGCAGGCGGGCGATGGGCGACGCGGCCACCGCAGCGGCCAAGGCAGTCGGCTATGTCGGCGCCGGCACGGTGGAATTCATTGCCAACCAGGATGGCTCGTTCTATTTCATGGAAATGAATACCCGGCTGCAGGTCGAGCATCCGGTCACTGAAATGATCACCGGGCAAGACTTGGTCGAGTGGCAATTGCGGGTCGCCTTTGGCGAAGCACTGCCATTGCGCCAGGATCAGCTCGCCATTCATGGCCACGCACTGGAAGCGCGCATTTACGCGGAAAATCCCGACAATAATTTTCTGCCATCGATCGGCACCCTGCGTCACTTGCGCACCCCGGCGGCGGTCACCTTCGAGCTGGGCGGCATCGCGCAGCAGCCGGCAGCGGTGCGCATCGACAGCGGTGTGCGCGAGGGCGATGCGATTTCGCCGTTTTACGACCCGATGATCGCCAAGCTGATCATCTGGGGGCGCGACCGCGAAGAAGCGCTGGCGCGCATGAGCGACGCGCTGTCGCATTATCAGGTGGTTGGCCTGACCACCAATATCGCGTTTTTGAAGCGGCTGGTCGAAAGCGTGCCGTTTTCGACCGCCAATCTGGATACCGGCCTGATTGAGCGTAATCAGGAAACATTGTTTCCTGCACCCAAGCCGAGTTCGGTCGACGAGCTGGCGCTGGCTTCAGTCGGCGTGCTGGCGGCCGAAGCTGGCCGCGCCAGAGTCGGCGACAAGGATCCGTGGGCGCAGCTGAATGGCTGGCGCATGAACGTCGAATTGCAACGTACGCTGGAATTCACCGATCTTGGCCACACCGTGCCAGTCACCGTGGTATACCAGCAAAATGGCTGGAAGCTCGGCCATGCCAACAAGGTGTCACCGGTGACGCTGGTGCAGCAGGATGGCAATGACTATACAATTCGGGTCGATGGCAAACTGGTGCGCGGCACGGTGGTGATCGATGGCGAGTCGGTACATGTATTTTGTCTGGGCAAGCACACGGTATTGCCGTACAACGATCCGCTGGCGCATGCCGGCCAGGCTGAAGGCGAAGCAGGCAGGCTGACGGCGCCGATGCCGGGCAAGATCGTCGCCATCCTGGTGAAAAAAGACGACACGGTGGTCAAGGGTACGCCGCTGTTGATCATGGAAGCGATGAAGATGGAGCACACCATTGCCGCCCCGCGCGACGGTGTGATCGATGAATTGCTGTATGCAGTAGGCGACCAGGTCGAGGAAGGGACGCAGTTGCTGGCGTTCCAGACCGAGACGGAAAAATAAGCGGCCTGGCGATTTTTTATCAACAGTAGTATCTGCAACCGACAGACGGAGATCCAATATGAACCTGAACTCGTTACCCAGCAAGGTGAAAATTGTCGAAGTCGGCCCGCGCGATGGTTTGCAAAATGAAAAGGAAACCATCGGCGCCGATATCAAGATCGCGCTGGTGGATCGCCTGACCCGTGCCGGTTTTGTCAATATCGAAGCCGCATCCTTCGTGTCGCCGAAGTGGGTGCCGCAGATGGCGACGTCGACCGAGGTCATGGCCGGCATCACCCGCAAGCCGGGCGTGATCTATTCGGCACTGACGCCGAACATGAAAGGTTTTGAGGCGGCGATCGCCGCCGGTGCCGATGAAGTGGTGATTTTCGGTTCGGCCTCGGAAGCGTTTTCGCAAAAGAATATCAATTGCTCGATTGCCGAATCGATCGAGCGTTTTCGGGATGTCGCGCAGGCTGCCAAGCTGCAGGGTGTTCGCCTGCGTGGTTCGATCAGCTGTGCGTTCGGCTGCCCATACCAGGGCGAAGTGGATCCGGAAGCGGTGGCCGATGTGGTGCAGCGCATGCGCGACCTGGGCTGCGACGAAATCGATATCGCCGACACCATCGGCGTGGCGACCCCGAACAAGGTGCACACCGTGATGCAGCGCGTGAGCCGGGAGTTTCCGATCGAACGCCTGTCGGGACACTTTCATGACACCTATGGCCAGGGTATCGCCAATATTTACGCGTCGCTCGAAGTCGGCATTTCGATTTTCCATTCCTCGGTCTCGGGACTGGGCGGCTGCCCGTACGCCAAGGGCGCCACCGGCAATGTGGCAACCGAAGATGTGCTGTTCCTGATGCAGGGCCTGGGGATCGAAACCGGGATCGATTTGAACGCCGTGGTCGAGGCTGGGCAATTCATCTCCGGCCATCTGGGACGCAAGTCGGTCAGCCGCGCCGGCAATGCGATTGCCGCCAAGCTGGCGGCGCAAGCGCCGGACTGCGCGTGAGGCGCCTTGACGGGTTTTGACTGGCCATTGCCGGCCTTGACCGCAACAGGGGCAGCCCAGATAATGCGCGCTGGATCGCACATGAACATACAGACAAGGACAACCGATGATGATATCTGGACTGGCAGCACTGGAAAGATTAAAAGAAGGTAATCAGCGGTTCGTCTCCGAAGTACTGAACCGCAAGATGCTGCCGCGCCACATGCATGCGATCGGTTTGCCCGAGGGGCAGGAGCCGTTTGCGATCATTCTCGGCTGCTCCGACGCCAGGGTGCCGGCCGAGATCATCTTTGATCAGGGCCTGGGTGACTTGTTCGTCATCCGGGTGGCGGGCAATATCGTCGCCCCGTCGCAAGTCGGCAGCATCGAGTTCGCCGCCGAACGCTTCGGCACCCGGTTGGTCGTCGTGCTGGGGCACTCCAATTGCGGCGCGATTCTGGCGACCCTGGAAGAATTGCGCCGGCCGACCGTTAATCAGTCACCGAATCTGCGCTCGATCGTGGGCCGGGTCAGCCCGCCGATTCAAACCCTGCTCGATGCAGGTGCCGGGATCGAGGACGACAGCATGGTCCATCTGGCCGTGCGCGCCAATATTCGCCAGTCGGTCGATCATCTGAAGCATGGCTCGGCGATTCTGGAACAGATGATCGCGAAAGATGAATTGCTGGTGGTCGGTGCCGAATATTCGCTGGAAACCGGCCGGGTGGAATTTTTCGATGGCGTACCAGAGCGCACCGGCACACTGCCTGCCGCATGATCGGGCCGATTGGCGGCTGCCTGCGCATGGCGTCCCGGACCACCTAATCTGCCGACCCCGCGCCGTAGCTGCCACTTGCCGCCACGTGCCGCCATTTTCCGAACTCGTTCCATCATTTGAAATGCCATGAGCAAAACCGTACAAATTACCCGCAAACGTGAAATTCTCGGCGCCCGCTCCGAGCGTCGGGTCAAAGAAATATTAACGGTTGCCCGTGAAGTGTTTTCCGACCAGGGTTATGAAAAGACCACGACCCTGGAAATCGCCAGGCAGCTGGGTATTTCCGAAGCCACCATTTTTTCCTATTTCGACAGCAAGCGCGACTTGTGCATGCAAGTCATTAAGGGCTGGTATGACGAAATCAGCTTCGTGCTCGAGCAGGAAGTGCCCGAGGTGAGCGGCACCCGCACCCAGCTGCATTATGTGGTGCGCAAGCACTTGATCACCTTGATGCAGGAAGGCACCGGCATGTGCCGGTTGGTGTTGAGCGAAGGGCGCAGCGTCGATGAGGAATTCGCCGGACTGATCGCCGAGCTGAAGCGCCGCTATACGGCGCCGCTGATGAAGGTACTGTCCCAGGCGCAGCGCGCAGGTGAAGTGCGCGCTGACATGCCGCTGCCACTGTTGCGCGACATGGTGTACGGCTCGATGGAACATGTGCTGTGGGATTATATGGTCAACAAGAACAAGCCTGACATCGAAACCACTGCGCTGCAACTGACCGATATGCTGTGGTGTGCGTTCGCCCCATCCAACCATGGGTTAAGCGAGCTGGTGCAGTTTCGCCATGAGGTGGCCGATTCGTTACGCCGGCTCAATACCAAACCGTAATAAGGTCGGCATTTGGCATCGCGCCAGCGAACAACTGCCGCCAAACCGTCCTGCACCCACCGATTCGGACGCGACACTGCTTGCCGGGCACCGGCCAATCTGCGGGCTTGTCCGCAATTGCAGTCGCACTACCCATTCGATACCATCTGAACAACACGATCAATTTGTGCAAGATTGATCTGGATCAACCAAATTTCAACGCTCAGCTGCGTACAATGCAGTCGGTACCGGTTGTCATGCATAACTGCATGCCGAGCCAGCCATACAGTAATAGAGCAATAAAGTAGACATAAGCTAACTAGCCGCCTGATGAAATTGTCTCGCCCATCCCGTTTTGTCGCAGCCATGGTTGCGCTGATCAGCCTGCTGTTTGCGCAGCTGGCGGTGGCGGCTTACGTGTGTCCAGCGATTGAAATGGCACAGGCGATGGAAATGGCCTCCCTGTCGGTCGCCGCAATGGACCATCAGCTGATGCCGGACTGCGACCAGGTGGATCAGGAGCACCCCAATCTGTGCCATGCGCATGCGCAGGCGGGCAAGCAATCGCTCGACAAGCCGGATGTGCCGCATGTGTCGCCTTCTGTTGCGATCCTGCTGGTGCCGTCCATCAAGGGTCTTGATCTGTCACATCGTGTGGTTAGCCTGGATGCCGACGCATCATCGCTGGCCCACGCTTCTGCTCCCCCGCTCGCCATACGCCACTGCTGTTTTCGAATCTGACACTCCCGCCTGACTGAGCCGCCTGTTCCTTGTGCCATGCACAAGCGGATTTTGCCTATCGCTGTCTGGAGTTGTCATGTCATCTCGCTTATCCGTGTGCGCGCCTGAGCCGTCTGCAAACTACTCGCCGCCGACCCGATCCATTGTCGGGAAAAACCTTTTCTGTCTTTTCACTTCCGCGCGTCCAGCCTGCATTGCTGCATTGGCAATCGTACTTGGCTTTCCGCACCTGGCAGCATCTGCCGAGCCGGCGCTTGGCAGCAGTGTCGACAGCCTGCTGACCTTTGCGCAGGAGCGCAATCCCGAGTACGCATCGATGCGCTACGAAGCCGAGGCAGCCTTTGAGCGCGCGACGGCGGCCGGCGCATTGCCGGACCCGAAACTGCAGGTGGAGCTGCAAGACATCACCAAGATGGGTGAGCAAAACCCGTCCCTGTCGCCCAGCCGGGTCGGCCGCACCCGCTACCAGATCGTGCAGGAATTGCCCTGGTTCGGCAAGCGCGGCCTGCAGCGTGATATCGCCGGCTTCGACGCACAAGCTGCGACCGGGCGTTCGCAAGCTGCGTGGTCGGACCTGTCGGCCCGCATCAAATCCGGCTTTGCGCAGTATTACTACCTTCATCAGAACCTGCGTCTGACCCGGGAAATCCTGGACTTGATGGCGCGTCTGGAAAAAGTGACGCAAGTGCGCTATGCCAGCGGCCTGGCCGCGCAGTCGGATGCGATCCGCGCGCAGGTGGAACAGACCAACCTGAACAATGAGCTGATCGAGCTGGAAAATGAAACGCGCATGATCCAGTCGCGCCTGAACATGCTGCTGGCGCGCCCGGCGCATGCGCCGTTTGCCGCGCCCCAGCGTCTGCGGCCCCTGCCGCAACCGGCCAGGCTGGATTACGCCGCGCTCGAAGACCGGGTGCGCGCCCGTAACCCGCAGCTGTTTGCTGACGAGGCACGGATTCAGGCCGCCGAGAAAAACCGCGACCTGGTCTACAAGAACCGCTATCCCGATTTCGCCGTCGGCATCGCGCCGATGCAGTCGGGAAGTTCGATCAAAGAATGGGAAGTGATGTTTGAACTGTCGATCCCGTTGCAGCAGGCGTCGCGCCGGGCCCAGGAACGTGAAGCGCAGGCGATGCTGTCGGCAGCCAGGTCGCGCAAGGAAGCGAGCGCCAACCAGGTACTGGCCGACCTGTCGGAAAACCTGTCGGCGCTCGACGCCGCCCGCCGCACCGAAACGCTGCTGGCCACCAGGCTGCTGCCGCAGGCCGAGCTGACTTACAAGGCGGCGCTGGCCAGTTATGAAAACGGCAAAATCGATTTCGCCACCTTGCTCGATGCCCAGCGCCAAATCCGCATGGCCAAACAAAACCAGGCCAAGGCGCAGGCGCAAGCCCAGACGCGCCTGGCTGAAATCGAACGCTTGCTGGGAGAAGAATTATGAAACAAGGCGCAGGCATGGCAATCGGCGTGATCCTGGTTGCTGCATTGGCAGCGGGCGGCGGTTACTGGATCGGCAACCGTGGCGCAGCGAAGCAGCATGTGGTTACTGCTACGACCGCAACTGTGTCACAGGCAAGCGGCGGCCAGGCCGCGAACGGCGAACGCAAAGTGCTGTTTTACCGCAATCCGATGGGTTTACCGGATACCTCGCCGGTGCCGAAAAAAGACCCGATGGGCATGGACTATATTGCCGTCTATGCGGACGAGGATCAGGTTGGGCCGGCTGACGCGGGCCAGATCAGGATCAGCACCGATAAAATCCAGAAGCTGGGTGTCAGGACCGAGAAGGCAAGCATCAAGGCAATCGACAGGATCGTGCGCGCCGCCGGGCGCATCGAGCCTGATGAGCGCCGCACCTATACGATTGCCCCGAAATTTGAAGGCTATGTCGAGCGGCTGCATGTCAACGCCACTGGGCAGCCAGTATCGAAGGGTCAGGCGCTGTTCGAGGTGTACAGCCCGGAGCTGGTGTCGGCGCAGCGCGAATACGCGATTGCCGCGCAGGGCGTGCAGGCACTGAAGGGCGCCGGCAGCCAGGCGCAGGAAGGCATGCAGCAGCTGGCCGAGTCGAGCCTGGCGCGGCTGAAGAACTGGGATATTTCCGCAGAACAGGTCAGGGCGCTAACGCGCTCCGGTCAGGCCCAGCGCACCATGACGTTCCGCTCGCCGGTTGCCGGCATTGTCACGGAAAAAAAGGCGCTGCAGGGCATGCGCTTCATGCCGGGTGACATGCTGTACCAGATCACCGACCTGTCTTCGGTATGGGTGATTGCCGACATCTTCGAGCAGGATATCGGCCTGGTCAAGTCGGGTGCGAAAGCCAGCATCAGCATCAATGCCTATCCCGGAAAACTGTTTGCAGGCACCGTTACCTATATCTATCCGACGCTGCAGACGGCCACCCGCACCATCCAGGCCCGGGTGGAACTCGCCAATCCCGGCCAATTGCTCAAGCCCGGCATGTTCGCCAGCGTCGAGCTGGGTGTCGCCGCGCGCGCCGGTGCGGTGACGGTGCCGGTATCGGCCGTGATCGACAGCGGCACGCGCCAGATCGTGCTGGTGCAAATCGGTGAGGGCCGCTTTGCGCCGCGCACAGTCAAGCTTGGCGCGCGCAGCGACGACTATGTGGAAGTGCTGGAAGGCGTCAGGGAAGGCGAGGACGTGGTAGTGGCCGCCAACTTCCTGATCGATGCGGAAAGCAACCTGAAAGCCGCCATCGGCGGCTTCGGCAGTGCCGCACCAACCGCTGCACCGGCACCAGCACCTGCACCGGCCGGTGCGGTGGCAGTCCCTAAAGCCAGCGGCGCCGGCCACCAGTCGCAAGGCACGGTGGAAGAGATCGATGCTTCAGCCGGCACCATTGGCATCCATCACGGCCCGATCGCCAGCCTGAACTGGCCAGCCATGACAATGGAATTCAAGCTGGCCAATCAATCCTTGCTCAAAGGCTTGAAGCCGGGCCAGGCGATCAGCTTCGAATTCGTCGAGCGTCAGCCAGGTGAGTGGGTGATTACCAGCGTGCAGCCCGACGCTGCCGGCAAGCCCGGCAATGCGGCCGGCAGCAAGCCGCCCGCAGCCGATCCGCATGCCGGTCACTGACGGGAGCGCGCGATGCTAAACAAGATCATCGACTGGTCCGGCCGCAACGTCTTCCTGGTGCTGCTGGCCACCCTGTTCATTATCGTCGCCGGCATTGCCGCGGTGCTGAAGACGCCGATCGATGCGCTGCCCGACCTGTCGGACGTGCAGGTGATCGTCTATACCGAGTATCCGGGGCAGGCGCCGCAGGTGGTGGAAGACCAGGTCACCTATCCGCTGACGACAGCCATGCTGTCGGTACCGAAATCCAAAGTCGTGCGCGGCTTCTCGTTTTTCGGCGCCTCGTTCGTGTACGTCATTTTCGAGGATGGCACCGACATTTACTGGGCGCGTTCGCGGGTGCTGGAGTATCTCAACTTTGCCTCCGGGCGCATGCCAAAAGGCGTGACGCCGCAACTGGGGCCGGATGCCACCGGCGTCGGCTGGGTCTATCAATACGTGGTGCTGGCCAAGGACAGGACGCTGGCCGAACTGCGCACGCTGCAGGACTGGTATCTGCGCTATCAGCTGGCCAAGGCCCAGGGCGTATCCGAGGTGGCATCAGTCGGCGGCTTCGTGCAAACCTATCAGGTCACGGTTGACCCGGTCAAGCTGCGCGCCTATGGTATTCCGCTGGGCAAGGTGTCGCAGGTGATCCGCGACTCCAACCGCGATGTCGGCGGGCGGGTGATTGAAATGGCCGAGACCGAATACATGGTGCGCGGCAAGGGCTACCTGCGCGGCAGGAACGATATCGAGATGCTGGTCGTGAAAAGCGAAGGCGGCACGCCGGTGCTGATTCGCGACATCGCCCGGGTTGAAATGGCGCCGGACGAGCGGCGTGGCATGACTGAGTTGAATGGCGAGGGCGAAGTGGTGTCGGGCATCGCAATGGCGCGCTATGGCGAAAATGCACTGTCGGTGATTCACAATATCAAGGAAAAAATCGACGAAGTCAGTGCCGGCCTGCCTCCGGGCGTGTCGATCCAGGCAGTCTATGACCGCTCGGAGCTGATTCATCGCGCCATCGATACGCTGAAAGTGACGCTGATCGAGGAAAGCATCATCGTGGCGCTGGTGTGCATGGTGTTTCTGCTGCATGTGAGAAGCGCGCTGGTGGCGATCCTGATGCTGCCGGTCGGAGTGCTGATGGCATTCATTGCGATGCGCGCGCTGGGCATGAATTCCAACCTGATGAGCCTGGGCGGCATTGCAATTGCAATCGGCGCGATGGTCGATGCCGCAATCGTGATGATCGAAAACGCGCACAAGCATCTGGAGCGCCTGCCGGAAGAGCATTCGAATCAGCAGCGCGTCGAAGCGATGCTGGTCGCCTGCAAGGAAGTCGGGCCGGCGCTGTTTTTCTCGCTGCTGATCATTACCGTATCATTTCTGCCGGTGTTTGCGCTGGAGTCGCAGGAAGGCCGGATGTTTTCGCCGCTGGCATACACCAAAACTTTCGCGATGGCAGGCGCGGCGCTATTGTCGATCACGCTGGTGCCGGTGCTGATGATGCTGTTCATCCGGGGCAGAATCATGCCAGAGGCAAAAAATCCGGTGAACCGCTTCCTGATCTGGGCCTACCGGCCGATCATCCAGGGCGTGATGCGCTGGAAAAAACTGACGATTGCCATCGCGCTGCTGGCGCTGGTGGTTTCGCTCTATCCGGCGTCCAGGCTGGGCAGCGAATTCATGCCGACGCTCAATGAAGGCACCTTGCTGTACATGCCGGCCAGCCTGCCGGGCATGACCATGACCAAGGCGGCCGAACTGGTGCAGACCCAGAACAAGATCATCAAGAGTTTTCCGGAAGTGGTCTCGGTCTGGGGCAAGGCCGGGCGCGCCAATACCGCCACCGATCCGGCCCCGACCGAAATGTTCGAAACCGTGATCAACCTGAAACCGGAGTCCGAATGGCGGAGCGGCATGACGATGGACAAGCTGATCGCCGAGATGGATAAGGCCTTGCAGTTTCCGGGTATCTCGAACGCCTGGACCATGCCGATCAAGGCCCGCACCGACATGCTATCGACCGGCATTCGCACGCCGATCGGCATCAAGGTGTTCGGCAAGGATCTGGAGGAAATGGAACGGCTGGCCAAACAGATCGAGGCAGTGGTCAAGCAGGTGCCGGGCACCAGCTCTGCCTTTGCCGAGCGCATCACCGGCGGCTTCTATCTGAATATCGAGCCGGACCGCGCCCAGCTGGCACGCTATGGCGTCACCGTTGGCGAACTGCAGGAAGTCATCGGCACCGCGCTCGGCGCGGAAATGGCGACCACCACCGTGGAAGGACGCGAGCGCTTCGGCGTGACGGTGCGCTACCCGCGCGAATTGCGCAGCGACCCGCAGCAGATCAGTCGCGAAGTGCTGGTGCCGACCATGGGCGGCGCCATGCTTCCGCTCGGCCAGCTGGCCAAGATCGAGGTGGCCAGGGGCGCGCCGGGTATCCGCACCGAAAATGCATTGCTGTCGGCTTACATCTATGTCGATATCCGCGGCAGCGACATCGGCGGCTACGTGGCAAAGGCGCGCCAGGCGGTCAATGATCAGGTCAAGTTCCCACCCGGTTATTACGCCACCTGGAGCGGCCAGTTCGAGGCGATGGAACGGGCCATCGAAAAAATGAAGGTGGTGGTGCCGGTCACGCTGCTGCTGATTTTCCTGCTGCTGTACCTGAATTTCCGCCGCCTGACCGAGACGCTGATCGTGATGCTGTCGGTGCCGTTCGCGCTGGTGGGCGGGGTGTGGCTGATGTGGCTGCTGGACTACAACATGTCGGTGGCGGTCGCGGTCGGCTTCATTGCGCTGGCGGGCGTCGCGGCAGAAACCGGGGTGGTGATGCTGATCTATCTCGACCATGCATGGGAAGAAGCCAAGCAGCATTGCCGGGCAAGTGGCACCACCCCGGCTGCGGCCGACCTGTACCGGGCAGTCATGACAGGCGCGGTGGAACGGGTGCGGCCGAAAATGATGACCGTGGTGGCCATCATGGCCGGCCTGCTGCCGATTCTGTGGAGCACCGGCACCGGCTCGGAAGTGATGAGCCGGATTGCCGCGCCGATGGTCGGCGGCATGATCTCATCGACCGTGCTGACGCTGGCGGTGATTCCGGCGCTGTATGCGCTGGTCAAGCAGTGGCGCATCAACAAGGGATTGGAAAGTTAAGCGTTTTTGACTGACAGCCTGCAAACGCTTTCGGATGCCGGGTGCATGGCGCTCGGTTGCGACGGCCATGTTGGCTGCCGCAACCGTGCAGCCGGCACTGGCGAGATTGCAGCAGGTGTTGCAGTGAGTGTGTTGCAGACGTAACAGCTGGTGATATCACAACCAGCGCGCCATAGCGCTGGTCGCACTTGGTTGAGTAAAGCTGGACTTTGGCCCTGCTTCAGGCTACTGGCACCCCGCCCTGGTTGCCGGGCTGGCTGTGGATGACTGCGCGCATCAGTCTTTTGAAAACGGTTTTCCTGAAAAATCCAGTGTGACCAGGTTGCCATCGAGTTTGCCCATGCCGGGCGAATTCATCGGCATGCCGGGTGCGGCCACGCCTTTGACGGATGAGCGCGCGATCAGCTTATTGATCGCGGCGGCCGGCACGTGTCCTTCAATGACCTGGCCCGACTGGTCAAGCACGGCGGTGTGGCATGACTTCATCGCGTCAGGCACGCCAAGCCGTTTCTTGACCGCAGTCATGTCATCCGAATTGATCGCCTTGACCTTGAAGCCGGATTCGCGCAGATGGTCGACCCAGCCTTCACAGCAGGTGCAATGCTGGTCCTTGTAGACGGTGATGGTTTCGCCAACGGCGAAAGTGACACTGTAGGTGCCGGCAAGCAGGGCGGCGAGCAACAATTTTTTCATGTCAAAACTCCATTGCGAAGACTGTATCCGGTTGCACGCTTCCCGGATTCGGGAAGCGATTATCATGCGTGGCTATTGCAATGCCACCGTTAATGTCTTTTCAATCGGCGGGTAGCACACGCCCAGTTTTTCATGGCATCCCTGATACGACGCCACCAGCGTCACCGACTTGGCCTTGGGCGTGCGGTTCAATCCGATTTCCACCGGAATGGCTTTGCGATAAATTTCCGTCTTGCCGAAAATCTGGTCGACTTTCATTTCCCCGGCCGGCAGCTTGACGGCATTGATCGTCACGCCTTCGCTGTTTTTCACGGCAAAGCGGATCTTGTCCTTGTAAAGGTAATAGCCTTTTGCCGGCACCAGGTCGGCGAAGACCGCGTTTGGCCCCTTGGCTGCCAGCGTCAGCTTGAATGCCTGATCGGGTTCAACCAG
>JAKFBY010000090.1:0-97625 GCA_036677325.1 Paucimonas sp.
CTTTGTCGAATCTGTCACCTAATGCTGTTGCCAACGTACTGCCGACGGCGGCAGCCCAATCGGACGGCGTCAACTTGCCATCGTTGCGTATTGCAGTTTCCGCCAGTTGCACCCAGGGGCTGGCGTATTGGGTGACAGTTTTGATTGTTTCCATTGCCGCTGCCGCTTGCTTGGCAGCGTCCGCAGCCGCGTCCGTCACCGCGCTCGTTGATGCGGTTGCCGCTTGCAGGCTACCGGCCTGCGCGTAGCCATTAAATCCTGCCATCACCAAACTTGCCCAGCTGGTGATTTTGCCACTTGTAATGAACTGCTTGACAGCATCGCCTGCAACCGACAGCGCCGCTGCTGCCACCCGGGCGTACTGCGCCATTTCCCCAACCGTTTGTGCCGTCTGTCCGATAGTTCCGACAGCCATGCCAACGCCAGCCGTGAGCATGGCCGTCAATGCACCGGTAGCGACTGCCTTCCATGAGAATTTCTCCTGGAAGCCGAGTGCGATGGCTGCGCCTTGAATGACAATTGACGCGCCGGCGGCAACGATGCCAGCAGCGACGACGGTACTAGCGGCACCAAAGGTCGGTCCAAGAACCGAAATCAATTCCGGCAGGACGTACCAAGCTACAATCGCCACGATGATCACCACGATGATCATCACGAACTGCATGCACTTGTTTTTCTTCGGCGGCGGCGGCGTCTTCAGGTTCGGCAGCGTCGAACCGATGATTTCGGACTCGTTGTAGACCCGGTGCGTGTCGGCAGTGATATCGCCCACGCGCGCCGAATTCGGGATCTTGATCTCGGTGCCGGCCTTGATTGGATCCGTTGGCATCATGCCATTGGCGTCGGCAATCAAATACCACAAGCTCGGGTTGCCGTAGACGGCTGCTGCAATGCTTTGCAATGTGTCACCATCACGCGCGACATATCTTGTTACCGACATGCCCGGAAAGTCCTTGCTGATGTTTTGCACCTGGTTATAGCGCCCCACATCGAGTTCGGTCTTGGCTTCCCCCTTGGTATCGGTGCCGGTCTCGCCGACCTGATAACCGTTGGCATACAGATATTCAGTCGTCTCGATCTCGCTGCCCTTGCCGGTATCGTGATAGCGGTATAGGATCTTGCCTTCGTTGCTGTAGACAAAGGTGGAGGTTTCCGCGCGGTCCATGCCGTCGCCCACGCCAAGGTTGACGCCAATCTTGTTATGGTTGGCATCGTAGCTCGAGGAGCTGCTGCCGTTGGCTGCGCCATAACCGCGAATGTTATTTTCGCGGCCATCCGCCAGATAAGTATAGGAATAATAGTAAGCCTTCCCAGCAGAGGTAAGGGTCATCTGCGTGGTGTGGCCGGCATAGTCCAGTGCCTGGGTGGTAACCTGGTCGCCCGTCTTGCTATACCAGTTGCGGTTGTTTTCGTAATATTGATAGGTGGAGACCTTGCCGTCTTCCGCCGTGTAGGACAGCACGTTGCCGACCATGTCGTACGCCCAGCTGCTGGTTTTGCCTGCCTGCTCGGCACCCACCACCCGGGTCATGCTGTCGTAGCTGTAGGTCGCTACCGCCGTGCCGTTGCTAAAGCTAGTACGGTTGCCGGCAGCGTCGTATCCGTATTCGGCAATCATCGCGCCACCGGTGTTGTCCACCCGGTGAATGCGATTGGCGGCGTCATAAGCATAGCTGTGATCCACCGCATTGGCATAGCCGGCATCGGTATAGACGCGGCGCTGGTTGCCTGCGGCATCCCACGAGTAATTCAGGTGCAGGCCAGTGACGCTGTCGGCCCAGCGCACTTGGCGGCCTACCTGGTCATACTGGTAGGTAATGTCCCGGTTATGCGCATTGTCCGGCGTGGTGATGCGCTCGAGCATCCGCTGGCCGTTGGCGTTGTAGCCGAAGACGGTGGAGACACCGGTGGCGATATCCTTGATGGAGATCAGATGGCCGGCCAGATCGTACTCGCGTTCGATGTTCTTCTGGCCGGAACTGGTTTCGAGGATTTGCTGCCCGAACCGGTCGTACACATAATAGGTGCTTTCGCCGCCGGCGTCGGTTTCTTGGATCAAACGGGCAAATCCACCGTAGTTGTAGGTCGTCATACGGCCGTCGCCGTCAACCTCAACGGCCAGGTTGCCATAGATGTCGTACTGCCGGCGGTTATGCACTTCCACGCCGTTTTGCATGGTGATAGTGTCCTCCACCCGGCCCAGCGCATCGTATACTTCGCGGGTGGTATGACCATTGGCGTCGACGGTTGCGGTACGGTTGTTGCGGCCGTCGTAGCTTGCGGTCATCACGTACTTGGTGACTAATTCGGCCTTTTGTTGCGCCGTGATCAGGTCCAGACTGCTATGGATGCCTTGGGCCGCAAGCGTTTGCTTTGCAGCCAGCCGCTCGGCCTCGCTCAGCAGCTGAGTCGGCCGCACAAAGAATAAAACCCCCGGGTCTTCCACAGGTGGACGTGCGCCGAGTGCGGTTTGCTCAAGGAGGTCCCGGTAAGCGGTGTAACCCAGACGTATGCGCTCAGCTTCGTACACGTCGCCAGCATCATTGGCCAGGTGCCAGCCTTGCGCCTGGTCGATTTGCACGATGCGGTCACGCTGATCGTAGTGGTAACGCGTTGTATGGTCACCGTCGATGGCAGCCGTTAATGCGCCCAGGCCATCCGTGACGGTGACCCGACGGTCGAACACATCATAGGTGTAATGCGTCTCGTACCCGGTTGCATCAATTTCTCGCACCAATCGCCCAAGGCCATCGTAATACTTGTGTTTAGTGTGGCCAAGGGCGTCAACGACAGCGGTTTCGTGCCCCAGCACATCCATCAGGACCGTGGTCTCCGCCATGCTCGCATCGATTTGCTTGACCAGCGCACCTAAGGCGTTATATTCGCTACGCTTCGTGTTTCCAAGGGAGTCCGTCTGGGCGATGACCTTGTCGAACACGTTGTACTGGACACGGGTCGTCGGATGCCGTGCTGCACTTTCGCCTTCCGGTGTAAAGGCGATGCCGAATTCGGCAGTCTTGCGGTTACGACCGTCAAAAGCGGCGTAGCTGAGAGCCGGTGCCTGGTCCAGCGCAGCCGCTGTCTGACCAGGGTGCGTGCCGTACAGCTTGGTCTCGACCGCATTGCCGTTGCCGTCCACGCCATACAGGCGCCACAAACCGTCTTGCCCGTTGCTGGCAATCTTGGCATTCAAGGCATTGTATTCGTTGCTGAGGAAGTAGCCGGTGGCGGAACCATCAGTCGCCAGAGAGCCGGCGTTTGCATCCGAAGTCATCGCATTCAATGTCAATGTCGAAGCCATGACGCTGTCATCGATCGGGCCGGTATAGAGCCCTGTCGTAATCTGCACAGCCCCCGCTGCACCGACCTGGTAGGTGCCATTGGTTTCGCGGGCGAGAATGGTCTTGGATGTGGTCTGGTAATTGACATCGTCCGAGGCGCTAAGCTCGAGCCAGTCGGCAATGACTTCATTGCCGTTGCTGTCGGTATAGCTTAGCTGAACCTCATACTGCCCTGCTGCCAGCTTATCCAAGGTCAGCGCATAGCCATTAGCACCTGTGGACGACATTGCAATGGGCGCACTGAACGTTGTCGCACCTTTGGCACGATAGGCTAATTTCAAATCACCCTGAATCTGCGCGGCTTCTTCGGCTGCGAAGTCGGCGCTGATCGTCAGGTTGTAGCCTGTCACGACTGCGACCGGGGGCGTACCCTTCATCTCGGTGACGGGCGTGGTATCGGTGGCAATCGTGTGGGCGGTGGACGTACTTTGGGTATACAGCACGTCATAGTCATGTGTGCCTGCGCCAATTTCACCGGTGTTGATGACCAGCCGGCCGCCGGCACGGGTAGAGGGCACCAATTGACCGTTGATCGTGACGTACTGCGCATCACCCACCTGCGGCGCATTCCAGCTGATGCTGCGCATGGTAGCCGGCATCGCATCCGGCCCGACGGTGAACTCAAAGGTATCGAGCAGAACGTCACCTGTCGCCGAGGCACCGCGCAGTATGATCTCGTAGGTACCGGCTCCCAGCGGTGCATTGTCGGCCACTTGCAACGTATAGCTAACGTAGCCTGCGGCGCTGCCGCTTGCCTGGACCGCCGTGAAACTATAGCCGCCATTGCTGCCGGCAAGTCGCCATTGCGCTTGCACAACCTGGAATGTATCTGCCAGCGCGGCGGGCACCTTGGTTGTCACCTCGATCGTGTACTGCGGCGTCGTGCCGCCGATCACGCCTTGCGATACCTCCGAGGTGATGGCGGTATGTTCAGCTGCCGAAGCAAATGACGTTTCAGCGCTGGAATATACTTGACCGCCCGCATCGGACCAGCCCAGGCGGTAGGCGAGTTCCTGCGGATTGGATACGCCTGTCAGCGTAGCTTGGTAAATACCATTGCCGATCGCGGCAAATGCAACTGGCGTATTCGGGTTCTGGTGCGATCCGTAATATAAGGTTGGCGCGACAACACCGGCATCGAACCGCGCGGTGACAACCAGTGTGCCGGATGCCGGCTGGGCAACCGACAAGTCGTGGAAGCGCGGCGGTATTGTTACCGTCTTTTCTTCGCTCCATGCTAGATTGCCTGCGATGTCCTGGGTCACTACGCGGAAATAGACGTTGGCGCCAATAGCATCCAGACTTACCTGGGCCTGTGAAGTCGCGATGTTGCTCAGTTCGGTCGAGCGGCGTGCATACTCATTTGGGCTGCTATGGCTGGCAGTATCGTATACTACCCATGAGCGCAGGGCCGCGCCGGAAGGAATTTCCCAGGCAACATTCAGATTGGTGCCCAGGCTGACATGGATTGCGCTGCCGGCTACAGGCAGCGCGCGGCTATCGATCTTGCCGGTATATACGCGAACCTGGTTGCCTGCCGCATCAAACTCGGCAATGGTGCCGTTCCCATCCGGACCGACTGTTTTGAGCACTCGGTTCAAGCCATCGTAGGCATTGGTCGAGACATAACCGTCTTCGTTGGTAACGAACGTACGATTATAGCTAGCATCGTAGCCATAAGTCTTTTTCAGGTCATCCGCTGCACTTGAACCCATCCGGTCCGTTTCATCCGTCATCCGGTTCACGGCGTCATAGTTAAACACCGTCGCCTGGTCGGCATCCGTACCCACTACCAATGCTGTGAAGTCGGTGGCGCTGTTTAATGCAGCGAGGTCGACCGAAGCCTCAACTGGCGTAAAGAAGCGCTTGATGGCTATTTGATTGCCGTTGGCATCAAATTGATAAAGATGCAACACACGATTGGCGTTGATGACGGCAATCTTGCGGTTGGCGGCATCGTAATAACTGTATTCGACTTGTTGTTGCGATGTGCCAGCAGCGATCGTCTTGCTGATCTGGTTTCCGATCGCGTCATAGGTATATAAGGTGGTCGGGCGAACCAAGCTGCTCGTGCGGCTGACAGGGTCGTACACTGAAATTTGCGCGGATTTCTCTTCTACAAGGCGGTTAGCCGCGTCATAAAGGCGACTGACGACATATACGTCCCCATCATGCTGGACCGGGCGTACTGCCGAATCGACAGTTGCCAGATTAAGGGGCCTGCTATACAGGCGCTGTTCCGTGACATTGCCCTGCGAATCGTAGTCCCACTCGACCAAGTATCCCATCGCGTCGACCGCGGCGGTTTTTCTGCCGTTGAGATCGTAGTAGCCAACACTGCGGTTGCCATTCCTATCAAAGCTTTCGACCGCGTTGCCAAACGAATCATAGACTGTACGCTCGTCAACCTGTTTGGTGACAGTCGCTGTCTGGGGATGGTCAGTGTCGGCTCCGATTAACGTGGTGATCATTACCGCAGGATGGAGTACACGTATCAGACGGCCACCCAGATCGTATTCGAAACTGGTAAGGCGAACATCGCCTGACGGTGGTGACGGACGCGTTGCCACGTCCAGCGCAGACGCGTCAAGTCGGCTCATGTAAAGCTGGGACTCGGATTTTTCGCCAGCGCCGTTGTAGCGGTACTCGGTTAATACGTTGTCGGCATTGACTTCAGCAACGAGACGGTTATTGCCGTCAAAGTAGCTTCTTGTGATGTAGCCGTTGGCATCCTTAACTTCAATCCGGTTGCCGGCAGCATCGTAGCGCAGCGTCGATGTCGGCTGCACCAATGAAGGTAGGCCATCGACATAGACTTGGACCTCAGGCTTGGTCTCCTTGACGAGCCGGTTGTTGCCGTCATACTCGAACTCAATCGTGTTACCGCGCGCATCCGTTACCGTAGAGCGATTACCGACCTTGTCATAGCCATACTCCATGGCCAAGCCAAGCGCGTTGATTTCGCTGAGCAAGCGATTGTTCAGGTCGTACGCATAACTTGTTGTGTGGCCGTTACCATCGGTCTTGCGTACGACATTGCCAAGCTTGTCATATTCAAGCGACTGCACAAAATTCAATCCTTCAGGATCAAAGGTCTCGCCGATCTTGCGGTTATTGAGATCGTACGTCATGTACGTAGCGCGCACCGTGTTCACATCGGTGCTGCTGATAATAATGTGGCTGGTGCGGTTGTTTGCGCCGTCGTAAGTAAACGTCGTCTGCGTACCGTCAGCATCAACGAAATGCGTCAGCCTGTTGTTCAGATCATAGCCATACTCGCGCGACCGGGGGCTGTCGGTATTGGCGAATAGCGTTTCTTTGATCAAACTGCCGACGCCGTTATAGGCCATTTCGTGGCGTGTATCATCGGAGGCGATCTTCGCGATAGCCTTGTTTACCCGGTTATAAATGGTCTCAGTAACGCGGTCCAGAGACGATTCGACAGCAACTGGCGCGATCTGATCATCGGCGCTGCCAGCCAGGCGAGTCATATGGACGCGTTCCTGGATGCGGTTGCCGGCAGAATCGTAGGTAAATGTGCTGACAAAGTTTTCAGGGTCGACTAACGTCGTCAGCTGATTGCTGCCGTCATAGTAGTATCGGGCCACGCGGCCTATGGCGTCGGTCACCTTGATACGGTTGCCCATGCTGTCGTACGCGTACTCGGTACGATTGTTAAGCCCGTCAATATCAGTTGTCTTGCGGCCGTCCAGATCGTATTCCATGCGCACTACACGCTCGTCTGCCGTACCAACAGCAAAGCTGTGGGTTATCTGATTGCCTACGATGTCATATTCGTGTTCGGTACGCACGCCATAGGCGTCGATCTCAGCGATCATGCGGCCGTTCAAATCATGTTCGTACGTTCGGTGAATCCAGGTCTCGCCAGCCAGCCCGCTGCTTTGCAGCAGATCTTCGGCCACTTTGTTGCCGACTTCGTCGTAGGTCTGGCGAGCAATGCCGCCTTCCGGCGTCCGTGTTTCGATCAAGCGATTCGCCAGATCATAAGTGTTGCTAGTGGTGCGCGGCGCTGTATTGGCAGCTTCCGTCATGCTTGTGCGGTTACCTACCGCGTCATACCCGTACTCAGTGATATTGTCTTCTGCATCTGTCATTGACAGCATGCGATTGGCAAGATCATAGGTAAAGCGGTTGGACTGCAGGTGTGCACGTCCGGCTTTTACGCTGTCATAGTTGGCGTCGCCCGGACTTGGCAGGTACAGCCCATGATCGATTTGGGTTTGATTGCCAAATAGGTCGTACGTAATGTTGGTGGTATAGCCTTCGCCGTCGGTGATGCTAGTCTGGCGGTTGAGCAGATCGTATTGATAGGAGGTCGTACGTGCGTCGCTACCGTCTTCCCACGATTGCGTCGTGCTGAGGACGTTGTTGCGCAGATCGTAAACATTCTGCGTCAGTACGCCGCCGGCCGACAGGCTCGACTCCATGCGACCGAGAACGTCAAATGTATTAATTTGGACGCCGCCATTTGCATTGGTGATCTTGGTCTGGTTGCCGAGCGCATCATATTCGTAACGAGTAACCCCGCCCATCGCATCAGTCGATTCAACCAGGCGGTTGTCCAGATCATAGGCGTAGAACGAATGGCGCTCGAGGCCGAATACACCGCGCGCCTGAATTGCCTCTACCTTGTTGCCGGCACCATCGTAACGGAACTCGGTGCGCAGGCCCATCGCATCAATGGTGACAACCAAGCGGTTGTCGCGGTCAAATTCAGAACGGGTAGTACGCTCCTCAAGTAGCCCCGGCGCCTGTGTCTGGATGACGAGATTGCCCGCAGCGTCATAGCCGAACTCAGTGCGCTCGCCTTCGCCGTTGACGGTTGCAATCATACGATTGTTACGGTCGTACTCGAAAGACTCGGTACGCACTTCGATCTCGCCCACGCCGATGATCTTATGGGTAAGGTTGCCGGCGGCGTCGTACGACATTTCGGTTATCAGACCATCGGTACCGATCTGGCGCACCAGTCGATGATTGGCGTCGTACTCAGAGTTGGCAACTCGTTCTTCGCTACTGCCATAGCCATCGAACCGCGTGACCACGTTGCCATCGGCATCCAGTGCATAATGCGTGACCGTATCGAGCGCGTTGATTTCGTCTGTCAGGCGGTTCGCAGCGTCATATCGCAATTCTGTGCGGCGCTCATCCGCTGTATTGGCCGCTTCGATGACCGCAGTACGGTTGCCTCGCTTATCGTACTCGTATGCAGTACTGACGCCCAGCGGACTTTCCTCAGAGCTCAGCTTGTTGACGAGGTCATACGCATAATGCGTGGTGCGACCGGCATCGCCAGCTACCGGTTGAGCAGCCCCTGCTGGCGGCGCTACAACACGTTGATCATACTGCGTTCGCGATAGACGGTTACCGACGTCATCGTAGGTGAAGGTCGTGAGGTACCCTTCCGCAGACAACAAGGCGACCTGGCGATTGACGTCGTCATACCACGCACGCGTGACTTCACTCTTGGTTTGCTCGATATCCAGGAATAACTCGGTTCTGGTGCGGTTTCCTACAACATCGTACGTGTATTGTGTGGCATAGCCTTCGGCATCTGTCTTTTCTACCAGTTGATTGAGCTTGTCATACCTGAACTGGATGGTGTGATCCATCGCGGACACGACAGGCACTGGGCGGATTCCGGGCGTAACTGGCAGAGTGACCGCTGTCGCATACAGGGTCGTGCTAACAACGTTACCGTTATTGTCATAGCGAGCGGCAGTCGCATAGCCTTCGTTATCGATCGACAGCTCGACTTCATTGTTGGCATTATAGTAAGTCGTGCTGATGTTGCCGCGTGCATCGGTGACTTGGATGCGGTTGCCATTACCATCGTAGGCGTAATGTACGTCGTTACCCAGAGCGTCGACTATCTGGACGACGCGGTTGTTCGCGTCATAAAAATAGTCGCTTGCATGACCTTCCGCATCGATGACACGGGTGCGGTTGTGATTCGCATCGTATTCATATCGAATGCTGTGATTCAATGGATCGATCTGCTCGATGAGCTTGTCGTCCAGATCATAGACAAATGTCGTTGTCGCCGCATCAGCAGTATTGGCAGCGGCCGTAATGGACACGCGATTGCCGAGCTCATCATAGGCATAACGCGTTTCGACGCCGTCGGCGGCAGTTGCCGTAGTAGCGCGGTTATTGGCATCGTATGCATAAGTGCTGACGCGCCCAAGTGCATCCGTTGTAGTGAGACGATTGCCAACAGCATCGTAAGTGAAGGAGGTTTTTTCTCCCTCTGCGTTCGTGACACTGACGGCGCGACGTATCGCATCGAATTCGGTAATGGTGGTGTGCCCGTTTCCATCGGTTACTTCGGTGCGGTTATATACCCGATCAAAGTTGTTGGTGGAACGCACGCCTTTTGCATCAACCACCGCACGCAGATTATTTTGCGCATCATATTCAAAGGTGGTGGCTTCCTCATCCGCGGTCCCAAACGCGGTAAGCAGCTTGGTCTGATTGCCCAACGCATCGTACTCATAGCGCGTGACACGTCCTTCAGCATCAGTCGTCTGAATCACGCGGTTGCCGGCATCATATGCCATGCGCTGTACGCCACCGCGTGCATCAATAATGCTGATAGTGTTGCCAACCCCATCGTATTCCATGCGTGAATCGAAATTCAGCGGATCGATGATCTTGATGTTTCTATTTAGGGCGTCATAGACAAAACCGGTTGCATTGCCGCGCGCATCAGTCACTAGCAGGCGATTGCCGACTGCATCGTACTGATATGAAACCTCATGGCCCTCTGCGTCAACGTTGCGCACCAATCGGTTGTTCAGATCGTATTCAAAACGGTTCGTGCGCGCCAACCCTGTATCGGCTGCACGCGTTTGCTCAATCAGATTGCTAAACGCATCATAAGCACGGACCGTCGCCACGCCTAGCGGGTCAGTTGCCCTGACCACGCGATTAACAGAATCGAACGTCTGCGTAATCAACCTGCTCAGCGAATCCTGCTGCCAGACCCGGTTGCCGTTGCCATCATAACCAAACGTCGTTTCGTTCTGCAGCGCATCCGTTTGCTTGACGAGACGGTTTAGGCTGTCATATTGGAATGACGTCGCCTGATTAAAGTGGTCGGCGACGCTAACTGTATTGCCGACACGGTCGTAACTCATACGATCGGTGTAGGCTGCCTTCAAAGCATTTTTATCGGCGGCGCTTAGGTCAACCACTTGAGCAGCGTAACCGAGTGCCTGGCGCATCTCCTGGTACTGGGCGGCGTCGCTTGCCGCAAGTGCATTGCCGACACCATCCGTTTTGGCTACCAGTTGGTTAAATTCATCATAGACATAGGTCGTGACTTGCGCATTATCGCTTGCATCAATAACGACGTGTCCGTTGTCGCCGATATGGGCTTCCACGCCAATTGCAACACTGGTGCGGTTGTGACGCGAATCGTAACTGTAGGCCATCTTGATGCCGTTGGCATCAGTGACCAGCACTGCTTTATTACGGACATCAAAGGCAACATGCGTGGTGTGGCCGTTTTCATCAGTGCGTGCTACGGCATTGCCATTGGCATCGTACTGATGCAATACCGTGTACCGTACCAATGCGCCGGTAACGGGATCCGTCACGGCCGGACGCGTTTCCTTCACCAGGCGATTGTTACGATCGTACTCAAACTCGGTCGTATTGTTGTTTGCGTCGGTTACCGATGCACGAACGCCGGCAGCCGTATAGGTGTAGTGCGTAGCATTGTCTTCCGCATCGACCCGGCCAATCAGCTGATCTTCCTGGTCGAATGTGAAACGCACGACCTGACGCATTGCCACGGGCAGCTGCATACCTGCAACAATCATGATCTGGTTGCGGTTGGCGTCGAGAGTGTAACGAGTCGTGTGCCCGCTTGCATCAACCTGCTGAATCAACAAGCCATCGCGGTTGTACAGGAAATCGGTCGCAAAGCCGCGATTGTTAATGCTGCGGACGCGGTTGCCTTCGCCATCATAGGAAATTTTCGATGAATATTGGGTGCTAACGCCATGCTCATTAGAAACAGCAGCGCTGATTGCCTCAACCATCTGGCGGCGATTGTTATAGACATAGGTGGTTTTTCTGCCCTCTGCGTCTGTAACACTGGTCCGATTGCCAACGACGTCATAACTGAATTGCGTAACACGATCCAGATTAGATCCAAAATCAGCATTATCGACCGTACTGACCAACATATTATTGCGGTCAAACGTGTAGACCGTCAGATGCCCGTTCGCATCGCGGAAACTAATCCGGTTGCCGACTGCATCGTAGGTATTGTAAGTAGAGTGGCCGGCCGCATCGGTCACGCTTAGCAGCCTGTCGTCGGCATCGTAGGTATAGGTCGTTACACCGCCATTGCCATCTATTGCGCGCAGAAGGTTTCCAAAATGATCGTACTGCCGATAAGTATGGTTGCCTTCTGCATCGACGGTTTCAATGTTGTTACCGAAGCCATCATAAAAATATTGCGTGATCTGCTGCTTGGCCGCGTCCGCCAAATCGTTCTTATCGAGATAAACGATGCGCTGCGTCAGATTGCCATACACATCGTATTCAAACCGCGTGACATCGCCGCCGGCATCAGTGCGCTGAATCAGATTTTGCTTCGCATCGTATTGATACCGTGTCGTGTATAGCTCGGATAGCGCTTCCTTGTCCGCCAAAGACAAATCACCCGTCAGTGCCGCATAGCCAAGCTCAATACGCTTTTGCTGGAACTGCCCTTCATCACTGACGATCAGCGCAATGCCCTCGGCGGTCGTCGATGTGGCAACCTTGTTGAATGCAGTGAAGGTGAATTTTGTGGTGTTACCAGTATTGTCCGTACGCGACAGCACATTGCCTCTGTCGTCATAAGTAAATCGCGTCGTAAAGGCATTGATGAGCGCGGACTTTTCCGTGAACGTCAGATCGCTGACTAACTTACCCAAACCACCTGCATCAACCAGACCTAACTCCGCACGCAGTTGGCGATAATAGCTACTGTCGCTTGCAATTGCTGCATAACCATTGCGATCCGTAATGGCCGTCAGATTTTCTTGTGCATCGTAGGTATAGGTGGTTTTATAGCCCTGCTGGTCTTTAACTTCTGCAATATTTCCAAATTTATCGTATGTGTAGGTAAGCGTATGTTGCGCCCGAATGGCATCTACCTGCACCTGATACGCCGCACTGCTGCCGGCCTGCTGCGCATTATACGTTTGGTAAAAGCCATTTTCTACGCGCCATTGCTGATACATCGCGTCATTGGAATACGCACGATTGTTGCCCAGCGCGTCCACTGTACGCGTAATTCCCCCCTCAAATATCTTTGGGTCTATCAATGCTGGCGGCAAATTTTTATTTTTCCCAGGCTTAGTCGTCGCGGGGGTCGCAAACTGGAAGTCGTATTCGAATGTGGTGACGCCCCCCTCCGCATCGATCAGACTGGTTAGCGTGTATTCCTTGCCATTTGCACCCCCATTCCAGTTAACTGGCGCGTATTCAAATTTGAGAGAGCGCTGCTGATAGCTTTCAACATTTCCATCGACCTGCTGCTGGCTCGGCAAATCGATTCGATCAATGACCCCAAACGAGTTGTATGAATATTTCGTGCTGTGACCGAACCGGTCAATGACCTCTACCAGCTTGCCTGCATCATACTTATACGAAACCAGCACTGCACTGGTTTCATCCGCAATCTTCTGCAGATGCCCGTTCTCGTAAATAAAACTAATGATGTGGCCTTCATCATCACGGATACTCACCAACTTGTCTGCGGCGTATTCATAATCCATCCGCACGCCGTTGGTATCCACGCTGCTAAGCAAACGCCCTGCTTTGTTAAATGACAGTAGCGTCTGGTCGGCACGAGTCAGAACATAGGCGACTTCTGGATTGCCGTTCAGGCTAAGATCTTTAATGGTTTCAAATGCACCCGCACCGTGCACCGACACCCATAGTCCGCGAGCAGCATCAAAACGATAGTCGAATACGCTGCCGTCGCCATACGTTACGTGGAAATGCTCGCCTGTCGAATCATTGATGCGATCGAGGTAGACGCCGGTAGAAATCATCCAGCCAGCATCATCATGCTGATGCGCATCACTGGAAGCGGCGCGCGAATTATAGGTGCGCACGACGGCAAAATCTTCGCCACGACTGGGCATGAATGTGTCGCGATGCCGCAAGACCAGATTGCCGTTGGAGACGTTGACAAAGCTTTCGTCGCCGCTGCCCATTGCGCCATTGCGACTTTGATCTTGCCGATTAAGCAATGCCAAAGAACTGTCCAATAAGCCCGCTTCGTTGCCGCTGATGATAGTTGTCACGTTTTATTCCCCAGAAACGATCTGATTTATATGTATTGTTTTAAATGCAATTAATTCAAACAGGAAACTCCCTATAAGCCAATGTATCCATTGCTTTTTAAGAATGTTTAGCCTTTTGGAAAATTTATTTACTGAAACGAAAATTACAGGAAGAATGCCAACGAGAAAGGGGTTTATCTTGACAAGATTCTGCGTAAACCGTAGCTTGTTTCGATTCTCTTTATCCGTAACCCCGAAATGAAAAAAGGCACGTCATCAAAAACTTCGGATGCTGAACGCATCTCTTTGCTTTTATCTGCTGCAACAGCTGCAATGAAGGCTGGCGATTGGGAAGAAGCGATTCTCCAGTTGAAAGAGCTCGTTGCAATTGATAGCTCCCACGAGCTTGCCAATGGCATGCTCGCATCTGTATATGCGCAAATTGGCCTAACGGACAAGGCAGCAGACTTGTTTCGGCAAGCCCTACGAATCAATCCCAACAACGTTTTAGCTACCTATCAAATGGGATTGGTATTACTGACCGCAGGCAGACATCAAGAGGCGCTAGATGCATTTCGCCCAATGTTGCGTGACGAAAATGATTTTTTGGCACATTTCCATAGTGCACTTGCTTTAATTGGACTTCAGCGGTCAGCGGAGGCAAGAACATTGTTGCTGCACAGCCAGAAAAATATGCCCTCCGCCCATCCGCTGCATGAACATTTGCAAAAATTGTTGTCCGCGACCGATTAAGCTCCTATGACATCCAAAGATGATCTTGAAATAGCCGTTAACCGTTATGAATCCTATATAAAAGCGGACCCTGACAATCATTTGTTGTGGCTGGAACTTGGCGATTTATATCACCGTTTGTCTCGTTTTGAAGACGCCTTGGCAAGTTTTGAAAAGACGCTGGCCTTGCTCCCCGGACTTCCTGCGGCACGCAGTCGTGTCGCGCTTGTGCATATTAGTCAACATCGATTTGAGCAGGCTGAAGGCGAATTGAGACAGTTGGTGAATGAAGGCCATACTGAACCGGAGCTGTTTCACAATCTGGGACTCGCCCTGTATTATCAGGAGCGCTGGGAGGATGCAAAAGAATACTTTACGGCGGCTGACTCGTCGGGACTTAAGGCCCCATCTAATTTTGCCTACCTCGCACGGTGCCTGCACCATGCAGGGGACATGAAGCAGGCTATTGCAGTTTGCCAGCAATGGACTGCGTCGACCGATGACCCCGCCAGCCTCGGTTATTTGTCCTTACTTTATTTTGAAAACGAGGATAGAGCAGAGGCATCGGAATTCGCGGCCCGTGCATTGCAAAATGACCCGTCGAATATTGATGCAGCGATTGTCGTCGGCACCCTCGCAATGGAGCAACAAGACGTTGCCACGGCTCGGGTACATTTTAGTTCGGTGTTAGAGAAAGAGCCGCAATCCGGCCGAGCTTGGTTAGGCCTTGGGATGGCCCATTTGTACAACCAAGAGCATACGCAAGGCATCAAAGCTCTAGAAGAAGCACAAAAGCGCATGCCCAAACACTCTGGAACGATTGTGGCTTTAGGTTGGGCCAAGTTATCTCAGCAAGATGCCAAGGGAGCAGAACAGAGTTTTAGAGAATCGGTTAAAGTGGATTCGACGTTTGCGGAAGCACATGGCGGCTTGGCGGCTGCGCTTCTATTCCAAAATAGGCGAGAGGCAGCAAAGGAAGAAATGAAAACATCTTTTCGCCTGGATAAGAATAACTTCGGCGGTCTTTATACAAAAAGCATTTTGCTGAAGCTGGAAGGCAGTGGCGAATTGGCGACTCGCCTTGTCGCCGGTGCATTAGAGCAAACTCCGCCGGGTGGCAATAAGCCACTAGTAGAATATGTGCGCACCTTCGCACAACAAAAAAATTCCTCGCGTAGTTAAGGGAAATTGCCAAATTTCGTCAACTAAAATTGTTTGCATACAACGCGGCATTGATAGTAATGCAATACAGATGCCGATTATGCTTGCAATTAATACTTTTAAATAGCAGGAAAACGTTATGGCCAATATGCTACCAAACACCTCGCGGCTAGATGCGGACGAACTCCTCCATTTAGCAATGGAAGCCGCTAAAAAAGAGCGACATGATGATGCAATCGGATTCCTCAAGCGAGCGATAGAGATTTCACCGACCCACGCAAAATCGCATTATTTCCTGGCTGCAGAACACGCACAGATCGGCATGTACGACCGTGCTCTCGAAGAGATGGAAAAGTCGGTTGAACTTGACCCTTCGCTCCATACGGCCCACTTTCAAATAGGCCTTTTACATCTGACCTCCGGCCGTATCGAAGCTGCAATTCAGGCTTGGCAATCGCTGGATGTACTGGGTGATGGCCATCCACTCTATTTATTTAAAACAGGAATGGAGTACATGGTTAAGGATGAATTTGTTTTATGCAGGGAGTACCTAACTAAAGGCATCGCGATCAACCATGTTAATGCGGACCTAAATGCGGACATGCAACGGGTTATGGATGAATTGCCAGCGCAGTCGCAAAGTCCGCAGATACTCGAAAACTCGGGGGGCTCTGGCCACGTTTTTCTATCAGCGTACAATAAAACCCCACGTGCCGAAGAATAGTCCTGAAATTTTTAACTACAGCGCATAAATGGATCCGGTCAGCAACGTCAGCCAGTTGGTAGCGATTCTGCGAAAGCAATTAGCAGAATCTCAGAATAAGCCGAATACCTCGGCCAATGTCTCTCCTCCGCCCAAAAGCGCCCTCACTTCCGGCCGCCTCAACATCGATGAGTTGCAGCGAAAAACACGGGAAAAAATAGGAAGGCTGGATCCGAGCGACCCGAAAGTACAACATAAGTCGATCCGGATTTTTTTAGAATCGGTTCTCACTTGGCAGTTCGGCGAGAGCTTGATCGAAGATCCAAAGTTTTATGGCTTATTGGAAGATGTACAAAATGCTATAGAGTCCGACCCTGACGTCTGCCAGAACTTGACCAACTTGATCGCAAAGCTGCGATAGCTATTGCTATAGTTTGAGGTTCAGACCCTCGGAATTCAGATACACCTCTTGAAGCGCCTTGAGGGCTTGCCGATGGATTTGCGAGATGCGCCCTTTGGTGAGCATCATCAACCCGGCGATTTCTTGAAAATTTAACCCCTGAAAATAATGGTAGCGGATTACGCAACGCGCTTGTTCGGGCAGCATGTCAACAATTCTTACCACGGCCTGCTTGATCTGACTAAGCTCATGCCGATCGTAAAAGTTTTCGGTGTAATGATCTTCTTGGTTGAGATACATGCCAGAATCTTCCAGCATGTAGCCAAGTGCCAGCCCGATGGCCAGATCTGCCAACTCCGCGAATAAGTCGTCTTGAGAATTCTTTTTTTCGCTTTCCTTAAGTGATGCCACCCGTTCCTGGCGCAAACTTGCGCGTGCGGTTATCTGCTGCTGTTTCTCACAGCACTTTTCAATACCATTTAGAACTGCACCCGTTATACGATGCCCAGCATAAGTTTTAAAACTGATATTGCGTAATACGTCAAAGCGGTCGACAGCTTCAATCATTCCAAGAATGGCATATTGTCGGTACTCATGAAAATCGACTTGCTGTACTTGACGGCCAGCATACAGTTTGGCAGCAAGGATCTGCGCAAATGGCAAATAATGCTCAATCAGCTGGCGTCTCGCCTCCACGTCTTTATGTTGGGCCCATCCCTGCCACAGCTCCTTCTCTTCCGGTTCGGTCAGTATGCGCTGATGTGCCATCCCAATTCGGTCAGTTAAAACTTCCGATTAATGACTTTACAACCAGGTTCCAGCCGTCGATCAACACGAACATGAGCACTTTGATTGGCAGCGAAATCATGATAGGTGGAACCATCATCATTCCCATGGCCATGAGTATGCTGGAGATAATCAGATCGATCATCAAAAAAGGCAAGAATATAACAAACCCAATTTGAAAGGCGGACTTCAGTTCACTCAGCATAAAAGCTGGCACCAATTGCACCATGCTGATATCGCTTATTTGCTTTGGAGGTTCACTACGCGAAATCTCGACCATCAACAATAAATCGGCTTCTCGCGTTTGTCTGATCATGAAATCTTTAATTGGCTGAATTCCTGCCGTGAGCGCAGCCTCTGTACCTAATTTTCCTTCATTAAAAGGGCGAAAGGCCTGTTCGTTCATTTGTGTGAAGACAGGCAGCATTGTAAAAAGTGTCAAAAACAACGCTAAGCTCACAAGCACGGTATTCGGCGGCGTCTCCTGCATGCCAATGCCATGTCTCAACATAGATAAAACAATGATAATGCGCGTAAAAGAGGTCATCGCGATCAGGATGGCAGGTGCCAAGCTAATCACCGTAAGAAAAAATACGATTTTCAGAGCTGTCGCGACCTCTCCCTGGGCCCCTTTTCCGCCATCAAGTGTAATGCTCATGCCCGGCAAGGAAACATCTGCAGCAATGGCGCTAAGTGGAAATATAAAAACGGCAAAGCCTGCAAGTAGCACCCATGAACAATGGACGCGAAGGTACTGAAAGATTGTCTTAAACATGGTGCTTATTTATTAAGTCATTACTTTTTTGCTTATCCGCACCGTCATTTAGGACAATAGAGATCGTTTCACCACTTTGTGCGAGCAATATCGTCTGCCCGTCAAATTGGACCAAATATAGTGAAGCCTTTGTATTAAGGCGTGCAGTTTCCAAAATTTTTAGCCTTCTTGTCGCCCCTGATCTTCCAGCAAGCGGAAAATTTATTGAAAAATCAGGAAAACGGCGTTTAATAAAAAATAAGCCTGCGCCTACCCCACCGAGCAACAAAACCATTATTGTGAATGCCTTGCCTGGGCTTCCATCTTTTACAGAGTCAACCTTCTTATAAGGAATAGGTTTAGGAGGCTCGAGAGGCTGCCTATCTGTAGGATTTTCAGCAGCAACCATCGTTGAACTGACTGCAATGGCACTAAAAATTAAAATTTTTAAAAAGAGTTTCTTCACGAATTTTGGTTATGAGAAATTTCAGTAATGCAAATTCCAAAATTATTATCAACAACGACAAGGTTGCCTCGCGCTACTGCTTTGCCATCCAAGTAGATCTCTAGCGGCTCATGCGTCAATTTATCGAGATTCAGAACAGAGTTCTCTTTCAAGGAGAACAGTTCTCCAACCGATATTTCGGCTCCCCCGACCATTACCTCGAGTTTTACTTTTAAACTTTTAATGAGATCCAAATTCCCGTTATAGAGATTTGTACCAAGCGTCCCTTCTGCAATCTCCTGCAGTTGCACTGGCTGTGTACCGTGATCCTCACCATGTTCCATTGACTTGCCCGACATTTTTTTTCCTGTGAAATGTAATTAATTAACCAACTGTATGGATTTTTTCCCATCACGGCATCCGAGGAAACCCTTACAAAACAGTGTGCCGTCGCTATTGATTACATGAAGAGGCTCTTCAATATTTTTGTCTAGCTTAATAACATCACCTACTACAATTGTTTGAAGTAACGCGAGCTCTAACTGCGCCTGGCCGACTAGAATCTTGAGCTTCACTCTTCCACCATCCAGTGCATCTGCAGGCTTTACCAGCGGATGAACATTTGGCGCTGGTTGCATTGCCGATGAAGGCAGCATCCCCCGAACGGACTGGAAGTCAAAAGCGATAATCAAGCACTGACGGTCAACAGTCACTTCAACAACGGATGCTCCTGATCCTGCCTTCCAAAATCCACTGCTGGGCGCCGACGCCTCACTAAATTTTTTCACACCAGAATGTGCCGCAGGTTTTTTGATCTGAAATATCAAATCAGATAAAGCCCGCTGAGACAACTCCGCAAGAATTTCCGAGTGCTGATTTTCACCAGCTCTACCGATGGCACTCTGAGATGACAGAAGAAGGCCGCCGAACTCCGAAAACAGGCCCGCAGGAATAGCCAGCGCAACAAAATCTCCTGACGTAGAATCGGCAGACATCCAAACTGTGTTTTCTGCCAATGTATTTTGTGCGTATTCTGCAGCCCTAAAACAACGAACGCCGATCGATGGCTCATGAGAAAACCATCCGGCAATCCATTCGGTGCATATAGCTTCGATATGTTTGCAGATTGCCGTAAGCTCAGAAGCGTTCAGCAATTTGTAAGGAGAATAGCCCATCAACGCTTCCCTTTAATGTCAAACAACTGCTGCAGCATTTCATTTGCCGTAGTAATTATTTGGGAGGACGCTTGATATCCACGCTGGGTAATAATCAGTTCGCTAAACTGCTGCGCAAGATCTACGTTGGATAATTCAATACTGCCGCCTTTAACCTTTCCAAAAAGGGCTTGGCCAGGGCTGCCTAATACCCGCTCTTGGCCTGATGAATTCATCAGCAAATTCCCACCTGTTTGCTCCAAACCTTGCATGTCGTTAAACCAAGCCAGGGCCAAACGGTCATGTTTTACGGTTTGACCATTCGAATATGTCGCAACCAAATAGCCTTCGGCATCGAAGGTCGCTTTAGTCAACGAACCCGCCACTTGTCCGTCCTGCGAGGCAACTTTGAGATTAGAGGCCGAACTGGAAAAGTTGTTGGTATCTTTAAGATCCAATGTGACTACCATCGGCGATGCACCGTTACTTGGCGTATAAGTAAATACATGCGTATCAAAACCAGCCAGGGGCGAGCCGTCACTGCCAAAACGAATCTCTCCATCGCTAATAACAGTCGCCCCCTCCTTCACTTTTACGCGCCAGCTACCTGGTGTCACACTCTTGTTGTTATCAAAATCCAGCAAAAGGGTATGACTTGCACCTAGCGAATCAGTAATGACGACATTATTGAGGTCAAATCCACTGTCATTGTTAGATAGCGAATCGGTCAAGGTGACCGTCGACGTCGCTTTAGCGGGACTACTGCGCAGGCCATTGAGATTAATATCACGTAGGGAATCCGTGCCTCCGAGGGCAGCCACCCTGGCTTGGCTATCACGCGAAACAAGATATCCCTCAGAATCGAATGCGAACTGGCCAGCGCGCGTATAAAAGACCTGATCGTCTTTGCGTAAAATGAAAAGCCCGTTTCCATCGATCGCGATATCTTGATCATTACCTGTCGCCCGCAACTCTCCTTGCTTGAACACCATGCTGCTGCTGCCGGTGTTTACCCCGGAGCCCTGCGCATAGGAGGATCCATTGCCACTTCCCTCACCGGAAGTCTGATAGCGATAGAACAAATCCGTGAACTGAAGTTGTGAACTCTTAAAACCAGGAGTATTAAGATTGGCAACATTATTACTGATATTGTTCAAACCTCTGGCATAACTGGTCAGACCAGTGAGGCCGACATAAATAGATTCAAGCATGGCTATACTCCCTGGCGAATCAATACAATCTGAGACAGGCTGATGTCGGTGAGAAACTGTGCACCCACTTTCAGCGTCATGGCGGGCTGTCCATCCTTAAATGTAAGGGTCGTCACTTGCCCTGTTACGGTTCCTGTGGAAGTGGCAATGTCAACTGTTTTGCCAAGCAGCCCAATTGATTGGGTTGATGACTGTATTTGTAAAAGCGTATCAACGCGCTCGTTCAACTGGCGCGACTGTTCAAGCGAAGAGAACTGTGCCATTTGCGCCAGGAACTGTTGATTGTCTAGTGGCTTAAGTGGATCCTGGTAATTGAGTTGCGTTAACAGAATTTTCAGAAAATCATCTTGATTAATGGTGGACGACTGTGTTGCGCTGGTTGGGTTTTCCGCTCCACCGCCAATTGTACTTATTGCCATGATTACTCCTTGCTTGATTTTGAAGATTCGAAATAACCTGTGCCAAGAATCTGTTCGCCGTTGAGTGTGAATTGTGCAAGCCGCAAGCCCAGATCGGCAAAGTGCTGTCGTAGCTCACGCAGCAATTTTTCGCCATCTGTGACATCGTAGCGAGCATCACGTAGCCACAATCTGAGGCCTTCAGAACTCAGCATCACATGAGAATGCTGAGCCTGCCATGCAGCCCTTGAAAATTGCCTATAGTTTTGAGGTGCTACCGCCTCATGGTCTGCGCTCCCGGCGAAGCGCGGTTCTAAAGAGTGGGGCAAGGCATTCGCAAGTACGTTTTGAGTACTATTCTGAGTAATTAACTGTGTGCCACGCAACTGGCCTTCCTGTGTATGAATCGGATCGCTACCTACCGGATGATTTCCGCCAGAATGCCTTTGAGGATTCAATGTACCGACGTTAGATGAAGTTTTTGCAAAACCATTTTTCGCAGCTGCATGCGGATTACCATCGTGTTGGTAGTTTTCTCGCCCGCCAGATTGGTAGCGTGCTTTCGCCTGCCACTGGGCTGACTCCAATTGCTCTAGCCAAGCCGTATGGTTTGCAGGTGGAGAACCAGCATTAGCTAAAGGCGCATCTTTACTGGTGACGATAATCTCAGACATATACAGGCCTCACCCTTTTCATCTTTTCGCACTGAGCTTCGCTAGCCACAACTCATCGGCTTCCAACGATTCATTGCGCATTACAACACTATCAAAATCTTTTTTCTTGCGGTCCCGGTGCTTTTCTATGCCTTTCTGTGACTGCCGCTTTTTCTGAAGCTGCAAAAACGCACGATCGGCAAGCTGTTTAACTTGCTCCATTTCTTCTTGTGCTACTTTAACCTGCGTGCATTGCTCACGCAGATAAATCTCGATTAAGGCTTTACGGCTCAAATCGATAATCGCATTCTCACGACAGATATTAAGAACATCGCGTTGAGCATCGCGGACGGTGCTCATTAATTTATCCACCTTATCCTGTTTCGCATTGACAGCCTGGTTAAGCGTCATCAACTCGGTTTTTAAAGTGTCGACTTCCCATTCATGCTGTTTCAAGATCGGATCAAGCGGATAATTAAATTTCTTCATTATCTTACTATTTCTTGCCAAGAATTGACCTTAGGCGAGTCATCGTCTCATTTCGAGACATCCCCTGATCCATCTCTTGACGTAAAAACTGATTTAGCTGTGGAACAACTTTGATTGCAGCATCCAACTCCGCATTTGATCCGGCGCGATAGGCGCCGAGCTCAACCATATCTCTATTTTTCTGATAGACGCTTAGTATTGCAACAGCCTGTTGTGCAAGCTGCCTATCCTCTTTACTCACCAGGTCCGTCATGAGCCTGCTCGTACTTGCGAGAACATCGATAGCCGGATAGTGACCGTGATTTGCCAGTTCGCGCGAAAGCACTACATGGCCGTCAAGAATTGAACGGACGCTGTCAGAAACTGGATCGTTCATATCGTCGCCCTCTACCAGAACTGTGTATAGAGCGCTGATAGACCCACCTGAATCCGATGTTCCGCATCGCTCCAAGAGCTTGGGCAAAATCGCAAAAACTGATGGCGTATATCCACGAGACGTTGGTGGCTCGCCAATTGCCAGGCCGATCTCCCGATGAGCCATTGCAAATCTCGTGATGGAATCCATAATCAACACAACATCGAGACTTTTATCGCGAAAAAATTCAGCGATCGCCGTAGCTGCGTACGCAGCACGTGATCGAACTAGAGCAGGCTGATCAGAAGTAGCGACAACGACGACCGAACGTGCCAACCCCTCCTGCCCTAGATTTTTATCAATAAAGTCCAGTACTTCGCGACCACGCTCGCCAATTAAGGCGATCACATTTATGTCAGCCCGCATATTTCTTGCGATCATTCCAAGCAGCGTGCTTTTGCCGACTCCGCTTCCAGCAAAGATACCCACTCGTTGTCCTCGCCCCATGGTCAGCAAAGAATCAATCGGCCGTACCCCTGTTTCAAGAACCTCTTCGATTCGCGTGCGTGACAGCGGATTAAGCGGCTCGCTTTTTAATTGGTAATGGTCTTTCAATGGCGGCAGTGGCCTACCGTCCAATGGTTGGCCGAATGCATCAATCACGCGTCCGAGCAATTCCTCGCCAATGGGGATCTGAACAGGGCGTCCTGTAGCAATCACCTCACTTCCAAGCCCTATGCCTCGTAACTCGCCATAGGGCATCAATAGAACCTTACCGTCCTTTAACCCGACGACTTCCGCCATGATTGGCGCACCCTGAGAACGTGAATAGATCTCACAGACCTCCCCCAGAAAAACGTCCGGCCCAATCGATTCGACAACCAATCCGAAAAATTGCGATACCCGCCCGGTGCGGCGGACAAAGTCAGTATTACGGACTGCAGAAAGATAGCGCTTCCACGTCATATCGAAATTATTCCGGTAACATTCTTCTGGCACTTATCAATGTGTCGCGTAACTGCTGTAGCTGCATCTCAAGCCGGCCGTCGAGAGTTCCACCTGATGTCTCTATCAGGCACCCTCCGAGAGCGACTCGGTCATCAGGCACGAGTTCATGTTTTGCATCTTGCCCGGCGCCGAAAAGCTCGTCACGGTTCTGATAAAGAAAGCGATAGTCTTGGGGAGAAACATGTATTGTAAGTCTTTCCTGATCTTTTACGCAGGCCATGACCTCCCTAACCACCGCAATGACGCCGTCTTTTTCATGTAGAGAAGCTCCAACAATCTTACACACCGATTCAAAAACAATCTCAACCACCACATCTTCAAGCCCTGATAATTCTTTTGCAAACTCCTCCTTGCATGAATCGATCAATCGCTGTAAAGCATCCAGTCGGCTCCGATACTCATTCATCGCCTCAGCTTCGCCCAGCTTATAACCATCGGAATACGCGTCTTCCCGCGCGCGGCGTCGCACACCCTCAAGTTCTTCCTCGAAATTGCGTTCACGATCCTTTAAGCGTTGCTCGTGTTCCCTAACTGATGCCCATATTGCCTCAGCAGAATCAGACCGCTGATCTTGTTGAAGCAAGCCGTCGGCAACCGAAGACGATTCAAGATCTGGCTCAAGCTTAATAGGCAATACGGGCTGATGCCCAAGTCCGACTACTGCGCCCGCACTAGGAATAGGAATGGGACGTTGTACTGGTAACGCCACATGCCTATCCGAGATATAAGCTGATCGAATTACTTTAACCATTGCTGGGCTCGCTGCCAGAAAGGCATGCTAATTTGCAAAGGCCGCCTCTGGTCATCTTTCTCATCAGTTTCCACCGATGTCTCTCTGTTAATCAACTGTATTGCTTTGAGGCGCATGTCTAACAAAGAGATTAGCTCCTGCCGGAGGCTGGCACCCAGCATAGGTGCTACTTGCATGGCTTTAGCAAATCGCAATCGCTTTTCAACTCCGAAGCTGCTTAATAATTGGGCGCGCCAAGGCCATGAATAGACTGATAAAACTGCAGCCACAACATAGTCAGGTTCGTTCAAGACCATTTCGCTAATTTCGGCGACACTTGCCTTACACAGCCTAGTTATTGACGCAGACAATGCCGGATCATCCAGACCATGAAGTGGCACATCCTTAATTTCATCGGAAAATAGTTCTCCTGATCTGAACTCGGTACACTTGATGCCTAACGACTTTAGCTCGTTTAGCAGATCGTTCAGCCGATCCCTCTCCTCTGAAGCAAAGTTCTTAAGCATCCATGCCCGGTCAGGCTTACTTAGGTTATGGAGTTCTAATGCTGCTTTACGGTACCCGTCGTTCATGCTTAAGCTCCATGATTATGTCGGATGCATCTTCGTTCTTTAACCACTCTCTCATTCGCACAAGTGCTTCGCTGCGTTCTGCTACGCTTAACCTTCGCGGCAAATTGGACGCGGCTTGTCTGCCACGGTAGACAAGAAACCCAACCGTGAGAAGAAGAACGCCAATGAGGATTCCGACTAACTGGCTGATTACCCCAGAAGGCTGCTGCGCAGCATCCAGAATTGGTTCAGGCACAAGGGGCGCATTTGCCCCTAATCCAGGTGTAGTCGCTTGGTGTGCTTTTGCAGCAAACTGCTCAATTGAATAAATAGCAATAGAATCTCCTCGCTCCTGATTGATTCCTGCTGCCATAGCAACCACATCGCGAATTTTATCGAGGCGGTCAGCCGAAATAGTGTTAGGCAAAAGCACACCGACACTAATACGTTTTATATTTCCAGGTGTAGAGACACTTTGCTCGATCTTTCGCCCATTTTGATATTCGATTTCGAGTATCCCTGAACCAGAATTGCCAGAAGTGCCCTTTTTCGCTGCCCCTTCCCCCAATTGAGACTTGGCTAGAGCATCACCGTCACCAATGGGAACCGAGTTTTGTTGACTTTGGCGGCGCCTTACCACCGATCCTGCATTCTCGCCACTGCGATTCGAGAGGGGGATAACATCCTCTCTTGTCACCTTTACATGATCTTGGGTAAGGGTTGCATCGACACTAACAATTGCTTGTCCTGTACCTACTGCCTTATCCAGCATATCCACAATCTTTTTCGTTAGATAAGTTTCGATCTGCATCTTGGTCTCCAGGCGGCCGCCTGCGTTCTCTGTGCGACCTTCCGTATCTGCTGTGCGAGTTAGAGCGATACCGCGCTGATCCAATACCGTCACAGAATCGGCATCGATTTCCGGCACCGAAGCGGCGACCAACCGCTGAATGCCGACCACTTGTTCGGATGTCAGTTGACTATCGCCTTTCATGATTAAGCTGATCGAAGCTTTAGGCTTGACATTATTTTTCTTAAACAATCCCGATTCAGGCATTACAAGGTGTACCCGTGCAAATTTAATCTCTTCGAAGCCCATGATGGTTCGAGCGAGTTCTCCCTGCATCGCGCGTTGGTAGTTAATCTTCTGCGCAAACTCCGTTGTACCGAAATCGGTCGTATTGAATATCTCGAATCCGACGGTTCCGCGCAAATTGACGCCTTTACCCATTAACTTCAAACGCGTTTTATACACAGACTCTTGGTCAACCAAAACAGCCTTGCCGCCGTCTTCCAGCCTGTACGGCACCTTCATTTTTTCCAGCTCACTGACGATCGTTGTTGCATCCTGAGGATCAAGGTCTGAAAAAAGTACTTGATACGTGTCTCTGTTAGTCCAGTAGACCAGCCATATAAAAAGCAATGCGATTGCAAGTATCCCGCCAATTAGTCCAGCCCGCGAGCCGCTTCCAGCGTTATCCCACCGCTGTCGTATATTTTCGAACACAATATTTCCTTATATTTGCATGCGTAAAACGTCTTGATATGCTTCCAGCAAACGATTACGTACCTGTAATGCGAATTGAAACGACAGCTTTGCTTCTTCCATAGAAATCATTACCTGATGCAGATTGTCTACTTCCCCGGCTGCCAGCTTCCGAAGTTGCGTATCAGAATTAATGACCTGATTGTTAACACTGCTGACTTGGTTGTCCAGCCATGTAGCGAAGCCCCCTGCAGATGCTGAGTTAGACTCAAATTTAATCGCTTGGGATGGCGCCAGGAACTCAACTGCATTAATCGCTTCTATACTCATCCGTTGCCTCCAATGTCCAAGGCCTTTAACGCCATTGTTTTTGCGGCGTTCATTGCTACCACGTTCGCCTCGTATGCCCGCATGGTACTGATAAGGTTCACCATTTCACCCACAGAATTGATGCCGGGATATGCGACGAAACCTTTTTCGTTTGCATCAGGATGAGCTGGTTCAAACACCATACGCGGAGGCACATCAAGCTGGCGAATCTCATTTATCTGAACCCCGGCAAAGTTTTGAGCAGCAGAAAACGCGTTGATCGTTGTGGCGAACTTTGCGTTTGCCTTGGATCCGGAAATCACTCGCAAAGGACGAAAGACGGTTCCGTCAGCCGACCGAGTGCTATTGATGTTCGCAAGATTCACCGCAGTGGCGTCGAGGCGCGCACGCTCAACGGACATTCCTGATGAACTAATCTCAAATGCGCCTAAATAATCCATTATCGTTTACCTTCATTAATAGCTGCGCTGATGATCGACATCTGCTTTCCGATTCCGCGAACTAACGTTTGATAGTGCACGACGTTTTGGCTAAGTTTGACGACTTCCATGTCCAACATGACGTTGGAGCCACCCAGACCACTCGCAGACTGGTCAAGTTCAATAAAAGCCTTAACTCCCTGTAGACTGCTCTTCACCTGGCCATCAGATCCGGTTGCCGAGTGGCGCAACGCTGAAAGCTGCTCTTCAAAGTTGACGCGAAGAGGAACGTAGCCGGGCGTATTAACGTTTGCAATATTGTTTGCGATTGCTTGGTGACGCAGGCTCGCGGCATCAAGCGCCAGTTTTAATGCCTCGGTTGTCGCACTGGAAATCTCAGAAATCATTTTGCTGTCTCCCCCTGAACCTTCATTTCATTAATTAGCAGCGCTCCAAATCCAGCCTGCTGCCTCGCGGCTTCCTCGGCAAAGAAGTCGCTAAACATGCCAGCAAAAATACTCTGGTCAGACCTAGTCACGCCGCTTACTCCTGACATCCATTGCGCACCTTGTAGGAGCGTCCGGTAAAACATTGTTTCAAATTCGGCTGCGACCTCATTCTTTTGACTTGCCGCGCTCAATGTGCCTGATGCCTGACTAAAGGCGGTTATATTTGAAATGTTCATCGGCTTACCTATTGGATAATTAAATCAGCGTGCAAAGCACCTGCGGCCTTAATGCCTTGCAGTATGGAGATAATGTCCCGTGTACTGGTTTTAATACGACTCAAGGCCCTAACTAGATCTGACACCGTAGTAGCTGCCTCGAGCATGACTGGACCAGTCTCGGTTACTTTTATTTCTGTATCCGGCACAGTTTCCGTTCGTATACCGGAGCCAGTGCGACTTACCAAAATCGGCTGCGAGACCTGATAATCCGTGGAGATTGAAACCTTCAAGTCACCATGAGCAATAGCCACTTTGGAAATTCGCACGTCACCTCCAGAAATCACCGTTCCGGTTCGCTCGTTTACTACGACGCGTGCCCGGCTATCTGGCTCAATCGAGAGCTGCTCAATTCGTGTTATGAAGGAGACTAGCTGGCTTTTTTCCAATGATGGGACTCTGATTTCAACACTACTCGCATCATTTGCTTTGGCCGCCTCGTTCCCCGTTGTGGCGTTGATCGACCGTGCAATACGATTGGCGGTCGTGTAATCAGGATTGTTAAGTACAAAAATAATTGTATCGGCACCGATTACAACATTTGTAGAGTCCCCTACCTCCACGTTTGCACCATCTGGAATGGTGCCTGTCGTAGGGTGGTTCTTTTGTACGATATTTCCATTCAAATCGTATTTATATCCGCCTACCAACAACGACCCCTGCGCCAAGGCGTGCACACGATTATCCGCACCTTTTAAAGGGGTCATCATTAACACCCCGCCTAAAAGGCTACGTGCATCTCCTAAAGAGGTCACGGTAACGCTCAGCTTGTCTCCTGGCCGGGCAAAGGGAGGTAAAGTTGAAGTGACCGTGACGATGGCGACGTTCCGACTCTGCACTTGATCTGTTAAAACAGATAGGTCGAATTGACCAAGCATATTCGAGATTGATTGCCGGGTAGCCTTACTACGCATAGAGTCCCCCGTACCGGCTAGGCCAGTGACCAATCCATATCCAATCAGCTGATTATCCCGCCATCCATCCAAGCGCCCCAGATCCTTCAGGCGTGAGCCACCTGCCGCACTCACAAGCGAGACATAAGAAACGAGTACCGCGGCTAGCAATAGCTTTATAAATTTCATAACAGTCCCAGCCAACTCATGAATCTCGATAGCAATCCAGGCCGTTGCTTTTCCGCCAGAATGCCATCACCAACATAGCTAATTTTCGCATTTGCCAGTCTGCTGGAAGCAACAGTATTGGTCTCTGAAATATCGACAGGCCGAATTCTCCCCTCAAGTTTAATAGCTTGTTTTTCATCATTAACTTCGATGAACTGCTCACCCTGGACATTGAGCTCTCCATTGAGCTCAACCGATTGCACTGTCACGGTAATTTGCGCAAGAACCTTTCCTGCACGTTGAATTTTCCCTCGACCCGAGAAATCATCGCTAAGACCAATTGTTGCCGATTTATCGAAACTTGGCATTTTCGCACTCAGCCCAACACCGCCATTTTTCTCCGTAAACGTATCAGCCGATGTCATTGCACTGGCATTTTCGAATACCAGTACTGTAAGACTATCTCCTGGCCGATAGGCTTTACGATCAGCAATCGGTGATCGGAAATTTTGTTCCTGATACAGGCTTCCCGCGACACTAAAGTACGGCGCAAGCAACAAGAACGCAAATACCCAGTATCTATAAAATACACTTGTCATTTTTTATCTCATATTCATTGTTACGACACCAGGCTTTAACACCTTTGCTAAAAATACTTTGCTGCTACTATGGTTTTTCACTTTAATTAACTCGCCAATGCGACCACTCGCCTCTGCGATACCCGTCGTTTCAATCACGATGTTTCCAGTAGTAATACGTACCGCTATTTGATCGTTTCGATTTATTGCATGCGATGCCTCAACTGCGGCAACCGGAACAGGTGAGCCACGGCTGATAGCAGTTCGCAAGCGTAGTCCTGAACCGTCCGTTATGTAGCCTAGGATTTTTGGTGACAACGCAATATCACGCTTTTCAACAGCAAAGTCCTCCGACCTTAATTCGGCTCCAGCCGGCAAATCGCTCCTTGCCACCGGGACGTCCTTCCAAGCCTTCACGGCGAACCAAACTGGAAGAGAACTGTAGACGTGCTCGTCAACGTAAAAATCAATCCAGACTGGTGTGCGGCGCGACACTGTTTCAATTATTGGCCGCGGTCGCATCTCCACGCCTTGCGGCAACATTATTGGGCGCACACCCTCGACAGGGCTGATCTCAATACTTCCATGGTCTCGCTTTAGCGCCGCCTGAAGATGGGCCTTCGCGACAATCAGGATACTGTGCGCATCGACCGTAGCGCCGGCAGTACGGACCGTTATCGCGGTTGGTCCTCGCCATTGAAGCTTGCCTCGCCATTCCGGGGCCTTGGCCTCCACAATTCGCTCTACTTGTTTCTGCAAAATACGCTCGCTACGACCAAAACGGGGAGCAATGCCAATTTCAATTGCTCCCAATTTTTTAATCGAAAAGAGGCTATCCCCGGTAAGTTCCGCAATATCTGCTAATCGATAGACCCCCCCCGTGACCTCCACCTCCGTACGCAACGCAAGTGCCACTCCTGCTGCCTGTAATGGCCCGCATACGAAAAGAATTATCCAAAAGAGTGTGGCATTTCTGAGCATATTCTAACGCCGCAAGTTGTTGCTCATACCAAGCATCTCATCTGAAGCCTGCACGATCTTCGAGTTAATCTCGTAAGCCCTTTGGGCAATAATGAGATTAATCATCTCTTCCATCAGTTTAACGTTCGATGATTCCAGAAATCCTTGTGCCAAGGTTCCATAGCCCTCGTCCCCCGGCTTACCAATCACACCGTCCCCAGATTTATCGCTCGCCAAATACAGATTCCCGCCGATTGGATTCAGCCCGCCTGGATTAGTAAAATTGACAATCTCAAACTGGCCGATTTCAACGAGGTCTTTTTCGTTTGGCACTTTCGCCAAGACGCGCCCCGTCGGCTCCACTACAACTTCTAGCGCATCAACTGGGACTTGTACGGAAGGTTTAAGTAAATTACCGTCCGGAGTGGACAGATATCCGTCTCGATTTACTTCCATTGTGCCGCTCCGCGTATAAGCCGAGCTTCCATCGGGCAGAGTCACTTCCAAGAAGCCCTGACCGCGGATGGCAAAATCCAAAGGGGAGTCGCTTTTCTTCAGTTCACCCGATGTAAAAATTTTTCCAGCTCCAGCAATCCCGGCACCCACGCCAGTGCGATGCGTGGAATCTCCGGTTCCAAGCAGATTATTGTTCCGAGAAGTTTCCCGATACATTAAGTCTTCGAAATTCACACGGTTCTTTTTAAACGCTGAGGTATTAACGTTAGCAAGATTGTTTGAAATAACATCAACGTTCATTTGCTGTGCCTGCATGCCGCTGGCACCAATGTAGAGTGAATCGAGCATTGTTTTTCCCCTTAAAATTCGCCTAATGTACGGATAGTTTTTTCCATCATTGCATCGTAGCCCTGTACGACACGCTGACCAGATTCGAAATGGCGCATTGTTTCAATTATCTTAACCATCTCCGTCATGCTGTTTACGTTTGAAGCCTCTGTGTAGCCTTGCCGTACGTGTGCACTTCCCGTATCCATGAGCGCGCTATCTAGTTCAGCAATATACAGTCCGCCACCAATCCTTTGGAGTGTGCTCAAGTCCGAGAACCTTACCAGTTTTATTTGGCCGATTTCCCGCTCCCCCTCGTAGATCTTTCCGTTTCCTCGAATGACGGGCTGTGATGTACTAAGCACGAGTTCTCCGGAAGCGCCCATAACCGGCAGTCCTGCTTCCGTAACTAAGCGCCCTTGAACATCAAGACGAAAGCCACCTTGCCGAGTATAAGCAACGCCGTTTTCAGTCATCACCTCAAAAAATCCATCATCTTCTATAGCCAGGTCCAAAGGATTACCAGAAAACTTCATTGTCCCCGGCTTATGATCAGTGATGGATTCAGTACGTGGTAGGCTGGTCAAAAATGCTTGCAACGCCCCTCCGGACCGTGCTGCCCCAAGAACCTCAGAAAAAGGACGAGTCACCATGATTTCTTTCTTAAAGCCTGCGGTTGCGCTATTAGCCAGGTTATGACTAATTGCATTTAACCGCATCATGTCGTTCATCATGCTGCTACTCATAGCTGTAAGGGCGTCTATCACCGATTTTCTCCTCTTGTCATTTCTTCTACGGCAAACACATGAACCAGAATTATTGCAACAATTTGATATAGCTCGGGACCAATTTCGGCATCTATCGGTAATCTGTATAGCTGCTGTAGTAGTGCTTCATTTTTTATCAACGTCGGCAATGGTGCCGAGCCTCGCTGTTTCAGAATTTCTTCTGCAAGTGGACCACTTCCTTTTAATACGACTTTTGGCAGCCCTTTGCCCGGCACATAGCTCAAGCCAACCACTTTCTTTGGCTCCCCTTTCATATCAAACCAATCTGCTTAAGCTATCTTGGCTGATCACATGCTGTAATACAGTGCGTGCCACACCGCCGCCTTCCGGCCGGCTAACTTCATAGCTCATTTCGTCAATAAGCCAACCTTCACTTTTAATTTGTACTGCTAGCTCTTCAGAATAGCCTGCGAGCTTATCGGCCGCCTCTGGAAGGTCGGAGGCAATTTTCATTTTTATGTGTGAGCCAGTTAAATACAAATTCGCTTCAACATGACCGAGGCCCTCAGTATTTAAAGAAAAGGAGAGTTGCCGATGCTTGGTTCCTTTGCTTTCCTGTTGCTGCTCACGTTGTTCGAACATGGCTATATTAAGTTCAAGCAAACGGCCATTTACAAGCAACGGAATTGTATTCACACGGTGATTGACACTTCCCCCTGTTTGCACGTTTAGTAGCAGCCGAGCAAAATCTTGGCCTTGACCTGATGACTGATCAGGATCATCGGACAATCCAGCTTCTTCGCTCAAAGTCGCGGGATTCTTGGACGCAGCTTCTTCTGAGGCCTCCTTGAATTCCTGCCTTGCGGGCATTTCCTCCACGAGCTCTCTTAGCATCGTTGCCAACTCACTGATTAATGGATCGCTTGCGGAATCCTCTGAATCGCCCGCCTGCCCAAATGAAGTTTGCAACTCAATTGATTTACCGGATAGAGGGAATGTTCCTTGACCTGGTTCATTGCTCAGTACTTGGTACATTATTTTTAGCCATTCAGTCGCAATAGTGATCCCAAGCTTATTGACTAGCAATGCGGACATTGCCATCAAGCGTGGATTACCGGCTGATCGCACGGCATTCTCGATAATCGCGCTTTCTTTGAGTGTAAGACGCGTTTGATGACCCGTGAATAAATCAGCGATGATCTTGGAAATATCATCGTGCCCGCCACGGAAGATCCCTATTGAGGAATTTTGTGATTCTGGAACAGCAGTAGGTGCTCCGCCTCGTACGCGCTGCAACTCGACTTGATCGCCAAGCCCGACTACTTTTCCGTATAGTGTTTCACCAGATTTAAGTGGCACCGCGCTATCAACAACTCTTTCTCGGCCACCGAAATCGACCGCGTAACGCTGCTCACCGTAGTGCCGAAGCACTCTGCCTTTAATAATTTGGCCTAACTGGAGTTTATCGGAGAAGTCATCCCCGAGAGGCAATGAAAAACCCGGGACCGAAGCAGATTTGGGGCCTACCGGAATATTAGTTACATTTGTGACCGTCATAGGGTGACCGCTCCGAATGCCTTGAGGTTGACGGTAGTCGGAACCTCTGCCATTGAGAGAATCGCTAGATGCGGCATGACCCTTTCTGTCAGCTTACGGAGATGCCGGCGCAGTTCCGGTGCACATAGCAAAACCGGCATAGCATTACTCTTCATCATTTTCTCTACTTGTCCAGCCAGCTTGGTAAGCATTTGCTCAGCGAATTTTGGCTCAAGTACGAGAGTACTTGACTGTTCCACTGCACGAATACTCATCGCTAATGTCTGCTCTATGGCTGGGTCGAGTGTCAGAACTTGGAGATCTCCATTGGTGCCAGTCAAACTTTGGCAGATCACTGAACCGAGCCGTTGCCTTACCAGCTCAGTCAACTGCTCCGGATCTTTATGATGGCGCCCGCTGTCAACAAGCACCTCCAGTATTGCGTCAAGATTGCGAATGGACACTTTCTCGCGCAGGAGATTCTGTAGCACTTTTTGAATCTCACTGAGCGATAACACGGCCGGAATTAACTCTTCGACCAGGCCGGACTGGCGTTGACGTACCTTGTCTACTAACGCCTCTGTCTCAGCCCGGGTCAGCAGATTTGCGGCATTTCTGCGGATGATCTCGCTCAAATGCGTAATAAAGACGGTAACCGGATCAACTAGTGTATAGCCTGAACTACGGGCCAGCTGTCGGTTGCTTTCTGCAATCCAGACTGCTGGCAACCCGTAAGTAGGGTCTCGCGTTTCAATCCCCTCCAACTTGCGCCGATCTCCGCCTGGATGTATGGCGAGGAACTGATCTGAAACGATTTCCCCGGAGGCTATGTTCACCCCAAAAATCGCAATTTCGTAACTGTTTGGGTTAAGCTTCTTGCTGTCCTTAATTCTTACCTTAGGGAGTACAAACCCGGCATCAAGTGCATATTGTTTTCGGAAACTTACAATACGGTCCATCAGCGAAATGTCATCCCCGTTCACCAACACGACAAGGTTCTGGCCAACTGTCACTTCAATTGGCTCAATAGCCAAAGTCTCATAGATATCGTCTGACTCCGACAGCGTTTCCGAATCATCCTTTGGATTGGCTATTGTTTTTGCTTTCGCTTTAATGGCCAAATAGGTCATCAAGCCTACAATTGCCAATAAAATTAGGACAGGGGTAACGGGCATCCCAGGGAAAAACATAAATGCGACTAATGCAACCAGAACCAGCACAAGTGTCTTGGGAAACGCAGTTACTTGACTAAGGATTTCCGAACTGAGCCCAGTGTCCGATGCTGAACGTGTCACGATAATGCCGGTGCCGACCGCAATGATCAGCGCCGGCACTTGGGTGACAATTCCATCTCCAATCGTCAACAAGATATAAGTTTGCAACGCTTCAGACCATGGCATTCCCAGCTGCATCACACCTATTGCCAGCCCACCGATAATATTAATCAAGAGGATTATGATGCCGGCGATTGCATCGCCTTTGACGAATTTGCTGGCGCCGTCCATTGACCCATAAAAATTAGCTTCCTTTTCGATGTTTTTTCGACGGCGCTGCGCCTCTGCCTGATCGATAAAACCCATATTCAGGTCAGCATCGATACTCATTTGCTGCCCTGGCATGCTATCTAGTGTGAATCTGGCTGCCACTTCAGCTACTCGTTGCGCGCCACTCGTTACAACGACATACTGCACAACGATAAGAATAAGAAAGACAATTAAACCGATGACGTAATTTCCGCCAATTACAAACGAACCAATTGCGTTAATCACGTGCCCAGCATCCGCGTTACTGAGAATGAGACGAGTCGCTGCAATGTTTAGCGACAATCTAAATAGCGTCGCGATCAGCAATATCGATGGGAAGGTGGAAAATTCCACTGGCCTGCTCATATAGAAGGTCAGCAAAAGCACGAGTAGCGCAAAACTGAAATTCGCAATGATTAAGAAATCTAGTAATTGTGATGGAATCGGAGTGAAGAGAACGACCAGAATTCCCATCATCATCAGTACCAAGATGACGTCTGCGTTATTCCCGACAATTTTTCTCAATGCCTGCATTACGCAAGTACTCCTAAATTATTGCGCTCACGTATTGCATACACCCATACCAGTAGACGCGCCACGTCCGGAAACAGTTTTTCCGGTACCGTTCCCTCAAAGCCAACCTGAGTGAACAAAGCACGAGCTAGCTTTTTGTTTTCTACAATGGGAACACGATGTTTGCGTGCGATGTCTTTCATTAAGCCTGCAAGTTCTCCAGCGCCTTTGGCAAGAACTTCTGGCGCTTGCATTTCACTACGAACGTATTTGATCGCAATCGCCAAATGTGTCGGATTCGTAATCAGGACATCCGCATCTTGCACTCTGTTTAGAGCTTTGCTGCGCTTCAATGTTTCCCGCTGCAATTCGCGTATGCGAGCTTTTACGCGCGGATCTCCATCTCGCCGCTTAACCTCTTCTTTGACCTCTCGGCGACTCATTTTCAATTTTTTTGCGAAATCCCAGCGCGTGTAAATAATGTCAAGCATTGCAATAAAAGCAATGATGCACACCAATTTAAATATCAACGAGGCTGTTTGAGAGAGTACGACTTGGCCATAACCTACAGGATTAGCATGCATGAGCTTTATCAGATCTGGCAGCAAATGCTTTATGACTCCATAGAGCACGGCACCGAATAAGGCGAGCTTTATTATCGTTTTAAGCGTCTCGACTAACAGCCGCAGAGAAAATATCCGCTTGAATCCGGATACTGGATTAATACGGTCAAAATCTGGCTTTAACGGGAAGAACGTAAAAATCGGTCCGATTTGCACGATGTTAGTTATGACTCCCACCAACGCAATCGTTATGAATAGCGGCACCAACATATAAACGGCGTCCAGTAGTACACCGTTTAGCCACGCCATAAAATGGTTTGAATCGAAGGTTATCTGGTGCGCTTGAGAAAAAATACGCTGGCTGGCACGCAGTTGGCGAGTCACCATATCCCACCCCCATAGATGCAGGATTGCCAGCAAAGCTAGAAGCGCTCCCAAGGAGTTAATCTCCATACTTTTTGCAACGGAGCCTCGTTTCTTTGCTTCCTGGATTTTGTGCGGAGTGGCAGCTTCACTTCGATTTTGTTCTTGTTCAGCCATTATCCAAGCACCGCTTCCCAGTAGCTAAATATCGATAAGAAAATCCGGCTCATAAGTGGAGCCATGAATTTAATCGACAATGCCAGAATCGTCAGGCCGACAATGATCTTGACTGAAATCGCCAAGAAAAATACGTTCACCTGTGGCATTGTGCGAGATACGACTGCCATGCCGACATCAATCAAGAACAAACAAAATACAACTGGAGCAACCAATGCAAAACCAAAGGTGAAAATACTGCCAAACATGGCAATGATCGGCCCAAAATTTAGGTCAGAAATTGGAGCACCCGGTGGAAATTTCTCCAAAGAGTAAGCCAAGCCCTTAATAATTAAGTGGTGCCCATCAATTGCGAAAAAAACGAAAACAGCCAGAAGATTGAGCCCCGTTCCAATAAGCGGCGATTGGTTGCGGGTTGCAGGGTCCACCAAATTTGCTACTGCGAATCCCATCTGCATGTCTAGGAGACGCCCACCAAACAAGAAAGCAGCGAAGCCTGCAAAAAGGCCAAATGCGAACACTGATCCAATTATCAATTCGCCAATCGCGGCAACAACAAGGTCACCTATTTGTGTGGGCGCCTCAACAAGTTGAATATTGGATGCGGAGACAATCGTTGCCGAGAGCGCCAGCACTAAGAAAACGCGTACGTGGGCCGGCAATTGCACACTTCCAAACACTGGAGCCATCACAAACACTGTGCCAAATCGAATAGACACGAGCAAGACTGCTGCAATCCACGCCGATTCCACATGTAGCTGCATATCGATCCCTAGAAATACATTGGAATATTAGAGATGACGCCAGCAGAAAACTGCAAAAGTCGTTTTAACATCCAAGGCCCGAATACCACCATTACAACGACGACCGTAATGATTTTTGGTATAAACGTTAACGACATTTCCTGAATCTGCGTTACAACTTGCAGAATGCTCACCATTAACCCCACAAGCAAAGTGAAACCGAGAATTGGGGCCGTGATAAGAACAGCCGTCCACAGCATTTCAGCCATCAGCTGTAACGCGAAGTCACTAGTCATGATTGTCTCTAGAGTGAGCTATCTGGCAGCCCAATTCTTTAGGGCAAAATCGTGCTGCAGCGAAGCTCATTGTCTTATATCAATAAAGCGTCATTGTAATGCTCGAAACCGAAAAACTATATTTGAATCAACTGCTTAATCTAATGCAGTTTGTTAAAAAGCAACAGGCAAATTCCCGGAACTCTGCTAGCAAAAAGAGGGCGTGTAAGGCGAAAACTGATAATGAAAGCCCTAAAAAATTGCATTAAAAACAACGCAATGCAATATGTAATTTGGGTTTTTCATACAAATCCGATCCTTCTCTCTTCCTGCTGAGGCAGCTCGTCGACGACGACATCCGAAAGCATCACCCGCCTAGCGCCCCGGTACAGCACGCGACCAACTGCCTCACGTAAGACCTTGTGCATTTGACGCACTGACAGTGTGGCGACGCAATCCACGGCATTGCGCGTCATTCGCAAATGCATTCCATTCGGCCCCAGCTCAGCACAAATCTCTTTAAAAATGGATTTAGCCAACTGGCGGGCCTGCTGCGGCGTGAGGTCTGGGATATTAAATAGCCGCACCCGATCCAGGATGGGCGCTGGCAGCTTTGACACATCATTGGCAGTGCAGACCCACAGCACACGGCTAGCATTCATTTCAATCCACGGGAAGGACTGATCATGAAAGAGTCTGGAGGTCGATGGTTCGAGCAGGCTGTAGAGTGAGCCAGTTGGGTCGTATGCAACCCTAGAAATTTTATCAATCTCATCAAGGACAAAAATGGGATTCGCGAAGTCTTCGTTCAGTAGCCAAGTAAAGAGCCGTCCTGGTCGACTATTGCCCCAATACTCCGCTGAACCACTTAACGTGGCATTGCTCTGCTCTGTTTCCATACGTAGACAAACGAAACCCGCAGCGAGGCGCTCGGCAATCGTCTGCGCGAATGTTGATTTGCCAGAACCCGGCGGCCCTGCCAAAAGTAATGGATCAAAGCGCAACGCTTGATCCATATGCTCGGCGAAGGCAAAGGCCATTCGAAGGTAATCGACAACCTCGGCAAAGTTGGGGAAAAACGATTGCACGTCATCGAGTAGAGTGCGCCAGTCTTTGGGGATCATTGTAAGCTTGCGATACTCACCACGCGCCCACAGTAGCTGCACGACGGGCGTTAAACGGCGCAGATCTTCTGGATTGGCGAGAGGCGTTTTCCTCTCGTTGATGGCCTTATCGATTTTATCTCGGTCAAGTAGCCGATGCACCGGCCCGGACCAGCCGGCCGTGCAGGACTTCCATTTGTCCTGCACCACGGGTACCACGTCGGTGTCAGGCGTTTGCTGCTGCGCCAATACGCTCATCGCGGGTTTCAGCGCACCGCCGTAATGTTCAAATAGTTCAACTACCCGGTGCTTCGGGACCAGGATATTCCCACAGTGATCCCAATAGGGGTCCGGATCGGGTTTTGCTCTTGATACGTTTCGCATTGTGCTGATCCTGCAAACAAACGCGCCGAAAACGGTGCGCATGTCAGCCAGGAAGCGGCGGTTTCAGCTGGAGACTTAGGAGGGGCGCCCGTCAATCAATCGATTGCGCGAGCGAAGATAGGCTCACGCTAGTTAGCGGAAGTAGCGTATGAAGCGCACGATAGCGCGTAAGAATAATGTGGGAAATTTGCTCAGCATGAGAAGATTCTATCGCCTATCCGCTAGAATCTTAAACAAGTTTACAAAATATTGAGCACAATCAAGTTGGCACTGATGCGCGCATGAAAGTCGGTGCATTAAAGTAAAAAACCCGCTTTAAGCGGGTTTGGCAATGCGGCTCTTTATCGTTCGACCGGCAAGTGCGCCGAAATCATCAGGCAACGACTTTTTTGCAGCTTCAACACGGGTCTTGAACTGCTCGTTGGTAGCTGCAGCAAATGCGTAAGTATGAGCAATCCTTTCTGTACGGGTCATTGCTTCCCCGGCCAGGCTCAAGTTCGTTTTTAACAAGCGCTTAGACTTTTTCTTGCGCTGACTTGCAATAATGACTTTCATAGGCGTCCTTAAGCTCAAGTTTTACTATACCACTTTTACAGCGGAAGGGTCTAGAATTACCACTTTTTGCTTCAATGCAACAATACTTTTGCCACGTTTTTGCTCGGTTGTAAAGCCAAGCCGCTTGTAATACTCAATCAGCTCAGGAAATGGCGAATCGATAACTGCTTCAGAACACCCGGCTAGCGCTGCAAGTAAATATAGAAAACGCGTAGCAATAGGTGCGACTTCACCTTTTAACGGATGAAACAACGGGCTACCCTCAAGGAAGAGGATTTTTGCATGTAGCCTTCCACGCGAGATTTCACCTAGCGTCAAACCGCACAGCGTCTCGCCTGACCAGATGGCAAGTTCGACGCGCCGTGCCGTATAACGCAGTTTGAAATACTGTACCTGCCAACTCCATCCTGGCATGCGATCAACTTTTCCGGTTTGTTCGTAAGTCAGCCTCCAAGCCGCTGCCTGAGCAAAAGCGTTGCTATCAATATCAGTTAATCGAAATGCTGCACCGGTGGAAACGATGTATGTCTTTTCGACAATGTCGCGTGCGGTTTTTCTTAGTTCAATGTAATCCGCATTTTCAAGCTTCTGTTTGGCGTAATGGTCAGGTTGTGCCATTTTTTTGGATAGTTATTCGGAAGCGCAACATTCTAATAGAGTTTCCTGCGTTTGCATCGTGCACATGTGAGAGTAGCCATTACTTTCCAATGTTAGTTTTCTACTAATCCGCTATAAATATTCTCCAGAAAGCCCACTATATCCACCATATGCTAAGTTAGTAACTTGAGCCGACATAGCAAACAAAAAGACTGCTGGTTACGTGCGTGGCAGCGCAGCCCATTTCGCTCCACTAAATATTCGGGTATATTTGGGACATGAGCCGCTTCGCGTCGGCTTGCCCGCCCACGAAGGCGCAGCTGTAACAGCAACGCTGTCTATAAGTTTCACGAGTCCGGCACTTTCCCTAGTCTGCCGTTGGCTCGATGTGTGGGCGCATCGATAGTCGACGGCACATAACGGAGCCAACTATGCCGAACTTATTATCACCATTTCAAATCGAGCGTCTCAAGCGCGATGCAAAGCAATATTCGCGCGCGTATTCCCTTACCCATAGCGAAGCACTTGACCGTCTTGCCCGATCCAACGGGTACCACAACTGGTCACTTTTAATGAAGAAGTGTCAGCTGGCGGATGATACGCAGAGCATCGCAGCCTCTGGAGAGCTACGCACACCTTTTGTCTTTAGCCGTACTCTGGACGAGATGATGCAGTCGGTGCGGAAGATCCCAGAGCCCCGCTATGGCTTCCCCAATCGAATCGAGGAAGCGCGACAGCAAGTCGAAGATATTTCCCATAACTTCATCTCAGCAGAAAATGCGGTGGATTTTTCTGTTGGCTATATGACCATGCTGCTTGAAGTGCCCCGGTATAAGATTTACGATTCTGCGAAAGCAAACTGGGAAATGCGCTGCTGGCTACCTTATTGTGTTCACCCCTTCAAAAAGGGCGGTGATCATCAGGCGCAAATCTTAGTCAATCGTCGGTACAAGCCGGTTGGCCAAATCAGCGACGATTTCGTTGAGTATGACTCGTTCCCCCATTTGCATGCCGGACTGGATATAAAGCAGATTCTTGCTTTTTCTCATCGAAGCAATAGTCCGGGCTATTTGTTTAGCGACGGGTATGCGCCGTGGCATACCAGAAAAGATGCAGAGATATACTTGCAAAGGCTGCACGTTCTGCAGGCGGCGATAAAGGAAAAATCGTAAGCCTTCGTATGAAATACGCAATCGAGAATAATCCGTCTGCCAGTGAGTACGCAACATGCCGTTAAGAGCGATTAGCGGTGAGTCGGATATTCTCGCCTTTGCGTTAGATGCCTCCCAATGGGGGGCACTTAAAAAATCCTACAAGGACAACAGTTTAAGCATGCCTTGCTGTGGAAACGCGGCGGTACCTAAAACAAGCCCACGTGGGACATACTTTTTTGCGCACAAAGTCCGCAGCGATTGCACCACTGCGCCAGAAAGTGCTGAGCATATTTATTTGAAAACAGTTATCGCAAGCGCGGCGTTGACAGCTGGCTGGAAGGTAGTTACCGAATGTAGAGGCATCGCGCCAGGCGGTGCAGAATGGATCGCGGATGTCCTTTGTAAAAAAGCCAGTGCCAGCGTCGCGTTTGAAGTACAAATGTCCTATCAAACAGTAGAGCAGATGCGGATGCGGCAAGAGCGGTATAAAGCTTCCGGTGTGCGAGGCGCGTGGCTTCTCGCGCCCACGGCATTTCAGCGAACGTACACACGGCCTAGCCGAGAAGTCCCATGTTTCTATTTGGCGCCAGTGGACATCAATGCAGAACCATCTATTCCTGCGTTTGAGGTCAGTCTGAAAGACTTTGTTATTGGCATGCTCAACGGCTACCTGAGCTGGCAGCCAGAGAGTTCAGAATATTTTATTAGCTACATCGACGACATTTGTTTCAAATGTAAAGGCGCTGTGAAGCAAGTGTATGGCTATGCCATCGATGTGTATGGCGATGCAGCGAAAACCGTCCCCAATGCCTCTACCGTCCTGGAGCGCATGTTGCAGTTCATTTCGAACGACGAGTTGCGGCAGCTTGGATTAAATACGATCGGCAGATTCGATAAGCTGGACGGCAAGGAGGTCAGGTTTCCATACTCGAATGCCTGCATCCATTGCGGTGCACCACAGAACAACTACTACCTCATCAAAAAGCTGGAAGACGCACAGTTTCGGGAGGACCGCAGCAAAATGGGATCCGCTTCCTTTTTGAAATACGAAGGTGCCGGAGAGTGGAGTTTTAAACGCAAGGCCACGGATCAAACCTAGATTCCTAGGTGGATTAACGCTGAGTGATGTCAACGAGCCGATATTGATCGATGACGCGTTGCTCAGACTTGTCCAGGAAGCTCGTATGTTCAACTTCGAGCGCGACGCGCTGCCCGACGGTGAGGCCTGCGATCAGGGGCAACTGATCTTTTCGGTAACGGATTCGTGTTGGCCGGGTCGTGCCATCTTGGCGAATCTCCATACGGGCAGTATCACTCAGCAAAGAAATCGAACCACGAAGTTCCTCGATTTCTGTTTGCCTCTCCTCAGTCTGCTCCAGTAGCGACCGGAGTTGAACGATACGGTCCGTGCGCCCCTCCCACTGAAACACCTCCGAATCAGTCGAGGTCCACGTGAGTTCGGCTGCAATCTCTTCAGATTCCATCGCACGTAACAGATTCTCGGCAGCGCGGGCTGCTTCTGGACCCATTGCATGGACCGCATCAAAAAAGTCGTCTGGCCCCGCGTTAAGCAGTGCAAATAGCTGCCGCATGGTTGCGTCGAACAGTGACTGACCAGCGAGGTCGGGAGTAACGTTACCTGTCACATATAGCCGCGTAGATCCCTCTCCGAGACCAGCAAGACGTAAGTCGAGAATCTTTTGAATATGATCTTTTGCCGCCGGCTTATCTGTTTTCTGATAGCGTAAGCGGTAAGCTGCTGAATGCAATACGTCAGCAAGCGGCCCGGCTAGCTTTGCGAGCAAACCAAGCGTTATCGTCCCATCCGTAACTTGGTTACCGATTAAGCGGAAATCGACCAGCTTGCGCTCGGTGCCCGCCTCAAGAATGATGATTTGTCTGGTCAAATCTTCGAGATGCGAACGCAAGGATGTTAATGCGAGCTTGCTGCTGAAGTCCGACGGATGCGCGCGCAGATGCATCTCCCTGTCGGAGATCATCGCGCGCACTTCTTTTGCGCGTTGCTTGATCTGTTGGAGTTCAGCGGCACTCATAGCGTAAACAGACCAATGCCTTTCGGGGTTTTGCCGTCGCGTTTGAAACCAAACCACCCACGCCAGTAAGAGACTAAGCCTACATCACTACGTGGCGCGCAATAGACATCACAATTGTACTGAGCGCGCGCTGATGGCTGGTGAAATAAATATCCTGCTTTTTGTTGTTGCTCAGTAGATAGTGCTTCTATGGACTCGGGGTCGTACACGACGACTAGATCGATATCGTCTGGATTGTTCTTGATGGTTGCGAATGACCCGTCGAACCAGAGTTCGCCGGTAATCGCCAGCTCTTTGAGATCATCAATAAACTTAAGCATTCCCGCTAATAACAACGGACGCCGGGCAGACTCTGCGAACGGCGTCACGAAGGTTGCCTGCAGGGTCTCAGCATCAAAGTGATGAAAACCTGCGGGCAGCAGCGGTTGAAAGTCTTGCTTTTCCATTAAGCAAGATTGTACATCATGAACACAGCCTTAAGAATATGCACCTGAGCCAACACTCTACTCTGAGCAGCCGCTTTACCCGGGCGAAATGGTTGCCTCATGGCGCGGGCATCCGCTAGCGTAAATCTCTACTTGAGGAGTAAGCGCTATGTCGATGACGCAGAAAGAGTTTTGGACTCAAGCTTATTTAGCACTTTTGCATCAGCATGAACCCAGGGCCGCAGAAGCGCAGCCGGCGCGGCTTTAGCTATTTGTGCAGAACGCTGGAAAACGCCAGTAGTCCAGGCGCTAGAGATCAGACGGAGTGATTGCCCGTGTACAGCGAGGAAGTGCGATTGTCGGCATCCGCAATGAGCGTCACTACGTCATCGATACTTTCCATATGTTGGTTCAGCTCCGGCGTGGAAAGCCCGCGCGTCTGGAACGCGACCGTTTGGTCCGGGTGTACCTCGACATTAATGCAATAGGCGGTGTTAGGCGTCACAGGCACGTCAACGCATCGCACGCATCTTTGAAAAGAAAATAACTATGAATCGGCCACTTGGTCGCGCCGCACCGGTGCAGCACGGGTATTCACTGACATCGTCATTGCTAAAATTTTGCCCAAAAAATCGCAATTGCTAAAAACGTCGCAATGAATCGCAATGGCTGAAAACAAACTGTTTAAATGCAACGTCAACTGGGCTTCCCCCGTTTTCACGGACACATCCGTTAAGCACACTGTAGATTTTCAAATTGTACCGGGCTGAGATAGCCGATGGTTGAATGTCTTCGTATGGGGTTGTAGAACCTTTCAATGTAATCGAAGACATCGGCCCGCAGCTCGTCGCGAGTGCGATAGTGTTTTCTGCTTAGCCGCTCTGTCTTCAGGGTGGAGAAGAAGCTTTCCATTGCTGCGTTGTCCCAGCAGTTGCCGCGCCGGCTCATGCTGCACACGATGCCATGTGATTCCAGCAGCCGCTGGAAATCCTCGCTGGTGTACTGGACCCTGGTCTGAATGGTGTATCATGGGTTCTGACCCGATTTGGCCTTAACAACACTTATTTCAGATGACTTGCGATTGCCATCACGCGCTCCATGAGCGGCAGGCTGCGGCTTGTCCGTACAAGTAAGCTTAGTTTTGGGTCGACGGAATCCAAGAGATCACAATCGAAACGGTCGAGGCTTGGAAAAATTGCTAGCAACGCCTTGCTGCAAAGTCGACGGCGCCCAGGAGTTAAGCCAAGTGCCGCGCACTGCAAGGCTCGCGACGGCTTAGCTATATCATTGATGATCCACGGCTGTTCGCATACCATCCTGCAAGCGGCGGCTTGCACCGCTTCTGTTTGCAGTTCAGGTGGTACAAATGACAAACAGACAGGATATTTGCGAACCGACTCAACCACCTCTGCCTCACTTTCAATTGCGAAATCCCAGGGCAGGAAATGTTTTTGACCATAGCCATAGGCCGCCACTACTGGGGTACCTCGCGGGTAATCCCACAAAAATATCGGCGATGCAGCTCCCACTACGGTTAAAAGCGGTAACGCCTCACACGAGGTAATGGGCACGGCCTGCATTGTAAGGCGCAGTTCATTCAACGCTTCGGCCCGCAAAAAACCCCGCACGTGCCAGGCTTCCTCATCGTTACCTAATCTCGTTAACGCAAATTGCATGATTATGGCCTTTCATTGAGGACTGAATTTTGCGGAAGCACGCAAAGGGTTGTCGTCGGCTTGATTCGACGAGATGATGCAAATGCTTACTCTCCCTGGTGACTTTGCTACCAGAACGGTGCATGCACGGTCGAGCTCCGGAAAATCCAAACAGCTAATTACCATTTTGATGCACAGCTGACATGCTTTTTGTTTGCAAATGCCACAGCGTGAAGTGTCGTCGGCCACCACCATCGCGCACCGCCAGTAGCCGTACAGTGCGTGGAAAAAAACTTCTTTCCCAAAAACCTGGCGCACCGCTTGCAGCTTTGTCCAGCTGGCTCGACCGACGCAATTAATCACATGTCTTTGGTAGTGAAGCTGCTTTGCAAATCCCTCGAAAGCCCAGAGCCGTGTTACCGAGTATGCGACTGGGTCCCTTTGCTGATCGGCCAAGCCGCGCAGAAATCTGCCTTGTTCGTATAAGATCGCCATTTTCAAAAGTCCGTTGTTAGGTACGGACTTGGAGCATAATTAATTTGGCACGAAGTTGGAGCAATTAATATGAATTAATTGTTTACGCTCAAACTAATCTTGATTTCTTGCACGCGGCTACACTGCGTCCTAGCGAGTGATAGCAGCTTTATAAAAAGGATTGCGCACGGCAACCATCTATCTGGCCAATCCTGGAATAAGCCATTAGTAAAGTTAGAAGGGATACGCCAATGCAATAGAACACAGCGGCGGCAGCAAATATATGGCACGTTATCTCAGAGGCGGAGCCTACGAGTAGCTGATATATCAGACGTCGGTAATCGCTTAAAAGATATACAAAAATCGATATAAATTTTTCTTATGAGCGCATTGAGAAAAATCAGTATTAATTAATTTTTCGCGCTTAGAATTAATTTCGGTATTGAGAAACAGTATCGACCGAACTTATTAAATGAAAAAGCCCCGCAAGCGCGCTAACGCTTCGAGGCCGAGGTCGGTGCCATCCCAGCTCTACAACAAGGAGTTCACCATCATGCTCAGTCTAGCATGCGTCTACGCGCGCTTGCAATGCAGCCTCGCCCCCTATTTTTACACCGCTGATAAGCGTCAATGGTCGCGGATCACTAAATCCGACCATTCAGTGAATCAATACCGAATCGCCGGAAACCAGAGATGTTGCGTCAAAATCCATTACTGACTCTTGGGGGCGTGACAGCATGATGTACCAACATGTCAGCCGCATTGAAGCTCCCGGCCGGTACCTTGGCTCAACTTGGCGTCTGCTCGATCCTGAAGGCGACTTCATCGAAGCGTATGACCTTTACCAAGTACAGCTGCAACAGCAAGGATATGCTATGGAGACTTTACGCCGGTATGCGGCGCCGCCAGTACGTATGATCGATTTTTTCTATGAGGTCGGCATCCTGGGCGAAGCCACAACCAGTGCAGCAGTTCATACCGCGATCGAAGATTTTCGCTCCTTACTAGCTTACGGTGCCCAATCACCCGTTGACCGGGTCAAGCATTACGCCGAAAAAATAGGCATGACGCAGGGTTTAAAACCCAAAAGTCTGCAAGCTGAGCTTGCTGCAATCAATATTTTTCTGCGTTTGTGCCAAGACTTGGCCGATCGCACGATCGAGCAAGCCAAAGCATTCAAACTTCCTCATGCGGATCTAGCGCATTTGCATCTCACGATCAAAGCGATCCAAGGTAGCCGTACGCTTGACCGTTATGAGCGCAAGCGTTTGATGCAAAACACTGTCTATGGCGGCGTCGTACGCCTACTACCGCAACAGAAGCTGGAGCGCCCGCGTAATATGACAATGTGGCACGCGACAAGCACACAAACAATGTCTGCCGCAGGAACATTGGATTTTCCGGTCGAATATTTCGGGGCGCTCATCGAAGCATTACCGAGTTATCGCGACAAGATGTACTTCTGCCTCCTGGGCGGCGGTGGCTTGCGGGGCCATGAGGTACAAAATCTACTGTTTTCTCATATCAACCGAAAGGAACAAAAAGTTTATGTCATGGACCCGCGTGGCGCGCGCGGGTCACAAATCATGTCTGCAAATGAAAAGCTGCGTTTCAAAGGTCGGGCAACTGCCCGCGTCGTGATGTTTGAACCAGCAAAGTCGGCTTTCTTTGAATACTTCAAGCACTATGTCAGTACAGAATACGTCCCCAATTGTGGACATGACTATCTACTTCAAGTAATTGAACCCCAGCACCGGAGCAAGCCGCTGAAAGATGCCAGCGATCGCGGCCTGCTGGAGATTTTCCGACGGGCTCAGCGAAAAATCGGGGTGCCTGGCCCTGACCCACTTAACCCGTTACGGCTATGGACGCCCCATTCCTTGCGGCATATGTATGGTGTCTGGATGCTGAACTATGTTCCTCTCGGAACTGATCGATTTGGATTCCAGGACATCAGCATTGTGCAGTCGCTGATGGGACACGCCACTTTAGATGCTACTAAACATTATGCACGGCATGATAAACATTTATTAGAACTGAAGATGGCAGTCTCAGATGACATCATTCATTACAACGGATTAAATCTGCAAGATTTGCCGGACATGGTCGCACGGCGACTCATGCGAGAAGCAGAACGGTTGTTAGTAAGGAATGTGAAGCCATGATTAATTTAACGACGTCACCACAATTAGTGGCAACCTTGCCGCCCCGACGTCTCGATGCGATCATTCGAAATGCCATTCTCGCTGAAGTCCAAGACGAAGCCACACGCCTCGGCGGCTGCGTTGAATCGCCGCTTAGTCGCGATCATTTAGACCAAGTAACTTTCGGCTATTTTTTCAAGCCGGAACTTGCCGAAAAACGAATGTTTACGATGGATTGGCTAGTCGATGCCTGCGTCTTCTCCATGGAGCCGAATCCAGTGCGGAACGAGCCGGCTTGCATGGACAGCATACTACTGCGTCCGCGCGGCGAACTGATCATCCGTCACTTTAATCAGGAGAAGAACCGCACATATACTTGTTCAGGTAAAAACACGATCATTCCGACGAAAAGTGCACTTCGCAAGCTATTGCTACGCCTCTGGACGCAAGACGTTATCACCCTCCCCTTGCACTTTGACTTGGGTCGCAAGATTAACTTTGTCGACCAGCTTACCGCGGTCGCTAAATTTGTTGCAATGAATGCGAATAATGAAATTGCCAAACGAGGTTTGCACGTCATTCTCGCAACCAATTGGCATGATTTCAACGCAGTGAACCTTCCCGAGCTCAGTAAACTTCATGCGCTGACACTTTCTGCCGCATCAGGCAGCCCGTTTTCCGGTTATGCGGGACGCATCCCTTTTCAATTACTTATTGACGCCTTGGTAGACCATGCTCCACACGCTGTGAATATCACACCTGAACTGCGTACGCTGTATGGCCGCTGGACAGGAGGTATGCACTATTCGGAATATTCGTTTGAGGAATACTGTATCAAACACGAGACGATCGAGGAAGATGCGAAACGCGGTTATGCTCTGAACAATTCTAGCAATGCACGAAAAACCGCATTTTTAATGCGGCGCGGCCATGAATCGGAATTAGGCAGTATAGATTTTGCCAAGGCGACTCACGTTACCATGCTTGAAAAGTTGGCGTCCAAAGGTGACCATGAATCCGCCATCGAATATTTCCGCAACTGTCAATTATTAAACCGTGGAGTCGGTAACATGACACCGTATCCGGGCCGGTCTGCTTCGCATGTCACCAAATTAACCCAGCAGTGGTATCCGATATTCAGTGACTTTCTTCGTAATCGATTGGAAACAGGATTTGAGAGCAACGAACGGCATCGCACTGACTTAAGCATTCTGTGTGACTATCTTTTCGCTTATCTCCCTTGGTGGTATGAGCTATACGGGAAATCGTCACTGGTCCCATTTCCGCAATCGCCCGCCGACTTTCTTAGGCACATTTTCGTCCGCCCAAGCGGGTACTCAATAGATAAATGTCCAATCGCACTTTTCGATATCGTCAGCTCACGGCGAACCACACCCCAATCCCTCAATGCTTTCATTATCACGGTCTGCCAATTCTTCGAATTTTCGATCGTAGAAAAAGCGAAGTACAAATACTTAATAAAAAAGAAGTTTGGCAACCCAGTCAACGTAAAGTTGGATGCCCCAAAAAAAACGAGGCGCAGCAAGACCAACAAAATACCGTTTACCGCTAAAGTTTTTAAGTTTTTGCGGCAATACTATTTTGCATTGGAACGCTTCGGAATGCACCTACAGCAACTTGCTTTAAAGGAAATTGTACCGGACTTGACAGGCGCAATGCTGAATTGGAGTGGCAGCGAAAGCGACGATGGGCTTGACGATGAATACGAGACAGTGGGGAGTGCTAAGTGTACAACGCTTGAACGACCACATTTTCTAATACCTATGGATTACGGCTTTTCCATGAGTATCCAACTGGATGGTCGTGAATATGTCATTGACCGTGTTCCGCTGATCTACCCTTTGATCAAGCGAAAATTTCAGACCGATACGGGTACCGTCGTCCATCGAACGCTTCCGCACCTTACGGGCTTGCGCGTTGTCATGATGATGCTGGAAACAGGCTTACGTGGGCAGGCGATTCAATGGCTGGACCGGACAAAGTGGCGCCGTCTTTCGCCAAATCTCGAGCCTGACCAGGTCATGGCTCAGCTCTGGGTCAATACAGACAAAGTACGGTCTGAGCCCTTTTCGTGCCCCATTTCCGTTTCTGCATATGAAGTGCTGGCAAGAGAAGAGCAATTCCAATCAAGATTATGCGAGCCCGGCATGGACAGCAGCGTTTCCTATGAAGGGCGGATACATAGCCGCTTTGAACCAATTTTACCGCTATTTCGCGCACGGCCAAAGCGTTCACGAGGCGGCATTGCTGGCAAACCAGTGGCAGACGGCATGTACACCAAAATTTGGCATCGGATGCTAGCGGAATTCGAGATTTTTTTTAACGAGAAGGTGCGCGACTCTGCTGCCAGCTACCATGTATTTGTGGAACGCGAGCCCGCATATGGCAAAAGCAATGCTGGACGTGACCAGCACATCGTTATCTACAATCCTAAAACAGGTGAACCTTGGTATTGTCCATTGCGAGTCGCATCCATTCATACACCACATGCAGCGCGTGCAACGTTTATCTCACACCGAATGTCTTTCTTGGCTGCGGAAGATGTTCGAGCCCGCGTGGGACACAAAAATGTTGTGACGACAAATTACTACCATGTGCATCAGCATGAAAACTATACAAAGCTTGTGGAAGAAGGCGCCACCATGCTTTTAGCATATAGCGGCGACGCCCCTGCGTATATCCATGCGGAGCGACATCATAGTGTCATGCAACAGGCATTCAACAAGAGCGCGGACCAGGCAATTGCAGCCCAAAAATTTATCTCCGTTTCGCTACTTCTTCCTGAAGAGCAAGAAAAACTGCAAGACGCCATAACTTTGTTGCGTACCACCCCGGCCTCCCGTCTTAGCTGGCGGGAAGCGAATATTTGCCCCGTCGGCATGCAATGCCCCAATGAAATTATGGACGTCATCCAGGAACGCCATCGTTGTGGCCTTTGCCCATATGCGATTAAAGGTATTGATCATTTGCCAGCCATACGAGCAAAACAACGCATCTTGTTGGAGCAAGCTGCTGCGGCTGGTGACCTAATCGAATCTTGGCGGAAAAAAGTCAGCAATGGCGGGGTGACTGAGGACGAACTTCAACGTCTGGATAATAGACGGCGATTAGACTTCGCGGAATCTGAAGCCTGGGCGGCAGCCGCAAGCCAACTAGAAGCTGCGGCCAATGAGATGGCTGCATCGCCAGAAGCAGTGAATGTTTTATTAGTCGATGAGCCGGAGTTCGTGAAGCGCCATCTCAGATTAGTCACTAAAGCAACCACTGTCACGGAGAATCTTTTAGTTCTCCTTTATGACACCAAGGAATACCCTGCTTTGCAAACTGCTGAAACGCGTAAAAAAGCCGCATTGTTCCGGCAGCGCTTTTTAATGCACACCAAGTTTGCTCACGAAGCGCTTGAACAAATTCCGGACCCCGACGAAATTGACTGCTTCTTCTCAAAAATCCAGCAGGCGGCACGTCTCATGAAGCTTACTCCGGCGCAGCTTAAGCACCGCTTAGATCTCGCTACTCCTCTGCCCAAACTGGCGCCGCCCTCTGCACTCTCAATTGAAACACCTCGCACATAACAATGGGAAAGCGAAATGACAAACTTACTGGGTCCATTGCGACGATTCGCAACGCGCTGCTGCAGGTTCCATCTGGCAGCATTTTCAAGAGCGAGTCGGCGCTAATCCACTTTCTAGCAGAGCGGACTCGCATCCATCGCACCACAATTAAGCGCAATCGTAATTATTACGAACTTGTTAGGGGGCATTTGGAACGTCAGCCTGGTGCCGTGGGTTTCCTTAGTATTGAAGAAGCAGGTACCGCGACGCTGAAAGCGAAGCTCGCGGTGCTGGAGGCTAAAAACGTTCAGTTGGAAAAGGAAATTAAACGTCTGAAAGCAGCCCTAAACCGAATCGCCGGAAAACCTGACGCATTGGAACTGCCTCCAATGCACCGCCTAACGAATAAGAATGCAGAACCAGCGGAAGTGGCTCCGGCTGCTAATACAAATCCAGATTCAGTCGCATTCACTAATACGGCAATCGCACTCCATTTGGTATTAGCATGGATCGCAGAAGTAGGTCTGGAGTTCACAGCTGATCGAAAGCTCAAACAGTTTGAAGACCCAACGCGCGTGGGAAAACTGAAAATTGTCGTCCCCACTTCACGCGCACGCTACTATTTCGAACTATCAAACAAAAATCCTGAAACATTTCCGGATTCATCACGCTAGGCCAATTTTAAAACGAGCGATCTGCCAGCCAGATCAGGCTAGTCCGCCTGGAATGCCAGTCATCATGTCTTTGGCAATGTTACTCCAATCTGGCCTTGGTACTTGCCTCCACGATCTTTGTAGGAAACGTCACACGCTTCATCCGACTCGAAGAACAAGACCTGCGCCACGCCTTCATTCGCATATATCTTTGCGGGCAGCGGCGTCGTGTTCGAAAACTCTAATGTGACATAGCCTTCCCATTCCGGCTCAAATGGAGTGACATTCACTATGATGCCGCAATTGTGAACGATGACTCCTGCTTCCAGCGCAAAATTGGCCCCTTCCGGAACTGTCAAGCAATACACATCATGGATACCAACCCGTGGGCGTACTGCTACAACTTTATGATTCACCGGCATGCCGACTTCTGCCGAATGCGCATTGATTGCTCCGACAGCTCTTCCTGCCATACGATGACGGCATGCTTGATAAAGTTGGCTACTTAACGATAACGTACCGCTTATCGGTCGATAGACAAATTCCGCTGCACCGCTGCCATAGCGATAGAGTGGCATTAGCCGATCGCCGTGTTGCAAATCCCGCGCCATCACGTAGGACCCATCTCGCCGCATAAACCGATGATCAGGCGTGGCGGCAATGATTTCGCCGTTATCCAAGACGACGTCAACCAGCGAGTCTCGTCCTACTAGCCGCGGCGCGAACAATTTGGCGACCCCGATATCACCGTCAGGCAGCATTGCATAACCATAATAATCATCATCAGGGCGTGCCGCCATCTCTGCCAATGTAATGGCAGGACGATCTACCAGCGCAACCTTAGTGTCACCAGAAAAGCAGCGAGCGTAAGTGGATTTACCTAGGCAAATGGTAAGTACGTTTCGTGGAATACGGAAATACTCAACCGTTCGCGCGAGTGCAAAAGAGTTCGGCGGAATGATGCAGTAACCTTTTCCGGAAACGTCGACAAAATTATTCTGATCAAAATTTTTCGGATCGACGATGGTGGTATTGATATTCGTAAACAGCTTAAATTCGTCTGCGCAGCGGATATCGTAACCGTAGCTTGAAGTGCCATACGAAACGATCTTGTGCCCGTTGGCCATCTTGACTTGGTTTGGCTCGAACGGCTCAATAATTCCGTGTTCCTGCGCCATGCGGCGAATCCATTTGTCCGATTTGATGGTCATATTAGACGTTCCTTTTGATCTCGTTTATCTGGTATGGAGCCTGAATACCGCTCAAGGCTCGGCGACTTTCGCTTTTATTGCGCACATTGTGCACGACTTTTTGCTGAGGCTAACTTTTTGAAAATTCGACGTATTTTTTAAATTCTTACTGTAGAACTTGCCTATACGGTGTGGAGAAGCGGGCATAGGTGGATTTGCCCAGGCAAATCGTCAATACGCTGCGCGGAATGCGAAAATATTCGAGCGTGCGTGCCAGCGCGAATGAATTCGGCGGAATGATGCAGACATCGCCCTTGAAGTCGACGAAGGATTTTTCATCGAAATTCTTGGGGTCGACAATGGTCGAATTGATATTGGTGAAAATCTTGAATTCATCAGCGCAGCGAATATCGTAGCCATACGACGAGGTGCCGTAGGAAACGATCTTTTGACCGTTGGCGGTGCGGACCTGCCCCGGCTCGAACGGCTCGATCATGCGGGTCTCTTGCGCCATGCGGCGGATCCATTTGTCGGATTTGATAGTCATTTTTCTCTTCGTGAAAACAGTGCTGCCAAGGCGCTGCCGATGCCGGGCCTTGCATGCGAATAACGGAATAAACAGCAGGATTCTACGTGAATTTAACTGCCCTTCCGTCAAATTTCAGTGCATTTTTCCGACTTCCCTTGTTCAAATCAAGTCGGAATCAAGTCAGCATAACTCGCCCTGACCCTGCAGAGCACTAGCGCTGCATCGATTCCCAGACTTTTTCCAGGCGCTTGGCTGAAATTGGCATCGGCGTGCGCAATTCCTGGGCAAACAGTGAAACCCGCAGCTCTTCCAGCAACCAGCGAAACTCCATCATTTTCGGGTCTGGTTTGCCATTCTGCCCTTTTTGCGCGCGCTGCCACGGCTGCGCGGCCTGCTGCCATTCAGCCATCAGTCGCGCATCACGGACCGGATCGGCACGCAGCTTTTCCAGCCGCACGCCAATCGCTTTCAGATAACGCGGGAAATGGCTCAACTGCCCATAATCGTTGTCGGTAATGAAACGTTTTGATACCAGGCCCTGCAACTGCGTCTGGATATCGGCCACTGCCTGTGGATGGCCCTTTATGCCCTGAAGCTTTTTCGGCAGCGCATGGTGCTCGGTGAGGATCTGCGCCGCCAGTCGTGCGATTTCATTGACCAGCAAACCCAGGCGCGCCTTGCCTTCCTCCTTGCGCTGGGTGAATTCGGCGGCATTTTTCGGCAGCGGTGCCTGCAGGCAGGCACGATCGAGTCCGGCCTGAATGATCTGGTCGCGCAATTCTTCCTGCGAGCCGAGCGCCATGAATTGCATGCCCATCTGCTGCAGTCCCGGAATATTTTTTTCCAGGTACTTCAGCTGTTCCTTCAATTGCAGCGAGATCAGGCGTCGCAAGCCGGCATGATGAATGCGCGTGGCCTCTGCCGGATCATCAAAGACTTCGAGGTCGCAGTGGGTTACCTTGTCGACCAGCGCTGGAAAGCCGATCAGGGTCTGCTTGCCGCGCTGGATTTCCAGCAATTCCGGCAATTCGCCGAACGACCAGCCGGTCAGGTTTTGCTGTTCCCCTGGCTCGCCAGTCTTGCCGGGCAGGTTGACTGGAGCGGTCCTGGCAGCTGCTTGGCCAGCAATACCTTGACTGAGAGCGGCAACAGTCTCGGCAGCCGGCGCCACAGCAGCCTGTTCCGCCAGCCGCTGAAAGCTTTCGCGGGCCTGGCCGCCAAACTCGGCCTGCAATGCAGCCAGATTGCGGCCCAAGTCGAGCTGGCGACCATGCTCGTCGACCACCTTGAAATTCATGGAATGGTGGGCCGGCAGTGTCTCCTGCTTGAAATCGGTGGTTTTCACGAGAATCGTGATCTGCTCGCGGATATCGGCGATCAGCGCATCGATCAGCGAGCCCTTGCCAAACTTGTTCGCCGCATGCACCCGTTCACAAAACCCAGCCGCGTAATCGGGCAGCGGCACGCAATGACGGCGCAGTTTTTGCGGCAGGGATTTGAGCAGCAGATGCGCTTTTTCCTTCAACATGCCGGGCACCAGCCATTCGCAGCGCGCCGCCGACACCTGATTCAATGCGTACAGCGGCACGGTCAGGGTGACGCCATCTCGCGGCGAACCCGGCTCGAAATGGTAGCTTAAGGCCATGTCGATGCCTGCTACCGTCATCACTTTCGGAAACAGGTCGGTGGTGACGCCGGCCGCCTCATGCCGCATCAAGTCATCGCGATTCAGATGCAGCAGCTTTGGATTTTTGGCACTGACTTCCTGCAGCCATTTCTCGAACGCTGCGCCATTGTGGATATCGGCCGGAATCAGCTTGTCATAGAAGGCGGCAATCAATTCCTCGTCGACCAGCACATCAAGCCGGCGCGACTTGTGCTCCAGGTTTTCTATTTCGCGCACCAGCCGCTGGTTATGGACAAAAAACGGCGCACGGGTTTCATAATCCCCTCCGACCAGCGCATCGCGGATGAAAATCTCGCGTGCCTCGGCCGGATTGATCACGCCGTAATGGATGCGGCGCTGGCTGTAGACCACCAGCCCGTACAGGGTGGCGCGCTCGTAGGCCGATACTTGCGCGGTACGCTTTTCCCAGCGCGGATCGCCCCAGGATTTCCTCAACAGATGACCACCAACCCGCTCCAGCCATTCTGGTTGAATGTTCGCAATACAGCGCGCATACAGGCGCGTGGTGTCGACCAGCTCAGCCGCCATCACCCACTTGCCAGCCTTTTTGGCCAGATAGGAGCCAGGCCATAGATGAAACTTGATGCCGCGCGCGCCCAGATAGTGTGGTTCATCCTCGGCCTTGAAGCCGATATTGCCGAGCAGTCCGGTCAACAGCGCGGTATGCAGCTGCTCGTATGTGGCTGGCAGCTCGTTCAAGCGCCAGCCCTGCTCGCGCACGATGGTCAGCAATTGCGAATGCACCTCGCGCCACTCGCGCAGGCGCAACTGCGACAGGAAATTGGCGCGGCAATTGTCCTGCAGCTGGCGGTTGGTCTTCTTGTGCTCGATTGCCTCTTCAAACCATTTCCAGATCTTCAGATAACTCTGGAATTCGGACTTGTCGTCGGCGAACTTCTTGTGGGCGGCGTCCGCCGCCGCCTGCGCTTCCAGTGGCCGGTCGCGCGGGTCCTGCACCGACAATGCAGCGGCAATGATCAACACCTCGGTCAGGCAGGCATTTTCGCGTGCGGCCAGGATCATGCGGCCGATGCGCGGGTCCAGCGGCAGTTTTGCCAGCTGCCGGCCGAGGGCAGTCAGCTGGTTGCTGTCGTCCACCGCGCCGAGTTCCTGCAGCAGCTGGTAGCCGTCTGCGATTGCACGACCCGGCGGCGGCTCGATGAAAGGAAAGGTCTCGACATCGGTCAGATGCAGCGACTTCATGCGCAGAATGACTGCGGCCAGCGACGAACGCAAAATCTCCGGATCGGTGAATTTTGGCCGCTGGGCGTAATCCTGCTCATCGTACAGCCGGATGCACACGCCGGCCGCGACCCGGCCGCATCGCCCGGCACGCTGGTTGGCGGCGGATTGCGCCACTGCCTCGATCTGCAGCTGCTCGACCTTGTTGCGGTAACTGTAACGCTTGACGCGCGCCAACCCGGCATCGACCACGTAGCGGATGCCAGGCACCGTCAGCGAGGTTTCAGCGACATTGGTCGCCAGCACGATGCGCCGCGCGTTGGACGTCCTGAATACCCGCTCCTGCTCCTGCACCGACAGGCGGGCAAACAGTGGCAGGATCTCGACATGCGGCGGATGGTGCTTGCGCAGCGTTTCGGCCGCATCGCGGATTTCGCGCTCGCCCGGCAAGAACACCAGCACATCGCCCGGGCCAATCCGGCACAGCTCGTCGACCGCATCGGCCACCCCATCCATCAGATCGCGCTGCTCCCGGCCCTTTTGCGCAGCAGTCGGCGCCGCACCCGGCCTGGCCGCATCCCGGTCGAGCGGCTCGACCGGCCGGTAGCGCACTTCGACCGGATACAGCCGCCCGGATACTTCGATCACCGGCGCCAGCTGGTCGCCTTTGGCGAAATGACGGGCAAAACGGTCGGCATCGATGGTGGCCGAGGTAATGATCAGCTTCAGGTCGGGCCGTTTGGGCAGCAGCTGCTTCAGGTACCCCAGCAGAAAGTCAATGTTGAGACTGCGCTCGTGCGCCTCGTCGATGATGATGGTGTCATATTGTTTTAACAACGGATCGGTCTGCGTCTCGGCCAGCAGAATGCCGTCGGTCATCAGCTTGACCCAGGCGCCCCTGGTCAGGGTATCGGTGAAGCGGACCTTGAAGCCGACATGCTCGCCCAGCGGCGAGCCGAGTTCCTGGGCGATCCGCTTGGCAGTCGCCGATGCAGCAATTCGTCGTGGCTGGGTATGGCCGATCAGGCCAGCCTGGCCCCGCCCGAGCTCCAGGCAAATCTTTGGCAACTGGGTGGTTTTACCGGAACCGGTTTCGCCTGACACGATGATCACCTGATGGGCACGCAGTGCCTCGGCAATGTCGCCGCGCCGGCTTGACACCGGCAACTCCTCCGGAAAAACGATTGGCGGCAGCGGGTTGCGCACGGGTGCCGCTTGCTCGCGCCGCGGACGGTTCTGCGGATTTGGCGCGGGCGACGTTGTTTTTTTAGTGGGTTCAGGTGCAGACATAGCGGGTCGAATTATAATGCGCCAATGGAAAATCCGATTCAATTCGTTGCTTGGCTGCGCTCGGTTGCGCCTTATATCCACGCCTTTCGTGGCAAAACCTTCGTGGTCGCCTTTCCGGGCGAACTGGTCATGTCCGGCGCCCTGCCGGTGCTGGCCCATGATTTGTCGCTGCTGCATGCCCTTGGCATCCGGGTCGTCATTGTGCACGGCTCGCGCCCGCAGGTCGAGGAACAACTGGCGCTACGTAATGTTCAGCCGCATTACCACAACGGCTTGCGCATCACCGATCTGGCAGCACTCGAATGCGCCAAGGAAGCCGCCGGCGAATTACGCCTGGACATCGAGGCCGCCTTCAGCCAAGGCTTGCCGAATACCCCGATGGCGCATGCGGCCATTCGCATTATTTCCGGCAATTTTGTGATTGCCAAGCCGCTTGGTGTCATCGATGGCATCGATTTCGAGTGGACCGGCATGACCCGCAAGATCGCCTATGAAACCATCCATCCGATCCTGAATACCGGCGGCCTGGTCTTGCTGTCGCCACTGGGTTTTTCACCCACCGGCGAAATCTTCAATTTGACCATGGAAGACGTCGCGGTATCCGCCGCGATTGCGTTGCGGGCTGAAAAACTGATTTTCATTACCGAAACCCCGATGCTGACCGATGCAACGGCAGCGGAAATCCGCGAATTGTCGACGCATCAGGCCCAAGCAGTCTTGCAGGCCGCTTGCCTGCCGGCCGATTCTGCCTATTACCTGCAACATGCCGTCAAGGCTTGCAGCAATGGCGTGCCGCGTGCCCATATCGTGCCATTTGCAACAGATGGCTCGGCCTTGCTCGAATTGTTTACCCATGACGGCATCGGCACCATGATTTCGTATGAAAACATCGAAAGCTTGCGCGACGCGACAATTGAAGACGTCGGCGGCATCTTGCAGCTGATCGAGCCGCTGGAAGCCGACGGCACGCTGGTCAAGCGTGGACGCGAATTGATCGAACGCGAAATCGACAATTTCTCGGTAATCGAACATGACAATGTCATTTTCGGCTGCGCGGCGCTGTATCCATTTCCCGAAGAAAAGATGGCAGAGATGGCATGCCTGATCGTCAATCCGGAAGTGCAGGCGCAAGGGGACGGCGAACGCTTGCTCAAGCACCTGGAAAATCGGGCGCGGGCTGCCGGTATCAGGAAACTGTTTGTTTTGACCACGCGCACCGCACACTGGTTTTTGAAACGCGGTTTTGTTCCAGCAACGGTGGATGCCTTGCCGAAGGATCGCCAGCACATGTACAACTGGCAACGCAAATCGCTGGTTTTCATCAAGCAGCTATAATGACCGGCTGGCGTCAGTCGGGCTTGAAATTTCGATTTCCTGCCCTATCTGTGGCAGAGCCAACTATTGAAATCAAGGAAAACAGCATATGGCCCGCACCGTTCACTGCATCAAACTCGACAAGGAAGCCGAAGGATTGGATTTCCCGCCGTACCCGGGCGAACTCGGCAAGCGCATTTATGAAAACGTTTCCAAGGAAGCGTGGGCTGGCTGGCTCAAGCATCAAACCATGCTGGTCAATGAAAACCGCCTGAATCTGGCCGATGCACGCGCGCGCAAGTATCTGGCAACGCAGATGGAAAATCACTTCTTTGGAGAAGGCGCCGACGCCGCGATGGGTTACGTGCCGCCGACCGAGTAAGTCATTTAAAAAAAAGGCCACAGGGCGATTCGGTGGCCTTTTTTACGTCCGTCACCAGCCGTCAATAGGTAAATTTCTTCACGCCATCAGGCGTCCCGAGCAGGCCGACATCGGCGCCACGGCGCGCGAACAAACCGACCGTCACCACTCCGACAATATTGTTGATGTCCTGCTCCATCCGGGCCGGATCAGCAATTTTCAATCCGACCATATCGATGATGTAGCAGCCGTTATCGGTCACCAGCGGCTTGCCATCTTTCAGTCGCAGCCGTGGCTCCCCGCCCAATGCTGCCAGTTTTCGGGCCACCACTGCCTGCGCCATTGGAATGACTTCCACCGGCAACGGGAAGCTGCCCAGTACGTCGACCAGCTTCGAGCCATCGGCGATGCATATGAATTTATCGGCGACCGAGGCGACGATTTTTTCACGGGTGAGCGCGGCACCACCGCCCTTGATCATCGCGCCACTGGCCGTGATTTCATCGGCGCCGTCGATATACACAGGCATCGATTCGATGTCATTGAGATCGAATACCTGAATGCCGTGCGATGCCAGGCGTGCAGCGGTCGCCTCCGACGACGCCACCGCGCCCTTGATCTTGTGCTTGATCTTGCCCAGTTCATCGATAAAGAAGTTGGCGGTGGACCCGGTGCCGACACCGACAATTTCACCTTCCACCACATAATCGATGGCGGCGCGGGCAACCGCCTGCTTGAGTTGGTCCTGGGTCATGATTTCTCGCTATAAAGGGAATGCCCCTATTTTAGCGGACAGTGCAGGCCAGCAGACTGCCTCTACTGAAGAAATCAGCGATTTCAACGACCTCGCAATGCGCTGGCTTGCCTTGCCAGTACCGTAATGCGCTCCCAGTCGCCGGCTTGCACCAGTTCTTTCGGGGTCAGCCAGGAGCCGCCCACACAGGCGACGTTTTTACATTGCAGGAATTGCGGTGCAGTGTCGATTGAAATGCCGCCGGTCGGGCAAAACATCACGTCCGGCAGCGGCCCGGCAATCGCATTGAGCATGCCAACACCGCCGGCCGGCACTGCTGGAAACAGTTTTAGCTGAAGAAAGCCGGATTCGCGCGCCACCATCACTTCGCTGGGCGTCATCACGCCGGGCAGCAGAGGCAAACCGGATCTCTTGGCCGCAGCAATCAATGCCGGCGTCAAACCCGGCGAAACCCCGAACACCGCTCCGGCATCCCGCGCGGCGATGAATTCCTCGGGCTGGGTCAACGTGCCCACACCGATGATCGCCTGCGGCACCTGTTCTGCAATCGCGCGTATCGCCGGCAAGCCGTGTACGGTACGCAAGGTCACTTCCAGCACCCGGATACCGCCGGCCACCAGCGCCTGCGCCAGCGGCACCGCATGGCGAATGTCGTCGATCGCGATCACCGGGATCACCGGCGATGCGCGCATGATGTCGAGTAAATTCATGAAGTCCTTTTATCGATGATCAGCGTATCGCGATCAGTAAACGGCGTGTCTTCGTCGTTGAAGGGTTCTCCGGCATCGGCGCCCAGCGAATTGTGTTCGAACTCCTTCGTGATCACCGGTGGTAATCCAAACGTTGCCGCCCCCTCTTCTGCGGTGCTGACCGCTCTGCGGAACATCGCAAACAGTTCGCGCCCCATGCCAACCTCATTGGGCGACAGGTCGATCGTCTCGGCCTGGCGCGCCGCCCATTGTTCGAGCGGCACCAGCGCTTCCAGCAAGCCGCTTTCGGCATCCAGTCGCAGCAGGTCACCATTCCGGACCCGGCCGAGCGGCCCGCCGGCCTGCACTTCCGGCGAAACGTGAATCGCGGCCGGAACCTTGCCTGATGCCCCCGACATGCGGCCATCGGTCACCAGGCCAACGTGGTAGCCGGCGTCCTGCAGACTGCCCAGTGCCGGCGTCATCGAATGCAGTTCCGGCATGCCGTTGGCGCGCGGCCCCTGAAAGCGCACCACCGCCACGAAGTCGCGTTCCAGTTCCCCTGCTTCATAGGCGCGCATGAATGCGTCCTGAGAATCGAACACGATTGCCGGCGCTTCCACCGTACGGTGCTCTGGCTTGACGGCGGAAATCTTGATCACGGCACGCCCCAGGTTTCCGGACAACAGGCGCAAACCGCCTTCGGCCGCGAACGGCTCGGCATGGGGGCGCACCACATTCACGTCGCCGCTGGCGGTGGTTACCGGCTTCCAGACCAGCTTCTCGCCCTCCAGGAATGGCTCGGCACAGTGCGCGCGCAAGCCACGGCCGAGAATGGTCGTCACCTCATCATGCAGCAATCCGGCATCAAGCAGTTCTCGCATCACGAACGCACTGCCGCCGGCAGCATGGAAATGATTAATGTCAGCATCGCCATTCGGGTAAATTCGCGCCAGCAGCGGCACCACAGCCGACAGCACATTGAAGTCATCCCAGTCGATCACGATACCGGCCGCCTTGGCAATTGCCACCAGATGCAGGGTATGGTTGGTGGAGCCACCGGTAGCCAGCAATGCCACGATGCCGTTGACCACGGCCTTTTCGTCAACCACGTGTCCGACCGGCGTGTACTGCTTGCTTTGGGTGGAGATTTCCAATGCACGCTGCGCGGAAGCGCGCGTCAGTGCTTCCCGCAATGGCGTGTTGGGCGTAATGAAGGCCGCGCCCGGCAAATGCAGGCCCATCATATCCATCAGTACTTGGTTGCTGTTGGCGGTGCCGTAAAACGTACAGGTACCGGCAGCATGATAAGACTGCGACTCCGCTTCCAGCAATTCATCGCGGCCGATCTTGCCCTGCGCGTAAAGCTGGCGAATGCGCGATTTTTCCGGATTGGACATGCCGGTGGTCATCGGGCCGGCTGGAATGAAGACTGCGGGCAAATGACCGAAGTGCAATGCGCCGATCAGCAAACCCGGCACGATCTTGTCGCATACGCCAAGATAGACGGCCGCATCGAACATGTTGTGCGACAGTGCGATCGCCGTTGCCATCGCAATGGCATCGCGCGAAAACAGCGACAATTCCATGCCAGCCTGGCCTTGCGTGACACCGTCGCACATGGCCGGTGTGCCGCCGGCGAACTGGGCCACGCCTCCTGCCTTGCGTATCGCATCCTTGATTATCTGCGGGAAATGCTCGAATGGCTGATGGGCCGACAGCATGTCATTGTAGGCCGAGACAATCGCCACCGACGGTGTTTTGAGTTGTTTGAGCTGCAGCTTGTCGTTGGCCGGAAAGGCGGCGAAACCATGCGCCAGATTGGTACAGGACAGCGTGCTGCGTTGCACGCCCTGATGGCGTGCATTATCGAGACGATGCAGATAAGCGCTGCGGTAAGGCTGGCTGCGCGTGACGATGCGCTGGGTTACTGCAGATACGGTGGCATGAACCGACATGAAAAGTATCCTCGACAAAGTCTGTATGTAATTTTACTACAGCAAGATGCAGCTAAGCTGCGAGCCACTTCCCGCTTTGATCCGCTTTGATCCAAATCATGCGGGTTTCACTTTATTGAAAAAGCCCATTACAAATTCTTTCTTATGCAGAGCTTGCACGCGAGACGCCTTGTATGCATTGACAAAAGAGGCGGAACACTGCGCTCAAGTAGTAAAGTTACTTGCAGTTGTTGTATAGTCACTTCAATTATCGATCCGTTAATCAGTCAAAAGCGCACCATGCAATTTACTACTACTGCATCCTTTCATGCCCTGAGCGCGCATTGCGTGACTGCCAGTCAATGGCAATTAGGCGAACTGTTCGCCCGGCAGCCGGACCGGTTTACGGCATTTTCACTGGAAGCCGCCGGCCTGTTTCTGGACTACTCAAAAAACCGCATCGATCAGGTCACCATCGACCTGCTGTGTGCCTTAGCGCATGAATGCGGCATCGAACAACAGCGCGATGCCATGTTTGCCGGCGCAAAGATCAACACCACCGAACAACGCGCCGTCCTGCATACAGCCTTGCGCGCACCGCGCAATCAGCCGATCCAGCTGGACCAACAAGACGTCGCCGCCGATGTCCACGCCGTACTCGACCGCATCGAACAATTTACCGAACAAGTTCGTTCAGGCGACTGGCTCGGCCATAATGGCAAAGTTATTACTGATGTAGTCAATATCGGCATTGGTGGCTCCGATCTCGGCCCGAAAATGGTATGCCAGGCACTGCGTGCGTATGCGCACGCACGCCTGGCGGTGCATTTTGTTTCCAACGTCGATGGTCACGATCTGGGTGCCTTGCTACCCAAGCTCAATCCCGACACCACCTTGTTCATTATTGCGTCCAAGACTTTTACCACGGCCGAAACCATGATGAATGCGCAGTCGGCGCGCAACTGGTTTTTAAGTCACGGCACAAGTACAGCGGATCTTGTCCGGCATTTTGTTGCTGTTTCGACCAATACTGATGCAGTCTCAGCGTTTGGCATCGACCCGGAAAATATGTTCCCGTTCTGGGATTGGGTTGGTGGACGTTATTCGCTGTGGTCTGCCATCGGCTTGCCGATTGCATTGGCAATCGGCATGGATCGATTTCGCGAACTGCTGGCAGGCGCCCATGCGATGGACCTGCATTTTCAAAGTGCCCCGCTACAGCAGAACATGCCGGTATTGCTGGCGCTGATCGGCATCTGGAACCGGAATTTCCTGCAACAGGCATCGATCTCGATTGCGCCTTACCATCAGGATTTGAAATACTTTCCTGCTTATTTGCAACAACTGGAAATGGAAAGCAATGGCAAGCGGGTTGCCCGCGATGGCAGCTTGCTCAAGCAACCGGCCTGTCCGATCATTTGGGGCGATGTCGGCACCAATGGCCAGCATGCCTACTTCCAGTTGCTGCATCAGGGAAGCGATTGCGTGCCGGTTGATTTTATTGCGGCATTAAAGCCCGCGCATGACTTGCCGGGACATCATGCAATGCTTTTGGCAAACTGTTTTGCCCAATCCGAGGCGCTGATGAAGGGCAAGACTGCAGATGAGGTACGCCAGGAATTAGTGGCTGAAGGAAAGCCTGCTGCGGCAATTGATGCTTTATTGCCACATAAAGTATTTCCCGGCAACAGACCAAGCAATACCATTTTATTGCCCGAATTATCGCCAGCAGGCCTTGGCGCATTAATTGCCCTGTATGAACACCAAACCTTCGTCCAAGGCGTTATCTGGGGCATGAATTCGTTTGACCAGTGGGGAGTAGAGCTGGGCAAGGTGCTGGCCAAGAATATTCATGCGGAACTGATCGGCGCATCGGCACCTCAGAACCACGATAGTTCCACCAATGGATTGGTTGCGCGCGCCAGAACGGCGTTATAGTCGGCGTAATCGACCTCATCGACGCAGCCAGTACAATGTCCTGCCGGAAAAAATTATTTTATTCATACACCGGCAGCCTCTAACCAACCCAATTCCATCATGGCCCTGGCAGATTTCGATATCGTTTTATTCGGCGGCGGCGGCGACCTGGCAATGCGCAAATTGCTGCCAGCGCTGTATGCGCGCGATCGCACCAATCACCTGCCGTCAGCGGCCAGGATTATTTGCGTCGGACGCCATGCGTGGAGCCGTGAAGAATTCATCAATACGCTGGATCAGCAATCCAAGCCGCACATCGCAACGGCCGGCGGCGAGCCGGACAAATGGGCGCGGTTTTGCGCGCGCATCACCTATATCGCACTGGACGCGACCGATGCGGCTGCTTACCAGCCGCTGATCGACGCGATGCGGCCCGATCCGGCATTGGTGCGGGTGTTTTATCTGGCAACGCCGCCTGGCCTGTTCGCCCGGATTTGCCAGAACCTGTCCCAGGCCAGCCTGGCCAATGCCAATTCACGCGTGGTACTGGAAAAGCCGCTGGGACGTGATTTGGCCAGCGCCAAGCAGATCAATGCCGAAGTCGGGCAGGTTTTTGCGGAATCCCAGATATACCGGATCGATCATTATCTCGGCAAGGAAGGCGTACAAAACCTGCTGGCCCTGCGCTTTGGCAATGTCCTTTTCGAGCCGCTCTGGCGGCGCGAATGGATCTCGGACGTGCAAATCACGATTGCCGAAGAGCTGGGGGTTGCCAACCGCATCGAATACTACGATAACTCGGGTGCGCTGCGCGACATGCTGCAAAACCATTTGCTGCAACTGCTGTGCATCGTCGCCATGGAGCCGCCACTGACGGTGCAGGCAGACGCGGTGCGTGATGAAAAACTGAAGGTATTGCGCTCCCTGAAACGCTTCACCGCCGCGACCCTGGCGCAGGACGTGGTGCGCGGACAATACCGTTCCGGCCATGTCGACGGGAGTGCAGTGCCCGGCTATCGCAAGGAAGGCGCGCCCACCGATTCACGCACCGAAACCTATGTTGCCGTCAGGGCCGAAATCGATACCTGGCGCTGGTCCGGCGTACCGTTTTACCTGCGTACCGGCAAGCGCATGGCCGACCAGCTGGCTGAAATCGTGATCCGCTTCAAATCGATTCCGCATTCGATCTTTGCCCAGGCCACCTCCACTTTTCAGCCGAACTGCCTGGTGATCCGGCTGCAGCCGGACGAAGGCTTGCAACTGAACCTGATGGCGAAGATCCCGGGCGACCGCATGCGCCTGAAGCCAGTTGAACTGGAACTGGATTTCCGCGAACAATTCAAGATGCCGCGCATGGAAGCGTATGAACGGCTGCTGCTGGATGTACTGCGTGGCCAGCTGACGCTGTTCATGCGCAGCGATGAACTGGAGGCGGCGTGGGAATGGGTCGAGCCGATTCTCAATTACTGGGACCAGGAACAAACCGAACCGAGCCCGTATAGCGCCGGCACCTGGGGTCCGGCTGCAGCCAGCGCCCTGATCGGGCGCGATGGCTTGCAATGGCGCGAAGAAGCCTTGCCGGAAATGTAGGCCCGTATGTTATTGGACTCGATCCGCACCCAGCTTGATTCGCTCTCCAAGTCGGAGAGAAAAGTCGCGCTGGCAGTGTTGCAAAACCCGGGGCTGGCGATCGCGGAAAACATCACGTCACTCGCAAAAAATGCGCAGGTGTCGGAGCCAACCGTGGTCCGTTTTTGCCGCGCCATCGGCTACGACGGCTGGCATGAATTCAAGTTGAAACTGGCGCAGACGCTGGCGCTGGCACTGCCCGGCGCCGATGAAACCTTGGCACCGGGCGACTTGGCGACCGACCTGGTCAACAAGATCTGCAGCCGCTCGATCAATACCCTGCTCGACTTGCGCAATAACCTGAACCCGGAAGCGATCCAGCGCGCGCTGGATATCCTGGCGCGCGCCAACAAGATCGAATTTTATGGTCAGGGCACCTCCGGCATCATCGCCGCCGATGCACAGCACAAGTTTTTCCGCTCCGGCGTGCCGACGGTGGCCTATTCCGACCCGCACATCCACAGCATTTCGGCGTCGCTGCTCAACAAGGGCGACGCGGTAGTAGCGATATCACAGCGCGGCGGCAGTACGGCGCTTCTGGGCAGCGTGCAACTGGCTCGCAAAAGCGGCGCCGACGTGATAGCACTGGTTCCCAGCGGCACCCCGCTGGCCGAACTGGCCACCGTGCTGGTGCCGATCGACCTGTCTTTCAATACCGACCCCTATACGCCGATTTCCGCCCGCCTCGCGCACCTGGTGGTGATCGATATTCTGGCAGTGGGCCTGGCACTGAAACGCGGCCCGGAATTTCGCAAGAAAATGCTCAATGCTCAAAAAACCTTGCAAAAACTCGATATGCCGTTTGACACTTTTCTTTAGCCGATCCGCCGCAAGCGCTTGCGGGCAATGTTCAACCATGCCGGCAGAATGCGTACAATAGGCATTTACCCGGCAGCTTATTTATTTATTTATTTTTTTCATCCATGAACCAGCTAGAACAACTGAAGCAGTACACCACCATTGTGGCCGACACTGGCGATTTCCAGTCGATGAAAGCGTTTGCGCCGCGCGATGCCACCACCAATCCGTCGCTGATTCTCAAGGCGGTGCAAAAGGATGACTACAAGCCGCTGCTGGAAAAGGCCGTACGTGAGCATGGCAGCAAGTCCACCGGCACCATCATTGACCACTTGCTGGTCGCGTTTGGCCTGGAAATTCTGAAATTGATTCCGGGCCGGGTGTCGACTGAAACCGATGCCCGCCTGTCCTTTGACACGCAGGGCACGATCGACAAGGGTCGCACGCTGATCAATCTGTATGAACGCGCAGATATTTCGCGCGAGCGGGTGCTGATCAAGATCGCCTCCACCTGGGAAGGCATCCGCGCCGCCGAAGTACTCGAAAAAGAAGGCATCCGCTGCAATATGACGCTGCTGTTTGCATTGCCGCAGGCAATTGCCTGCGCCGACGCTGGCGCGCAGCTGATTTCCCCGTTTGTCGGGCGCATCTATGACTGGCATAAGAAATCAACCGGCCAGGAATACACCGGTGCGGACGATCCCGGCGTGCAGTCGGTCAAGCGGATCTACAATTATTACCGCAAATTCGGCTACCGGACCGAGGTGATGGGCGCGAGTTTTAGAAACACCTCGCAACTGATTGAACTGGCCGGTTGCGACCTGTTGACGATCAGTCCGGAATTGCTGCAAAAGTTATCGGAATCCGATGCCCCGGTCACACGCAAGTTGAGCCTCGAATCGGCCAAGTCGTCTGATCTGGAAAAGCTGGCACTCGATGAAAAAGCATTCCGGTTGATGCTCAATGACGATGCGATGGGCACCGAAAAGCTGGCCGAAGGTATTCGCCTGTTTTGCGCCGATGCGGTCAAACTGGAACAGATGGTCGATACGCTGCGCTGACAATGCCGATCCATGTAGTGCATTGCTGATTGCAGAAAATTGATCGGCAAAAAAATAGCGGGATATTTCCCGCTATTTTATTTTTTATTGAGTGAATATTTTATGCGGCCTGAATCACCTTGCGGGCGCTTGGCAGAAATTCCGCAATGGTTGCCAGCAATTCATCCTCGCTGACCGGCTTGCCCAGGTAGGCATCGCAACCGGCCCAGTTGCCGCGGAATTTGTCGAAGGTACCTGATTTGCTGCTTAACATGACCACTGCCGTGTTCTTGGTTGCCGGGCTGGATTTGATCCGCTTGCAAACCTGGTAGCCGTCAATCCCGGGCATCATGATATCGAGGAAGATACAGGTATAGGCTTTGGACTGGGCCATATCGATTGCGATTTCGCCATTTTCCGCATAATCCACATCGAAACGAAATGGCGCCAACTTGGCGCGCATGAAGGCGCGCACCGTTGCGCTATCGTCGACCACCAGCACCGACTCGGTCAGGCTTGGCTCGACAAACACTTCTTCTGGAGGCGCATCCTGATCGATTGCGCGACGGAAGGTACGGCCATCCCACTTGTCGACATTGCCGCCCTGGCGGCTCGCCCGTTTCAGCAATGCGCTTTGCATCACCGTGTCGAGTTGCTCGAATAAACGCATCCAGTGAATCGGTTTTTCCACGCGCGGCCAGATGCTGTCGACTGCCGTGCGGCCAATCAGGACGGCCGGTGCAAAACCGTTCGGCGCCCGGGACACCAGCTCTTGCAATGCAGCAGGATTGTCGCCATTAACCAGGTAAAGATCGGTGCGCTGATTCGGCTCGCTCGACTCCGCGTAAAAGAATGCGCGGCGCCCGGTTAGCCGAAAGGTGGATGACAACATGGCTTTTTCAGCCGGCGAAAAACCGATCATGTCGAGCAGGAATCGGCGGGGGGCGGCAACGATAGGAGCGCTTGCAAGTGCTTGGTTCATGGTTGTCATTATTATGATGAGGAGTACTGCTGACCCTGGAGCGAACAATTATTCAAATGATAACAGAACTGACTATTTTAAATGATGCAAAATTGTAAGAAGTTGTTTCGCATACATCGTACAAACGCAATTAAAGCGAATTCAACCAAATAAAACCATTAGTTAAATTTCACCAAAAACCAATGGAAACAATCGAGTGAATTTACTGCGTTAATTGATTGATCGCCTTAACTGCACCGCACAGCCAAGCATGGCGATGACTATTTCCAATACTGCGTAACAATTTGATGGTTAAAAGTCAGGTACCCCATAAAAAACACCGCCAAGGCAAGGGCAAACTGCTTCCAGAATTTCTTATCCATGACATCTCCTTAAATGACCTTGTCGGCCCGTAGTTGAGCAATTTGCTGTTCGTCGTAACCGAGTGCCTGCAGCACTTCATTGTTATGCTGGCCCAATGCCGGACCCAACCAGCGGGTTTCGCCAGGCGTGGCGGATAGTTTGGGCGTAATGGCAGGCAGCTTGATCGGCGTGCCGTCACTGAAAGCATGCTGTTCAAACATGTTGCGAGCCAGAAAATGTGGATCGGTCATCATGTCTTTTACCGAATAAATTTTTCCTGCCGGTACATCAGCATGCTGCAGCACGAGCAACGCCTCGTCAATTGTCCGGGTCGCACACCATGCCTGAATCGCGCCATCGATTTCTGCAGTGCGCGGCACGCGACCGTCATTGCGCATCAATTGCGGATCACTAGCCAAGTCGTCACGACCAATGGCAAGCATCAGCCGCTTGAAGATGGCGTCACCATTACCGGCAATGACGATATTTGCGCCCTCTTTGGTGGTGTAGGTATTGGATGGGACAATGCCCGGCAGCGCGCCGCCGGTACGCTCGCGCACCACACCGGCATGGTCGTATTCCGGCACCAGCGACTCCATCATGTTGAATACCGCTTCATACAGCGCGACATCCACCATCTGGCCCTGTCCTGCCCGGCATTCGCCTCCGGTCTTGCCATTCCAGCGCCCCCCGCTCACATCCCGGTGCCGCAGCGCCATCATGGCACCGATCACGCCATGCATCGCCGCCACCGAGTCCCCAATCGAGATACCGATGCGCAACGGCGGTCGGTCTGCATGACCTGAAACATAGCGCATGCCGCCCATCGATTCGCCGATCGCGCCAAACCCCGGCATGTCTTTCAGCGGCCCGGTCTGACCATAACCGGACAGCCGCACCATGATGGTGGCGGGATTGACTGCTTTTAGGTCTTCGTAACCAATGCCCCATTTTTCCAGCACGCCCGGACGATAATTTTCAATGATGATATCGGCTTCGAGCGCCAGCTTTCTTGCAATTTCCTGACCGCGGACATCCTTCATGTTAAGAGTGATGCATTTCTTGTTGCGCGACTGTACCGACCACCATAACGAGGTGCCGTCTTTCAGAACGCGCCACTGGCGTATCGGATCGCCCCCATCCGGCGTCTCGACCTTGATCACATCGGCGCCAAATTCAGCCAGCATGCGCGAACAAAATGGCCCGGCAATCAGGGTGCCGAGTTCCAAAACTTTGATACCGGTCAGCGGCCCGGCTTTTTGCTGGTACGTCATAGGCAGATTCTCCGTTCCTAACCTTATGCGGCGCCCGCCGGACGCACGTCTGAAATGGTGCGGATACGGGAAGTGATAAAAGCGATCAAAACGCAAAATACAAGCATCCCCCCGGCACCCGCGAATATCTGCGCCAGCGTGACATACCGCATCAGCCATCCGGTGAGCGCGGCCGACATGGGCGCCACTCCCATGAAGATGAACATGAACAAAGCCATCGTGCGTCCCATCATCGGCGGCGCAGTATGCCGCATCAGCCAGGTAAACACAGTCACCTGCAGGAAGCCGCCCAGTGTACCGATCAACAGCAATAGCAGCACGCCCTGCGAAGTGGAGGTGATCAAGCCCAGCGGAATAAACAAAGTGCCAATCACACCGTCGATTATCAGCATTGCCAGTCCGATTCGCCCGATACGAAGCCTGGGGTTGATATTCAATGCCAGTGCACCGATCAGGGTGCCGAAACCATTGGCGCCAACCAGCAAGCCAAACGACATTGCACCATGCGACAACTGCGTTGCCAGCACTGGAATCGCAACCTGAATCGGGCCGCTGACGAAAAAGGCGACCGCGGCCCAGTATGCAAAACAGGTGCGCAGGCTATCGTCGTTCCAGCAGTAGCGCAGACCTTCGGCGACCAGGCGCAAGACATTCTGCGACGGCGGTACCGGCTGCGCAACAACTGCCGGGAGCACCCGGACCTTGGACAGCGTCCATGCCGACAGTATAAAACTGCAAGCATCGAACAGGAATACCAGCCCCAACCCGCGTGCGTCGCGCATGCCATTGCCGGCTGCATCTCCTGCCACTGCAATCAGGGAACCGGCCAGCAGAGGGCCGGCAAACATCGAGAACTGGCGCAACACCATCATCACGCCATTGGCTGTCGCCAGCTGTTCGCGTGGCACGACTTGCGGCGTCATCGATGTCGACGAAGGAATACTGAAAGCGCTGGCAAGACCGACGGCAAGCGCCAGCGCGCATAGTATCGGCAGTGTCAATGCATGCGTCATTACCAGTACTGCCAGCAGCGTAAGCAGCACGGTGTTGACGTATTTGGTCAACATCAGCACCCGCTTCGGCGAGTACCGGTCGACCAACGCGCCACCGATCAGGATGAACAAGGCGCGCGGTATGCTCGCCAGCGCGATCACAATTCCCAGCATCAAGGGATCGCCGGTCATGGACAATACCAGCCACGGCATAGCCAGCAGCGTGAATTGGTCGCCAAGCATGGAAATCGCGCCGCCGGCAGTCATCCAGCGAAAACTCGGGTCGCGCATCAATGCGGCGCGCTGGCCGTCAGGTTGAGAATTCGTCATCAATCGCTTCTTTCACAGAATATTCAGTCATGAATGCCTGCAGCCAGATTGAAGCAATGGCTACGCTGGTATTATCGTACGGACGGCCGGTCGCTTATTGCACAATGTGACGACACGCACAATCTCAGGAGTCAAGCGTGGATTCCGGCAGAATCAGGTTGCACGCCGGTCCAGCATCGCGCGCGCAATGGTACCGGCATCGACGTACTCAAGTTCGCCGCCCACCGGTACACCGCGCGCCAGACGGCTGACTTTCAAGCCGCGCGCCTTCAGGGTTTCACTGATGTAATGTGCGGTTGCTTCACCTTCATTGGTGAAATTGGTCGCTAGAATTATTTCAGCGACTACACCATTAGTGGCGCGAGAGATCAGTTTATCGAGATGGATATCGCGCGGGCCAATGCCGTCGAGCGGCGACAGGTGACCCATCAGGACGAAATACAAGCCTTTATAAGTCAGCGTCTGCTCAATCATCAACTGGTCGGCAGGTGTCTCCACTACGCACAGCAGAGTGGCATCCCGCTCGGCATCCAGGCAGGTCTCGCATACTTCGTTTTCTGTGAAGGTATTGCAGCTGGCGCAGTGGTGTATCCGCTCGACCGCCTGGGTCAATGCCCGGCCGAGCATGGCGGCGCCATCCCGGTCATGCTGCATCAGATGGTAAGCCATTCGTTGTGCCGACTTGGGGCCAACGCCCGGCAATCGGCGCAGCGCTTCGGTCAAAAAATCGAGAGTCGAAGGCGTTTTCACGAAGCTCCTGCATAGGTAAGGCAACAGGGTAAAGCGACCATCATTTTCATCCGGTAATCCCGATCGCATCAGGGTTAGCGTGCCGCGTTCGCACAAGCATGCGGGAACGGAAGAAATCACACGTTCGACTCTTCCGCCACGCGCAGGCACACTGACCGCCGCCCATTAAAATGGCATTTTGAACCCTGGTGGCAGAGGCAAACCGGCAGTCATGCCTGCCATCTTTTCCTGGGAGGTGGCTTCGGCCTTGCGTACCGCATCATTGAAGGCTGCCGCAACCAGATCTTCCAGCATATCCTTGTCATCGCCCAGCAGCGACGGGTCGATTGATACGCGCTTGACGTCATTCTTGCAAGTCATGATCACCTTGACCATGCCGGCGCCGGACTGGCCTTCGACTTCGATGGTCGCCAGCTGATCCTGCATTTTTTTCATATTGTCCTGCATTGCCTGGGCTTGTTTCATCAAGCCTGCCAATTGGCCTTTCATCATGGTACTGCTCCTTTCACGTTTTTGATCGGACGGGAAAACCACGCTGTACGCGCCTGCCCCGCATTTTAAAAATCACGGGGACCGGGTATGGTTACGCCAAGCCCGGTCCCACCATCTAATCTGTTGAAAACAGAGTACTGCTGTGCCTTAATGGCTCCGCTTAACTCTGTTCAGTACTCTCATCTTTTGAGGACAGAGTACCGCTGCGCCTTGGCGGCTCCGCTTAACGCTGTCCCGCACCCTAATTTGTTGAGGACAGAGTACCACTGCGCCCTAAGGGCTCCGATCAACTCTGTCCCGCAATAAGTTAGACTGGCTTAATGGATCCCGGCACGATGGTGGCGCCAAACTCGCGCATCAGTGTCTGCACAAAGGGATCACTATGCATCGTTTCTTCCGCCTCGCGTTGACGCTCCGCACGTTCGACTTGTGCTGCGGCATTCGCTGTTTGCTCGACTGCACCGATCACTGTTGTAACGCGTACTGCCTTGCCGAAATATTCAGTCAAGGCAGCGGCAAGCTTATCGATACTGCCTCCCGCGTGAAGTGTTTCCAACGGGACACGCAGCTGAAATTGCACGGCATCGTCGCCATTGTCGCACTGGATTAACTCGCTTTGCTGGGCTAGCTGCTGCGCCACGCCGCGCACCGACAGACCGGCCGCCAGCGCTGGCCAGTTGCCATCCCAATTCAGCGCCGGTATCGGCTTGATCGCCGCCACACGTGGCGGTACCACTACGAGCTTGGGTGCGGGTGGGATAACCGCTTCGACTGCAGCCGGCGCTTCAGTTTTTTTTTGAGCCGGCGCCGCTGGTGCTACGCCGGCAGCTGCAGCCTGCGGCTTTTCATCTTCCCAAGGCGCTGGCGCTTGCACTGCTGCAGGAACGGTGGCCGGGCCAGCCGTCGCAACCGAGGCTGGGGCCGACTTGCCGCCACGTGCTGCTTCCAGCGCCGCACGGGCCGGACTCATGCCGCCAGCGGGACGCGCCACTGGCACGCTGGCCGTCACCGCCTGTGGCGTGGCTGCCAGCCGTGCCGGCGCCGCAGCCAGACTTGCCGGCGCGGCGGCCGGGGCGGCAGTCTGCAGATCTGTTCCACCCACGCCTGGCCTAAACGCCAGCATGCGCAGCAGCGTCATTGAAAAGCCGGCATATTCATCCGGGGCCAATCCCAGGTCATTGCGGCCATGGACCACAATCTGGTAAAACAATTGCACTTCCTCCGCATCAAACAGCGCTGCCAGCCGCATGATTGCATCGCGTTCGGGCAGATCATCCGGCACCGCCGACGGTACCGATTGTGCTAGCGCAATCCGGTGCAGCAGCGAGCCGAGATCCTGCAATGCGCCGTTATAAGACAGGCTGCGCGCCGCCATTTCATCGGCCACTGCCAACAATTCGGCACCATCTTTTTGCGCCAGCGCATCCAGAATACGCACCAGGTAAGACTGGTCGAGTGCACCCAGCATGCCCTGCACTGCTTCCAGCGTCACCTTGCCGGCAGCATAGGCGATCGCCTGATCGGTCAGCGACAGCGCATCGCGCATCGAACCATGCGCGCCGTGCGCCAGCAGGCGCAAGGCCGGCGTTTCAAAACTGATCTCTTCCTGGCCAAGAATATTTTCCAGGTGGCTGACAATATGTCCTGGCGGCATCTGCTTCAAATTGAATTGCAGGCAGCGCGACAGCACGGTAACCGGAATTTTTTGCGGGTCGGTGGTGGCGAGAATGAACTTCACATGCTCGGGCGGCTCCTCCAGCGTCTTCAACATGGAATTGAAGGCGTGGTTGGTCAGCATGTGCACTTCGTCGATCATGTAGACCTTGAAACGCGCATTGGACGGCGCGTAGACCGCCTGTTCCAGCAACTGCGCCATTTCATCGACACCACGATTGGATGCCGCATCCATTTCAATGTAATCGACAAAGCGCCCGGCATCGATCGCCACACAGGCGTCGCACACGCCACACGGCTGTGCGGTGATGCCGCCAGTGCCGTCGACTCCCTGGCAATTGAAGGATTTGGCCAGAATCCGCGACAACGTAGTCTTGCCGACGCCCCGGGTACCGGTAAACAGGTAGGCATGGTGCAGCCGCTTGTGCTCCAGTGCATGGGTCAACGCCCGCACCACGTGCTCTTGCCCGACCAGCGTGTCGAAGCTTTTTGGGCGGTACTTTCTTGCCAGAACTTGATAAGACATAGCCACGCTATCGATAGAATTTAGCATGCATTTTACCTGACATGGCGCTGGCTTACCCCACTTCAATGCTATCGCTGCATAATTTCCCATAGCGATGCATTTTCATGCGCCCAGGCGCCTTGCCATACTTGCAAATCCCGGGACTTTGCCAATATCATCGGCAGACCTGTCAGGAGACTGCAATGCAATGGCCAACCCATGAAGTCACCAATCAAGTGCCGGAGCTGCACGGCTACAACCTGTTCGCCACCGATATTGCCTTGAGCGACGGCGTCCAGCGCTACGACGCCGGCTCGCACCAGGCCAACCTGCAGCAACTGGGGGCGAAACTGGGCCAGTCCGACATCCTGCAACTGGGTGCACTGGCCAACCAGCATCTGCCGGAACTGGCTACGCATGACCGCTACGGCCACCGCATCGATACCGTCAGCTTCCATCCGAGCTGGCACCAGTTGCTCGGATTGCTGCGGCGAGAAGGCTTGCATGCGCTGCCGTGGGCAGCGCCGCAGATTGGCGCCCATGTGGCGCGTGCCGCCGGCTACTTTCTGCATGCGCAGGTCGAGGCCGGCTCGCTCTGCCCGACCACCATGACGTTCGCCGCGATTCCGGTTTTGCAAAACGAGCCGGCATTGTTTGCTTCGCTCAGGGACAAGCTTTTTTCATGCGAACACGATGCACGCGATCTGCCGATCGCAGACAAAAGCTCGATCCTGATCGGCATGGGCATGACGGAAAAACAGGGCGGCTCCGATGTGCGTTCGAACGCTACCGTGGCCCGCCCGGTGAATGGCGGCGGGCGCGGCGCCGAGTATCTACTCACTGGCCACAAATGGTTTTTTTCGGCGCCGATGTGCGATGCTCATCTGGTGCTGGCGCGCACTGACGCCGGTCTGTCCTGTTTTTTCGTGCCGCGCTGGCGTCCCGACGGCAACAGGAATGCCGTACTGGTGCAGCGCCTGAAAGACAAGCTCGGCAACCGCTCAAACTCCAGCAGTGAAGTCGAATTCCAGGACGCATATGGCATCCTGGTCGGTGAAGAGGCCCGTGGCATTCCGACCATCATTGAAATGGCCAACCATACCCGGCTCGATTGCGTGATCGGCAGCACCGGCCTGATGCGCCAGGCATTCGTGCAAGCCGTGCACCATGCGCGGCACCGCAGCGCATTCGGCAAGCCGTTGATCGAGCAGCCTTTGATGCGCAATGTGTTATCCGACCTGGCGCTGGAAAGCGAAGCCGCCACCCTGCTGATGCTGCGCCTGGCGCGCGCCTTCGATTGCCCGGACGATCCTGCCGAACGCGCATGGCGCCGGATCGTCACCCCGGCAGCCAAATTCTGGGTCTGCAAGCGGACGCTGGAATTTACCGGCGAATGCATGGAAATCTGGGGCGGCAACGGCTATGTTGAAACCGGCCCGATGGCGCGCCTGTATCGCGAAGCGCCGGTCAATTCAATCTGGGAAGGCTCCGGCAACGTGATGTGCCTGGATGTGCTGCGCGCAATCGAGCGCGATGCCGATGGTTTCATGCTGGTACTTGCAGAACTAAAACGCGCTGCTTCTGGGCATGCCGGTTTGCTCTGGCTGGTCGATGGCTTGCAAGACGACCTGCTGGCGCCACCGGACCAGCGCGAAATGCTGGCGCGGCGGTTTGTGCAAAAACTGGTGCTGGCAGTGCAGGCCAGCCTGATGCTGCAACATGCGCCGTCAGCCATTGCCGACGCTTTTGTCACCAGCCGCACCGATGCCGAATCCGGCCGTGTCTATGGCACGCTGGCCACTATCGCGTCGCAGCAGGAAATCCTCAATCGGGCCTGGCCGGCCTGACCCCTGCATTGCCCGTATCCACCAGCAGTTCCGGCGCCAGTTCCAGCGGACCTGTGCCGCTGAAACGGTCCAGATACAGGTAAATCACCGGCGTGATGAACAGGGTGATCACCTGCGACACCAGCAAGCCACCGACAATGGCCACACCCAGTGGCTGGCGCAGTTCGGCGCCGGCGCCCAGGCCAAAGGCGATCGGCACCGCTCCCATCATTGCCGCCAGGGTAGTCATCATGATCGGCCGAAAGCGCAGCAGGCAGGCGGTGCGAATCGCTTCATGCGGCCGCATGCTCTGGCTACGTTGTGCATCGAGCGCAAAATCAATCATCATGATCGCGTTTTTCTTGACGATACCGATCAGCATCAAGATACCGATCGTGGCAATCAGGGTCAGTTCAAAACCGAACAGCGACAGCGCCAGCAAGGCGCCGATGGCAGCCGATGGCAAGCCGGCCAGGATCGTAATCGGATGAATATAACTTTCATACAGCACGCCCAGCAGGATATAGATGACGGCAACCGCCAGCAGCAGCAAGGCGACCTGACTGGTTTGCGACGACTGGAACACTGCAGCATCGCCGGCATACGAAGTAATCACGCTGGCCGGCATGTTGAGTTCGCGTTTGATCTGTTCGATTTTCGCGCTGGCCTCGCCCAGCGGCACCTCCGGCGCCAGATTGAACGACACCGTAATTGCCTGCAATTGTCCTTGATGATTGACTGAAACCGGCCCCGCCGCCCGCTGTACCGTGGCCACACTCAACAAAGGCACCAGTACACCCGTCTTGCTGCGCACAAAGATATTCTTCAGATCGGTTTCATCCTGCTCGCCGGAACCGGCGCTTTGCATGATGACTTGATAGCTGTTGCTGCTGGTGAAAATAGTCGATACCTGGCGCTCTCCATAGGCACTGTACAGCGCGGTACGGATATCCTGGATTTGTATCCCGGCTTCATTGGCGCGGTCACGGTTGATATCGACCACCGCTTCCAGCCCTTTGAGCTGTGAATCGCTGGTCACATCGCGGAAAATAGCTTCTGTCCGCATTTTTTCCTGCAGCCGCTCAGACCAGACATTCAGTTCATCGGCACGCACGCTTTGCAACACATACTGGAACTGGCTCTTGCTGGCACGCCCGCCCAGACGGAGGTTCTGTACCGGCGTCAGATAGATCGACAAACCGGGAATATTGCCGACTTTGCGGCGTAGCTGTTCCAGCACGCGGTCCATCGATTCACGGTCACTGCGTGGCTTCAGGCCAATGAAAACCCTGCCGGAATCGGACCCGGTCACGCGCGATGAAACGGTGGCGACGTTGGGGTCGTTCTGAATGATGTCGGCAGCCGATTTGACCAACTCCACCATCACCGGGTAGGACACATCCTGCGGTCCTTCCACGGTCGCCGAAATCTGGCCGATATCCTCGCTCGGGAAAAAACCTTTCGGCATGCTGTGGAACAACCAGGCGGTCAATGCAAAAGTCGACAACGCCACCATCAGCGTCAGTTTGCTGTGCTGCAGACACCAGTCCAGGCCCCTGGTATAGGCATGCAGAACCGCCTGGAATACTTTTTCGAAAGAGCCAACCAGCCAGTTATCTTTTTTATGCATGTCATGCGGCTGGTGCCGCAGGTAGCGGCTGCACAGCATCGGCACCAGCGACAAGGATACTACCGCCGACACCAGCACCGCCAGCGATACCACAGCGGCGAATTCATGGAACATCAGGCCGATTACACCCGGCATGTAAAAAATCGGGATGAAGACCGCCACCAGCGAAATCGAGATCGAGATGATGGTGAAGCCGACTTCGCGCGACCCCTTGAGCGCAGCCGCCAGCGGTTCCATGCCATTTTCGATGTGACGCACGATGTTTTCCAGCATCACGATCGCATCGTCGACCACCAATCCCACCGCGATGGTAATGCCAAGCAGCGAAATATTATTCAGGCTGTAACCCAGCCAGTACATCAATGCAAAACAGCCGATCAGTGAAATCGGCAATGACAGCACTGGAATAATGGTCGCCGACAGGCGCTTCAAGAACAGGAAAATTACCAGGATCACCAGTGCAATCGTCAACAACAGGGTGAGTTTGACGTCATGGATTGCTTCGCGCACCGATACCGACCGGTCGTTCAACACCTTGACCTCGACCGATGCCGGCATCTGTGCCTTAAACTGCGGCAGTCTGGCAATCACGGCATCGACCACTGCCACCGTATTGGCATTCGGCTGACGCTGCACGCCGAGCGTAATCGACGGCTCGCCATTGGCCCAGCTGCCGCTCTTGGCCGACTCGACACTGTCTTCGACCTTGGCCACATCTTTTAAACGCATCGACAAGCCGTCGCGGCTGGCAATCACGAGATTGCCGAATGCCTCTGCGTTGGGCAATTGGCGGTTTGCCTGCAAGGTCAGACTCTGGCGCGGGCCATCGAGCACGCCGACTGGCGTATTGGCATTGGCGGCGCGAATCGCTTGCGCCAGTTCATCCATGGTCATGTTGCGTGCGGCCAGCTGGTCGGCACGTGCCTGCACCCTTACCGCATAGCGGCGTGCACCAAATACCGAGACTTGCGCTACGCCATCGATCGTCGACAGTGAAGGCGAAATCAGGTTTTCCGCGTAGTCGTTTAATTCTGACAAAGAAATCGATGGTGAGGTGAGCACTACCAGCAGCACCGACTGGTCAGCTGGATTGACTTTCCGGTAGGCTGGCAGCGATGTCATTTCTTCCGGCAAACCGCGCTGCGCGCGCAGCAGTGCTGCCTGCACATCGACGGCGGCGGCATCGATGTCACGGTCCGGATTGAATTCCAGCGTGATCGAGGTACTGCCGCGGGTATTGCTGGAGCTGATCATGGCCAGTCCGGCGATGGTCGAAAACTGTTTTTCCAGCGGGGTTGCCACCGATGCCGCCATGATCTCCGGACTGGCGCCTGGCAGTGAAGCGGTGACATTGATGATCGGCGTGTTATAGCTTGGCAGCGCGGCAATCGGCAACCCGATATAGGCAAAAATGCCGACCACGACCACTGCCACGGACAGCAGCACGGTCATGATCGGGCGGCGGATGCAAAGTTCGGAAATATTCACGGATCGATATATTTATGCAGTGATAGCGCTGAGCTTGTCAGGTCGGTTGCGATGTCTGTCATGCCAGCATGGTCAAACGGAGGGGAAGATTCGATGCCTTGGCCCCCGCTCCGCGAAGCCTGATTTGCGGCGCCGTAGCGCAGCATCAAGGCGTACTCTTTTTCGTCCCAACGCCTTCATTATTGCCTTTACCGGCGACGGCTGCACCGGCTTCCCTGATTTTCCCGCCCGGCCGCAGGTTCTGTGTGCCTTCCACCACGATCCGGGTCCCGGCATCTACCCCCGATACTGCTGCCAGCCCGTTTTCAATCGCCATCACAGTAATTTTGCGGGATTGCACCGTGTCGTCTGCCTTCACGACATACACGAATTTATCGACCGGACCCGTGACAATCGCCTGCGCCGGAATCGCCACTGCGTTCGGCAGTGTGCGCGATACCAAGCGAACATTGACAAAGGTCCCGGGCCACATGCGCCTGTCCGCATTGGCGAACTGCGCCTTCATCCGGATCGTGCCGGTTTGCGCATCGACCGCATTGTCGATGAAAAACAGCTTGCCATCGACTTCCTGACCGCCGGGCAACTGTGCCCGTACCGGGGCATCGCCATTCGGATAGCTGGCACGGATATGTGTCAGCTCCTGCTCGGGCACCGCAAAGGCGACTGAAATCGGGTCGAGTTGGGCAATCGTCAATAGCGGCGTGCCGGCTGGCTGGGCCAAACTGCCAGGGTGGACGCTGATGGTGCCGATGCGGCCGCTGATGCTGGCAGTAATGCGGTTATTGCTTAATGCTACATTGCTGGACTGGATTGCCGCCTGATCAGCACGCGTCGTGCTGCGCAAGGCATTGACCTTGCTGCGCGCTGTATCGACTACCGCCTGCGAGACAAAATTTTTGGCCAGCAATTCCTGGTTGCGTTTCAATGCGGCTTCCGCGTCGGCCAACTCGGCGCTATTGGTGCCAAGCTGGGCCTGCGCTCTGGCGACATTCGACAAATCACTACGCTGATCCAGCGTAAATAACAGTTGGCCAGTCTTGACCTCCTGCCCTTCCTTTACGTGCACTTCCCGCACAATATTCTGAGTTTGGGGACGCACCTCCACTGTTTGCAGCGGCGTGACATAGCCATTGGCCTGGACTGTGATTGGAATAGATTGCTGTTTGGCGATACCGCTTTTAATCACTTGTACCGGACTGCGCGCCTGCTTATTCTTGGGCGCGGCCTTGCCTTGCCAATAGAAGTACCCACCCACGGCAATCGCTAATAAGGCGGCGATGAAAATGAACTGCTTACGTGTCACATGCATAGTGAGTACTAAATTAAATGAAACGAATGATATTTCCAACCAGAATAATAGTACGTAATCAGGAACACGGTATTAGCCCGGCGATTGCGAATTGCGTGTTCTTATGGACCACCCAGGCGCTCTGATACCGGATCGGCGATCCGATGTCGACCATTAATTGTTCGACAGGACAGCATGATAGGAGCAGTATTGAACATACCGAAGCGAATATCCGACCAGATCGGATTGCTTGTCGAAAGACAGGAATCGCAGCGAAGCGATCCAAAAAAAGAAAAGCGAGCCTTGTCTGCGGCACTTGTGGGAATCAGCTGTGGCTGCTTCGTTCCCGACCTGACCAGATTCACCAAGCCACAATGCGCAGGGGCCCGCAAACAGATTTTACCAGCAAAGCCGCGACACCACTTTGAAAATTTTGCCGGACCTCTTTGATGCCATCCTGCAACCCCTGCCACATCCAGGTTTATAGTCCGAGCTCCTGCCAAATCTGGTCCACCCGCGCTTTCACCTGATCGGTCATGACAATGGTTTTTCCCCACTCGCGATTGGTTTCACCCGGCCATTTATTGGTCGCGTCGATCCCCATCTTGCTTCCAAGACCGCTAACCGGCGAGGCGAAATCCAGATAATCGATCGGCGTGTGGTCCACCAGTGTGGTGTCGCGCGTGGGGTCGACCCGGGTAGTAATGGCCCAGATCACTTCTTTCCAGTCACGGATGTTGACGTCTTCATCCACCACCACAATGAACTTGGTATACATGAACTGACGCAAAAAACTCCAGATGCCAAACATGACCCGTTTCGCATGACCTGGATAAGCCTTTTTCATTTGCACTACAGCCATGCGGTAACTGCAGCCTTCCGGTGGCAGATAGAAATCGATAATCTCGGGGAACTGCTTTTGCAACAAGGGAATGAAGACTTCATTCAGTGCCACGCCGAGCACGGCCGGCTCGTCCGGCGGCTTGCCGGTATAAGTCGAGTGGTAGATCGGATTGTGCCGCATCGTGATACGGTCGATGGTAAACACTGGAAAGCTGTCCTGCTCATTGTAGTAGCCAGTGTGGTCGCCAAAAGGACCTTCCAACGCATGCTCGTATCCGGTCGGATGCGACGCATCAGGATAAATATGCCCTTCCAGCACGATCTCGGCGGATGCCGGCACCCGCAATTCACTGCCAATTGCCTTGACCAGTTCGGTCCGGCTGCCGCGCAACAGTCCGGCAAACTGATACTCCGACAAACTGTCCGGCACCGGCGTGACGGCCCCCAGTATCGTCGCCGGATCGGCGCCGAGTGCAACCGCAATCGGATACGGCTGGCCTGGATTGGCAATCCCATGCTCTCGAAAATCAAGCGCACCGCCACGATGCGCCAGCCAGCGCATGATGACTTTATTGCGGCCGATGACCTGCTGGCGATAAATTCCCAGATTTTGCCGTTTTTTATGTGGCCCCTTGGTGATCACCAGCCCCCAGGTAATCAGTGGCGCCACATCGCCTGGCCAGCAATGCTGGATCGGCAGCTTCGCCAAATCGACATCCTGATCTTCCCAGACGATATCCTGGCACGGCGCCGAGCGCGCTTCCTTGGGCGCCATATCCCACAGCGCCTTGATCAGCGAGCCCAGCCCCAGTGCTTCCCTGAAGCCTTTCGGCGGCTCCGGCTCCTTCAGGCTTGCCAATACCTGCCCGATCTTGCGCAGCTCACTGATATCGTTGGCGCCCATGCCGAGTGCAACGCGACGCGGTGTGCCAAACAGATTACCCAATACCGGGATCGTGTGTCCGGTCGGGTTTTCGAACAGCAGCGCTGGTCCGCTGGCGCGCAGGGTACGGTCGCAGACTTCGGTCATTTCCAGGTAGGGCGAGATCGAATGGGAGACTCGCTTAAGCTCGCCCACATCTTGCAATTGAGCAATAAAATCCCGCAAGTCTGAATATTTCATGATTTTTCACAAAGTTGGAGGGTCACTTCTATTATCAAATAGTAATGTCCAAGTGACTGATTTAATTGAATTTTGCCGCAATGCAGCGTAAATTTCTATACATAAAAGTTATTACTTATCAATTCTATAGTATTGACTTGATATAAACAGCCCCATACAATTCGATCCACTTGAGGAGGAAGCAGCCTTCAGACAGAACAAGCGCTGCGTAATAAGACCAAATCAGTTCACGGGGTTCGGGGCCCCACATGACATTTTAAGGAGTGTTGCCAAAGGCGTCAGCCTTCTCCCCGAAAAAAGTTGTTTGTCACTGATCCGGCGCATCAAAGCCGCCGCCAGCTGAAAACAAACAACTCCGACCGTCTGCCATGCGCGCTACGCGATGACAGGCGATGTTTCTGATTAACGGAACATACAGATTCAGCCAGGGCTCGCCCGGGGTGGGAAACGTGTGTGCCGTGACGATTCAGGAGAAGCAATGTTTAATCGAATTATCAAGGGCAGTGGCGCCTTGGGCAAAAAATCTGCCGGCTATTCTGCTGCCTTTGTATTGACTGTACGTGACACAGTTAGCGGCTTTATCACCACCGCCCATCATGCGTTGATGATCCTGGGAATCGGCGCAATTGCTGCGCTGGCACTCATGTTTGTGAAACCGCACTTTACCGACCACCTCAAAGCCTTGTCGCCGTTTACCGCAACGGTCGTTCAGGATGGGCACGTTTCCACCAGCGATCTAGTCCATGCAATGGATACCCCGAGCAAGCCGTTTGCCCAATCGGCGTCGATTGGCAAAACGCCCGCAAGCCATGCCGCGCTGGTCAACCTGGAGATCAAGAAGGCAGCATTGTCACAGGAACAGGAAGTCGTCGCAAAATGGCTGTCGCGACGCTACCGGGTAGCGGGTGACGCTACCTACATGCTGGTGGCAGAAGCTTATAAAAATGCTCAGGAGCTTGCGCTTGATCCACTGTTAATCCTGGCAGTGGCGGCAATAGAGTCGGGATTCAATCCATTTGCGGAGAGTGCGATGGGGGCTCAAGGCTTGATGCAGGTAATGTCAAAAGTACATCACGATAAATTTCGCGCGCATGGCGGCCTGAAAGCGGCACTTAATCCTGCCGCCAATATCAGAGTTGGTTCGCTGATCTTGAAAGACTATGTCAAGCGCGGCGGTTCGGTTGAAGCCGGCTTGAAACGCTATGTGGGTGCGGCTGCATTTGCAACAGACTCTGGCTATGGATCTAAGGTATTGGCTGAATACCGTCGCCTGCAAGAGGTTGCTGCAGGCAAGGCTGTTCAGCCACTTTCAACCGTTGCCAGCACAGCCCCAGTCAAGCTGCCGGATTCCGGCGCCGCAGCAGAGCCTAAACTGACACTACCAGACGAGGACAAGTCTGCAGCATTGGCACCGCAACCAAGTCGCATCGACACTGACAAAACAAAAGTCGTGGCACTGTAATAAAGCGTTTCGATATCAAAAAAGGAGCCGACTGGCTCCTTTTTTATTTGCACCAAAAATTAGTAGTGTCTGACCGATATTGCTACCGCCGTTGCCTTACTGATTGAAATAATTTTTTAAGCGGCCCATGGCTTCTTGCAGATTTGCCATCGAAGTTGCATACGACACTCTAATATATTGTCGTGCAGAGTGGCTGCCGAAATCCAGGCCCGGCACCATGACTACACCTGCATGGTTGAGCATGTCGATGGTCAGTCGGTCGGCATCATCCGTCAGCTTGCTGCAGTCCGCGTACACATAAAAAGCGCCGTCCGGCATGACTGGCACCTGAAAACCCAGCTCCCGCAGTGCCGGCACCAGGTAATCACGTCGACGCCTGAATTCTGCTTTGCGTTGCTCAAAAATAGCCAGCGACTGGGAAGCGAAACAGGCCAATGCCGCATGTTGCGCAATCGTCGATGCGCAGATAAACAGGTTTTGCGCCAGCTTCTCTATCGGCTGCACCAGATATTCCGGCACTACCAGCCAGCCCAGTCGCCAACCTGTCATATTGAAATACTTGGAAAAGCTGTTGATGACGATGACATCTTCTCCCAACGACAAGGCGGAAAATGGTGCCGCATCATAGGTCAAGCCTTGATAAATTTCGTCAACGATCGTGAAACCGTTTTTTGCTCTTACTGTGGCAATGATCCTGGCCAGTTCGGCCGCCTCAATCGATGTGCCGGTCGGGTTCGATGGCGACGCCAGCAAAACGCCGCGCGTGGCCGCCCCCCAATTGGCGCGTACCATCGCATCGGACAATTGGAACCGATCCTGAGGCCCGCTCGAAATCATTTTGGCATGGCCCTCGAAGGCCGCCACGAAATGCCGGTTGCAGGGATAGGATGGATCGGGCATCAGGATTTCCGCACCCTTTTCGACCAATGCCGCACATGCCAGCAGCAGCGCACCCGAGGCGCCAGCCGTGACGATGATGCGTGACGGCGCAATCTGCAATCCATAGGTTTGCAGATAATGGCTGGCAATAGCTTCGCGTAAAGCAGGCAATCCCGTGGCAGAGGTATATTGCATCCTGCCGTTGGCCATCGCTTGGCTGGCCGCTTCAATGACCAGCGGCGCTGCGGTAAAGTCCGGCTCCCCGATACCCATGTGAATGATGGAACGACCTTGTCGTTCCAGCTCCGCCGCCATTTTGGCAAGCTCCATCACATGAAAAGGCGCGATATTCTCAAGACGGGATGCAAGGTTTGGGAGATTCATGCAGGAAAAAGCCTGAAGAAAGGAATTGCCGTGATTGCCGCCGAAAGCCTGTTGCAGTTGAAAATATCAAGCCGCTGACAAAGCGGCTGGCAAGTCATCGACGCTGCACCACCCTTAGGTCTTGCGGGCGGCCTTGATTTCCACATCCCGCATTTGCGCGGCCAGCTTGTCGAGCACGCCATTGACGTATTTATGGCCATCGATGCCGCCAAATGATTTTGTCAACTCAACCGCTTCATTGATGACCACCTTGTAGGGAATTTCAATGTGGTTTTTCAATTCGTAGGCGCCGATTAGCAATACGGCATGCTCGATCGGCGACAGTTCGGCCAGCGGACGATCGATCAGCGGGGTCAGTTTCTCCCGCAGGGCGGTCACATCCCTGATCGTGCCATGCAGCAGGCCATCGAAATGCTCGGCATCGGCCTTGCCAAAGCCATGCGCTTCACGAATATGCGCATCGATTGCACCGGCATCTTCATTGTTCAACAGCCATTGATACAGCCCTTGCAATGCGAATTCGCGGGCACGATGGCGCGGCGTGCGATTCTTGTTGGGATTGGCGTGATTTTCTTTTTGAGTCATGAAAGCAAATATTTGTCGTCAGCATGAATCGCAGGACGAATGAAAATTTAATCAAATCCGGCATGCCCCGCAATGCAGGGATGCGGCAGCAACATTAATCTTCTTCGGTGGCTTCCGCCAACTCTTCAAGCGCAATGGCCAGATTGGCCATTTCCACGGCCACGCGCGCAGCATCGGTTCCTTTTTCTGCCATCCGCGCTTCGGCTTGCTCGTCGGTCTCAGTGGTCAGCACCGCATTGGCAATCGGTAGCCCGTAATCCAGCGCGACGCGGGTAATGCCGGCACCCGACTCATTCGAAACCAGTTCAAAATGGTAAGTCTCACCGCGGATCACCGCACCAATGGCAATCAATGCATCGAATTGCTGGGTTTCAGCCAGCTTTTGCAGCGCCACCGGAATTTCCAGCGCACCCGGTACCGATACATGCAATATATCTTCATCGGCCACGCCCAAGTGTTTTAGCTCTGCCAGGCAGGCAGCCAGCAGCCCATGACAAACATCTTCATTAAAGCGCGCCTGGGCAATCCCGATTCGCAAACCCTCGCCATCCAGATTCGTTTCATAGCTTCCAACTGTCATGGCTTTTCCTTTAAGTACAACGGGTAATTCAATTGATTGACTGCGGCAATGTATCCGCATAATTCGCGAGCCCGGGCAAGACCTTCTTCATCCGACCGCAAAGTTGCGCCACACCGCCTAATTGCCTGGCTTTTCCTGAAACCCAACCACTTCCAGATTAAACCCTGTCATTGACGGCATCTTCCGCGGATTGGACAGCAGTTTCATCTTGCCGACATTCAGATCCTTGAGAATCTGGGCACCGATACCGTAGGTACGCAAATCCATCCGTGCAGCGCGCGATTGCGGGCGCGCATCAGGGGCGTTCAATGCATCAAACTGGGCAAACATCTGTTCAGCAGACTCTTCACAATTGAGCAGGACCATCACGCCGCGCGGTTGTGCCTTGATCGCAGTCAGCGCCGCGGCGACATTCCATGAGTGCGTCGTCGCCTGGGTTTCCAGCAAATCGAGGATGGATACCGGTTGATGGACCCGCACCATGGTTTCCACTTCGGGTGTCACCTCACCATGCACCAGCGCCAGATGCGCGCCGCCACTGGGTTTGTCGCGATAGGCAATTGCCTTGAACGGACCATGCACGGTATGCATGATGCGCTCGGAAATTCTCTCGATAATACTTTCGTTCTGGTTGCGATAATGAATCAGGTCGGCGATGGTACCGATTTTCAAACCGTGTTCGCGCGCAAACTCGATCAAATCCGGCAGGCGCGCCATGGTGCCGTCATCCTTCATGATTTCACAAATCACGGCAGCTGGCGTCAAGCCGGCCAGTTCAGCAAAATCGCAACCTGCTTCAGTATGCCCGGCACGCATCAATACGCCGCCTGCTTGCGCCTTGAGCGGGAAGATATGACCAGGCTGCACAATATCCGACGGCTTCGCATGCTTGGCAACCGCCACCTGGATCGTGCGGGCACGGTCGGCAGCGGAAATGCCGGTAGTCACGCCTTCTGCTGCTTCGATCGAAACCGTAAAGTTGGTGCCGAAAGATGTGCCGTTACGGGTTGCCATCATCGGCAGGCTGAGGAGGTTGCAGCGTTCTTCAGTCAAAGTCAGGCAAATGAGTCCGCGACCAAATTTCGCCATGAAATTAATCGCCTCTGGCGTCACGAACTCGGCAGCCAGCACCAAGTCGCCCTCATTTTCCCGATCTTCCTCGTCGACCAGAATAACCATGCGGCCCGCCCGCAATTCGGTGACAATTTCCTGAGTTGTTGCTATAGACATAACATGCATCCTTGATAGACCGCTATTTTAAAGGATTTAACGCTGTCCCGACCGCGTATGTCACGAAGAAAGCAGCCAAGATCCTCCTGCGGCCTATTTAAGCTTAAGAAGCAATACTCCCGGCAATTCAGCCGGCGAAACTTTGTCGCTTGCTGGTTAGCCTGCTGATTTAACCTGCTGACTCGGAGCGGGACAACATGCGTTCGACATAGCGTGCGATCAAATCCACCTCCAGGTTGACTTTGGAACCTGCCTGCAAATGCTTCAGAGTGGTCGCTGCGATCGTATGCGGAATCAGATTGATAGAAAATTCACAGGAATTCACCTGGTCTACAATCCGGTTCACGGTCAGCGATACACCATTGATGACGATCGATCCCTTGTAAGCAAGGTATTTGGCCAACTGCTCAGGGGCTTCGATCACCAGCTCCCAGGATTCGGCAACTGGCTCGAAGCGACGCACCAGCCCTAATCCATCGACATGGCCCGATACCAAATGGCCGCCGAGGCGCTCTGACAGGGTCAGCGCCTTTTCCAGATTCACTTCCCCCAGTGCATCGAGCCCGACGGTGCAATTCAGGCTTTCGCGCGATACCTCAACGTCGAAGCTGGAGGCTGTCTTGGCGACCACGGTCATGCAGGCACCATTCAACGCAATCGAGTCGCCCAGCGCCACATCGTCCAGCGACAGGCCGCCAGCATCGACCGTCAGCCGTATACCGGCATCTGACCGACTCCCCAGTGGCGCAATGAAAATGATGTTACCGACTGCAGCGACGAGACCTGTAAACATAGCAAGTGAGAATTAGGTGAAACGAGCAAGGATACGCAAATCCGGGCCGATTTGCCTGACTTCATGAAAAGTCAGCATCCGTCTGCGCTCAAGCTTGTCAAGAACTGGCAAATTGAACAATCCCTGCGCATCTCCGAGCAAGCTGGGCGCCAGATACAGCAACAATTCATCGACACAGTCTTCCTGAATCAGAGAACCGTTCAGCTTGAAACCTGCCTCGACATGCAACTCATTGATTTGGCGCCTGCCCAATTCCAGCATCAGCGCCGCCAAATCAACTTTACCTGCTGCATTAGGCAACAGAATGACCTCTGCGCCGCGTTCGCGCAACAACGCTTCCTTTGCCGGATTGGAGCGGGCTGCGACAATCCAGGTGCCACCGCCCGCAAGCGCCCGCGCCTCCGGACTGATCTGCAGATTGCTGTCGACTACAATGCGACGCGGCTGACGCGGGGTGTCAACACCACGCACTGTCATTTGCGGATCATCCTGATTGACGGTGCCGCTTCCAGTCAGAATTGCACAGGCGCGCGCGCGCCACCAGTGACCATCACTGCGCGCCGCTTCCGAGGTAATCCACTGACTCTGGCCATTATAGAGCGCAGTTTTGCCATCCAGACTGGCGGCCGCCTTCATCCGCACCCAGGGACGGCCACGCTGCATGCGCGAAAAAAATCCGATATTCATTTCGCGTGCCTCGTCCTCAAGCACGCCACAAGCCACCTCGATACCGGCAGCCTGCAGCCTGGCCAGCCCCGTACCCGCAACCAGCGGATTGGGATCCTGCATTGCGGCGACCACCTTCGAAATCCCCGCTGCAATCAATCCATCGGCACAAGGAGGGGTACGACCATGATGGCTGCATGGCTCAAGCGTCACATACACGGTTGCACCCTGCACATCATGGCCGCGGGTTGCAGCATCGCGTAGAGCCTCTACTTCGGCATGCGCCTGGCCAGCGGGCTGGGTAAAACCCGCACCGATGACTTGCTGATTCTTCACGATGACACATCCGACACGGGGGTTCGGTGTCGTTGTAAATAATCCATTCGCCGCCAGTTTCAGGGCGTGCCGAATGCCATCCACGTCATTGGTAATTTTCACGAAACTGGCCCAGTACTATGCGTTCAAGAATTGGCATCTGATGTTGCTGCCAACAGTATGATGCATCACAAACCTACCGGACAAGTCATTCCATCTCGCTGGTGCCGGTACAGGTCTTGTTTTGCTCCGGATCACAGGTGCGCGGACGCCCGGAAAAATTCAACTTGATGCGCCTGATTTTCGCATCCAGAAAAAATGATACCGTCCCGAACTGGGGCGCCTGGCTACTGGCGTTGGTGCGGGTACGTCCGGTGCCATTATAGGCAAGATACGGTTTACTTGAATCGGACAATACCGATTTGATGCTGATGTTACCGGCTACCGGGCCATGAGAAAAAATTACCTGTTCGCCAGCTTCCGCCTGCTGATTATGGTTTTGATCGATAAACACAACCCACCCCTTCGCCCAGTCGACACCATCAGCCGGTACCAGATCGACCCTGGCGCCGCGGTGGATCGCTTCCGAGCGTGTCAGATTAATTGCGCCAAAATAAGCATTGACGGCGGTCGTCAGCCGCTGGCGCTGGATCATCGCATGAAAACCCGGCACACCGATTGTCAACAGAATGGCTGCGATGGCAACCACCACCGTTACTTCGATCAGCGTAAATCCGGATTCAGAACGTTTGTTCATAGAATTATGGTCTTTTGTTGATACGGGAGCGCAGCTCCTGCCAGTTCACAACCTCGCGCCAGCTGAACCGCATGGCAGGCAATTTGACTGCAGACAGGCTTCCCGCGTCGGATCCCTGACCTGCGGCGACGGCACCATCGGCGCCGCCCGTTCCCGAATGAAGAATGACCTGCTTTTTCTTGACGATTGCTTTACCGAATGCATTCCTGCTTCCAACTTCGTTACCGGCACTGACCACTACCGGGGCATTTAGCCAGCCAAGTCCCAACAGCCATCCAGTGTCATCCTGCCCAACCGGCAATCCGGTCAGCGGATTGAGAACATAGCTGCGTCCACTTCGCTGAGTACATGGCGTACCGCAGGGAATCAGGCTGTTGAAAATCAGTTGCCCGGACGTGGTCACCGGATTGCTGACACTGCGCTCACCGGTCTTATTGGATGCGTAAAAGTCAAAATACCAACCTTTTTTGGCCCCATTGGTGACGCCATAGTTAACTGCTTTACCGGCAAAGCTGAGCGCATCACCGCGATCCTCGGTCAGAAGCCGAGCTTCGAGATGGGCTCTCCCGCTGACAAAATTGGCACGCTCCAAATTGTCGTGAATGCCATAAAAGGATTGAAAACCGAATGCAGCTGGAAGCGTATCGGCCTCCTCGGCAAATTTTCCGGTCCCAAAAAGCACGACATAACCGCTGCCTGAAGCAAATACAATTGACGGTTGAACAGTAATTGGCTGCCGTACCTGATCATCATCCATTGCCGTAAACAACGGCGTCTGCTCAGAATTCTCTTTTACCCAAGGCTTGTTTCCATCAAAATCAAACCGCCATAAATTGCCCTGCAAATCCCCAGCATAAGCAAACCGGACTGCGCCTTCGGCACCTGTGACCAGTGCTGGCGCACTCAAGCCGTTCGGCCGCCCGGGGTCGACAATCGGCTTCTTGAACTTGAAATAATTGACGCCGCTTTTCCACCGATCCGATGGGCGCTTGTCCAGTGAGAGCAGGAACAATACAGCGGAAGCCTGCGGATTGAACCTGTCGTCACCATCGTCTACGTAACTGTTGAAACCGTTGCCGACCACCGCAAAATGGCGATATTCCGCGATTCCATTGACAAGCTCGACTTTGAATTTCGCAATAACAGGCACATTGAACACGTTCCCCATATCTGGATCATCACGGTCGGTGAACTCCCACAATGCACCCAGTCCGCCCTGGAAATCAGCCGGATTGGTGACATCGAGGGCAAAAACTCCCTGCGCACCGCCGCCCATACCCGACACGAGAACAGTTTTCCAATTACCCTGTACCTTCGCTTCTGCGACTGTCATGGCGCCATCGACATACGGACGATGCACATAATCCATACGACTCAATTGGCCTAACTCCTCCATAAGGGCATTAGGGACATACGCAAACAACTCGGCACCATCGGCTGCATCGAATCCATGCATCATTCCGTCATTGGCGCCGACATAGACAAGCTTGGGCCGTTCCTTGGCAATTTCGTAAAATTTTAGGTAATCGTGTCCAAAGTTATGCTGCGCCGGTGCGCCGACATACACTGGCTTGCTATTAATAATATCGCCCAGAATACTGGTACGCTGCCGGAATATTCCTTGTGGCTGACCTGATTCGTCCTGGCGTTTGCCGCGCAAAAACTCCACTCGTTTCTGCCCCAGCCCATCCAGTTTGCCGCTATCCGGTGCAGCATTAAGAAATGCCTGTTGGCTTGCCGAGAGATTTTTCCAGAAAAATTCGACCGTGCCTGATGCGTCACCCGCTGCCACTTTCGCGGTATAAATTTTTCGTGTCTCAGGAGAGAGCATTCGGGATCTGTCTTTTGGCCCAGTCAATATCGCCGCCGCATCCCACGCCGGCGACGCTGATACTTGAACATTGCCATTGCCGGCCACGATCATGCTCACTTTTTTGAGACTTCCACTCCATGTGGACTTGTCAAAGCCTGCCTGATAAATAAATGTCGCATCAGCGGCAAGCCCGGTGTGGATGATGCCAGCAAGCGCATTCCCATTAGCGTTAATTAACGGGCTATTAATAACATTTACAGCTGGAATATCAGCTGCCGCAGAGTGCATTACTGCAAAAAAGCCAATCAGGAACAAAGCGTAATGCCATGCCATCCTGTGATCATCCCGGATAACTTTCACCGGCTTTCCTTTCGATAAAAAGTCTGCAGCGCGACCTGTGTCGATTCACGTGTACCGAAGCCCACTGCTGTCACCCGATAGAAATAACTGACCACATCGGCACGCTCACCAGGCATGCTATAGACGAACAACTCGATAATGTATCGTGGCAGCCGGGCGGGCAAGGTGCCTTTGCCTACCTGGAAACGTTGGCCGGTAAATGTTCCGTAGGGAACCGAACTCATCGTGGAAGAATCACTATCTGTGAAATCCACTGTTTGCCAGACAGGAGTCGCTCCAGACAAGGCGCGCCGGCATAATCCAAGGTAGAGATTTCGCGAACCGCTGTTGCAAGCTTGCTCACCCTCACCCGGAAAACCGCGCGTACTATCCTTCGCAAAAACATGACTACGCGCCTTCGTTGCATCAGGCGATGCCTCAATATCCATTTCTGCATCTGTCAGTGCGGCTTCGGCAGCCTGAAATGCGATCTGTCGGTCACGATCATTGCGAGATGATTTACTGCCTTGCAGCGCAACTTGAGCACCCGCGATGCCTATCATGAGAATTGCCATTAACATTAATAACGACACCACTAATGTCCCGCGCTGGCGGCCAAATCCACTTGAGCAAAGAACGAGTTGTGCGAATTTTGGTTGGTGGTTGCAAGACCTGCCTGTCATGCTGCGCTACCTGCTGGCTGATTGCGTAACTGAATTGTGACTGCAAATATTTTCCGTATTTTATTGCGAATACTAAGTGGCATTGATTTTTCCTGGACACGTACGCCCGGATCCAATTTAGCATTGATGTCGCTGTAACCCTCTCCAAACAAGTCATATTGTTTTGTCGATCCACCTTCTCGCGAACCGTATTGACTACGAATGAGAACTGCGACCTTAACCGATACCACCTTGTTCCAATGGGTCTTCCGCATCTGGTCCAAGGCTTTTTCCGCAGCATCGATACCCGTCAAGATCAAGCTCTCATCGAGTGCCCTCAGCTGGGTTGCCGTCACATACCGATTGGCGACCCCATTTTCATCCGTATCCAGCCCGTATAACACCTGAAACGATTCCACCCCTCGCGCGATCGCGACGGCCGACCAGCTGTTTTTCCCTTTGTATTTGCAGCGCAACTCTGGCTCGCCAGTGCTATCGGCAGCCACATAAAAAATACTCCATCCGCGATGAGATTCATCTGCGCGGCTGGCGCTAGCGGCAATTCCGAATCCAGCACAATTCAATATCGTTCCATCGCCCTGCTCTCCAGATCCCGCACCGTTAAACCGCACTCCCAAAATATCGCTGCCATTGATTGCCTTCTTGACGGGCGCATCGATGCCACTGGTATTACTCTTGAGGCTGTGCGAATCCATCCCGACAAGACTGATGCTCGGTCCGCCGACTGCAGGCATTGATGCATCCTGCCTATCCCAGTCTTCGTAGGCAGCTTGATGCAGGGCTCGCATGATGATTTCCACTGCGTATCGCCCGGTTTCCTGAATTCCCACACTTTCAGTCTGAGCAATATAGGTGGACTTGCTCGATATGAGCAACGAAGTGCTCGCCAATACCAACAGCAGTCCCAGTCCCATCGAAATCATCATCTCGATCAGCGTCAGCCCTGACTGGCTTGATGAACGTCGTAGTTTTAGTGGATGCATTCTTGATTGCTCGTCAATGGATACGGGAATCAAGACTGCACTGTGAGCACGAATCGCGGCTGATCTACAGCGGGCGAAACACCGGATATATTGCTGCCCCGCTGCTCACTCCAGCCTAATTTGATCACAATCGTGCCAGTTGAGTCTGACGACGTACAGTCCCACCGAAAACTATGACTGGAGCTATCCCATGGCGCAACATCCCGACAGATCTTTAGCCTGCCTTTGGGCAGCAATCTCTTTATTTTCTTCTCCATTTCATAAATCTCAAATGACGCCATTGCATGAGCATCGCAATTTTCGTCAGGTCCAAAGCAGTTAATTTTGAGTGTAAGTGGGTCATTCACGCCAAGATAATCTACTTTCAAAAACGGATTTGCTGCATCGTTATCCCCCCAACCTTTCGTTGCTCGAAGTTTGTCGGCCATCTCAGTTGCCAATTGAAGTGCATGCATTTGGAATTCAGCTTGCTGGGTGGTTTTTAGTGCGGCCAATTGCATTGAAGCGGCTCCGATGACGCCAATGGATAGGATGACAGTTGATACCAGCACTTCTATCAATGAAAATCCTGACTTCCAGTCTGTGGCATAAGCACGATCTTGCAAGGCAGCCTCCCGTTTCATTGCATTTTTAATAACTAATACATTACAGGAAATAGATTGCCGCCTCCTCCCATGTTTATGGGAGAAAGAGAAAAAGAATTCACTTCATTGATATTTATTAAAGCAAAGAAGTTGGGCAGCAACAATTAGAGAGAAAGCGCAGAAAAACGCAAATAACTTAATTCATATTTGCTTCACCATAGAGTCAGAGGTATTTCAATCCGAGTGCCAGAGAGTAGGCATGTCAAGGATGTGAGTAACCGCGTGATTAATTGAATATCCTGTGAAAAGCCTAATTTGTTGCGCAGCTTTATAATTTTTTTCCGCAATCATTTGTTTTGATAGAACCAGAATAATGTCGACCAAAAATAGTACTCAGTGGCGCATGCTTCCGATCGCTTGCATACTTTTATGGATGAGTTCATCGAGCCGAGCCACAGACACAATGTCGATGGAATTCGGTGGTGGCAATCGGACCCAGCTAGTGCGAGTCGGCTTACAGTGGGAATGGGAACAGCAGTGGTGGCAATCGAACGGAACACACATCGGAGGTTATTGGGATTTGACGCTATCGCACTGGCGCGCTCAACGTTATCGAGGCATTCACGGGAATAACCAAAATATCGCAGTTCTTGGCCTGACCCCCACTTTCCGCTTTCAGAATGACAGCTTAAAGGGATTTTATGTGGAAGGTGGAATTGGAGCACACCTACTCTCGAAGCTCTATGACAATAATAACCGACGACTTTCTACTGCATTTCAATTCACAGACCATCTCGGCCTGGGTTATGTATTCCAAAACAATATGGACATCGGCATAAAGGTGCAGCATATTTCAAACGCCAGCATCAAGTCACCGAATGACGGGGTAGATTTTGCGGTGATCCGTCTGGGGGTGCGGTTTTAACTGGCAGGCGAGCGTGCTGCGCAAGGCGCTGCGCTCGGGCAGGCAGAAATAGAT
>JAKFBY010000091.1:0-97527 GCA_036677325.1 Paucimonas sp.
ATCTATTTCTGCCTGCCCGAGCGCAGCGCCTTGCGCAGCACGCTCGCCTGCCAGTTAAAACCGCACCCCCAGACGGATCACCGCAAAATCTACCCCGTCATTCGGTGACTTGATGCTGGCGTTAGTGATTACCAGCGGTAGCGCAGGCCGACGCCGACCATGCTGACCGCCTCATTGGGTTGCGTTACGCTGCCATTCGACAGATGCATGGCCTTCAAGCCAAGATCCATGCCATTTTTCCAGATGAATCCGGCACCGGCATGCGAGTTAAGTATCAGGCGGCTTCCCTGCCGACGGCCACTGCTGTCGTACAGCTCGGACAAGTAATGTGGCCCGGTGCCAGCCTCGGCGTAAAATCCCGTGCGGTCGTTACGTTGGTAGCGAAAGACAGCTGCGATTCCCACATCGTGCAGATTTGAAGTGTTGCCGGGAAAGATTTGATGTTGGAATTCACGCAAACTGCCGTAGGAGGTATCCCAGTATGCACCGAGATGGGTGGTTTCTCCCTTGAACCATTGGCGTTGCCAATCCAGTTGCAGGCCAAGTCGGCCGACCTTGGTTTGGTTTCCTGCCATTAAATCCAATGAAGTGGACTCGAGCGCGTAGCTCAAGGCAGGGGAGCTCAATGCAATGAAAAGCACGCCTGATAAGCGCCAGCTGTTTCTTATAGCCATCTAAGCCTCCCCTTAAAGTGTTCTTTTAAACAGTATGCTGACGGCCTTTGGATGATAGTTTGCGGAAAATTAAACTTGTTTTCAAATGGTAACGTTTTTACAGAACTACGCATATGACAAAACAACATGTTGCCATATTAACCATATTAAGCGTATCCGATCAGATACGAGGAGTAATGATCTGTGACATAAAGACAAAAAATGTGATTAATTGGCCCAGTCCTTGGCACGTTCCACTGCCCGCCGCCACTGGTGAAGGCGACCATGGCGTTGCTCAACCGGCATGGCTGGTTCAAAACGGCGATCCATTTGCCAGTGTGCGGCAACTTCCTCTGCAGAGGACCAAAAGCCGGCGGCGATGCCGGCAAGGTAAGCTGCACCGAGTGCGGTGGTTTCGGTAATTGCCGGGCGTACTACTGGCACACCAAGAATATCGGCTTGAAACTGCATCAGCAGATTATTTTGCGACGCGCCACCGTCCACACGTAACTCCGACAGCGACAGGTGCGCATCTGCTTGCATCGCTTCAAGCACGTCTGCACTCTGGTAGGCAATGCTTTCCAGTGCGGCGCGTGCAATGTGCGCTTTGCCAGTGCCTCGTGTCATGCCGACAAGGGTTCCGCGCGCATAGGGATCCCAATATGGCGCGCCTAACCCGGCAAACGCCGGCACCAGCAACACACCGCCAGTATCGGCAACACTGCATGCCAACGCCTCTACTTCCGAAGAGTGGTGGATAATATTCAAGCCATCACGCAGCCACTGAACGGTCGCGCCCGCCATGAATACGCTACCTTCGAGCATGTAGCTGGCCGAGTCGGGCAATTCGCCAGCCATTGACCAGCCTACCGTCGACAGCAGCTGATTGGCAGAGGCAACCACTTGGTTGCCGGTATGGAGCAGCATGAAGCATCCGGTACCGTAGGTGTTCTTTGCCATTCCTGGTTGGTGACACGCCTGTCCAAAAGTCGCAGCCTGCTGGTCCCCAGCCAGACCGGTAATCGGAATCGAGGAACCGAACAGCTGCGAAAAAGTCGAGCCGAGATACGCGCTGCTGGCGACAATTTCCGGCAGAATTTGCCGCGGGATCTGCAATAGGCCAAGCAAATCCTCGTCCCACTGCAAGGTGTGAATGTTGCACAACAAGGTACGCGACGCATTGCTGATATCGGTGACATGCCTGCCGGTGAGCTTGTATACCAGCCAGGAATCAACGGTGCCGAATGCCAGTTCGCCGCGATCGGCCCGTTGGCGTGCCTGCGGAACATGGTCCAGTAGCCACTGGATTTTTGTGCCGGAAAAATAGGCATCCAGTACCAGGCCAGTCTTTTGTCGAAACAATCCAGCATGACCTTGGGCCTCTAATGCGGCGCAGTTATCGGCTGTACGCCGGTCTTGCCATACAATCGCGTTGGCAATCGGCTCGCCGGTCGCGCGATCCCAGATGACGGTGGTTTCGCGCTGGTTGGTGATGCCGATTGCGGCAATCTCGGATGGCAAGACCTGTTGGGCGCGCAAGACCTCGCGCGCGACTGCTAATTGTGACGTCCAGATCTGATTGGCATCGTGTTCGACCCAACCGGGGTGAGGGAAGATTTGATCGAATTCCTGTTGAGCACGCCCGCATATGCGGCCGGCGCGATCGAACAATATGGCCCGCGAACTGGTGGTGCCCTGGTCGAGTGCAAGTATGTATTGAGGCATGATTGAATTGAATAATCCCGGTGGAGGAATCAACAAGCATTGGAACAGGCAAAATCCGGTCCTGCCAAATCGGCGCCATCCGCCTATCGACAGCGATCCGGCTTTTTGTGATGATACTGCAAGCGTACACAGTGATCGCTAATTGGAAAAGGAATGACACGATGGCAAGCTCTCCGTTACCGCAGCTGGCGTTTCTGGGAATCGGTTTGATGGGCAGGCCGATGGCATCACGTCTGCTGCAGGCAGGGTATCCGGTGGCAGCATGGAATCGCACCCCAGCCAAGGCCCAGACTCTGGAAGCCTTGGGTGCGCACGTCGCAGTAACACCGGCCGATGCCGTGCGCGCGGCTGATATCGTCATCACGATGCTGGAAGCAGGGCCTGTGGTTGCCGATGTCATCGACCAGGCTGTTAAAGATATGCGGCCCGGGACGCTGGTCATCGACATGAGTTCGACTTGTCAGTCAGAGGCCCAGCAACTGCACGCATCCCTGCAGGCGCGCGGTTTAAGTTTTATCGATGCGCCGGTTTCCGGCGGCGTGGTGGGTGCCGAGGCGGGCACGCTGGCGATCATGGCTGGCGGCAGTGCTGCCGATTTCGCGCGTGCAGAATCGATGTTGAGCGTGTTGGGCCGGCCAACGCTGGTCGGGCCAGCAGGCAGTGGCCAGCTTGCCAAGCTATGCAACCAGTTGATCGTCGGCGGCACACTCAACATCGTCGCCGAAGCCCTGTTGCTGGCTCAGGCTGGCGGCGCCGACCCGGCAGCCGTGCGGAGCGCGATTCGCGGCGGCTTTGCCGAAAGCCGCATTCTCGAGGTGCATGGGCAGCGCATGCTGGAACGTAATTTTCTACCCGGCGGCCAGGTCAAGAGCCAGACCAAGGACCTGGAAAACGTCTTGATCGCCGCTGCTGCCGCCGGGATTCGCCTGCCCGTCACCGAATTGGTCACTGAACGCTATCGCAGCATTCTGGAACAGCTGCCTGATGCCGACCAGTGCGCCGCCTTGCTGGCGCTTGAACAGCTTAATCCGGGGATGCGGGTTGGGACTGGGCCTGACCAGTTGCCATAAACTGCGCTGCTTTACACAAGATGCCTGACAAATCAATAATCCGATCGCCTTCCTTCATCATCATCCCGTGAACACACAAGAACCTGCAAACTGGCGTACCGTCTGGCAGTTGATCAAGCCTTACTGGTTTTCGGACGAACGGTGGCGCGCGCGCGGATTGCTGCTGGCAATTGTCGCGCTTGCGCTGGGCATGGTGTACCTGAATGTGCTGTTCAATGAATGGAATCTGGCTTTCTACAATGCCTTGCAAAACAAGAATTTCGAGGAATTCAAGCAGCAACTGTGGCGCTTCTCTTATCTTGCCTTTATTTTCATCACTGTTGCAATTTACCGGGTCTATCTGGAGCAGGCGCTGGAAATGCGCTGGCGTGCCTGGCTGACCAACCGCTACCTCGATGAATGGCTCGCTAACCAGGCGTATTACCGTATCGAGCAAACCCGCAGCGCCGATAATCCCGATCAGCGCATTGCCGAAGACTTGATGATGCTCACCCGCGGTACGCTCGGCCTGTCGCTCGGACTGATGTCGAGCGTGGTGACGCTGGTGTCGTTCATCGGCATTCTGTGGTCGATCAGCGGCTCGCTGTCGTTTGCCCTGGCCGGACGCGAATGGATCATTGATGGTTACATGGTCTGGTTCGCGCTTGCCTATGCTGCAATCGGTTCGCTTCTGGTGTGGTGGGTCGGTAAATCGCTGGTGCGACAGAACTTCGACCAGCAGCGCTTTGAAGCGAATTTCCGTTTCGGGCTGGTGCGGATTCGGGAAAATGCCGAGGCAGTCGCCCTGTATCGCGGCGAAAAGCAGGAGCAGGCGCAATTGTCGAGCAGCTTCGAACGAATCCGCGCCAATTGGTGGACTATCATGCGCACCACCAAGCGGCTCAACGTGGTGTCGACTTTCTATGCCCAGTTCGCCACTATTTTTCCATTCCTGGTGGCGGCCCCACGCTATTTTTCCGGTGCACTGCAGCTCGGCGGCCTGATGCAAATCAGCTCGGCATTCGGTCAGGTCCAGGAATCGCTGTCCTGGTTCATTACCGCATTTAGCGCGTCTGGCGAGGAATCGCTGCCGACCTGGAAAGCCAGCGTCAACCGGTTGGCCGGGTTCCATGCGGCAGTTACAAACGCGCGAACCGAACCAGCCGGCATCGTCGTCACCCGCAACAATGTCGGCGCCATCCTGCTGGACCGCCTGGCGCTGCATTTGCCGAATGGGCAGCCGTTGTCAGCACCTTGGACAGACGAGCTTCGCACAAGTGAGCGCATACTGATAAGTGGCCCATCCGGCTGCGGCAAGTCGACACTGTTTCGCGCACTGGCCGGTATCTGGCCATACGGCGCTGGCAGCGTTGAAATTCCGCATGCGGCAAAGATCCTGTTTTTGCCGCAAAAAAGCTATTTGCCGAACGGTAGCTTGCGCGCCGCACTTGCTTATCCGGCTATGGAACATGCGTACCGCGATCTGGCAATCCAGCATTGCCTGGAGTTGTGCCAGCTGCCGAATCTGTGCCAGCATCTGGACGAGTCGGACAACTGGGCGCAGCGCCTGTCACCTGGCGAGCAGCAGCGGCTTAGCGTGGTGCGCGCGCTGCTGGCACGACCGGATGTGCTGTTTCTGGACGAGGCGACCAGTGCGCTGGATAGCGCGACAGAGGAGGCACTTTACAGCGTAATCTTGCAGGAATTGCCGCAGGCGGCGATCCTCAGCATCGCGCACCGCGATGCTGTTGCAAAATTTCACCAAATCCGCTGGCAATTTGTGCCGGCCGACGTGCCGCAGAATACAATAGCGCCTGCGCCGGCAGCCGCCTTGTTTGCCATTGTGCGCACCAGAATGACCAAGTTGTCCGCCAAGGCTGCAGCGGACTGATCCTTCGATATTTTCTTTTGTATCCTTGCCTTTTCCTTGCCTCGGCATGGCGCCTGAATCTTATGAACCGATTGATTGTGATGTTGGCAGTGGGCTTGGCGACAGGCGGATGCGTATCGCACCCGCCTGTGGACCATTCGGCGCAGCCGGCACCGATGGCAGACAAGTTGGCACGATTTTCGGCCGGTCCGGCCGGCGGTCTGCCTGAAGGCTGGAAGCCGATGGTGATTTTCAAGAATAAACCGCAAACTCAATACCAACTGGTGGCCGAGCGGGAAAAAATGGTGCTGCGCGCCTATTCGACCAATGCCTCGTCAGGCTTGATGCAGCATGTCAGTATTGAACCGGAATCCCAACCGTGGCTGCACTGGCAATGGAGGATCGGCACGCTTGGTGACAAGATCGCGCATGCGCAAGACGCGATGGAAGATACGCCGGCCCGCATCATCCTCGGCTTTGACGGCGACAAGGACAGTTTGCCGTTCGCAGAACAGGTCCTGTTCGACACCGCGCGCCTGCTTACCGGACATGATTTTCCCTACGCGACTTTGATGTATGAATGGCATGGCCAGGCGCCGATTGATACCATCCGGCATAGCAAACGGTCGAGCCGGATTCGCACAGTGGTGGTGGAAAACGGTGTCGATGGTGTCGGCCAATGGCGTCACTTCACGCGCAACATCGTTGCCGATTTCGAAAAAGCCTATGGCGAAAAACCCGGCAAGCTGATCGGCGTGGGCATTTTGACCGATAGCGACTATACCGGCGAGACGGTGGAAACCTGGTACGGGGATATCCGCCTGCTGTCGCAGAACCGGTAACGGTTGATGGCCGCGGTGGAGGCCGATAATCCGGCTGCAAGTGTTATTTTCCTGTTCGGAAAAAGGCTCAGCGAGTAACCAGTAGCAACAGCAGGGCGATCAAGGCGGGCAGTGCCTGTACCAGCAAAATCGAGCGCTTGGCTGTCAGACCGCCAACTATCCCGGCGACCAGTACGCAAGTCACAAAAAACACTTTCACTTGCCAATTCCCGGCAAGCAAACCCCAGACCAGACCGGCTGCGAGAAAGCCATTGTACAAGCCTTGATTGGCGGCCAATACCTTGGAATTTTCAGCGGCTTCACGCTTTTGGCCAAACGCTTTCAAGCCGATCGGATGCGTCCAAAGAAACATTTCAAGGATAAGTATCCAGACATGTTCCAGTGCGATCAGTCCAATCAGGATGTCGGTCAAGGCTGCCATTTTTTCTCCCCCATATGCCGGTCAGGCAATCCTGAACCCGATGCACCGAACATTAATCATCGCGCAGATACGCTTCGGCCAGTCGCACCCAGTAGGTTGCGCCGATCGGCAGCAGCGTGTCGTTGAAATCGTAGCTTGGATTATGCAGGTTGCAAGGCCCGAGGCCATGGCCTTGCGCGCGGTGCTGGCCTTCGCCATTGCCGATGAAAACATAACATCCCGGTTTTTGTTGCAGCATGAATGCGAAGTCTTCCGCGCCCATGCTGGGCTCGATGGCCATGTTGACCTTGTCTGCGCCGACCACCGATTGCATCACCTCGATTGCAAAGCCGGTTTCCTTGGCGTGATTGACCAGGGGCGGGTAATTGCGATGAAAGCGGAATTCAATTTTTGCATTGAACGCCTCGGCGGTATGGCGGGCGATTTGCTGCATGCTGCGCTCGATTAAGTCCAGCGTTTCCAGGCTGAAGGTGCGCACGGTGCCGATCATGGTCGCCTGGTCTGGAATGATGTTGGTTGCGCTGCCCGCATGGATTTGTGTAATCGACAGCACTGCCGGATCCAGCGGGTTGCGCTGGCGCGAGACGATGGCTTGCCAGCTTTGCGCGATCTGGATTGCCACCATGATCGGGTCGGTACCCTTGTGCGGTTGCGCGGCGTGGGCGGCACGTCCGGTAATGACAAGTTCGAATTCATTCGACGATGCCATCTGCGCGCCGTCCGTGACGCCGAAACTGCCGGCTTCCAGGCCTGGCCAGTTATGCATGCCGAACACCGCGTCCATCGGGCATTGCTCGAACAAGCCGTCATCGATCATGCGCTGGGCACCGCCGCCGCCTTCTTCGGCCGGCTGGAAAATCACTTGCACGGTGCCGTTGAAATGACGATGTTGTGCCAGATGATGGGCTGCGGCCAGCAGCATTGCCGTATGGCCATCGTGACCGCAGGCATGCATTTTCCCGGCATGGCGTGAAGCATGGGGAAAGTCGTTGATTTCCTGGACTGGCAATGCATCCATATCGGCGCGCAATCCGATTGCCCGCTTGCTGCTGCCACTGCTGATACTGCCGACCACGCCAGTGCCGCCCAGGCCGCGTATGACGGGAATGCCCCATTCGGTTAATTTCTGCGCCACCAGGTCGGCGGTGCGTTTTTCTTCAAACGCCAGTTCCGGATGGGCGTGAATATCGCGCCGTATTTCCTGGATCTCTGGCAGGCAGCGAATAAGTGAATCGATCAATTTCATGGTTGTCACCGGCGGCTCGTGATGTGTGATGCGCCCGCTTGTGTCGGGTGCTTGTGCGAATGGCATATCTTACGCTACCGCGCTGCTTGCCACCTGCGGCGAGCATTCAATTGTGTCAATCGTTGTTCACCATACGTGCCAGACAGGCAGGAGCGCTTTGACAATAATCAGCATTTATTTTTGTTTCTCAATGAACTTATCTGCCTGCTTTCTTCTCTCTTATCAGTTGCGATGTGTGGCCTGCATCCAATGGCGCTGGGCGTATTGACGCTTTGGCAGCGCTTATTGGTATGCATGCCGGATCGGCGCTTTATTTTGTCCAGATGGCTGTTTTGGCAATTTGAGTCACCTCCGGTCGGTCCGCCAGAGCAGGCCGGGGCCGCAAGCCATATGTCGCGTTGACGATACGCTTGCTATCAATCGGCGGAAAAGTCGTGACGATTGACTGGTGTAATCAAAAAAAATGGCGCATATTTAATTGCGGCTGGTTATCGCACCGGCCTCTGCCGCATGGTGTAACAAGTACTTAAGAAATTATCAAGGCAAGACATGAACATGAAGTGGCGAATTGGTTTGTTATGCGGCGTGGCAGCTTTCATCGGCGGCTGCGCGCAACTGGGTTATTTTATGCAGGCGGCGCAAGGCCAGTTTTCGCTGATGTCGGATGCGAAACCAATCGATGACTGGCTGGCGGATCCGGATGTCGCCGACAAGCTCAAAGTCAAGCTGACCAAGGTCAAGGAAATCCGGCGCTTTGCCGCCCGCGAACTCAGTCTGCCCGACAATGGCACATTCACCAGCTACGCCGATCTGAAGCGGCCTTATGTGCTGTGGAATGTGGTGGCCACGCCGTCATTGTCGATGAAGCCCAAGCAATGGTGCTTTCCGATTGCCGGCTGTGTCAATTACCGCGGCTACTACAGCAAGGAAGAGGCGCAAGCCTATGCGGCCGAATTGCGCAGCCAGGATTACGATGTGCAGGTGTCCGGCGTGCCCGCCTATTCGACACTGGGCTGGTTCAGCGATCCGGTGCTGTCGACATTCGTGCAATATCCGGAAGCCGAGCTGGCACGCCTGATGTTTCACGAGCTGGCGCACCAAGTCGTGTATGCGCCGGGTGATTCACGGTTCAATGAATCGTTTGCAGTGGCGGTTGAAGAAGCGGGTGTCGAACGCTGGATGAGCGCGCATGGGGACGATAAAATGCGCGCGACTTACCAGGAACATGCCGGACGCAAGCAGGATTTCCTGGCGTTGCTGTTAAAGTCCCGCAAGGCGCTGGAAGCCAATTATGCCGGCAACGCCGGCGATGCCGACAAGGTCAAGCGCAAGGCAGAGATTTTCCAGGCGTTGCAAGATGAATACCAATCCCTGAAAGCAGGCTGGGGTGGTTATGCCGGATACGATCGCTGGTTTTCCGAACCGCTGTCGAATGCACATCTGGTCCTGGTCGCCACTTACCATGACTATGTGCCGGGTTTTCGCGCCCTGCTTGGCCAGCAAAGAAATTTGAACGGATTTTACGACACCGTGCGCGCGCTGTCGGCACTGGAGCCGGCGCTGCGTCATCAGCGTCTGGCACAATTCAGCCAGACTCCAGGCGAGCCTGCAGTGCATGCAACCGTGGCGAGCCGCGAAGAGGCATCGAAAAACCGCTGACACGCTGAGACTCAGTCTGTGTTGGGCATGCCTGCACAATTGGCTACAATGCGGGAATGACATTTGACGTCGACCTGCACCGGATCACCTTAACACTCGCCAATCGCCTGGCAGGCGGCATGCCGCTGGAAATGAGCGTGGTCGATGCCGGGCCGCGCGATGCGGCACAGGCCATGGTGTTCATTCATGGTTTCGGCGGGCGGGCAGCTTACTGGCATTATCAGCTGGAGCACTTCCAGAGCGACTACCGGGTCATCGCCCTGGACTTGCGCGGGCACGGCTATTCCGATGCGCCGACTGCGGCCGACGGTGCCCGTTACGACGTGCCGGAGCTGGTGGCCGATATCGAGGCGGCTCTGGCCACACTGCAGGTGCCGCAGCGCTTCATTCTGGTAGCGCATTCCTTTGGCGGCGCCCTGGCGTCGTATTTCATCCGGCAGCATCCGGAACGGATAGCGACCCTGGCAATCATCGCCTCGGCAGTGAAATTTCACCTGCGCTGGCCTGGTCGGCTGCTGCTGCGGGTGCCGCCGGCGCTGCTGACATGGATCGGCCGGGTGCTGCCTTACCTCGGCTACAACGCCGCCAGGCTGTATCCGCCTGCGCATGCGATCTATCTGCAAAACCGTAACGCCTTGTCGGTCTGGGACGGCAGTGACTATTTGCGTGGCATCCGCACCCCCACGATCGTGATTCTCGGGCAACGCGATATGCTGTTTTCGGTCGGTGCCTACCAGCAGGTGGCGCAACTGATTCCGGATGCAGAACAGGTGGTGATTCCGGTGTCGGCGCACCAGGTGATGGTGGAGCGCCCGGATGCGGTCAATCGCACCATCGAACGCTTCCTGCAATCACAGGCAGACCCGGTCGTTCTCGCCGAATCCAGGTCGATCCAGAAAATCGAGCGCCGCGCGCAGCGCCTGGCACTGGAGGCGCAACGCCCCTGGCTGACCTCCTATGATGCGCGCACGCCGTATCAAATCAAGATGCCATCGCTGCCGCTTGCGCGCCTGCTGGAGGCGAGCGCTCGCCGCTTCGCCAAGACGCCGGCAATTCATTATTTTGGACGGCAAATGGATTGGATGGAAGTCGACCGGCTTGCCAGTCGTTTCGCCCAGGGCTTGATGGCGGCAGGGATCCGGCCCGGTGAAAAAGTCATGCTGGCGCTGCCGAACATGCCGCAATGGGTGATCGCTTATTTCGGCATCCTGAAAATCAGAGCGGTTGCGGTTTTATGCAACCCTGAAACAGCGATCGACACCCTGTTGTCCAGAATCGGTGAAACCGCTACCGCGATGCTGATTACGACCGGCACCCAGTACCATCTCTGGTGCGAGCCGCTGCGCGTCGACACACGTGCCCAGCGTCTGCGCCAAATTGCCGTGACCTCGCTGACCGACTACATGGGTTGGGAAAGCAAATTATCGTTCCTGTTTCGACCGCCGGCCAGTCGCGGCAACGGGTTGCCCGGAACTGGCAAAACCGGTACGCCGCGCCATCCTGAATCCAGACTGATGAAATTCAGCCAGTTGCTTGGTCGCGGGCGTCCTGCATTGCAGGGAAATCCCGCCTCGATGGAGGACGTGGCAGTCATCGCCTATACTTTTGGCACTGGTAGCGCCGGCGCGCTGCCAGTGCCGCTGTCGCATCGCAACCTGGCTGCCAATGCATTGCAGCTGCGGCACTGGCTGCCCGAATCACGTCCAGGCGACGAGCGCTTTCTGGCCCAGCAGCCGCTCTGGTCGGCGTATGGATTGACTGGCTTGCTGCACCTAGGGTTGTACCTGGGCGCCAGCTTGATTCTGCTGCCGGATGCCGATATCGAACGCTTGCTGAAGGCGGCCAAAAAGTGGCGGCCCACTTATTTTCCGACCACTCCGCGTATGGTACGCCAGCTTGCCCATACGCCGGATGTGCGGCGCTACGGATTGGCATCGATTCGGGTTTGTGCGGTCAGCGGGTCATCATTGTCGCCAGAGATCCGCGAGGAATTTGAAAAGATTACGCGCGGGCGCCTGATCGAGGCGTACGGGCTGACCGAAGCCGCGCCGGCGGTGCTGGCCATGCCGCTGGCTGCCCGTCGCCGCAGTGCAGGGACCGGCGTGCCGTTGCCTGATACCGAGGCAAAGATTGTCGACCCGGATACCGGCTTGCCCTGTGCGGCCGATATCGTCGGTGAATTATGGGTGAGGGGGCCGCAAGTGTTTGCCGGCTACTTTGATAAAACCGAAAGCCATCGGTCATTATCTACCCAGCGCCTGCAGCAGGGCTGGCTTGCGACCGGCGATATGGCAAGCATGGATGAGGACGGATTTTTCATGATCTTCGACCGCAAAGACAATATGCTGATACGCGATGGCCAGCGGGTATTCCCGCGTCAGATCGAAGACGTGTTGCAGGAGCACCCGGCGATTGCCGAAGCCCAAGTCAAGCGGGTCGGGGAAAATGATCAGGACGCGCAATTGCAGGCGCGTGTTGTGCTGCATCGCAATATGCGGACAACGGTAGAGGAGTTATTCAAATATTGCGGGAAACGCTTGCACCCGACCGCACTGCCCGATAGCATCGCGATTGAACAACAAAAAGTTGTTTAGCAAGCATCTTGGGGAAATGGATACCGGGTGCTTGCTTTAAATATTAATAAAATGACTTTTCTGTTCGCCGCCCTGGCGGACCGGAAGTCGTCACCGAGACAAGGGCAAAAACATGGACAAGTTTTGGCTAAAATCGTATCCCCCCGGGATCCCGGCTGAAATCGATCTATCCCAGTATCATTCACTGGTCCACTTGATGGAAGAATCGTTTCAGAAATTTGCGACCCGCAAAGCCTATGTCAGCATGGACAAGGCCATCACCTATGCCCAAGTCGATGCGATGTCCAGGCAACTCGGCGCATGGCTGCAAAGCCGGGGATTAGAAAAAGGCGCGCGTGTGGCCATCATGATGCCGAACGTGCTGCAATATCCGGTGGCGATTGCTGCCGTGTTGCGTGCCGGTTATGTTGTCGTCAATGTCAATCCCTTGTATACGCCGCGCGAGCTCGAACATCAGCTGGCCGACTCTGGCGCGGAAGCCATTATCATCCTGGAAAACTTTGCGCATACGCTGCAGCAGGTGATCGGCAAGACCCAGGTCAAGCATGTGGTCGTGGCGACCATGGGCGAGCTGCTGGGTGGCGTCAAGGGCATGCTGGTCAATTTCGTGGTGCGCAAAGTTAAAAAAATGGTGCCGGCATTCGATTTGCCCAATGCCGTGTCATTCAATAAAGCATTGTCACAAGCTTCTGGCATGCAATTAAAGCCGGTCGACCTGCATCAGGAAGATATCGCATTCTTGCAATATACCGGCGGTACCACCGGCATTTCAAAAGGGGCAACGCTGCTGCATCGCAATGTGATTGCCAACGTGCTGCAATCGGATCTGTGGCTGCAGCCGGCGCTGAGCAAGGAGCCGCAGGTCGATCAAATCACCATCATTTGCGCGCTGCCGCTGTACCATATCTTTGCGCTGACGGCCTGCTGCCTGCTCGGTACCCGGATCGGCGCGCTGAATGTGCTGATTGCCAATCCGCGCGATATACCGGACTTGATCAAGACCTTGTCGAAATATCGCTTCAACATGTTCCCCGCGGTAAACACACTGTACAACGGCTTGCTGAATCACCCGGATTTTGCCAAGCTGGATTTTTCAGGGCTGAAAGTCACCAATGGCGGTGGCATGGCGGTGCAAAAAGCAGTGGCCGACAAATGGATCCAGGTCACCGGTTGCCCGATCGCTGAAGGTTATGGCTTGTCGGAAACTTCGCCCGTTGTAACCTGCAATCTGGCTCTGGCAACCGAATACACAGGCAGTATCGGCTTGCCTTTCCCTTCCACCGAGATTGTCATTCTTGACGATGCCGGCAAGCCGGTGCCGATTGGCCAACCGGGAGAAATTGCGGTGCGAGGTCCGCAAGTGATGGCGGGCTACTGGAATCGTCCGGATGAAACCGCCAAGGTCATGACGCCGGATGGCTTTTTCAAGACTGGTGATGTCGGCGTGATGGATGAGCAAGGCTATACCCGCATCGTCGACCGGAAAAAGGACATGATCCTGGTATCCGGTTTTAATGTTTATCCGAATGAAATCGAAGGCGTGATTGCCGAACACCCGGGTGTTCTGGAGTGTGCCTGTGTCGGTGTGCCGGATGTCAATTCCGGTGAAGCGGTGAAGCTGTTTGTAGTGCGCAAGGATCCAACATTGACGGTGGAACAATTGATGGAGTATTGCCGGCAGCAATTCACCGGCTACAAGCGGCCGAAAATCATTGAATTCCGTGATGCGCTGCCTAAAACCAATGTTGGAAAAATCCTGCGGCGCGAATTGCGCGACGAGAAAAAGAGCGCATAGTATCCGGTCTTTAATAATAAAAATAATATAAAAACCGCCTGCCTGCCAGGCGGTTTTTACGCCTTTTTCACGCATTACTCCCCGACATCCTCGCGCCGGATCGGATTCGGATGGGATTGCTGGGCAGCAGGCATCCCGCGCTAGTCGGTCAAGCCTTCCAGCTTTGGCAAGGCCCGTGGCTTGCGATCATCGTCGGTTGCCACATAGGTCAGCACCGCTTCGGTTACCCTGACGATATCGGCTTGCAGGCGGTTACGTTCGGCAAAGACTTCCACGCGCACGGTCACCGAGGTAGTGCCGATCTTGATGACCTCGGCATAGAATGACAGCAGATCGCCAACAAATACCGGGTGCTTGAATACAAAGGAATTCACGGCAATCGTGGCCACCCGGCCATTGGCGCGTCGTCCGGCGGGCAGCGCACCGGCAAGATCGACTTGTGCCATGATCCAGCCGCCAAACACATCGCCATGGATATTGGCGTCGGATGGCATCGGCATGACGCGCAATTCCGGCATCTTGCCAAAGGGTAGAGCGGTATTGTTATCGGTTGGCATCTTGTTTTTCCTTAAAACGCTACAATCATGATAGGAAGGCTTCTTGCCCCCAGCATAAACCAATCTCATCAGCTTATTTTGTCCAGCATGCGACGCCACTCCGTTTCTTCTTCCGAATCCGCCCCGACGCCGCCTGCCAATCACCGGCGCAACGACTGGAGTACCTTAAAGACCTTGCTGCCCTATCTGTGGGCATACAAGGGACGGGTCGTGCTGGCACTGACATTTCTGGTTGGCGCCAAGCTGGCCAATGTCGGCGTGCCGCTGATTCTGAAGGAACTGGTCGATCATCTGACGCTTGGGCCGAATCAGGCCCGTGCCTTGCTGGTGTTGCCATTAGGCTTGCTGATTGCCTATGGTTTGCTGCGCCTGTCGACCACCTTGTTTACCGAATTGCGCGAATTCGTGTTTGCCCGGGTCACCCAGCGCGCGGTGCGCACCATTGCCTTGAAAGTGTTTCGTCATTTGCATGCGCTGTCGCTGCGCTTTCATCTGAACCGGCAAACCGGCGGCATGACGCGTGACATCGAACGCGGCACCCGCGCCGTGTCGTCGCTGGTGTCGTATACGCTATTTTCGATCCTGCCGACCTTGATTGAAATCGGCCTGGTGATCACCTATCTGGTGCTGCAATACGATATCTGGTTTTCGATCATTACCTTTGTCGCCCTGACCGTCTATATCAGTTTTACCGTGGTGGTGACCGAATGGCGCACCCATTTCCGGCGCACCATGAACGATCTTGATTCCAAGGCCAATACCAAAGCCATTGATTCGCTGATCAATTACGAAACCGTCAAGTATTTCGGCAATGAAGATTACGAAGCAGGGCGTTATGACCATGGCTTGCAAAGCTATGAAACGGCGGCGGTCAAGTCGCAAACGTCGTTGTCATTGTTGAATACCGGCCAGTCGATGATCATCGCGATTGCGGTCACGCTGATCTTGTGGCGGGCCACCGAAGGCGTCATCGATGGCAGCATGAGCCTGGGCGACCTGGTGCTGGTCAATGCATTCATGATCCAGCTCTACATCCCGCTCAATTTTCTGGGCGTGATCTACCGCGAAATCAAGCAAAGCCTGGCTGACATGGAGCGCCTGTTTTCCCTGCTCGATCAGCATCGCGAAATTGCCGACGCGCCCCACGCCAAGCCCCTGGTGGTGAACGGCGCCGAAGTGCGGTTTTCGCATGTTGATTTCCATTATGAAAGCAACCGGCAAATCCTGTTCGATGTCGATTTCACGATCGCTGCCGGCACCACCACTGCCGTAGTCGGCCACAGCGGTTCCGGCAAGTCGACGCTGGCGCGCCTGCTGTTTCGTTTCTATGATGTCGATGCCGGCCAGATCACGATTGATCGGCAGGATTTGCGCGATATCACGCAACGCTCGCTGCGCCAGGCAATCGGCATCGTGCCGCAGGATACCGTGCTGTTCAATGACACGATTGAATACAATATTGCCTACGGCAAACCGGGTGCAACCAAGGAAGAAATCGTCCAGGCTGCCCAGGCGGCATCGATCCACGATTTCATCCTGTCGCTGCCGGATGGTTACGCCACCATGGTGGGTGAGCGCGGGCTGAAATTATCCGGCGGGGAAAAACAGCGGGTCGCGATTGCCAGAACCTTGCTGAAAAATCCGGCACTGCTGATTTTCGACGAAGCCACTTCGGCGCTGGATTCCAAGTCGGAACAGGCGATCCAGTCGCAATTAAAAGACATTGCAAGGAACCGTACCACGCTGGTGATTGCCCATCGCTTGTCAACGGTGGCGGATGCGGCGCAGATCCTGGTGCTCGACCATGGAAAAATCATCGAACGCGGTACCCATGCCAAGCTGCTGGCAGCAGATGGCGCCTACGCGCAGATGTGGGCGCGGCAGCAGGCAAAAAAAGAACAATTGCTGGCGTCGCCACTCCCTGATGATATGGATGCGGCCGATACTGTTGCGTAAAGGTCGTCTGCAAAACATTGCCACTATAAGAGCAGTAATGTTGCAGGAAAATATTTGCCGTCCCCCTGGTTTTAGGTTTCAATAGCATTGTGCCGACATTGTCTTGCTGCATTGCATTTCAGACAGCAAACGGCGCAATCACCATGGAGCTTCCTGCATGTCTACCCCCCATCAAATCCCCAGTTACCTGACCCAGCATGAAATCGGCCCCTGGGGCGTCTATCTCGAACAGATCGATCGCGTCACGCCCTATCTCGGGTCGCTCACGCGCTGGGTGGAAACCCTGAAACGCCCCAAGCTGATTCTGATGGTGGATGTGCCGATCGAGCGCGACGACGGCACGCTGGCCCACTTTGAAGGCTACCGGGTGCAGCACAACACCTCGCGCGGTCCCGGCAAGGGCGGGGTGCGGTTTCATCAGAATGTGTCGCTGTCGGAAGTGATGGCCTTGTCGGCCTGGATGACAGTCAAGAATGCCGCAGTGAACGTGCCGTATGGCGGTGCCAAGGGCGGCATCCGGGTCGACCCGAAGACCTTGTCGCGCGGTGAACTGGAACGCATGACGCGGCGTTACACCAGTGAAATCGGCATGATCATCGGCCCGACCAAGGATATCCCGGCGCCGGACGTCAATACCAATGAGCAAATCATGGCCTGGATGATGGATACCTATTCGATGAACGAAGGCAGCACGGTATCCGGCGTGGTCACCGGCAAGCCGGTGTCGCTGGGTGGCAGCCTCGGGCGGCAGGCTGCCACCGGTCGCGGCGTCTTTGTTGTCGGCTGCGAAGCGGCTGCACGGCGCGGGCTGGATCTGGAAGGCGCGCGGATTGCAATCCAGGGTTTCGGCAATGTCGGCGGCGTCGCGGCCCGGCTGTTTGCCGAAGCCGGCGCAAAAATTGTCGCAGTACAGGATCATCTGGGGTGCGTGGTACGCGACAGCGGACTGGATATCACTGCATTGCAGGCACATGTCGGCATCCATGGCACGGTCGCCGGTTTTGGTGGTGGTGATGCAATCCACGACACCAGCGCGTTCTGGAGTCTCGATTGCGACATTCTGATACCTGCGGCACTCGAGCAGCAAATCACGGCCGCCAATGCGCATGGAATCCGCGCCAAAATCATTCTGGAAGGCGCCAATGGCCCGACCACCCCGGCCGCCGACGATATCCTGCATGACAAGGGGGTGCTGATCGTGCCCGACGTGATTGCCAATGCCGGCGGCGTCACCGTCAGTTACTTCGAATGGGTGCAGGATTTTTCCAGTTTCTTCTGGACCGAGGAAGAAATCAATCAGCGGCTCACCCGCATCATGCGTGAAGCACTGGCTGCAGTCTGGCAAATCGCCGAAGAACGCAAGGTATCGCTGCGCACCGCCGCGTTCATTGTCGGCTGCACCCGGGTATTGCAGGCGCATGAAATGCGCGGACTGTATCCATGACAGGGTATTGCCGGTGTCATGATTAGTCTGCGCAATGTCAGCAAATGGTATGGCGCGCTGCAGGTGCTCAGCGATTGCACCCTGCAAGTTGCCAAGGGCGAGGTGCTGGTGCTGTGCGGGCCGTCCGGCTGCGGCAAATCCACATTGCTGAAGACCATCAATGGGCTGGAACCGTTCCAGCAGGGTGCAATCATGGTCGATCATATTGCCGTAGGTGATTCGCATACCAGCCTGGCGGCATTGCGCGCTCGGGTCGGCATGGTATTTCAGAATTTCGAATTGTTTCCCCATTTGTCGGTGCGCGAGAACCTGACGCTGGCTCAGGTCAAGGTACTGGGACGCAGCCGCGAACAGGCAATGGATACCGGTTTACACTACCTTGACCGGGTGGGCTTGTTGTCCCAACAAGAAAAATTCCCGTGGCAATTGTCTGGCGGCCAGCAGCAACGGGTTGCCATTGCCCGCGCATTGGCAATGCAGCCAGCGGCACTGCTGGTGGATGAGCCGACCTCGGCGCTCGATGCCGAGATGGCGGGCGAGGTGCTGGACGTGATGAGCGCGCTTGCCGAAGATGGCATGACCTTGATCATGGTCACCCATGAAATGGGATTTGCGCAAAAAGTCGCCGACCGGGTCGCTTTCATGGAGTGCGGCGCGATTATTGAACATGCCGACAAGGATGCTTTTTTCAATGCGCCGCAAACGCCGCGCGTACGTCAATTCCTGGCCAAAGTGATGCGCTGACGACCCAATTAACTTCCAAACTAACTATCCGGCTGCCTGCCTGGCAGATGCAACAGCATTTTCGCCATCAGTCCAGGACAGGTAAAATAGCGGGTCGATAGAAAGAGCTGCCATGTCCACTTCATCCAATTTGATCCAAAACCTGACCATCACCCGGCCTGACGACTGGCATCTGCACCTGCGCGACGGCAATACGCTGGCCAGCGTATTGCCGCATACCGCGCGCCAGTTTGCCCGCGCCATTGTGATGCCGAACCTGAAGCCGCCGGTGACCACCACCGAGCAGGCGCTCGCCTATCGCGACCGGATTCTGGCGGCGCTGCCGGCGGGCATGGCGTTCGAGCCCTTGATGGTGCTGTATTTGACCAACAATACGCCACCGGATGAAATCCGCCGCGCCAGGGACAGCGGTTTCATCCATGCCGTCAAATTGTATCCGGCCGGCGCCACCACCAATTCGGATGCCGGTGTGACCGACCTGACAAAATGCTATCCGACGCTGGAAGTCATGCAGGAACTCGGCATGCCATTTCTGGTGCATGGCGAAGTGACCGATCCTGAGGTCGATATATTCGACCGCGAAGCGGTGTTTATCGAGCGCGTGATGCAGCCGCTGCGCGCGGCGATGCCGGAATTGAAAGTCGTGTTCGAGCACATCACGACCAGCGAAGCGGCCGATTACGTCACCGCAGCTGACCGCTATGTCGGCGCCACCATCACCGCCCATCATCTGCTGTACAACCGCAATGAGATTTTCAAGGGCGGTATCCGCCCGCATTATTATTGTCTGCCGATTTTGAAGCGCGAGCAGCATCGCCAGTCACTGGTGAAAGCGGCAACCTCCGGCAATGCCAAATTTTTCCTCGGCACCGATTCGGCGCCGCATCCGAAGGGCTTGAAAGAGCATAGCTGCGGCTGTGCCGGCTGCTATACCGCCTTGCATGCGCTGGAGCTGTATGCGCAAGCGTTTGACCAGGCCGGCGCGCTCGATCAGCTGGAAGCGTTTGCCAGTTTTAACGGCCCGGCATTCTATCAGCTGCCGCGCAACACCGGCCAGGTCACGCTAAAGCGTGAGACTTGGACCTTGCCTGCAGAATTGCCGTTTGGCGAGTCCAGCATCGTGCCGCTGAACGCCGGCGAGGCGATCGACTGGAAACTGTCCTGATTGCTACGCTATTAGGATGCCATGATGTTGCCAAGGTATCGAGGGGATGCATGACATGCCAGCCCTGCAACGCATGCAGTTTCTCGAAAGAGGCGGCCAGTGACAGGCGTATTTCTGCAGCAAATTGACTGGAGCCGTCCCTGGCTATCGCTACTGCGCCCAGTGGCACAGCCGATCCTGGCGTCGCCCGACTGGCGGCAGGCATTGAACCAGGCTGCCGATAGAGCCCAGCTTGCCAATCATCGCGGCTTGCCAATCCACTTTGTGCCGCAGGCTGAGTTGCCGGCGGGTGTTGCATATGAAGCATTTATCAGCGACGCTGGCTGCGTGCCGACCCGGGAAAACCTGCACGATTTTTTCAATGCGCTGGTCTGGCTGACTTTTCCGACAATCAAACGGCAGTTGAATGCATTGCAGGCGGCAGAAATTGCCAGGATATCGGCAGGCACGGATCAGGATGCGGATGCGGGAAAGACAGCCGGCACCCGCGGCAAGGTGCGCGATGCGGCCACCATCTTCGATGAAAATGCGGCGCTGCTGGTATGCGCCGATCCGCAATGGGTCGAGGATTTACGCGCCCATCACTGGATAGATGTTTTGCATAATCAGCGGCAGTCATTCGGCCGCACAGTGCAGATTTTCTTATTCGGCCATGCATTGATGGAAAAGCTGGTGGCGCCTTATAAGGCGATTACCGCGCATGCCTGGGTGATTGCAGCGGCTCCGGATTTTTTTTCGCTATCGTTGCCGGACCAGATAGCCTGGATCGATACGGACGTTGCCCGGCAACTGCAGGCGGGTATGCAGACTGGCGCCTTTACGCCGCTGCCGGTGCTCGGCGTGCCGGGTTGGTGGGCAGGGCAGGACCACGCTTTTTATGCAGACACTCAGGTATTTCGCCCGAAGCGGCAATAAAAGAGGTCCCCTGCAACGACAACAAGCCCGTAGGCGCGCTCAGCCGCGTTTTTTCACCCAAAACTGATACATGCCGGCAAAAATATCCGGATTGTCCTGTTCCACCAGTTCCCAGTTGGCCAGCGAGTCGCAGGCCGGATTATTGGGGAAGCGGGCGACATACGGCTTTCTGGTCTCGGGGTTGGCAAATTCAAATCCCAAAAATTGCAAGCCAAGCTCATCGAGGCAGGACTGGATTTCAAGCGGTGAAAACACATGTTCCTGCACATGGAAGATCAGGTCGCGGCAGGCACTGGTGCTGTAAAAGTCCGGACTACTGGTGATACTGTCGATATTGATACCGTTTAGGTCTTTGCCGCACTTCATGACATCGGCGCGAAACTGGCTAATGCCTTCACGAGTCGGAGCATAGCCTTTCGCTGTTACCAGATCACGCAATGCGCCGATGCCGCGCCGCGCCCGGCGGCTGTATAGCCCAATGTTCATATAGCCGTCAGGGTGCAGCAGGCTGGTAAGCACGCGCCAGCCTACTAAAGGATCATGCATATGGTGCAAGACGCCACTACTGACAATCAAGTCAAAGTGTCGGTGAATCGATCCTAGTTCCAATATGTCGGCGTGCCTAAACTCAATGTGCTCGATGCCAAATTCTTGCATCGACCGCTTAGCATACGCTAGGCTGGTCATGCTGATGTCAACGGCAAGGATGCCGGAGTTGCTGAACGCCTGGGCCACCTGAAATGCATCGCTTCCGGTGCCGCAGCCTGCGACCAGAATTTCGGGAAAATGCGGCAAGCTGTCCGGGAAGGTTTGATATGGCAAGCGGCGTTGCAGGGCAATTTGCAATGGCTGTTCCCCGCCAAGGCTACCGTGCCGCTTCCAGCGAGGATACGGATTTTCTTCATATTGCTGCTGGACTGCTTGCGAGACAAAATTTCTTACATCAGTCAATCCGGGAATGTCGTGCCTGATTTTTGCTTCTTGGGAAGGTTGGCTTAACTGCCGCAGCATGAGCGCTTGTACAGAGGCGTGAGGCCAATTTGAAACCGAGAGTTTTCCGGCAAAATCAAGCCGGTGCAGGGCATGGTAGCTCGCCACAATCGCGAGCCAAGTTACTGGATAGGATTGGCGCTGGTCGGTTGCCTGGGCAATTCGGTTGATGAGGGTATTAAGCGTTTGTTCTTCTTCTGCAGTAACTGCATAAATATATTCATTGGCAAAACATTGCAATGCGAGTCCGCACACAAATTGATCCAGCGATGCTGTGTCTAATTTAGCCTCCGAACTGGCTGCCGACTGGAGCAAAGCCCGCCTAATCAGTACCAGCAGCCGTTCGAGTCGATAGTCGGTAATCAGTGCCTCATCCAACAAGGCTAGCAATAGTGGCATTTTCATTAATGGCAAGAGCGTGCCGGAGGCCAAAGCATCGGTGATTAGAGATGGGCCTTGTTGGGGATTATTCGCCCATGTCAGCAGCTGCTGGACAAGCGGATCTCGGCAAACAATTGCGGTAGCAATGCGTTCCAACCGCTGTGGGTCGATCGCTTGCATCTTAAATGCTTGCAAAAGAATCGACGCATCAATTAATAAAATTGCCTCTTTGCTCAGCAATTGGAGGATTTCCGAATAAAGGCGCCAAACCGCGTTCGCGGCCGGTTGAATTTGCAACAGCTTTTGGCAACAGAGCAGTGCCCTTTTCAATTCACCCTGATCTTTGAAAAGATCGGCAAGCGCATGGAGCGCTTCTGGGTAATTTGGTTTGAGTGACAATGCTTGGTCAAAGCGCTTCAGTGCCTGCCCTTGCTGCCCTATTAACTTATATGTTGTTCCAAGGTTTAAATATGCCTTTGCATAATCAGGCTTGATCGAGATTGCTTGATTAAAGCAAGCGATGGCATCGTCAAGCCTGCCTTGGGCATGCAGCGCAAGCCCTAAATTGTTATGTGCCTCAGCATAGTTGGGTTTGTACATGAGTACTTTTTGAAAGCTTGTGATCGCCTCATCCAGGCGTCCCATGTTTCGGTACGTTTCGCCGAGATTATTGTGTACTTCGTGGAAGTCGGGCTTAAGCAACAGTGCTTGCTTAAAACACATCAGTGCGTCATCCAGACGACCCAGCGTTCGATATGCATCGCCTAGATTATTGTGCGCAAGCGGATCGGATGGGTAAATTCCAATTGCATTGCTAATCAGATCTATGGCCTCGGTATGTCTACCAGTCTGGTGGGACGCCACGCCAAGCAGATGCAAGGCATCATAACTAGCCGGATCGATGGCGAGAATTTCTCGATAAAGATATTCCGCTTCTTTAAATCTGCCGAATTGATGATGTTCTAGGGCAATTTGCAGTACTTGCGGCATTTGCAGCGTTTTGGTTGCCTGTGACATGAAGCCACGCGCAGATATTACTTCCTGTTGCGCGCAGCATTGCTTGTATTTTTTTCCACTGCCACAGTGGCATGGGTCATTGCGGCCGATCTTGTTCAAAGTGGTTCCAGTGCGAAGGTGTCTATGTTGCGCTGCCGGAATTTTCGTCAGTAAGACGAGTGATAGGCTCACTATATTTTTTGCTTGCAGCCCCGTCATTTTAATACGCATTAATACGCATGTGTCGTGTCGAGAATGCGTCTGCAGGACATGTGGAGGAAAGAGTAGATAACAGCAGCCATAAAAACAGCATGCTACGGGGAAAATTTAGGAATTGATCTTATAGTACGCAAATAAAAAACGGGCACCGAAGTGCCCGTTTTTTTACTCAACTACGATAACTGCTTGCTGGGAAAAATCCCTGGGCAATTAGAATGTGTGCTTGACACCCATTGCAAAGGTCGATGCAGTCTCGCCAGCAATCAATGAAGAGCCGGTCAGGGTAGTACCAGCGAAGAACGGCTGATAAGCGCCATTCCTGTCATTGTCCAGACGGCTATAGTAGACGCCAACGTTGGTACGCTTGGACAGTGCATAATCCCAACCCAGAGTGTACATCTTCACGCCAGTGTCGCGTCCTGCACCGAAAGCCGCATTGCCAGAAATGTCATTGGCTTTTGCAACGGCGGCCAGGATGGTGTTGCTGCCAAAACCGAAGCTAACTGGAATCGCCCAAGCATTACGTGTTGCATCGCCACCGAGGCCCGAAACGAGTTCACGCTGAGCACGGTCGAATTGCAGGCCGGCCTTGAAGCCGCCGATCTTGTAGAAGCCGGAAAAGCGCATTTGCTGCTCATCCACGCTAGTTGCCACACGTCCTTCGGCAGCCATGTTGCGATAAGCCAGGCTCAGGGACAGCGGGCCATTCGCGTAACCAGCTTGTGCGTAATACTCACGGCCTTCGGAGTAGTTGGCTGTAGGGTTTGCGCCACTAGTTATGCTACCTTCGGAAGCGGCAGAGCTGGTGCTGCCGGCTGCAACAATACCGATGCTACCGCTGAAGCCGCTGAGGTTTGGCGTGCGATACATGATCGAGTTGTTCTTGCGGGTCGTGTCGAGATAAGAGCCGAGGTAAGCATTTGCAGTGCCGGCCACTGCGGTGCCAGCGGCGGTACCGAACTGGTTCAAGACCGAGTAAGTCGTGAACATGCTGGTTGGCATGGCAGTGATGGTGCCAGTGCCAGTCAGGATTTCAGTGGTCAGGCCTTGGACTGCCATCATTGAATGACGACCCAAGGTAACTTGACCGAAGCCGCCTTTCAAGCCAAGGAATGTATCGCCATTAGCCAAGCCGCTACCAGTGCCAGCAGCGCCGGTATCTGTAGCAATACGGTTTTCAACATAAAACAGAGCGGACAAGCCACCGCCCAGATCTTCAGTGCCGGTCAGCCAGAAACGCGAAGTATAGTCGTCGTCAATGCGCGTTTCGCGATCGAGATTAGTACGAGCTGAGCTGCTAATTTTGTAGCTTTTGACGTTGGCTTGCAGAACGCCACCGATCGAAACATTGGTTTGTGCTTGTGCAACGGTAGCAAATGCGCCCAGAACTGCGAGTGCGAGAAGCGATTTTTTCATTAAAATTTCTCCGAGAGTTGTGATGCTAAAGAGGTGTTCATTGCATCCAGCAAGGCCACTAGTGGAAACGTCCCTGCCGGCACTTCTAATCCCATTGGTCAAGAAGCTGAGTGTCATTTCAACAAATTACAGCGGCCAGGGCAAAGCAATTTTGGCTTTTATGGCAATATGACGACACTTGTGTCGCTTTGGTGCAACAATTCATTTCCGTTTAATAAGTATCTGACAACGATAGTTGGGAAGGTGGCAACTCTATGTACAAATTTGATCAATTGATTGCCGGGTTCGATAATGTTTTACGTACCGTCACCGGAGTTGCCAGTTCCGGGCGTCCCAACCCTGCACGACATATCCGGGGCGATGATCTCAATGTGTCAGAACGGCAACATAGTGCGGCGCTGATGCGAATTAACCATGTCGGCGAAGTCTGTGCGCAAGCCTTGTATGCGTCGCAAGGCCAGTTTGCCAGGAATGCTGCAGTGCGGCGGCAGTTCCTTGATGCACAGCGCGAGGAAGAGGATCATCTGGCCTGGACCGCGCAGCGCCTGCAGGAACTCGGTTCGCGTCCCAGCCTGTTGAATCCGCTATGGTACGCCGGCGCGTTTGCCATCGGTGCGGTTGCGGCCCGCCTGGGCGATGCGCAAAGCCTCGGCTTTGTGGTGGAAACCGAGCGCCAGGTCGAGGCGCATCTGGCTAGCCATCTGGATAGCCTGCCGGTTCAGGATGCCAAATCGCGGGCAATCGTCGAGCAAATGCGTGTCGATGAAATTGCGCATGGTGCCGCAGCCAATGCACTCGGGGCAGCATCCTTGCCGGCACCAGTGCAAACGGCCATGCGCGGCATGGCCAAGGTGATGACGGCAACCGCCTATTACATATAGTAATCGTAGGAGCGACAGCCAACGCGCCGGTAGCGGGGTTTCCTGATTGCTGCGCGTGCCCTGGATGCGGCTCGATCAAGTCGCGATCAAGTTTCGGTCAGGTCGGCCGACTCGTCGATGATTTCGAACGAGTGGGTCAATGCGGCAGTTTTTTCGAGCATGATCGAGGCGGAGCAGTATTTTTCATGCGATAGCTTGATCGCACGTTCGACCAGGCTGACTTTCAGATTGCGCCCGCGCAGCGTGAAATGAAAGTGAATCTTGGTGAAGACCTTCGGGTCTTTTTCGGCGCGTTCCGACTGCAGCGTGACATCGCAGCCGCGGATATCCTGTCCGCTCTTGCGAAGGATCAGCACAACGTCATAGGCGGTGCAGCCGCCGGTCCCGGCCAATACCACTTCCATCGGGCGTGGCGCGAGATTGCGGCCACCACCTTCCGGGGCGCCATCCATTGCCACCACATGGCCGGAGCCGGTTTCCGCCAAAAATGTCATGCCGGATAAACCGGTCCAACGTACGGTGCATTCCATTTTATTCACTCCACGATAAATTGACGCTATTTTAACTGTTGTAACAGCTATAACCGCGCTCTTTCATCGCATCAAACGCCGCAGCGTCATAACAAAGTCGAGTGTTTGTCCGTGCACATAAAAAATAGGATTGCTGGCGGTTTTTTGTTGCGCGCAACAGAATGAAGAGCGTTTTGAATGAATGTGTAAGTGCCTGAATTTTAAGAATTAATTTTTTTTACTGAATTAGATTTGCCTGGGTGTCGGCGAAAAACAGCAGAATTTCTTGCGCTGCACCATAAGGGCGACTATACTTTTCTTAACCGGTTGTTGATGTTCGATCGAGCAAAAGCGACCATGTTGTTGTCTCCTCCACCCTCCTCCTTTGGTGTGGATTTCAGCCCGAAGCGTCATTGCTTCGGGTTTTTTTCTGCCCCACTTCACATCTTGCAGCCTGCTTGTGACAGGCGAAGGCACCGGTCTGGTCCCGGGCAGAGGGCAGTTATTTGACGCCAAGTCCTTGAAAAGGCTATAATTTCAGGTTCTTCCATTTGCTCAGGAAGATAAACAAGGTCGAGTCCGCAAGCTGGCAAGGTTATGTCGGCAAGTGGAACCGCCGTTAATTTGAGCATTTTTAATCCATTTAGGAAGTCATCATGAAAACCTTTTCCGCTAAGGGCCACGAGGTCAAGCGCGACTGGTTCGTGATTGACGCGACGGACAAAGTCCTCGGACGTGTTGCCAGCGAAGTGGCACTCCGACTGCGCGGCAAACACAAACCCGAATTTACTCCGCACGTCGACACGGGCGATTTTATCGTCGTGATCAATGCAGGCAAGCTGCGCGTCACCGGCACCAAGGCATTGAACAAGACGTATTACCGCCACACCGGTTATCCAGGCGGTATCTACGAAACCAATTTCGAGAAGATGCAACAGCGTTTTCCCGGTCGCGCGCTGGAAAAGGCAGTCAAGGGCATGCTGCCCAAGGGCCCGCTCGGCTATGCGATGATCAAGAAGCTCAAAGTGTATGCGGAAAATACCCATCCGCACGCTGCGCAGCAACCTAAAGCACTCGAACTCTAAGGAAACGACATGATCGGTAATTACAATTATGGCACCGGCCGTCGCAAGAGTGCAGTCGCTCGCGTGTTCATCAAAGCCGGATCTGGACAAATTGTCGTCAATGGCAAGCCAGCGAACGAATATTTTTCGCGCGAAACTGGTCTGATGGTGATCCGCCAGCCATTGGTGCTGACGAATAATGTCGAGCATTTCGACATCATGGTCAACGTGCACGGCGGCGGCGAATCCGGCCAGGCCGGTGCAGTGCGTCACGGTATTACCCGCGCATTGATCGATTACGATGCGACGTTGAAGCCTGAATTGTCCAAGGCTGGCTTCGTCACGCGCGATGCACGTGAAGTCGAACGTAAGAAAGTCGGCCTGCGTAAAGCACGCCGCGCCAAGCAGTTCTCGAAGCGTTAATTCTCGCGTTTTCGGAGCAGAAAAGCCGCCGGGTCTGCACCTGGCGGCTTTTTTCTTTTTGCTGCCATGTATGCTGCGCGTCAGATCGAATTCATGCAAGCAGAGCACAGGAGAACCCGGGGCATATCGTGTCACCGTGTCACGCATGCAAAATCCACCTGCTAAAATAGGATTCGGATAAGTGAGGAAATTATGATCAAGGTCGGCATTGTCGGTGGTACCGGGTACACAGGGGTGGAGTTGTTGCGTTTGCTTGCAGCGCATCCAGAAGTGCAACTGACTGCAATTACATCGCGCAAGGAAGATGGCGTGCCGGTGGCGGAGATGTTCCCCTCACTGCGCGGACATGTGTCGCTGGCTTTTTCTGCACCCGAAAAAGCCCGGCTGACCGAGTGTGATGTGGTGTTTTTTGCCACACCGCACGGCGTGGCGATGGCGCAGGCGCCGGAATTGCTGGCCGCTGGCGTCAAGGTGATCGACCTGGCAGCGGATTTTCGCTTGAAAGATACTGCAACATTTGAAAAATGGTATGGCATGCCGCATAGCTGCCCAGAGTTGCTGGCCGAAGCCGTGTACGGCTTGCCTGAAGTAAACCGGGAAGCGATCAAGAGCGCGCGCCTGATCGGCTTGCCTGGTTGCTATCCAACCTCGATGCAACTGGGTTTAGCCCCGCTGCTGGCGCAGGAAAATGCGCTGATCAATGAAGCGACCCTGATTGCCGATTGCAAATCCGGCGTGTCCGGTGCCGGTCGCAAGGCAGAGATTCCCGCCTTGATGGCGGAAGCTGCAGATAATTTCAAGGCATATGGGGTCAAGGGCCATCGGCATTTGCCGGAAACCACGCAAGGGCTGCAGGCGATTGCCGGTCGCCCGATCGGGCTGACCTTTGTGCCGCATCTGGTGCCGATGATCCGTGGTATCCATTCGACCTTGTATGCGACGATCTTGCCGCATGCACGTCAGACCGATTTCCAGTCTTTGTATGAACAGCATTTTGAAGGTGAAAAATTTGTTGATGTGATGCCTGCCGGCAGCCATCCGGAAACCCGTTCGGTGCGTGCTTCAAACATGTTGCGCATTGCCGTGCATCGTCCGGACGGCGGGGATTTATTGGTGATTCTGGTAGTCGAAGATAATCTGGTCAAGGGTGCAGCAGGTCAGGGCGTGCAATGCATGAATATCATGTTCGGTTTGGATGAAACGACGGGATTGATGCATGTTCCAGTCATGCCATAAGTGCAGCAAGCGTCCCACACATGAATTTATCCAGATGGTTCGGCACTTCCCTGCGCTTTAAACTGTGGCGCCGGCGCCTGTCGGTGGCTGCCCCCAAAGTCATCATCCAGCGCCATTTGCCCTGGCCGCTGCGATTGCTGCTGGTGGCCATCATGCTGGGTTTGTCGGGTGCCATCGCTCTGGGCACCTATGATCTGGGGCGCAATCTGGCAGGCTTTCATTCCGGCGCCAATAAAGCGGAAATGGCCAGTCTGAAGGAACAGTTCGATGCATTGACTGCCGAACGCGATCAGTATTCCGGCTCCGCCAATGCAGCCGAAAGTCAGCTCAATATCGAACGCTCCGCCCAAAAGCAGTTAATGGCGCAAGTCAAGTTGCTGGAAACCGAAAATGCCAAATTGAAGGAAGATCTGGCTTTCTTTGAAAGTTTGCTGCCGGCAAGTACCGGCCCCCAAGGGGTAACGATTCGGCGATTAAAAGCAGAAATTATTGCGCCAAATCAACTGAAATATCGCTTGTTAGTGATGCAAGGCGGTAAGGGGGAACGTGAATTTGTCGGAAACTTACAACTGGTGGTCACGGTTCTGCAGAACGGTAAAAGTGCTATGATGATTTTTCCGGAAGGAAATGCGAGTGACGTGGAAAAATACAAGCTCGGCTTCAAGCATTACCAGCGAATCGAAGGCGTGCTGACCCTGCCGGCAGGGGTTTCCCTGCAAGCAGTGCAGGCACGTATCCTGGAAAGAGGGCAAATACGGGCGCAACAATCGGTTAATTTATAGGAGTGCCATCATGTTTGGCAGCAAAAGCAAAAATACAATTGATAGTTTGATTGGCTTGTCGACCAGAATCGAAGGCAATCTGCACTTCAAGGGCGGCTTGCGGATTGACGGGCATGTGAAGGGTAATGTGATTGCCGATCCGACTCAGACCAGCATGCTGGTGATTTCCGAGCATGCCGTAGTGGAAGGCGAAGTGCGGGTTGCGCATCTGGTCGTCAACGGCACCATCACCGGGCCGGTTTATTCTTTTGAGCTGCTTGAATTGCAGCCAAAGGCCCGCATAACTGGTGATGTTAATTATAAAGCGCTGGAAATGCATGGCGGGGCAGTGGTTTCCGGCAAGTTAACACATGATCAGGTCGACGAGCCGATTTTGAAGCTGGCAGCGCCCACCAAGCTGGCAAGTTCCACCTGAATGTGTGGCGTTCTGCGCGCGTTGCGCCAAGCGTCTATAATGCAGTATCGTTTTCCAGCAGGAGTGTGACATGAATGCCATAACTGAAATGCCAGCACCGATCGTATTTACCGACAGTGCTGCAGCCAAAGTGGCGCAACTGATCGAAGAAGAAGGCAATCCCGACCTGAAGCTGCGCGTATTCGTGCAGGGCGGTGGGTGTTCCGGCTTCCAGTACGGTTTTACCTTTGATGAACTCGTCAATGAAGACGACACCACCATGACCAAGAATGGCGTGCAATTGCTGATTGATTCGATGAGCTACCAGTATCTGGTCGGCGCAGAGATCGATTACAAGGATGATCTGGAAGGCGCGCAATTCGTCATCAAGAATCCGGGTGCGACCAGCACTTGCGGTTGCGGCTCGTCGTTTTCTGCCTGACCTTCTCCGGCTCCAAAAAAGCGCAGACTTGTCTGCGCTTTTTTTATGATGGCACCTGGACCAGGCAACAGATCACATTAGCGTTGCGGCAAGCCTGTCCGCAACATGACATCTCGATTCAACCGCACATTACGCTGGATAGAGCGCGCCAAGGATCCGGTCGCCTGCCGCGCCTGTCACAGCTGGTAAATTGCCGGCGCTGCGCCTGCAAAACCGATCTGCCAGCCAGGCAAAAGCAAGTCCTTCGACATGATTGGGTGCCATGCCCAGCGCTTCGGTGGAGGCAACTCGCATGTCCGGCTGATGCCGCGCCAATGCAGATTGCAACTGCTGCATCAGATGCGCATTATGGGCGCCACCGCCGCCGACATAGACCGCCCGCGCCATGGGGGCATGGCGGATGATGGCATCGGCCAGCGTGACAGCAGTAAATGCCGCCAGCGTCGCCTGCACGTCTTTCGGGTCAAAGGCAGGAAACTGGCCGAGCCTGGCTTGCAGCCAGGCCAGATGAAACAGGTCGCGGCCGGTGCTTTTGGGTGGAGGTAACGCGAAAAAAGGCTCGTCGCACAAAACATCGAGCAAGCCCGGCAGCACGGTCCCGCTGGCCGCCCACTGGCCGTCCCGGTCATAAGCATGCCCCTGGTGCTGTGCAATCCAGCCATCCATCAATACATTGCCGGGGCCGGTATCGAAGCCGATCACCGGTATCGGCGCGCCATCGCGCTCAGGCAGTACGCTGATGTTGCTGATGCCGCCGATATTGGCGAGCACCCGGGTTTCGCCGGTGCCGGCAAATACCGCCTGATGAAATGCCGGCACCAGCGGCGCGCCTTGGCCACCGGCGGCGATGTCGCGGCTGCGGAAATCGGCAATCACGTCGATGCCAGTCAGTTCCGCCAACAGGGCCGGGTTATTGGTCTGGCGGGTATAGCCCAGTTCCGGGCGGTGACGAATGGTTTGCCCGTGGGCGCCGATGGCGGTGATGTCTTCTGCTGCGATGCCGGACTGATTGAGCAACTGCGCCACGCAGGCGGCATACAGCCGGACTAGCTCATTGGCAAGCAGTGCTTCACGGTGGATTTCATCCTGGCCCGCGGCTTGCAGGGCCATCAGTTCGCGGCGCAAATCTGCCGGAAACGCGACATAGGCGCTGGCCAGGGCCGGCACCGGGCCACCATGGTAATCCGGCGCAAATGCCGCGAGCACGCCATCCACTCCATCCAGGCTGGTGCCGGACATCAGACCGATATACAGGGAAGGGGAGGCGGCGGGTGTGGGCATAAAAAAACCGTTCGGGATCAGCGGATTTTACAATCCCTGACCGGCGAACGGGTTGCCAATTTCATTTTTTCTACAGTTTGTCCCAGACCGGCAATTATTTTGCCGCCAATTTGGTGCTGATATCGTCCGGACGCAACAGCGCGATACGGTGGGTCATGTCCGAGGCCACCGCGCGGAAGCGCTGCAATTCTGCGCCGGCTAGCGGTTGGGCATTCGGTACATCGACCGACATTGGGTCGCGCGCGACATTGTTGACCCGGAATTCATAATGCAGATGGGGGCCGGTCGACCAGCCAGTGCTGCCGACGTAGCCGATCAACTGGCCTTGGCTGACTTTCATGCCTTTACGCAGTCCGCTGGCAAAACGGCTCATGTGTGCATATGCCGTCGTGTAATTGGCCCAGTGCCTGATCTCGACGAAATTGCCGTAACCGCCGCGCACACCGACAAACTCGACCACGCCATCGCCGGAGGCGCGAATTGGCGTCCCGCTGATAGCTGCAAAGTCCACGCCTGCGTGGCGTTTCCACTGCCCCGAAATCGGATGCTTGCGCATCGAAAAACCGGAGGAAATCCGGGAAAATTCCAGCGGCGATTTCAGGAATGCCTTTTTCAGCGACTTGCCATCAAAGCCGTAATAACCGCCGCCTTGGCGGTTGCCGGGCTCGTCGAACCAGACCGCCTGGTAGGTTTTGCCGGCGTTGGTGAACTCGCTGGCCAATACCCGGCCGGCGCGCACATATTCGCCATTTTGCCAAAGCGTTTCGTATATGACATTGAAGCGGTCGCCACGGCGCAAATCAGACGCGAAATCGATGTCGGTAGCAAACATGTCAACGATTTGCATCGCGATATTGTCAGGTATCAGCGCCGAATCGGTCGCCGCGAACAGCGATGAGCGGATTTCGCCGGTACGCATCTCGACGCGTTTTTCCAGTGGTGTCGGGGTTTCTGCTGCCTTGAACTGGTCGCCTTCGCGCTGGATCACCAGATTCGTGGCCAGACCATCGCGGTCGCTGGTGACAGTGGTGCGCAGCCACTGCAACGCACCACCGGGCGAGGTTTGCACCTGCACCTGTTTGCCGGGTTTGAGTTGCAGGATTTGATGGGCCACCCGGTCAGACTTGATGAAGTCGGTCGCCGCGCGGTCGGCCACGCCGAGCCGCGTCAACAGCGTTGCCAGCGTATCGCCGGGGCGGACTTTTTCTTCGCGCACGAAAAATTGTGCGGAATCCTGCAGCGCGGCGATCTGGCTGCTCAAGTCAGGCAAAGTCAGATCCAGGGCGATCATTTTCACCGGCAGATCGGATGCATCGGGTGCCATTGGCGCCACACCCGTCGCACCGAATGCGCAAACGGCCAGGATCAGTGCCGAACTCGACACGATGCGCGATTTACGCGTGGAACCGAACAGCAGCCTGCTGCTGGTACCTAGGGCGATCAATTTATCTCGAATGAACATGCAATCAGTTAAAATCTGCCGTTTCTTGTTCTGGTTTTGTTTTTGTTGATTCACGGCAAGGTGAATTGAGTCAAGAATTATACCTAGCCAGCAAATATTCTCAAATGAACTTTATACAGATGACTGAAAATTTGAAATTGACCGGAGATAAGAACACAACAGACTCCGTTGCGGCGCAGCAAAAAATAGCGTGCTCTGATGCGGTGCAACATGCTTTGGCGGTGGCCAAGCGGGGTGTGGAAGAGTTGCTGATCGAAGCCGAATTCATTGCAAAGCTGGTGCGCGCCGAAAAAACCGGCAAGCCCTTGCGCATCAAGCTGGGTCTGGACCCGACGGCGCCCGATCTGCATCTTGGACATACCGTGGTGTTGAACAAGATGCGTCAATTGCAGGATCTTGGTCATCATGTGATTTTTCTGATCGGCGATTTCACGTCGATGATTGGCGATCCGTCCGGGCGCAATATTACCCGCCCGCCGTTGACGAAAGAGCAAATCGAGGAAAACGCCAAGACTTACTTTGCGCAGGCAAGCCTGGTGCTCGATCCCGCCAGAACCGAAATCCGCTATAACTCGGAGTGGTGCACTGCGCTGGGTGCGGCCGGCATGATCCAGCTGGCGGCCAAATATACCGTGGCGCGTATTCTGGAACGGGATGACTTTACCAAGCGTTACAAGGCTGGCACGCCGATTTCGATGCATGAGCTGTTGTATCCGCTGGTGCAGGGATATGACTCGGTGGCGCTGCAATCGGATCTGGAACTGGGCGGCACCGATCAGAAATTCAATTTGCTGGTCGGGCGCGAATTGCAAAAAGATAGCGGCCAGGAGCCGCAATGCATCCTGACCATGCCGCTGCTCGAAGGCCTGGATGGCGTGGAAAAGATGTCCAAGTCCAAGGGTAATTACATCAGCATTACCGAGCCGGCCAATACCATGTTCGCCAAGCTGATGAGTATTTCCGACGACATGATGTGGCGTTATTATGAATTGCTGTCGTTCAGATCGATGGCGGAAATCGCAGAGTTTAAAACGGCGACCCAGCAGGGCCGCAACCCGCGCGATATCAAGGTATTGCTGGCGCAGGAAATCGTCACCCGGTTTCATTCGTTGCGCCTGGCGGAAGATGCGCTAGCCGACTTCAATAACCGTGCCCGCGGCGGTATCCCGGATGACATTGCTGAACTCAACCTGGCTGGCGCGCCGCTGGGCATTGGCCAGTTGTTAAAACAGGCCAACCTGTGTGCATCGACGTCGGAAGCATTGCGTATGGTCGAGCAGGGTGGCGTGCGCATCGATGGCGCGGTGATTGGTGACAAGGGCTTGAAAGTCGAGGCCGGTACCTACGTGGTGCAGGTTGGCAAGCGAAAGTTTGCCCGGGTCACCCTGGCTTGATGGCATCACCAATCCGATGATTGCATTGTTGCAGCGCGTGGCGCAAGCCAGCGTGACGGTCGATGGCAGCGTAACCGGCGCGATCGGTGCCGGCTTGCTGGTGCTGCTGTGTGCCGAGCGCGGCGACACAGAAAGGCAAGCCGATGCCTTGCTGACCAAGCTGCTCGCGTACCGGGTTTTTCCAGATGACGCCGGCAAGATGAACCGCAGCGTGGTGGATGTGGCCGGGGGCCTTCTGCTGGTGCCGCAGTTCACGCTGGCCGCCGATACGCGTTCCGGGACCCGACCCTCGTTCACCCCGGCCGCCGCGCCCGAAGATGGAGAGCGCCTGTTTGATTATATGGTGCAACAAGCGGCAAGCAGGCATGCGACAGTCGAAACCGGACAATTCGGCGCCCATATGCAAGTTGCGCTGATTAATGATGGGCCGGTAACTTTCTGGCTGCAGGTGCGGCCAAATGCATGAACAGTCGCACCCAGTGCGGATTGCGTCAAGCAGCTTGCCGGAACCCGCGTCTGCAGGCGGTATCTGAATCGACAACTCGTTTGCCTAACAGGAGAGCGGCATGAAATTCTGGAGCAATTCTTTCAGGGATGGCGAAACCATCCCGGGTCAATTTGCCTTTTGCGTGATGGATCCGGCAACACATGCGGCCTTGTCCGATAATCAAAACCCACATCTGGGCTGGAGCGATTTACCGCAAGGCACCAGATCGCTGGCATTGATCTGCCATGATCCGGATGTGCCTTCCCGTGGCGACGACGTCAATCAGGAAGGCAAGACTGTACCAGCCGATTTACCGCGGGTCGATTTCTTTCACTGGGTGCTGGTGGATCTGCCGCCGCATGCCACGGCAATTGAAGCCGGCGCAATCAGCCAAGGCGTCACCGCGCACGGCAAGCCGGGGCCGCAGGTAGTGCATCCATTATTCCAGCCGGCACGCCATGGCACCAATGACTATACCGGCTGGTTTGCTGCGGATCTATCGATGGCGGGCGACTATTATGGCTATGATGGCCCGTGTCCACCGTGGAACGATGCGATCGTCCATCGTTATGTATTTACCCTTTACGCGCTGGATGTCGAGCGGCTGCCGGTCGAAGGAAAATTCACCGGCAAGCTGGTGCGCGAAGCATTGCGCGGACATGTGCTGGCGCAGGCACAGTGGTCCGGCACCTATAGTTTGAATCCGGCATTGGCGAAATGAGCGTTGCATGACCGAAATCGTATTGATACGCCATGGCGAAACTGACTGGAATGCGGAGCGGCGCCTGCAGGGACATCTGGATATTGGATTGAATGCCGAAGGCATGCGCCAGGCCCGGGCTCTGGGGCAAGCATTGCGCGATGAGAGACTGGACGCCATTTATGCCAGCGACCTGCAACGGGCATTGCATACTGCGCAGGCGATCGCTAATGGGCGCAGCATCGCGGTGCAAACCGAACCAGCCCTGCGCGAACGCTGCTATGGCGCCTTTGAAGGTTTGCGGCATGCTGATGTCAGTGCACGCTATCCACAGGCGCACGCCGCATGGCAGGCGCGCGATCTGGATGCGCGTTTCCCGCCGGGTGCCAGGACTGCTGAAACCCTGCGCGAGTTTGCCGCGCGCGCAGTCGGCACGCTCACGACACTGGCAGCGGCGCATCGTTTGCGCCGGATTGCAGTGGTGTCGCATGGCGGCGTACTGGAAGCGATTTATCGGCACGCCACAGGGATCGGTTGGGCCGCAGCGCGCGACTTTGATATTCGGAACGCCGGCATCAACCGCTTGCGTTGGGATGGGGACGCGTTTCAGGTCGTGCAATGGTCTGATGTTGCGCATCTGATTGCGTCAGCGCTGGATGAAATCGACGAGTCATAAAATTGACTTTTTGAAAATAGAAATTGACTGTATCCGGTAAGCCACAGGCGCACTGCGAGGTTCATGCTACTCTTCTGTCAAAAGTTTCTTTTTGGAAATTAAAGTGAGATTTGCACAGATACTGAAGCTGCCTGACGCTGAGCCGGCATACGTTGCTCTGACATTTAAGTTGGAATGTATGCTGAGCTTCGCCATCGCCTGATGAAATTCAATTTCTTTTCATCGACTGCAGCGCATACGGCCCTGCCAAGCGCGCTGACCCGTTCAGTGCGTGAAGATCTCGAACTCGACGCCGAACGTACCGCGCTCACGACGGCGCTGTATGGCTTGCTGGAAGAATTGCCGCAATCATTCAGCGGCGGCGACCATTTGCAGCGTTTGTGTGAAACGGTGCTGCATGCCACGCCCTGCCTGCGGCTGGCATGGGTCGGCTTTTGCGAGTCGGATGCAGTCCAGACCGCGCCGCACACGGTGCTGGGGGAAGCGTTGCCGGAAGCGACGGATTGGCAATTGCCGCCAGCCTGCTTCGAGCAGTCCACCCCTTATTCACAAATAGCGCTGGAAAGCGTGGGTGCCCTGAACAATCTGAATTCACTGTTCCTGCCCTGGCATGCCAACATGGAGGCATGTACGGTCAATTGCGCGCTGGCGATTCCATTGCGTTCTGAAAAGCCGGCAGTGCGCGGGCTGATCGTGTTTTATGCCGATGACGTGAATTATTTTTCGCGGCTGGGAATCGCACCATTCCAGGCATTTGCCCATGTCGCTGAAATCATCTGGCAACAGTCGAGCCTGATGCAGGTGCTGACGCAAAATGCGCAGCAGGATACGCTCACAGGGTTGATGAACCGGCGCAAGATGACGTATCTGCTGCAAAAAGGCATCCAGCGCGCGCAGCAGCAACATGAACTGTTGTCGATCATGCTGTTGCGGATTGACGGGTTTTCCCGGATCAATGAGTTGCATGGCTGGAATGCGGCAGATAGCTTGCTGACGGCCTTTGCCAAGGAAATTGCGTTGCAGATGCGGGCCCAAGACCGGCTCGGACGCTGGACCGGGGTCGAATTTCTCTGCGTATTGCCGCGTACCGATCAACAGCATGCTGAATTTCTGGCCCGCGGGTTGCAGACATATTTTGCCAGTCAGCCGCTGACCATCGATGGCCAGCCGATTCATCTGAAACTGCACGCTGGTGTGGCCACCTATCCGCAACAGGGTGCAAGCCTGGAGGCATTGCTGGAACAGGCGCTTGTGAAAGTACAGCAGTCGGCCGTTACCAGCTTGAAAAATGCCTGATCTCAGTTGGTTTGTTGTAAGTTAATAATGTTTTTCCTGCCGACTGGCGCCGTGAACGCCAGCGCCACCCATCTCAGCGGCATGCGCATGCATTAGCGCGCATGCTTTACGGATAAAATAGCGGTTTTTCCTGCTTTACATTCTTTTGTGAAAATCGGCCCATACTTGCTGCGTAACAATGTATTTGTCGCCCCGATGGCAGGGGTGACCGATCGGCCGTTCCGGCAATTATGCAAGCAACTCGGTGCCGGCTACGCGGTATCGGAAATGGCGGCGTCCAATCCGCGCCTATGGCAGACCGAGAAGAGCGCGCGCCGGACCAATCACGATGGCGAGATGGAGCCCAAAGCGGTGCAGATCGCCGGCGCCGATCCGGCCATGCTGGCCGACTGCGCCCGCTTCAATGTCGAGCGCGGCGCCCAGATCATCGACATCAACATGGGCTGCCCGGTCAAGAAAGTCTGCAACAGCTGGTGCGGCTCAGCCTTGCTGCAAAATGAAAAACTGGTGGCGCAAATCCTGGAAGCGGTGGTCGCGGCCGTCGACGTGCCGGTCACATTGAAATTCCGTACCGGCTGGGACCGCGCCAACAAAAATGCATTGGCCATCGCCCGCATGGCCGAAGCGAGTGGCATCGCGATGCTGACCCTGCATGGCCGCACCCGCGCCGATGGCTATAGCGGCGACGCCGAATACGAGACGATTGCCGCAGTCAAGGCGGCCGTCGGCATTGCGGTGGTGGCAAACGGCGATATCACCACGCCCGAGAAGGCAAGGCACGTGCTGGAGGTGACTGGTGCCGATGCGGTGATGATCGGACGGGCGGCGCAGGGGCGGCCGTGGATTTGCCGCGAGATCGATCATTTTCTGCGCACCGGCAGTCATCTGCCGGCACCGATGGTCGCCGAAGTGCGCGGGTTGATGGCAGAGCATCTGCGCGCGCATTACGCCTTTTATGGCGAGTATCTGGGCGTGCGCACCGCGCGCAAGCATATCGGCTGGTATGTACGCGATCTGGCCGGCGGCGAGCAGTTTCGCCAGCGCATGAACCTGCTGGAACAGTGCGACAGGCAGCTGGCGGCAGTCGATGAATTTTTTGAAACGCAGCTCGGGTATGGCGAGCGGTTACAATATGGCCTGCCGAATCACCAGCTGGCCGCCTGAACCAGCCTACCGCCTTTCGACCTGAGCACAATGAGCAAAGACAATATTCAAGACGTCGTCAAAAAAAGCCTGGAAAAATATTTCAGGGATCTGGGCGAACAGCAGCCCAGCAACGTCTATGAAATGGTGGTGTTTACCGTCGAGAAGCCGATTCTCGAAGCGGTCATGGCGCGCGCCGAGGGTAACCAGTCGCTGGCGGCCGAGATGCTGGGCATTAACCGCAACACGCTGCGCAAAAAACTGCAGCAGCACGACCTGCTGTAACGCGCCGGCGCTCGGCCCGAATGGAGGCGATGCGCTGTTTTGAGATTCCTTACTTTTTGCCTGCCTGATCATGATTAAACAAGCTCTTATTTCCGTCTCTGACAAAACCGGCATTCTGGATTTCGCACGTGCGCTGTCAGCCATGGGCGTCAATCTGCTGTCGACTGGCGGCACCGCCAAGCTGCTGGCCGACAATGGCCTGGCAGTCACCGAAGTGGCCGATTACACCGGTTTTCCGGAAATGCTCGATGGCCGGGTCAAGACCTTGCATCCGAAGGTGCACGGCGGCATCCTGGCGCGGCGCGATTTTCCCGAGCATCAGGCGGCGCTGGCCCAGCATGGCATCCCGACCATCGACATGGTGGTGGTCAATCTGTATCCGTTCCAGCAAACCGTCGCCAAGCCGCATTGCACGCTGGAAGACGCGATTGAAAACATCGATATCGGCGGCCCGGCCATGCTGCGCTCGTCGGCCAAGAACCACAAGGATGTGGTGGTGATTTGCGATCCCGACGATTACACCCGCGTGCTGGACGAATTGAAGACCGGATCCGGCGAAGTCAGTTACGAAACCAAGTTTGCGCTGGCCAAGAAAGTATTTGCCCATACCGCGCAATACGATGGTGCGATCACCAATTACTTTACCTCGCTGGGCCAGGACAAGGCGCATGCGACCCGCAGCGACTACCCGACCACCTTGAATCTACATTTCGACAAGGTGCAGGAAATGCGCTATGGCGAAAACCCGCACCAGTCGGCCGCTTTTTACCGCGATGCGCAAACGATTGACGGCGCACTGGCTAATTACACCCAGTTGCAGGGCAAGGAGCTGTCATACAACAATATCGCCGACGCCGACGCTGCCTGGGAATGCGTAAAGACTTTTGACGGCACCGCCTGCGTGATCATCAAGCATGCCAATCCATGCGGCGTAGCGCTCGGAAACAACGCGCTGGAAGCCTACAGCAAGGCACTGCAAACCGACCCAACGTCGGCATTCGGCGGCATCATCGCCTTCAATTGCGAGCTGGACGGTTTTGCCGCGCAGGCGGTGGTCAAGCAATTCGTCGAGGTTTTGATCGCGCCGTCGTTTTCGGCCGAAGCCAGGCAGATTTTTGCCGCCAAGACCAATGTGCGCCTGCTGCAGATTCCGCTCGGCCGTGCGGTCAACCGGTATGACATCAAACGCATCGGCGGCGGCTTGCTGGTACAGGCGCCAGATGCGAAAAACGTTTTGCTCGATGAATTGAAAGTGGTCAGCAAAAAACAGCCGACCCCGCAGCAATTGCAAGACATGATGTTTGCCTGGCGCGTGGCCAAGTTCGTCAAGTCCAACGCGATCGTCTTTTGCGGCAATGGCATGACAATGGGTGTCGGTGCCGGCCAGATGAGCCGCATCGATTCGGCCCGCATCGCCACCATCAAGGCGCAAAACGCCGGCCTGTCGCTGGTCGGCTCGGCAGTGGCGTCGGATGCCTTTTTCCCGTTTCGCGATGGCCTGGATATAGTGGTCGATGCGGGTGCTACCTGCGTGATCCAGCCAGGCGGCTCGATGCGCGACCAGGAAGTCATCGATGCGGCCGATGAGCGTGACGTCGTCATGCTGTACACCGGCACCCGGCATTTCCGGCATTAATATTCTTATACAACCCCGGCGCCTGCCGGGGCGGGCACCATGAAAATCCTTGGCATCGACCCCGGACTGCGGATCACCGGCTTTGGCGTGATTCACAAGGAAGGCAACAAGCTTTCCTATATTGCTTCCGGCATCATCAAGACGCCGGACCTGGATTTGCCGCAGCGCCTGAAAACCATTCTCGGCAGCCTGGCTGAAGTGATCCAGACCTATCGTCCGGATTGCGCAGCGATCGAAAAGGTGTTCGTCAACGTCAATCCGCAATCGACGCTGCTCTTGGGACAGGCGCGCGGCGCCGCCATCTGCGCGCTGGTCGGCGCCGACCTGGCGGTGGCGGAATATACGGCGCTGCAAGTCAAGCAGGCGGTGGTAGGGCAAGGCAAGGCACACAAGCAGCAGGTGCAGGACATGGTGCAGCGCCTGCTGCAGTTATCCGGCACGCCCAGCCCGGATGCCGCCGATGCGCTGGGCGTGGCGATTTGTCATGCCCACAACCACGATGTCCTGAGCATTCTCGGCGGCCTGGCGCCGGCGCTGGTGAAAAAGGGCATGCGGGTACGGCGCGGACGGTTGATCGGTTAATTGGCCGGTGCGGCTGGCGGCGGCATTGGGGGGGCTTTGCCGGATGTGTTAAATGTCGCGTTCGGCGCGGCGGGCGGCAATTTCAAACAGATTATTCCAGTAGGCGTCCTGCCCGCGCAACAGCGCCCAGGCACTGGCCGCCAGATACACCACCGGAAACGCAATGCCCCACCGGGCCGCTTGCCGCACATGTGCCAGTTCATGGGTCAGAATGCGGGGCGTCAAGCCCTGGCGCTGGGCAATCACGATATGACCGATCGCCATCGCACACATGGCGCCGAACGGGTGACATTCGAGCATGCGGTCGGCGAGCGGGCCGCGCACCAGCAACGCCGGGGTCGGGCGCATGACCAGATCGATCCGTCCGCGCAGCAGCACGGTGGGCAGCATCAATAGCAATGCGCCCAGCAAGGTCAATGGCAAGGCCCACAGAATGCCCACTGTGGTGCCGGTTCGGCGCAACAGCCTCAGCCAGGCTACGCGGGTTGCTCGGTTATCGCCGTCCTGCGCCATATTGGTGCCTCAATGTCCTGTATGATGACTGCAAAATTTTGCACCTCCGGGGCAGGTTGACACGATTTTCGAACTTGCGTTCATTTCACTTCGTGTGAGCGCAATCTGCGGCACGCGACCCTGCAACCGTTTGGTGCATGCAATGCCCTCCATTCCCAATTATGTATCAATAGGCCAGAACTACCATGATAGGACGTCTTTCCGGAATCTTGCTTGAGAAAAATCCACCACAATTGCTAATTGATTGTAATGGCGTTGGCTATGAAGTGGGCGTGCCCATGAGCACCTTTTATAATTTGCCGGCACTCGGCGAAAAAGTCGTGTTGCTGACGCACATGGCGGTGCGCGAAGATGCTCACTTGCTGTACGGATTTGCCAGCCTGGAAGAGCGCAATGTATTCAAGGAATTGATCAAGATTTCCGGCGTCGGTGCCCGCACCGCATTGTCGATCCTGTCCGGCATGTCGATTGGCGACTTGATTCAGGCGGTTACGCTACAGGAATCGGGCCGTTTGACCAAGGTGCCGGGGATTGGCAAAAAGACGGCCGAACGCCTGTTGCTGGAATTGAAGGGCAAACTGGGCGCCGATCTGGGCGCGACTTCAGCGGTTGCCCATGGCGACGCGAGTTCCGATATCATGAATGCGCTAGTGGCGCTCGGATACTCCGACAAGGAAGCGGTGCTGGCACTGAAGCAGGTGCCCGCTGGCGCTGGTGTGTCTGACGGCATTAAACTGGCACTGAAGGCCTTGTCCAAGGGTTAATGCCCCCCATTTGGGTTAAGTAGCTTGACCTGGCGTGACGGCAGATTGCCGCGTTGCCCCACGTCTCAGCTTGATTTCACAATACATGGCTAGCCAATCATGAGCATCCAGACCGACAACTTTACCGAGCAGCGCATTATTGCGGCGACGCCGGCGTCGCCCAATGAAGAAGCGATCGAGCGCGCATTGCGTCCGAAGCAGCTGGATGAGTATGTCGGGCAGGAAAAAATTCGCGATCAGCTGGAAATTTTTATTCAGGCGGCCCGCAACCGTAAGGAAGCGCTCGATCACACCCTGCTGTTCGGTCCACCCGGGCTGGGCAAAACCACGCTGGCCCATATCATCGCGCGTGAAATGGGCGTCAATCTGCGCCAGACTTCGGGCCCGGTGCTGGAACGTGCTGGTGACCTGGCGGCATTGTTGACCAATCTCGAGGCCAACGATGTATTGTTCATCGATGAAATTCACCGCCTGTCGCCGGTCGTCGAAGAGATCCTGTACCCGGCGCTGGAAGATTACCAGATCGATATCATGATCGGTGAAGGGCCTGCCGCCCGCTCGGTCCGGCTGGATTTGCAACCTTTTACGCTGGTCGGCGCCACCACCCGTGCCGGCATGCTGACCAACCCGCTGCGCGACCGGTTTGGTATTGTTGCTCGACTGGAATTTTACACGCCGCAGCAACTGGCCCGGATTGTCACCCGCAGTTCGGCATTGCTGAATGCACCGATCCTTGCGGAAGGCGCGCTCGAAATCGCCAAGCGCAGTCGCGGCACGCCGCGTATCGCCAATCGGCTGTTGCGCCGTGTGCGCGATTATGCCCAGGTCAAGGGTACCGGAGAAATCACCAAGGAAATGGCCGATGCGGCACTGGTGATGCTCGATGTCGATCCGGTCGGATTCGACATCATGGACCGCAAGCTGCTGGAAGCGGTCTTGTTCAAGTTTAATGGTGGCCCGGTCGGGCTCGACAATCTGGCAGCTGCGATCGGCGAAGAGCGCGACACCATCGAAGATGTGCTGGAACCCTATCTGATTCAGCAGGGTTATTTGCAGCGCACCCCGCGCGGGCGGATTGCGACACCTGCCGCCTATACCCATTTCGGTGTCACCGCGCCGCGCAACAGTCCGAATGGCGAACTGTGGAATAGCGCGCTATAAAACAAGCCTGTTGTTTCATGCGTTGCCTGGCTGCCTGTTTTAACTGATGCGAGCAGTCAACAAGATTGATGCTCGTGTTGCCAGCAGCTATCGAATTAAAAATCCCTCGGTTAAATGCTTTTTTGATCGGACGCAATTGCGTAGCATTTGCTTGCATGCGACCGAATCGTCGATGACAATATCGGATCGGTCCATTTACTTGCGCGAGTCCGATATGCTGATGTCCACCCAAGCCAGCCGCTATGCACACCAGTTGCTTGAGGCCCGTGCCAAGGGAAAAATGCTGGCACCCTTGTCGGCCCGAACTGCCTTGTCGATTGCCGACGGCTATGACATTGCCAAATCCATTTTCGATATTCGTATTGCCCAGGGTGAAATTCCGGTCGGACGCAAGGTAGGCTTTGCCAATCGCAAGCTGCAGACGCCTCATGGTATCGGCGACCCGACCGGGATGCCGTCCTGGGCCCCCTTATTTGACAGCACGGTCCGCTATGCCCAGGAAAACCATGTGATTCAGAGTTTGCATGGTGCGCTTCAGCCGCGGATCCAGCCGGAAATCATTTTCAAGCTGGCCCGTACGCCGGAACCGGATGCGAGCACCGAGGGATTGTCCGATTGTATTGAGTGGATGGCGCATGGTCTGGAAATTCTAACCTGTCCTTATCCGGATTGGCAGCTTCAGGTAGCCGACGCGATCGCTGCATTTGGTTTACATGGTGCATTGCTGATAGGCGAGCCGAAATCGCTATCCTCGGCGTCCCGTTTGCATCTGGCTCAGGTATTGGCTGACGCCAGCGTTTCGCTATCCTGCAGTGACGGCGACAGCTTTACGCTGCGCGCCGCCGGGTTTGGCAGCGATGTGATCGGCAGTCCGGTATTTGCGTTAAAGCGCCTGCACCGCCAGCTGCAGAGCCAGTCGCAATTCGCACCACTGGAAGCGGGGGAAATCATCAGCACCGGAGCCTGGACCGAAGCCTATCCGGTGCTGCCGGGCCAGATCTGGACCACGGCTTTCTCCGGATTAAGCTTGCCGGGCTTGACAGTGTCGTTTGTCTAATTTGACAAGCTCAGTCGCAACGAGCAGCGCAGTTGGCGCCGCTCGCGATATTGCTAGCCGAAAATTGGAAGGGCTAGCTTATTCTTCCCGGAGCCAAGTCTGGGTGCGTCCCAGCATGGGCACGCCGATATAACCGCGCACACTGAGTTTTTTGCCGTCATCTTGCAGTGCCATTTTGCTTTTATAGATCTTGCCGCTCTCGGTATCGAGGATTTGCCCGCCGGTATACTCACTGCCTTCCTGTTTCATTCCGGTAATGACAGTCATGCCGATTTTCGGCTGATCCTTGTTGGCGCCTTCGCATTTGTCACATTTCGGATTTTGATCTTCATTTGCCGGACGGAACAACTTCTCAATTTTTCCCTTGTACTCGCCATTGCTTTCGCTGATACGCACCAAGGCCCGCGGCTTGCCGGTTTCATCGTCAATGGTTTTCCACAAGCCGACCGGCGAAGTTTGCGCAAAAGCCCCAAAGGATGCACACAAGCCTGCAGCAGCAATTGAAACAACAATTGAAATCAAACGTGTTTTCACGAGCGTCTCCTGATTATGGATATTATGAAAAGTATGATGGTGGGCACCATCCGATGCCTGGATGGAAGTGTACAACTGATTATGCAATTGCGCTGTTGATGCGGGCGACAACGGGGCAGTTAGAGCACGAGATCGGCATCAGGATCATGCGGCTCGAATATGTACACAGAATTGCCCATCACATCGATCGGGAAAAAGTAGCGTAACAGCAGCTTTGGAATCGGATTGATGCCGAAATCCACCGCGCGTTCGACAATCGAAATCGCTTCCCGGGTGGCGTAGCCGTGCAGCGTGAATACGGCGTCAGGCCGGTCAACCGCCTTGAAGCAAGTGCCCAGAGACTGGATCTTTGCATGCAGGCTGCGGCCATAGTGCGTCACCATGTCGCGGCTGACCAGGTCGCAGATGAGCTGATGCCGGGGAAAACGCTTGCGAAACAAGTCGACCGACTGCAGGATTTCCTGTTCCGTCAGATAAATGAACACGCCTTCGACCACCAGCAACACTGGGCCGGGTGCATCAATGGTGGCCAGCCTGTCGTCCAGTGAATCCGTGGCAAAATCGATCGCAATGCGCTTCAGGGAATTGGGGCAATCGGTTGCCGGCAAGCGTTCGTTTTTCCATGCGACGACTTGTGGTTCATCCAGTTCGTACCAGGTGCCGCCGCGCAATCGATAGGGGCGGCTGTCAAATCCGGCGCCGATCGTGATCACGCTGCAAGTCGGATCGGCCTGCAATTGCTTCTGCAGAAAGTCATCGATGATCCGGTGCCGTACCAGCATGCTGGCATTGGAATTTTCTTCATCCTGGAAGAGACCGAAGATGCGCATGCCATAGTCGCACATGAACAATTGCGCATAGGTGTCGGCGCAGACCGGATGTGTGCTGGCAGCATCCTGCATGCGCACGCCGCAACAATAGAACGCCATGTCGGTGATGGGTTTCATTGCGACTCCGGGCTGTTGTCTGCAGCCATGCCACGTCTCCTGGATTTTCCGGCATGCCACGCAGGTTGGCATGCCGGACCGGCGCTGATTCGCTGATTACATCATTATTATGGCAATTTGCCGAACTGGTCGCGCAATTTATCCAATGTCGCGCTAAAACCTGCCAGGCGTTCCCTTTCCTGCGCCACTACCTGCACAGGGGCACGCGCAACAAAGCTTTCATTGCCCAGCTTTGCAGCAAGTTTGGCAATTTCCCCTTCGATGCGGGTTATCTCCTTAGACAGCCGTTCGCGCTCGGCTGCGACATCGATTTCCACTTTCAGCATTAATTTTATATCGCCGACAATCGATACCGGTGCCGGCGATTGCGGCAAGGCCTCCACTACTTGCACCTCGGACAACTTGGCCAGTGCTTGCAGATACGGTGCGAATGCCTGCAATGCCAGCTTGTCGCCAGTGGTTTCCATGAATAATGGCACCCGCTTGGCTGGCGACAATTGCATCTCGCCGCGCAGATTGCGGCAGACATCGGTCAGCGATTTCAATTGCGCCATCCAGCCCTCTGCCTGCTCATCGATTTTTTCCGGATCCGGTAAGGGATAGGCCTGGCGCATGATCGAGTCGCCTTGCACATCCAGCGTACGGCCGGCGAGTGGTGCCACGGTTTGCCACAGTTGCTCGGTAATGAAGGGAATGATTGGATGCGCCAGTCGCAATACCGTTTCCAGTACCCGCAGCAAGGTGCGACGGGTGGCGCGCTGCTGGGCTGCGTCGCCGTGCTGGATTTGCACTTTGGCGACTTCCAGGTACCAGTCGCAATATTCATCCCAAATGAATTTGTAAATGCTGGATGAAATATTGTCGAAACGGTAGTCGGCAAAGCCTTTTTCGACATCTGCTTCGGTGCGCTGCAATAGCGACACGATCCAGCGGTCGGCCTGCGAAAAATTGCGGCCTTCCGGGCCGCAACTGGCCGCGTCGAATCCGCAATCCTGGCCTTCGGTATTCATCAGCACGAAGCGGGTTGCATTCCACAACTTGTTACAGAAATTCCGGTAGCCTTCGCAGCGGTTCAAGTCGAAGTTGATGTTGCGTCCGAGCGAGGCATAGCTGGCCATCGTGAAGCGCAGTGCATCGGTGCCGAATGCCGAAATGCCATTCGGGAATTCCTTTCGAGTGGACTTGGCAATGCTGTCGGCCTGCTTTGGATTCATCAGGCCGGTGGTGCGCTTGGCGACCAGGGTGTCGACATCGATGCCATCGATCAAATCGATCGGGTCCAGTGTATTGCCCTTGGACTTCGACATTTTCTGGCCGGCGGCATCGCGCACCAGGCCATGCACGTAGACCTTATCAAACGGTACCTTGCCGGTGAAGTGGGTGGTCATCATCACCATCCGCGCCACCCAGAAAAAGATGATGTCGAACCCGGTCACCAGCACCGAGGACGGCAGGAACATCTTGTAGTCCGGCGTTTCTTCCGGCCAGCCGAGCGAGGAAAACGGCACCAGCGCCGACGAGAACCATGTATCGAGCACATCGTCGTCGCGCCGGATCGCACCGGTTACGCCCTGCGCGCGCGCCTGGGCTTCTGCGTCTTCCTGGTTGCGGGCGACGTAAATATTGCCGGCATCGTCATACCAGGCCGGAATCTGATGGCCCCACCAGAGCTGGCGGGAAATGCACCAGTCCTGGATATTATTAAGCCACTGGTTATAGGTACTGGTCCAGTTTTCCGGGATGAACTTGACCGAACCGTCGGCCACTTTGGCGAGCGCGACTTCGGCAATCGACTTTCCGGGGAAATGCGTGCCTTCCGGCGCAGGTTTGCTCATCGCGACAAACCACTGGTCGGTCAGCATCGGCTCGATCACCACGCCGGTGCGGTCGCCCCGTGGCACCATCAGCTTGTGCGGCTTGACCGATTCCAGCAAACCGAGCGATTCCAGGTCGGCGACGATTTTCTTGCGGGCGTCGAAGCGGTCCAGGCCCTGGTAGGCAGGCGGGCCGTTCTCATTGATTTTCGCGTCCAGCGTGAAAATGCTGATTTTTTCCAGGTCGTGACGCTGGCCGACCGCATAGTCGTTGAAGTCATGCGCCGGCGTGATCTTCACGCAACCGGTGCCGAATTCCTTGTCGACATACTCGTCGGCGATGATCGGAATTTGCCGGCCGGTCAAAGGCAGCGTCAGCAGCTTGCCCACCAGGTGCTGGTAGCGCTCGTCGGTCGGGTCGACGGCGACGGCGACGTCGCCCAGCATGGTTTCCGGACGGGTGGTGGCAACCGTCATGTGGCCACTGCCATCTGTCAATGGATAGCGGATATGCCACATCGAGCCGTCTTCTTCCTCGGACACCACTTCCAGGTCGCTTACTGCGGTATGCAGCTTCGGATCCCAGTTGACCAGCCGCTTGCCGCGGTAGATCAAGCCCTGTTCAAACAGACGCACGAACACTTCGGTGACCGCCTTTGACATCTTGGCGTCCATCGTGAAGTACTCGCGGCTCCAGTCGGTCGATGCCCCCATGCGGCGCATCTGGCCGGTGATGGTTGAGCCGGAATGCTCTTTCCATTCCCAGACCTTTTCCAGGAATTTCTCGCGGCCGAGATCGTGGCGTGAAACCTTTTGCGCATCGAGCTGGCGTTCGACCACGATCTGGGTGGCGATGCCGGCATGATCGGTACCAGGTATCCAGGCCGTGTTATGACCGCGCATCCGGTAATAACGGGTCAGCCCATCCATGATGGTCTGGTTGAACGCATGGCCCATGTGCAGGGTGCCGGTCACATTGGGTGGCGGCAACTGAATGCTGAAGGCGGGTTTGTCGGCGTCCAGCGTAGCGGTAAAGTAACCGCGCTGTTCCCATTCGGCGCGCCAGTGTTTCTCAATCTCGGCGGGGTCGAAAGATTTGGCTAATTCCATGATTTGGTGAAAGTTTTTGCGAAACCGACCATTATAAGGGACGCCACCCCTGACTTTGCCAAACATGGCGCGTATAATGCAAAAATGCCGGTTTGACACGGCACAACGCTAGGGGTCCTGGCTGGCTTACAGTAAGTAACGCAAATAGCTTATTGATGCCGCCGGGTGAGAAATACCCTTGAACCTGATCTGGATAATGCCAGCGAAGGGAAGCATTCGGAAAAACAGTGGTTGTCTTGTTATTCCGACATTCCTTCGCTAATTTGGATGATTTGCAGGACAGATTTGGCGTAATGCCAATTTGCCCGCCGCAACACTTGAAGAGCAAAGGAACACATGAACGCCAATCCCCAATTTCTCGCCGCCACCGCGACCGTCGACGAAGCCGCGATCCAGCCGCTGCCAAACTCGCGCAAGGTCTACATTACCGGCTCCCGCCCCGATATTCTGGTGCCGATGCGCCAGATCAGCCAGAGCGACACGCCGGCATCGATGGGTGCGGAAAAAAACCCGCCGATCTTTGTGTATGACACCTCGGGTCCGTACAGCGATCCGGATGTCAAGATCGATATCCGCTCCGGCCTGGCCCCTTTGCGCGCCGGCTGGATCAACGAGCGCAATGACACTGAAGAATTGGCAGGGCCGAGTTCGCAATACGGGATCGAGCGCCTGAATGACCCGAAACTGGCTGAATTGCGCTTCAATCTGCATCGCAAGCCGCGCCGTGCCCAGGCGGGCAAGAACGTGTCGCAGATGCATTACGCACGTCAGGGCATCATTACCCCGGAAATGGAATACATCGCGATCCGCGAAAATCTGCAACGCCGCCAATATCTGGAAGGCTTGAAGACGTCCGGCCCGATGGGCCAGAAGCTGGCTGACCTGATGGGCCGCCAGCATCCGGGCCAGAGCTTTGGCGCCGCCATTCCGGCCGAGATCACGCCGGAATTCGTCCGCTCGGAAGTCGCCTGCGGGCGCGCTATCATCCCGATGAATATCAACCACCCGGAAATCGAGCCGATGATCATCGGGCGCAATTTTCTGGTCAAGATCAATGCCAATATCGGCAATTCGGCGGTGACCTCGTCAATCGGCGAGGAAGTCGAAAAAATGACCTGGGCGATCCGCTGGGGCGGCGATACGGTGATGGATTTGTCGACCGGCAAGCACATTCATGAAACCCGCGAATGGATCATCCGCAATTCGCCGGTGCCGATCGGCACCGTGCCGATTTACCAGGCGCTGGAAAAGGTCAATGGCAAGGCCGAAGACCTGACCTGGGAAATTTTCCGCGATACCCTGATCGAGCAAGCCGAGCAGGGCGTCGATTACTTCACCATTCACGCCGGGGTGCGGCTGCAGTATGTGCCGCTGACCGCCAAGCGCATGACCGGGATCGTGTCGCGCGGCGGCTCGATCATGGCCAAGTGGTGCCTGGCGCATCACAAGGAATCGTTCCTGTACACCCATTTCGAAGACATTTGCGAAATCATGAAGGCGTACGACGTATCGTTTTCGCTCGGCGACGGCTTGCGTCCGGGATCAATTTACGATGCCAATGATGAAGCGCAACTGGGTGAATTGAAGACGCTGGGTGAATTGACGCAGGTCGCCTGGAAACATGACGTGCAGGTGATGATCGAAGGTCCGGGCCACGTGCCGATGCAATTAATCAAGGAAAACATGGACCTGCAGCTGGAGCAGTGCCATCAAGCGCCTTTCTATACGCTGGGGCCGTTGACAACCGATATCGCGCCCGGCTATGACCACATCACGTCCGGCATCGGCGCGGCCATGATCGGCTGGTACGGCACCGCAATGCTGTGCTACGTGACGCCGAAGGAGCATCTGGGCTTGCCGAACAAGGATGATGTGAAGGTCGGCATCATCACTTATAAACTGGCCGCGCACGCGGCGGACTTGGCCAAGGGCCATCCGGGCGCGCAGATCCGCGACAATGCCCTGTCCAAGGCGCGCTTCGAATTCCGCTGGGAAGACCAGTTCAATATTGGCCTCGATCCGGACAAGGCGCGTGAATTCCATGACGAGACGCTGCCGAAGGATTCTGCCAAGGTCGCGCATTTCTGTTCGATGTGCGGTCCGCATTTCTGCTCGATGAAAATCACCCAGGATGTGCGTGATTATGCCGCCGCCCAGGGCATTTCGGATGAACAGGCGCTGCAGAAGGGGATGGAAGTCAAGGCGATCGAATTCGTGAAAAACGGCGCCGAGATTTATCGCAAGCAATAGACAAGTGCAATGGAAATCGAACTGAACGGTGCGCCGCATGCGATCGGCGCCAACCAGAATGTGCAGGACTTGATTGCTGCGCTTGAGTTGAGCAACAAGTCGCTGGCGGTCGCCATCAACCGGCAAATCGTGCCGCGCCACATGTGGGCGCAGCGCGTCTTGCAGCCAAGCGACCGGGTCGACATCGTCCGAGCGATCGGCGGTGGATAAGTGCGGGGTTTCGCAACGCATGCGTTGCGCCGCACGAATCCGAAGCGCTTGCAAGCGCGCAGGTGGGTGAGGTAAATGTACTGGCTACCGGCGCCGGGTTTCGCAATGAAGATGAATGAATCCAACGCGTTCGCAACCATAGCGATGGTTGAAGGCTGAATATTCCGCCGTTGATCGGCAGGGGCAAAAGGAGAAAAGATGAATCCCGTGGATTATCCCGGCATCAATGAAGAGCAAGGCTTGACCATCGCCGGCAAGACTTACCAATCGCGTTTGCTGGTCGGCAGCGGCAAGTACCGCGATCTGGAACAAACGCGCGCGGCAACCGAAGCCAGCGGCGCCGACATCATCACGGTGGCAATTCGCCGCGTCAATATCGGCCAGGACCCAAACGCACCGAGCCTGCTGGATGTCATTCCGCCATCGCGCTACACGCTGCTGCCCAATTCCGCCGGCTGCTACAACGCCGCCGATGCGGTCTATACCTTGCAACTGGCGCGCGAATTGTTAAATGGCCACAAGCTGGTCAAGCTGGAGGTGCTGGGCGATGAAAAAACCCTGTTTCCGAATATGCCGGAAACCTTGAAAGCCGCCGAGACGCTGGTAAAGGATGGTTTCGATGTGATGGTGTATTGCAGCGATGATCCGATTCAGGCGAAAATGCTGGAAGACATCGGCTGCGTCGCGGTGATGCCGCTGGCCTCCCTGATCGGCTCCGGCATGGGGATCCTGAATCCCTGGAACCTGTCCCTGATCATCGAGCAGGCCAGGGTGCCGGTGCTGGTCGACGCCGGTGTCGGTACCGCGTCGGATGCCGCGATTGCAATGGAGCTGGGCTGCGACGGCGTATTGATGAATACCGCGATTGCCGGCTCGCGCGATCCGGTCAGGATGGCCCATGCGATGCGGCTGGCGGTCGAAGCCGGTCGCACTGCCTATCTGGCTGGCCGCATCCCGAAAAAATTTGCTGCTGCACCCTCGTCACCCATGGAAGGACGCCCCGTATGAAACGACCCTGCGTGTTAGTGTTTGCCGGTTCCGACCCCAGCGGCGGCGCCGGGCTGCAGGCTGATGTGCAAGCCATCGCCGCGCTGGGCGCGCATCCGCTGTCGGTCGTGACATCGCTGACGGTGCAGGACAATGATCATGTGTATGCGGTGCATCCGATTCCGGCTGCCTTGCTGCAGCAGCAGGCGCAAGCACTGATCGACAAGATCGAGATTTCGGTGGTGAAGATTGGCATCGTCGGCAATCGCGCCAATGCACAGGCGATTGCCGATATCGTCACACAATTGCGGCAAATGCGGCCTGGCTTGCCGGTGGTGCTCGATCCGGTTTTGGCCAGCGGCCATGGCGACGCGCTGGCGCTTGACGACGCCGTCAATACGCTGGCACCGCTGATGGCACTGGCGACGCTGGTGACACCGAACCTGCCGGAAGCAGCAGTGTTGTCCGGCGGCGACCGTCGCTCCGACTCGCAGGCTGATGCCTTGCTGGCGCTGGGTTGCCAGCACGTGCTGATCAAGGGCGGTCACGCGCATGACGACAAGGTAGTCAACCGCTGGTTTACCACCGGTGAATTCCGTTCCTGGACCTGGCCGCGCCTGGAAGGTGGCTTTCATGGCAGCGGCTGTACGCTGGCGTCAGCAATTGCCGCGTTGCTTGCGACCGGCAAGTCGATGCCGGATGCAATTGAAGATGCACAAGCCTATTGCCACCAGGCGCTCGAACATGCGTATGTGATTGCAGAAGGTCAGCGCATTCCGAGTCGCCCGCGCCCTTACATCAAGGTAGCGTGATGAAGGGCTTGTATATTGTCACCCCGGACTGGGATGACACCCAAAAAATGCTGGCAATTACCGAGCTGGCGCTGCAGGGCGGCGCAGCGTTGGTGCAGTATCGGCACAAGACCGCCGACGTGGGTCTGCGCCGCGAACAGGCGGAATGCCTGCGCGATTTGTGCCGCACCTACCAGCGGCCGCTGGTCATCAACGACTATGTCGACCTGTGCCTGGCACTGGACGCAGACGGGGTGCATGTCGGCGGCACCGATGCGTCGGTGGCCGAAGTCCGCCAGGCGCTTGGGCAGGACAAGATCGTCGGCGCATCGTGCTACGGCGACATGCAACTCGCCCATGCCGCACATCAGGCCGGCGCCACCTATATTGCTTTCGGCGGTTTCTATCCATCGCGGGTGAAGAAATATCCGGTAACGACCCCGGTCGGTATCCTGGCCCGGAGCAAAGCCGAAATTGCGTTGCCGGCGGTGGTCATCGGCGGCATGACGGTGACCAATGCCGCGCCATTGGTTGCAGCAGGCGCTGACATGGTGGCGGCGATTAGCAGCGTGTACCTGGCAGCCGACCCGCAAGGCGCGGCCCGGCAATTCGCGGCACTGTTCGCCGCCTGACTTTTTTATCCTGGCTGAGTTGTAAGGGCTGTTGCAATGCCAGGTCATCAGGATTGAGCCAACTCAGCCATGTTTCAGCTGGCTTGAAGCGGTTTGCATCGGCAGCCGCAATTCTTCCCGCATCCATTTCTGTTCAACTCATTATCGTGTCACGCGATCATGGATGTTGTAGGGACATGCAAGATGTCATGCCAGATCTTTTTTCAATCTAAATTCAATTTGCAAAATATTTTTATTTAATCATTTTGATGATTGCATATATGCAATAGTTCAAACTAGGCAAACGGGAATGACATGCGGATGAATTTTCTTGTAGGGAAATACCTAGATAAGGGCGAAGTGAAGTACGTCAAGACCTCGATCGGTTTTGGCTTGGTTCTAGGCCGCGGTATTCCGGAGTTGGCCAGTGCAGCGGAGGCTGAAAAGGAATTGCCTGATTTGGTCTATACAGGCACACCTATCGTTAAAAAATAAATAGCGTCAAAAAAATAAATTGACAAAGTAAGAAGGCTATTACGGGGCTGACTATGGTCAGCCCATTTTTTTGGCGAGTGCGGGGAGTGGATCAAAGCATATTGATGCAAATGTTTGGATAGACAAATTGCGTAGCACGCGTCCAGCTATAATCAGGGGATGCAAAATCTTCTTCATAATCTCAATCCCGAGCAGCTTGCCGCCGTCACTTTGCCAGCGCAATCAGCACTGATTCTGGCCGGCGCCGGTTCCGGCAAGACTCGTGTCCTGACTACCCGCATCGCCTGGTTGATCCAGACCAGCCAGGTGGCGCCCAATGGCGTACTGGCAGTTACCTTTACCAACAAGGCGGCCAAGGAAATGCTGTCGCGGCTATCGGCAATGCTGCCGATTAATACCCGCGGCATGTGGGTCGGCACCTTCCACGGTTTGTGCAACCGCTTATTGCGCGCCCACTACCGCGATGCCGCCTTGCCACAAACTTTTCAAATCCTGGATTCGCAAGATCAGTTGTCAGCCATCAAGAGGCTGCTCAAGAGTAACAATATCGATGATGAAAAATATCCTCCACGCAACCTGATGTATTTCATCAATAGCGCCAAGGATCAGGGCCTGCGCGCCAAAGATGTGGAAGCATACGACGATTTCAACCGCAAGTTCGTGGCCCTGTATGAGCTGTACGATATCCAGTGCCAGCGCGAAGGCGTGGTCGATTTTGCCGAATTGCTGTTGCGCACCTATGAATTATTGAGCCGCAATCAGCCGCTGCGCGAACATTATCAGGCGCGATTCCGCCACATTCTGGTCGACGAGTTCCAGGATACCAATGACTTGCAATACAAATGGCTGAAGCTATTGGCCGGCAATCAGGGTGCGGTGTTTGCGGTGGGTGACGATGACCAGAGCATATATGCATTCAGGGGTGCCAATGTCGGCAACATGGCACTGTTCGAGCGCGAGTTCCGGGTCGAAAACCTGATCAAGCTGGAACAGAATTACCGCTCGCATGGCCATATCCTCGATAGCGCCAATACGCTGATTGCCAATAACAGCAAGCGGCTAGGCAAGAACCTGCGCACCGATGCCGGCCACGGCGAGCCGGTGCGCATCTTCGAGGCATCCAGCGATTTGCAGGAAGCGCAATGGATTATCGAACAGGCAAAAGGCCTGATAGCCGATGGCGCCGCACGCAGTGAGATCGCGGTACTGTACCGCTCCAACGCGCAATCGCGGGTGATCGAGCATGCGCTGTTTTCTGCCGGGATTCCCTATCGCGTCTATGGCGGCCAGCGCTTTTTCGAGCGCGCCGAGGTCAAGCATGCAATCGCCTACCTGCAGTTGATGGATAATCCGCACAATGATTCGGCATTTTTGCGGGTGGTGAATTTTCCGGTGCGCGGCATCGGTGCCCGCTCGATCGAGCAGTTGCAGGATGCGGCGCGCCAGTACGGCATTTCCCTGTATGCGGCAGTACCCTATGTGGCCGGCAAGGCTGGCTCGGTGCTGGGCGCCTTCGTCAAGCTGATTGAGGCCGCGCGTTTCGAAACCCAGCAGTTGCCTTTGCAGGAAATGGTGCAGGTGGTGCTCGATTCCAGCGGCCTGATCACCCATTACGGCACTGAAAAGGAAGGCGCCGACCGCATTGAAAATCTGGAGCAACTGGTCAGTGCGGCGATGCTGTTCGTGTCCGAAGAAGGTTATGGCATCGATGCTCCGGCATTGCTGGGCCCTAAAAGCCAGGCGGTGGCCGGGGCGGCGATCACCACCGGGGAGGGCGTCGAGATTGTCGACGCCGATGCGCCGCTGTCGTCGGTGATGTCGCCGCTGTCGGCATTCCTGTCGCATGCGTCGCTCGAAGCCGGCGACAACCAGGCGCAGGCCGGGCAGGACGCGATGCAATTGATGACCGTGCATTCCTCCAAGGGGCTGGAGTTCGATGCCGTCTTCATCACGGGCCTGGAAGAAGGCTTGTTCCCGCACGAGAATTCGCAGCAGGAAGAAGGTGGCGTCGAGGAAGAGCGCCGGCTGATGTATGTGGCGATCACGCGCGCCAAAAGGCGGCTGTTTTTGAGCTTTTCGCAAACCCGCATGCTGCATGGCCAGACCCGCTACAACATGAAGTCGCGCTTTTTCGATGAATTGCCGGAAGCGGCATTGAAGTGGCTGTCGCCCAAGGTGCAGCAGCGCTGGTTCGGCCATCAGCACAAGGCAGCCTGGGTCGACGCGCCGGAGTCCGGCGCCAACACCATTGCCCAGAATTTCAGCAACAAGGATCTGGGCTGGCGCATCGGCGAATCCGTGACCCATCAAAAATTCGGCGAAGGCGTGATCGTCAATATCGAAGGTGGCGGCAGCAATGCGCGCGCGCATATCAATTTCGGCCGCAATGGCATGAAGCTGCTTGATTTGAATATCGCGAAGCTGGAAAAGGTGGCACCGGACTTGAATGGCTAAGGCGCCTTAGCGCCCTGGGTGCCTGCCGCGTGCGAACTGCGTCGCGCGGCAGGAGCAATCTTATTCCGACGTAACCGGCTCGGCAACTGCGTACGGCTTGTCGAAGACATCCGTGTAGGTCGGATAAAACGAGCAGTACATGATGATGGTGAGCATGATCGACAGCGGCATCAGGACAAACAGCGCGAGCGTCTTGCCCAGCACAATCGCCAGAATCGTGCTGATGATGCTCGGCATGAAAATGCCGAGAAAAATCCATGCCAGCCCGTACAGCAGAAATGCCCGGCCGGCGCTGCGCACCGCAAAAAAGCTGTAGAAAACGGCTTTGCCGATGCCCATGTTTTTCCAGACTGCCAGCGGCGCCGCATACCAGAATGCCATCGCTGCCGGCAGGTACACGGCAGCGGCGAACAGCATCGCCAGCGGCATGTCGGAATCACGCACAGCTGGGGAATCCAGCGCCAGCTCGCCGCTCATGACATTCCATAACACCCCGCCATCGATCAGGCGCGATGCCGCCACCGACAGCACCGCTGCAATCAGGTACAGCACGCCAAGCATCAGCAACGTGCGCAATGCCGGCGAGCGAAAACCGGTCAGCAGCAGATTCGGAAAGACGCGCTTGCCCTGTTCGACATGTACGCAAGCTTGCATGAAGGCGATCGAAAATGCCGGCACCAGGATCAGTGGCAGCACCTGGCCGATGACTGGAATCAGGTTCATGGCCAGCATCAGGAACATGTAACTGATAAACAGCGTGGACAGTTCGGCGGGTTGCTGGCGGAACAGCGCGAAACCTCGCTTGACCCAGAGCCAGCCGGTAGACGCAGGAAGTTTTTTCATTAAAAAAGAGCGGGAATGGGACCGGCAATCCGCTGGCGCAGAATGCGTTCAAAATGTTCCGGATCGTGCGGCGTCAGTATCTGCGCGTCGCGCGGCAAGTGATAGTCATACAGGCGCGACAGCCAGAAGCGCAGCGCGGCGGCGCGCAGCATTGCTTGCCATGACGCCTGCTCATGTTCGGTGAATGGCCGTACCCGATGATAGGCATCGACCAGCGCATGCAGGCGTGCATGGTCGAGCGCGCCTGTGGTCAAATCGATGCACCAGTCGTTGACGGTGACGGCGACATCAAAAAGCCAGGTGTCGCAACCGGCAAAATAAAAATCGAAAAAGCCGGTCAGCCGCTCGCCCTCGAACATCACGTTATCGCGAAACAGGTCGGCATGAATCGGCCCCTGCGGCAATTGGTGGTAATGCTGGGAAGTGGCGAAGGTTTCCTGAAAATGCATTTCCGCCTTGAGCAAATGCTGCCCTGCATCGGACAGATAAGGCAGCACGGTCGGCGTGGTCTGGTTCCACCAGTCGAGGCCGCGCAGGTTCGGCTGGCGCATCGGGAAATCCTGTGCTGCCAGGTGCATCTTGGCGAGCATCGCACCGACCTGGGCGCAATGCTCAGGTGCCGGCGCCAGCTGGCAAGCGCCTTTGAGTTTGGTGACGATGACCGTCGGCTTGCCATGCAGCGTATGCAAAATGTCGCCGCGATCATTGGCAACCGGCATCGGCACTGAGACACCATGTTCGGCCAGATGGCGCATCAGATGCAGGTAAAACGGCAGTTGTTCAAACGTCAGCTTTTCAAACACGGTCAGAACATATTCACCAGTTTGTGTCGTCAGAAAAAAATTGCTGTTTTCAATGCCGGTTGAAATGCCCTTGATCGTCAGCGGTGCGCCAAGCGGGAACTGGGTCATCCACTGGGTAAGGTCATCCAGGCTGACGGGAGTAAATACTGCCATGAGTCAATATGGGAAAATTAGATCGATCAACAACACTGGAAGTAATGCAAATGCATTACTTCTTGGTTGGCGCAGGTGTTTCCGGAGTTTTGGCGGCGGCTGGAGGCGGTGGTACTGCCTGTTGTTCGGTTGGCTCTTGTGCAATCTGCTTGCCGCGGTTCAGGTCAAATGTCATCACTTCCCATTTCGCCGGTTTGGCAACGATGCTTTGGCCATCGCCGACCTGGGCATTGCCCGGTTGATCGCTCGGCTGGACCCGGTAAGTGCTTTTGCCGGTCGTGACCTTGACGTCAGTGCGCTTGCCGCCAGGCGCGCGTTGTTCGGTAATCGTGGCCTTGCCCCCGGGGGGGCGGATCGTCACCGCCGGCTGCTCGCCTTCTTCCAGTCTTTCCAGCTTGGGCGGTGGCGGGGCCTCGGCAGATGGCGCACGGGCTTGCTGTGCCGATACCGGCACAGTGAGCGCGGAAGCGGCGAGCCAGATGCTGGCAATGAGGCAGATTCGGAGCGGATGCATATAAGTCTGTATTGAGTAAGATGCAGATAAAATCAAGCAACATGCGATCGATGTGAAATTGCCTGTTGTTTAATCATTGTAGCAAACCGCGCTGAAATTGCTTCAATTAATCAGCCCGATGCAGGCAGAGTCGAGCAAATCTTACAGATACAACGCCTTTTGGCGCGCCTCGTCGGTTGGTTCTGCCTCCTGTGTTTCATAAAAGGCAAATATCGCATCGACCACATTGGCCGGTTCATCGATTACCTGCACAATCCCCATGTCGACCGGGTTGATCATGCCATCCTGAACCAGTCGCTCCTGGAACCAGGCCAGCAACCCGCTCCAGAATGCAGAGCCGACCAGGATCACCGGGATGCGGCGGGTCTTTTTGGTCTGAATCAGGGTCAGGACTTCGGTCAATTCATCCAGCGTGCCAAAGCCGCCCGGCAAGACCACATAGGCATCCGCATACTTAACAAAAGCCACCTTGCGCGCGAAAAAGTGACGGAAGCTGATCGAAATGTTTTGCCAGATATTGCTGGTCTGCTCGTGCGGCAGCTCGATATTCAAGCCGACCGAAGCCGACTTGCCTTCGAACGCGCCCTTGTTGGCTGCTTCCATGATGCCAGGGCCGCCGCCCGAAATCACTGCAAATCCGGCATCCGACAGGCGCCGTGCAATATCGACGCCGGTGGCATACACCGGATCATCCGGCCTGGTGCGGGCGGAACCGAAAATCGAGACGGCCGGACGCAGTTCAGACAGGTGTTCGGTGGCTTCGATAAATTCTGCCATAATCGTGAACATATGCCATGATTCGCGCGCCTTCTTGGCCGTGGCGCGTTCGACGTCAGCCACTTGCCGCAGCCGCGGCACATTTTTCCCGTTAAATTCCATATGCACAAAACCCTATTGTTAGTTGACGGTTCCAGTTACCTGTACCGTGCTTTCCACGCGATGCCCGATTTGCGCAACACCGAAGGTGCACCCACCGGTGCGTTGTACGGCATGATCAATATGCTACGTCGTCTGCGCAGCGATTACCCGGCAGCATACATCGCCTGTGTGTTCGACGCAAAAGGCAAGACTTTTCGCGATGACCTGTATGCCGACTACAAGGCTAACCGTGCGTCGATGCCGGAGGACCTGGTGCGGCAGATCGAGCCGATCCATGAAGCGGTCAAGGCAATGGGCTGGCCGGTGCTGATGGTCGATGGCGTCGAGGCCGACGACGTCATCGGTACGCTGACGGTGCAGGCGGTCGAGCACGGCATGCAATGCGTGATCTCTACCGGCGACAAGGATCTGGCGCAACTGGTCAACGAGCATGTCACGCTGATCAATACGATGAGCAATGAAAAACTGGACCGCGCCGGCGTCATCGCCAAATTCGGGGTGCCGCCGGAGCGCATCGTCGATTACCTGACACTGGTTGGCGATACCGTCGACAACGTGCCGGGTGTGCCCAAGGTCGGCCCGAAGACCGCGGTCAAGTGGCTGACACAATATGACAATCTGGACGGCATCATTGCCCATGCCGGCAAGATCACCGGCGCGGTGGGCGACAATTTGCGCAATGCACTGGACTGGCTGCCGCAGGCAAAAGTGCTGGTGACGGTCAAAACCGACTGCGACCTGGTCAAGCACATGATCTCGATTCCCGAGTCGCTGGTCGCAGGCCAGCAGGATCAGCAGGCGATGATCGGCCTGTACCAGCGCTTCGGCTTTAAAACCTGGCTGCGCGAGGCTGCGGCCAGTGCCACCAACGCCGCCACCAATGCCGGCGATGATCCGCAGGCACCGGCGCCGGACGGTACGCCGGGTGCCGGACAAGGCGCGCTGTTTCCGGCGGCACCCGCCACCACCGACTATGAAACCGTGCTGACCGAAGCGCAGTTGACTCACTGGCTGGAAAAGATCAATGCCGCCGCACTGACCTCGGTTGATACCGAAACTACCTCGTTAAACCCGATGCAGGCGCAACTGGTCGGCATTTCGCTGTGCTGCGAGCCTGGCCGCGCCGCCTATATTCCGGTGGCGCACCGGTACCAGGACGCGCCGGCGCAATTGTCGCGCGAACTGGTGCTGGAAAAGCTGAAACCCTGGCTGGAAGATGCGACCAGGCCGAAAGTCGGACAGCACCTGAAATACGACAGCCATATCTTTGCCAACCACGGTGTGCAGTTGCAGGGAATCATGCACGACACCCTGCTCGAATCCTACGTGTTCGAATCGCACAAGAGCCATGACATGGATAGTCTGGCGCTGCGTCATCTGAACCGCAAGACCATCACCTTTGCAGACGTGTGCGGCAAGGGTGCGTCGCAGTTGTGTTTCGATGAAGTCACGGTCGAGCGCGCTACCGAGTACGCCGCCGAAGACGCGGACGTCACATTCCAGCTGCATCAGGCGATGTGGCCGCATATCGAGGAAGATGAAAAGCTGACCTACATCTATCAGCGAATCGAAATGCCGACCGCGGTGGTGCTGCAAAAGATTGAACGCAACGGCGTCTTGATCGATCCCGCAAAGCTGGCCACGCAGTCCGGCGAGCTGGGCCGACGCATGCTGGAAATCGAACAGAATGCCTACCAGCTGGCGGGGCAGCCATTCAACCTGAATTCACCCAAGCAGATTGGCGAGATATTTTTCGACAAGCTGAAACTGCCGGTGGTGAAAAAGACACCATCCGGCACGCCGTCGACCGATGAGGAAGTGCTGCAAAAGCTGGCCGAGGATTATCCGCTGCCGAAAATCCTGCTCGATTACCGCAGCCTGTCGAAACTCAAATCGACCTATACCGACAAGCTGCCGCGCATGATCGATGCGCATACCGGGCGGGTGCATACCAATTATGCACAAGCCGTGGCGGTCACCGGGCGGCTCGCATCCAATGAGCCGAACCTGCAGAATATCCCGATCCGTACTCTGGAAGGCCGGCGCATCCGCGAAGCCTTCATTGCCGGACCGGGTAACGTAATCGTGTCGGCAGACTATTCGCAGGTGGAGCTTCGCATCATGGCGCACATATCCGGTGACGCCAACATGCTGCGCGCGTTTGCCGATGGCGAGGATATCCATCGGGCGACCGCTGCCGAAATTTTTGGTGCGGCACCGGCAGACGTCACCAGCGAGCAGCGGCGCTATGCAAAGGTGATCAATTTCGGCCTGATTTACGGCATGAGCGCATTTGGCCTGGCAGGCAACCTCGGTGTCGAGCGTTCGGCGGCGCAGCTGTATATCGATAAATATTTCCAGCGTTTTTCTGGTGTTGCCCAATACATGGCTGAAACCCGCACCCAGGCCAAGGCGCAGGGTTATGTGGAAACCGTGTTTGGCCGCAGATTGTGGCTGCCCGAAATCAATTCGCCAAACGGACCGCGTCGCCAGGGCGCCGAGCGGGCCGCCATCAATGCGCCGATGCAGGGTACCGCCGCCGACCTGATCAAATTGTCGATGATCGCGGTGCAGGATTGGATTGAGAAAGAAAAGCTGCAGGCGAAGATGGTGATGCAGGTGCATGACGAACTGGTGCTGGAAGTGCCGCAAGCCGAGCTGGCGCATGTCCGGGAAAAATTGCCGCAGTTGATGGCCGGCGTCGCGCAATTGAAGGTGCCGCTGATCGCCGAAGTGGGTGTGGGCAACAACTGGGATGAAGCGCATTAATCGATTTCAAATGCATTAAGCGATATCAAATATCGACCAAGTGCGGCGCTGCGGCGGCTGGATTGTTGTTATGCTTTTTTGCCGCCGGGTAAAGTGGATAGGATGTGCACTGATTCTTTTGGGAATGGTATATGGAAGATTTGAAGCAGGATGTCGCCAGTCTGCTTGGCAAGACGCCATTGTCCGAGCCGGTGCACCGGCGCGTATTTTTGAAGACGGCGCTGGGCAGCGGCTTTGCCGCCGCAGTGATGCCGGTCTCTTCGCAAACCATGATCAAGACCGACACCGAGGGCTTGATTGCGGGAACAGTGATGATCACGGTCGGCGACCAGGAAGTGCCGGTCTACCGCGTCCAGCCGGCAGGTAAGAAGAAGCTGCCGGTGATCCTGGTGTTGTCGGAAATTTTCGGGGTGCACGAGCATATCGCCGATGTCGCGCGTCGGTTCGCCAGACAGGGCTACTTGGCGCTGGCGCCGGATCTGTTTGTGCGCCAGGGCGATCCTGCAGCCTATCCAACGATTGCCGAAGCGATCAAGGAAGTCGTGGCAAAGGTGCCGGATGCACAGGTGATGGCCGACCTCGATGCCTGTGTCAAATGGGCAGCTGACAATGGCGGCGATGCCGACAGGCTTGGCGTGACCGGATTTTGCTGGGGCGGGCGGCTTGTCTGGCTGTATGGCGCGCATAACCCGAAGGTCAGGGCGGGTGTGGCCTGGTATGGACGTCTGCGCGGCGACAAGACGGCATTGACGCCAAGGCAGCCGATCGATATTGCCGCCGACCTGAAGATGCCGGTGCTGGGCCTGTATGGCGGCAAGGATAATGGCATCTCGCTGCACAGTATCGACCAGATGAAGGCGGCCCTGGCACAGGGCGGGAGCCAGTCGGAATTCGTGATTTATCCGGATGCCGGCCACGCGTTTTTTGCCGATTACCGAGCGAGTTACCTGGAAGCCGCGGCCAAGGACGGGTGGGCGCGTTGCCTTGCATGGTTGCGCCAGCATGGCGTAGTTTGAATGCTTCGGCTGCAGCACACAAGCGCGGCCAGGTCGGCTGCGCTTTTTTCAAGTGACATTGTTTGCCGAAAAAGGCGCCATGTGTTTTAATTTGCCACCTTTTCGCGCCCGCGAATCTCCAGTACATAGGTCATACCATTAACTCCACGCTGACTTCCATCCTGCTGACTACGCTGATTGCCGGCGTCTTCAGCATTTCCGCTGCTGCCGTGTTTTCATTCGGTCTGCTGTCGAAAATGGTGGAGCGCATGGTCAGCCTGTCGGTTGGCATCCTGCTGTCGACTTCGCTGTTGCATGCGTTGCCGGAAGCATTCGAGTCGCATGCCGATACCCATGCCTTGTTTGCGACGTTGCTGGCCGGTTTGCTCGGTTTTTTCCTGCTGGAGAAATTCGCGATTCTGCGCCACTCGCATCACTACGAAGGCGATGGTCACCACCACGAACATGGCCACGATGCGCATGAGGCGGGCAAATCCGGCTGGATGATCCTGGTCGGTGATGGCTTGCACAATTTTACCGACGGCATCCTGATTGCCGCCGCTTTTCTGGCCGATCCCAACCTTGGCATCATCACTGCTGTGGCGATTATCGCCCATGAAATTCCGCAGGAAATCGGCGACTTCATCGTGTTGTTGAACGCCGGCTTTTCCCGTAAGCGTGCGTATGTGTATAACCTCCTGTGCAGTCTGATGGCGGTTGCCGGCGGCTTGCTCGGGTATTTCACGCTGGGGCAGGTCACCCACTGGATTCCATTCGTGCTGGTGTTTGCATCCTCAGGCTTCATCTATATCGCAGTCAGCGACCTGATGCCGCAGATGCAGCGCCGCGCCACCTTGCGCGAGACGATTCCGCAGATACTGTTAATTGGCTTGGGCGTGGTAATCGTACTGTTCTTGACCGGCCGCGCGCACTGAGAAACACTGAGCAAGTGACCGGATGAATGCCGGGCTAGCGTCTTGGTTGCCCTCAACCCTCCTTGATTTCAGCTTGATTGCTGAACATTCTTGCTACTGACGTATTCCGTCCGGCGCCCGCACCACCTACCCCGCTCCCTAATCAGGCGGGCTGGCGCCAAGGCTCTTGAAATGAGCCTGGTCTAAACAGACACCCAATAACTCCAACAATTACCCTCTAATCCAGCAGTGATGCCCGGCCAGCCCGGCGCCTGCCGGTCGCCGCCAGCGCCTTCCGAATACGTCGAGCTTTCTTACAGAGTGCCTCCGGGAAGTCAGGATGTCGAACCGTCATGTAACAAAAAGGGACATCAAATCATCGTCTTATCGACAATCGCATGCGGATGGTCCCGAACTTGCTCTTGCCGAGTCCCAGAGGCGCTTGCAATGCAGGCCAGACCTGGCCCGCTTCAGACCAGCCAATAAACCCGACGAGAGAAAATCAATGAAAAACCGTTTGTTATCTATGCTGGCCCTCATCTGTGCGCTTAGCGTGCCGATGTCTGCATCGGCGTATGTGCTGAGCCCGACCACTCCCGGCAAGTGGGGCTCGCCTACCATGGGAACCGGCGCTACCGTGACCTGGAGCCTGATGTCGACTGGAACCAGTTGCGGTATCGAATTTGCAGGTTGCGTAATCACTTCGCTGGCCGATTTCATGCCAACCGGTTTTCTGAGCGCGATCGAGAGCGCATTTGCCGCCTGGTCGGCCGTCGCCGACATCAATTTCGTCATGGTGGCCGATGATGGTGCGGCATTCAATGCGCCGACCACCTCGGGCAACATTCGTCTTGGCGGCCATGCGTTCGATGGCGCCTCCGGCGTCTTGGCACATGGCTATTACCCTCCCAATAATGGCAACAGTGCGGCTGGCGATATTCATTTCGATATCGCTGAAAACTGGAGCCTGGGTTTTGCCGGCCCCGGTTTCGACATCTTCCAGGTAATGGCGCACGAATTGGGTCATGCGATCGGCCTGGACCACACCGGCGTGCCTGGTTCGCTGATGAATCCGTATTACACCGAGGCATTCAGTGGTCCGCAAGCCGATGACATCGCCGGTGCGCGATTCATCTATGGTCCGGCCCGGACCCAGGTGCCCGAGCCGGGAACCCTGGCGCTTCTGGGACTGGCATTGGCAGGCCTGGTGCTGAGCCGGCGCCGTGCTGCAAGTCGATAAGACACCGGTTGCGCTGCGCGCCGGCTGCCCTTTGGAAATCCAGTTGGTGAGCAATTTACGCACCGGCTGCGGCATCGTTTCCGCGTTATTGCGCACCGGCTTGCTTATGCTGGCGGTGTTGATGCCAACTCAGGGGGTGGCGATGTTTGCGCAGATGAGTGATGAAGAACTGGTCCGCCGTTCTGACCTGGTCGTGGTTGGTGAATGGATCGGGCAGTCCAGGGTGCAGCTCGCCGCCGGTGGCGGCCCGCTGGAGCTAGGTGCGGTGACCATCACTGAAGTCCTCAAGGGCGTACCAGGGCAGACATTGGCGCTAGTGGCGACCGTAGCGGGCGATGCGCCGCGCTCAAGCTCCGACATGGCTTACCGGCGCGGTGACCGGGGCTTGTGGCTGTTGCGCCTGCGGCAGGGCAGCACCGGCATCTACCTTGCCGACCATCCGCAGCGTTTCATTCCCGACGCAGGTGGTGCGGCGCGCATCGAGGCATTGCGCAAGATCATGGCGCGCCGCTGACCTGGCTGGTTGCAAGTACAGGTCGAGTCAAAAATCGAAATGGGATGCCGGACATTCAACTCGAATGCCGGCGCCCGCCCGCCTATCCCGCTCTCATCTTTGCAGGCAAAAGAAGCCAATTTCATAATTGGCAGCAATGCCTTGCTCCAGTTGCCGCAACACCGGGCGCAAATTCACCGGCTGGTGCCCGGCGCGCGGCTGATCAGCGCCGATTGCCCGAAGGCTTTGAACAAACGATTGGCCGTTCGCATGTTGCTCCGTCAGCGATATCCGATGCGTGTGCAGGCGGCCATTGCTGAGCGCGCTGCAGTCCTGCAAGAGCGTGCGGTAATCCGGGCAGCGGTGCAGGCCGGGTGAAAGATGCAGCCGCTCATGCGCGGCCTGCCATTCTGAAAACGAGCCATCCAGCAGGATGCTGAATGCCAGGACCCGGCAGCCGGCGAAATGGCGTGCCAGTACTGCCTGCAAGTGATCGAACCATTGAAAGCACATGGTCGAGACGATCCAGTCCGGTGCCGGGTCCAGCCTGGCAGTGCGGCCATCGCATACCGAGAATTGCAGATTGGATCGAGGTAAAAAACTGCTGCGGCAACGCTCAATCATGGACGGGGCAAGATCGGTCGCATGCAGGCGGGCAGTCGGATAGCGATCATGCAGCAGATGCGTGAAAAAGCCGGTGCCGCAGCCGATTTCAGCGATGCTGCCGGGTGCGGTTAAACCCAATTGCGCCAGCCAGGCATCGAACTGTTCAGCCGCCTGTTTCTGGATGCGCGCCGCCTGGTCATAACGTCCGGCAGCGTCAGAAAAGCGCGTTGCGACCTGCTTATCCATGCAAGCTCTCCGTAAATTCTGCAATCGCTGCCGCTGCCGGTGCCGGCGCACGCAGCAGGCACGTGTGGTCGCCGGCAAATTCTTGCAGCGTGCTGCTGGCCTGCATAAAGCAGGCCCGGGCCAGTGCCGGCGACACGATCGGGTCATCGCCAGTTGCCAGCGCCAGCACTGGACAGGCGGGTAGAGAAAGATCGAGCTCGCGCAAGCCAATCAAATGGCGCAGCAGCATTGGCTGGTCATAGTCGGCCGGCGCTGATGCAGGCATACCGCAGCGCACCTGAAATTCCTTGACCACTGCCGGCGCGTCCTCGGCAAGGCGCGCCAGCATCGCATCGACCAGTCGCGTCGGTGTGCCGTGCGGCTGGCCGGGGCGGCGGCAAAAGCGGGTAAATCCATTGACTGAAATTGCTGCCTGCCATGGATGGGATTGCTGCAGCAGCCAGGCGAAGCCATAAGAATGGCCGATCGCGATCCATTGCACTTGCGGTGCCAATTGTGGCGACTGCGCTGCCTGATGAAAGCCCAAATCGAAGCATGCCTGGGGCGCATGCGGAAAATGTTGGGCCACCGCAGCTTGAAGCGCGGTCAACGCCTGTGCATCGAAGGACCAGCCATGACAGAATGCAAAACCGATCATGCAGTCGCCATGCCGCCTTGTGCAGCAGTAAGCGCCGCTGAGCCGGCTTTGTTAACAACCTGGATGCGCATGATTCGGTCAACACCATCTTGTGCGGCTGGTTCTTGCCTGGCAAGTGATGTGGCGATATCAATGAAGAATTGATGTCCGCGATGTTGCTGATTAAGGTTCACTGCATATCCTTATGCTTGATTGCCGGTGGCGACAGGCCTGGCCGGGTCGGCGCACCATTGGCTCCATGAACCGGGATACAGCGCAGCCCCGGGAAGGCCGGCGACTTCCAGCGCCAGCAAATTGTGGCAGGCAGTTACGCCGGAGCCGCACTGCATGATGGCAGTATCGGGCGTTGCGATTACGGCCCGCCATTCCGCCTGCAACTGGGAAGCCGGCTTGAAGCAGCCATTGTCTTGCAAGTTATCCTTGAAAAACCGGTTTCTTGCCCCCGGAATATGGCCGCCCACCGGATCGATCGTTTCATTTTCACCGCGAAACCGGTCCGGTGCACGGGCGTCGACCACGGTGCATGTCGGACGAGTGAGGTTGGTTGCCACCAGGTCGAGATCGACCTGCCTGACCAATGATGGTGCAGGCGTGATGTCGCCTTGCGCCTTGCCCTTGAGTTCCAGTGACAGCCACATGCCGGCCGCGGTCCAGGCCGGCAAGCCGCCATCGAGAACTGCCACCGCATCATGCCCGATCCAGCGCAGCATCCACCACAGCCGCGCGGCAAACATGCCGCCGTGCGCATCGTAGGCCACCACCTGGGAAGTCCGGTTGACGCCCCAGCGGCGCAGGGTTTCAATGAAGGCTGACTGCTGCGGCAGTGGATGGCGGCCAAGAAAATTGCCGTCGGTATCGGTTTTGCTGCCCGACAGATCCAGGTCCAGATGCGCGAATTGCGCACCGGGTATGTGCCCGGCTTCATAGGCCAGGCGGCCGGCGTCGGGCAAGGCCAGGTCATGCCGGCAGTCGATCACGATCCAGTCGGGCTGCAACGCATGCTGGGCCAGTTCAGTTGCCGAAATCAGGGTGGTATGGCGCATCGCATGCTCCTTATGGCTGGTTGCGCTGGTTGAAACAGTCAGGTCCGCAACCGGGCAGTGCGTGCATTGTAATACGGCAGTGCGGCGCTGCCCAACTTCGAGCGGCAGGCTGGATTGATAAGGCGCCAGGCAAACCTGGATCGGATGCGCAGCAGGCATGCGCATCCGATCCAGCGCCTTTTATACCTCAAGTTGCGAGCGGTACCATTCGTGGAAATGCTGCATGCCGTCTTCCATCGGTGACTGGTACGGACCGACTTCATTGACGCCGCGCTCCATCAGGATCTTGCGGCCGGCGTCCATGCGCTGCGCGATTTCGTCATCCTCGATGCAGGTTTCCATGTAGGCGGCGCGCTCGGCTTCGACGAACTCGCGCTCGAACAGTTTGATTTCTTCCGGATAGTAAAACTCGACCACGTTGGTGGTTTGTTGCGGGCCCTTCGGCCACAGGGTCGACACCACCAGCACATGCGGATACCATTCGACCATGATGTTCGGATACAGCGTGAGCCAGATGGCGCCGAATTTGGGCGCTTCGCCATTGCGAAACTTCAGCACCTGTTCCTGCCACTTCTGGTAAGTCGGCGAGCCGAATTTTTGCAGGCCGCGATGCACGCCGACCGTCTGCACGCTGAAATCGGGACCGAATTCCCAGCGCAAGTCGTCGCACGACACGAAGCTGCCCAGTCCGGGATGAAACGGCTCGACATGGTAATCCTCCAGATAAACCTCGATGAAGGTTTTCCAGTTGTAGTCGCATTCGTGGACTTCGACATGGTCGAACATGTAACCGGAAAAATCCAGGTCCCGGGTCACAGTCAGGTTGGCCAGTTTTTCGCGCACATTGACGCCATTGTCCTCGAACAGCAGGCCGTTCCAGTTCTGCAGTGGCGTCCTGGACAGATTGGTGCACGGCGTTTCCGCGAAATGCGGCGCACCGATCAATTCACCCTTCAGATCATAGGTCCAGCGATGCAGCGGGCAGACGATATGCTCGGCATTGCCGCGACCATTGAACATCTTGGCCTGCCGATGACGGCAGACGTTGGATAGCAGCTCGATACCCTGCGAATTGCGCACCAGCATGCGGCCTTCGTTTTCCCACGCAAGCGTGGCAAAGTCGCCCGCCTCGGGCACCATCAATTCATGGCCGGCATAACGCGGACCGCGATGGAATAGCTGTTGAATTTCCTGCCGTAGCAGGGGTTCGTCGTGATAAACGTGGACCGGAAGTTGCGCAGTCGAGCGCGCAAGCTTGGCAATAGTAGCCAGATCGGACATCCCCACCCCCAAATTAATTTGCACCAACCTAAGAGAGAAAGAATCCGCAAAAACCTGTGTTCAAGCAATATGAAACGGAAATTTTGGACAGAACCAACAATTATACCTGAGCTGTAATTGCTTGGGCGTAATCGCGTACGACGCTTGAACAAGGATCAATAAAATTGCCAATTAAAAAAGGCCGGGAGATTGCCAGTTCACAGGTCATATCGCGCTGGACCAGGGATTTTCAATACGCGCGGCAAATTATTTTTCCTTTCTTGGCAGTGAATAAACAGGTGGCAACAGTTTATGGTTGCGAACATGACATGCTTGCGGATAATATTTCCCTACATAAATTCAGGCTGCCGCATGCATTTTTCTTTCGTCGACTTGTTCAGAAAACCATCTGCACGGCACTGGCATGTGATCGCTGCCGTGTGCTTTTCGGGCATGCTGGCGGTTGAGTTGTTTGGCCTGCAAATGTTGTCGATCACCGAATTCCAGCTGGCCGATCATTATTTGCGGCGTCATGCGTCGCAGCAGAAACCTGATCCAGACATTGTCGTGGTGGATATCGATGATCCCAGCATGGTCGCCATGCAAGAAATTGCCGGGCTGTGGTCATGGCCGCGTGAAATCCATGCCGACTTGCTGGAAGGGCTGCTGACATTTGCGCCACGCGCAATCGTGTTCGACATGACTTTTTCAGTGCCGGATGCAAAGCGCCCGCTGAGCGATGCGCGCCTGTCCGATGCACTCAAGACCTCGTCCATCGTGTATTTGCCGGCGGTGCGCGTGGCCGAGTCATCCAAAACTGCAGCTGCCGCCTTGCCGGAGTTGGCCAAGGCTTTCGACATGAGTCAGCCCGGCAGGGCTGGCACGCACGCCACCCTTGAACTGCCGCATGCAATCGACCGCAGTGCGTGGCGGCTGGGCTTGATCAATAGCCTCAAGGATACTGACGGCTTGTTGCGGCGCTCGCCATTACAAACCGAGGTCGGCGGCTGGAAATTGCCGTCCATGCCAGCCCGCATTGCGCGAGACCTCGGCGTTGCACTGCCTGACGGGAAGGAATTCCTGATGCGTTGGGCGCGCGCGGACGACCTGCATCGGCATTACTCGTATGGCAGGCTGTATCGCATCCTGACCGAACAGCGCATGGCGCTTGGTGAAACCGAACGCCGCCAATTCGATGCCGAGTTCGCGCCGCTGTTTCACAACAAGATCATCGTGATCGGCGCCTCCGCCACCAGTGCGTTTGACCATCATCTGACACCGATGGGGGAGAACATTCCCGGCGTGGATATTCTGGCTACCGCAATTGACAACCTGAAGAACCGGCAGAGCGTGCGCATCGTGCCGGCAGCACTGCCATTCGGTTTTGGCGTGGTCATGATTGTTGGCTTGGCCTGGGCATTCGCCACCCGCAAAAACCCGGTTCTCATCGGCAGCCTGTTCGGGCTGACATCGGCAGCGAGCCTGGCGCTTGCCGATGCGGCTATCGCGCATAATCTGCTGCTGCCGTTGGCAACACCGCTGGCGTTTGCCAGCGGCTGGTTCCTGGCGGCGGCGATCGGCGGCTATGTGCGTGAACGCCGGCAGCGCGAGCAGGCGGTATCGCTGTTTGGCCGTTTCCTGAACCCGAATGTCGTGCGCCAGATCGTCGATCAGGGTGAAACGGTGGAAAGCCTGTCCGGACGAACTTCGCAGATCAGCGTGCTGTTTTCCGATATCCGCGGCTTTACTTCGCTGTCGGAGTCCCGCTCGCCGCAGGAGGTGGTGACGCTGCTGAACCGTTATTTCGATCGCCAGGTCGACGTCGTGTTCCGGCATGGCGGCACGCTGGATAAATTCATTGGCGACTGCATCATGGCATTCTGGGGCGCGCCGGTCGATGATCCTGCGCATGCGGAGCATGCGGTGGCGGCTGCGCTGGAAATGCAGGAAGTACTGCTGGCATTCAAAAAAGAACTGGCAAACGAAGCGGCCAGTGTGCCGGACTTCGAGGTCGGCATCGGTGTACACTCCGGCCCCGCCGTGGTAGGCTTTATTGGTGCCCAAAAGAAACTTGATTACACCGCGATCGGCGACACGGTCAATCTCGCCAGTCGCATCGAAGGTTTGACTAAAGGGGTCGCGCGCTTGCTGGTCAGCGAAGAAACCATGCGGGCATGCAGCGCATCGGCTGCAATCGAGTTCGTGCCGCATGGCGCATTTGCAGTCAAGGGACGGGCCGCTGAAGTGACGTTATATGAACCGATAAGGAAACCATCATGAAGGCTGTTGCTGTCGCGCTCATGCTGGTCGCGTCCGCGGCCCAGGCCGAACCGGCGCTGACCAATCGCGCCACCGAGCTGCTGGCCCAGGCGCAGTCGGACGCGGCCAGGCTGGTGTCACTGCCGGAAAATAGCCGGGTCGAGGTCGTCAAGCGCAGCGGCGCCTGGAGCGAGGTCAAGACCGCAACAGGCCAGGCTGGCTGGCTGCGCATGATGCATCTCAAGTCTGAAGGCAATGCCGGTGGATCTCATGCGCAAAAGCCCAGTACGCCGAAGGCCGGCGGTGCGCTGGCCAGTTTGCTGGGTTCGGGACGCACCACCAATAACGCGACGGTGACTACTGGCGTGCGTGGCCTGCAGGAAGAAGATCTGCAGCGGGCCCGCCCCAATCCGGAGGAATTGAAGAAAATGCAAAAGCTGGCAGTGGCCAGAGACGCTGCGCAAGCCTTCGCCCAGCGCAGCAAGCTGGTTCCGGCCCACGTCGATTATCTGGAACCGGTTGCGCCCGCGCCTGCCGGCACAGGCGGCGACAGCGGCAATGCGGTTCCTGGCCTGAGCGGAGGTTGAGATGAACAACATTGCACGCATGACGCTCGCCGTAGCGCTGGCACTGATATCGACGCTGGCCTCGGCACAGTTACCTTTCAAGCTGCCGAATTTCGGTGCTGGCGACAAAGGGAGCAGCAATAATTTCAGCAGCATGCTGAGCAATCTGACCAAAGCAGTCAGGGACCCGACCGAGCAGGAAGAAATTGCGCTGGGACAGGAATTCGCGGCGACCCTGCTGGGTGCCAAGTCGTTGCTGGTCAATCCCGGCATGCAGCGCTATGTCAATACGCTGGGCCGCTGGCTGGCGTTGCAAACTGAACGGCCGGATTTGCCATGGACTTTTGCGGTGCTGGACGACGCCGGCTATAACGCGTTTGCCACGCCGGGCGGCTATATCTTCATCACCCGCGGTTTGCTCGAGCGCATGAACAGCGAAGCCGAGCTGGCGGGCGTGCTGGCCCATGAAATCGGCCATGTACTGAAAAAACACCATTTGAATGCGGTCAAGAGCAGCGGCTGGACCGGCTTGGCTGGCGACCTGGTCAATGCCAAAACCGGCGCCAACCCGCAAGTCAATGAATTCGTCAAAAACGCGGTGCTGAAAGTGTTTACCAGCGGCCTGGACCAGGCCGATGAATTCGAGGCGGACCGCCTTGGCGTGGTGATTGCTGCGCGCGCCGGTTTCGATGCATTCGGCTTGCCATCGGTGCTGCAGGCTTTGCAGCGCGAGAGTGACCAGGACAGCAATTTTTCACTGATGTTCAAGACCCATCCGGCGCCGGCGGACCGGATTGGCCGGCTTGACCTGGAAATACAGACCCGCTTCGATGGTTTGCCGGCCGTTGCCGGCAAACCGCTCAAAGAGCGCATGAAGGAAATGGAATTCGCCAAATAGACATGCGCTTGCCCAGGCATGCATCGCTTAAGACCGATGCATGCGTGGGCAAGCGAGGCTAGCGCTGAAAAGCGATCACGTGGTCGATTTCAAGCCGGATGCCGATCTTTTCGCCGAGCGCATGATTGTGGTGGCTGGGCACCAGCGACAATACCCGCGAGCCGCCTTCCAGTTCCAGCGTATAGAGAAATTCGGCGCCGCGAAATGCCTTGGCCACGACGGTGGCCTGCAGCGAACTCAAATCGTCATGAATCAAGTCATCCGGGCGAATCAGCACATCGACGGTGCAGCCGAGGCAGCAGTTTTCCTGCAGCTTGGCCGGTACGATGCCAAGCTCGACTTCGATACGGTCGGCGCTGAGTACCTTGCCGGGAATTAGTGCGCCTTCACCGATGAAGTCGGCAACAAAACGATTGGCCGGTTCATGGTATAGCTGATACGGGGTATCCCATTGCTGGATGACGCCGCGATGCAGGATGCCGATTTCATCGGCGATCGCGAAGGCTTCGTGCTGGTCATGCGTGACCAGAATCGCGGTGGCATTTTGCTGCTTCAGGATGGCGCGCACTTCCAGTCCGAGCCGCTCGCGCAATTCGACATCGAGATTGGAAAACGGCTCGTCGAGCAGCAGCAGGTCGGGCTTCGGTGCCAGTGCGCGCGCCAGCGCCACACGCTGCTGCTGGCCGCCGGACAGTTCATGCGGATAGGATTTTCCCAGGGTTTGCAAGCCGACCACTTCCAGCATTTCCTCGACCCGGCGACGGCAGTCTTCGCGGCTCATGCCGCGCAGGCCAAAGGCGATATTGCTTTTGACATCCAGATGCGGAAACAGCGCATAGTCCTGGAAGACCATGCCGATATGGCGCTGTTCGGCAGGCAGTGAAAAACCGCGGCTGCTGATTAAGCGCTGGTTGATCCGGATTTCGCCCTCGGTGATCGCTTCAAAGCCGGCGATACAGCGCAGCGCAGTGGTCTTGCCGCAGCCGGACGGGCCCAGCAGACAGCCAATCTGGCCGCGCGCCAGTGAAAAGCTTAGGTTGGCGAACGTGGTGGCGTGATGGTAGGTATGCGAAATACCCACCAGTTGCAACATCGGCTCGCCCGGGGCGGCCGCATTGTTTGAAAATTTATCCATGCGGTATTTTACTGCTCGGATTGCCTGGTCAACAGAATTACCGGCAGCAAACCTGCAATCACCAGCGCGACTGCCGGTAATGCGGCGCGTTCCCACTGGCCTTCCGACGTCATTTCAAAGATGCGTACTGCCAGCGTATCCCAGCCGAACGGGCGCGTCATCAGCGTAATCGGCATTTCCTTCATCACATCGACAAACACCATCAGCGCCGCCGTTAGCAAACCGCCGCGCAGGATCGGCACATGCACCCGCGCCAGCAGCCGCCAGCCGGTCAGGCCCATGCCGCGTGCAGCTTCTTCCTGACTGCGGGTAATGCGTTGCATTGCGCTGTCAATCGCATTAAAACCCGGTGCCAGAAAGCGGGCGACGTAGGCAAACAGCATCACGGTCAGCGTGCCCTTCAGGATGCTGCCGCCGGTGCCAGCCCAGGGTTTCAGCCATGCCAGCAGCTGGTTATCAAACCATGCGACGGGTATGAAAATGCCAACGGCCAGCACGGTGCCGGGAATCGCGTACCCCAAAGTCGACAGCCGCACGAAAAAGCGGGTCGGCCAGTCGCGGTACAGGCGCAATGCGTATGACAGGATCAGCGCTGCTACGACTACCAGGCCGGCAGCCATGGCCGACAGCAGTACCGAATGCCAGACGAACAGCGGATAGCGGGCATCGAAATCCTCGGCGAATACCTGCGCGCTCCATATCAGCAGCTGCAGCAACGGGATCACGAACGCGGCACAGAAAAACAGGCCGATCATCAGGCTGACAGTCCACCCCAGCGCCGGATTCAACCGGTATTTGGATGCCACACTCTTGCTGCCGCTGTGATAGCGGCGCACGCCGCGCCAATGCTGTTCGGCCGCCACCAGCACAAACACGATCACGACCAGAATCGATGCCAGCTGGGATGCGGTCGACAATGAAAACAGCCCGAACCAGGCTTTGTAAATCGCGGTGGTAAAGGTATCGTAATTGAAGATGGCAACGGTGCCGAAATCAGCCAGGGTTTCCATCAATACCAGCATGATGCCGGCCGCGATCCAGGGGCGCGCCATCGGCAGCGCGATGTTGATGAAGCCTCTATTGCGGCTTAAACCCAGCGATTGACCGGCTTCCAGCGCACGTTTGCCCTGGGTTAAAAAAGCATTGCGCGCCAGCAGGTAGACGTACGGATAAAGCGCCAGCGTCATCACGGCAATCACGCCGCCGCGCGAACGGATGCGGGGAAACCAGCTGCTCGTGCCGAACCATTCGCGCAACAAGGTTTGCAGCGGCCCGGTAAAATCGAGCAAGCCGATTGCCACGAATGCCGTCACATAGGCGGGCATGGCCAGCGGCAGCATCAGTGCCCAGGCAAAAAAACGGCTTCCGGGAAATTCGCACACTGCGGTCAGCCAGGCCAGGCTCACGCCGATCAGGCCGGTGCCGATTGCTACGCCCAGCACCAGCCATAACGAATTGACCAATATCTCCGGCAGTACATGCTGCGACAGATGGCCCCAGATCTCCGACTGCGGATACAGGAACGATGACAGCACCACTACCAGCGGCACCAGCGTGATCAAGGACACCAGAAATGCTGCGACACGCCAGCCGCTCAACCAGCGGCCCAGAAATAATCGGGGCAGCGACAAGGGTGGGAAAATCGCGCTCGGGGCAGCTGTTTTCATGTCTGGTTTGATCACATCTACTAGATTACTAGCTTCATCCTGAAACAGCAAAACCGAGCAGCTGACGCTTGCTCGGTTTTGCGATCATGGTGCATGCTGCCAGCTTTATTTGTAGCCGGCGCGATCCATCAATTTGACGGCGGCAGCCTGCAGTTCGCCGGCTTTGCTGACGTTGATCAGATTTTGCTTGAAGCTGCCCCAGCCGACCAGCCTTTCATCCGGCTTGATTTTCGGATTGACCGGATATTCCATGTCGAGATCCGTATACAGATTCTGCGCCTCGGACGATGACAGCCATTCGATCAGCTTCTGTGCGCCGGCAGTATTCTTTGCATGCCTGGTCACACCCGCGCCCGAGACATTCACATGCACGCCCTTATCTTGCTGGTTTGCCCAGAAGATGTTGACTGGCAGCTTGGGCTTCTTTTCGATCAGGCGGCCGTAATAGTAGGTATTTGCGATGCCGACGTCACACTGGCCGGCGCCGATCGCTTCCAGCATCTTGGTGTCATCGGAAAAGACATCGGTGGCCAGGTTGGCGACCCAGCCCTTGACGATTTGCTCGGTCTTGGCTTCGCCATGCTCTTCGATCAGCATTGCCACCAGTGACTGGTTATAGACTTTTTTCGAGGTGCGCAGGCACAGCCGGTTTTTCCACTTCGGGCTGGCCAGGTCTTCATACGTCGACAGGTCGGCCGGCTTGACTGCGGCCGGATTGTAAAAAATGGTGCGCGCGCGCAGCGACAGGCCAAACCACTGGTTCTTCGGGTCGCGCAAATGGCTCGGGATATTGGCGCTGAGAACTGGTGAGCTGACCGGCTGCAGCAGTCCCTGGCTGGCGGCTTGCCACAGGTTGCCGGCGTCAACTGTCAGGAGCAGGTCGGCTGGCGTATTGGTGCCTTCGGCTTTCAGCTTTTCCAACAGCGGGCCTTCCTTGTCGGTGACAAATTTGACCGTGGTGCCGGTTTGCTTGCTATAGGCTTCGAACAGTGGCTTGATCAATTGCTCGTTGCGGGCGGAGTAGACCACCACTTCATCGGCAGATGCGATGGACGGAAAAACGATGGCGGCAATCGAGGTGGCAACAACTGTGGCTAAAAGTTTCATTATTTTCCTCCGTAGCGGGATGGTGGTTTGCAGGAATTATAAGCAAAATCGCTGATTTGGTAAATGAAAATCATTATCGTTTGTATTGGCATCACCTAGCTACATGCAGGTCTGGCCTCGGAAAAAACGACAAATTCGGGATTTAATGCATGATAGGCAACATGGATGGTGATACTTATCAGCATTGATTGTCGGGATGCACAGTTTTTAGTGACCTCGTGCAACACAGTCTTTCCGCTTTCCCAACCTCGGGAGGTGGTTTGTTCTAAAATAACGGGCTACACTTAAATTTGGTTGTTTATGTCAAAAAAACCTGTTTCGGCGACTGCGCCACCATCGTTTGAACAAGCCATGGCGGAACTGGAGCAATTGGTTGCGCAAATGGAAGCCGGCGAGCTGCCGCTGGAAGCGTCGGTTGCAGCGTATAAGCGCGGTTCCGAACTGGTGAAATATTGCGCCACTCAGCTCGACCAGGTGGAAAACCAGGTCAAGGTTCTGGAAGGGGAGCTGCTGAAACCTTTCGCCGACGAAGCAATCGACGAGGATGAAGAGTGATCGGGCCACGACAGGCCGGGCCGCGACAGGCTGGGCTGGCCGGGACACCACAGCCGTTTGCAGAATGGGTAGCAACCGCCCAGGCGGCGATGGAGCAGACGCTGGAGGCCTTGTTGCCCGCGGCAACGGTCGTACCGACCCATTTGCATGCCGCGATGCGCTATGCGGTACTCGACGGCGGCAAGCGGGTGCGCCCGCTGCTGGTGTTGGCAGCCGGCACCGTGTTCGATGCGCCTGCTGCGCAATTGCGCCGCGCCGCCGCCGCGGTGGAAATGATTCATGCCTATTCTCTGGTGCATGATGATATGCCGTGCATGGATGATGACGCACTGCGGCGTGGCAAACCGACCGTGCATGTCCACTATGATGAAGCCACAGCGTTGCTGGTGGGCGATGCCTTGCAGGCACAGGCGTTTCTAGTACTGTCCGAAGGTGATATCGAACCAGCGCGTCAACTGGCAATGATGCGGCTGCTGGCGCAGGCGTCCGGCTCGGTCGGCATGTGCGGCGGCCAGGCAATCGATCTGGCCAGCGTCGGCCTGGATTTGTCGCTGGACCAGCTGGAGCAGATGCATCGCTTGAAGACTGGCGCACTGTTGCGCGCGTCGGTATTGCTGGGTGCCTGGTGTGGCAAGGATTTGACGGCGGCAGAGGTGGCGGCGCTGGATGCCTATGCCGGCGCGATCGGTCTGGCATTTCAGGTGGTCGACGATATCCTGGACGCAACCGCGGACTCAGCCATGCTTGGCAAAACTGCCGGCAAGGATGCGGCCAACAACAAGCCGACTTATGTGTCGATTTTGGGACTGGAAAAATCGCAGGCGCTGGCCGAAAGACTGCGCAGCGATGCCTACGCCGCGATCGTGCCGTTTGGCGAACCTGCGCTGCGCTTGCGTGAATTGGCCGACTTGATCGTCCAAAGAAAATCTTAGGTATTGCGGGACAGAGTTAAGCGGAGCCGCCTAGGCGCAGCGGTACTCTGTCCCCAACTGACTGAAAATGCGGGACAGAGTTAAGTGGAGCCGCCTAGGCGTAGCAGTACTCTGTCCCCAACTGACTAAAATGCGGGACAAAGTTAAGCGGGGCCGCCAACGCGAAGCGGTACGCTGTCCCCAACAAGATAAAAGTGCAGGGCGAAGCTTTCGAGTGCTTCTGTCCCTAACAAAATAGAAAAGATCCCAATATGGACTTGCTGAAAAAAATCAACGACCCTGCCGATCTGCGTAGTCTGTCGCGTGCAGATCTGGAACCGCTCGCGAAAGAGTTGCGCGCGTTCGTGCTGGATTCGGTGTCCAAGACCGGCGGCCACCTGTCTTCCAATCTGGGCACGGTCGAACTGACCATTGCGTTGCATTACGTCTTCAATACACCGGAAGATCGCATCGTCTGGGACGTCGGCCATCAAACCTATCCGCACAAGATTCTGACCGGACGGCGTGACCGGATGAACACTTTGCGCCAGTTCAATGGCATTTCGGGATTTCCGCGTCGCGACGAGAGCACCTACGACACATTTGGCACCGCCCATTCGTCGACGTCGATTTCGGCGGCGCTGGGCATGGCGCTGGCTGCCAAACTCAAGGGCGAGAACCGGCATGCGATCGCCGTCATCGGGGATGGCGCAATGACTGCCGGCATGGCATTCGAAGCGCTGAACAATGCCGGCGTGCATGAAGATATGAAGTTGCTGGTGATCCTCAACGACAATGACATGTCGATTTCACCGCCGGTCGGCGCCCTGAACCGCTATCTGGCACGACTGATGTCGGGCAAATTTTATGCGGCCGCAAAAAACGTCGGCAAGAATGTGTTGCCGGCACCGATGCTGGAACTGGCCAAGCGCTTTGAAGAGCATGCCAAGGGCATGATCATGCCGGCCACCATGTTCGAGGAATTCGGTTTCAACTACATCGGCCCGATCGATGGCCACGATCTGGATTCGCTGGTGCCGACTTTGCAGAACCTCAAGCATCTGCAAGGGCCGCAATTCCTGCACGTGGTGACCAAGAAAGGCCAGGGCTACAAGCTGGCCGAAGCTGATCCGGTGCTGTACCACGGCCCCGGCAAGTTCAACCCGGCCGAAGGCATCCAGCCGGCTGCCGCCGGCAAGCTCACCTATACGCAGGTATTCGGCGACTGGCTGTGCGACATGGCCGCGGCTGATGCGCGTCTGGTCGGCATCACGCCAGCCATGCGCGAAGGCTCCGGCATGGTGCAGTTCGAGCAGCGCTTCCCGGACCGTTATTACGATGTGGGCATCGCCGAACAGCACGCGGTCACCTTTGCCGCCGGCATGGCATGCGAAGGCTTGAAGCCTGTGGTCGCCATTTATTCCACCTTTTTGCAGCGAGGTTACGACCAGCTGATCCATGACGTTGCGTTGCAAAACCTGGATGTCACCTTTGCGCTGGACCGCGCCGGGTTAGTGGGCGCTGACGGTGCAACCCATGCAGGCAATTATGACCTGGCCTTCCTGCGTTGCATTCCCAATATGGTGGTGATGGCGGCGTCCGACGAAAACGAGTGTCGTCAGATGCTCTCGACCGCTTTCCAATATAATGGCCCTGCTGCGGTGCGTTACCCGCGCGGCGCCGGCATTGGCGCGGCGCCTGCAAAGGATTTGCAGACCATCCCGCTTGGCAAAGGCGAAATCAAGCGCACCGGCAAGGACATTGCGATTCTGGCATTCGGCACCATGGTGGCGCCAAGTCTGGCGGCCGCCAGTCAGTTGAATGCAACGGTGGCCAATATGCGCTTCGTCAAGCCGCTCGATGTGGAGCTGCTCAAGCAGCTTGCGGCAAGCCATGACGCACTGGTCACGGTGGAAGAGGGATCGGTCATGGGCGGCGCCGGCAGTGCGGTGGCAGAAGCGCTTGCGGCAGCCGGTATTGTCAAACCGCTATTGCATTTGGGCTTGCCGGACAAATTTATCGACCATGGCGACGTTTCCCAGTTGCTCGCCATGTGCGGTCTGGACGCAGCCGGGATTGCGGCAGCGATCAATGAGCGGTTCGGCAAGGGCGAGCCACGGTTGGTCGTCAACAATTAGACTGGTACAAGCCGTCATCGGTTGACGGCGTTATTTGAAAGTATGGCGATGAATACGCGCGACCTGAACCTCACCACCATTCCCGACGTGCAAAGCACGGTGGATACCCGTCGTCTGACGATCCAGCGGGTCGGCGTCAAGGGCGTGCGCTATCCGGTTTCGATCAAGACCAAGTCGGGCGCGCAGCCGACGGTCGGCACCTGGAACATGTATGTGCAACTGCCTGAAGATAAAAAAGGCACCCACATGTCGCGCTTCATTGCGCTGCTGGAAGGCAATCGCGCACCGCTCGATGTGGCCCATTTCTCCAGCCTGATGCGCAAAATGGCCAAGCTGCTAGAAGCCGAGGCTGGCCGCATCGAATTGACGTTCCCGTATTTCATCAACAAGACCGCGCCGGTTTCCGGCGTCGAAAGCCTGATGGATTACGAAGTGGGCCTGACCGGCGAGATCCGCGGCGATGACGTGGAGGTGACATTGAAGGTGGTGGTGGCCGTCACCAGCCTGTGCCCGTGCTCGAAAAAGATTTCGGCCTACGGCGCGCACAACCAGCGTTCGCACATCACCGTCAATGCGGTGTTGGCCGGCGACATCCTGGTCGATCAGCTGATCGCCAAGATTGAGGAGCAGGCATCGTGCGAGCTGTACGGATTGTTGAAGCGCCCGGACGAGAAATATGTCACCGAGCGCGCCTATGACAATCCGAAATTCGTCGAGGATCTGGTGCGCGACGTGGCCGGCATGCTCAATAACGATGCAAGGATTGCCGCCTATACGCTGGAAGCGGAAAACTTCGAATCGATCCATAACCATTCGGCCTATGCATTGATCGAATTCGACAAGCGTACCCAGTAAGCCTGGTGCTTGTAGGTGAAAAAAAAGCGACGCTGCGGCGTCGCTTTTTTTTTGTCATCAGGAGAGTGTGCAATCAGCGGATGATGTTGCCCGGCCGCAGTATCGGCAGCCAGCACAGATCGGAGACGTTTCACTCGCCGTTGCTCCATGCGATCTCGGCTGACTCGCCCATCAAGAATGCCTGATTGATTTCGGTGACATGGCGCAGATAATCCCATAACGCCCGCACCCGCGCGGTTTCACGCCCCTCCTTTGGTGCAATCAGCCAGAATGACCGGATCACTTCGGCCGTGCCCGGCAACACCGGGACCAGATCGGGCGCGCTGCTGGCCAGAAAGCAGGGCAGCACCGCCAGTCCCTGGCCGCGCCGTGCCGCGCAAAACTGCGCAATGATGCTGGTGCTGCGCAATGGCACCGGTGCGCCGGGTGCGAGCTGTTGCAGATAGCGCAGCTCGGCGCTGAAAGACAATTCATCGACATAGCCAATCATGCTGTGGCTGGCCAAATCAGACAGCGAGCAGATCGGCGGGTGGCGCTCCAGATAAGCGGCGGTCGCATACATCTGCAGGCGGTAATCCGACAGCTTGCACACGACATAGCTGCCGGTTTGCGGACGCTCGATGTTGATCGCCAGATCGGCTTCGCGCTTGGACAGATTGATGAAGCGCGGCACGGCCAGCATTTCGACGGTGATGGCTGGATGGCGCGCGCAAAAATGCGTCAGGTGCGGCGCCAGGAAGTAGCTGCCAAAGCCTTCGGTGGCGCCCATGCGCACCTGGCCGGTCAGCACCTGGCTGTCGCCGCCGATCTCGCTGTCGACCCGCGCCAGTGCACTTTCGATTTGCTCAACATATTCCAGCAGCCGGTGTCCTGCAGTGGTCAGCAGATGTCCCTGCGGATTGCGGTCGAACAGCTTGGAGCCGATTTCCTGTTCCAGTCGGTGCAGCCGGCGGGTGATGGTCGAGTGGTCCATTTCCAGCTGGGCAGCCGCTTCCAGCGCCGATTGGCTGCGCGCCACGGCGAGAAAGATGCGCAGATTGTCCCAGTTCAGGTGGCGAGCGGATGGCAGGGGTTTGTTTTGCATTTTTGCACATCGATTGTGTAAATAGTACCTATCTTATTGCATAAAAACCTGAATATACTCATTCCACGATAAAAAAACCATCGTAATCCGCCTACAACAGGAGACCGTCATGTTTCGAATCAGCAAATCCGCTATTGCAGTTGTTGCCGCCCTGGCATCCCTTTCTGCCGGCGCCCAGGCGCAAATTTCCGATGGCGTGGTCAAGATTGGCGTATTGACCGACATGAGCGGACCGTATTCCGGTATGGGCGGGCCGGGATCGGTGGTGGCTGCGCGCATGGCGATCGACGACTGCCTGAAGGCGGAGTGCAAGGGTTTGAAGATTGAAGTGCTGTACACCGATCACCAGAACAAGGCCGACATCGTCGCCTCCAAGGCCCGCGAATGGCTCGACAATGATCATGTCGATGCGATGGCAGACTTGACCAATTCCGCCGGCGCGTTGGCGGTGCAGAAAATGATCAAGGAAAAAGGCGGCATTGCGCTGTATAGCGGTCCGGCCACGACCCGCCTGACTAACGAGGAATGCGCAGCCAACGGATTTCACTGGATGTTCGATACTTATTCGGCAGCCTCCGGTACTGCAGCTGCACTGACGCGCAAGGGCAGCAAGTCCTGGTACTTCGTTTCGGTGGATTATGCGTTCGGTGCTTCGCTCGAGAAGGATGCCAGCGACGTTGTCAAATCCTACGGCGGCACGGTGGTGGGCAGCGTGCGTCATCCGCTCAATGCAAATGATTTTTCATCATTCCTGCTGCAGGCGCAGGCGGCCAAGCCGCAAGTGATCGGCCTGGCCAATGGTGCCCAGGATACCGTCAACGCGATCAAGGCGGCGCGCGAATTTGGCATTGGCGGCAAGGGAACTCAGGTTGCCGCGCTGCTAGTATTTCTCAGTGACGTGCGCTCGATGGGTCTGGATGTGGCGCAGGGACTGATTTTTTCCGAAGGCTTTTACTGGGACATGGACGAGCAGACACGTGCATTTTCGTCGCGCTTCGAAAAACTCCACAAGGGCAACAAGCCGACCATGGTGCAGGCAGGCGTGTATTCCAGCGTGCTGCATTATCTGAAATCGGTGGCCGCGGCCAAGACCGATGACTGGAAAATCGTCGCGCAAAAGATGCGCGAGCTGTCGATCAAGGACCCTGTGATGCGTAACGCCACAATCCGCCCGGATGGCCGTGTCGCCCATGACATGTACCTGTTCCAGGTGAAAAAACCGTCGGAATCGAAGGGCGACTGGGATTATTACAACACGCTCGCGACAATTCCGGCCCAGATCGCCTTCAAGCCGCTGGCAGAATCAACCTGCCCGCTGGTCAAGCAGGCTGCCAAATAAATCCGCAACAGACAATCAATTGCCAACATACGATATAGGAAAAACCAGCATGACTACCATTACTGCCAACCAGGCCAGCGTCGCCACGATCCACCACTTCATCGGCGGCAAGCATTATCCTTCACAGTCGACAGAGTGGCGCGATGTCGTCAATCCGGCGACCCAGGAAGTCGTCGCCCGGGTGCCATTCGCAACCGCACAGGAAGTTGATCTGGCGGTGGCTTCCGCCAAGCAGGCACTCAAAACCTGGCGCAACACCTCGTTGAGCGCGCGCATGCGCGTCATGCTGAAGTTTCAGCAACTGGTGCGCGACAATATCAGCCCGCTGGCTGAACTGATCACCCGCGAGCACGGCAAGACGCTGCCGGACGCAGAGGGCGAAGTCGGTCGCGGCCTGGAGGCGATCGAGCATGCCTGCACCATTACCAGCCTGCAGCTGGGCGAAATCGCCGAGAATGCGGCCACCGGCGTCGAAGTCTACAACCTGCTGCAGCCGGTCGGCATCGGTGCCGGCATCACCGCCTTTAATTTTCCGGTAATGCTGCCAAGCTTCATGTTTCCGATCGCGATCGCTGCCGGCAATACCTTCATACTGAAGCCATCCGAGCAAGACCCGAGCTCGACCATGCTGCTGGTCGAACTGGCGCACCAGGCCGGCTTCCCGCCGGGCGTGCTGAACGTGGTGCATGGCGGTGCCGATGTCGCCAACATGATTTGCGACCATCCGGATATACGCGCGCTGTCGTTCATCGGCTCGACCCATGTCGGCACCCATATCTACCGGCGCGCATCCGACGCTGGCAAGCGCGTGCAGTCGATGATGGGCGCAAAGAACCATTGCGTCATCATGCCCGATGCCAACAAGGATCAGTCGATCAACCATTTGCTCGGTTCCGCCTTCGGCGCCGCCGGCCAGCGCTGCATGGCCAACTCGGTGGTGGTACTGGTGGGGCAGGCACGCAGCTGGCTGCCGGAAATCGTTGAAAAATCCCGGGAACTCAAGGTCGGCCCCGGCATCGACCGCACCACGGACGTCGGCCCGCTGGTCAACAGGAAGGCGCGCGAGCGCGTGCTGAATCTGATCGATAGCGGCGTGAGCCAGGGTGCCAAGCTTGAGCTCGATGGCCGCAAGGTCAGCGTTGCCGGCTTTGAGTCGGGCAATTTCGTCGGCCCGACCATCTTTTCCGAGGTCAAGGCCGGCATGGATATCTATGACCAGGAAATCTTTGGCCCGGTGCTGAACGTGGTCGGCGCCGAAACGCTGGATGACGCGATCGCCTTCATCAACGGCAATCCGAACGGCAACGGCACCTCGATCTTCACTTCCAGTGGCTGGGCTGCGCGCAAGTACCAGAACGAGATTGATGTCGGCCAGGTCGGCATCAACGTGCCGATTCCAGTGCCGGTCGCCTACTTCAGCTTCACCGGTTCGCGTGCATCCAAGCTCGGCGACCTCGGCCCCAACGGAAAACAAGCTATCATGTTCTGGACCCAGACCAAGACGGTGACTGCGCGCTGGATCGAGGAGGGCGCAGCCGGCGGCCAGGTCAATACCACCATATCGCTGAAGTGAGGCAGACATGAAAGACGCGAAGATTGCATTTGTCGGACTGGGCAACATGGGTTTGCCGATGGCGCAGAATCTGGCTCGAAGCGGCTATGCCGTCACCGGCTTCGACCTCTCCGCCAGCCAGATGCAGGCGCTGGTCGAGGCCGGCGGCAGCCAGGCGGAAAGCGCAGCAGCCGCAGCCGATGGCGCCGATGTCATCATCAGCATGCTGCCGGCGTCACGCCATGTCGAATCGCTGTATCTGGGCAACGACGGCATCTTGGCGCGCGCGCGCGCCGGCACCTTGCTGGTCGATTGCTCGACGATCGCGCCGCAGGCCGCACGCACTGTGGCCGCGGCGGCAGCCGCCAAGGGGCTGGCGATGCTGGACGCGCCGGTGTCCGGTGGCACCGGCGGCGCCAAAGCTGGCACCCTGACCTTCATGGTCGGCGGTGCAGCGGCCGATCTTGAGCGGGCCCGGCCGCTGCTGGAAAAAATGGGGAAGAATATCTTCCACGCCGGCGACAGCGGCGCCGGACAGACAGTCAAGGTGTGCAACAACATGCTGCTAGGCATACTGATGATCGGCACCAGCGAAGCGCTGAAGCTGGGCATGGCCAACGGCATGGATCCCGCGATATTGTCGGAAGTCATGGCCAAGAGTTCCGGGCGCAACTGGACGCTGGAAGTCTATAATCCCTGCCCGGGCGTGATGGACAACGTGCCGGCGTCGCGCGACTATGCCGGCGGCTTTGGCGTCGACCTGATGCTCAAGGACCTCGGGCTGGCAGTCGAGAATGCGCTGGCGGTCGGCGCCAACGTGCCGCTCGGCTCGTTGTCGCGCAACCTGTACGATTTGCATAGCAAGAGCGGCCACGGCCAGCTTGATTTTTCCAGTATCTTCAAGCTGTTTGACAGCCAGGCATAACGCGCGGTATCCGCATGGCAGCAACGAGATGGGATGGGCCTGCTCGCCTTTGATGGATGGCGGGCCGAAGTTGGCCTGATTTTTATCGTAAATGCGCACCAGCCCGTCGATCGGGGTGGTGTGCATTGCCGCATCTGCATTAAAAAAACACTAGAGAGGGATCATTGCTGAAGTCAAATTTGTATCCAGCCACGCGTGCGGCAGTCTGGATGGCTGGATCCCTGGCATCCTTTATTGCGATGGCGATTGCCGGGCGCCAGCTGTCGTCGAGCCTTGATACGTTCGAGATCCTGTTTTTCCGCAGTCTGTGCAGTCTGGCGATTATTTCGATTTTGCTGTGGCGCACCGGATGGCGGCAAGTACTCACCCGCCGGCTGGGTTTGCATATGCTGCGCAATGTGAGTCACTTCGGCGGCCAGTTTGGCTGGTTTTACGGGCTGGCATTCATTCCGATGGCGGAAGTCTTTGCGATTGAATTCACGACGCCAGTCTGGACCGCGATCGTTGCCGCACTGATTCTGGGCGAGCGGCTCACGCTTGCCAGGGTGGTGGCCGTGGTATTGGGATTGATCGGCGTGCTGGTGATCGTCAGGCCCGGCAGCGGCGTGGTGCATCCAGCCGCACTGGCCGTGCTGTTGGGCGCAATCGCCTATGCCTTTGCCCATACGATGACCAAGAAACTGGCGCCGACCGAGTCGCCGTTGTGCATTCTGTTTTATATGACGGTGATCCAGTTGCCTTTGGGATTGCTGCCATCGCTGTCGGATTTTTCGATACCGTCTGCTGCGGCCTGGCCGTATATTTTCATTCTTGGCGCCAGCGCATTGAGCGGGCACTATTGCCTCACCAAAGCGCTGATGCTCGCGGATGTGACGGTAGTCGTGCCGATGGATTTCCTGCGCCTGCCGCTGATTGCCGTGATCGGTGCGGTTTTTTATGCAGAGCAAATTCAGCCGGCGGTGTTTGTCGGTGCGCTGCTGATCGTGGGCGGCAACCTGTTCAGCCTCTATGCCGAGCGTAAAGGCCATGCATTGCAAGCAGCGATCAAAGAATCGGGCTAGCTGTCGTGCATCGGCTCAGGCCTCCATCAATCTTTTCTGCTGCGATCCTTTTCCCACAATACGTCGGTTCCGCCTGCATGCCGATTTAAAATCCGCGCCAGCACGAACAACAGGTCCGACAGCCGGTTCAGGTAATGCCGTGGATGGTCGTGTACTGGTTCGGTCTGGCCGAGCCCGACCACGCTGCGCTCGGCGCGGCGGCACACGGTGCGGCAGACATGCGCGACCGATGCTGCACGCGAGCCGCCGGGCAAGATGAATTCCTTTAATGGTGGCAACTCGGCATTGTATTTTTCCAGCCAGCCATCCAGTCGTGCAACCTGCACCTCGGTAATCATGCTGTAGCCGGGAATGCATAATTCACCGCCGAGATCGAACAAGTCATGCTGGATTAACATCAGTTCTTCGTGCATTGCGGCTGGCAAGTCTTCGCACAGCAATACGCCCAGCTGCGAATTCAATTCATCCACATCGCCCAGCGCATGGATGCGCAAGCTATCCTTGCCGGTGCGGCTGCCGTCGCCCAGGCCAGTGCTGCCATTGTCGCCGGTGCGGGTGGCGATTTTGGAAAGTCGGTTACCCATCTTGATTTTTCCAGTAAAAACGTCATGCGTATGGTTAATATGGCAGCACCGGCCAGCATGCCGGCATCGCAAGACAGTCGCCATTTCCCAAGGGTGCAGGAGCATGCAGACAGGTGCTGCAAGCTGTGCCACGCTCAATTATGCATGAAGATGGACGCCGGCAGCTTGCTCTGTTTGAGATGCTGCTGCTGTAAGATGTCGATTACTGCCATTTTCCTCCATTAGCTGCGTAAAAATGATCAATACTCTGGTGACATTGCTGCTGTTTCAAACCATCGGCGAAGCCATCGCACATGGTTTTTCCCTGCCGATTCCGGGGCCGGTAATCGGCATGCTGCTGTTGTTTATTTATCTCGCTGTAAAAAAGGATGCGCTGGAAATGCTGGCACCAACGGTGCAAGTTTTGCTCAGGCACCTGACGATTCTGTTCGTGCCTGCCGGCGTCGGGGTCATGGTCCATGGTCAGCGTATCGCGGCGGAATGGTTGCCAATCGTGGTGGCGCTGGTGATCAGCACCGTCCTGACCATCCTTGTTACGGCACTGAGCATCAAGTGGTTGCAGAAATGAACCCGAATTTGAACAATATCTGGGTATACCTGAACACGTCTCCCCTGCTGTGGCTGACCGCAACGTTGCTGGCATACCAGTTTGCCGTTGCCATCCACCTGCGCGCCAAAGCCAGCCCGCTGGTCAATCCGTTGGCGTTGGCGGTGGTGATTCTGGTGGCCATCCTGCTTGTGACGGATACACCCTATTCCACCTATTTTGATGGCGCACAATTTGTCCATTTCCTGCTCGGGCCGGCGACGGTTGCGCTGGCGGTGCCGCTGTATCAGCAAATGGCAAAACTGAAACGCCACTGGTTTGCCTTTTCGATCGGGTCCTTGCTGGGATGCTCCACCGCAGTCGTGACGGCGATGGGGATTGGCTGGGCGCTGGGGGCATCGCCGGAGGTGGTATTGTCGCTTGCGCCAAAATCGGTTACGTCCCCGATTGCGATGGGCATCGCTGAAAAAATTGGCGGCCTGCCATCGCTGACCGCGGTGTTGGTACTGATCACCGGGATTATCGGCGCCACTGTGGCGCAGGGGATACTGAAGCTGGTCAGAGTCACCGATCACAGTATTTGCGGTTTTGCGCTGGGCGTCACCTCGCATGGCCTCGGTACCGCCCGGGGCTTTCAAATCAGCCCGGAAATGGGTGCCTTTGCCGGCTTGGCGATGGGCGTGTCGGGCGCGTTGACCGCAGTGCTGCTGCCACTGGGTTTAAAGCTGCTGGGCATGATTTAACCGTGCCCCGCTGCGCAAGCGCAGCCGTGCCGCACGTCATTGCGCCAGCAATCTTTCGATATCGCCGGCGAGATGCTGCGGCTGGGTACGCGGGCTGTAGCGGCGATACACGCTGCCGTCTTTCTTCACCAGGAACTTGGTGAAGTTCCATTTGATCGATCGGGTACCGAGCACGCCGCGCGCCTGCTCCTTCAGATGCACAAACAAGGGATGGGCGTGCGCGCCATTGACATCGACCTTGGCCAGCAGCGGAAAGCTGACTGCGTATTTTTCTGTGCAAAACGCGCCGATTTGCGCAGCGTCCCCCGGCTCCTGCCTGCCGAACTGGTTGCACGGAAAACCGAGCACGGTCAATCCACGAGGCCCGTATTGCTGCTGCAGCTGCTCGAGCTGCTGGTATTGCGGGGTAAAGCCGCAGTGACTGGCGGTATTGACGATCAGCAGCACGCGACCGCAGTATTGCTGGAAATTGACCGCTGTGCCGGTCAGGCTGTCGGCGCAGAAATCATGCACGGTCGAATTCATTGCGCCGATGCCGGCATGATCAAACGATGCCCAGATGCTCGGTGCCTTTGGACAAGTCGCGTCCCTGGGCATCCTTGCCGCGCAGCTTGATCGACAGCCGCAAATCGTTGACCGAATCGGCATTGCGCAACGCATCTTCATAGGAAATCTGGTCGGCTTCGTACAGGTCGAACAGTGCCTGATCGAAGGTCTGCATGCCGAGTTCGCGCGACTTCTTCATGATTTCCTTGATCTCATGCACGTCACCCTTGAAGATCAGGTCGGAAATCAATGGCGAATTCAACATGATTTCGACTGCCACGCAGCGGCCCTTGGTGTCGCGCATCGGCACCAGACGCTGTGAAATCATCGCTTTCAGGTTGAGCGACAAATCCATCAGCAATTGCTGGCGCCGCTCTTCCGGGAAAAAGTTGATGATCCGGTCCAGCGCCTGGTTGGAACTGTTGGCATGCATGGTGGCCAGGCACAGGTGGCCGGTTTCGGCGAAGGCAATCGCATGTTCCATCGTTTCGCGGTCGCGGATCTCGCCGATCTGGATCACGTCGGGGGCCTGGCGCAACGCGTTTTTCAGGGCCGTGCCCCAGTCCTCGGTATCGACGCCGACGTCGCGCTGGGTCACGATGCAATTATGATGCGGGTGGATATACTCGACCGGGTCTTCGACCGTGATGATGTGGCCGTAGCTGTGTTCATTGCGGTGCCCGACCATGCCGGCCAGCGTGGTCGACTTGCCGGAACCGGTCGCGCCCACCATGATGACCAGGCCGCGCTTGGTCATCGCCACTTCTTTCAGTGTTGCCGGCACGCCCAGATCATCGAGCTTCGGTATCTTGGTGGTGATGGTACGCAACACCATGCCGACCCGGCCCTGCTGCACGAACGCCGACACACGAAAACGCCCGAGACCGCCGGGGCTGATGGCGAAATTGCATTCCTTTTTGGCTTCGAATTCGGCTGCCTGCTTGTCGCTCATGATGGCGCGTGCCAGCTCGATCGTATGGCCAGGGGTCAATGGCTGGTTCGACACCGGGGTCATCTTGCCGTCGATCTTGAACGCCGGCGGAAAATCCGCGGTGATGAACAAGTCGGAGCCATTCTTGCTGACCATCAGGCGCAGCAAGTCGTTCATGAATTTGGTTGCTTGATCGCGTTCCATGTTGCTTCCTTAATGCGGTGCTGGGCGGTGAGGCATTTACAGTAATCGGGTGATTATCGCACTGTCTCGCTTTGTCTATCTATCAGCTCGACAACCACCTCGGAAAAGACCCTGAATCAGTTTAATCATTAGCCCGGGAAATTTTCCGGCGTCTTGGCGGCTGACCTGGCTGCGGCAGGCGAAATGATGTTGCGGCGTACCAGGTCAGTCAGGTTGCCGTCCAGCGTTTGCATGCCGACGCTGGAACCGGTCTGGATTGCCGAGTACATCTGCGCAATCTTGGCTTCGCGAATCAGGTTGCGAATGGCGGGTGTGCCGAGCATGATTTCATGCGCCGCCACACGGCCCGAGCCATCCTTGGTTTTCAGCAGCGTCTGCGAAATGACGGCCTGCAGCGATTCCGACAGCATCGCGCGCACCATTTCCTTTTCATCGCCAGGAAACACGTCAATGATACGGTCGATGGTCTTGGCGGCCGACGAGGTATGCAGCGTGCCGAACACCAGGTGACCGGTCTCGGCAGCGGACAATGCAAGCCGGATGGTTTCCAGGTCGCGCAGCTCGCCCACCAGAATCACGTCCGGATCCTCACGCAGCGCCGAGCGCAGGGCGGCGGTAAACGAGTGCGTATGCGGGCCGACTTCGCGCTGGTTGATCAGGCATTTCTTTGAATCGTGCACGAATTCGATCGGGTCTTCGATGGTCAGGATATGCGCATATTCGGTTTCATTGACATGATTGACCATGCCGGCCAGCGTGGTCGATTTGCCGGAACCGGTCGGGCCTGTCACCAGCACCAGTCCGCGCGGCTTCAATGCCAGCTCGGTAAAGATTTTTGGCGTATTTAATTGTTCCAGGCTGAGGATTTTCGATGGAATGGTCCGCAACACGGCAGCGGCGCCGCGGTCCTGGTTAAAGGCATTGACGCGAAAACGCGCCAACCCGGGAATAGCAAATGAAAAGTCGATTTCCAGCTTTTCTTCATAGACCTTGCGCTGACCGTCATTCATGATGTCATACACCATGCCATGCACATCCTTGTGTTCCAGCGGCGGCAGATTGATGCGGCGTACGTCGCCATGCACACGAATCATCGGCGGCAAGCCGGCAGACAGGTGCAAGTCGGAAGCATTATTCTTGACAGAAAATGCGAGGAGTTCGGAAATGTCCATTTATAATCCCTGAGCCGATCGAAAGGTGCCAATATCGCAATGAAATTCAGCGGCGCGATACTTGCCATTAATGAAATGCATACTTGCATCGTGTAAAGTATTTTGATTATGTCCACAATCGCCCACAACTTGCAAGCCGTGCAGTCACGGATTGCCGCAGCAGCCCGCGCAGTGTCGCGCGAGCCCCACGAGATCACGCTGCTGGCGGTCTCCAAGACCTTTGGCACCGATGCGGTGATCGCGGCGGTACAGGCCGGGCAAACGGCATTTGGCGAAAACTACCTGCAGGAGGCGCTCGACAAGATGGCAGCGGTACGCAGCGCGTTGCCGGATTGTCAGCTTGCCTGGCACTTCATTGGCCCGATCCAGAGCAACAAGACGCGGCAGATTGCCGAGCATTTCGACTGGGTCCATTCGGTCGACCGTGAAAAAATTGCGCAGCGTCTGTCGGACCAGCGTCCCGACCATTTGCCGCTGCTGAATATTTGCGTGCAAGTCAATGTCAGTGGCGAGGCCAGCAAGAGCGGTGCCGGCCTCGACGAGGCGGCGGCGATTGTACAGGCAGTATCCGGCATGCCGCGTTTGCGTCTGCGTGGTCTGATGACGATTCCGGAGCCAACCGATGATGTGGCGCAGCAGCGCGCGGCATTTCATCAGTTGCGCATCCTGTTCGACCGGTTGCGCGCGCAAGGCTTGCCGCTCGATACGCTATCGATGGGCATGTCATCAGATCTCGAAGCGGCGGTTGCCGAAAGCGCCACCATCGTGCGGGTGGGCACCGCCATTTTCGGCGCGCGCACCTATACTTCCAATCAATGACGCAGTCACTATAAAAAATTCGGAAAGACCATCATGCAAAACAATTTGAAAATCGGTTTTATTGGCGGGGGCAACATGGCCACCGCCCTGATCGGTGGACTGGCCGGCAAGCTGACCGCCGGCGCCAATATCCATGTGACCGACCCGAATGCCGATGCATTGCAAAAACTTGCACAGCAATTCGGCGTGACGACCTCATCGACCGCTGGTACGGAACTCGGGCAATGCGATGTCATCGTGCTGGCCGTCAAGCCGCAGCAAATGAAGCAAGTCGCAGCGCAACTGCTGCCGCACATCGGCAAGCAATTGATCCTGTCGATTGCCGCCGGCATCCGCGCCGTCGACCTGTCGCGCTGGCTCAATGGCCACACTGCGATCGTGCGCACCATGCCCAATACGCCGGCACTGATCGGCAAGGGCATCACCGGCATGGTGGCCACGGCGGGCGTATCCCAATCCCAGCACGAAGCAGCCGAGGCAATCATGCGTGCGGTGGGCGCGACCGTCTGGCTCGACGATGAAGCGTTGATCGACCCGGTGACCGCCGTATCCGGCAGCGGTCCTGCCTATGTGTTTTATTTCATCGAGGCGATGCAGCAGGCAGCGCAGGAAATGGGTTTGACTGCCGAGCAGGGCACGCAGCTGGCGATTGCCACCTTTGTCGGCGCGTCGCAATTGGCGGCCGACTCGACTGAACCGGTGTCGGTATTGCGCGAACGGGTCACTTCCAAGGGCGGCACCACCTATGCCGCGCTGACCAGCATGGAGCAGTCAGGCGTGAAGCAGGCGATCGGTGATGCCTTGAAAGCGGCGGCAGCGCGCGGCCGTGAACTGGGCGAGGAGTTCGGCAGGGATTGAAACAGCCGGCAGGCATGGTCATGCCAAGTTGCCGCCTGCTTGATATGCCGCTGGACGGTGTGTTCATATAAATGACGACACCTGGCGACGCCCGATCGTGGGCCTGTAGATGCATGGTTCGCCGGGCACATCCAGAACCCGCCTCATTGCTCACTTACCTTGGGATAGTTCATTACCAGCGCACCGGGCAACCTGACGCCGGGGCGATCATGCAAGCGATCGGCATCAAAGTGCTTTTTGGATCGTTCCAAATGCTCTTTCAAGAACGGTATCCAAGCCCGTATCCATGTTGGCGTCGACCTAAAATTGTTCCACCATTGAAGTGAACCCCTGGACCTGAACCGGAAGGGGTGAGGAATTTCATACGCTTGCTGTGTTTTATGTAACTAGCAGTTGTGGGTAAAATTACCCGATAAAGGAGGATAATTTGCGAAGGCGTCGTCCGAAACGAATCCCCCCTTTGCCTTGATTGATCTTCGATGTCGCATCAAAATTGCCAGCGCACTGCCGGCGTGCTGGCATTTCCGCCGCCCGGCAAAATTCATCCTAAATTAGTACATCCTCCATTGCACGCTGATTGCCCACTTCGTGCCTTACCGCACTGACCGCATTTAATTACTAGGGCATTCTGGAACTCGAAGCTTCTACATAATATTCGATTTCGGCAAGATGCTATTGGCCTGACTTTTTCTAGGCGCACACGGGGACGTTCTTCAAAGTGGCGCTTTGCTTTTTCATTACACAGTTTAAGGAGCGCGATCATGGGCAAATACTTATTAGGATGGATTCTCGGTGTTCCGGCAGTAGTGCTCGTTGTGATCTATTTGATTGCAAACTAGGCGGGCGCCAAGCCATCCATCAATTCAAGCAAATTATTTCCGTTTCAATGCTGTTAAAAATCCATCAATGGAAGCGAACAGACGATTCAGTCATAGCAATCAACCATATCGGAAGCAATCATGAATGAAAATCAAATCAAGGGTGTTACAAAAGATATCGCTGGCAAAATTCAAGAGGACTTCGGAAAAATCGTCGGCGGCAAAGAACAGCAAGCGAAGGGTTTGCTAAAGCAAGTCGAGGGCAAATCAGAAAAGGCGCTTGGCGATGCGAACTAAGTAATTCTGGACGCAGTAGAAAAACACTGAGCGGGATTGCGTTCGTCTGCCTGCCAGTGCGTTTCCTGTCATGAATCTCCGTAGAAAACCATAGTCACTAAAAGGACACGATCACTATGCCACACCGCGCTGAATATATTACAAAAATGGAAGCTCAACTGGAAAAGTTGAATGTAAAAATGAGCAGTCTGGAAACTGCAGCGCAAGAAGCGAAGGAAGCGGCGCGTCTAAAGTACAAGGAAGAAATGACCAAGTTGCGTCATCAATCCAAAGTTGCCGTCGCCAAACTCGAAGAGCTAAAAGCGTCCACTGAAGACTCCTGGGACGCGATGGTCACCGATATGGAAAAAATGCATGATGCATTTACCCATTCCTTCCTTTCATTTTTTCAAGTCCCCAATGCTAGCGGGGCGCCTGTGAAGGATGAAAAGGTTTCAAAAACGGTGCATTCGGATACTCATAAGAAAGTCTGAATAAAACCTATAAGCACCAGGATTTTTCACAAAACATCAGAGGAGATTCAAATGTATATCGGACTCGGAACTATTGTCTTAATTATTGTTTTAGTTTTAATTTTTAAATAAAACACTTACAAAAAACAAGCGCGGGGCGCTGCGTTTTCGAGTAAAAGCGGCAGATTAGTGGACTCAATAAAGAAGGGGGATTTTGGGCGGCGTAGTCCGGAAAAATTCCCCTTTGTCGTCATCATTATTGGACAAACAGGCGCTGCACGAGCCTATGGACAAAGCGAGCGCGCCACCCCTTGTGACTCCAAAGCGGTAATGGTGACAGCTGCGAAAGCGCTTCTAATCGCTGGCCCAGCAACCGCAATCGTTCCTGCGTTGGCATATGCGACAGGATATTCTGCAAGCTATTTGACGAGCACTTGCATTCCATCCCAATTATCCGAGTCAATTTATGTCGCATGAGGCCCAAGCGGATCTTCCTGCGAAATAGTTGACACCTAAAGTGAGCGCCTTGAGGAAAGGATGGGGCAGCTTGGATTAGGAGGGCGTCGCCGCTTTATTTTTCATGTGGCGTTGACCTTTTTACGTTGCTTGGAATCATGTAGTGATCCTGCCCGCAATATCTGAGACAAGGCAGGGTCACCCTTGTATGATGGGTCTCACGCAGCGGCTGCGCCAGGTATAGAAATCCCCGCTGGTCTGCCAACATAAGGATACATAAAGCTGCGTTCTCACATTGCTCATTGCATTGGAAGGCGGCAGTACATCTTGGATTATTTTCCCATTCCCTGGGTAAGCAATTCATGATCAAGTATTTGCTGCATGCCTGCCAGGAAAAAACGTGTGGCTGTAAATTTTGGTTTCTTTTATTTCTTTAATCGATTCCTGAATTGACGTAGTCACTTACACAACAATGCTTTCAAAAAGATCATTAAAATGAAAATTACCTATATATTCCCATTGCTGCTCGCCCTGTCTTCCACGGCAACACTTGCCCAGGCACAGCCGCAAAGCAGCGCCCCGGCCGCTGTACAATCCAGCTCCGCGCCAGCTGCGGCACTGCAGCCGACAACAGAAAACGGTATC
>JAKFBY010000092.1:0-28175 GCA_036677325.1 Paucimonas sp.
AGGCACGCTCAGCAGCAGCTTTCAAGATACCAGGCTGGTGATCGACAAGCTGGCGTTTGAGGAAGGTGGCGGATCGCTGGTGATTTCCGGACCGATCGATCTGGCCGGCGCCAAACCCGATGCGGTGCTGGCCCTCAAAGCCGAACGCTTCACCCTGCTCGACCGCAGCGACCGCCGGCTGGTCGTCAGCAGCGACAGCCGGATCACGCTACGCGACGGTCGCTTGCAGGTCACCGGCGCGCTCAACGTCATCAATGGCAGGTTCGATATCGGTCGCGCCGACAAGCCGCAACTGTCGGATGATGTGGTGGTGGTCGGGCAGCAGCAGGGCAAGCCGGGCACGGCATTGGCGCTCGACCTTGCCGTGGCACTCGGTGACGGCGTGACGGTTCGCGGCCGCGGCATCGATGCACTGCTGGTCGGGCAGTTGAAGCTCGCCAGCGACGCCGGCGCACCGATCCGGGCACAGGGAACGCTACGCATTGCCAAGGGCACCTATACCGCCTATGGGCGCGAACTGGCGATCGAGCAGGGCAACCTGCGCTTTAACGGTGCATTGACCAACCCTGGCCTGGATATCCTCGCCATGCGGCGCGGCCAGGAAGTCGAGGCCGGCGTCGCCGTGCGCGGATCGGTACTGGCGCCACGGATCAGCCTGGTGTCGGAACCGACCGTGCCCGATGCGGAAAAGCTATCCTGGCTGGTACTGGGGCGCGGGCTCGATACCGCCACCGGCGGCGGCGACATGGCGGCGCTGCAAAGCGCCGCCGGCGCACTGCTGACCGAAGGCGCCGCCGCCGGCGTGCAGTCGCGCCTGGCCGGCGCATTCGGACTGGATCAATTGAGCATCGGCACCAGCGCCGACACGCTGCAGCAACGCATCATCACGCTCGGCAAGCAGGTATCGTCACGCCTGTATGTCAGTATCGAACAGGGCCTGGAAACCACCAGCAGCGTCCTGCAACTGCGTTACACGCTGTCGCGCCGGATCACACTCGAAGTCGATACCGGCACCCGCACTGCCTTCACCTTGTTCTATAACTTCGCCTTCGACTGACCTGTTTCATCGGGTGCAATGGCTGGCAGCGCTATGGTCATTCAAGCTTGGTCACCAAGTCTGACCGGGTGCCTGTTTTTTTCATTGATGAAGTTGATTTAATTCACTTAATTCACGTCTGCACATAATTTCATATTTAAAATTACTTATCTGCAAAAACTCTGCTGATATCGACCTTTGCCAACCGGTTGTGGCACTTTGCTTTTCGAGCATTTTCCACATTTGCAAAGGCCCGGTCGCACCCCAAACATGCACGCGCCAAATGTCAATCATGCCGCCTTGGATAATGTAATTAATTAATACCGAGAAAGAAATTCGGACTGACAAGGCGCCATGTGCCAACACGCATTGACTTGATTGATAAGACTTGATTGATAAATCTCAACAGAGACGTTCGTTATTGACCATTTGTGTGAACCACCTCACATAACATTCTCTAACCAACGGTTAGGCTTAGCGCTTGCCTGCCCGACTTGATCTGTTACATATCAACATGTGCACTTGCTGCACATGTTTTTTATTTAAAAAGGAGAAAAATGAACGCCCTGAAAATTACCGGCCCGGTTATTTTAGCGTTGCTGGCATGGATTGCCGCGGCCGCTTATGCCATGCCAACCAATACGGCTTCCACTGCTTCGACTTCCAGCCTCAGCACCGACTCCACTCATTCTGCAGGCAAGTCTGATATGCGCCAGGCACCGACGGCTACCGGCAGCGCGCCGGATTTGACGCAGCTGGCAGCGCTGGAAAGCAATGCGACCGGGGTTCGGTTTGGGGCCGAATCCACCGGCTTGCACAGCCAGTACAGTGACCTGCTGCCGGGTGCCGTGATTTTGCCTGATCGTGACAACAGCTTTGGCACTTTATCCGGATTTAAATCGATTGGCTGGTCGCCGATCGAACGCGGTAGCCAGGTGCATCGTGCGGCCCTCCAGATGAATGCAAACGATATGCATGGTCATCCGGCGAGCCGCTTTGCCTTGATTTCGCTGGAACGCTCGGATATTGATGGCAATAATGGTGCGCTGATTTTTGCGATTCTATCGGTCTACTCGGCGATGCTGTGTCTGCGGAAAAAACCATCGGCACAAGCCGAACCGCACGAACTTGCATTGTTTCGTTGATCGCCAGAACCGACGCCTGCCAGTGCAGTCACTGTCGTACCGGGCGCGGTTTCAATACGTCGATCTGTACCACCACAGCCCTTTTTGGCCCAAGTGACAGACCCATGATGCTGCAGCGCATGGAGCGGATTGGTTGCAGCAGAACAATGCCGCGAGCCAAGGTAGATAACGTAGCGTAATGCCACGCATTAATGCCGCACATTGATGCCTTGGATTTTCGCCCTGCATTGACGCCCTGAATTTTTTCCTTGCAATAATTCCACGCAGCTACACCAGCGCCGGCAATCGGGGCATCAATGCGTGGGATTAATGCGCAGTATGCAGGTATGAATCGATTATCCATTCAACGATTCTGGTGCTTGCCTTGCTTGCCTGGATTTCTTTTTTCCCAGGCAAGCAATTTGACTTCATAACGTTCGAGTGCTTCCTGATACAGCGTGAAGACGCAGAACTCACATCCACCTCGACAACAATCTTCATTGCCGGGACGCAGTGGCGGCAGCGGCTGTGGGTCGATTTCACTGGGTGGGGCGGGCATCGGCGCAAGAAAATTTAAATGCAGTTAATGTCGGTTGGCTGGGCCGGGTCGCGGCTGCGATTGCTGACATTGTAAAGTAAAGCAGGGTCGCTCCCCTGACGGCGGCCAATGGCCGCCGGTTGGTGACACGCTTGGGGCACAGTACCCGGCCGGTTCACCAGCTGAGCTGCAGTGCGAGATGCGATGCCATGCCATGCCATTTTGCGTATCCATTGCGCCGGCATAAGCGTCGCGCCCTGATATATCCGCAAAATCAGGAATTTGCTCCGTGCGGCAATTGCATGGATTGCAGAAACCAAATCAACGATTCTCAGTCCATATTGTCCATGCCGCTGCGCTTTATCTTCCCGCGAAAAAAACCCGCTGCCCGCCTGCCGGGAGATACCCGCTTCCAGGGTCGCCATGCCCCGCTGCTATTGGCGGGAGCCGTGTTGACGTCCTCCTTGCTGACCACCTATTGGCTGTGGCAGCGCACATCGCAGGAAGATACCCGTGCACTGCAGTCCGATTTCGACTTCCGGGTACGGGAAACCGTCGAGAAGATCGAACAGCGCATGGCAACCTATGAACAAGTGCTGCGCGGAACGCAAGGCCTGGTAATCAGTTCAGAGCATGTTACCCAGGAAGAATTCCGCACTTACATCGGCGCGCTGCAGCTGGGCCGGGATTATCCGGGCATTCAGGGCGTGGCCTTGTCGCTGATCATTCCCAGGGGACAGCTGGCGCAGCATACCGCCAGCATGCGGGCTCAGGGCTTTCCCGACTATACCGTGCATCCCGCCGGCGAACGTCCAATTTATACAGCCATCACCCAAATTCAGCCGCTGGCCGGCGCCAATCTGCGGGCGATCGGCTTTGACATGTTTGCCGAACCGATACGACGCGCTGCAATGAGTCAGGCGCGCGATACCGGCCGGGCTGCCGCCTCCGGCAAGCTCAAGCTGATCCAGGAATCCGGGACCAACCAGCAGCCTGGATTCGTGATGTACCTGCCGGTCTACCGCGATGGCATGCCCACCGCAACCGTTGCGCAACGCCGCAGCGCCATTCTGGGCTGGATCGGTGCGCCATTTCGCATGATTGACTTAATGGCCGGCATTGGCGGCGAACGGTCGACCGATCTCACGTTGCGCATTTACGATGGTGAAATCGTGTCGACACATACGCTGTATTACGATTCGCACAGCGTTGCAACTGAAACTGACCAGCCTGATCCGCTATTTCACAAAGTGCAACAACTGACGATCGCCGGCCATCCGTGGACCGTGGCCATCAGCTCCAGCCCCGCATTCGAAGCCGGGCTCAATACCGGCAAGCCTTTTTTCATTGCCGCGGCCGGCACCGGTGTCAGTGTCATGCTGGCCTTGCTGATCTGGCTGTTGGCAACCGGCCGGGCCCGGGCGCTTTCCCTGGCCAGAGACATGACCGAGGAATTGCGCGAAAGTGATGAATGGCTGAACCTGGCGCTGGACGCTGCCCAGCTCGGCGTGGTCGATTGGGATCTGGTCAGCGATCGTGCAACCCGCTCGCCACGCCATGACCAGATTTTCGGTCATCCGGTACCAGTGCCGCAATGGCAGCTGCAGACTTACCTGGATCAGGTACCACCGGCGGAGCGCGATGCTGTGCGGCAAAAATTCATGCAGTGCTGGACCGATGGCAAAGTGGATATGGCGTTTCAGATTATCCAGCCGAGCGGCCGCATGCGCTGGATCTCGGCCAAGGGCACGGTGTTTTACGATGACAGCGGCAAGCCGGTCCGGCAGATCGGCATGGTGGCCGACATTACTGATTTAAAACGCGCCGAACAGGCGGCGCGCAAGGCGCGCAACGAGCTGGAAACCCGGGTCCGGCAACGCACGGCAGAGCTGGTGCAGGCAAACGAACTGTTGGTGACGGAAATTGAGGAACGCGAAAAAGTCGAGGCGGCACTGTTCAGTTCGCGCCGCCGGCTGTCGCTGATCTTCGATACCGTCGCCGAAGGTTTGATTGTCTACGATCAGCAGGGCAGCATCATCGAGCGCAACAGCGCCGCCAACCGCATCCTCGGCTTGCCAACCGGGCGCCTGGTCAACCAGCAATCACTCGAAGAAATGGTCCGCACCGTGCACGAAGACGGCAGTCCGTTTCCGGCTGCCAGCCATCCGTCGATGGTCTCGTTGCATACCGGGCGCCCGACGCGCGATGTGGTGATGGGCATTCACAAGGCCGATGGCACGCTGACCTGGATATCGATGAGTACCGAACCCTTGCTGGACGAGCGGAGTAAGGTGCAGATGGTGGTCGCGAATATTTCCGACATTACCCGCAAAAAACAATCGGAACAACTGATCTGGACCCAGGCCAATTTCGATACCATGACCGGGTTGCCGAACCGGCGCCTGTTCCAGGATCATCTGGAACAGGAAATCAAGAAAGCCGGCCGCACCGGCTTGCCGCTGGCACTGATGTTCATCGATATCGACCATTTCAAGGATGTCAATGACACGCTGGGCCATGACATGGGCGATATCCTGCTGCGCCAGGCCGGGCAGCGCCTGAGGGCGTGCGTGCGGGAAAGCGACATTGTGGCACGGCTGGGTGGCGACGAATTCACGGTGATCCTGAGCCAGTTGCAGGATGTCACTGATGTGGCGCGCATCGCTGACGGCATCCAGCAAAAAATTGCCGAACCGTTTCTGCTTGAAATGGAAACCGCCTACGTGTCTGCCAGCATCGGCATCACCCTCTACCCTGATGATGCCGAGGACACCGAAGCGCTGCTGAAAAATGCCGACCAGGCCATGTACGCAGCCAAGCGCCAGGGACGCAACTGTTACCACTACTTCACGCGCTCGATGCAGGAAGCGGCGCAGGCGCGCATGTGGCTGGCCAATGAATTGCGCCAGGCGCTGGCAGACAATCAGTTCACGATGGTGTACCAGTCGATCGTCGAACTGGCGACCGGCGGCATCGGCAAGGCCGAAGCGCTGATCCGCTGGCAGCATCCGACCCGCGGCACGATCGAACCGTCGATCTTCATTCCGATTGCCGAAGAAACCGGCATGATCATCGCCATCGGCGACTGGGTCCTGCATGAAGTGGCCGATCAGGTCAAGCAGTGGCGCACCGACTGTCATCCGGCATTCCAGATCAGCGTCAACAATTCTCCGGTGCAGTTCCAGAGCCAGGGCAACAATTACGCAAACTGGCTGGCCTATCTGAAGCGACTGGACTTGCCCGGACAAAGCATCGCGCTGGAAATCACCGAAGGCTTGCTGCTGGACGCGGCCAGTAATGTCACTGACCTGTTGCTGGAATTTCGCGACGCCGGCATCCAGGTATCGCTCGACGATTTCGGCACCGGTTATTCCTCGCTGGCCTATCTGAAAAAATTCGATATCGATCTGCTCAAGATCGATAAATCCTTCGTGCAGAATCTGGCGCCGGGATCCGATGACATGGCCCTGTGCGAAGCGATCATCGTGATGGCACACAAGCTCAACGTCAAGGTCGTCGCCGAAGGGGTGGAGACCGAGCAGCAGCGTGACTTGCTGGCGGCAGTCGGGTGCGACTATGGACAGGGCTATCTATTTTCCCGACCGGTGCCGGCGGCAGAATTTATGATCTGATTTCATACTGGGTTTCAGCTCAGTTGCCATCTCATTGACATACTTAGCTGTAAACACTGTTAGCTGTAAACACTGAATAGCGAGCAGTTTTCCGGACAACACACTTGGCGATTGCGGTACTGATTATCGGCACGCATGTTGCAGCTCGGCATACGGGCAGGTCTGCACGCAGACATTCTTTGCAGCACTGAAAAATGTCGTCAGTCATCACTCACACGATCAACAAATGCGCGGGATAGTTAATTAGAACAAATGCGCATGACTGCTGCTCTAACCGGCACCATGCCGGGCGGTCCGATCCGGCAAGTATGTGCTGTTTTCCGTAAACGATCTTCCTGACTGGATTTGAGATGAAAACAAAAGCCGCGATTGCCTGGATTGCCAACGCGCCGCTGATCATCGACGAGATCGATCTGGAAGGGCCGAAGGCAGGCGAAGTGCTGGTGGAAATCAAGGCGACCGGGATTTGCCATACCGATTACTTCACCTTGTCCGGGGCCGATCCGGAAGGCATTTTTCCTTCCGTTCTCGGGCATGAGGGCGCCGGCATCGTGCTCGAGGTCGGCGCCGGCGTGCAATCGCTGAAGAAAGACGATCATGTGATTCCGCTGTACACACCGGAATGCCGGCAATGCAAGTTTTGCCTGTCGCGCAAGACCAACCTGTGCCAGGCGATCCGCGCCACCCAGGGCAAGGGCTTGATGCCGGACGGCACCTCGCGCTTTTCACTGCTGGGCAAGTCGATTCATCATTACATGGGCACCTCCACCTTTTCCAATTTCATCGTGGTGCCCGAGATTGCATTGGCAAAGATCCGGCCCGACGCGCCCTTCGACAAGGCTTGCTACATCGGCTGCGGCGTCACCACCGGCGTCGGCGCCGTGGTGTTTTCAGCCAGGGTCGAAGCCGGGGCCAATGTGGTGGTGTTCGGGCTGGGCGGAATCGGCCTGAACGTGATCCAGGGCGCGAAAATGGTCGGCGCCGACAAGATCATCGGGGTCGACCTCAACCCCGGCCGGCAGGCGATCGGCCGCAAGTTCGGCATGACCCACTTCGTCGACCCGAACCAGGTCGACCATCTGGTCGATCATCTGGTGCAGCTGACCGATGGCGGCGCCGATTACTCGTTCGAATGCATCGGCAACACCACCACCATGCGCCAGGCGCTGGAATGCTGCCACAAGGGTTGGGGCCAGTCGTTCATCATCGGCGTGGCGGGCGCCGGCGAGGAAATCAGCACCCGGCCATTTCAGCTGGTCACCGGGCGTGCCTGGAAGGGTTCAGCCTTTGGCGGCGCGCGCGGACGCACCGACGTGCCGAAAATCGTCGACTGGTACATGGAAGGCAGAATCAATATCGATGACTTGATCACCCATACCCTGCCGCTGGAGCGCATCAACGAGGGCTTCGACCTGATGAAAAGCGGCCAGTCGATCCGTTCGGTGGTGTTGTATTGAGGCGGCCATGCTGGAACTGATCAGCGAACATGCCTGTTTCGGCGGCAGCCAGCGCTTCTATCGCCATGTATCGGACGCGATCGGCTTGCCGATGCGGTTCTCGGCCTACCTGCCGCCGCAGGCAAGCCGGCAGCCGGTGCCGGCGCTGTTTTATCTGGCGGGATTGACCTGCACCGAAGAGACTTTCATGATCAAGGCCGGCGCCCAGAAGCTGGCGGCCGAACTGGGCATGATGCTGATTGCACCGGACACCAGTCCGCGCGGCGCAGCGATTGCCGGCGAAGGCGATCACTGGGACCTGGGTCTGGGCGCCGGCTTCTACCTCGATGCGACCACTGAGCCTTGGGCACGCCGCTACCGCATGTACAGCTACCTGCTTGAACTGCGTGACATCGTCACCCGGCAGCTTGGGGCCGACGCGGCGCGCATCGGCATCTTCGGGCATTCGATGGGTGGCCATGGCGCGCTGGTGCTGGCCCTGCGCAATCCGAAGCTATTTCGCTCGGTGTCGGCATTTGCACCGATTTGCGCGCCAAGCCGCGCGCCATGGGGCATCAAGGCGTTTACTGCCTATCTGGGGCATGACCAGGCAAAATGGCACGCTTACGACGCAACCGCGCTGATGGCCGGGCAGTCTTCGGCGCCCTTCCCGGACGGGATTCTGATCGACCAGGGTCTGGCTGACCAGTTTTTATCCGATCAGCTGTGGCCAGACTTGTTCGAAGCAGCCTGCCTGCACGCCGGTCAGCCACTGAGCTTGCGCCGGCATGCGCGATACGATCATGGCTATTATTTCATTTCAACTTTTATCGACGATCATCTGCGCTTTCATGCGCAGCGCATGAACCAGCCCCCTGCATAGACCGACTGGCGATCCGGCCTGGAACTCCGGCTGCGCCTGCTGACGCAGGCCCGATAGCGGGAAAGCGACGAAAATGCGACGAGAAAGCGAACTGGTCCGTCTGTTCCGGCGCAACCGTCTTGAATGGATTATCTTATTTGCCTCATGATCTGGCGGCATTGGTTTGATTGATTTGCTTGGTTTGATTTGGCGCCTTGCCAGCATCGCTGCTGGCAGCCTGCGCCGGGCCGGTAGCGGGCGGCGGCGATGTGCCCTGACGCGAGCCGAACGCATGCGCATAGGCCCAGGTGAATTCTGCACCCATCAGGAAGATTTGCGCCGAGTAATACACCCATACCAGGACCACGACGATGGAGCCGGCCGCGCCAAACCCGGACGTGATACCGCTTTTGCCAATGTATAAGCCGATCAGGAATTTTCCAATTGTAAATAATAATGCAGTCACCGCAGCGCCGGTCCAGACATCGCGCCAGTCGATTTTCACCCGCGGCATGATTTTGTAAATCATTGCGAAGACGGTGGTCGCCAGCGCAAAGCTGACAATGGCATTGATAACCTGGCCGAGAATTTCCCAGTTTTCAAACCATCCACCCCACAATTTTCCAAGCGCTGCCATCGCCGCGCTGAACACCAGGGACACCATCATTAAAAAGCCGATTCCCAGAATCATGCCAAAGGATAAGACGCGGGCACGCAGCAAGGCCCAGATGCCGCCTTTTACGCGTTGCGGGGCGCGCCAGATGCGATCCAGGTCATCCTGCAGTTCTGCAAAAACCGTGGTCGCGCCGACCAGCAGCAGGACGATGCCAAGCACGGTTGCAGCCGCGCCCTGCGCCGGCTGGTTGACGCTTTCGAGCAAACCCTGCACCGCAGTAGCGCCTTCTTCGCCCATCAAGCCTTGCAACTGGCCGAAAATCTCACCGCGCGCCGCTTCCTCGCCAAACACCAGGCCAGCCACCGAGATCACGATCAATAGTAGCGGAGCGATTGAAAACATCGTGTAATACGCCAGCGCTGCCCCCATGCTCGGCGCGTAATCGTCCAGCCAGGAAGAAAAGGCGGTTTTAACGACACCCCATAATTTCTTGATCGCCATGGTCAGTGCACCATAAAAATCGGTTTCTGTAAGTGGTCTGGATTATTGCCGGCGTCACTATGCGCCACTGACGGCGCCGGATTGCCGGCCGCCAGTGCCACCCAGGCGGTATCTTCCCTGAATATTTTCCACGAATTACGATGCCACTTTGAATTACGATGCCACTTCACCGCTTACCCATATATGACTGCGGCAGCACCGAGGCTGGCAATGCAATGCCGGCCTCGTTTCACCATTAATTGGCGGAAAAAATTCGCGGCCAGGCAGATCTTAGCTGATGCGTTCCTTTAACAAGGCGCGCTTGCGGGATGCCATTTTTTTGCCGAGTGTTTCCATGTCGACCTTGGCCTTTTTTGCCTTGACAAACATTTCATCCTGCTCTTCCTGCACATGATGGTCGACGTATTCGCCCAGCACCGTTACCTTGGCGTCATACAGCGGGTCGGACACCGGCAGGGTTTGCAGCTGGGCAATCATGTCCTTGGCGCTGGCATGTTCGACGGTGGCTTCGTCCATCAAGTCTTCGTCGTCGATCGCCTTGCGCACCGCCGGGTAGAAAATCTCTTCCTCAACTTGTGCATGGACGCTCAATTCCTTGCAGATTTCCGCGACCAGCGCTTCCTTGTCGGCGTCGGAAGCCTTGTCCTTCATCTTGCCAAAATCCTTGAACAGTTTTTTCACCTTCTTGTGATCATCCTTGAGCAGGGAAATCGCATCGGTTTTTTTCCCGGTCGAGCGGGTTGCCACCGGTTTGGCAGCGGCGGACTTTCGTGGTGCAGTTTTTTTCGGGCTAGTGGTAGCTGCTGTCGGCATAATCATCTCCATGGTTCGGTAACGCACGTGCGTGTGCACCGAAAATCGTACCGCGCTGAATAAACCGCGATCTCGATTTGCGCAAGGATTGGCCATCACGCATGCCTCTAATGTGCTTCGCGATGGCGTGCGCGAAGAAGCACTTGACAATACCGGGTGATTTTAACCTTGCGCTGTCAGTCAAACCCGGACACCGATATACAGCGCGCCGGGCCAGTGGAGATAATGGGAACAAAGCTGCACATGCGATGGCGCCGTGTGCTTTTGACGGAGACGGACGATTTTTCATGTCAGCCATATTTGAAGTACAGCTCGATAGCGTGCAGTGCTGGCCGGTTGCCGGTCTGCGCAATGCTTAAACCCCGTCACTCTCATCCGCAATCAGTGCCAGCAAATCGGTGCTGCCGACATCCTGGCCGGCTTGCGACAGCAGCGTGGTGACCTGGCCGCGATGATGCGTTTGATGATTAAAGAAATGCTGCAGCAACGCGGAGAATTTCCTGCGAAAGACCACACCTCTGGTATTGGCATAGTCCAGGGTAAGCGCCAGATCGTCATCGGTCAGCATGCCCACCCACGTACAAATGACGTCGTCGAGCCACCGCCGCCGGCTCGACAGAAGCGCGAAGTCGGTAAACAAGACCTGGTCCAGCGACGCCGGCATCGGCATCTCGACCACCGGCGCCAATACCGCCTGGTGGCCCGGTTGATGCGCAAAGCGCTTGAGCCAGATGATGTCGCCCACGATCAGGTGGTTCAAGGTGCCCAGAATCGAGCCGAAAAATGCCCCGCGATCGGCACGCAGCTGCTCGGCTGACAGATGGGCAGCTGCCTGGTACAGCCTGGCATTCATCCACTGGTTATAGTTCGCCATCAGCATGAAGTGGGCTTGCAAGCTCATGTCCGCCTCCCTGAAAAATTGGTTGCACCCTCTTGCGGCATTATTAAGATGGCGCGTTCGGCGAGCGAAAAGATTTGAAGCGGTCGTAGGTCTGGTAGCCAAGCCGCTGGTACACCGGTTCGCCAAAGCTGCTCGCTTGCAACGTCACGATTTGCGCCCCTTGTGCGAACGCATCATTGGTTGCGATCGCGGTACAGGCGCTCGCCAGCCCCAGGCGCTGTGCGTCGGGCACGGTTCCCACCCAGTACACGCCGGCAGCCATGCGACTGGAAATGGTCAGCGCCGCCGCCAGCGGGATGCCGTCGCGATAGGCGACCCAGCCCCGTATCTTGCGCGCCACCAGGCGCGCCGGATCAGAGAAATACGCTCTGGTTTCATCCGGCTCCAGCCCGATTGTCTGGTACGCCTGTGCCATCACCGATACCGCATCGCGCACCTGCCGATGGCTGGCGAAGGGTTCGATGCAAATGGATGCCGCCAGCACTGCAGGCACAACGGGCGCGACCGGCGCGGTCACCAGCATGCATGGCGTATCGAAGCGCAGCAAAAAATCTTGTTCATTCAGCAGTTCTTCCAGATCCGCATCCTGGCTGGCGCGCACCAAGACTGAAAAACTTCTGCGGCGCGCACCGAAAAATGCCCGCGCACGCGCCAATAAACGTGTCGCCGGCACGGTCGGGTCCACCCTCGCCACGCAATTCTTGAACGCACCCGGAAAACCGGTGGACCCTGCCATCATGATCAAGCCGTCGTGCTCGACCAGTTCGCACGGCGACTGCCAGGCAGCATGTTCGCGCAGCGCCTGGAGGACATTGGCATCGGCCAGCAAGGAAGCGCTATCCATCGATTGCACTTTTGCCCCCGGTGGCGATTTCGCCGATCCGGCCACTGCCATCACGAGCCAGGATGGCGGCGACCAGCAGCAGACAGGCCAGTGCAATCCAGTCGGCGGCGACCACCCGGCCCAGCAGCGGATTGTAGCCGCCGGTCGCTGTTGCAATCCACAGGAACGAGCCGACGCTGATAATGCCGCCAATCAATGCCGCAGCCTGAAACGCCGGGCGAAACGCCGCGTACAGCAGGAACAGGCCGAGCAAGCCGAACAACACTGCCCGATGCCGCATCAGAATCACCAGATTCGGGTCTTGCAGTGTCACCCCATACAGGGCGGAAAGCCGCTCTGTATCCAGCGCGCCTGACAGCGGCAACAAATGAATGATGCCGACGATTATCAGCAAGACGGTGACCATTTTTCGCATTCGTATTCCTCATCATTAAAGTGGCATGGATTGCCGGCCGTGCCGGCAATCTGGCAGGCTGAACTGCTGGCAATATGCTACAGGCGATCCGGTAGTTTTATCCATCCCATAAATATGGGAGTTATATGGAAATCTATGGTGTTGTCCAGTCCAGCCACGCTGACCGCGCCAGCCTGTCTGCGACGCTCGATAAAGACGACATGGCTGCGGGGTTTTGTCTGGCGCGCGAGAACAAATCCGCAATATTTACTGTCATAAAGGTAAGTGACAGTTAAGTAACGGACAGCCATTGCCGTTTGGCACATTCGCACTATTCATATCAAAGGAAGCACGCGATGCACAATAAAAAGTATTCACGAGAAAAAATGCGCCCGGCGCGATCGACCTTCGCCTCCGGCCCGGTGTTACTGGGAATTGCCGGCAGCCTTGCGTTGGTCGCCGGCTGGACGATGCTGCAAGCCCGGCCCCGATCGCGCCGTTATGCCGACCATGCCAATGACCGGCGTGATCCGCTAAGCTTGTTCGTGCCAGGTGGGCCACGGCGCCGTGACATCGACCGCTCCGGCGCCCATCCGCTGTTCGAACGGCGCCAGTCGGTATACGAAGCCTATTGAAGGAAGCACCCAGCTTAGACGAACTTGACCGGGGGCGATGCAGGTCTGGTCCGGATCACCACCGTGCCGGCCAGCTTGTCATGCCAACCCTGCTTCTTGCTGTCGAAGGCAACCCAGATCAGCCCCAGGCCGAGCGGGATCGCTGAAATGAAGTAGGCAAGATAGCGGCCGATCGATTGACCGGTTGACAAGAGCCCGCCGGTGCGCGCATCCACCACCTTCACCGACACCAGCATCTTGCCTGGCGTCGCCTGCTTATACAGCCAGAAAGCAATCACGGCCAACCCCGGCGCCACCCATGAAATCAGAAAATCCGCAGTCCCGGCAAACGACCCGGTTCGTGCAATATCGATATAAGCCCAGCCGTATATCGATAGCAAAAGCGGCAGCATCACGGCAACCAGCAGTACGCTATCGATCAGGCTGGCGCCGACCCGTATCCAGAACCCTGCGTATTCGATGTGTTGTTCCTGCATTTCCCCCTCCTTACCCGCTTCAATCGTTTTTGTCCTGCGCAGCCTGCATGGCGCAGGGAAAATTCATTGACGTCATTTTTGCTTATCGATTCTGCTTCGCGGCAAAAACCGACACCGTCGCATTTCCCTCGCTTCGCTAACCGCGATTTGTGCAGTTTGCCATTGTTTTCCAAACCGATCGACCTGTTGCTTCCGTCTGCAATTGCCACGGCTAGTCCGGTGCCCAGATTGCCGCCTATAGTTGCATATAAGATATGCATGAAGCCCATGCCAACGCAGATGACAAGACTGTCACGCTGGTGGCTATAAAAAATACAAGCAGCATACGCGATACCTGCCTGATTTCAGGCCCCAATCCACTTTACCTATTCCTTTCAGCAATCCCATAGCTTGACTCAACTGCCGTGCGAGGTAGAGACAGCAGACCACCACTTTCTTGCGATTTCCATATGGAATTTATTTGCCCTTATCCCTTGTAATTTTGTTCTTTATCAACAGGTGTGTCATAGATGAAAATGTTTCAAGCACGACATACAACACTTTATTACTTTGTTACACATTAGATGATATTCAGCATTGTTGAAACGCGTTAACACGTTAAGATTGATTCTTCGCGTCAACATCTGGCTTTGGCTGAATCATGTTAAAAAAATCCTTGCTCGCTTTGCTGCTGTGTTCAACTTCATCGGCCTTTGGCTTGTCCTTTCATTCCCAGCATGCGCTGGTATTTGAAGAAGAAAGCGGCAGGATATTGCTGCAGAAAGATGCCAATGCGGTTGTATCGATTGCGTCCCTGACCAAATTGATGACTGCGATGGTGGTGCTCGATGCGCAGCAGAATATGCAGGAACTGATCCAGATCGAACAAGCCGATGTCGACACCGTCAAGCACAGTTCGTCCCGGGTGCCGGTCGGTGCATTGCTGCCGCGTAGCGTGGTGTTGAACCTGGCACTGATGTCATCCGATAACCGTGCCGCTTCGGCGCTGGCCAGAACCTACCCCGGCGGCACGGCTGCCTTCCTGGCAGCGGTCCACACCAAGCTGCAGGTGCTGGACATGCGCCAGACCGTGATCCAGGAACCGACCGGATTGTCGCCGCACAATCGCTCGACAGCCGCCGATCTGGTCAAGATGGCCACTGCCGCCGCCTATTATCCGGAAATCAAGCGACTGAGCACCAATACCGGTGAAATCGTCGACATGAATGGCCGCGATGTCCAGTTTCGCAACACCAATCGCCTGGTCGGCAAACAGGATTGGGATATCGAGTTATCGAAAACCGGCTTCACCCAGGAGGCGGGTCGCTGCCTGATCATGCGCATGAAGGCAGCCGGCAAGCATGTGATTGTGGTGCTGCTCAATGCCAAGGACGGCGTCGCACGTCTGGTCGATGCCCAGAATATTCAGGCGCATCTGGAAGGACGCTCGCCGGTCATCCTGGCCGCAGCACCGCGCGCCAAACGCGTTGGCAAGCTGCACATGACCAATTTGGCGTCCAAACGCAGTCACAAGAGCCGCCGCGTATAAGCACCTGCAGCAGTGCATGCCGGCGGCGCATTGCGATGCGCCACCGGCATCCTTGCCGCCCTCGGTTGCCGGTATCCTGGCAGCCGGTAAAAAAATCCTGTAAAAACCTTTTGCCAGCAGGAATTTTCCGCTATCCTGCCCGGCTCGCCTACGACGGCCCTATCCAATTTCCAGCATCCGGTGCAACGGCTCTGCCCGCTGCGCCACCCCATCAACAGGAATCCGCATGTGGTTTAAAAATCTGCAAATCTTTCAACTGACTGCCCCGTGGGCGCTTGCGGCCGACGAGCTCGATGCGTTGCTCGCCACCCAAGCCTTTCAGCCTTGTTCCAGCATGGAATTGCTAAGCCGCGGCTGGGCCCCGCCGCGCGACAATGGCGGCCTGGTCCATACCGTCAACCGCCAGATGCTGCTGCGTTTTTGCACCGAAAAAAAGCTGCTGCCGGCATCGGTGATCAATCAGGTCACCAAGGTCAAGCTGGCCGATATCGAGGAACAGCAGGGTTACAAGCCGGGCAAGAAACAGCGCAAGGAAGTCAAGGAACAAGTGATCGATGAATTGCTGCCGCGCGCCTTTGCCATTACCGGCAATACCCATGTCTGGATCGATCCGGTGCATGGCTGGGTGGTGATCGACGCCTCCAGCCCGAGCAAGACCGACGATGTCTTTACCGCACTGCTGAAGGCGATTCCGTCGCTGCCGATTGCCGCACTGAAGGTCCTGCGTGCGCCTGGCGAAGCGATGACCCACTGGCTCGACAGTGACGAAGCGCCGGCCGGCTTTACCGTCGACCAGGATACCGAACTGACCTCGACCGGTGAAAACAAATCGACCGTGCGCTATGTGAAGCACACGCTGGAAGCCGACGACATCCGCCGCCATATCAAGGGCGGCAAGCGTTGCACCAAACTGGCCCTGACCTGGAACGACCGCATCTCGTTTGTGCTGACCGATGCGCTGGCCGTCAAGCGCGTCGCGGCGCTGGATGTATTGAAGGAAAATGCCGGCGGCACCTCCAAGGATGAAGACGAGCGCTTCGACACCGATTTTGCGCTGATGACGGGTGAAGTGGATCGCTTGATGTCGAACCTGGTCGAGTCGCTGGGCGGGATCACCCCGGCGGCGTAACGCTTCAGCACCGCCTGGCGATGCGATCGATGGTGCGATTGATGCGCCATATTGATTGATAATGACGAGCAAGCCCGACCCGGTCGCGCTTGCTTTTTTTACGCTTTTTTTTACGCTTGATTCATTTTCAGCTGTGCAGTCCGCAGGCACCACTCACAGGCATTCCATGCCGCCACGCCGTGCATGGCGTGGTCCAAAAATCGATTTTTGTTGATACAGACGCACCTGCTGTCAACGCCGGCTGCGATATTCTTGCAGATCGGCAGATCTAAGCGCCAAGGCGCAACATTTATCCAGATTGGAACAATTCCTGGCAGGCGCGCCGGATAAGCCAACCCTGACTCGTAAAATCAATGGCGACCTTCAAATTGCCCTACATTTTGTTGCTCGGCGTGGTGGCGCTCGGTTATGTCGTCCTCGGCAAGCTGTCGCTTCTATTGGCAGTTGCGCCTGGCAACGCTTCTGCAGCCTGGCCAGCAGCAGGTTGGGCAGTGGCCCTGTGCCTGACCCATGGATACCGGGTCTGGCCCGCGATCCTGGTCGGTGCCAGCGTCGTCACCGCCGGCACCGGCGTCTCTCTCTGGATTGCCATTGCCATTGGCCTATGCAATACGCTGGAAGCCCTGGCAGTGGTCTGGCTGATCAAACGGCATACGCAAATCCGCAATCAGTTCATTTCCAGCAACGATGTGTTCCGGATGATCCTCTTTGCCGTTGCCGGCTCGCTGGTCTCGGCTTTCATTAGCGTGAGCATGTTGCGGGTCAGCGGCTATCTGCCTGCAGCGCTGTATTTGCACAACTGGTTCACCTGGTTTCTGGGCGACATGACCGGTATCATCATTTTTGCGCCAGCATTGATCACCTGGAACCTGCGCCGGGAACGTTCGTGGCATCACCAGAAAATCGCGGAAGTTGCACTCTTTTCCCTGTCGTTCGGCCTGTGCGCGCTGTTCGTGTTTCAAGTCAGCCAGGCACCGCTTCTATTTCTGTTCCTGCCGTTTCTGATCTGGCTGGCGTTCCGCTTTTCACAAGCCGAAGTTACCTTGGCCAATCTGGCACTCGGCGCCATTGCGGTCAGCGCCACATTCAGCGGCGTCGGACCGCTCGCGTACTTGCCGACCAATACGCAGCTGGTGATCCTGCTATTATTTGTTGGCGTGGTCGGCATGACGGCACTGGCGCTGGCGGCGACCATTGACGAACGCAGCCGGGTCACAGGCCATCTGAAAACCATGCAGGAGCAGCTGGAATGGCTGGTCGGCCAGCGCACCGGGCAACTGCGCGATGCAGTCGAGGCGCTGCAACGCGATATCGGGCAACGCGAGATCATCCAGCAAGCCTTGCTCGCCAAGGAAAAGCAGCTGGAAGAAGCGCAGCAGCTGGCACATCTCGGCAGCTGGGAGTGGGATGCACAGCAGGACCGCATGACCATGTCCGACGAAATGCTGCGCATCTATGGCGTGCCGCTGGAACTACGCCACCCGATCAGTTACCAGGATTACCTGAAATACATTCCAGCCGAGGAGCGCCATCTGGTCGATGAAGTCGTGCAATCGGCATTGCAGTCCCTGCAACCGTTCAGCTATGAACATCACGTGGTGCGCCCGGATGGCGACTTACGCTTTTTGCATTGCTGCGGCAATAGTGCAACGGATGAGACGGGCAAGCCGGTCCGGCTATACGGCACCGCCCACGATATCACCGAAGCAAAGGTGCTTGAAACCGATCTGCGCGATGCCGAGAAACTGTATCGCACGCTGGTCGAATTGTCGCCCCATGCAATCTATTTGCTCGACGACGACCGTCTCACGTTCAGCAATAGCGCCGGACTAAAGCTGATCGGCGCCACCCATGCCAACCAGCTGATTGGCCAGCCGTTGCTGCATTTCATTTGTCCCGACGCCAGAAAATCCGTCATCGATACCTTGAACCAGCTGCAACAGCCGGAGCAAGGCGGCCATCATGTGTCAGTCGAAGCACGGATCGAGCGCATCGATCATGCCGTCGAGGATATCGAATTGTCGGCGACGCCGTTTACTGCCAAGGGCAGGCAAGAGAAGCTGCTGATGGTGCGCAACATTTCCGAGCGCAAAAAAGCGGAGCAGCAAATTTATTACCTCGCGCATCATGATCCGCTGACAGGCCTGGCCAACCGGATGCTGTTCAAGCAGCGGCTGGAACATGCGATTTCCCAATCCCATCGCACCAGCCGTCCATTGGCAGTCTTGTTCATCGATCTGGACCGGTTCAAGGGCATCAACGATACGGCCGGCCACGACGCCGGCGACCAGGTACTGCAAGCCTGCGCGCAGCGTCTGCGCGGCTGCCTGCGCGACAGCGACACGGTGGCCAGGGCCGGCGGCGATGAATTCCTGATTCTGATCGAATCCGCCTCCGACCCGCTGCATGTACCCTCGGTTGCCCAAAAAATCCTGGATACCCTGTCGCGTCCATTCAATGCAAGCGGCAAGGAATTCACGATTGGCGCGTCGATCGGCATCAGCACCTACCCCACCGATGGCAGCGAGGTCGAGACCCTGATCCAGCATGCGGACATTGCCATGTACCTGGCCAAAACCGAAGGCCGGGGCGATTATCGCTTTTACTCGCCATCAATGGCCGCACACAGCCTGGAACGCTATGCGATGGAGACTGCGTTGCGGCATGCGCTCGAACGCGGCGAAATGGAATTGCATTTCCAGCCCAAGATCAGCCTGAAAACCGGCCGCATCTGCGGCGCAGAAGCATTGATCCGCTGGAATCATCCGGAAAACGGCTTGCTGCTGCCATACCGGTTCATTTCACTGGCAGAAGACATGGGCTTGATTGCCGAATTCGGACTATGGGCAATCCGCGAGGTCTGCATTCATTGCCAGAACTGGAAAAGACTGGGTCTGCAGGAAACCCGGATCGCGGTCAACCTCGCCTACAGTCAGTTTTCTGACAAACATTTTTTTATCAAGGTGGTGCGCCTGCTGCGTACCTACGGCGTGCGCCCCGATCAACTGGAACTCGAAATTACCGAAACCATGGTAATGGAACATGCTGAAAGCCTGATGAGCACCCTGCAGCAATTGAAGCAGCATGGCGTGCATCTGTCGGTGGATGACTTCGGCACCGGCTATTCCTCGCTGGCTTACCTGAAGCGGCTGCCGGTCGATAGCGTCAAGGTCGACCGTTCTTTCATTCGCGACCTGCCGGGCGATATCGAGGATGTCGCCATCACCCATGCCGTGCTGGCCCTGGTGCACAGCCTGAACCGCTCGGTGGTGGCCGAAGGCGTCGAAACCCGGGAACAGCTGGATTTCCTGATTGAAAACGGCTGTGACGAAGGCCAGGGATTCTATTTCAGCCATCCGCTGCCTGACCAGGAATTCCAGCGCTTCCTGGCCGATGAACGATGTTTTGCAATGTAAGCCCTGCTCGGAGCGCCTGACTGGCATCGCATCCGTACGGCTTGCAGCTGATGCGGCAGCGCCCGATGCTCGTCAGTCCACTCCGCAAGCAAGGCGCGCCAACGTTTCAGGTGCGTTCGCGAAAAGCAAGCTGCTGCTGCACAAAGCCGTCAAAGGCGGTCAACAGCGGCTGAAACTTTTCTTCATCGTGTTCGAGCTGCATCAGGGCATGGCAGGTCGCTTCCAGCGTCGACAGCTGGTGCGCGCCATGCGCCTTGCGCATCAGGTAACGCGACGGCGGCGGGTCTGACAGCGCCAGCCGTGGCAAGCGTTGCAGCAGCGGGTTCAGGTACAGCATCTTGCGGCTCTTGCGCCAGGTACCGTCGAGCACGATCAGGCGCAGTCGGGCTGACGCTGTCAGTGGCCCGGGTTCGATCGCCTGCGGCGGTGGTGCCGGCCGGTCGCTGGCATCATCCGGCGCCAGGTCTGGATACAGCAGGATCGCCTGTGGTGGCGGCTGCGCCGGAACGGTGTCGGCATGTTGCCCATCGAGCGGCGCATGCAGCAAGGCGTGCAATGCGGATTCGTCAAACACTTCACCGCACACCAGACGACTGCGCGGCAAGCTTAAGTGCAGCAACCGGGCGCTCCCTTTGGCGTGACCGCTTTCCAGCGGGTGCTGCAGGATCACCACTTCGACCGCATGCGCAGTCGGCCGGATCCACTGACAGATGCAGGCCGATTGCGCGCGCAGGCAGATTGCGCACTGGGGACGCCGGCTGTCAGCGGACTGCGTCATTGACCATCCTGGACGCGATCAAGCGAGGCATGGCCTGGCTTCGAATCAGCCTCGAGAAAATGCCGGCCGCAATTGACGTGGTCAAATGACGCCGCCAGATTAACGCTGCCAAAACTCCGGGTAAAATTGTTCATGGGCGCCGCTCCAGCAACAGCGTGGTTCTATCGCTATAAGTCGTGTTGCACCATTGGTGCTTGGCGCGCAGCTCGGCCGGCACCAATCCGGGCTCGGCCACATCGGTAAATCCGTGCTGCCGGTAAAACGCTGCCAGATGCGCAAACGGCAGGCAGTAAATCGTCTGGAATTGGCTGGCCGACTCCGCCAACTCAAGCAAGGCCGCCACCAGCCGGTGGGCGATGCCGCCTCCCCTGAAATTTTCAAAGACCAGCATGCCTCCCAGCTCTGCCGACTGCGGCGCAATCCTGACCAGCCGGCCGATGCCCGCCGGCTGCCCGCCCAGTTCAGCGATCAGCACCAGGTCGCGTCCGGCGCTGGAATGCACGAATCCCACTTCATCGTAGCGGTCATTGATCCATTGATACTCGCTGCTGCGGGCAGCGCGAAGCGTTAAATTTTCCATCATCCTGTCAGCGCGTCTAACCTTATCACTCCACCCTGCATTGCCGCCGGCATGATGTTGATTATTTCAACCTATAGTGTCAATCCACTGCTGCACTGACGTTGAAAATCGCTCGCCTGCCGGCCTCAGTCAGCCGGCAGCATCCACGAAACTGGCCAGCCGGCTGCATGCGCTTATTTTAATTATTCACCAGATTGAATCCGGCACTGCCCTGCAAAACCTGCAGGATATTGGGATTACCTGCCGCTTTTTCAAGATCTTGAAAAGCCGCTTGCCGATTCCCATCTTCAGTCACAGCAGATGCTCGACCGAGGTCTGCATGCCTGGCCTGCCAGTGGTGGCAGGCTGGTTCATCATATCGCTTAATTTTGAGGATATCATCATGCGACAAACCGACTTTTCCCCGCTGTACCGTTCTGCTATCGGCTTTGACCGGCTGGCACAACTGTTCGATGAAGCGCAACGCAGCGATTCGCAGCCAAGCTATCCGCCGTATAACGTCGAACTGGTGACAGAAGACCGTTACCGCATCACCATGGCGGTCGCCGGGTTCGACCGTGGCGAACTGGACATCGAAACCGAACGCGACACCCTGAAAATCACCGGGCGCAAGACGCGCGAGGAAGGCAAGCGCACTTTCCTGCATCGCGGCATTGCGGCGCGTGATTTCGAACAGCGGTTTCAGCTGGCCGACCATGTGAAGGTAGTCAGTGCCCAGCTCGACAATGGCTTGCTCAACATTGAACTGGCCCGGGAAATTCCGGAAGCCATGAAGCCGCGCAAAGTCGCCATCGGCGGTGATCATGTACAGGCACTGCAGCGTCAGGCCGCGTAAGCGGGTGCAGCATGTCGGGAACCGGGCCCTGGCCCGGTTTTTTATTGGGACGAAAATCCGGCGCCGGTTCCGATACCGATTACACCACGCACCTGTGCCATGCACTTGCGTCTCATGCTTGCGCCAAGCGCTTGTGCCACGCGCTTGCGTCGCGCGCTTGCGCTGGCATCGACCGCACCACTTGTTGGCATTGCACCAACCGACAGTTCGCCCCCGGCATGGGTGTTGCCAGGCGAATTCGGAATGTCTTTGAAAAAGCTGGCGGGTCGAGATTCGGCCAACAAAAGTGTTGATCTGGCATGCCATTTTGGAACATGATTATCGACTGCATAACAGCTTTGACCATGTGTTGTTGTGCACTCCAAATATTTTCATTTCGAATTGGTTTTCCCTCTTGATCGTAGCTGGCAAGCGCGATAAAGTTGATTGCCGCCGAGAAAAATTACGACCTCGGCCACTCGAACTTGTCTAGTTGGTAATCAGGGAAAAATGATGCAAATGAAGTTGGCACACAAGGATGAGTCTGCCTGGGCGATGGGCGACTATTATTATGATCTGGGCGACACGTTGTCAGAAGGAAAATCGAAGGCAGCCAGCCTCGGCATCCGTCCCTGTTCGGATGAGTATGCCGCCTTCATGACGGCGTTTGGCAGGCGGGTGCGCATCAAGCAGGTGTCACCGCGCAAGGTGGCGGCCAACGGTGCCGCCGAAGCGCAGCCGGCGCCAGGCACCGTGCACGCGCCGGAATTCCTGCGCGCCGCATCCTGAAGCCGGTAACCTCATGATGACTGCTACGCATGTCTGAACACGCTTGCCACGACAAGATCTGCCAGGCGCTCGATGAACTTGGCATCAGCGACGAGTTGATCGCGCAAAAGCGCCTGCCTTTTCACCTGGAAGCACAGGCCCTGGTGGTAGCCGAAACCGATGCCGAAGGCACCGCGTATTACCTGACGCCGGACGCGGCCCTGGCCTGGCAACAGATGAAGCAGGCGGCGTTTGAAGATGCGATCGTCATCGAACTGGTGTCGGCATTTCGCAGCATCGAACGGCAGTGCGACATCATTCGCACCAAGCTTGCGCGCGGCATGCCGATTGAAACCATCCTGACCCTGAGCGCGCCGCCGGGTTATAGCGAACACCATACCGGCTGCGCAGCCGATATCAATACGCCTGGCTGCGAGGCAACCGAAGAACCGTTCGAACATACAGCTGCCTTCGCCTGGCTGCGAGTGCATGCGGCGCGATTCGGCTTCACATTATCCTACCCGCGCAACAATGACCTCGGATTCATTTACGAACCCTGGCACTGGTGTTTTCAGCCGGGATTGCACCAGCCGTCATGACGGGAAGGCGGTAGCTCGGGGTATCAAGTTGTGAGCAGTCGTAAGTGGTCGTGCGCGGTCGACTGCCCCGAAGGCAGCAAGCAGGTGATGCAACTGAGTGATGCAATCGATTCATGCCATTGATTGTTGCAGCTGCAGCAGCACAAGCGCACGCACAACATGCCGTGACCCTCTGAAGCGTTGCAGCCTGCCCAGGCTTGCAGATGGTTCCCCTTGCGAATGCCTGCCTGCGCGCTGCGCCTCAAGGCAACAGCCGTTGCGCCCCACCCCACAGTGAGCGGACAATCTCGGCCGCCGGTGCGGCCTGCGCCATTGCCGCCGACTGTCCGGCCCAGGCCTGCATTCTTGCGAGGTCGCCGGTTTCCAGCGCATGCTTGCGCATGGTCGCGGTCAAGCCGCGCTGCACCGGATACGGCGCCGGCACCGGTGCATCTTCGCCTGCCGCCGCAAGCGCATAATCATTGGCGATGCTGCGTCCGGCACGGCCGCTGAAGGCACGGGTCAGCAGCGTCTTTTCCGGCAGGGTCTCAGCCAGCGCTTGCGCCCATGCGGGTTGAATCGCGGCTTCCGGGCTGCGCAGGAAACCCGTGCCGATCTGGACTGCGCTGGCGCCCAGCGTCAGCGCCGCCGCCACCCCTCTGGCATCGGCGATGCCGCCGGTGGCGACCACCGGCACCCGCACCGCATCGGCGACTGCCGGCAGCAACGCAAACAAGCCGACCTGCGTCATTTCCGCGCGGCTCGCATCAAAGCAGCCGCGATGACCGCCCGCTTCCATGCCCTGCGCAATGACCGCGTCAGCGCCAGCCTGCTCGGCAGCTTTCGCTTCGGCTACCGTGGTCGCGGTGGCAAACCAGGCAATCCCCTGCGCTTTCAACTCCGCCACGAATTGTGGCGGAAAAAGACCCATGATGGATGACACGATGGCTGGCCGGGCCGCCAATACCGCTGCACACTGCGCCGCAAAGTCCACCAGCCGGGCATTGCCGGCATCCGGCGGCACCGCCGGCCCCCATTTTTCCAGGAAATTCCGTACCTGCGCTTCGTGTTCATCGTCGCGCAGCGGTGCCGGATCGGGTATCCACAGATTCATCTGGAATGGCCGGTCGGTATGGGCACGCACCTCGGCCGCCCACGCTGCAATCTCGGCCGGCTGCATCAGCAGCGCACCGCAGGCGCCGGCGCCGCCGGCGTGCGCGACTTCGATCGACAGCGCTGGCGGGCATGCCCCTGCCATCGGCGCCAGCAGAATCGGCAAGTCGAGCCGATAGCGCTGGCAAAATGCTTCAGCGCGCGAGCGGATATCATTCATCGATTACTCCTCCAGGATACGGAATGGCATTGCGCCGCGCCACCAGACTGCAGACGAACAGCTGAAGAACAGAATGCATGCGTCTATAAAAATCATTATACAAGCTGCATAAAACTACCTATATTGCATGCATAAAATTTACTTTAGCTAACACTACACGCCGGTGGGCCGTCCCAGGAAGCGATGCAGCAAGACGATTTGATGGACGGCAACCTGATCATGCAATGCAGACACAGCGCAAACACGGCACAAAATCCATGCGTTTACACCGACAGTCAACCATCCATGATTGCCTGCATCGATTGAGGATCTCCGCATGCGGGACCATGCATCGCCACCGTGACCGAATACACAGGATGAATCCATGAAGACTGCTTCAACGCCGCTATCGATTGCCATTGGTGGCGCCGCCATGCTGGCCATCGGCATGGGAATTGCGCGTTTTTCCTATACGCCGATTTTGCCGGCAATGCGCGCCGACGCCGGATTGACCGTGGTGCTGGCGGGCTATCTGGCAACCGCCAATTATTTCGGCTATCTGGTCGGCGCGCTGTGGACCATGCTGGCCCGAAAAATGGGTCTGGCCATTGCACCGCGAAAGATGCTGGCAATCGGCCTGCTGCTGGCGCTTGCCACCACGCTGGCGACCGCTGCCACCACCCTGTTCCCGCTATGGATGGTGGTGCGTTTCCTGTCGGGTGTGGCCAGCGCATGGCTGATGATCTATGCATCGGCGATCGTGCTTGATGCGAGCGCTGCCGCCAGCATCGAGGCGCCGTCAATGCTGGGTGTGCATTATGCCGGGGTTGGCACGGGCATCGTGCTATCCGGGCTGCTGGTCGCCTGCCTGGAATGGTTGGGCTTTGACTGGCGCGCGCAATGGATCGGCGAAGCAATGCTGATCCTGGCCTTATGCCCGCTCGCCTGGAAAATCCTGGACGCCGCTCCGATGACCAGACCGGTGCCGCCGCTGGCGGTCGCGACGCCAGTCGAACTGCCAACCGCAGCCGCTGTCGGTGCGTCAGCCATCGGCTGGCTGATTGCCGCCTATTTTTGTGCCGGTCTGGGTTATATTGTCAGCGCCACCTTTCTGCCATCGATCGCCAAACAGCATCCTCAGCTGGCAGGCTATGCCTCGTTCGGCTGGATCCTGGTCGGCATTGCCGCGATACCGTCGAACCATCTGTGGGCATCGGTGCAGACGCGCATCGGCCACCTGCCGGCGCTGATGGCGGCGTTCGCGCTGCAGGCGGTCGGTGTTGCGTTGCCGGCGATGTCCACCGCGCCGCTGGCGCTGTTGGCCAGTGCCGCCATTCTCGGCGGCACCTTCATGGGGATTGTGACGATTGCCAATGCCAAGGCGCGGCTGGCAGCACCAGCGCGCACCGCGGAAATCGTGGCCGCGATGACTGCCGCCTATGGCGTCGGCCAAATTATCGGCCCCATCGTTGCCGCCAGGCTGGCACTGACCAGCGGTACCTTTTCCAGTGCCCTGTGGCTGTCGGCGGGGATACTCGGCATTGGCATGCTGCTTCTGGCTGCAGGCACCGGCCGCGCAAACGGTCTGCGCACGCGCTAAGCAGCTACGCCGGCAGCTGCCCCCCGCCTGAGCCTTGCTGCAAGCGCAATATGCCCGCTCGATGTGCATCGGACAAGGCATTTGTGCGATTGGCATGACCTCTTGATCACTTCCATGCCAAACCGGCACAGGTCTGGTGCAGCTGGAGCAACGACGCGGCAATTTTTCCGCAAAATGCTGGACTGCCGGGCGCTGTGTCCTTTACGATGAAGCGGTTGCCCTCTGCGCACCGCGCATCCCTTCTACTGCCTCACCGGTAGCGCCTCATCGGTAGCGCCCTCGTTTTCTGGAAAGTCGATTCGAATCATGTCTACTCATTTTGCGCTCTCGCTGGCGATTGCCGGCGGCCTGTCGATGTTCGCTGCAGTGGCAGCAACCAGCCTGCTGTTTCGCTTCGTGCCGGCGCTGATCGGCGGTCTGCAAAGGCTTGGTTTCCTGATGATCCTGGCGGCCGGCGCGGAAGCTGCCATGCTGCTGTTTGGCAGTGCCGGCGCTGGCGACAGCAAACCGGCAGTGGCCCGCATCGTGCTGGTGCTGGCTGTGGGTCTGGCAATCTACCTCGAATCGGGCCATCAAATCATCAAACAGCGCCGCAGCATGGATCTGCCCAAAACGTAATTCAATCGACTTAGGCATAAAACATGGTGCCGATTCATCGACGCCGATTCAACAGCGCCAATCTCGAGGTGATGGCCAGTCAGGAATAGTCCGCTACGCCACCGCATTCGGCCCGGCTTCGAGGGCCGCCTGCCAACCGGGATGCAGCCGCTCGGCACTCCACAGTTCCAGGTGCAGCTGCGACAGCAGCAACGGGTCGCTCGCCAGCAATATCTTGTGCCGTTCCGACAGCGTATCTGGATTGGATTGCAAGACCTTGTCGGTCAAGATGGTGCGGATATTTTGCGTGCGCGCCGGGCGCAGCCGGGTGCTGGCGCACACCAGTGCATTCATGACCGGGTCGATCACCGCTTCGACGATGCCCGGCTGGCGGCTGGCGCCGTTGGTCGCGGCCATTGCATAGGCAGCAACCAGTTCCGCTGGCGGCGCGACTTCTTCCGGAATCATGAACAGGTGGTGGGCGCGCGCACGTCGTCCGGGCGATACCCGGCTCGACCAGACCGATACCGGCACCGACAGCAGCAAGGCGCCGGCGATCGGCAGCAGCCAGGGCAGAAAAGATGGGTTGAGCCAATACACGAAGCCGCCCCATATCAGGCCCAGCACGGCATGCCCGCCATGCTTGCGCAGCGCCTCGACCCAGCCAGTCTGCGAATCATGCCGCGGCGGCGACTTCCAGCGCAAGCTCCAGCCAAGGAATGCCGCCAGCACGAACTGCATGTGAAACAGCATGCGTACCGGCGCCAGCAGCATCGAAAAAAGCAGCTCGATCAGCATGCTGGCGATGGCCCGCAGCCTGCCGCCAAACAGGTGGGCGCCGTGCAGACAGACCAGCAGCACCCCCAGCAGCTTGGGCAGGAACAACAGGGTGGCAGTGGCGCCGAACAGCGCGATCGCCTTGCCCGGATGCCACTGCGGCCAGATCGGAAACAGCTGGCGCGGCTCGACAAAATATTGCGGCTCGACCAGGGTGTGCAGGGCCAGCAGCACGGTCGACAATGCCAGGAAGGCAAACCACAGCGGCGCCGACAGGTAGGCCATGACGCCGGTCACGAACACCGCCCGGTGCACCGCATGCATGCCGCGCGCGGTCAGCAGGCGGAAATTCATCAGGTTGCCATGACACCAGCGGCGGTCGCGCTTCAATTCGTCGAGCAGGTTCGGCGGCATTTCCTCGTAACTGCCGGCAAGGTCATACGCGATCCAGACACCCCAGCCGGCGCGCCGCATCAGCGCGGCTTCGACG
>JAKFBY010000093.1:0-11710 GCA_036677325.1 Paucimonas sp.
CAGGATATTGGTCTGGAATGCAATGCCGTCGATGACGGAAATGATGTCGACGATCTTGCGCGAGCTATCCTTGATCGAACCCATGGTGCTGACCACATCGTCGACCACCCGCCCGCCCTTGACCGCCGAAGTCGCGGCGGTGGCCACCAGCTTGTTGGCTTGCCGGGCATTGTCGGCATTCTGCTTGACGGTGGAGGTCAGCTCTTCCATCGAGGAAGCGGTTTCTTCCAGCGAGCTGGCTTGCGATTCGGTGCGGGTCGACAGCGCCGTATTGTCGCCATTGATGAAGGCGACCGTGGTGGCGACCGCAGTGGTGCCGGAACGCACTTTGGAGACGATCTGGAACATGCGTTCGCTCATTTCCTGCAGCGCCTGTTGCAACTCCAGCAATTCGCCATGGCCATCGGCTTCAAACGGTTCGCTGATGTCGCCGGCTGCCATGCGTTTACTGAGCGCAATGGCTTGCTGCAGCGGTGAAATGATGCCGTGGGCAACCCAATAAGCGCACAAGCTGCCGAGTATCAGCATGGCGGCACCGGCGCCGCCAATGACGATGCGGTTGGCGTCTGGTGCGGCGCTGACCAGGGCCAGCATGGTCATGCCGGCCAAAAATGCGAGCAGCAGGCCAAAGCCTGCGGTCAGGCGCAGGCTGATTTTCATGTTTGCCAAATTCATTGCTTATTTTCCGTCTCAAGAAACCTGCAGCTGCTGTTGGCAATGGTTATTAGCCTTATTATTGTGCCAAATTCTCCGGTGCAATGTTTTTATTGTACCGGTTTGTTTTCGACATCAGTTTCGGAAAAAGCCGGTCACAGCAAATAAATCCGGCAAACTGTCAGCGGTGTTTCAAAACAGCACACCAGGTCGATGTCGAAGCGTGATGCATGCATACCAAGAGTTGGTAACCTTGGTGGCGACGCGCAACTGTGCAGGGTAGTGAAGACCATTTGGCGCGCTCACTATTTCCTATTTGTTAACCGCGAAAAAAGCAGGGCAGACATTGGCTGTCTGCCCTGCTTGTCTTTGTCAGCCATGTCAGCTGTGTCAGCCGGCAGCGGCGTGCTGGTTCGTAAAATAAGTCTTCAACGCCTTGCGGTCGAGCTTGCCGACCGGGGTCAGTGGAATCGCAGCTTCGATGGCTACCCGTTTCGGCACCTTGTAGGCGGCCAGCAAATCCTTGCAGTGACTGCGCAGATCAGCTTCGCTTGCCTGGTGGCCAGGAGTCAGCACCACCATCGACACCGGCACTTCGCCCCATTTTTTATCGGGAATCCCGGCGCAAATGGCGGCTGCAACCGCCGGATGGGAGCGCAGCGCATTTTCGATCTCTTCCGGTGACACGTTTTCGCCGCCGGTGATGAACATATTGTCGGCGCGCCCGACAATCGACACCAGGCCGGCTTCATCGCAGACCGCCAGGTCGCCGGTGTAGATCCAGCCATCGGCATCGAGCGCTTTTTCGGTGCGCTCCGGGTCATTCAGATAGCCATCGAAATTGTGGAAGCTGCGCAGGCACAACACGCCGATCTTGCCCGCCGGTTGCAACTGATTGCGATCCTCTTCGGCGACGATTTTGTAATCGCAGCAATAGAATGGCGTGCCGACCTTGCGCGAATTGGCCTTGATATGGTCCATGCCGGGTTCGCGCGGCAGGAACGCAAAATTCGATGGTCCGGCTTCAGTCAAGCCATAGGCCTGGATGGTTGGAATATTGCGCTGCCAAAACGGCTCCAGCGTTTCGTTGGAGCAGGGCGCGGCCGCCGTGGTAATCATTTCCATTCCCGAGAAATCGGTTTGCTCGAACTTCGGATGGGCCCTCAACATTTGCAGCATCGCTTCGACCGCGCCCAGCCGATTGATGATCTTCTTGTCGATCAAATCGAGGATCAGGCCGGCATCGAATTGGCGCAGCGGTATCGAAATGCTGTTGCGCATGAACAGGCAGAAAAACACATTCCAGCCGCCGACATGGAAAAATGGAAACAGCACCAGTTCCTTGCTATGACCGGCACCGGCCGACATCAGCAGGAATTCAAACACGTTCCACATCATTTGCCGGTGCGGGATCACGCAGACCTTCGGTACCGCCGTGGTGCCACCGGTATGAATGTATAAAAAAGGATCATTCATGGCCACCGGCACCGTGACGTCGCGCGGCGCGGTCGCCAGGATCGCAGCATAGGCATCAGGTTGGCTGTCGCCAAACACGATCACAGCTGGTTTGGGGGGCGGCAGCACACTGTCATCGATCAGGGCGGCGAACACGTCTTCGACAAATATCACGTTCGGCTGCTCGCGCCGGATCAAGTCCTGCAATTCCGGCTTTTGCAAACGGTACGACAAGGGACACAGGATCGCGCCGATTTTGCCGCAGGCAAAAAACAGGTCGATCGATTCCATGCTGTTGCGACCGACCAGCGCCACCCGGTCGCCCTTGCCAATGCCAAGCTGGTCGACTAGGTAGGTGGCCACGCGCTGGGCGCGCTCATCCACCTGCCGGTAGGTATAGCGTCGATCGGTATGCGGATCGAAAATGCATTCGAGATTGGGGGTCAGCAGCGCTTTTTTGCCGGAATAGTCACCTATCCAGTTCATCGGCAAAGCATCATAGCTCGGTGGGACAGCCATTCATTCCTCCTTTAGGATGTGGATTCTATTTGTAAGCAATCTCTGATTACTTGCTAGCCCTGTTCGTCCTATATTGTGACGATTAGTTGCTTTTTTAATAATAGCGAAAGTCTAAACATCGCCCCTACCCCTGTCTACTCGTAAAAATGCTATGTCACAAGCAGAAAATCGATTCGCAGGCCATGCCGCAACAGCCGCATCGATCCCGGGGTTTACCGGCATAATGCTGTTTTACCCGCCTTGATCATCACCATGAGCCCAGACCTGCAACCCGGCATTCGCTTTGAATGGACCTATCAGGTGCCGCAGCGTGCCACGGTGCCCCAGTTGTTTCACGATACGCCTTTTTGCCGCGACATGCCGGATGTTTTGGCGACCGGTTACATGGTCGGTTTGCTGGAACTGGCCTGTACCCACGGCATCATGCCGTATGTCGACTGGCCGCGCGAACAAAGCGTCGGCACCCATGTCAGCTTTTCCCATCTGGCGGCCACGCTGCCGGGCATGACCCTGACCATCAAGGGGGAAGTGCTGGCGGTTGAGGGGCGCCGCGTGCGGTTTCGGGTCCAGGCCTGGGATGGCATCGACCAGATCACCGAAGGCGAACATGAACGGGTGATCATTGCCCCCGACAAGTTCAATGCCAGGCTGGCCGACAAGAAAGCCAGACTGGTCGCCTGACGACGCTCCCGCCATGCCAGCCTTCGATCCCGCAACCGACCCCGACCCGGTGCCGTCGCCCTGCACCAATGTCTGCCAGATGGATCCGCATACCGGATGGTGCAGGGGATGCGCGCGTACTATCGATGAAATCGCCAACTGGGGCCGCGCCGATGACGAAGCGCGGCGCGCAATATGGATTGCGCTGGGGCAGCGCTGGCAATTATTAACCGCAGCACCGAAAGAGAAGTAAGCATGACTTTACACTGGTATCAACCGGACCAACCGGTATCCGGCCCGGCCTACAGCCCCTGGTTCAAATTGGTGGCAACCATCGTGTCGCTGGGACTGGCCGGCTACGGCATCTCGGTCGCAGTGCGTTTTCCGCTGCTGCAGTACGGCATCGGCGTCAAGCTGCTGCTGCTGGGCGCGGCGGTGATGCTCGGGGTCAGCTATTACTGGTTCCTGCAATCGCGCACCACCATCGATGCCCAGGGAATCCGCCAGACCTGGCTATATAACCGGCAGGTTGCCTGGTCCGACATACGCGGCGTGAAAATGATCGGCATTCCGTATGCAAGCTGGATCTTCCCGCCGCGGCTGGTGGTGCGTACCGGTAATTCCTTCATGACTTTTAACGGCGGCTCGCAAGCGCTGCTGGTCGAATTCGCCAAGACTGCAATGGCGTACCAGAACACGCGATGAAGCGATGAGGAGCGCGGTCGTGCAATTGCCATCCACCATGCAGGTATTCGAGCGCGGCTGGCTATCGTCGAACAATATCCTGTTTACGGGGCGCAGCACGGCACTGGTCGACAGCGGCTACGCCACCCATGCCAGCCAGACGCTGGCGCTGGTCGCCCACAGCCTGGCCGGCCGGCCGCTCGAAAGACTGATCAATACTCACCTGCATTCGGATCATTGCGGCGGCAATGCCGCGCTCCAGCAGGCCTATCGCTGTCGCACATCGGTGCCGGCGGCGGAAGCGGCCAACGTGCGCAGCTGGGATCAGGCGGCATTGAGTTTTATGGCTACCGGCCAGCAATGCCCGCGCTTTGCCTGCGACGACACGATTGCTCCGGGCGACGTGATTGAACTGGGTGACTTGCCCTGGCAAGTGCTGGGTGCACCCGGCCATCATGCGCATGCGCTGATGCTGTATTGCCCGGATGAGCGGATTTTGATTTCCGCCGATGCGCTGTGGGAAAACGGCTTTGGCGTGATCTTTCCCGAACTGGAGGGCGAACCCGGTTTTGCCGAGGCGCGCGCCAGCCTCGAATTGATTGCCACGCTGGATGTGAAGCTGGTGATTCCCGGCCATGGCGCACTGTTTACCGGTGTCGAAGCGGCGCTGGAGCGGGCCTTTTCCCGCATCGATTATCTGCAAGCCGATCCGGTGCGCAACGCCCAGAACGGCGTCAAGGTATTGCTGAAGTTCCTGCTGCTGGAGCGGCAAAGCCTGTCGCTGGCATCCCTGCCGCAACTGCTGTCATCGATTCCGGTGATTCATGCAACCAACCTGCGCTATCTCGGCATGGATGCGGCCAGCCTGGCCGACTGGGCGGTGGCGCAATTGCTGCGCGCCGGTGCGGCGCAGCAAACCGGCCCGCTGCTGGTCAATCGCGAGCCGTGAAGTGACGATGTTACCTGCCGGGCTCGAGCCTGCTGAGCAAATTAGTGCATTGGTGCATTAGTAGACGCGTGAGCCGCGTTAGTGGAAAAATTCTAGAACGACCGTTCTTTTCCTCGCCTATAATCGGTTTTAGTCTTTCACTCATGATTGGATGCACGATGAGCTTGCCCACTATATTGCAGAATTTGCGGTTGCCGGTAATCGGTTCGCCGATGTTTATTGCCAGCGGTCCGGCGCTGGTATTGGCCCAATGCAAGGCTGGCATCGTCGGCGCCTTTCCGGCACTGAATGCACGGCCTGCGGCCATGCTCGACACCTGGCTGACCGAGATGCAAGCCGAACTCGCCAGCTATGGCCAGGCGAATCCGCAGGCGATCATCGGCCCGATCGCGGTCAATCAAATCGTTCATCAATCCAATGACCGGCTGGCGCAGGACGTCGAAGTCTGCGTCAAACACCGGGTGCCGATCATTATTTCCAGCCTGCGCGCGCCGCCGCCCGAGATGCTAGCGGCGATTCACAGTTATGGCGGCATCGTGTTGCATGACGTGATTTCGATTCGCCATGCGCACAAGGCCCTGGAAGCCGGCGTCGACGGCTTGATTCTGGTGGCTACCGGCGCCGGCGGCCATGCCGGCGCGCTGTCGCCGTTTGCATTGGTGGGCGAGGTGCGCCGATTCTTCCAGGGGCCGCTGGCACTGTCGGGCGCGATTGCCACCGGCGACGCGATCCTGGCGGCGCAGGCGATGGGCGCGGATCTCGCTTATATCGGTTCGCGCTGGCTGGCCACCAGGGAAGCCAATATCGGCGACGACTACCGGCAGGCAATTGTCGAATCGAGCGCCGCCGATATCGTCTATACCAATTTGTTTACCGGGGTACATGGCAATTACCTGAAAAAATCGATCATCAATGCCGGTTTCGACCCCGAGCAATTGCCGCAGGCGGACAAGGCCGCGATGAATTTCGGCTCCGGCAGCACCAGCGCCGCCAAAGCCTGGCGCGATATCTGGGGTGCCGGACAAGGTGTCGGGTTGATCGACGACAGTCCGAGCGTGGGCGAAGTGGTTGAGCGCCTTGAGCGCGAATACCTGGCTGCCAAACGGCGTTTGGCAATCTGATTGGCCAGCTGGCGGCGGCCTTGGTAAACTCAGTCGGCGCTGCCTGCCGCTGCATCAGTAAGCTTTACTGTGTTTTGTAAGTCTTACTGATGACATCACGCCGCTGCCACAGCTTGCCGCCCGTTATATGGCAGCACGCAGGTCAGCGGCGCGCCTGCGCGCTTCTGGTACGGCCATTGCATGGAATAATTTTTAACCATTTTATTGCCCTTCCTATGCAACCACCATTAAAGCAACGCCAAATCAAGACCAAGCGCCCCACCACGCCGGAGTCTGCGCCGCGCCTGCCGCATGAACGCGATGAATCGGACGACAGTCAGGCCAGCGGTCCGCGCGAGGATATGCAGCAAGCGTTTGATGATCTCCAAAATGGTTTGGTGGATACCGATTTGCGCGGCAGCCTGGGCGTCGACCAGGCCACCCGTGCCAAGCACAATAAGCCAGAGCCAAGCGCACCCGGTGAAGGACGCGCACGCGATCCGCATACCACCAAGCTGCCTGATGGCCATTAACAGGCAAGTGCGCAGCCAGTACTAGCCGCTAACTGGTCAGTCGCTTTGATTGCACGAAACCTGTCCGCATGGCGATCACGGCGGGCAGGTTCACTGTTGCACTACGGATAAAATCTTATTCCGCCTCAATACAACGACATTTAGTCGATTAAAATCAGCGATACTTGGTTTCAGAGTATTTCAATTCCCCTGACAAGCTCCTATTCTTCTCATGCTTTTTAAAGCTTAAGCGAGTTCACGTCTGTTCTCGTCGTCAAGCCGGCTGTTCCCAACATGTTTGGCGCATATTTTTGCAGCGCATTTGTGCGCACGCAGGACGGGGTCGCCACGTTGATTTTTCTTGCCTTAAATATACCGGAAAGCGTCATGCGCGATGAGAGTCTGTGTGGAAAAAAAGCGGCAATATATGAATTCGATCGCAGCCATGCTGTGCAAGTAGGTGCAGGGTTTGCTGCGAAAGTTGACGGACAGGCCCAACATGATCATGCACTTGCCACCATAGTGGATGACGGCGATAGGGGGCTGGATATGGAAACGCTGGCTCGGCTGACTGAAGCAATTGCGCGTACGCCCCTGGTCGCGGTGCAGGGCTTTGATCGCGATGGCAACATCCTTGCCTGGAATGACGCCAGCGCCAAGTTGTACGGGATTTCCCGCAAGGACGCGATTGGCCGGCGCTTTACCGATCTGGTGCATTTCGAGGATGACGGCCATGATTTCATGGCAATATTGGCGACGATCTGGGATAGCCGCCAACCGTCTGCGGCACGCGACTGGAAAATCGTTGCCGCCACCGGCAAGGTGGTGTGGGTGTACTCGAGCATGTTTCCAGTGGTGGAACATGGCAACACGCAGCAAGTGTTTTGCATGGATGTCGATATCACCCAGCGCAAGGACCATGAACAGCGGTTGCTGGCGGGCGAAACCCGGTTTCGCGAGTTTTTTGAAAAATCGATTGATGCCATCATCCTGTTGCGCAATGGCGAGTTCAATGAGTTCAATCCGGCCGCACTGCGCCTGTTTGGCTACGATGGCCAGCATAATGGATTAAAGGGCATGGTGCCGCACAAGGTGTCGCCCAAGCGCCAGCCGGATGGCCGCCTGTCCAGGGAGAAAATGGAAGAAATGCATGCAATCGTGCGGGCGAAGGGCAGCCATCGATTTGAATGGCAATACTGCAATCGCGATCACCATGCATTCTGGGGCGAGGCGACCGTCACCGCAGTCGAGACTAATGGCGAAACCCTGTACTACGCCGTGGTGCGCGACATATCTGCGCGCAAGGAAGCCGAACGGGCGCTGCGGCTGTCGGCACGGGTGTTTGAAAGCAGCCATGAAAGCATCATGATTCTGGATTCGGAATGGCGCATCCTGTCGGTCAATGATGCATTCGTTGCAATGACCGGCCTGGTGGCGCAGCAGGTCGTCGGCGAGCACGGCAGCCTGCTGAAATCGACCTTGTATGAGCAGGCCGCTTACGAGACGATCGGCGAAGAACTGACCCGCAGCGATTACTGGCATGGCGAAGTTTTGATGCAACACGTTGACCGGCAGGCATTTCCAGCCTGGGCATCGGTATCGGTGGTGCGCGACGATGACGGCAAGATCTGCAACTATATTGCGATCATGACAGATATTTCCGAGCGCAAGGCATCCGAAGAACGCATCCGCCACTTGAGCGAACATGATTTTCTGACCGGCTTGCCGAACCGGGTGTTGTTGCTTGACCGCTTGCAGCAGGCAATTGCGGCGGCCCGGCGCAATCGTTCCAAGCTGGCGGTGCTGTTTCTCGATCTGGATCGCTTCAAGAATGTCAACGACTCGCTCGGTCACCATGTCGGCGACAGGCTGCTGCAGGCAGTCGCCGAGCGGCTCAAGAAATGTGTCCGAGGCAACGACACCGTCAGCCGCCAGGGCGGCGATGAATTCATCGTGATGCTGGCCGATATCGGCGGCGTCGAACAGGTCGCCCATATCGCCGGCAATATCCTTCAGACCATCAACATGCCGTACCAGATCGACGAGTATGCACTGACCACCAGCACCTGCATCGGCATCAGCGTGTATCCGGAGGATGGGCAGGATATCGATGCGCTGATCAAGAATGCCGATACCGCGATGTACCATGCCAAGGAAAACGGCCGCAACAGTTACCAGTTCTTTAACCGCGACATGAACATGCGGATTGTCGAGCAACTGATGCTGGAAAATTATCTGAAGTCAGCGCTCGAACAAAACCAGTTTTCGCTGCAATATCAGCCGGAACTCGATATCGTCAGCGGGCACGTCCTCGGCGTCGAGGCATTGCTGCGCTGGCAGCACCCGCAGGCGGGCTTGCTGACGCCCGAACATTTCTTGTCCGTCGCGGAAGAGTGCGGCTTGATCGTGCCGATCGGCGACTGGGTATTGCGCACCGCTTGCCGTCAGGCACGCAGCTGGCATGACCAGGGCATGCCGCTGAAGATCGGCGTGAATCTGTCGGCGATTCAATTCCGGCAAAAGGATTTTGTGCAAAAAGTCGCGGCAGTGCTGCAGCAAACCGGCCTGGCGCCACAATTTCTGGAGCTGGAAATTACCGAAAGCATCCTGATCGACAGTACCGTCACTGTGCTCGACACCATGCATCGGCTGCGCGCCATGGGCGTGGTGCTGGCAGTCGACGATTTCGGCACCGGTTACTCGAGCTTGAGCTACCTGAAACATTTCCCGGTCGATAAACTGAAGATCGACCAATCCTTCGTGCACGATCTGAACGATGACGACAATGACGCAGCGATCATCCGCGCCATCCTGATCATGGCCAAGAGCCTCAAATTGCGGGTGATTGCCGAAGGGGTGGAGACAATGGAGCAGCTGGCATTCCTGCAATCGCAAGGCTGTGATGAATATCAGGGGTATTACGCCGCGCACCCGCTGCTGCCGGCGGACTTGCCGCAGTATTTCCAGATCCATTAATGCCCCCGCGCTGTCGGCCGGCAACGGCTTGCGCATACACGGCGATCATCTGGTTAAAGTGCGGGCGTTCGACAAATCAATGCTCGCGTACCCAGACCAGTCTGGAGCCGGTCATGAAGTGCCGCTCCAACAGCGCCTGCATTTGCATCGAACCTTTGGGCAGGCTGATCTTGCCATTGACGAGAAAATAGTTGCTGGAAATTGACACATGCTTTTCCAGCGGCAGCGTCAGTTTTCCTTGCAGCCGCAGGGCGAGGTCGCCGTCGTCCCGAATGTAGGCACGCTCCCTGCCGGCGACCAGCAGCGCAATCTCTTCTGCCGACCATCCTGCCAGCCTGGCCGTCAATACCGGCACCGAGGCGGTGTTGACATTGATCGGCGTGGCAATGGGCAGCAGCACGATGTATTCCTGCAGCCGCGCCAGCACCTCCGGGCGCATCCCGGCAATCGCCAGCAGATCGTCGATCTGATCAATGCCGATCTGGCGCGCGCCACTGGCAACGCCGCCGCCGGGCCGCCTGGTCGCAGTCTGCTCGGCCGCCGTACCGGGGTTGGCAGCGCTCGAGGCAATCAGGTCGGCGGTGCGCCGGGCCAGTTGCGGATCGAGCCGCAGGGCCAGCAACAGGCGCTGCAGTGCGGCGACTTCGTGTACATCGACGGTGCCGTCGGGCGCCAGGTTTCTCAGGTTAAAACGGGATTGCGCATCGATGATGCTGCCGCTCAGCCGTGCCTGGCCGCTTCCTTGGCTACCTTTTTCCTGTTCCAGGTAAGCATCCAGGCCGGTGGCCGCCAGCGGCCCGGCCCAGGTTTCGCCGAGATGATCGGCATGGGAACTGGTGGTATCTTCACGCAGCAGCAGTCTGGCCCAGTCCAGCGTGCCGCGCAAGATCCATTGCTGGCGCAATTGCAGCTGCTGGTTCTCGATCGAACGCACCTGCACATGCTGCTGCCAGAACAGGCTGGCGACAATCGTGACCGACAGGGTGGTCAGCAGCAAGGCGGTCACGACCGCCACACCACGCTGGCGGACGATCGATCCGCACTGCATCTGATAGCGCCGGTTATGCATGATGATCTTCCCCCATGAGGGTGATTCGCATGAAGCACAAAAACAGCCCGCAGCATCAATCGCTGCGAGCTGCATCAGGTGTGCCGCAGAATCAGAACAGTCCCCAGAACCTGCCGGTGTAGTACGTCGAGCAAATATTGGCATCGATGATATACGACGCCGCCACGCCGCACTGGCTGGCGCCGGTGCCCGGATCGATCGCGGTGCCGTGACCCATGCCGCTGACGTTGACCGTCAAGACCTTGCCGCCATAGTTTCTGTGGGTATGGCCGTTGATGGTCTCGGTGGTCGATGCGGTCTGGCCAATGCCGTGATAATTGGTCCATTGTTCCATCAGTTCGGTCAGGTTCATCGGCTTGACCGTGCTGTCGGATGCGCCATGAAAGATCGCCACCAGCGGTTTGCGCCCGGCATAGCCGCTATAGCCGCTGCGTGCCAGGTTGCCCCAGTCGGTCGGGGTCTTGTTGACGTACCCATTCATGCAGTTGAATCCGGCCGAGGAAGAGGTCGCGCATTTGTAAGGCACGCCGGCATTGATCGCACCACCCGCAAACACATCCGGATAGGTCGCCAGCATCACGGCCGTCATCGCCGCGCCACCCGACAAGCCGCTCACATACACCCGATTGCCGTCGACGCTATGGCTGCCCTTCACGCTATCGACCATCTGCTTGATCGATAGCGCTTCGCCATAGCCCCGGGTAAAGTCGCCTGACTGAAACCAGTTGAAGCACTTGCCATAATTATTGAGGCTTTGCTGCTGCGCAAATACCAGGTAAAACTTGTACTGGTTGGCAAACTTGACCCAGCCCGGCTCGTCATCGTAAGAGGCGGCGCTCTGGCTGCAGCCGTGCAGCAACACCACTACCGGCGCGCTGGCTGGCATCGACGCGGGGACATATTTATACATCAACAGGTTGCCGGGGTTGCTGCCGAAACTATAGACCGGAGTCAGCGTCGCGGCGAAGGCGCCCTGTGCGGCACCTGCCGACAGCGTGACGACTGCCAGCAGCATCTTCAGGCACGACACGAGCCGGGCTGATTTCGTGATTACGGATTGCATGATAAGTCTCCATATAATTTTTTTGGGGTCCGGTCTGGTGGCGCTGCCTGCAGCTGCGCGCAGGGCAGG
>JAKFBY010000094.1:0-8334 GCA_036677325.1 Paucimonas sp.
GCATCGGGTTTGGCGCCGGCCAGATCGATCGGTCCGGAAATCACCAGCGATCCGCCACCTTCCTCAAACGCCAGCTTGTCGATCACCAGCCTGGTATCTTGAAAGCTGCTGCTGAGCGTGCCTTGCCGCAAGTTCAGTCCAAGGTCGGGCAGCGCCAGCCGCAACGCATTGCCGTTGACGAAGCCGCTGAAGCGTGGCTGGGAAAATGTTCCGCTCAATGCGATTTCGCTCTGCAGGCTGCCCTCGGTGACGGCGTTCGGCGTCACCAGCGGGCCGGCCCAGCGCAGCGACGGCAGCTTGAACTGGGCCGTGCCCGATACCGGCGCCTGCGGCGCGATGCCGGGGTTGCGCAGGCTAGCATTGACCGCCACCCCGGCCTGCAGGTTCAATTGGCCAAGCTGTGCACCATCGGCGCTGAACTGCAGATTGAGCCGGCCAAGGGCGAGGTTGGCGCTGGCTTCCAGCCGGCGCAGGCCGAGCGCAACCGGGGCCGTGCCGAGCATCGCGATATCGCCGCTTTCGCGTTGCACGCTCAGCGTGCCGCGCGCCGCATCGGTAAGCGCCAGATCCCACTGGCCGCCTAACAGCAGGTCGGTTTTGACCGGCGGCTGCGGCTTGACCAGTGCCAGCAATGCGCCCGCCTGCAGATGCGCGAAATGGCCGCGCGTGACAATCCCGCGTGCATCGCGCAGGAAGTGTTCGATGGCAATCGTGGTCGATTGCGCATGGAGCCGCAACCGGTCCAGCTGCACCCGCTGCTGCGACACCTGCAGCGGCGCCGGGGCATCCAGGCTGACAGCAAAGCGCCCGCTGCCGCCTAACTGGTTAAGGCTGCCTTGCCAGCGCGGCGCCCGGGCCAGGTCCTGCAATCCGCCGCTGGCGTGCAATTGCCACTGCTGGGATGGTTCAAGCAGGCTGACTGACAAGGTGTGCCGCGCGGTGGTGCCGCTGGCATTGATAGTGAAACGGTCGGCCTTCAGGTTGGGCGCGACCAGATTGCGGGCCTCGATCTGCAACGACAGCGGCGCATTCGGTTGCGGCGCAAAACGCATTGCCGCCGTCAGCTCGGCCAGCCGCTGTGCGCCGCTTTGCAGATCGCGCCCGGCCAGATCGATGCTGGTGGCATGCAGCCACAGCGGCGCGTTGCGATCAATCATCACATCGGCCCGACCCTGCATGCTGCCTGCCTGCAGCGGGCCCGGTGTTTGCAGCCGGCTGGCTTGCCACTGCACTTCGGCGCGCGGGCGTGCAAAGCTGCCGCGCACGGTGCCGTTTGCCTGCAGCGATCCGCCAAAGCCGGCTCCGAGCTGGGCCAGCTGCGGTGCGGCCAGCGAAAACGACAGGTTGCCGCCGGTCTGGGTCAGTTTGCCGGCAGCGCTCAATCGGTTGGCGCCTGCCGCCAGCAGCAGTTTCGGAATCTCGATGCTGTCGGCGCGCAGCCGTGCCGTGCCTTCACCGTGCAAGGGATGGCCGGCCAGCTGGCTGTCGGCCAGATTGAACTGCAATTCGGCAGCGAGTCGCGGCGCACGCACGCCGTGCAAGGAAAAGCTGCCGTTCAGATACAGGCTGGGGATTTGGGCGAACTGGCCGAGGTCTTGCAGCCGGAAGCGGCTGACGGTGCCTGCCAGCTTGAATGCTTGCTTGCCGTCCAGCTGCACCTGGCCGGCAGCACGCATCTGTCCTTTGCCCAGCTTCAGTTCAGCATGATCGAGCGCCAGCGCCGCATCGGCCAGCGTGGCCTTTGCCGAGATCATCAACCGGTTTTGCCGCAACGGCTCGGATGCGGCAAGCGTCAATTCCTGTTTGCCGCCGGCATGGCGCAAGGTCGCCTGGCCGGCCAGGCGGGTGGCCCGCAGCCGCCGGTCGAGCCGCTGCAGGTTCAGGCTATCGGTGTTGAGCGTCAGTGCCAGCGCGCCGTTGACCAGACTGCCGGTGCCGCGCAGATCGCCGGCCGGTTGTCGGGCCGAGCCGAGCGCTGCCATGATCTGATCGAATGTGAAGCGGCGCGCCTGTTGCCGGAACTTCATCTGCAATGACCGCAGCGGCAGCCTGGCTGCATCCAGCGTGCCGGACAGGGCATTGGTCAGGGATACCGTGCCGCCCTGCTCATCGGCGGCCAGCTGGCCGCTGATGCTGGTGTGCGGCATGCCGGCGCCGAACGCGGCCAGATCGAGTGCAGCGATATCCAGGTTGGTAGGTCCCAGCGGCCGGTCTGAAAACGGCCGCAGCAGCGCCTGTCCTTTCACATGGGCTTCGCCGACTGCAAAGTCGACCGCTGCCACCAGGTCTGCCAGGCTGCCCTGGATGCCGAAGGTGCCGCGGGCATCGAACTGCTGCTGCCTGACCTGCGCGCTGGCCTGGCTGGTAAAGCTGCCGGTAACCGGATAGGGCTGGCTGCTGCCGAGCTGCAGCTGGCCATGCAGCTTGGCGTTGAATGCGCCGGTGTTCGCAGTCGCGTTTGCCGTCAGTTGATCCAGCCCGAGCCGGTAGCGGGCGCCGTCGTAATCGAGATGGATGGCAAAGCCGCCGAGCTCGATCAAATTGACCGGTCCCCAGTTGATGGTGCCGCGCTCGATCTGGGCGGTATCGATCTGCAGCTTGAACGGCAATGCAAGGCTGGCGGGCAGGGTTGCCGGCTGGTCATCCTGCCTGATCCGGTTGGTCAGATCAAGCTTGCCGATGCGCAGCGAACGCAGATGCACGCGGCCGCGCAGCAACGCCGCCGGCGCCCAGTCCAGCCGCAGCTCATGCAGGTCGAGTTGCAATCCATCGCGCTGCACGGTCAGCCGCTGCAGCCGCAACGGCCCCGCCAGGCGCCCGTCGATTGTGCCGACCTGATAGCTGCCACCGCTGGCCTTGCTCAGCATCGCCAGCACCGTGCGCGCGCCGCTGTTGGTGCCCACCAGCCAGGCTGCTGCCGCCAGCAACAGCAGCAGCAAGCCGAGCATGGTCAGCGCGGTATTGCGCAGCGCGCGCCGATGCTTGCGGGGCGGTTCAGAAGACATAACCGACCGAAAAGTGAAGTTGCGGCTTGCCGGTGGCATGGCCATAGGCCAGATCGAGGTTGACCGGGCCGATCGGGCTGCGCCAGCGCGCACCGATGCCGCTGCCATGCTCGAAGCGGAAATCGCGCCAGGAATCGGCGGCGTTGCCGGCGTCGTGAAACAGCGCCGCACCCCACTGGGGCGTGACGCGATACACCATTTCCGCACTGGCTACCGCTGTCACCCGGCCGCCGACCACCGCACCGTTTTGCAGCACGCCCAGATGGTTGTAACTGTAACCGCGCACGCTCTGGGCGCCGCCGGTACGAAACAGCAAGTCTCCCGGTACCGTAGTGCGTTGGGCCAGACTCACATGGCCGACCTGGCCGCGCAGCACCGCTTGCCATGGCCCCGGCAGCGGCTTGAGCCAGGTTGCGCGGGCGACCACCCTCAGGATGCTCGATTCATTGATCAATCCCTTCGGCCCGGCCCCCAGTTCGATCGATGCGACATAACCGCGCCGTGGCGCCAGCAGATTGTTGACGGCGCGCCGGGTATAGGTGAAGGTGCCCATCAGGGCTTGCCGGTTGTTTGGCGCTGCGCCGGGCAATTGCTGCCGGTCGGCCAGAAAGGCGATCCCGATTGCCCGCTCGTGGGTGCGGCTGGGACTGGTCAGGCGGGCCCCGGTGCGGATCGTGTCATTGATTTCGCCGGCGGTATTGGTGCGCTCGGTGCGCGCATTGAAGCTCGGTGTCCAGCCGTTGGCGAGGCTCGGCAAATACAGGTCGCCGCTCAGCAGGTGGGTTTCGCGGTTGACTTCCAGTTCCGACTCCAAGCGCCAGTCGCGGCCGGCGAAATGGCGATCCAGCCACTTGATCTGCACGCCGGCGCCGGTGTCGCTGGAAACGCCGACGCCCAATGCCAGGCGCCGGCGCTGGTTTTCAACCACCTGGAGTTTGACCGGCACCTGCAGCGGCTGGGCGGGGTTGACCTCAATGGTGGGAAAGACTGACCCGAAATAGCCGGTATCGGCCAGCCGCGATTGCAGCTCGTTCAACTTTTCCTGGGAATAGCGCTCGCCGGGCTTAATCGGGTTCAGTTTGTCGATCATCTCGCGCGAATAGCGCTCCAGTCCCTCGACCTGCAATTCGCCAAAGGTGAAGGCCGGACCGGAGTCAATCTCGATGGTCAGCGCGGCGCTGTGCTGCTGCGGATCGATGCGCGCTTCGCTGTGACGGATGGTGGCGGCCGGATAGTCGCGAATCAGCAAGCCTCTTAATAGCGCATTCTTGGACTCGGTCCAGACAGACTGGGTAAAGATATTGCCCGGCTCCAGGTCCCATTGCCGGTGCAACCGTTCCATGCGCTGGACATTGGCAGTCGGACCTTTGGCAATCGCGCCGTCAAACCGAATCTCGACTTGGCCAATCCGGGTCGGTGGGCCCGGATCAATCATCAGGCGCACTCGTTGCTCGCCCCCATCCGTCACCACTTCATGGCGCACGGTCGGTGAGAAATAGCCTTGCGTGGCCAGCAGTTCTTTGACTTGCTGCGGCGTGATGCCGGCCAGGCGCTGCAATTCTTCCGTGCTGACATCCGGATTGTCGCGCTGGCGCTGGATGTCCAGATGCTCGTCAAGCAATTCGGACAACTCGCCGGCGCCGATGATCTCGACGGTATAGGCATGCGCCGGCGCCGGATACAGCAGGCAGCACAGGCACCATGCGAGGCAAAGCGCACGCAGCCAGCTGCGGCCGCGCACGGGCGTACTCGCTGCAGCCGCGGGGCGCCCGCGCCATGCACAGTGCGGCCAATGCGGCATCTGATAGCACCACAGGTGGCGGCCCACGATGGCAGTCCTCGCTGAAAATGAATGGCCGATGGTGAAAATAATGGTCTGCTTGTTTGTATGGCCAGGCTGGCGGCAGATCGGCATCGACAGCAATTTGCGCGTGCCTGCTCCAAATTTCACCGCATCTGCCGATGACCTGACAGTACTGCTTTTTTGACTAATGAATATTGAGGCGGCTCACTTTTACCAGACTGAAAACCTGCCTATTTTATATCTTCCGGGGAATTTCGATGATTCAGCCAGTCAGCGGGACAGAGAAAGGCAGGGCTGGTTTGGGGCTGGCATCGGCAAATTGCAGTGCGCATCGGCGTGGCGGCGATGCGCTGCGGCGAATATCGATCCAGTGCGGGTCAATCGCACAGCAGGTAATTGGCTTACTGCATCTGCAGTTCGGTGGTGACTTGTTCCAGCTGGTCGCGCGCCAGATCAATTGATTGTCGCAAGGCACGAATGCGTATCCACTCCGCATCGGCTTGCCGATTGGGCACAGCCATGCTGGTATCGCTTTCTTGCGGCATCGACGCCAGGCTATTGGCCAGGGCCAGTTCCGCCAGTGCAATTGCCTGAGTCGCGTAGTCGATGCGCGCTTGCGTCAATTGCCTAGCGCGGCGCTCGGCAGCCAACGCTTGCGCTTTGTCCTTATCTTCCTGTAATTGTTTGTCTGCGTTGCGTTTGGAGACTGTTTTAGGCGTGGCGGGTACGCGCATGACCGCTTCCAGCTCGCCGCTGCCAGAGCGCTCCTGTGAATAAGAGATGCCGCCTTCGGAGTTGCGGTATTTATAAATATTTTGATCAGCCCGGGCCATCCCGGCCATGCCGGATAGCGCCAACAGGAGGGTCGTGAAAACAAGAGGGCGAACAGAGATGGACATGGGATTCAACAATCAGTAAAGAAACTCGGTTCCCGGCTGCATGCGCTTCTCAGCAGCAAAAAAATGAAAATGGTCTGCCAGTAAAAGCCCCGCAATCAACGCTACACAAATAACTGCTTAGCAAAATACATGCTAGGCCGATTTCGTCTGCTGGAGAAGCTTTGCAGCGCTGTTGAGCAATGGTCAGTGCAACGCATGGTTCACCGATATAGCTTGGCAACATGGTACGGCCAGACAGTGAGCAGTGGATGCCAGTCATGCAGGCGTCGATCATGCCGCTACGTGCGGCCGGGATTGGCTTGGGCGCCGGCAGAAATTACCACAGCGAGAAATAACTACAGTCGAAATAACTATACGTTCAAAATACACGGTCAAACTACACGGTCAATCGAACGTGTCGCCGGAAAACAGATTGCTGCGCCGCACGGAGTTTCCTGCATAAGCATTTGATGACACGCTGTATCCGACTTGGCTGCCACCAACAATAATGCGTGTACCGATCAGGCATGCTGCCGGGGTGGACAGCTCGGATGACAATCAATATCCATTGCCGGCACGGCGCTCGCCAAAAAAGGCAATTCGCTCGCAACTGCCTGGTTCAGCCGTGATACGGCCAATTGCAAGCGCCAATCCTGCGCTTATCCCTGGCGTCCGGTCGCATTGATGGCGGCTGTCGCCTGGTTTTCCGGCGGGCAGTCGCATCCTATTAGCGTTGGGCAAATTTAGATGGTTAAATGGCGCATTGCCATTGCGTCGACAGGCAAGCGGGCAGGCCAGCCCGCTTGCCTGCCCAACCGGCCATTCAGGAACACTTCATGGACAATTTCAGCCATTCTGTTGCCGGCCTGGCCGTCGGTGAACTGATCCATCGCCGCCTCGGCACCGAACCGGATGCCGGGCATCATCGTACCCGGCGGCGTTTGTTGTTGCTGACATGCTGGCTCGCCAGCAATTTTCCAGACCTGGACTTATTTCTGACGCGGCTGCTGCCGGCGCCGCTCGGCTATCTGCTGCATCATCGCGGCCATACCCACACCATCCTGTATGCGCTGCCGCAAGCCTTGCTGCTGGCATTGGTCTTGTGGCTGTGCTGGCCAGCGGCGCGCCGCTTGCTGCGTGCGAGTGCGCGTGCCCGTGCCGGATGGGCGCTGGCGCTGGTGGTTGGATTTTCCCTGCATCTGGCCATGGATTACCTCAATTCCTACGGCATTCACCCGTTTCATCCATTCGATTCGCGCTGGTATTTCGGCGACATGGTGTTCATTGTCGAACCCTGGTTCTGGATCGTGTTCGGCGTGCCGCTGGCGATGACGATTGCACCGCGCTGGCTAAGGGCAGCGCTGCTTGGACTGCTGGTTGGCGTGCCACTGTATTTTACAGTGCAAGCCTATCTGGCCTGGACTTCATGGATGGTGCTGGCAGCGTGTGCCGCCGCCCTCGGCCTGCTGCAGCACCGGGCCGGCGCCAATAATCCCAATGGCACAGATCGCACAGATCGCACAAAAGGCACCGCCGGGTTGACCGCAGGGGTGCTGCTGGCGCTGCTATTTGTGGGCGTGCAAGCCGGCGCGTCGCAGCAAGCCCGGCGCATCGTCGAACGGGCCTTGCATGCCACCGATCCGGCTAGCCGCGTGCTGGACGTGTCGTTATCCTCATTTCCCACCAATCCGCTATGCTGGACATTTTCTTCGGTGGAAAGCAACGATGGTGCCGGCACCTACCGGGTACGGCGCGGCTTGGTGAGCACGGTATCGGCGCTGTTGCCGGTTGATGGCTGTCCGGCTGGCATGGCCGACCCAACGGCGCAGCCCACTGACACGCCAGCGGTCGCCTATGTTGATCAACAGATCGGTGACCTGTCCCTGTTGCGCAAATTGAGAGTGGAGGACTGCCATTTCGAAGCCTGGCTGCGCTTTGCGCGGGTGCCGATGGTGAGCGATGGCATTGCCATGGATCTGCGCTTTTCTGCCAGTCCGCGCGGCAATTTCACGGCCCTGCGCCTGCAGGATTTCGCCGGCAAGACTTGTTCCAATGCGATTCCCGGCTGGGATTTTCCGCGCACGGATTTGCTGGCGCCGAACTAGACGGGGTGCTCCAATGGTTCTCGGCATGAACCAACTGCATGTTGCCGAATCGGGTCCGTCCACACTGAACGATGCAGCTTCAGCCATTTCATCAACCGGTCATAAAACGCCCGTACAGTGATCGCATTGTTTGATTAACTGAAGGAGCAGGTATGCAATTGAATCGATTTTTTCATCGCATCGCGCTGGCGGCAGGTGCCGCCATGCTGGTGGCGTCCGCTGCCGCCGCCGATATCACCGGCGCCGGCGCCACCTTTCCCTATCCAATCTATTCCAAATGGGCCGAGGCCTACCAGCGCAGCACCGGCACCGGCATGAATTACCAGTCGATCGGCTCCGGCGGCGGCATCAAGCAGATCAAGGCCAAAACCGTCGATTTCGGCGCCTCCGACATGCCCTTGAAAGCCGATGAACTCGAACAGGCCGGCTTGATGCAGTTTCCTGCCATCATGGGTGGCGTGGTGCCCATCGTCAACCTCGACGGGATCGCCCCCGGCCAGCTGCAATTGACTGGCGAAGTGCTGGCCGGCATTTACCTGGGC
>JAKFBY010000095.1:0-345984 GCA_036677325.1 Paucimonas sp.
GGGTGATGGCATCAAAGGTGCGAGTACCGCCCATTGTTCATCAGTAAGTCGTTTCCTGCTTGCCATTTCAACACCCAATTTGCCTGAAACTCGAGCAGACCGGTATTTATGAAATGAGTTCTAGTAGGTATCCGGATCTAAGTTCATGTCGGCGTAAGCAATTGTTTGCCCGCCCCAAGTTATAAGATTAACTTTGTAAAGCAAGAAAAATATTTGGTAGAAAACCAAATCACTGCGTATCGCTCCCTGTGGACGGCGTGTGAAATGTCATCACATGCTGCTCACTCTTCTCCACAGACTTTCGCATCAATGATTCTTTTAGCCTTCATACGATCAAAGAGTAGTTTCCTGTGGTAAATTTAACTAATGGTTAAAATTTACATGGGGTGACTGCGTGAGCGTACGTGAGGAAGTGAAGAATTTAATAAAGATACAGAATCACAAGAGGCAGATCAAAAACACTCCAGTGATTACGGATCTGCAGTCTGTAAAAGCGAGAAATCTTATGCGTGGGATGCTCGCTAATGCAGATCAAGCAGACATATTGCGGTTAATCGCAAAAATCCATGACACTTGCTCAGTTGCTGAATTTAAAACTGCCTTAGATATTATTAGGGCCAGCGATATATTTAAGGGCAACCCTATCGGAAGAGAGTTCAATAAAAGTTTCCCCAAGCTCCTTCAATCAGAAGCAGATTATGGTCCTGAAGAGATCGTTGCCAAAGTATGGCAGCATCGTCCGAAGATGCTTGATCTAATCGCTTTGACTCAATGTGCATTTGAAGCGATAGCTGAATTTGATCTTGCTAAGGCGCTCAGCCAGTGCAAAGCGCTTGTCGCCGCAGAGGGAGTGTCAATCTGTTTATTACGAATACTCTACTTTATCCGCAACCATTCGATCAACAACCCGGCGCAAGTTAAAGAGATCGAACAAATACTTATAGAAATTAAAACTGATAATGTCCGCTATTTGTCTTTAGCAATCAAAGAGCTCAGTAGTGAAAAAACCGACTACTTTAATATATCCGAAAAAATAAACAATGCAGACGATAGTATAGTTATTTCGATTGCAAAACATTTCATAGACCATATCCCACGAAACGCTGATACGTTTGTTAAAACATTAAACGCTTATTACAGAATATCCGTATTCGATGCTTATCTCTACCTTTGCAGTATTCAACGCTTAGACCTTCCATTCGCGCTTCCTCTTCAAGTCGAACTGGTCGATCAATATACACGGTTGACCGCTACTGAAATAGATCCAACACCATATTACAGCACATCTGATGAGTATGTCGGCCTGGACTTCTTCAGAGAGACTTTCTTACTCCTTGAAGCGAACAACTTCTTTGCGTATAGAACAGTTCACGCAGCGATTTTTAACCCTATCGAGGCAAAGGAAGATAGGAGAATTCCTCTGGAACGATCCCTATTACACTCCTATTTTCATGGCGCGAAAAATATTTCTAGCATTGGAAGTCAATCAAAATTGTATGTCCTTTCTCACGGAAATTATGTACGAGCTAATGCGTGTCACTTCCAAAATTCCACTGCATTAGTGTACGTTCTCGAACGAAACGATGGCAGAGTCAACGAAGAAGAAATTGATTTTGTCAAACTAATGTCATTAACTCGCGACATCGGCATCATCTGCCCTATTCAATACATAGAAAACATAAAGTTAAATGCAGCTACTGACGAGCTCAAAGTTGTAGCAACATGCCTTTCGCACATCAAACAAAAGAGTCAGTTAATAGAGCATGAGCTTAGGGCAGTAATTCAGAGCATAACAATAAACAATTTCGGAGCAAAACTTACAGAGCTTCTCGGATATATTTTTAATATATCTCCTGCTGTTGCTGAACATTTGATACAGACGAGTGACGAGACGTTCCTCAGTAAGCTATTTCAGCTGATTAAAAATCCGAACGCTGCAATTGAGGAGCGGGCAAGCATACTGGAATGGTATGGTAATAAAGTTGGTGACAGTAGCTTTCTTGAGCGTGCCAAAAATTTGAGAATTGACGTTCAAATTAATAAGGAAAAAGGAACTATTGATGATTCTAGAATTTATGTCGACCCTGTAAAGTTCACGCAGTGGATAAATAACCAGGTTCTCGATAATCTAACCATACTATTAGAGTCCCTCCCATCTCATGTGGACCCCGGCGTAGTTGCTATAAGCTGGGATAAGGTTAAAACTGGTATCACTGTGCATGACCAATTGGGTAGCTTACTTCTAATTTGCTACGAGGAATTCTCTTCGAATAAGATATTTGGGATTGCATCCTATCTTGGAAGGCGGATAAGACACGGCACGCTCAAGGGTACCGGTCTAAGCGATGTGACGCACTTTGCAATGGAAGCTAAATTTCGAAAGTTATTCCTCAATCGAGAGTTTGAAGACGCATTTAAAGCGTGGCTGAAAGAATACGAGGGGTCTTTGGATCAACTAAGAGATCACTATCTTCACATTCAAGATAAAAGTAAAGAGAAGCCAGATGGAATGATCATGAGAGATTTTCGCTCGCACAACAAGCGAACTGCAGCGAACCATATGCTTTATGACGTCATCAAGTCCTTTGATACCAATAAGTCCGGTGTGGAGCTTCCATATATCATATTGGAATATTGTTGGAGACTTATCGAAGAAGATTTATTCACCATTCGAAAGTTTTTGATGGAGAAAAAGGCTAAATATGCCGTGTTCCGGTTTGAATCTACTCACGACACTAGCCTAAAGCAAAGAGAAGTTCAGGAATTTTGCCAGGAACTAAACTCACTGACGGCGGAAAAATTTCGAATGATATCGTCTTGGTTTAACAAGCCATCTATTGCGTCGCCAAGCGCAAATATAACTCTGCTTTTCAAAGCAGTAGTCTCGGAAATAAAAGGATTTTTTACCTATTACTCGCCTTCCATCAGTGTTAATGAGGAAGACTTCACGATAAGTGGCGGCGCATACTTCGTCATTTACGATGCCCTATATATCCTAATCTACAACGCGGCAAAGTATGGGAAGTGCGACGGCATCTTAAGCATGACTATATCTATTGAAAAATCCTCAAACAAAGCAAGCATTAATATACTGATTACATCCCAAATCACCGGTGAAGCGAATATGGAAGACATAAAGTATTCTATATATTCTGCACTTGAAGGAGATTGCGAAGATGCCCTAGTTATTGAAGGACGTAGCGGAATTAAAAAACTGCGAAGGATGGAACAAGACAGTTATATCGGAGGGGTTAAATACGAATTCGGTTGCGACTCAATTCACGCATCCTTCAACTTTGGCGCTGATTACTAAATATGAAAATATTAGTTGTTGAGGACGACTCTTTTAAATTCTCAAAAATTGCTGGCCTTCTAAACGAAAGCTTTCATGATGAAGACATAATCCATCACGACAATGTTTTCGCGGCAGTTAATTATATAAGGCGAGAGTCACCCGACATAATCGTTTTGGATATGTCTCTGCCGAGCCATCCGGCAGTTGCCGGCGAGGGAAGTCCAGTCTCAATGCCTACTGGAGGAATAGAGATCATTCTTGAGCTTAAAATTCTAGGAAAACGGGATATTCCAATAATCATCCTAACTCAGTACCCAGATGTGGAAGTGGAGTACGAATACTATTCAATAAGTGATTCTGAACGAGTAATCAAGAATTTATATGGAATTGAGCAATTATCGGTAGTTCACTACGATAATGAGTCCGATAACTGGCGATATCAAACAAAAAGATTTTTAAACTCAAAATGAAATATCTGTTAATTGAAGATAGTGAAGAAAAAGCCGCAGCCATATCCGATTTTGTCTTGTTGAAAGACAGTCTTGCTAGCATTGAACATGTTGATAACTTGTCCGATGCACGAATCTGCATTCTTACTAAGAAATACGATCTAATCATTTTTGATGTATATCTACCTAATCAAAAAGGGGAAATTGAACAAGACATTTCTGCAGAGATTGTTGCCGATTTTTCTAAGAGTCATAACTACTACGTAGAGACTATCGCGATAACAAAGTATGTAGATGAAGCATTGGAGCGCTCTCCCTTATTTAATGACAATGGCATTACATTAGTTAGCTATTTAGGTGGGGATGGAGTCGCTGATCAGCAGTGGAAAGATAGTTTGGCATACAAAATCCGGCGCATATCATCTAGAAGCCGCCTCGATTTTGTGGTGTTCTGCGCATTAATCAAAGAGAGAATCGGGTACGTTAATACGGCTGCTCGTATTGGAGATTTAAAGCAGATCGGCGGACTTAATTGTCAAGAAATATTTATTGATAAGTACCGTGGTATGTGTATAACACCAAGTCGAATGGGATTGGTGAACATGGCAGTGGCCTCGACCAAGGCAATTGAACTATTCAGCCCTAAAATCGTAGCAATGAGCGGTATATGTGCGGGAGTCGAGGGTGAATCCAAGTTACTTGATATTGTGGTCGGACAAATATGTTGGGAATATCAAACTGGAAAATTCAAGGAAGGAAAATTTCGACAGGAACCATACCAAGTCCCAATGAATACACTTCTAAAGACCGAGATTGAACAACTTGCCGAACAGCCTGAATTCGTTCGCAACTTAAAAGAAGGGCTTTTCGACACAGAGCTTAAAGACTCTACTGTGCGCGTTGCGCCAGTTTCATCGGGATCGGTGGTTATAGCTGACGCTGAGAGAATGAGTGCTATTGGAGAGCAGCATAGAAAGTGGGCCGCGCTTGAGATGGAGATGTATTCGATGTACGAAGCTGCTTCACAATCACTTTGTGCACCGCTATTTTTCGGCGCGAAAGCTGTTGTAGATATGGGGGACTCAGCTAAAGGGGACTCGCTTCATGCTACTGCCTGCACAATATCAGCACGGTTTATTGTAGAGGTTCTCAAAAGGAAGCTGCCTGAGGTTGTCGCTGATTAAGACGGCAGTCTTTTCATATGCGAAACAAGAATTTGAAATTCTAATGCCTTCATCCTGAACGCGACCTTTAGTATGGATAATTTAGGATGACGCTAAATTGGTATCCTGCATTATGAAGAAGGTAATGCAACCGTCGCGGAAGCTACTGCTAGGAAGTTCGTATCCGTAATTCTGTGCCGGCCATCAAAAGCCGCTACAATTCCAGTTCCTTTTGCAGTCTTGTTAACCCCTGTAGTTCTCGGTCGACCTCCCGCAAGGCGCGCTTATCAATTGACTGAAAACATTTTAAACCACCAGCCTTGTTTCGCGCAATTTATTCAACTGGCTGGAAAATACTCGTCACACCTCTTAATCAAAAGAACTTGTTCGCTTCCTCAAGGTTTAATATAAGAGCAAACAATTTTATGCATGACAACCCGGACCGTATTGAGGCTAATTACCTCCCAATCCGCCGGAATGTCGTCACGGGTATGTTGCACCCAGTCGGCTGATGCCATGCCAGACATGAAAGTGAGTAAGATGCCAACGATGATCGTTTTGTTTGATTTCATGTGCCGCGAAGTTCTTTCATTAATTTGCGATTGCGCTCCTGCCTTAACCCGATCGCCTGGGCGAACTCATCAATGTCATCAGATCCGAGATCGTCCAAAAGAGCCAGCCAGAGCTTCTGCTGGTCGTTCAGATGCAGCACTTCCTCATACCGATTACTGCGCAAATCTTTATGGCGTAAATCAGAAACGCTGACATTAAAAAATGCTGCCAGGGGCTGCAAGGTGCTGGTTCGCGGATCTTTTGACTCACCTTCGATAATCCTGAAAATCGAGGCCTGAGGCACATCCGTTTTTACAGACAGCGAACTCGGGTTCAGACGCGCCTTACGCATCAGGTAATCTAGATTTACTCGTACAAAGGTATTCGCATCCATTTGCTTTCCTTATAACAAAATGGCGGATAGTCAAGGTTGTTTTCAGAAATTCACAAGAACGAATACCTTTTTTAGTGCAGTTAGTCCTGCCAACTTTTGACCCTGCCGTTGGTCGTATAGACGTATTGGCGGGTATAGCGGTACACATGCTGGATATTCACGCCCCACGGGCCGACGCTCCTGTTTTGCTCGGTCGGTAAACCCCACGAAGCATACAGCTGACATTCGGTGATGCCGAGCCGGATTTGCTCGTCCTTCACCAATTTCCTGTCGAAACTGAGCTTTCGACGTGCCGCTTCCTTCAAAACATACTCGGTATGGTCTTCCGAAAGCGGCCTGTTATCGCCTAGCGATTCACCCCGGATTACATGGCCTGCAACAACGCAAAGCTGATGGGTATCCATTGTCTTTATTTCTTTTTCAACTTCCTTTTTGCGCTCTGCCTTTTGTATGGCTTCATTGCGAGTTCGTTCCTCGAACTCGACCTTTAGACGCTTGGCCTGCTCATCCGTTGTTTCAAGATGCAGATAAAAAGGGATGTTGCCGACTGCACGACGAGTTAGTTGCGAGGTAACGTATCCCGGTTTGCTGACCATCACATTCAGCAGTGGGTCGTGATGCTCGATCTTGCATGCTCCTTGCTCGTTTGTCGTGCATTGCAGGACATCGCCTTCAGAGCGTATTTCCGCGCCTGGCATGGGCGCATTGTCGATACCCATAATTAGGATGTCAGTCTCCAGAGCATAGGCAGCCATAGGAAAAAAGCTAAAACATAGGAAGGCAGTCATTGATAGGCGCAGCAAAGAATTATGCATAAGATGTGTACACCATTGTTGTTATTGATTACGTCAGCCATGACTGATGAAGCGCCCCGTGAATTCATTATAGAACGAGCAGGCGTATAGATTCCTTGATGTAAAGCCGGGTTTGCCGACCCCGCTTAAGTCGGGTGCTCCTATTTCGCATGAACTGTGGCGAGCTCGTCCCAATTAGTGGTGTACAAGGGTGCGTTTTGCTGGGCTTTTGGCAGAAATTTAAATTAAGTGTAATCACCACCATCATTGTTCATGCCCACGAATCACCGCGATTGTTTCGCTATTTATCGTTAGTGCTTGTGATGGCTTCGGATCTCATCAACTGGAGTAGGCGCAATTTTTGGTAAATTACCAGCCGAACTGTCTCCCCTTCGGAAAATCCGGCATCAACAATTTTGTTGATGAGTTGGCGCAGCCGCTTGGCCCCACTGGGTAGAATGACGTAATTTGCCGTCGAATTGGTGCCATCGATCTGGTAATCACCCTCACTGAGGATACTAGCAAGCGCCGACGCAACCGAGAAAAACCGAGTTTGCAGCATATATTGGCTCAGCTCAAACTCTACGACATACATGTCATCACCGAGTTTCTGGAGCCGTTGGACAGCACTCGTCCGATATACCCCAACGCTAGCCGCTTCTTCGGCCAGCGATTCAGGGTTAAGAGAATAGCCGCGCAGCGCGTACAAACCATAATCAACCTGCAATACAATCGGTGTTGAATTGAGGCTTACATGCAAGGAAATGTGCTTGACACGCCCTGTTTCAATTAGTTCGCGCTTGAGCGTATTCGTCGATGCGACGCCGCCATGCATGATGAGACAGTCGTAAATTTCCATCTCTGTTTCTGATAGCACCTCATTCAGCAATAATGGCGATTCAAGTCTGAAGTTATTGGATTGAAGTGTCCGTACGCCTGGCAACCGTCGAAGAATCTCAATAACGACATCAATCGTCGGCTCAATCAGGTAGGGCCTTGGCTGGTTGATATTGTAATGATCACGGCGAGACCGAACCAGAGCGGCATGAATATCTTCGCCGTCAACGCTTCGGGTGGCAATGGCAAGAACCTTTTGAGCAATAGGTAATAAGCGATTATCAATCTTATCAAGTCCGAACCAGAACCATCCGTCAGTCTCAATGATCCACTCAAATCCAGAGATAACTTTGCAACATTGCAGCACTTTTTCCTGTGAGATACCACGGCCAAGAATTTTCCCGGCTGCCCCCGCGACGAAATAGATATGCGCAGCACCGGTGCTGCGTATCATCCCCCGTGCCGCTTCCCGGACAGCGCGCAATGCTTCGGCATCGTGATCCTCTGCGGCGATCACTACTTTGTCCCACGCCAGGGACATGTCCGCTGGTCGGTCCGTAACAACAGCAATCGCTTTCCCCAGAATTTCTCGCGCAAAGCGATCGGCGCTTTCCAATGAAAGAGATTCCCCTAGAACCGTGCGCAATTTGACATCCAGTTCATCTAACCGGCAAGGAAGCAGAGTCTTGACCACTTTGATTAGTTCGTCGAACTTAGGCGTGTCAAAGATGTTACCAGCGACTCTTTCGGTCATGGATGCCGTAATCTGGCGGATCCGCTCCCGGGTCAGACCGTAGCGATCACCAATGGCGTTGAGAATCGACATCTCTTCACCATCTACACCGTATCGCAGCGCAAATATGTCAGCCAGGCGCTTTTCTGCGGCAGACAGATCGTCATATTGAAAGGTCCGGTTGTAAATTCTTTTACGGGTGGTCCAGATTCCTATGCGGCGGATTTCGGCGGCTACCGTTTCCTCCGCCGGTATCTGAAAAATCCTTACTGGCGGAGCGTCAGGAAGTACTATGCTGAGATCCCGAAGCCAACCTGGTGGTACCTGGAGCGCCGCTTCCCAGTTTTCTTCGACTGAACGGCGCACCGCCGGCAACATGCGTTCCCATATGACCAGGTTAGCAAATTGCGTCCCAGCTTTTGCTGCCACATATTCCCTGGACATCGCCAAATCGGTGCGTCGCAACTTTGCACGTTCCCCTAGCATGTGGCGTTCGACATCGGTAAGCTTGGGCGCGTGCAGGGCTGTACCCTCCGCCGGAGTAGTGGCTGGCGGCAGGTCTGCAACCGGTGTGGCTTGCAACGACTCATCACGCAACCAGCCTGCAGGAACAGCCAACGCTCTTTCCCACGCAGCTTCCTGGTCCCGCCTCTTAGTGGGAAGCTTATGTTCCCAAAGACTCAATGTGGCGGGGATCAGGTCGCACAAAGAAGCGAGATGCGATCGGTTCAGACCAAGTTCAATCCTACGTGCTTTGGCGCGAACGGCAAGCAATTGAAGGACCTGATTAAGGTGTTCTCGATCAGTACCCGGTTCATTTTTAGTATGTGGGGCCGCCTCTTGTATATCGATACTCACGTTAATTGAAACCTTAGTGGCCAGTGGAGATAATTTGCTTAGTTGTATCTATTATCGCACCACCCGCAGAGCGGTCAACTGTTGCAGGAAGCTGCGATATTAGGCGCCAAGTGAACTTCAGATAACAAAAATCTAGCGCTTGGCAGGTTTAGGCATGTAGGGATAATGCTCGACATCGAACTTTCTGGCAGCGGTGATGAGATCAGCTGTTGAAATCCCTTGTGCCGGCATGAAGTGCTGCTTTGCAGCCCAAGGTGTAGCGCCGCCATTTTTCATGGTGAGACTTTTTTCGAACGCTTTGGCACTTTGTCTTTGGATTGCAATTTCATCGTGATCTCAGCTTTTTCTGCTCTAGTGCGCCAATTCTGAAGTTCTGCTTGCAGAGTTACGGCGTGTGATGCAAGTTCTTGAGCTTGTGAAGTCAGCTCTTTGACTTCCTTAGTGAGCTCTTTTTTAGATTCTACGGTCTCGTGTAGTTTGCCTTCCAGGCTACCGAGCTGCTGCCGTAAATTGCCGATTTGTGCCTGAAGTGTTGTTGCCTCGTTGCGGTACCGCTCACTTGCGAGAGCCATTTCCATTCTCGAATTTTCCAGTTCCTTTTGTAGCCGAGCAGTTGCCTGTCGTTCTCTATCAACTTCAAGAAGTACTCGTTTTTCTGATGCCTGGAACCGTTCCTCTGATTGAGCTGCGCCTGTTCGAAGCCGTTCCAGTTGTTCACTGAATTGCTGCTTTGTAGTCTCGAACCGTTCGTGCAACGACGTCGTTTCCAATCTTGCCTGGGAATACTGCTTTTCTAAGACGCTTGCAGTGGCTTGGGATGCGGCAAGCGCTTGCTCAAGCCCGCCGATCCGCACCTCTCTGTCCGCTAACTTTTTCTTGATTTGTTCAAATTCAGACTCTGTCTGGACGCACCTCGACACTGCAACAGCCTGTGCATTTTTGGCCTCCGTTACTGCCAAGTCTGCTTCTTGTCGATAGCCTGCCATAAGCTGGTTCGCTTGGGAATTTGCCGCTGTCCAGACTGCCACGGCAAACTCGCCCGTTGCCGCTCTGAGCGTATCTGGCAAGTCCGGATGCTCGATCCGGGTGCGACTCTTCTCCCTTAATTCCGTCCAGAATTTGGTCAGCGCCTCAGCCGGCGCACTCATGCTGCCCTTGCGTACCAACTGGTAAAGCTTGTTAGCTGTGGGTGTGATGCCATATCGAAAAAACAGAAGTGCGCATACCTCGCGATATAGGTCTTGAGTTTGCGGAAATTGCTCGCGAAGGCGATCGATTTCGGCGGTCAGCTGCGTTTCATTGGTGAATTCGCTATCCATGGGCGTCAAATGATTGGGTTTATCCATTAATAATATAACGTAATATGTTGTGAAATATATTTTCTTTGCAACAAATATGACATTATTCTTATAATGTCGATTATGATGAAGCTGATGCGATTTTTCTTAACAAAGACCATTCATGGCGATTTTCAACACTGATTTGGTTGCTTTAGCCTCGATACAGCCAATCGAGACCGTCGTCATTGTGGAAGAACTCGACGGCAGCCGTGGCAACAACCGGGCTGCCGGTAACCGGCCGCAAATTGCAGCGAATAATGACGTCGACGCCATCAAGGCCTGGCTGGCTCGCTATGTGGATACGAAGACGACGTTCGAAAACTACCGCAAGGAGGCCGAACGGCTTTTGCTCTGGTCTACCGTCCAGCTGAACAAGCCGGTTTCGTCCCTGACCCATGAAGATTTTCTGGCCTACCAAGCCTTTCTGAGCGATCCTCAGCCGGCAGCGCGTTGGGTCAGCAAGGACGGCCGCAAAGTCGCCCGACTGCATCCTGGATGGCGACCCTTCGCCGGCCCCCTCTCCCCTACTAGCCAGCGGCAAGCCATTGTCATTCTCAATGCCTTATTTTCCTGGCTCGTCAATGCAGGGTACCTCGCCGGCAATCCGCTATCCCTGTCCCGGCAGCGTGCACGTAAAGCCACGCCGCGAATCACACGCTATTTAGAGGAGGATCTATGGAGTGAGGTGAAGCTCACCATTGATGCCATGCCACGAGAGACTGAGCGGCAGCGTGCGCATTACTACCGGTTGCGGTGGCTGTTTTCCTTGCTCTACTTGTGTGGTCTGCGTATATCGGAAGTCATCGGCAATCCGATGGGCGGCTTTTTCGTTCGCAGAGACAAGGACGGCGAGGAGCGCTGGTGGCTGGAAATCACCGGCAAAGGCGACAAAACTCGGATCATTCCCGCCACCAATGAGTTGATGGTGGAACTCGCACGCTACCGACGTGAAAAAGGGTTGTCAGCCTTGCCTTTGCTGGCAGAGGTCACTCCCCTGCTTCTCCCGGTTGGCACGCAAAACCGGCAGATTACCAGAGGGGCAGTGCATGCCATTGTCAAAAAGGTGTTCCAGGAAACCGCGGATCGATTCCGACTGCGCGGCGAGGAGTACGAGTCACGTGCCAGGCACATCGAACAGGCTTCGGCCCACTGGCTGCGACATACCGCAGGATCACATATGGCGAATAACCAAGTAGATCTGCGCCATGTCAGGGACAACCTGGGGCACGAATCGCTGCAGACGACCAGTGGTTATCTGCACTCAGGCGATGATGAACGTCACAAAGAAACTGAGCAAAAACATAAAATTACCTGGTAAAACTAGCTTCATTAATAGCAAGTAACGACTGCTTACGACCTATTCTGTTGAAAAAGTCGGGAAGCAACATCCGACCTGAGCTTCGACCATCAACAAATGTAGCCAGGCATCGAATTCCATCAAAATCCGCTGTTATTGATTCGGCGATTGAATCAATAAGACATCATTTTCAATGATTGAACTGCTGGGCGTATTAATGATGCATGTCAGTGACAAAGTGAATGTTGTCACCAGACTTTTTCAACAGAATAGACCCAAAGCCGACATTGCCTTTGGGCCCTTAGCGCGCCGCGATTTTTGCCCAAGGTCGCCCCAATTAGACACGACGCGGGTCCCCGCGCCTCGCGAAAATGGCAAGACTGAATGCCTCTGGCAGCAATAGCCAGATTTCCGCTCATTCTATTAGCCAAAGCAAGGGCAAAGAGTAGCCGGCTAGTTCGCGATCGGGAGAGAACTTATCGGCCGCAAGCTTGTCGGACAGCGCCTTATCCTTATCCTTATCCTTATCCTTATCCTTATCCTTATCCTTATCCTTATCCTTATCCTTATCCTTATCCTTATCCTTATCCTTATCCTTATCCTTATCCTTATCCTTATCCTTGACCGCAAAGCGCATCGTCATCGTAGTGGCTTCATTTTTGAGGCGGGACCTCCTTGATCGGCCCAGAGATTACTCTGAGAAAGGCCACCACGTCTTGAACTTCCTTCTCAGATAGTTGCATGGGCTTTCGTTCCGAATGTCCCACAACGGCGGCCGGGGCCTTACGATAGTGCCGCACGACGTCTTCAAGCGACGCGATTTGGCCCGCATGCATATAAGGCGGTCTCAGCGCGACATTGCGAAGGCTCGGGGTCTTGAACGCGCCGTCCATGTCGTGGCTCGCCTCGGACAGGAAGCGTAGCTCCTCGCAATCATTCTCCTTGGCGTCGCTGAAGCGCCCCAGACAGTTGAATTCGTCGCGCAGTACCTTAGCCAGACCTGCACTGCGTCCTAGATCCGGTTTGTCGGAGTCACGTGGAGGTATGCCCGTATTGTGAAAGGCTTGGTCTGTTAAAAGAGGGCCTCCGTGACAAGTGACGCACTCCCCTTTGCCAATAAAGATTCGAAGCCCGTTGATTTCCTGCGGTTTCAAGGCTTGCAGCGCTGCAGGATCCTGCTTCGTCACGCCGTCCACATAGCGGTCAAAGGGGGATTCGCCGTAGCGAAGCGTTTTTTCATACGCGGCGATTGCCTTGCCCATATTCGCAAATATTTGGGAAATCTGATGTCGACGTTTCGCGTCCAAACGATTCCATGCCGCGCGCTCCTCCGGTGTTCCATTCGGTCCTGCATTGCGTGGAAGCCGTATCAGGTCCGGCATGGTGCCAAAGATTGCTTCATAGTCGCTCCGATAGTTAGCTTGCAATACGTGGGCGTAAGCCAGGCGATTCCCGCCATGCTCGAGGCTATCCTCCAACGGACCGAGCGCCTGAGCCCAGAGGCTATCTTTGCGGCCATCCCAAAACAGCCAAGGACTATGGCCCAAATCAACGATCGGCATGGCGCGACGCGTCCCCGTGCCAACCCCTTTGCCTAATGCCAGTCCGTCCTGAAACTGCTTTTTCGGGTCATGGCAGCTTGCGCAGGAAACTTGCCCGTTGCTGCTAAACCTAGGGTCCGAAAAAACACGCTGGCCGAGACTGACTGCGGCCGGCTGTTTCTCAAACTTATTCGATGGATCTGCCGGCGGAGATGCGGCTTCCTTGATGTGCAACGATCCGAGCACCTGAACTTCCTGCCGAGTCCAGTTCCCACCCACACCATCAGCCGCAGGACCGGAGCTCTTTTGGAAGCCGGTCGCAGTCAGGCCGGTCAACAACGCGACACCGCTCAACATCAGGACAATCGAAACGAGTCTGCGCATGGTTTTACTCCCGAGCCTGCAGACTGGCATTGGTTGAAGGCGCAGCAAAATCCCCAGCCGAAGTGGACTGCTCGATCACTTTATTAAAGGTGATTGCGTCTGCGCCGAGGCTCGATTGAATATCCAGCTTGATTTCCCACCACCCGGTCATGCTGAATTTCATTCCTTCCAGGAGATATGTGCCGTCGCCTAAAGCGCGCGTCACTCTGGGCTTGGTCGGAAAGCCGTGCCCATGCTGAGGCATGCCACCGCCTATGAGGATCTTTGCGTCCGACACCGCCGTGCCAGTTGGTGAGGAGACCTTGATCTTCCAAGAATGAATTTTGTTGATTTCGATCGGCGATGAGGGCGGCGCCAGCTCCACGACATACAGTTTCTCGTCGGTTGGCCGGGTGAGCGACAAGTTGAGGTCGGTCGGCGGCGTCATGCAACCGACCAGGGAAGCAAGCGCTATTGCGGGAATTGGCCAATACAGTTTCTTTAACATGGTGCGGCTCCTTTAATTTTGCCGGACGCAGTATTCCTGCTGCGCTCCAGCGTTAAGTACGGGTATTTGTTTCATCAACCTTGACGCAGTGTCAGCCTTCCCATAGTGGCAAGGTCAAGCGGCATTTTTAGAGGCTGGCCTCTGGTTCGTCCACTTAGCGAGGTCGGGATTTTCGGCAAGTCGCCGCAATATGGGTTGGTTCTCCGAAACCGCTGACATGGACGCCTCCATTTGATTGCTCCTGATTACTGGACTGCGGACGCGGTGCCGCCCAAGGCCTTGATCAGATTAACCAAGGCAATGCGTTGTTCGGCAAGTGAAGTGGCACGGCTGGCCTGGGCGTCGAAGGAGACGCGTTCCGCATCAACCACGGCAAGGTAATCCGCAACACCTTCCTGGAATCGAACGTTCACCAGGTCAGCAGTCTTGCTTGCGTGAACGACCCGCTCGTCGGTTGCTGCCAAGTGGTTATGGGCGGCTCGGTAGCGCGCAACGCCATCCTCAACATCGGCTACGGCCAAGTACACTGCCTTCTCGTAGGCTGCCTGGGCGCCACGAGTGTCGGCTCTGCGTTGATCAACCTCTGCAGCGATGCGGCCGAAGCTCAAGAGCGGGATAGACAAAAATGGGCCAGCTGACCAGCTGCGAGTTCCAGCGTCACCGAGGCTGCCGAAGTTACCTGACACGAATGACAGCACGCCGCTCAAGGAAAGCTTGGGAAAATACTGTCCCATCGCGACGCCGACCGATGCCGTTTGCGCCTGAAGGCGGCTTTCTGCCGCGACGACATCCGGGCGCCGGCGCAGCAAGTCTTCCGGCTTGCCAATCGACACGGCCGCGACTTTCAGCGGCGTGTTGGCAACTACTGGAATTGCCAACGAGCCCGGCATGGCGCCGACCACCAGCGCGAGCCGATGGCGGCTTACCGCGATCTCATGCTCTACGTCTGAGACCTTGATTCGAGTTGCTGCCGCTTCCGCACTTACACGTCGAAGATCCAGTTCGCCGGCAAATCCATGTTCCAAACGAGTGCTGATCAAGTCGATATTCTTTGCCTGCCTGTCAAGCGATGCCTGCAAGGTTTTCTGGCGCTCGAGCAAGCCTTGGTATTCGAAATACCTTGTTGCCACTTCCGCGGTCACGACCAGCTCAACGGCTTCCCGATCCGCGCGTACCGCCTCGGTGGATGCCTGATGGAATTGGTTGTCGCGCACGCGCCCGAAAAGATCCAGCTCCCAACGGGCTTGGGCGCCGGCTCTGGCCACATCGCTGACGACTCCGGACAACCCGGGCACTTCGGACTCGCTGAGGCGCTGCCTCGTGCGCTGCGCACTTATCTCGCCGCCCGGAAGACGGTTCCAGTCAGCTGCACGAACGGTGGCCCGGCTACTTTCCACGCGCGCCAAGGCGATACGGATATCGAAGTTGTCCGTCAGAGCGCGCTCAACCAGTGATGAAAGCATTGGATCCTCGAACAGGTTCCACCACTTCGACTTCTCAGCCAAAGCAGCATCCTTTCGCACGTTGTCGCTAGCGCTGACGAAATTCGCACCTAGCGGCAGGGGCTGGCGCTGGTAATCCGGGCCGACCGCGCAACCCGCCACGAGAGCGGTCAGGGCAACCATTGAAACGATAGACTTAGCCATTTTTGGCCTCCTTTCGGGTAAACAGGGCGCCCAATTTGGGCAAGTTGATCGAGCGATTGCGAAACAGCACATAGAACACTGGCGTCAGGAACAGGCCAAATACCGTGGTGCCGATCATTCCGGAGAACACAGCGATGCCCATGGCTTGACGCATCTCCGCGCCCGCTCCGGACGCCAGCACCAAGGGAACGGTACCGGCGACGAACGCGAGCGACGTCATTAGAATCGGACGCAGACGCAGCTTCGCCGCTTCCAGCACCGCCGTGACCGGGTCACTGCCTTCTTTCTCCAACTGACGGGCAAATTCCACAATCAGGATCGCGTTCTTCGCAGCCAGTCCTATCAGAACGACAAAGCCGATTTGCGTGAAAATATTGTTGTCGCCATTGGTGATCCATACACCCAGCAAACCGCTCAACAACACTGTCGGCACAATCAGCATCACTGCAAACGGCAGTTTCAAGTCGTTATAGAGCGCAGCCAGGATCAAGAACGCCAAGAGAATTGCGAGCGGGAATACCAGCATGCCGGCACTGCCTTCGCGCTTCTGTTGGTATGTCAGGTCGGTCCATTCGTACGCAAAGCCAGGAGGCAACGCTTCCTTGAGCACCCGCTCCATCGCCGCCGTAGCAGCTTCGGCCGACACGCCAAGAGCCGGACCACCGCTCAGGTCTGCTGCCAGATAGCCGTTATATCGACCAATCGGATCTGGTCCGGCTGCCGGCTTGGCGGTGGCGATCGCCGAGATTGGCAGCATCTCCCCTGCCCCATTGCGCACATAGAGTCGCCCGATCGCATCAGGATCGGCACGGAACCGGGCGTCGGCCTGCACATTGACCTGATAGTTGCGGCCCAGATAGGTAAAGTCGTTGACGTAATACGATCCCAAATGCACCTGGAGAGCTTGATAGACCGAGGCCAAATCGACGCCCAAAGTTTTGGCTTTTTGCCTGTCGACGTCCAAGAACACTTGCGGCACGTTGACACTAAATGACGAGAACACGCCTGCAAGCTCCGGCGTGGTCGCCGCCTTGGCAATGACTGCCTGCGCGGCCTGGGAAAGCGCCTGGTAGCCTTGACCAGTACGATCTTCGATTTGAAGTTTGAAGCCACCCAGCGCGCCAATTCCGGGCACCGGAGGCGGCGGGAAAATTGCCGTCATTCCTTCCTGGATCGACGCATATTTCTGGTTCAAGGCCCCAGCGATAGCGCCGGCCGACATGTCCTCGGTCTTGCGAACCTCAAAGGGTTTGAGTATGGCAAAGACGACCGCCGAACTAGAGTTATTGACGAAACCGTTAATCGACAGACCTGGAAACGCCACGACCGAATCGACGCCAGGATGCGCCAAGGCGATCTCGGTCATTTTGCGGGTCACGGCCTCGGTACGGTCCAGCGACGCCCCATCCGGCAACTGAGCAATGCCAACCAGGAAATACTTGTCCTGTGCAGGAACAAAGCCGGTTGGAATCTTGGCGAACAAGGCGCCTGCCCCGACGACCGCGATGAGGTAGGCCAGTGCAACCAGCCGCTTGCGCGTGATGGCAGTGCCCAAAGCACGGCTGTACCAGGAGCTGCCGCCTGCAGCGAGCCGGTCAAAGAACCCCTCGGACGCCGAAGGGGCCTTATGACTTGGCTTCAAAATAAGAGCCGCCAGCGCGGGAGACAGCGTGAGGGAGTTAAAGGCAGAAATGACGGTCGAGATCGCGATGGTCACGGCGAACTGCTTATAGAACTGCCCGGTGATGCCACCTATGAAGGCTGTTGGCAGGAAGATCGCCACCAGCACCAACGTAATGGCGATAATCGGCGAAGTCACTTCTCGCATGGCGGCGTAGGCGGCTTCTTTTGGGCTCAGTCCCAGACGTAAGTGCCGTTCGACGTTTTCTACCACCACGATTGCGTCGTCGACGACAATGCCAATTGATAGCACCAGGCCGAATAGCGATAGTGTGTTCAAGGAAAAGCCGAGACCGTACATGGCGGCTAACGTACCCACCAGCGACACCGGTACGGCAAGCAAAGGAATCACCGATGCGCGCCAGGTGCGCAGGAATGCCACCACGACAATGACCACCAAGAGCATTGCCTCAAGCAACGTGATGAGGACGTTGCGGATGGAGGCCTTCACGAAGATTGTCGGATCGTAGGCTATTTTGAACTCAATTCCCTCTGGAAAGGTTTGCTTCAGTTCCGCCATCTTGGCGCGAACGGCGTCCGCCACCTCAATCGCGCTGGCGTTAGGGCTCTGTATGATCTGAATCGCTGCCGCTGGCTGATTGTTTAACAGGCTGCGCAGGGAGTAGCTGTTCGAACCGAGCTCGACTCGTGCGACATCGGACAGCTTGACCACCTCGCCCAACGTGCCAGTGCGGACAGTGATGTTGTTGAACTCCTCCGGATCCGACAGGCGACCTTGGGTATTGATCGAAAGCTGGAACTGGCCCGAGCCATGCGGCGGCTGACCGACCACACCAGCGGCGACTTGGGCATTCTGTTCACGAATCGCAGCCAGCACTTCATTGACGGTGAGGTTGCGGGCGGTAAGCTTTTCAGGGTCAATCCATACGCGCAAACTGTACTCGCCCGCGCCCCATACCGCCACATCACTAACGCCTGGCACCCGGGCCAGCACATCCTTGATTTGCAAATGGGCGAAGTTCGACAGGTGCAGCAAGTCGTAGCGCTCGTTCGGCGACACCAGATGCACCACCATCAACATGTCGGGAGAGGTCTTTTGGCTAGTGACGCCAAGCTTCTGCACCTCCGCCGGCAGTCGCGGCAAGGCGCGTGCGACCCGGTTTTGCACTTCAATTTGCGCCTTCTGGGGATCCGTTCCCTGTTGGAATGTCACATTCAGCGTCAGGCGGCCATCACTGGTCGATTGCGAGCTCATGTACAACATGCCTTCGAGGCCATTGATCTCCTGCTCCAGCGGAGCGGCAACAGTCTCCGCCAAAATCTTGGCATTAGCGCCCGGATAGGCCGCCCTCACCAATACCGTAGGCGGCGCCACTTGGGGATATTCCCCGAGTGGCAGCTTGCCCATGGCGAGTAGACCTGCAAGAACAATGAGTAGCGAGAGAACGGCGGCAAATACCGGCCGGTCAATAAAGTAGCGTGGGATATTCATTCCGGCCTCACTTGGTTTGCTTGACGAGCGCCGTCTGAAGCGGCGCAAGAGAAATCGGTTTGGCGTTCACGGCAATGCCGGCGCGAACGCCCATCTGGCCGCTGACAACCACTTGTTCGCCGCCTTCAAGGCCTTGCCGGATGACTCGCTCATGACCTACGACCGCGCCGACCGTCACGGGCTTGTATTGCAGGACCTTGTCTTTGCCGACTACCAGGACATAGCGCTGACCCTGTTCAGTACGTACGGCGCGCTCATCGACGCGCACTGCGTTCGGAATTTCGCCAGTAGTCAGCTGAACTCGCGCGAACTGGCCGGGAAGGAAATTGCCATCTTTATTGGGAACAGATGCTCGCAAGCGAAGGGTTGCGGTTTGGGGATTGATCTTGTTGTCGGCGAACGCGAGCTTGGCTTCCGTGACGAAGTTTTCTTGACCAGCTGCGCCGACTGCCACCTTCCAGTCGGGGATCTGCTTCGATTTTCCGGCATATGCAGAGTCTTCGATATCGAACGCTACGTACAACGGGCTGTTGGCTTCGATGGTGGTCAAAGCCAGCGCCTGGTTTTCCGATACCAGGTTGCCAACCGTGACGTCCGCGCGACCGATAACACCGTTGATTGGTGCACTCATCACGGAATAGTCCAGATCGAGCCGCGCCTTGGCTAGCTGGCCTTCGGCCGCCTGCAGCTTGGCGCTGGCGATGGTCATGGCTGCTTGGCGCTGATCCAGCATTTCACGGGAGATCGCCTGCTTTTCAAACAGGCGACGAGCGCGTTCGAGCTCGAGAGATGCCAGGCCACGCGCGGCGGTTGCTTCCGTTCGAGCGCCTTGTGCCTGGGCTAGTGTGGCCTGGAACGGTCGCGGATCGATCTTGAAGAGCACTTGCCCTTTTTTCACATTGCTGCCTGGTGTGAATGTGATGGCGGTGATGTAGCCGGACACGCGCGGGCGAATATCGACACGCTCGATAGCTTCAAACCGCCCGGAATAGACCTGTTTCTCCGCGACAGCGCCCTTCGCAGCGTGAACGACTTCCACGGTAGGTGCCGGCGGGATGACACCTTCAGAAGCCTTGCTGTTGGAGCAGGCTGAGACGACGAAAGCGGCAGTACTGACTAAAAGTGCGGCAGCTGCACCGCGATGGGTTCGGGTAAAAGTGCTGAAAAACTGGGTATGCATAATGGCCTCCTTTGAACAATGAATAGGAGGCTAAGGATTCCCTCGATTGGAAGGTCAACACTTTTTTTCAATTTTTTGATGTGGCGGTTCAGTAAGACGCATTCGGAAGTCAAAACTGAGCGCCGAAGCCGCGCGTCACGCGCTAACTCGGCGAGGGCCGCTGCTAGAAGGCATGTAGTTCAGCATGTCCGGCTGGTGGAACATCAAGTGTCTGCCAGTGACGTTAAGCGGCCACAATTTGTGCATCGGATTCTTCCTTTAAACAGGCAAAGGAATTCGACAAGCGCGCTAGAGGCAAGAAATTAACTTTCAGAAAAAGGCCGTCGCGTGCTGGATGAGACAGCGTGCAGCAGTTCGACGCGGTGAGACGCAGGGAGTAAAGGATGTCGCAATCCCGCTGCTAATTACGACGCGCTGAAAAGCACTGCCAATGTGGGCGTAGAAATGATACTGACGCCGACCAGGCAGTCCGGAGCGGAAGGAAGCAGCACGAAATTATGACCAAACGCCGTATGGCGCAAGTTCTATCTACTACAGGGTCCCATCGGTTTAATAAGGTCTGCGGGTTTAATAAGGTCTGCGCCGCCGATCGGCACCATGTTTTTTAAGTGCAGAGACACGTGACCGGAAATCGCTTTCGCATCCTCGTCCACGCCGAGCAATAGCGCAGATCCCCGAGACGATTGCCAGCTTCGGCCAATAAAGAAGAGACCGGGAACTGGCGAGACGCCCTTTTTTTCAATGAATTGGCCCTGTAGATTTTTAGCGTCCGGGATTGCGACCCACTCGGTACGATCACGGTAGCCGACCGTCCAGATCACGGTGTCAATTTCCTTGGGTTTTACGTCGGAAAAACCAACCTGCTTGCCATGCGCCGCAGTCACTTTGCCGGCGATGCGGACGCCCATTTTTTCCAGCATGGAGAGTTCCAAATGCTTGCCGGGAAAGCCGTCGGCTTGCCGCATTTTTTTGCCGATGAAACTTGCCGGTGATGCGCGCGTGATGCCGAACACATCCATCCACCAGAAAATGCTTTTACCGAGCACCCGATCCGGAAAAATGCGTCGCGGGCGTCCCGTGGCCAGGGTCACCTCGTAACGCTGGGCGAGCTCGGCGGCGATCTGGCGGCCGGTCGCGCCGTCCCCCACGACGAGCACCCGCCCGACGGAGAGTTGATCGGGCGAGCGGTAGGATGCCGCCGTGAATTGGGCGACTTGAGTGGAAAGGCCTTTGGCGACGGCAGGCACGACCGACTCTTGAAACGCGCCGGTTGCCAGCACGACCGTTCTGGCACTAATGCTTGCGCCGTCGGCGGTTAGAGCAGTGAAGCCATCCGGCGATTGGCGGAGCTGGTCAATCACGAGGTCAGTATGAACTGGAAGCGCAAAGCGCCGGCTATACTTCTCCAGGTAATCCGCGATCTCATCTTTACCAGGAAAACCTTCTGGATCGCCGTCCAGCGCCAAGCCGGGCAGCGCACTGTAGCGACGCGGCGTGAACAGCGACAGGGAGTCATAGCGATTGCGCCAGCTGTCACCCACGCGCACATGCTGCTCGGTCAAAATAAAAGAGAATGGCGTGGCGCGCAGACGGTGCGCAAGCGCCAGGCCCGCCTGTCCGGCGCCAATGATCAAGACATCAACTTGGTCAGAAAATGTAGGCATACGGTCCTTTTAATGGAGGGCTGCAGCGCAAGCCGTTGGCGATGGACTGATGGCTGGCTGCGGCATCTGCAGGGTGCGTGACTTTGTCGCAGTAATGCATGACATTCTCCTAGTTGGAGTATTCGACGGCGTATCCTGCTTCGGAGATGACATGGACAATGTCGTCTAAATCGGCTTTTGAGTCTACGCTCACCTTCTTGGTCGCCAAATTGACATCAACCTTAGCAGTGTCATCGACCTTTTTGACTGACCGGGTGACCTTGCTGATGCAATGGTTGCAGCTCATTCCTTCTACGTGCAGCGAATACATTTTTTACTCCTTACTGGTTGATGGCAATTCCACTTTAGTGGTTCCGGCAATAGGAAGGTCAAGACGTTTTCTGCTTTTTCGCTCAATGATCTGCGCAGGGTTGCCCGGTACCTCCACGCGCCTCAGCCAAACCATGCAGGATCGGGCACGCCGGTTTGTTGTTGCCTGCGCACGCCTTGGCCAGATGGGTCAACGTATCGCGCATCTCCGAGAGCTCGACGATCCTCTTATCCAGATCGGCGACGTGGGCCAGCGCGATCGCCTTTACATCGGCACTGGCGCGGCCCGAGTCCTGCCAGAGTGACAGCAAATCTTTGATTTGATCCAGCGAGAAGCCGAGCTTGCGCCCGGTCTTGACAAAGCGGAGGGTGTGCAGGTCGCTCTCGCTATACACACGGTATCCCGAATCGGTTCGATTGCTCTGTTTGATCAGTTCAATGCTTTCGTAGTACCGGATCATCTTTGCCGATACGCCAGTGTGGCTGGCTGCTTGTCCAATATTCATTTCGTTCTCCTTGCAACGCTTTAAAAAACTTAAATCTTAATCATCGCGACGTCTATCTTAGCGACACCTCATACGGGGCAATCCCAGGACTCAAGACGCGCACGTCATACCGTCAATCCCAATAGACAGCTCTTGGGGTGGTACTTGGTTGGCGGTCTCTACGGTATTCATGATCAAATCCTTCGTTCTTGATGAGGAATGATCAAATTGTCGACCTTCCCATGATGTCAAGGTCAAGAAACTTTTGCAAGAGAGCCAAAAAATTGTGAAAATTCGTCTTAATCGGAAGAGTTTATGTTGGGAATAAATGCATACGTGAGGCGGTCCATGAGCATTCCAGCTAGCCGATTGGCCGCTTCTGGCCAATAAGCGTCCATTTCAGAACATCTACCGGCCCACCTCTTTAAACTTCTGTTTACTCCGCAATCTCTAGCGTCAGGCACATGTCGACAGCCGGCGCTCCGCTCGGACAGGACCAGAGGTTGCCATCACGGGTGAACAGCTTTTGCTTATTGATGTTCACTTCAGGATGACGGCTTACCAGAAGCCGACTGATGTCTTCCCGTACCGACACTTGTCTGCTGGAGAGCAGGCCAAGACTGGCAAGAGCGATCACACCGCTGTCGATGGCGCACCATTTTCGCGTACGCTGAATTGCTCCCAATAGCAGGTGACGTTGTACCGCACCTTCTCTGGAATCCAATGCATTGCCGGTGATGAACAGGGCGTCTATCGGCGCATGTAGCTGCTGTAGAGGTACGGTCGACAACACAATACCCTCCGCGCACATGACGCATGATCCATGTCCAACCAACTTCACTTCGTATGAGTTTTCTCCATTTAGCCGATTCGCGCAAGAGAATATGGTTGCAATCGTCGATACATCAAATGCGCTGCTGTCACCTGATACAACAACCGAAATCCTCTGGGGAAAAGTAGGAAACTCATCTTCCGAAGGACTAGCGAAAGCATAACTGGTGAATGGATCCATGGTTTAGGCAACCGCACAGCCCAATTCGTCTGCACAATTTATTGACGCAAATGCATGTCGACCATTCACCGATTCCGAGGATTTCGGGGTCAGATATTCCAGCAATCGGCAAACCATTCTGGCATTGGATAAATGCCATTGTGCCCATTCTTTATTGGAACTGCTGAAACTTTGCTGAGATCGAAGATCGCGTTGCAGAGCATTCAACAGATCCTCGAATTCATATGGAAAGAGTTCATCCAATTGCTGCTTCATTTCAGTTATCCTTTAGGGAGCGCGACCGCACTATCAATGTGTCCTAATGACTTGATTACGATGACTGACATCGTTTCATTCCAGCCGCAATTGATGTCGATGCAACTGGCCTACATACACATTACGCTCATGGATGGCATTCATGATGAATTAAAACCTAAAGATGCGACCTATTCAAATATAGATGGCGGGTCACACGACAGCCGCTTTATGTAGCGCGGACTGTCCATCGTTGCCTTTAATCGTGTGCAGGAATATCCAAAGCAGGATGGCAAATTGAAGCGGTGCTCGAATAAGAAGGTAGATCGGCCCCCAAGCATGCCCTCCAAAAGGAACATAATGGAATGCGGCATAAATGTTGGCAGGAAAGAAGAGCACAAGCACTGCCGCAGCAACCAAGCCTGCCGATTTCCTGAACTTCCGTATAAAGAATCCGAGCGCAATTACAAACTCAAGTATGCCTGTTGCGTGAACGAGGAATAGCCTCTGTGGCACCCAGGAAGGAAGCATCTGGACCATCGCATCGGTCTGCACGAAATGCCCGACTCCAGTAAAGATAAAAAGCAGGCCTAATCCGATCGCTGCGGCGTCCCGCAAATTAAACATCGCAATGGAAAATGTCTGGCACAATCGGATTAAAAAATATGGACTTGTCATGATTACAAGCATGATGATGGGTGTTGTCATGGGTGTGCTCCTGAATGAGTTAATTCGGTGATTCGAACTGAGTATCGGTCAGTCGTCGAACGGTTAGTTCATTGCGGCTTAGCAAGCATCCAGTACAACGTCCAAATCGGTAATGCAGTGGCAAGTCCGCCAACTACCTTCCACAGGCGAGCGAGCTTCCAGTAGGTCGTCGGCACTGGGCTATCTGCAGTAAACCGACGAACAATCCTAGCTTGCGCCCACTGAATCGGTATCAGGACGAACAGCCAGATCAAACCTGACGCCGCAAAAATCATAGTGCCATTAGATAGCCAGCGGACTGACATCGGCAAACTGTGCATGGATGCATTGAGATGCCCAGTGATCGCAAGAATCACAACGCCGGTTGCCGTGAATGCGAGATCGGTATGAATGATCTGCTGATGTGCAAATTGTATGATCAGCGGTTTTTTCGTGCGATCAGCCATCAATTTCCACCACGCAGAAACAATGATATTGCCAATAAAAAGGATGGCGCCCAGCACATGGAATAGCGTAAGCCCCTGATGCGTACTCATATCGGTTTGTCCAAAAAATATGGCAACCAAGTCAGATGACTGCCCGCCAATCTAAACACTGTACAGATAGTCTAGGGCAGCATCTTTACAGTGTCAAGTTAAACTGTTAAAATTTTTGTATGACCAGTAAAAAACCTACTTCCACCGACATCAGTCAGCCCACTCCCACTCATAGGATTGCCGATAAGAGCCTGAGCCAATCCCGTTCGACCTATCACCACGGCGCGCTTCGTATGGAATTGATCGCGGCGGCGGACAGACTTTTGCTGGAACAGGGGATTGAGGCGTTCAGTCTGCGCGAAGTGGCGCGGATGGTCGGCGTATCTCCGGCCGCACCGGCACATCACTTCAAGGATTCTGCAGGGCTATTAACAGAGGTAGCAATATTGGGATTTAAAGAACTTAGCCGGTATCTGGAAGCATGGGATGACAAGGCAGGCATTGACCCAATAGCACGCTTGCACAGCCAAGGTCAGGGGTATATCCGATTTGCACTGGACCACCCTGGGCGTTTTCAACTGATGTTTAGGAAGGAGAAATTGCGGCCATGTGACGACTTGAAGATGGCCGCGGAAAAGGCATCTTCGTATTTGCGGCGTGCTGTCTGCGCTCACCTGCAAGTCAGCGAGACTGAAATTGGGCCAAAGGAGACTGCAACGATTCTACTGGCGTGGTCCACGGTGCATGGGTTTGCTCAACTTGCTATTGCAGGACAATTTGACCAAATGAGTGAGTCACAAAGTCTGGATGCGTTTTGTAACAGTATATTGCCCCTCATTTTCGACCAAATTACCGCTAGCCGAAATTAGCCATGCCTTGCATTTGGCACCACCCGGGTGACATCATGTTGCGCGCCAGCTGATCTGCTGGCATTGGCGCACTAAAATAATAGCCTTGGTAATACCGGCAACCATTTCCCTTCAAGAAATGGAATTGCTCGACAGTTTCCACGCCCTCGGCAATTACCTCAATGCCTAAGTTGCACGCCAAGTTAATGATGGCGCATACGATGGCAGCCGCCCGTGGCGAGGACAGCATTTCCTGAACAAAGGACTGGTCAATCTTGAGTTGATCAAGAGGAAGCCGCTGTAAATAGCTCAGCGATGAATAGCCAGTGCCAAAGTCATCTAGCGCTACATGCACTCCATGCGCTTTCAGGACGTGCATTTTTTCAATGACGGCGTTGACATCGAGAAGAGGAATGCTCTCGGTGAGCTCTAGCTTAAGATAGGTTGGATCAACCTCGGATTCGCGCAAACAGCGTAAAACTTGACCGACGAAGTCATCCTGGTTAAATTGTCTTGCGCTAACGTTGATAGCGATATCAATGTCAAATCCATCCCTTTGCCATTTCGACAGTTGGTGGCACGCGTTCTTGAGAACCCACTCGCCAATGGGCAAAATAAGACCCGATTTTTCGGCAAGAGGTATAAATTCGCATGGAAGAACCATGCCACGCTTCGGATGAAGCCAGCGGATTAATGCTTCTGCGCTTGTCACCTGCCCGGATTCACTTACCACCGGCTGAAAATGCAGCACCAACTCTTTGCGAGCGACTGCTTGCCTTAGATGACGCTCCAATTCTGTTTGGCCATCAAGCTTAGTCTGCATCTTTGGACTAAACAAACTCAAAGTACTCTTACATGCAGACTTGGCTGCACGATTTGCAATGTCGGCTTGCTTAAAAAGGTCATCTGCTGAGTGCTGTGTCCCATCAATGACGCAGATGCCGATGCTGGGCAATAAATGCATTTTATTTTCGTCAAAATAGTGCTGTGGCCATTGTTTTTATTAGTCACAAGTTGTAGTTAGCAAGCTAAGCTTTTGGATTGTTCGTTGATGTGTCCATAGGCTGCGACGCCAAATACTCGTTTTTTTGTATTTCAAAGAGGTTTTGTATCTCTTGGTGGATTTCATGCATGCTTCGCGCCGTATAGGCTGGCAACATCTGAGCTGGCGCAGCGGGACCTCGCCACCCGCCAAGGCCTGGTCCAAAGTCTGTATGCCTAACCTCCACACGCCCTTTGCTCTGCAATACGCTTGCGATCTCTTTCATGCGCTCCTGCGGTGACATGTCTTCCTGGCTTAATCCGGGAATGGTGCGAATTGAACCGTACCCGCCCCCACTATCTACTTCTGCATAAAATTTTCCGTCTACATAAACCTGTCCGACCGTCTTGTACTGATGTTCATTTGAGTATTGAAAGTTAATAGCCTCTCTGATGGATTCTTCTTTGGCTCGTAATTCCATTTCCTCTGTCAGGTAATCAGGAATCTTAAAAGAACCCAAGAGATGACTTTTAATGCCAACGACACTGCTGCCATCCTTGATTTCATATCCATTTCTACTTGGCTCAGTATCAACTACCGATGATGGATCTACTTGTGTAGCAATCGAGACCTGCGTCGAGAATGCCGTAACTTTCTGTGATTGGTGAGAAGGTGAGGCGGGATCGGGAGATTTAGTTTTGAGCGCCGAAAATGTTGGGGCTATTCCTTTGATAATCATATTTTTAGAGCGCCTAGAAGTGTGATAAATAGAGCGTAAGAAGCAGAGTTGCGCATGCGCTATGTCTATAGCATAGGAATGCTACCAATTTGGCAGCCTTGTAACTGCCAATAACCGTATAAAAGCTGCCATTGACTGCCTGTATTGCCCCATCTACGGCAGTCAAGATAAGCGCCCACGCCGCTCACGCGCAATACAACATTCGGCTACCGCAAGGTTGATGGCCCAGCCTGCTCCCATGCACAGTGTCCGTGCCAATTCTCCTTGTATGCTCGGGAACAGAAACCAGGGAAGATGGGTAAAAACCTGTGTCCCGGCACCGAGACCGAGCGCATAGCCGCGCATCATCCAGGCGCGGTGATGCGGTATGTCACGCCTGCGGATAGCAGCAAAGCCGAAAAATAGTGACAAGGCCATTGCTGATCCCACCAGAAGCCGCATGACGTAGACAAATGGGCCATCAAAAATGACGGGCGAGTAGTTTGCGGACGGATAGAAAAGGGTCATCCACAGGCCCGAAAGAGCGACGACAAGCCCGCAAGGAAGCAATATCCGCCCAGCCGCGCGGTGCCAATCGGGATTGCGTTGCCTGAAGCTTGAGGAAAATTGGAATGCACCGAGTACGAAATAGATCAAGGCGCTGACAAAATGCAGCACGAAGGGCATGGGCGCCGCAAGGAACCGCGCGTTCTCTGGCGTGATCGTGGTGGCACCACCGATCTCAACCATTCGAAAGGTGCCCGCAATCATCGGAATCAGGGTAAGGGCTATTAGCCCTGTGGGTATGAGCCAGTCGGCTTTTGCGGAAGAATTCATTTTGAAGATACTTTATGACTTAGTGCTTCAAAAAACCAACGCGCTTGCAAAACATGAATAGACGCCTTGACGTAACTAAGTGCAAAGGCTACACAATATTTACTGGAATCCGTACGACCTAGGATGACTGAAATGTACTTATGCATTTTAAATTGAAGGGGTTTTTTCATGCTACGACTTAAATTTATATGAGTGTATTAATTTCTGAAATACGTCAATTTGATCGATTAAGCAGGACGATTGATTAGTAAGGCATATTGGCGGCTTATCCTAAAGCCTCTGCCCTTCATGCTTACAACAATATTCGGCGCAATTTTCATCCAAATTTGATCATTAAGCACTTCTCGGTCAATAACAATATAGAGATGCTACCAATGTCATTATTCTATTGACACTTAGTGGTCCAGCAAATTTCCCACAACATTTCTCAATTATGAATTCCATCTTGCACTAAAGGTGGATAGAAGTAACCATCGCTTACATTAAATGAAAGATACATGATGCCGCCCATGAATGTCAACTGATATATGCAATGCTTACATCAGGGCGATTTCCTACTATTGGCACTTAGTAAGTCCATGAATCGCCTACTTAGAATATCAAGATGGTTTTGCATCATTCTGGCGCATGCTACCTCTTCGACACAATTTAAAAAATATTTATGTAAGCATCGCATATATTCATTGACTTCTATATTTCATTGATCTAATCTGAATCCGTCAATGTAATCACTGCATACATTGACGCTCGTCGAAGTATGAAAGTTGCGAAGCTTATGAAGTGCAATACGTAAATTTCATCATTAACGCTGATATGGATGAAGCCAGAATGATCGAGAGAATAAGGGCTTTGGATCGCGCACCTTGCGGCTCGATCGAAATTGGCCACTTGCATGGAAATATTCAATTGTTCATGGATCCCGAGCACAGGGTTCACGATACGTGATCCATGCCACGCTGTACCTGTACCTGTACCTGTACTTGCTTTTGCTGTAGGCGTTTTTTTAAAAATATTAATTAACCATTTTTATCGGGACCACAATGAACAACTCAATTCGTGCATTTAGCTTGCGTGCGATCGGCGCCGGAGTCGCCATGCTGATCGCCACCTCCTCCACGGCACAAGTGCCACAGCTCCCTCCTCCGGAAAACACTGATCCGGTCGCACTGGAGATCATGAAAGGATTTCCTCCTCAGTCTGAAAAGATTGTCACTTTAGGAAATTTGTTGAAATACCCGAACGGACGTTGGGGCTTCCATCATATCCGCGAACTCGGACCGACAGTGAGCGTATGGCGTGGAAAAGCGCCAGTGTCTCCACTTCCACAAGGCGCGCGGCAGATCGGCAATATCGAATTCCAGGACAAGAACGACAAGCAGATCAGTATTGCAGATTGGCAAAAAAATACCTATACAGATGGATTGCTGGTTTTGCATAAAGGGAAAATTGTCTATCAGAATTATTATTCCGGCATGCGTGCAGAAACGCAACACGCGCTCTGGTCGTTGAGCAAGTCATTTACCGGCCTTCTGTCGGCAATTCTGATTCAGGAAAACCAGCTTGATCCGAATGCCAAGGTATCGCAATACCTGCCTGAACTCCTCGACACCGCATGGAGCGATGCGACCGTCCAGCAAACGCTGGACATGACAACCTCGGCCCAGTACAGCGAAGTGTTCAGCAATCCGAAATCAGAGATATTTCAATATTTGTTCGCAGGCGGAATTCTGCCCGCACCAAAGGATTACCCGGGACCAAAGACTATCTATGATTTCCTGAAGACGGTGAAAAAAGATGCTGAACACGGTAACGGTTTCAAGTATAAAACGGTCGACACGGAAGTCATGGGCTGGGTACTCTCGCGCATCACAGGCAAGACCTTCGCGCAGCTGGTATCGGAACGCATCTGGAGCCAGATCGGTGCTGAGGAAGATGCTTATGCCTGGGTCGATCCGACCGGTACGGCATTGTCAAGTATCGGGCTCAATGCAACGCTGCGTGACCTGGGCCGACTGGGCGAGACCTTGCGCATGGGCGGACGCATCAACGGCAAGCAGGCGATTCCGCAAGAGGTCGTCGCTGAAATTCGCAAAGGGGCCGATCCGGAAAAATTCAAGGCCAGCGGACAGGCGGCGCGATCGGGCTATTCCTATCATGACTACTGGTGGATTCCGCACGATCCTGATGGCAGCTTTGAAGCGAAAGGGTTGAACGGGCAGCACATCCACATCAATCCGGCAGCGGAGCTGGTGATCGTGAAGCTCTCGTCCCATCCGATTGGCGACACCGGCTTTACCCACGACATAGACCGCAAGGCTTTTGCAGCAATTGCCAAGGCCGTGCGCAAATAAGACCAGTCTGGATTGCCGCATGACGCAGCAATCCAGATCAAACCAGACTTAATTTTGAAAGAATAAAATGATTGATATTTTTCAGCCTGAACTATTGTCAGGAAAAGTTGCTTTTATTACCGGAGGCGGCAGTGGCATTAACCAGCGCATCGCGGAGCGTTATGCCCAGGCAGGCGCCGCAATTGCCATCATGGGACGCAACCTGGACAAGGCAGAAGCCGCCGCCGCACTGATCCGCGAGGCTGGTGGCAGCGCCATTGGCCTCGCCGGCGATGTCAGGGAGCATGATCAGGTTTCTGCCGCACTTTATGAAACAAACAGGCAATACGGAGGCATCGATATTGTTGTCGCCGGAGCCGCCGGCAACTTCGTTTCACATGCCAAAAGCATGTCTGCGAACGGCTTTAAAACGGTCATCGACATCGATCTGCTCGGCACATTCAACACGGCCCATGCCGCGTATGACTATCTGGCCAAGTGCGGCGGCATGGTCTTGGCAATTTCGGCCGTACAGTCGACCTTGCCGACAGCAACCCAGTCGCACGTCTGTGCTGCCAAGGCGGGTGTCGACATGCTCATTAGAACGCTGGCAATTGAATGGAGTGAAGTCGGCATTCGCTGTGTCGGGATTGCACCCGGTCCGGTCGGCGACACGGAAGGCATGAAACGGCTGGCGCCGGACGGTCAGTCCAGTTGGGACCGTATCCTGGGGCACATCCCGTCGCGCAGGGCCGCATCGAGGGATGAAATCGCCGCCCTTGCCCTATTCCTGGCGAGCGAAGGGGGCCAATACATCAATGGGACAGTGATTGCTATCGATGGCGGGCAAACAGCAGTCGGCTCCTACGAGTTCGGCGCCATGCTGGGTGAATCGCTGCGCAAAGAGCCAGGGAAGCGGGCAGGCGCATAAACGTGTGACAGTACTCTTGTCCATATTCGGGTACTGTCGATGTTTTCAGTTTTAGAGCGCTTAACAAAATCCGCCTAGCAGCGTTGCACCACCTTGTCGTACAGTCGTAATGCCTGTGTTGGCGCATCTTGCCAGACACATTTTGTTAGGCGCTATTAGTGAAGAGATGAGAGCATGTATCGTCTTGAAAGGATCAAGCGATGCCTGCTGTTTTCTGGAATCACCCTATAAAAGATACGGAGATGATGCAATGATCAGGTTTCCAGCCCTTCAGGATCTCAAGCGCGGACAGAACCCCTTCACCGGCAGCAAGTTCGACGACTGGGTATCGGCATCCAGCGTATATGCTTTGTTGCAAGACTCTGGCAAGCGGTATGCAGATCGCATCGCTCTTACCTGGATCAATGACGGCGAGCCGCAGGAAAACCCGCGTCAAATCAGCTATGGCGAACTTATCGACCAGGTATCACGCACCGCCAACCTGTTCCGCTCGCTCGGCGTGCAAAGAAAGGACGTTGTTGCGTATATGCTGCCGGCCTTTATCGAGACCCAGTACGTGCTTTGGGGCGCAGAGACTGCGGGGATCGCGTGCCCAATCAATTTTTTGCTGCAAGCCGAGCATATCGCCGAGCTTCTTCGCGCCGCAGGCGCAAAGGTTCTGGTTGCCTGCGGCCCGGTACCCGGTTCCGACATCTGGCAAAAAGCGCTGCAAGTGCGCAGTCTCGTCCCCGGCCTAGTGCTGGTCAAAGTATTCGGACAAGAAACCCAGGATGAGGGCATTGTCGAGTTCGACAGCGCTTGCCGCACGCAACCGGCGGAGCTGACATTTTTGGATCGCCCTGCGCGCAGCGATGTCGCAGCCTATTTTCATACCGGGGGCACCACAGGCTTGCCGAAACTCGTTATCCATACGCATCAAAACCAGCTGGCCGCCGCCTACGGCGGTGCTGCTGCCGCCAATCTGAGGGCAGCCGATGTCATGACCAACGGCTTTCCGATGTTCCATGTGGCGGGAACGATTTTTTGCAGCCTGTCGCTACTAATGGCTGGGGCCGAAATACTGATCCTCTCCGCCGGCGGGTTTCGCAATCCTGCAATGATTAAAAATTTCTGGAGCATCGTTCAACGCTACCACGTCACAATCGCAGGTGGCGTGCCGACGGCACTGGCAGCGATCCTGGACCAGGAATTGGGCGATACCGATATTTCGTCGTTGCGCATCGTCATGTCCGGCGCCGCCTCACTCCCCAGATCCGTGGCCGAGCGGGCAGAACAAGTGACCGGACGACAGGTGCGCGAGCTGCTCGGCATGACCGAGACCGGCGGCGTACTGGCCACAGAAGCGGTGTGGCACGAGCGCGTGCTCGGTTCGGCCGGGCATCCGATCCCCTTCGTTGAAATGGAAACACGGCGCTTGCAGGCAGATGGCAATCTGGGCAGCCGTTGCGATGCTGACGAGATTGGCGTATTCGTAATCCGTGGCCCGAACGTGACCTGCGGCTACAAGAATCTGGCACACAATGCCGATGCCTATACGGACGATGGTTGGCTGGTATCGGGCGACTTGGGCTATCTTGACACGACCGGGCGAGTCTTTATTACCGGCCGCGCAAAGGACCTAATTATCCGCAGCGGGCACAATATCGATCCCGTGATGATCGAAGATGCATTTCTGGCCAATGCGGCGGTTGCCGCAGCAGCGGCAGTGGCCATGCCGGACGCCTATGCCGGCGAGCTTCCGGTGGCGTTTGTCGTACTAAAGCCCGGCCAGAACCTGCCGCCCGATACCTTGCAGTCGTTCGTCGAGGCACGCATACATGAACGTCCCGCATTTCCGAAAAGAATATTTTATGTCGATAGCTTGCCAATGACCGGAGTCGGTAAGGTCTTCAAGCCGGCCTTGCGCAATCAATGCGCATCCATCTTGTTTGCGGAAATTTTGCATGGTGAACCGATACGTTCCTTGTCGGTCAGCGAAAATTCGAAACGCGGACGTCTGCTTGAAATCAGCCTTGATGGGAGCGCCGAACAACGCACGCCCGTACAGTGCCGTATCGAAGACAAGCTTGCCCCTTATTTGATATCAGTTGCCTGGAATGATTAATCAGTCGAACCAGCCGAGGAACAGGCCCAGGAACACGCGAGCCCAGTTGAAAGTAATATAAATGGATCAAGTAATCGATTTCTATTTCGATTTCATCTCACCTTACGGGTATTTTGCGGCAATGCAAATCGAAGCCGTCGCCCATCGTCACCATGTCACGGTACGCTGGCATGTCTTTCGTCTGGGCGTTGCGGTCGTGAAAGTGATGGGCTTGCGGCCGATGATGGAAACCCCGCTTAAAAGTACCTACGTACTGCATGACATTGAGCGGCTTTCGACGATTTATGCATTGCCGATCGTGCCATTGACAAACGCGCCCGATCCGGTGCTTCTTGGCAGCGCATTCTATGCGGTCGAAGCGGCGAAGGCCGACAATCTTCCGACCTTCGCCAAACTACTGTTTGCGCGCATTTGGCAACACGGCGATCAAGTAAGAGAGGTCGATCAACTTGTGTCGATTGCGCATCGCGCAGGAATAGATTCGGATGAAATTTTTTCACCCTCGGCCATGGAAGTCGGGCGCCTGCGGCTTAAGGAAGCGACAGGTGACGCCATTGCACGGGGAATATTCGGATCGCCAACCTTTGTGTTCGGCACTGAAATGATCTGGGGCGTCGATCGCCTGTGGATGCTGGAACACTATCTGGCAAGGTACCAGGATCAAAACACGACGCAGATACGGTAAGCGCGCAGCAACCAATTCTTGCGCAGCTTTGCCGATTATTGTTTGCTTTTTTCGCCGCTGCCGGAGGTGGAGGATGCATTCGATTCACTGGCAAGCCCGCTCATGAACGTATCCAGGATCTCGGTCATGGCCCGCTTTGCACTCGTCTTGCTCAGCCCCCATTGGGTGAAATGACCCGACACATACATGCGCGCCAGGCCGAAGACCAATGCTCGCCCGCCAAACTGGATCTTGGGTGGCACACCTTCCATGAGTGCGCGCACGTCTTCATTGTCACGGCGCAGGGATTCCGATCCATCGAAATCAATTTGGCTTTGCGCAGAGATTATTTGAAAATGAGTTGGATGACGGATTGCCCAATTCAAATATGCAACCCCGATCGCACGAAAACATGACAGTGGATCTGGATTATTCAGTTTTTTCATTTCCGTGACGATCTCGTTTCGAAAAAACTGCATTGCTTCTTCTGCTACTGCCGTCAATAGAGCAGTTTTGTTCGGAAAATGTCGGAACGGCGCCCCGGTCGAAACGCCCGCACGTCGCGCGACTTCTCTCAAATTGACATTCTCGAAGCCACCTTCCTCCACCAGCGCAAGGGTCGCATCGATTACTGCTTGCCGCAGATTTCCATGGTGGTAATTCGAACGGACTGCAATCTCTTTTGGCATGTGTTCTCTCATCGTCTATTGTCAGCATTTACACTTTCGCCAACTTATGGATCCTTAAAGTAAGCGCTGCATATATACAACGCTCGTATTTTACCTTGAATGTATACGTCTCTTATTAAATTATTTTACAGCTTATAGGTTGCATACCCGAATTATTGTCATGGCTTTAATTTACATCCTCGGCGGAGTGGCGTAATGATTGCGAATCCAGAACCTGAGTCAACCCTTATAGACTGTCTCGTGACTGCGGCTTAAACAATCAGGAAAATTTAAGATTTTGCTTAGGGCTGATTCAGTACTCCAATCAACCATAGTCAACAACAAGGAAAGCATGTTGGACAAAGTCCGGTGATACGACTTCGGTCATTATGAAATTGTAGTTCGATAGCGATTTACTGATAGATCACCCTGCCGCACGACTGATTTCATTGCTTGCCGCATTTGAAAAAATATTCAACGTGCTATTTCCCCTGACCATGTCTGTTACATTCTCCTCAATTGACCGATACTTACTGTGATGAACAGTTTCTAATTTCCCGGTCGTTTTTTGGCTTGAAATCGGCAGTGCGAAATCCCCCACTACTAATTCGAAACGATCATTGTTTATGCTCAAGCATCTCCAAAGTGTTATTGACACGTGCATGTGAATTATAATGTAAGCTGAACTTACATTGAGAAAAATAATCTCAATTGTAAGTCTCGCTAAAAGCCGCACGGTCATTGGATCCCATTTCATAAGTCTGGTATGTGGGGGAAGAAAAGATATTAGGTTCAATGGAACTGCTTTTGCAGCAAGCGGTGGCAAGCTTTAGTGCAATCGAGGGAATTCAGCGTGAACTTTACTTAACGACCTACTACTTAGAATAGTAAAAACCACATGACCATTCTCGTACTAGTAGTGTCCAGCTTCTTGTCAATCAAAAGGTTTGTTTTAACAACGGCAGCAGATATGAAAATGATGTTTATTGATGAAGGTTCATATAAATCTCATTATGCGATGCTCATGGAATAACGCGGCTTAATATTACCCATAAATGAACCTGAGAATCTAATGCATTCAGCGCCAAACGACTGGCCCCTTACATTGAGAGCACTAACATGAAACACTACCATTCTCCAGAAAGCTTCCACAGCGCACTTTTATGCCCGCCGACTATGATTGATAGCCTGCTGAAACGGAAGCCAAACCTGAAACTCTCCCATCTGGGTGCCACCAATCGTGACGTCATCGAGCGCAAGCGTATTGAGCAGGAATTACGCATTGCTGCCACCGCGTTCGAGAGTCAGGAAGCCATGTTGATCTTAGATCACAACAAGCTTATCTTGCGAGTGAACCATGCCTTTACCAAATTATCCGGATATAGCGCAATCGACGTAATCGGGAAGAGTACCGATATATTTCGTTCCGGTTGCCAAGATCAGGCCCTTTATGAAGAAATTTGGCATCAGATAGCACAGGAGGGGTTCTGGTGTGGCGAGATGCATACCCGCAATAAAAGCGGTGAAATGCATCCTATCTGGAGTACCTTGACAGCAGTCAAAAGCAGTGATGGCGCAATTTCCCATTACGTCAGCACGGCAACCGATATGACCCGCCGCAAAAACGCTGAACGGAAGATCAAGCATCTTGCATTTTACGATGCGCTAACCGGGTTGGCTAATCGCAGCCTGTTGATTGATCGTTTGCAGCAGGCACTGGACTTAAGCCGACGCGACGGCAGTTGTGGCGCCCTGATGTTCATTGATCTCGATAATTTTAAAACACTCAACGACACTGTCGGTCAAGGCATTGGCGACCAGTTGCTTTTGCAAGTTGCACAACGCTTAAGTACCTGTGTACGCGATGGCGATACAGTTGCCCGCCTGGGCAGTGATGATTTCGTGATTGTGCTCACCAATCTCAGTCAGCAGCCAGAACCAGCCATCAAGTTAGCCGAACAAACCGGCCAGTGCCTTCTTTCCACTCTTAACACCCCGTACGACCTCGGTGGTCAGCTCCATTACAGCAGCCCCAGCATTGGCGTCACACTGTTTGGCTCTGCGCAGGAAACGGTAGATGATCTGCTGTGTCGCGCCGACCTGGCGATGTACCAAGCCAAGGGTGCAGGCGGCAATGCGCTGCGCTTCTTCGATCCTGCAATGCAGAATACGATCACGGCGCGAGCAAAACTGGAAGGCGCTATGCGGCATGGCTTAGAGCATGGAAAATTTATTTTGTACTATCAGCCTCAAATCGCTGGCGATGGCAAGCCAATCGGCGCCGAAGCCCTGGTGCGCTGGCAACATCCCCAGCATGGATTGTTATCGCCTAGTGATTTTATAGTGCTTGCTGAAGAATCCGGCTTGATTGTTCCACTCGGCTTGCAGGTACTCAAGCTCGCATGTCAGCAGCTGGCCGAATGGGGTGCATGCGATGACCTGTGTAAGCTCACTCTCTCAGTCAACGTCAGTGCCCGTCAGTTCCAACAGCCTGACTTTGTGGAGTTGGTACTGCGCACAATCGAAAATACTGGTGCCAATTCGCACATGCTCAAGTTGGAGCTTACGGAGAGTCTTCTGCTAGACAATGTGGAAGATACTATTTCTAAGATGCTTGCTCTACGGGTACATGGCGTACGCTTTTCACTGGATGATTTCGGCACTGGCTATTCATCGCTGTCCTATCTGAAACGCCTACCGTTGGACCAGCTGAAAATCGATCAGTCTTTCGTACACTCAGTGCTAGTTGATGCGAACGACGCTGCTATTGTGCGAATGATCGTGATGCTTGGCAAAAGCATGGGATTGAACTTGATTGCTGAGGGCGTGGAAACCGAGGAACAACGCATATTTTTAGCGGCTTGCGGCTGCCTTTCCTACCAAGGTTATCTGTTTGGGCGTCCGATGGCTGCCGATAGTTTCAAAACTTTCATGCGTGGTTCCATATGCAATCATTTAACGACAGAGGATGTTATTTAGATGGACAAGCCGCCATGCCATACTCAGAAACAACAAGTGCATTTGCACAGAGAAAAGGATAACGCTTCCCATGGCATTAAAATTAAATGTTTAGCCTGTTACTGCATTAGGCGTTACGCACCTACAAGTGGTATTGACACGCGCGCTTCTAATCCACCAGCATCGCGATTTGAAAGGACCAGCGTTCCACCCATTCCAACAACAAGTTGATGAACAATAGCCAGGCCAAGTCCGGTGCCTCCCGTATCGCGATTTCGAGAATTTTCGAGTCGGTAAAATGGTGCTAATACCGATTCCAACTGATCCTCTGGGATGCCTGTTCCGTTATCAAGCACGGAGATGGATACACAGTTTGAATTATCCAAGCGTACTTCAACTATCACGTTCTGCGCAAAATTCAACGAATTGTCTGTCAGATTGGTAATGATCCGACGCATGGCATTTGGTCTTGTCATCATTGGCTTGCCGAGACAGCCTGTAAGGCGTACCGACTTGCCTGCATCGATGTAGTCGTAGACAACGCTCTCTAGCAGCGCATCCAGATCAACTGATCGTGCCATTTCAACGGCGGCGTGTGCACTACGCGCATAGTCAATGCCTTCCTCCACTAGCACCTGCATCGCGTCTAGATCACGATGCAATTTATCTCGTAGAATTTCATCGTCCATCAGCTCTGCGCGTAAACGCATGCGAGTAATCGGTGTTTTGAGGTCATGCGAAATAGCAGCTAGGATCTGCACTCGCTCACTCATGAAACGGGCAATGCGTCGTTGCATTGCATTGAAAGCAGTTGCAGCGCGTGCCACTTCTAAGGGACCATCTTCAGTTAGTAATTCCTGCTTCATGTCAGGACCTAGCGCATCGGCGGCTTTTGCCAGTTGCGCCAGCGGACGCGTCGCCAGGCGTACTGCAATTAAGGTGCACCCTGCCAGTAGAGCCAATTGCAGTGTTAATAGAAAAAACAGCCATCCAGACACACGCAATGATGATGGCGTCAGTTCTATGGAAAGTGGCTGGCCATCGCCAAGTTGCATATGCACCAAAATTTGCTCGGCATTGTCCGGTACAGCAGTGATATCTATTTTATAAGCAGGTCCCAAGCCAGCAGCGAGTGCAACACGTAGCCGGTCCGCAACGGGGGAATGAATAGGTACGCCTTGTGGGGTTTCGCCCAATATATAGCGATAGTTATTGCGTTCAAGGCGTTGCAGCCATGTTGCACGTTCTGAGGCAGGTACCCGCTCAAGAATAGTGATTGAACTGGCGATATCTCTTTCCAGATAACCCATCATCATGGATCTCGATGCTTGGAAACGTTCAAAAGCCGTCAATCCGAATGACAATGCATGTGCAATGATTAACCCAGTAAACAAGATCAGTGTTAGGCGGCCAAAAAGCGTGCGCGGCCATATTCGTATTTGTGATAAAGATGCAAGGGAGATCATGTTTTCTCCTTTACGACTGCGACTGCTGCAGCAAAGACATATCCTTCACTACGCACTGTCTTAATGTAACGCGGCTCTCGCGCAATATCCTGCAAACGTTGCCGCAGACGACTCACCAGCAGATCGATCGAGCGATCGAACATTTCAGCATCACGGCCCTGCGTCAGGCTGAGCAATTGGTCGCGATTCAATACACGCTGCGGGTGATCTAGAAATACGCGCAGTAACCGGTATTCAGCACCGCTAAGCGACACCATTGTTCCATGCGCATCAAGCAAGTGACGCGCAGTGGTGTCGAGTCGCCATTCTCCGAAAGTAAGCATATTGGCCGCTTCCATCACGTTCAGGTTGGGCGGCAGCATTCTGGTTCGGCGTAAAACAGCGCGAATACGCGCTAAAAGTTCACGTGCGGCAAAGGGCTTGGTCAAATAATCGTCCGCTCCCATTTCAAGGCCGACGATTCGGTCAGTTTCCTCGTTGCGGGCGGTGAGCATGAGAATTGGTATGGCCTTCGATTCTCCTGCTCGCAGGTCACGGCATAAAGTTAAGCCGTCTTCTCCGGGCAGCATCAAATCGAGAACGATTAAGTCGATGGACATGTTGTCGAGCGCAGCTCGCATCTGATGGCCGTTGGCTACGGTCGTGATTTTGAAGCCGTTCTTGTGCAAATAAGTATTCAGCAAAGAGCGGATTTCGTGGTCGTCATCAACAATTAATATGTGGTCTACAGATTCCATACCGTACTTTATATCCGATTTTTACGTGAAAAGTCCTGCCTTTTGTATCGCAATGTATCAAGAGCCTGACTTGATACAGTAAGTTGCAAAAATCAAGGGATACAGACACATACGAGATACGCCACAACGTTGTAATGGCTGTGTCGGTGGCACGGTTGCCTAATCGACGTTCCTCAATTCACAAGGATTAGCTACATGCACATAAATATATCTCAATCAGCATTGTTGGTGACGGCCTTTGTGTTGGCACTGCCAGTGTTCGCACATGCAATGTCACCGAAAGTGCCTGAAACCGGACGCTGGGTAACAGAAAGCGGCAATATTGAAGTCGATATTGCTCCTTGCGGCAAGTTCTTGTGTGGAACGATTGTCAAAGTCATTGCTAACCGCTCCATGAGCAAACAAAATGGCGTGATGACGTCGGCCGACGGACGTTCACCTCTCGGCATGAAGATCTTGACCGACTTTGCGCCTTCAGGCGACGGTGAATGGATCGGCCGCATCTACAATCGTGAAAATGGCAAAACCTATGACTGTCTCATGTCCTTGGCTGCGCCAGACCAGCTCAAGGTGCACGGTTATAAAGGCTTGCCCCTTTTTGGCAAAACGCAGATCTGGCGGCGTGTTAGTGCAGAGAGCGCAAAATGATTGATATCGTGCTTGCCCTGCTGGCCGGGGTATTAACTATTGCCGCGCCGTGCATTCTCCCAATGCTACCAATACTTCTCGGGACATCGGTGGGCCAGACCAGTCGAGCGCGACCGGCAATGATCGCACTAGGTTTCACGCTTTCATTTTCTATGTTAGCACTGATTTTCGGTCTATTTGCTAACGCGCTGGGTCTGGACCAGGACACACTGCGTAATATTGCGATTCTCTTGCTAATCTGTTTCGGCGTCCTGATGTTATGGCCTCAGCCTTTTCAGATACTTACTACCTATCTGAGTGACATACTCAATCGCATTAGTGCCATCGGTAATCGTGCCGATGGCCGTCACCCTGGGGCGCTTGGCGGGTTTGTTCTTGGCATGACAGTTGGCGCAATTTGGACGCCATGCGCCGGTCCGGTGCTCGGATCGATTTTGACATTAATCGCGACTGAACAAGACGTCGGTCGCGCAGCATTGCTTTTGGTCTGCTATTCCGTTGGTGCTGGTATTCCGATGCTTTTGATCGCATATGGTGGTCAGTATATGACCACGCGCGTACGTGCGGTTGCGCGTTATTCGCATCGAATGCAACAGGTATTTGGCATATTGATTGTTTTGACTGCAGTCGCAATGTTTTACCAGTACGACGCAGTAATCACAGTTTGGCTATCCAATTTCTATCCAAATTTCACTCAAGGACTATGACCATGCCTTTACCTAAATATATCAGTTCAATTTTAATTTCTACAATTCTTAGTTCCGGGATTGTCAGTTTTGCTGTGGCTGGTGAGCCAGTATTGCTGGACCATGGACCGGCACCAGAATTCAGTGGCATCACGACGTGGCAGAACTCTCCACCATTGACAATGCAAGCACTGAAGGGCAAGGTTGTATTGGTTGATTTTTGGACTTACACCTGCATCAACTGTCTTCGCACCCTTCCCTACATTACAAAGTGGTACGAGAAGTACAAAGATCAGGGACTAGTGATCGTTGGCGTACATACGCCTGAGTATGCCTTTGAGCGAAAAACTAGCAATGTACTAACTGCCATTAAGCGATTTGGCATAAAACATCCAGTCGCACAGGATAACGAATATTCAACGTGGAAAGCGTACGAAAACCAGTATTGGCCAGCGGCCTACCTGGTCGACCGTAGCGGGAAGATCGTCTACAAGCACTTTGGTGAAGGAGGATATAAAGAAATGGAAAGTGCAATACAGACCTTACTTAAGGAAAAAGTCGGGATAAGCGGGTTGCGTTGAGCCGCGCACACTAGTCGCCATGGCGCATAACTTCCAGTTAAAGTGAGAAGGTATGCGCCATTGTTAAATGCATTGTTTAGACATGCCAGCGGCGTGAACTTTTCATTTATACGGTATGAATCTAAGATCGTGTGGTCTGGCTATACAGCCGATTTAGCGAAATTATTTTCTTTAAAAATATTTAAGTTCGTAAGCATCAACATATAACAATTAACAATGAAATTATTAAAGCTTCAAAACATGCAGATTACTTTATTCAAAAGTAAAATCAATTCTTTAAGAGTAACACCATTAAAAATCGATCAGAAACAAATCTCCTATCAATACGAAACCATCACATTTGAAGTTTTCTCATCCAACATTCCCACAGTGCGTTATGGTTTCAGTTCATCTTTAACATTGGCCATATGAAGCGCTTTCTGGCGATTATTGCTTTTCTCGCAGGTGGACTTGCTGCGGAAATGGCGCATTCGGCACACTGTTCATTGGTGAATGCCAGCCGAATGCATACAAAATCCCGTAAAAATATCACCCACAATGGAAAATATTGACCTGATCCTGGTTATCGATGACGGTCGTTCTTTCCGTAAATTATCTGCATCCCACCTTGTAAAATACTGTATGCGCGCAGCCAGGAACAGACCTATTGATTCCCTAAGAATTTGTGTTGGCGCAGTACCAGGAATCTCTCGTTTATATATTTAGTTACTACCTGCGCTAATACAAAATTATGCAACAAGGATGCTGACCACATTATTGTCTTTGAAATGGTCGATAAAGATTATTACTCATGCCATCTATAGAGCGGGCATTGCTGATGCGAATTTTGTTCGTGGCTTGTAAAATTCGCATGCTCCACTCAATATACGAGTGACAAAATTACAGAATTTATTAGCTTTTTCGTCTTGCACGAAATACTCAAAAGGCAATCTCGGTGCTCGAACGCGTGCCTGGCATTCCGGCTTGATCACTGGGATTATCCCTAATCCATCAGCCATGCGGATATGGCTTAGGGATGGCAAATGCGCCTCAACATACCCAAGCATTTGACGCAGCACTGCTGCTGCATAGTTGTTCAAAATGGAGGTAGCAGTTACACCGACATTGGGAAATTTAAGGCACAAGTTAAGGGCGCTTTGTATTTTCATGTATCAATTCGCGTTGATGGTACACAGGCATACAAAAATCGAGTTACGAGACACATTCCAGATACAGGCGATACGTATAGTTGAACTCATTCGCTAGCCACCCTAGGCAATGCGGAAGGGCAAGGATGCTGCTAATGCAGCGACTAAGCCGTTTTTTAAAAACCAACTATTATCGAAAGAGAGTCTCGCAATGATCATCAAACATTTTATCGTCGCCTTTGCAGTATTTGCTACTGCTGGTTCCGCTTTTTCCCAGCAAACTGAGTGGATTGAACCAACCGCACGCTTCGTATCAAGTAGTAATTATGCAAAAACAGTTACTAAAGTCCAGAATGCACAGCCCAAAGCTACTAATGTGATTGAGAATGCTTCGATATCGAATCTCCTAAAGCAAATTATTCATTAAAATCTATCTGTGCACAAACCTCAACTGCGTATCAGAAGCCCTTTAAGAACATAAAACTTTATTGAATCTGGCGCAGTCGATTTAAGTTATATCGACTGCGCTAAAGCGCTTATCGCCGAATCTCGCTGCTAACAAAATAGCATACGTAATTCGACTAAAACTTATTTCATAAATACTTGCGAAGCAAAATCACAGAACAAGCCAGATGAACAAAGCCGGTAAAGCGATGGTCGTCAACTTCCCAGCGGGTCAGTATCCGCCTGAACCTGTTCAACCATGCGAACAGGCGTTCGATCTTCCAGCGTCTCTTGTACCGACGCAGCACGCGACCATCCTGGGTAGCAGGCTTGACCCGATTACCCTTGTGCGGAGCAATCAACTCAATGCCGTCTGCTGCGAGCATTTCATCGAGCGCATCACAGTCGTAGGCACTATCCCCGACAAGTCGTTCAGGTCGTCCCAGGGTGACGGTCTCATTGATGGTAGCCTCGACAAGGGTGATGAAATAACGGCTAGCAGAAGCCGTGTGCACGGCGAGTAGAAGACCTGTAGCTTCCGCAATTTCCATGAGCTTTGTACCTTTGCCCCGCTTGGCCTATCCCACTTTAGGGCCCCTTTTTTTTCCACCACGAAAGTGCCGTTAATGAAGCATTCGGACAGATCAATTGCGCCTCTGGCTTCCAGGTCCTGCGCCATCGCTTCGAGCAAGCGACTCAACGTCCCGTCCTTGACCCAATTGCTAAAGCGTGGGAAGCACGTGGCGTATGACGGAAACTCGTCCGGCAGATCTGCCCATGCAGCGCCCGTGCGCAATATCCAAAGTACGCCATCCATGGCAGCACGATCATCGTGCTCGATCGGTCTGCCGCGTCCAATGGCACGCCGTACGGGTGATGGAATCAAAGGTGCCAGCACTGCCCATTGTTCATCGGTAAGTCGTTTCCCGCTAGCCATTTCAGCACCCGATTTGCCTGAGATTCGAGCAGACCAACACTTATGAAATGAGTTCTAGATAAAGGTGATCTGCCGACCTTGATATTTGTGTGCTTGCGGCCAAGCAAACATTGACTGCATACCGAACGTGTTTTATTTCTTAATCATCAATGAAATCCTGGCAGGCAGAGGATATGTCAATCTAATTATTCAAAATCGCGGGCCGATAAAAAATGTCAAACTTAATAGCGAAGCTAGACATTTATAAAATTCATGACATTTATGTCAAACGTCTAACAGGATTATCCATACGGAAGAAGCCCTTTAAAATCAGGAGCTTATATTAGAGGAAAATGTCAAACTTTATTAACGGGCACCACAATGTGGACGTTCGGGACTCTAAAAAGTAGATATTGGGCTGAAGATGATAGCGAAGCCAGACCCTATATCATGGGTAAGAGCATCACAAGTTTGAAATCGCGCTGCGTCGCAAGATGAAATGTCACCTGGTCGAACGCTAACTCGCCATTTTCTGGATGTGCAAAACGCCTTTCACCTCCATCCCGGCTAACGACATTTTGCTGACTCCATCTTGTTCGAAATTCCCGGCTTCCTATCGCAAGTTCATCCACCAAGGCCTTCAGACTTCCATGATCAGCATACTTGCCACTGTCTGCGCGAAACTCGGCAACCAGGCGGTCAGCTCTTTCTGGCCAATCAAGAATTAGTTTTTTAGCACTTTCTGAAAGAAACATATAGCGCAATAAATTCGGCGCGAAATCCTTCTTAGGAAGATCGAGCCAGCCAGCAAACAGGTCTTTGGCTGGCCGATTCCATGCTACTGCGTCCCATTGCCGATTCAGAATGTACGCTGGCGCCTTGATAGCCTTGACGATGGATGTCAACACTTCGGTTGGCTTGGGAAGCGCTGACTCTACCGTTGTGTCAACTTTGTCCGCAAGGCGAAACAGATATGCCCGCTCAGCAACAGAAAGCTTCATCACATCCGAAATTTTTCCAAGCATTTTGGCGGACGCTGATACCGGCCGGCCCTGTTCTAACCAGGTAAGCCAAGTCGGGCTGACAAGGCACAATTGCGCCAATTCTTCCCGTCTTAGGCCAGGCGTTCTTCGGCGCCCGCCGCCCGGCAGGCCAACCTCCTCGGGTCGAATCCGCTCACGATATGTGCGAATGAATTCGCCCAGCTTCTTATTCATATAGTTTGCGCCCACGAAGATTCATAGTTGGAAATATACTAGGATAAATCATTATCTTGTTACAGGATAGATATCGCACTATTCTTTCAGTTCGATTGAACGGGAGAAATCAGATGAAACAGCAAGCTATCGTTGCGAAACAATTTGGCGAAACAGCACACGCCTACTTAACAAGTTCGGTTCATGCTGAGGGACAGGATCTAAAAAACATTTTGCAAATCGTACGTCAGCACGAGAACCCCAAGGTTCTTGATGTGGGATGCGGGGCCGGCCATGTAGCCTTTGTGGTGGCCCCGGCAGCGAAAACGGTAACAGCATACGACCTTTCCCACGACATGCTTTCGGTCGTGGCCCGTTCCGCGAAAGAGCGAAACCTCCACAATATCGCTACACTGCAGGGCCCAGCGGAGAAGCTGCCGTTTGAGGATGAGGCGTTTGATCTCGTCCTTACACGCTTCTCAGCTCACCACTGGTTGGACCTGCCTGCGGCACTCTGTGAAATAAATCGAGTTCTGGCGAAAGATGGCGTTGCAGTATTCGTTGATGTCATTGCACCGGAATTTGCGTTGCATGATACGACTTTGCAAGCAGTCGAAGTGCTGAGAGACGTCTCACATGTACGCGACTATCGCATATCGGAATGGGAGAACATGCTTTCGGCTGCTGGCTTTGACTGTGAGCGCCCAAGTACCTGGAAATTGGCAATGGTGTTCAACGAGTGGATTGAGCGTATGCGGACGCCACAGGTGCGGGTGGAAGCGATTCGCAATTTATTTGACTGCGCATCACAGGAATCATTGAATTATTTTTCGGTAGAGAAGGATCACTCCTTTTCAATTGATGCAGCTCTTTTCAAGGTCCGAAAGGAAAAACGTGCCATCTAGCGATTTTCTCACGATACAGGTTGGCTGGTTCAGTTCACCTCAATATAGTCGTTACCGCGCATCTTCACAGGGGCGCACCCCATCTACTTAAGCCAAAATGAAAACACAAACAACAGCATTGGAATACCTTCAAGAATGCAGATCAGCGCTGAGCGCTGAGCAAGCCCGATCTCTTGCTGAAACAAACAACTGGTCACATGTTAACAAGCCGCAAGTACATATGGATTGGGACGCCCTCTACAAGAAACTCACCCCCATGATCGAGCGTCTGCCGCCGTCGGCGCCTGAAATCCAGGCAATCCTGGCCAGACACTACAACATCGTCTCCCGGTTCTATGCTCCTTCAAAGCAAGCCTACATTGGCGTGCCGGAGTCAAAAAAGACTCCGGCCAAGCGGCAATTATTTAGGACGCCCTGACCGGTGGAAACCGTGCTGCACGAATAGCATTCCTTTGGTCATATGTGTTCCTGTTATCAGGCATATTGGGCTTCGCCATTACCCAAAGACCAGTTTTCCTTTTTTACCTCAACCAGATTAATGAACACATCTTCACGACGCATCCCCAGTCGTTCGTGCAAGCCATCCGCCAACGCCTTGTAATACGCCTTCTTCAGTTCCAACGTTGCTCTCCCCTCGTTCAGCGTTACCTGAATGATGATGGCGTCTTCGCTTCTGTGAATGCTATAGTAGGTCGGGTTGATTAGCAAATGTGTGCTCGCGTGTTCAGAGATCACATGGAATCGGTTGTCCTTGGGAACATTTAGTACATTAATCGTCGTGTCGTAGACAACATCACTGATGGCACGACGATATTCTTCTGATTTGCCTTTTGGAACATCAATTCGAACGAGTGGCATGGGATATCTCCTTATGAGCGGTGGAAAATGTATGGGATTGGATCGAAAGCCTGGTCACATGTTTGTAATCAATGAATGACGAGCACGTAAGCATTGTGCGCGTACGGCCGGCACCCGACAAATGACTTTTATTGGCATATGAAATAGAATAACTATTCCATGAAAAATCTCCCACCGCTTCGGTCGCTGGTCGCTTTCGAAGCTGCAGCGCGACACTTAAGCTTTGCGAAAGCTGCTGATGAGCTGTTTGTGACACCAGGGGCGGTGGGACAATTGATTCACAAGCTCGAAGACTGGCTTGGCAGAAAACTATTTCATCGTGAAGTACGAAAGGTCTCGCTAACTGAAGCAGGCGCCGCCTATTTCGGGCGTATCAGTACCGCCTTGGGCCAGATTTCACATGCCAGCACTGTGCTCAAGCAGCGCCAGCGCAACGAGGTGCGCATTTCAATGCCGCCCAGCTTTGCACGCAAGTGGTTTGTGCCACGCATGGCGCGGTTCATGGATCTTCATCCTGAGATCAGCTTGCAAATTGATGCAAGCGCGGCACTGATGGATTTTGATAATGATTCGATTGATATTGCGATCAGGCATTTCAAGCCGCAAGAGAGCAACAGGCTGGATGTTGAATTGCTTTTTCTGGACGAGTTGCGGATCTATTGCAGTCCAGGGTATGGCGAAAAACTCCAGCTGAAGCAACCGGAAAATTTGGCAAAAGCGACTCTTCTGGCGACCAGAATTCACCCCTATTGGGAGCGCTGGCTCCTGCAATTTACAAGGTTGTCGGATCGGGAAATTGGCGACATCCCCAGTATGTACTTCGATGCATCCCATCTGGCGATAGATACTGCCAAGCGCCATCAGGGTGTGGTACTGACCAGTACATCGCTCGTGGAGCCTGAATTGGCAAACGGCGAATTGATCGAACCATTCGCAGCCAGGCTTGCCGTCGATGAAGGCTACTATGTCGTTGGCCTCAAAGGTTCATTCGCACAGGGGAGCGCCGTTGAGGCATTGAGGTTATGGCTGAGACAAGAGTGTCGCGAAAGTTAGTTTTCCTCATCTAAGATATTTCGACGCAAGGCATTTAGCAAAAGACATTTCCCGTTCAAGTAGCATCAAAAATTCTCCTTTGTGGCGTAAAGCACTCCTGCCAAGCCTTAGTGAACTCTGCGCTTGATTCAGCAAAATTATATTCAATCGGTTTATTGGATGAGAGAGATAATGGCGCCTGCAATTTTATAACTTGCTTTCTTGACAACTGCTCTAGGGCGATAAAGACAGAGAGCGAAGCAAGTTTCTTTGCCAGTGCTTTCGTGTTTTTTGGTTGACTGCGGCCGTTTGATTCCGCCAGCATGATTGCTTTACAAAGCGCACCGAGATCCAACGTCTCCGCAGGATGGGCTTTACCCTCCTCCATTACTAGTTCTGCCTGAATACCTAGCTTATCAAGTGCATCCTCGCTGAGTGCTTGAAACCACTCGCTTAAATAAAAACGTGCATTTTTATTTGGCCTATTGACCAAATAATGGGTAAACAACCTTGAATATTCCTTCGGAAGGTTTGATGGAGGGGTGAATTTCAACATTTGCAGATCCTGATTAACTCGGTTTGGTATTTAACTGCGCCTTGAAGGGCTTATTAGTCATCTCTACACGTTGTTGCTCGATAACTACGATATACGTAGTATCTAGAATAGCAAAATATTACGATTCTCGTAGTTCTTTTTTCTGAAGAACTACGACATGGGCAATGTAAATGATGTTTGGGCGCGACGGCTCAAGCAGGCGCGAATTGCTGCGGGGATCTCGCAGAAGACACTGGGTATTGAGGCAGGGCTGGATCCGTTTGTAGCGAGTACGAGAATAAATCGCTATGAATTAGGGGTCCATAAAGCAGATTATAAAATTGCTCAGGCACTCGCTAAAATATTGAATGTACCGACTTCATATTTTTACGAGGAGGACGATGATTTAGCTGAAATTATGTTGTCATATCACCGCATGACTCAGAAAACTAGACAGGACTTTGTGAGGAACATGAAAAAAATTACTAAAGAATTTTAAGACTAACCGATCATTAAGAATAACGGTCTTCAACTTGAGCAGGTTCATCCATCGTAGAATTTTACTTGAGGTTTCAAAAGTAATCGCAGATGATTGTTTCTCATCTTCCTCCTGCCCTTTACATATGTTATTTTTGCCGCCTTTGCTTGAGGTAAAGTTATTTAATACGTTCCGTTCAATTCAACAAGATTCGAGTAACTGCAACTTCAGACGCAAATATGCCAATGCGGGCCTGACCGTATCGCTCCAGAATTTACCTGAATACGGAACATTGCGTTTTGAGTACTCTCTTCCAAATAGCAAGCCCAAGATGAGCCACAAACATTCCACAAAGAATATTCATTCAAAAATAATTTTGGCTTTCCTTCACATGTGTTTCCAACCAATGGAATCGGGCAAAAAACATCATACCAACGTTCCCCCGAATGTTGCTCCGTCATTACCTTCATAATGTAGCTCTCGCCCCAACGACTGCGATTGCCAAAAGTGACTTGCAGCTTGAATTTACCGCACTGTGAATGAAGCTCGTTCCATATGCCGAAAAAAAGCAGATAGTTCCATCGAACAGTAAGATCAGGGTCAGATTCACCACCTGGCCCCATCATGCGTAAAAAATAATCTGGTCTTCTTGCAGTACGCATTGCCTCCAGATTTCCCACACCTTCAACTGCCATGCGCCAAACAAGGTAAGCCAAAGCAGTTGAACATATAGCCTCCCCATTCAGGCAAAGACATTCATCCCGTGACAACTTATACATGGCAGCCAGGCACTTACGATGTGATTTGATATACCGTTTATATATCTGGTGCCGGACACTTCGGTATTGCCGCCCCAATTCATCGCTGAGACGTATTGGCGTAGGATTAAAATCTTCAGACTTTGTTGTAGTTAGACGAAAATGTTGCACAACGGTGGGCGCAGCATTAAACTTCCAAAATAATTCCATGTCGGCGACTTTTACGGCATGACCAAGTGGTCCCGATACGTCTTTTAAGAATTGAACGTCCGATTCCCCAGTTCTATCCAATGGATTTAGCAGCGACTCGTAGCCTATGCTTGCATTCTGAACGCGACGCCGCCACTCCACCAACTCTAAGCCGTACCCTCTAATGGTCGCTTCTTGATCGGCTTGGAAGCGATCTATACACTGACGCATAATAGGTATTTCCTCAGCGCCTCCGCATTCTGGACAAACATAATCCGAAGCAGCAGACGCCGACTCGCGAACGTAAGGGGAGCACAACACACATATATTTGTTGAAGATACTAGTGGGCGGCGATGCCAAGGACATTCCGCGACAATCGCAAGGTTGAAGAATACGCAGTGATAACCATAACGCGCACATTCAGGACAAAACCGCGTTCTTATAGGTGCTCTGGAGTCGCCTCGACTGTTAGGCTTAAAACCAAGTTGGTCCAAAAACCCTTCGCGCAATCGTCTTGCATCAATCCCAAGAAGACTGGAAAATCGGTGAAAATCAATCCAAAAACTATATGTAGAACCTAAATTTGGCCTTGCTAGTTCGTTCTCAGGCAATCGAATCAGGGATATAAGTTCTGTTTCATTGATGTGATTTAATTCGATAATTTTATCGAATATGGAGCGTCCCGATTCAAAGGGAGCTGGCATGGACGAGTGCCAAGTTAGCCTGGCTCCGGAATACCCTGCTAACAAACCTGAGGTCCCATCAGGCCGTTAAATGTTGCCAAGTTGGAAGCTCCTACCGCGGCCTTAATATCACCATCATCCAACAAGAAATTGGGGGCATCCTCATCCCATCCCGCTAACAGACAATACTCGATAGTAAGACAAATATGCTCCATAGGGACTGATTCTCCATCCAGTTGTTGAGCGGCCTCGGTCAATACTGCCCACATCTTTTTTGTATAGTGACGCAGTCGAAAGCCCGATGCATAAGCGCGCGGGACAAAAAACCGCGTGTAGCTCCAGCCACTATCTGCCGGATAATCTGATTCCTGATCACATACGTTTAATATTGCCTCAAGATCTGCCTCGTGCCGGCACCCTTCAAAGGTGATCGGTTCGCTCAAGAATCGTGCAATAATTTGCCGTTGTTTAGAAGCTATCAACGCCGTCCGGCGATGCATAATTTCAGGTTGAGCGAACGAAACTGTCGTCATTTTTATTTTGATTCGCTCCAATGCGTTGTGTACCAATAGAAGCTGTTGCAAATCTGTTTGGTTCAGCAAATGCGCTTCATCAATCAGCAATACGTACTGCGAGCCATGTCGGGCGCCTACTTGGACTTGGATGTCTGTTACCGCGTTATTAAAAAGAAGATTGACGTCGGATCTCCGCGAAAGCACATGTTCTTGTGCCTCCAAGAGCAACTTATACATGTGCGCATGAGACGGCCTCTGGGAGTCTCGTGCGTCTAGACGTGTCACATAGAGTGTAGAAAATTCCTCTTCAAGACGTTCCTTTGTTTCGCCCACGCATGTGGTCTTACCCATTCGGGGACTTGCGTAAAAAAAGACACCGGTACGCCGCATCCAAACGCGTTCTCTAATTACTTCATATGTTCGATCGAGCATTTTTGTTGGTATCACATAGGACTTTTCTCGAATCGGGTGCGATTCCAATAGCTTGGCGCGCATCTCGTCCGTGAGATAGCTTGGGTCGTTTCCTGGCCCATTGCTTGGAAACCCATTGAACATAATCTACCTCCTATTTTTTGCTTTACGCGGCGTGTCAGAGACTACGCGAAGTATCGGCTTTCGTGCCGCCACTTCGCTCACGGATGGCGTATTCGGGCTCGTTTGGACCTCTAAAGGAGGCCGAATCACCGGTTCCATACCGGCTTCCTGAGCGACCCTGGTCGCGTCGGTTGCCTGACTTGGGGGGATGGTTGACAACTTTGATTTCGATGTAGTGGTAGGAGTAGAAAGGTAGTCGAGATAGACGACCACCGGATCGTCGAACTCCGATATGACTAGGATTCGCTGGTCCATCAGACTATTGATGGCCTTTCTTGTACGTCGGCTATGCTTAGTTTGCGACCATCGCCCCTTAGCCTTGAGAAAACCCAGTTCTGCGCCGTTTTCGAGAAACACTCGGACTTGGCGAAAGTCGTCATCATCGATCTCCACAAGTACTTTTTGGCCGATGAGTTGCCCCGCATCCTCCAGCACCGGACTCGTATAGTGGCCGCGATCAACCTGTACGTATGGCCTTCTACCCTCCCCTAAGCAGCCACGAATCACCCTCCATTCCCGGCAAACAAGCTTTGAAGCTGCTTCATGTGCAGTCATATGCAATCTCCTTGGCTCGCATCTGGGATGAACGCCATCTAGAAATTGACGTAAAAAACCCAGGGGAGAAAAAAACGAAAGACCTTCCGACGGCGTAGCGTTGTGTTGTGCGATCGTAACGTCAGTTAGCTGTTCAATGTCCGAAGCGCGTATCTTGTAAGTGATTGCCTTCTGTTCAGCATTGTCGGCACGGCCGTTATGAGGATGACTGCCTGTTGTGGAAGGTAGACGGCGATAAAGATCCTGCCCAAGCTGTCTAAAGGCTCGTTCTACGTTGGGGCGTCGCTCGAAGTGGCCACCTGGTCCCCAATTGATAACCATGCCCAAAGTTTTCCTCGCACGGTCATGGATTTTCTCTGCCAAGTGCGCTAACGCGCCATCCAGCATTGTTACACTCCATACTGCTCCGTATGCCCGTTCTATAACGCCGCTAGGCAGACCTCCTTCAGCCGGATACTTCAGACCAGGGAAATTCAGTTGCTGTGGCTCCCAACGTTTGGTAACTGCATCTCGCATTACTGCAGCAACGTCATCTGCGGTTACTTCGGATCGATAGACAATTCGGTAAGCAAGAATTGCCGTGGATAAGCGATCGACTGCCGCAATCAACCAAAGCCGATCCAGAAGAATCTCGGCATAGGTGTCTTCGGGCGTACGAAAAGTTACGCAGGTGTGATTTTCTATCCGATAGGCGTCGATTTCCACAGCGTCGTACGGCTCGTCAAAGCGGAGGATAGGTTCACGTGCCATCCCAACACTAAGATGGGCTCTTGCCTCCTTCTCTTCACGCTTTACGACTGAATTCGAGAAATTTCGCGCAAGCACATCAGCCATGAATGTTTGGATCGATCTGGCGCCGAGGAATTTAGTATTGAACGGCCACTTCGGGGCTTTCACGCCCTTGTCCTTCAAGAAGTTCAGAAAGATTCGGTGGAGGTCTTTCGGGCGTAGCTTCTTCTCCGGAATGCCCGTGACCTTCGCATCCTTTCTAATGTACCCGACAAGCTGCTTCTCTGCCTCATCGAACGCCGCTAAAGTTGCTGCTAGCTGGCCTGAACAACCGCCATGGGCACCCGATAGTTTTAGCTTTGAGTCTGCTTTGCGCGTGTACGGTCTTAGGTGAACATAGGGAATAAGCGCTCGGAAACCAAGTATTTGGCCGTCATCGGCCAATCCCAGGCACTTCTTTGCCATGCGCGACAATTCGTAATACGCAATACCAGTTTTTTGGCTGATGGTACGAACCGGCACATCTGAAAAGTACAGAGCTAGGGCTTTTTTTTTCGCCGCAAATTTTTCGCGGTCCTTTTCCGGTAGCGCCTCTTCACATACTCCTGGCCAGAGCTCAATCGGAGGCGCACATGCACGAACAGACAGTCTTAAGGGCATAGCACGTCCCGCTCTCGAAGGCACCACGGGGTTGCCGATCTGAAGCTTCCCAGCGTCATATCCAGATCTATTGCCCCTTCTATTGACATCCTCACCAAGAGGCCTCTAACCACCGCGGAGTCGAATCCCGACAAAAGCGATTCAATCTCGCCTACATTTCCGTGCTGCTGTCGTTTCGTTATGGATGAGAGTGCAATTAATGTGGAAGCATGTTCTTGTTCACGTATGGCTGCGGCGTAACCGATGGCCTTAAGCCAGCGCATTGAAAGACCTGCATATGGTGCCAAATCTGCGTCTGTAATGATCTGATGTTTTGTCCGGATTTCGGCATTTGGATCCCTCGGCGTCTGAACTTCCGAGTCGGTACCTTCGCGGCTTTGTAATTTATGGTGCGCAATAGCCCCGTCGACGCTAACCACTACTGCATCAAGTTCCGAATGACGATGTCGTGACTCTCGATTTCCCTGTACAGGCGGTGTTACCAACTCGAACGACTTAACGGTCGGTGCGGTTTCAAGGTAGTACACCCAATGAATTAACTGGCGATCGGTTGACAGTACCCAGTCACGCCCTGTCTTGACGCTGTAAACTAGCCAAAGGTTGCTGTTTTTCTTCCCACGTCCGCGATACGCATCGAAAACGCGGGCGCGCTGGGCACTGCGAACGGTTGGGGAAGTCGAAGACACTGTGGCCTCCATTGTCGAAATGAATTGATACAAAGCTAGCTTACTAACTAGAAACCAGCTTGATTATTCTCAACAAGTTGCATAGTGAAATTAATCTGAACAGAACTTAATTATCAAAAAGCTAGAGCTCAGCGGTGTGCGAGATTTAGTACTGGCAGCATTAGTGTGCATAGATTAGTTCTTGAAGTTCGAACTAATTCCTCACAAAAAACTAGCCTAGCTCGCGACTAGGCCACGTAAGTGCATGATTTTTAATATAGTTTCTATTTGGTAAGATTAGATGATTTTACTTCGGAGCGCTATTATAAATGTTGTGGTTTTAGCCTTCTCTACGCTACTGAGACACGCTTGCAGCTCAGATTGCGCCGTTAAGCATATCAAGACTGCAAGGTGTCGTTACTGCGCGGCCTTTTGATGGCCACGCAGTTTGGTGACAACGTTGACACCCGTTGACGCATTATTTAAATGAAAATCGCACGTTCACCGTCTTCTTGTCTGCAAACGTCACAGCTGCAATTGCCTTGGTTCCTTTCACCAGTTTTGCCTCACCTTTGGTGACAAAGGTGTTTTCGCCGACTGGTTCAATGGACACCTCAGCCTTTTCAGCGCCGTTCAAAACGGTCAATTTACCGGTGGCGCCAACGGTTGATACTGGTTTGCCATGGTCTTCCACATAAATCGTGGCTTTGCCGCCCTTGTTGACCAATTCAAAGCTCAGGTCACTCGCAGTCTGGACGATTCCGCCATGTTTCGCTTTTTCGCCATGCGCCAAGACATTGCCTGATACCGCCACTGTTATTGCCATTGCCACAAGGGTCATCATTTTTTTCATTGCATTCTCCATAGGTACAGCGGCTCTGATTTGGGCGCCGCTGCTATAGCCCATTTATAGAACACGTTTCCTCCATAGACCGCTACGCAAAGGTGGTCTGGCCGATGCAACACAGCGTTGCGCCGCCCAGGCTAACTTCCCGGAGGGTTCACACCAGAATCGACGCTGACAGCGTTGCTCGTCTTGCAAATATGCAATGCTATTCGACGCGGCTCGCGCCTGGCCAGCCCGGATTGTGATGTAAACGCGTAACCGCCTATTGATGAAATGCGTTCTAATATGCTTCCTTCGCATCACCCGCAACAATCGCCTCCAGCGGCTTGCGCCCGACCAGCCAGAAAATCAGCGGCGTCAGCAGTGAATCGAGAATGGTCGAGCTGACCAATCCGCCAAAAATCACCACTGCAACCGGATGGAGGATTTCCTTTCCGGGCGCGTCCGCAGCCAGGAGCAATGGCACTAGCGCAAACGCCGCCACCAGCGCTGTCATCAACACAGGCGTCAGGCGTTCAAGCGAACCGCGCACAATCATCGGTACGCCAAATGTCTCGCCTTCGAACTTGCACAAGTTGATGTAATGGCTGACCTTCAGAATGCCGTTACGCGTCGCTATACCGGTCAACGTGATGAAGCCCACCATCGATGCGACGGAAAGTGACACGCCGGCAATCCACATTGCAATCACGCTGCCAATCAGCGCAAAGGGAATATTTCCCATGATGACCAGCGCGAGCACCCCTGACTTGTAACGTGAATACAGCACCAGGAAGATCATGGAAAGCGACGCCAGCGATAGTCCGATAATCAGAGTCATCGCCTGCTCCTGAGCCTGGAATTGTCCTTCGATATTGACAAAGTAGCTGCCCGGGAGCGCCGTTGCGGCAATCGCCTTGCGTACATCGGCGATCACGCGCGACATGTCGGAGCCATCGGTATTGGCATACACGACAATGCGACGCCGGCCATTTTCCCGGCCAATCTGGTTCGGTCCATCACCCTCCTCCACGGTGGCAACCGATGACAAGGGAATGCGGCCGGCAGGGCTATCGAGCATCACCCGCGCCAAATCCTGTGGCGAGCGGCTAGCATCCGGCAAACGGACCATCAGATCGAACCGGCGCGGACCATCGACCACCTGGGTTATCCGCGCCCCCTCTGAAAGCGTTTGCAGTGCAGTCAATATCTGCCCTGGCGACAGGCCGTATTGCGCGGCCTTTCTATAATCGACCCGCACCTTAATTTGCGGAATCAGCACTTGCCGCTCAACCGACAAGTCAACCAGCCCTGGCACACCGGACAACCTGCCTCTCAATCCCTCAGCCAGTCCGCGGAGGGTATCAAGGTCATCTCCATAGATTTTCAGGGCGATTTGCGCCCGCACGCCGGAAAGCAGGTGGTCCAGCCGGTGAGAAATTGGCTGGCCAATGGCGAAAGATGCCGGGATGACCGCGAGGCGCGACCGGATATCCGCCATGATCGCTTCCCGATCACGTTCTGAGCGTTTCAAGTCGACATCGATTTCTGCCGAATGCACGCCTTCCGCATGCTCATCAAGCTCGGCGCGGCCAGTTCGCCGCCCTACCTTGATGACTTCCGGGACGCCCTGAATCAGCGTTTCCGCCAGCGCTCCCATGCGGTTGGCTTCGACGAGCGACGTTCCTGGCGTAAATGTCATCCCCATCACCAGCGAGCCTTCGTTAAATGGTGGCAGGAAGGCGCGCGGAAAGAACGGCACGGACGCCGCAGCCAGCACGACGGCGACAGCGGCGAGTGCAATAATGACTTTGGCGCGCGGGAACGACCAATCCAGCAGACGTGCATCCCATGCCTTCAACCGCGTTACCAGAGGGCTGTCACCATGCGCCAGCTGTTTCATGTGAGGCAACAGGAAGTACGCCAGCACAGGGGTAACTGTCATGGAAACCAGCATCGACGCCAGAATCGATACGATGTAGGCGATGCCTAGCGGGGCGAACAAACGGCCCTCAATGCCTGGCAGGGCAAACAGCGGCACGAATACCAGCACGACGATGACCGTGGCATAGACGATGCCGGAGCGGACCTCGACCGATGCGCGCCAGATGGTTTCCAGCACTGATGGCGCACCGGCCCCGGTGCTGCGCTGTTTCAGGCGCCGCAAGATATTCTCAATATCCACGACCGCATCGTCCACCAGCTCGCCAACTGCAATCGCAAGACCGCCCAGCGTCATCACGTTGATGGACTGTCCGAGCAAATGAAAGGCGACCGCAGTGACGGCCAGCGACAACGGGATGGCAATCAGCGAAATGGCAGTGGTTCGGAAATTGAGCAGAAACGCGAACAGGACAATGGCTACCAGGATGGCACCGTCACGCAGCGCTTCGACCACGTTATTAATAGAAGCCTCAATGAAATCAGCCTGGCGAAACAGTACTTCCGGTGCCGACAGGCCTGCAGGCAGCCCCTGTCTGAGTTCAGTTAAAGCCGTTTCAATCTGCTTCGTCAGCTTCACCGTATCTGCCGCAGGCTGCTTCTGTACGCTCAAAATGACAGCCGGCTTGCCATTCATCCCGGCGTCGCCACGCTTGAATGCCGGGGCGTATCGTACTTCGGCCACCTGCTCCAGTAATACCGGCGTGCCGTTCCGGTAAGCGACCGGCAGGCCCTTCACGTCTTCCAGCCGGTTAGTCCGGCCAAGATTGCGAATCAGGTATTCGCGGCTATTCAAGTCAATGAAGCCGCCACTGGTGTTGGCTGCAAAGCCTTGTACCGATGACTTGACCTGGTCCAGCGTTACATTGAACTGCGCCATGCGGGCCGTATCCGGCTCGACGCGCAGTTGCCTGACATCACCGCCAATTGGAATGACTTGGGATACGCCGGGAATCGACAGCAGCCTGGGCCGCAGCACAAAATCCGCATATTCCCGTGCCTGCATCGGGTTGGCTTTCGATACATCGATGGGCAGTGCAATCAGCATGACTTCGCCCATGATGGACGAGACCGGACCCATGACCGGGGCTATGCTTTCGGGGAGCTGCTCCTTGACAAGCGCCAGCCGCTCGGAGACGAGCTGGCGGTTGCGGTAAATGTCCGTGCCCCAGTCAAACTCGGCATAGACAATCGACAGACCGACGCCCGAGACGGAACGTACGCGGGTTACGCCAGGCATCCCGTTCAAGGCTGTCTCGATCGGAAACGAAACCAGCTGTTCGACCTCTTCGGGCGCCATGCCGCCGGCTTCCGCCAGGACAGTCACCAGGGGCTTGTTCAGGTCGGGAAATACATCGACTGGCGTGCGCGTTGCCATCAGAGCGCCGTACATCAGCAGTAACGCAGCCGCCGCCAAAATAAACAGACGATTGTTGAGGCTAAAGCGAACTATCCAGTTAAACATGCGCTCGGCCCTAGCGAATCTGGTTAATGAGACTTGCGCCCGACACCACGACGCGATTGTCAGGCGTCAGGCCTTTTACCACCACAATAGTCCTGGCATCGAGTGGCCTGGCTTCGACCTGCTGGGCGATAAACCGCTCTGCCCCCGACTTGATCCAGACGATAGGTTCGTTGGACTGGTTGCGCACCAATGCTTCTGCCGGTAGTGCAATGCCCTTGAGCTTATCGGTGAGTTTCACCACCACAGTGACCGGTTGCCCTACGGCGAGAGCAATATTTTTTGCGTTTGCCCGGAAATTGACCGGTAATGCACCGTCACGCAAACTACGCCCGCTGCCAACCAAGTGCAACTCGATGCCGGGTAATCCACTCAGGCTCGCATTACTGATACGGCCGGCTAGCGTGACATCGGTCGTGGTTGCTTCAACCATCATCCGATTCGGGTCGATGATTTCATAAAGTACATCACGCGATTCGACAATCTGCCCGCTCAAGACATTGGCCGTGGCGATAATGCCCGATGCCGGAGCCGTGATGGCGTCGGTTCCGTCAACGCTTGCGCCTATCGCCCGCTCCTGCCCGATCATGCTCGTCAGTTCCGCGCGCGCTGCCTCAATCTCCTTTTGCGGGACCGAGCCTTCCAGAGACTCCAATCGTTTCACCCGCAGCGCTACCAGCGTGCGGTTGGCGCGTATTTGTGCCAGCTGCGCCTGCTGATTGCCGCGTTCGATTGCTCCGCCGACTGGGCGAATCCGTGCCAGAACCTGGCCTTTCACAACGCGCTGGCCAGCCATGGGCAAGTCTTTTGATCCAGGCTCAATGCGACCGGCAAAGGGTGCCTGTACCCGGCCGCCGGCATTCGGATCGATACCGACGCGACCGTTTAATTCAACAGTCAGGGGATGCTCCCCCTCGTGTGCCATCACGGTTCGAATCGCCATGCGCCGCTGCGCCTGCTTGGGCACGTTGACGCTACCGTCAGGCAAGCGGGCCAGGCCGGAAGCAGTGCTGGAGGCCGGCGCATCCAGATGCTCGCCGTTGGGACCGTGGGCACCGGGAGCCGCGACCGCTGCGGCAGACAGCATGCCCGCAGCAATGAACATGAGGATGGAACTGGCTATGTTGATCGTCATGGTCTTTTCCCTGAAACTGGTTTGCGGCGGCGCGCAAGTATTATTAGCGCAACCGACAGGATGGCAAGCAGTACACCGCCAACGACCCAGTTCCTGAGCGAATAGCCGTGGTTGCCCGACTCGTCGTGAGAATTGCCATGTGCCTGGTTCTCGGCGTTGACTTCCAGCGTACCTTCGAGAAGGTCGCTTTCCTCTGCGGTAGTCAGGGTAAATATCAGGGAATGCTTGCCTGGCTTGGTCAGCGCCTTGAGAAAATTGGCGTCATCAATTGCATAATCCCCATGGTCGGCGTGGAACCTGGCAGGTGCCTTCACTCCGTTGAACTCCACTTCCAGCTTGCCATTCAATACCGGTTCGTTCGTTTCATAGCGGTCAATAAGAATCGACAATTCATTTCCCTGCAAACGACCAACAAGCTCGAAGGATTCGGTAAAAGTGTCAATTCGGGGCACGGCATCCGTACGTGCGTGGTTGGCACCCGGGGCATCCAGATGCTCGCCATTGGGGCCATGTGCACCGGGCGCAGCGAGTGCTGCAGACGTCGTCAAAAGATAAAAGAGAAAGATTCTGAACACGTTCATGGCAGGATTCCAAGGGCTTGATTCAATCGGGCATGGGCCAGGCCCACTGCAACGCGGTGCTGGCGCTCCCCTACTTCGGCTTCATGTGACAACGCCCGCGAGCGCAGTAATTCCGCCAATCCGCGTTCGCCAAGACGGAACGCTTTTTGGATTAGTTCGGTGTGTTCACGCGTCAAAACCGCACGCGAAGTTGCGGCTTCCAAGGCTTGTTCTGCCATGACCAGCTGCTGGCGTGCCAGTTCGACATCGGCATCCGCGGTCGCTTCGGCTTGTATTGCCTCGGCGCTAGCAGTCTCGACTTGCGTACGAGCTGCCATTTCCAGCGGGCGATTTCGAGCCGTTGTTCCAATTGGAATCTGCACAGTCAAACCAACACTGCGGCTGCTTGGACTGGCAAGCCTGTCTTGTTCACGCCGCATCGACAGGCCGACTGTTGGCGGGTCGCTGCGAGTGTTATTGACGGCATGGAGCGACGCTTGAGAGCGCTGTAGCGCGGTTCGCGTCGCCAATACTCGCGGATGAGGTGCTTGTATGGCTCTGGCAATTGGTTCAGCCTGGGGCATGGGAATCTCTGACTGCCCAGTGAGCAGTCGATAGCGCGTCAGCGCCTCTTGCAGTTTGGCTTGTGCCGCTGCTGATGCCGCTTTTGAGGCAAGGACCTCTTGCCGCGCGAGCATGCCGTCCGTTCTTGCCAGGTCGCCTGCCTTGACACGACGCATGACTTCATCGGCAATTTCTTCAAGATGATGTTGATGGTCTTTAGCTTCCGCCAAGGCTTCCCGGGCAGCGGCGACCGCCCACAGGCGCTCGCGCACCTCGCCCGCAAGCGAAAGTCTTGCATTGGCAATTTGCGCTTCAAGGTCATTGGAACTGGTCTGTGCCAGTGCCTCGCGGGCAGACTTTTGCCCGGGCAGCCATATGGGCGCAGCAATGGAAATTTCCGTTTCACGTAGGCCGTTCTGGCCGGTCCAGCGGTCGCTCCGTTGTGATAATCCAATGGTGGGCGAACCGGCAATCCAGGTCTGCGCGGCTTCATGCCCGGCAAGCATCTCGTTGCGCCGCGCCTCAAGCGCCCTTGCTTCGGGTGACCTCTGCCAGGCAGCAGCAACGGCGGCTTGCAAATCGGGGGGGCCGGCTTGCGAAAAGACAGCAGGCGTAATAAACGCCAATGCTGTCAAAAAACAAATTTGATGAATCAAACAATGAGCACGCATGCAATCTCCATTCGGTATCCAGAAAGACTGGCCGATAGCAAATGCACAGTGCGCAGCTTTACGCGTCGCTGTATTACATGGTCAAAAGTGCAAGAATGCTCCCGGCAATTTAGCCAGGAGATTGCGGAGGGCGCTGGGGTTGCTCAGGCACACGATCAGGGAGGTATTGCCATAATTCTCCACTGCTCGCTGTGCGCATGATTAACGCAGCTTGATGCGAGATAACCGACGGTAAAGCAATTGCCTGGCCGGCAGCGGAGTGTTCAGCGTGATGCTGGGCAGATTCGCTGGAATCGTCATATTGCATTGCACCGTCATCGCCATGATGATGGCTGGCGCCTTCCAGATGTTCAATTTCGTGGGCAATGTCGAATGCATTTCCTAAAGGCGACCATCCGCCTTGCATGGCAAAGCTTTGCAAAGGCAGTAACAGCAACAGGAAAATGCAAACGAAACGATGCACGGTTAATCCATCCGAGGAATTGGGGCAAGAATATACCAATTTCAATTTATCTGCCATCCGAACGCTCTTTGTTAAGGTTCTATTGATAGCAGTGTGGCCATGCACCTGGGCCAATTTCCACGAGATTTAGTCACCAACGCCCGTAATAAACCGCATCTGTCTCGGATATGAGTGTTCGTTTGCGAACTGACCAGATTTCCACTTGACACTATTCTTGAAGATTAAGTTGCCTGGTTGACTGTTCCTCATAGGCAAAATGGACTTGCCACTTTTTCAATGAAGACATGAAAAGCAAACTTACATCACAACAAGAGTATCAAGCACCGATGGCATCGGTATTGGTCGTTGAAGACGACGAACATATCGCACAAGTGCTGAAATTCATTCTGGAGCGGCAAGACTATGCGGTGAACATCGTAGCCGATGGCCGTGCCGCCAAGGCGCTCATCGAGAGTGCCGCCACACCGCCTGAACTGATCCTGCTGGATGTCATGCTGCCCTACATCGATGGCTTTGAGCTCATTCGTATTGTACGGGCGCAGGAAACCTGGAAATCGACTCCAATCGTGATGTTGTCGGCCAAGACCATGGAAAAAGACATTGTTCGAGCCTTGGACGCCGGCGCAAACGATTACATCGGCAAGCCGTTTCAGGCAGACGAATTGCTGGCACGGGTTCGCCGATATATCCGGGAGCCGGCATGAAACTGCTGTTGACGGCCATTTTGTTGATTCTTTCCGCCAATGTCGTCGCGGCAGAGGAAACCGGGCAGCGCGCCACGTCTGTCGGCGTCGACTATAGCCAGGAAAAACTGAGCATCGATTCGCCAGACTGGCATGAGCGTACGTTGCGTGTTCAGCATCAATTCGAGAAGCGGCACGGCGCCGGAATGGAGCTGGCAGACATTGAGCGTTTTGGCCTGCGCGATACGCGGTTGGGCCTCAACTATACCCGGCCGCTTGACAGTCAGCTGACCGCAACGGTTGATGTCGGCTACAGTCCGACACATCGGGTGATCGCAAGACATACGCTCGGCGCAGCTTTGCAAGTCGAATTTGCGCCGGCCTGGCTGCTGCATGTTGGTGGCCGCACTACCGCATACGATGGCGTCACCGTCAATCAAGCGATGATTGGACTGGAAAGGTATGTTGCGAATTACAGCTGGATCGTCAATCTGCGCCCGGCGCAGGCGTTTGGAAGAACGATCTACAGCGGTGATATTCGCGGCAGCTATTATTACGGGAATAAAAATTCAGTCACCCTGATCGCCGCTGCAGGTGAAGAAGCCGCCCTCGTGGGCAGCACGGTCTCCATCGCGCAGCTGCGCGCAGTTGCCATTACAGGTCGTCACTGGCTTGATCACCGCTGGGCTGTAAGTTACGGGGCAAGTCATACGCACCAGGGTGACTTTTACAGTAGGAATGGGATCAATCTTGGTATTCAATACACTTTCTGATCCTTTTTTGCGGGTTGCGTTCTGGACCGGTGTCAGTGCATTTACAGTGACGCTGGTACTTGGTATGCAAATTCTCGTTCTGCGACTGCTGTTGCGTCGTACCGAGAGAAACGAAAAGAAAGCCATTGGCAAATGGCGTCCGGTTCTCAATGCCGCAATTGCGGGAGCCGTACCCGATAATCTGCCGATTTTGAGCAAACTGGATTGCATTGTCTTTTTTCAGCTATGGGTCCATCTGCATGCCTCTCTACGCGGCAGTGCGAGTAAGGAACTCAACACCCTGGGCTATCGGCTTGATTGCGACGCGCTCGCTCGCAAAATGCTCGAACGGGGAACCCGGGCCGAAGGGCTGCTTGCCACGCTCGCTCTGGGCTATTTGAAGGATCGGCAAGCGTGGTCCGTCTTATTCGTTAACGCTCGCCAAACCGACAGCACAACCTCATTTCATGCGGTCTGGGCGCTTGTACAGATCGATGCCTTGCGAGCTTTGGAAGAATTGACCCCGGATGTGATAGAACGCGAGGACTGGCCTGTATCACAAATTGTCACGATGCTCGAGGATGTCAGGGCGCTGTATCAGCCGATTTTACTCAATGCGTTGCCAAATCTTTCCTCAGACCATGTTCCACGCGCGCTCCGTATTGCCGAGGGATTGCGTATCGACTTGCCGCCATCGATTCAAGAAAAGATGCTCGGCAGTTCTTCATCCGAATTGGTGGTCGCGGCATTGCGCGGGATATCAAACCCCGCTTTGCTGCACACGATCCGCACACTTGCCACTCACGACAACTGGCGTGTCAGGGTCCATGTCGGCAAGGCGCTGGGTCGTATTGGGGACAGTTCCGATGTCGAGGTACTGAAGACTTTGATTGGCGATAGTCAGTGGTGGGTTCGTTATCGGGCGGCCCAGGCACTGGTCGGCTCGCCCTATTTTGTAAGACAAGAGGTTGACCTGCTGATTGCAGACACGGATGACCATCTGGCCGGCGACACGTTGCGGCAAGTCATGGCCGAACAAGCAGCATGAGCACAACCAGTTTGATTATCGAATTCGTCGCCTGGTTCGTTCTAGGCTATTTCATATTGCTCAACTGCAGTTATATATTGCTCAACCTGCTAGCCATATTGCCTCTATACCGCAAGGGCCAGGAGCGCATCCTCGCCGATATTCCGCAAGTCTACTCCAGACTTGACCCGCCGATCAGTGTCCTCATCCCGGCGTTCAATGAAGAAGCGACGATTGCGGCATCGGTCCGATCCATGCTTCAGCTATCCTATTCCGAATTCGAAATCATCGTCATTAATGATGGGTCGGATGACGGCACGCTCGACGTGCTCAGGTTTGAATTCGGCCTGTTGCCTTTTCCCGAAGCCTATCGCAACCAGATACCGACGAAATCTGTCCATGCGATGTACCGTTCTACACGCCACCCAAATTTACGTGTCATCGATAAAACGAATGGCGGCAAGGCGGATTCGCTGAACGCTGGCATCAACGTTTCGCGCTACCCTCTTTTTTGTGGCGTGGATGCGGATTCAATTCTGCAACGCGATAGTCTGCAACGTGTAGTCAAACCGTTCTTGCGGGACCCGACCGTTATCGCCAGCGGCGGGACAGTCCGGATAGCAAACGGATGCGAAGTCAGCGAAGGATTTCTCACCAAAGTCGAACTGCCCGGGAACTGGTGGGCATTGTTCCAGGTGGTCGAGTATCTGCGCGCTTTTCTGTTCGGCCGTCTAGGCTGGTCGAGCATCAACGGCATGTTAATTATTTCTGGCGCCTTTGGTATTTTCCGCAAGAACGCCGTCATCATGGCAGGCGGCTATCATACAGAAACGATAGGCGAAGACATGGAACTGGTGGTGCGTCTGCACCGCGTATTTCGCGAACGGCGCCTGCCGTATCGCATCGAGTTCATGCCGGACCCAATCTGCTGGACGGAAGCCCCCGAGAATGGCACCACGCTGCGCACCCAGCGCATCCGTTGGCAGCGAGGGTTGGCGGAAAGTCTCACTTCCAACTGGGGTCTCATGTTCAGCCGCAATGGCGGCGTGCCGGGTTGGTTGACCTTTCCATTCATGATGCTGTTTGAATGGCTCGGTCCGCTGGTGGAGTTCGGTGGATACATATTCATGGTGTTTGCATTCATTTTCGGGTGGATTTCATGGCAGGCATTTTCAGTTTTCTTGTTTGTCGCCATCGGGCTCGGCATCCTGTTGTCCGCATCGAGCTTGCTGCTCGAAGAAATGTCATTTCATATTTATCCGCGCGGCCGGCAACTGGCGTTACTGTGGCTTGCGGTCATCCTTGAGAATTTTGGATACCGGCAATTGACCTGCTACTGGCGACTGGTCGGGCTGATTCTCTGGGCAACTGGCGGCAAAGCAGCCTGGGGAACAATGAAACGCAAGAATGCGTTGCAGCCGGATAATTGATTGCTTAAACTTTTCGGCGGCCTAAAGAGGGCGTGGCACTTTTGCAAATCGCACTGTTTAGAAAATTAAGCGTAATGCACGCAAAGTTCGATTTCAACGCTACCTTGGACATGGCGGCTGGCTTTTCAGGAAGGCTCAGAGCAATGCGGCCTTATTTTCAATATCGACTTCCATTTCCGCAGCTGGTAACTCAACATTAAAAGTTGTGCCTATCCCCTCCTCGCTCGCAAAGCTGATCACGCCGCCATGCTCTTCGACGATATTCTTGCAGATACTCAGGCCCAGTCCGGTGCCGCCTTTTTGACGCGAATCGGTCGCATCCGCCTGTGCGAACTTTTGAAATACGCGGTCACGGAATCCTTCCGGGATACCTGCACCATGGTCAACTACCGACATGTGTATGCTGTTGCCGTCGCGCCTAATCTGCAACGCCACGATCCCACCCGGCGCCGAGAACTTAATCGCGTTCGATAACAGGTTGGTAACGACCTGAATCAGGCGATCACGGTCGACCCTGGCAAAGGCACTGGCGTCGCAATGTAAAGTGACGTTAACCTGATATTGCGATGCAAAGCCTTGCATTGCATCACACGCCAATTTCCCCAGCACATCAAGCGACTGCCCGACCATGTCGTATTTCATCTTGCCTGACTCTAATTTTTCGATATCCAGGATATCGTTTACAAGCCGCACCAGACGCTCGCAGCCGCCATGCGCTATGTGAAGCAGGGTCCGGGCATCGGCCGGCAGTTCCCCGGCCATGTCGCCAGCCAGCATCGATAGCGATGCGCGAATCGACGTCAGCGGCGTGCGCAGCTCATGCGACACGGTCGAAATGAATTCCGTTTTCATGCGCTCGTTTTCCCGGCGCTCGGAAATGTCATGCACGAATGCGCTGAAAAAATAGCTGTCTTCTGCAGTCACCAGGCCGATGGTCGCTTCGATTTGAAATTCCTTCCCCACACGGTCCACCACCGTGTATTCCATGCGCCGATTCAAAAAATCGACCCGTCCATCCTCATGGTGATTGCTGATCAGGTTTTGATAGGCCCCCCAGAAGCGCTCGGGAAGGACCAGTATCGACAATATCTGGCCAATCGCTTCATGCTTGCGCCAGCCGAACATTTTTTCTGATTGCGAATTCCAGTCAGTAACAACGCCATTGCGATCGATTGCGATATAGGCATCCTGCACCAGTTCGATAATCGACTCAATTCGTTTCTCATTGAAGCTGACGATATGCGGAGCCGGCGCAGGTTCAAGCGTTTTTTCATCGGTACAACGCCTTAAACTTGCATTCATTTCAGTGAGCGCACTGTTTTTTTTAAACAAATCGGAAATCAAGGCATTGAATGAATTGGTCAATTCATCGATCTCATGATAGCCACTGGCAGGCACCAGCTTCTCGGTGCTACCGTCTCGGCTTCGCTTGATCGATTGCGACAATGCCGACAGCGGGCGCGTAATACGGCGTCCTGCCAAAAACCCAATTAGCGCAAACAAGGCCGCCGAGGCGATACCGATCCAGAGTAGATCGAGCGGTAACCTCTTGGCTGATCCAAATGTCTCAAGGAAAAATGTAAACGGGACCGACAGCATGGCGCATGCAAGAGAGATATTGACGCTCAAGCCTTGCTGATAGAAGTATTTTTTAATATTCACGGTGTCTTATATCGAATAGCACGGGCGCGCTGAAGGGTTGCGCCAGTGAGCGACAGAGCGCTCAGCCTGCCACGGACGATGGTAGCTTGAGGTCATGCCGGGCATCACAGTACACCATGCCTGACCATGCATGAATGTTCGTTAGCGTACCAACCAGAACGTATGAGGAAAACCGATACTGGTTGGAATTTGCCGTCGATTCGGCTGGCTACTCAATGTGGCATGTGGCAATGGTGCGACCTTGCCAGTCGAATAATGGATCAAAATTCTGCCAACTCGGTGACTGAACCATTGCCATGCATGCGCTGGATCGCTTCCGCAAACAGCGCTGCGGTACTCAACAAGGCGATTTTGTCACGTATGACGGAATCTTTCAGACTCGCCAGCGGCACCGTATCGGCAACGACGATGCGCTCAAGCTCCTCTCCAGCCAAAACCACACACGCATCCTGATTGAACAAACCATGCGTGGCCGCCGCAAACACGTGGGTTGCGCCTTTGCTTCGGCAGGACCGCGCCGTTTTCATCAATGTATTACCGGTGCTGATCAAATCATCGATGATGATGACTGTCCTATCCTTGACTTCTCCCACAAGCATCTCGCCGCGTACCACGCCGCTACTGCGATGTTTTTCTGCAAAGGCTGCGCCGACTGGCTTGCCCAGCATGGTTGCCATCAACTGCCTGAATCGCTCGGCACGCTTGATGCCACCGGCGTCCGGCGAGACCACGACCACCTCCTGGTCCCGCACCAGCGGCGCGAAAAAGCTGGCAAACAATTTGTTCGCCTCCAGATTTTCCGTCGGACAGCGAAAGGCATTTTGATAGGCCGCGAGATTATGCACATCCATGGTCACGATCGCATCGGTTCCGACTGCCTCAAACAGCGCCGCGACGTACTTGGTCGTGACAGGGTCCCGCGGCTTGGTCTTGCGATCCTTGCGCGCATAGGCGAGATACGGCACGATTGCAGTGACCCGTGCTGCTGACGCATCCTTCAACGCACCGATGAAAAACAATAAACGACACAGCTTGTCGTTACCGCTTTGGTCTTGATCAGCGTACAACGAGTGAACCAGAAATACATGCCTGCCACGCACGTTGACCAACGGCCTGGCCTTGTGCTCGCCATCTTCGAATTCGCGTTCCTCATGAGGACTCAGTGTAACGCCGAGCCGCTGGGCAAGCTGTTCACCGAAAAGCCGGCTTGCATTGAGCGCGAAAAGCAGCGGATCATGGTTCATTGTGGTGGAATGAATTGACGTGGACATGAGTAGTTGCCCTCCTTTTCAATCACATAGCCAAATTTAACCTGTACGGCAGCGAACAGGTACCACGCGCATCCGTAACCCGCGCTGATCCGCGACGCAGAATATTGCAATTTTAAAAATTATTCTTGAACCAGCTTGCCAGAGAATGCGCGGCCATTTTTAATGGGTCGATAATGGGTCGAAATAAGTCGAAACCCATGGAACGCATCAAATCGCCGACATTTAATAACTTAAAACAATTGGCTTAAATTCAAGAATTCGACTACCCGTCCTCCGACCTAGTTCCGATGCCACACGGATTGGATGCGTGATCGATCATGCGAAGCACTCAAACTGGCCCGTACGCGGCACCGCTCACTTCTATTGTGTGACTACGCTGATGCTTCGCGTGTCTGATTGGCCGCAACAGGCGCCTGCAATTACAGTGCCAGACTAAATGGCGATGTCATACAGTTTGCACGCACCACGTGCGACTTGGCGAGGCATAATATTTCCAGCTTGCCAGATAATGATTTCAGCTGCCAATGAATCTGGTTCAACGGTATGAATGCATCATCTTCAATAAAACGAGATGCCAGAATCACCTGAACATTCGTCAAAGATTGCCATGACGGTAAAAAGCCGTGCTCGTCACATCGTTGCATTGGCCTACGGCGCTTATGCCTGGTCAGTATTCGTGCTGGTGATCCTGTTCTTTGGCAGCGCGATAACACTGTTGAACCGGCCGCGTAGCGGGCGCCGGATTGCCCGTTTCGGCGCACGGCTGATGTTTCTTCTGGCAAGGATGCCGATTTCCGCCAGGGGTCTTGGGAAGCTGCCGGCGCAACCTCACCTGTTACTGGTCAATCACAGCAGCTTTCTGGATGGTTTGGCGCTCGCCGCCCTGCTTGCGGCTTGCCCAGGCTATGCATTCGCCGTCAGGCAGGAATTCGATAGTCAGCGTTTTTTGTGTCCTCTGCTCAGAAGCCTCGATACCCTGGTCCTGAATCGATATGACAAGAAGCACAGCGGCCCATCGAATATAGATTTGATGACGGCAGCCTTGCAGCGAGGCGACAATCTGTTGGTGTTCCCGGAAGGCGGATTCAGCCGGGAACCCGGGCTGAAGCGATTTCATTCCGGGGCATTCGTCGCTGCGGCAAAAGCGAACGTTCCGCTGGTGGTTGCCGGACTGGTGGGCGCACGAACGGCACTGGCGCCCGGAACATGGTTGCCGCGACGGGTGGCAATTACACTGGAAATTGGCCCGGTATTCCGGCTCGAAGGCAGGAACCAGACTGCTATTTCTCAGGTGGAAAAAGCCTCCCGTGCGGCGATGGCGGCGCTGTCGAAGCAACCGCTACTTTGAGCCGGCAATTCAAGCCGGGCGACAGAAAACTTGGAGAGATATCTGCAGCACAGGGTGCCATCAAACTCATTTACTGCTTCCAGTTTTGTAGAAAAACCTGCCATATCTTTTTCCAGGTCAGCCAGTCGTGCCCTCCGGGAATCGCAAAAACATGGTCCGGCTGCAGGATTTCCGCCAATAAGGCATGCGCGCGCGCGAATTTATCCCGGGTGCCATAACCGAGGTAAACTGGCAAAGCCGGAATGCTGGTTGTGAGATCCTGCTTGAACCAGGCCCATAGAGCACGCTGGGGGCTGGCAGTCTGAATCTGATCCGGCTGCCAGCGCCGGACGCCGCCGGCATCCGCGATTTCCTTGACCAGAAGTTCGTCCCCAAGATACGGTGCAAACAACAGCAGCCCATGGATGTGCAATGGATGATGGGCAGCATACAAGGCAGCGCCGAATCCCCCCAGTGAAATGCCGGCAAGCCATATTTGCTGGTAACCGGCAGCATGTGCCCAGACAATCACGTCGTCTGTGATGCGTTCCAAAATCACTTGTTGTGAGTAATAGCCAAAGTGCGCATCGATGGCGACCGCATCCGCCGTAATGCCTTGCAGTCGCATGGCGTCGATCACGCCGCGCTTTTCGAAATCTTCTGCCAGGTCATCGATGCCTGGCAAGAATATGATCAATGTCTTGCTTTGCAAGCCGCCAGGATAGTCGATCTTGACCAGCGGGGTCGGCGTTGCCATGAGTGGGCTGAACCGCGGAATGAAGAGTGCCATCCTGGCGAGCGCACTCCTTTTTAATCTTCTCAAACGGTAGGACAGATAAGCGCGCATAGGAGTTTGGTCTTGGTTTGCCAGCAACACATCAACGCTTTCGCCGTTGCCGACAGGTTGCTTACGCTTGAATCCATCCTTCAGTGATCCGCCATATATGGCCAGAATGTGAGTACGCCGATAACGGCCGCACCCGCCGCACAAATCAATACCGCTGCGGCCGCGATATCCTTGGCATGCTTGACCGACAGATGATATTCAGGCGACACGACATCGCATACATATTCGATCGCGGTATTGATCGCTTCAGCGGACCAGACCATTATGATCGCGGCGATCAGCCAGCGCCAATCGTCCCTCGTGACATGCAAAAGCCAGCCGGCAATGATGACCATGATGGCAACAGACAGATGCACCCAGGCATTTGACTGGGTTCGCAGCACGGTTGCAATACCGTGCATTGCATGGCGCACGCTTTGCAGTCGAGCGACGAGAAACCAGCCTTGGCGACTGGGTGCTTTTGCAGGAGTTCCATCTGGTGGCATGCTGCCTCTCTCCGATCAGGCGCCCGCTTCGCACGTCGATTTCTTAACGTCCAACCAATATTGTTCAGTTAGACCCGTTTTGGAAAGTATATAAGTAATCGACGATATCCGTGACATCCCGATCGGACAGGGTTGACGGATAAAGTTTCGGCATGGGTGCTACTGGATTTTTAACCGCCTGGATCGCTTGCTGGACCGACATCCGTGTCTGCAGATTTTTAAGGGATGGCCCGACGATGCCGCCGCCTTCCTGCCCGTGACAACCGGCGCAATTGAGCGTAAACAGCGACTTGCCATGCGCGTAATTAACAGGTCGGGTGCGGTCGACGGCGTCGATTTTACTTCCCAACAATGGCTTCACAGAATTCTTTAGCGCGGCAATCGGCGCTTCTGTCCAGGAAAATAACTTTTTGGTGATTCGTGCCCAGGTTGACGGCCTGGCTGGCTTTTCGAATGCAAACGCTGGCTCGACGATGCTGGCATCGAGCTGTTTTGGCACCAGGTTCGGGTCTTGATTCACTCCCATGATGATGATGGTCGGCACGCCCAGAGCGCCGAAGGTTCCGCGTGAAATGTTGCCCGATGTGGTGGCAACGTACTGTTTGCCGTCGATTGCATACGTCACGATGCCGCCTGCGATTGCACCGCCGGTATTGTTTTTGTACAGTACGGCTCCAGTTTGACTGTCCAGCGCCAGGAAATGGCCGGCCAGGTCGCCTGTCAACAGCACCCCACCGGCAGTCGGTGTCATGCCTGCCACGACTGGACCATCGGCGTGGTACTGCCACTTGATTTTGCCGGTATCGGCATCCAGCGACGTGATCCACCCTCTTCCGCTCTTGTCCTGCTTGATCGATCCGCCCAGGAACAATTCGCCTTCCACATACTTGACCTTGTCCGACTTGATGGTGGTGCACCAGTCGACCGCGCCGACAAAAATCGCGTTTCTACCTTTGTCGAATGCCGGGCCATTCCATGTCGTGCCGCCAAACACACCAGGGCAGACATGCACACCTTCTGGCGTTGGCACTGCACCGCTGTTTTTAATCGTGGTGACGGCAGTCTTGAATAGCAGCTTGTGCGTTTGGCGGTCAACCACATGGACATATCCATCTTTGCCGGCAACCGCCACCACATCGACACCGTTGCTTTGTCGATAGAGCATCGGCGGCGCCGCCAAGTCCAGATCATGCCCGTCGTGCGGGACCAGCTGGTACCACCATTTGAGTTTGCCGTTTTTCGCATCCAGTACCACCACCGAGTCGGTGTACAGATTGGCGCCGGGGCGATACGAGGGCGCGTAATCCGGCGCCGGATTGCCGACCGGTACAAAAATCTCCTGGCGGGCAATGTCGAGTGCAAACGAGGTCCAGGTGGCACCGCCGCCAGTCTTCAAGGTAGCGGGAATTTCCCAGGTTTCTGCACCCGGCTCGTGCGGCAGTGGAATCGTATTGAAACGCCAAAGTTCTTTGCCGGTGGCAGCATCAAAGGCCATCATCCGCCCCTGGATGCCGAGGTCGCCGCCAGTCAATCCGGTAAATACCATCCCATTCCATGCGATCGGCGCCGAAGACAGGTATTCGCCGCGCTTAGGCTCGCCGGCCTTGACCTTCCACAACTGTTTGCCTGTTTTTGCATCCAGCGCCAGCAGCCGGCCGTCGGAAGTGCCGCGAAAAAGGCGGCCGTCAAGGTAGGCAATACCCCGATTGGCGCCCCAGACTTCATCCTGTTCAGGTGTATACATCGACCGCCACTTCATTTCACAGGTACGCGGATCAATTGCGGTGGTCAGGCGTGCAGTGGTGACGTACATGACGCTGTCGACAATGATCGGGCCGGTGTGAAAAGAGCCGCCGCGCGCAATCTTGACACGGCAGATTTCCTTCAGCGAAGCGACATTTTTCCGGTTGATCTGATCGAGGCTGGAAAAACGTTGACCCTGGAAATTCTTGTTATACATCGGCCAGTCGGTGTTGCGGTTCCCACTAGCCGGACTGGCCGCCGCAGTGCTGGAGCCTGATGCGAAAAGCTGCAGCAACAGGAGAATTGCGACGCCTGTCCAACGAAAAAAAACACATTGTGAAATCAATTTCATAGCCGGGCTCTTTCGGCAAATCTCGCCTCGGTCGGCATCAAGATTTGCAGTTCATTAGAATTCTGGATTAATTTTGCCGCGCATACGGGCAGGTATCGGGCGAACGTCCAACGCATATGGACAGGGCCTGGTCCGGCTGGTCTGCCACGCACCATCCAGAAATGACCAGGGGGCAGCCTGAGCGGCTATGGCGAAAATTGTCCGGGATAGGAAACGGCTGATATTGGGTTAATACGGCGTGCATCTGGAGAATCAGATTGATCATCCAGCGTATTTCGGCATCCTTGGCTGAACTGATCAGATCCCGAATCTTTTCCGTGTCTTTGGCGTCGCCCGAAAGACGCGCAGTGAGTTTTGAAAAATGCGTTCTGATCTCGGCAGGTAACTCCTTGGGCCGCAGCTGCATGAAATTCTGGGTGTAGGCCTCGTACAGGCGGTCGCGCTCAGTATCAGGTCCAGCCAAAGTATGAACTGCGGCGTCGAATTTTTCCCAGGCAAATGACATAGGCGACTATCCGGAACGGTGAATTAAATTACAAAGGTGTGTTTCAGCACGCAATTAACGAAGCACGTTTATTTGTCTTTTCAAGAGGGAAACCAGTTAATGCAGATACTTCTCCATCAACGGGTTGACTCCTTCATTGAAGCCAAATTGATTCAGATCAATTTTGTTGACATAACATAAACCATATTATCGATAGTGTTTATCTGAAATATTGTGATTTCTCAATGAAAGAAATAACTGCCTCGGGAAAATAGCCTCGTCCTCCCATGCCGCATGATGCATTGCCGGTCCAGATGCATGACTGATGGCGCACCCCATCGCGCGTCGGGCTTTTCGATACAGCTTGCGTTGAACATGGAGACAGCGTAGCAACAACCGTTACCGCGCAAGCTTGCCTTACTCGCTCGGACGTCAAGTGAAATTCGCCGTCAAAAACGGCTTACCCGGGAAAACCCATGCGCCAGATTTTTACCTGTTTGATTGGTTTTCTCGCCGCACAGTCGATCGCCTGTTCCGCCGCTCCGCTGGCTTATGTTCCGAATGAAAATTCAGGGACGATCAGTATCATCGATACAGAAAAAGATGCGGTGATCGGCACTATTGACACCGGCGGCAAACCTCGCGGCATCGCCGCCAGCCTCGATGGTTCACGCCTGTATGTCAGCGATAAAGTCAGCAACACGCTGTTTGTCATCGACACTGCAAGGCGCACGGTCGAGCACAGGCTTGCATTGGGCGAGTCGCCCGAAGGCGTGAGCCTGTCGTCGGATGGACGGCTGATTGCCGTTGCCAGCGAAGAAGCCAACGGCATTGTCTTGATTGATGCGCAGTCACTGGCCAGGATAGCGTTGATCAAGACTGAAGGGAAAAATCCGGAGCATGCAGTGTTCAGCCCGGATACGCGCTGGCTGTATGTGAGTGCAGAAGACGCGTCACAGGTGGATGTGATTGATGTAGCGATGCTGCGTCAGGTCGGAGCGATTCAGGTCGGCCGCCGGCCGCGCGGTATTGTCTTCACCGCCGACGGAAAGCGCGCCTACATCGCCTGCGAACTCGATAGCGCCGTGCATGTGGTTGACGTAAGCAGCCATGCCGCACGCAAGGTGATCAAGGCGGGCACATTTTCCAATGGCCTGGCCTTGCATCCTGACGGCACCAAAGTGTATGTATCGAACGGGCGCGATGCCAGTGTGTCGGTGATTGATACCGTTATTGACGAGATCAAGACAGTGATCCCGGTCGGCAAGCGACCCTGGAACATGGCGTTGCGTCCGGACGGGAAAAAATTATATGTAGCCAATGGCCGCGCCAATTCCGTTTCCGTGATTGATACGGATTCTGACGTACGGACAAGCGACGTGCCAGTGGGTGAGCTGCCTTGGGGCGTGGCTATCCGCTAGGCTTGCCTGAATATCATTTGCGAACAACGGCGCACTGCTTTGCAAGGCTTTAGCTTCCGCTTCCAATGGCGTCCTGCCGATGAAGTTCCTTTCGGCGAATGAGCATCTCCGGTCATTGCCGACAGCCGCTGAGTATGACTGATCTGATTGTTGTGCAACTGCCGGACCGGTGAATGTCTGGCCTGACCGCAATTGGATCGTCCATAATACGCAAGGCACAGTGCCTAAGGCCCGGCACTAGTGCCGGCGTCGGAATGCCGGTTCTGCCCCCTGAATCGCGTGGCAGACCGTTACCTCGCCTGCAGCAGCGTGGAAATTTCGTTCGGGGTCAGTACCTTGCCAACTGAAACCACCTTGTCATCGATCGCCAGAGCCGGGGTAGACATCACACCATGTGAAGCAATGTCGACCACATCGGTCACTTTCAACACTTCTGCCTCGAGGCCGAGGGTGGCCAATGCTGTTTTCGTATTTTCGGCAAGTGCAACGCATTTCTTGCAGCCAGAGCCGAGAATCTTGATGATCATGGTGTATCTCCTGAAGTGGTCAGACAAGTTGATAAGCAAACATGTTGAACAGGTAACCGATCAGCATGATGCCAACCACTACGATTCCAAAGAACATTGCCAGCAGTGGCGCTTTCACTACCTTTTTGAGCATGATCATCGACGGCAGCGACAGTGCGGTCACCCCCATCATGAACGCAAGCACGGTACCCAGGCCTACGCCCTTGGCGACCAGCGCTTCGGCGATCGGCAGGGTGCCGAAGATGTCGGCATACATCGGGATGCCGATCAAGGTCGCCACCGGCACCGACCACCAGTTGTCCTTGCCGATGAGCGAAGTGATCAGGCTTTCCGGGATCCAGTTGTGAATTGCCGCGCCGAGACCGACGCCAACCAGTATGTAAGGCCAAACACGCTGCACGACTTCAGTTACCTGCTCCCAGGCATAGCGCATGCGGTCGCGCCGGGTGAGTTGTTCCTGCGGCAGGTCGAGCATCCTGTGCTGAAGTACGAATGCCTCGACATGCTTTTCCATCTTTGCCACGCTGATCAGGCTGCCACCGACAACCGCCAGCACGATGCCAGTCACGACATAAGCGATCGCGATCGACCAAGTGAAAATGCTTGCCAGCAGTATCACCGATGCCAAGTCGACTAGCGGCGAAGAAATCAGGAAAGAAAACGTCACGCCGAGCGGCAGGCCGGAACCGGTGAAGCCAATGAACAACGGGATCGACGAGCACGAGCAAAAAGACGTCAGCGTGCCGAGCAACGCACCCATGATGTTGGCCTTCGGGCCACGGATGCCGCCCAGGATGCGTCGGGTACGCTCTGGCGGGAAATAGCTCTGGACCCAGGAAATCGAAAAAATCAGCACCGTGAGCAAAATGAAAATCTTGATCACGTCGTAAATAAAGAAATGCACGCTACCGCCGCTGCGGCTGGCGACATCCAGGCCAAATCCCTCTACGACCAGAACACGGACCAGATACGCCAGCCACTCCATGCGCAGCAGCTGGTCATTCAACCATTCGAGAAGTGCCATCGATTATGCGTGTAAGTTAAGCGTCTAAGTTCGCTGTAAAGCTTTATTTTGATTAGACCGTCCAATGTAGGCGAATAACGCAATGGCTCGCGCTTGCGTCGTACGGCGTTGCCCGTTCCGACGCGCCGAAGCAGTGCAGGCGCCAACACTGATGATCTGTTGTGGCCAGACGACTAGCGGCCGGCCCATCCTTGCTGCATCTGCTCGCGCTGCTTTGGCGTCAGAAGGCTGTCGATTCGTTTTTGTGCATCCAGAAAATTTTCAAACATTTGTTTATGCTGGTTGGCAGTGACATCGTACGCCTTGCGGGCGGCTTGTTCATCGATTTTCCCGTCACGGTAGAAGAAACTCCCTGACCCGGCGTCTTCATGCATCTTTCCCATCAGCGCCCATTGCTTCTGCCGAAGTTCTTTCTGGATACTTGTTATTTTTGTTCGCTGTTCATTGGTCAGGTCAGGAATGGATGGCCCCCAACCACCATATCCATAACCACCCATCATGCCGGGGCTCATGCCATAACCTCCCATCATTCCCGGTCCCATGCCATGCCCACCCATCATCCTCGGTCCTGGTCCGGCGCCGCCACCTGCAGACTGAGACCATGCCGATGGCATCAGGAACAGACAGGTAGCCAAGGCAATCCACGTGTGCTTAGTCATGATCAACTCCCCTTGGCGATGGGTGATGTGGTATCTGGCGCAGCATGCCGGATGACTTGCCGGCATGGCGTACTGCAATTCATATTAGGACGCAGCGCAAACAATTCATTTGATTCAAGTCAACCAAAAACAAACGCCCCTCCCTCCTATACCGGGTGTCTAAGCGCGACGTAATTGAAACCGTTCATTTTTTTACTGATCAAAACTATGATGGCGTGCCCCATGCAAAGCGACAACCGGCGGCATGCTGGAACTGGATCAAGGGTAACGATTCATCTTGTGAAGATGACGGAAAAATAGCGAAATTGACGACGGCATGACGCGATATTTGCATTTCCTACAGTAAAGCGGGAGACACCATGACATGGCCAGACCAGAACATGAAGCCGGACAATAAGCTGGACAATAAGCTGGACACCGCAAAGCGTAACCCGTTGCCGCCGGATTCACCCGGGGGCAAAAATGTCAACGGTCCATCGACGATGCCGCCACGCAAAGCCTGGATGATGTTCCTGATTGTCCTGTTTGCCAATTACATACTGATGAGGATCCTGTTTCCGGAACAGGATACGCCGTTGACCGTTCCTTATACGGTGTTCAAGGAACAGGTTGCGGGCAACAACGTTGCCGCCATCTATAGTAAAGGGTCCAGCATCCAAGGTCGATTCAACGCGCCGGTAACGTGGCCGGAGCCCGACGCCAAGGATCCGATGCCGCGCCCGCAAGCGCTGCCCCGACCACAGCCGCGAACCTCGTCGTTCTTTACCACCGAGCTGCCGGCGTTCGTCGATCCTGGGCTGGAAGGCTTGCTGACCACGCACAAGGTCGAGATCAGCGCCGTGCCGATCCAGTCTGGAGGATTCTGGTCGACGCTTTTATATGGCTTTGGGCCGGCGATATTGATTATTGCCTTCTATGTGTGGCTGTACCGCCGTGCCTCCGGCCAGGCTGGCGGCATGGGTGGATCGGTATTCGGCATTGGCAAGAGTAAGGCCCGCCGCTATGACCAGGAACAAAATGCCCGCATCACCTTCAACGATGTTGCTGGAATCGATGAAGCCGAAAATGAACTGGTCGAGATCGTGGATTTTCTGCGGGCACCGGAAAAATACACCCGGCTGGGCGGGACCGCGCCCAAGGGGGTGTTGCTGGTTGGCGCGCCCGGAACCGGCAAAACCTTGCTGGCCAAGGCGGTTGCCGGCGAGGCTGGCGTACCGTTCTTTTCAATGAGTGCGGCCGAGTTCGTTGAAATGATCGTCGGTGTCGGGGCTGCCAGGGTGCGCGACCTGTTCAAGCAGGCGCGCGAGCATGCGCCTGCCATCATCTTCATTGACGAAATCGATTCGATCGGCCGCGCACGCGGGCCGATTGCGCTCGGCGGCTCCAGCGAACAGGAACAGACCCTGAACCAGATTCTCACCGAGATGGATGGCTTTTCCGGCCGCGAGGGCATCATCGTGCTGGCCGCGACCAACCAGCCTGATGTGCTTGACAAGGCATTGCTGCGCCCGGGCCGGTTTGATCGCCGCGTCGTGGTCAACCTGCCGGACAAGGTCGGCCGGGAAGCGATTCTTCGGGTGCATACCCGTAAGGTACCGCTGGCCGGCGATGCCAATCTGGCGGATCTGGCTGCCACCACGCCGGGCTTGTCCGGCGCTGATCTGAAGAATCTGGTAAACGAAGCGGCGTTGCTGGCTGCGCGGCGTGAACAGAACGAGGTTCACCAGAAAGATTTTATCGACGCGCTGGAAAAAATCGTGCTGGGACCGGAGCGTCCGCTGCTGTTAAGCGACGCCGATCGGGAGCGAATCGCCTACCACGAAAGCGGGCACGCGATTCTTGGTTTGCTAGTGCCTGGCGCCGACCCGGTACACCGGGTAACGATCGTGCCGCGCGGTCAAGCGCTCGGCGTGACTTATCAGCGGCCCCAGACCGATCGTTACAACTATCCTGAAGCCTATTTGCGCGCACGCATCGTCGGCATGCTTGGTGGGCGCGCAGCAGAAGAAATCGTCTACGGGACCAAGACCACCGGCGCGGAAAGCGATATCGAGCAAGCGACTGAGCTGGCGCGCAATATGGTCACCCGCTGGGGCATGAGCGAACGACTGGGCATGGTGCAACTGGCCACCCATCAGAATCCGTATCTGGGAAACAGTGTAGAAGGGACCAAGCCGTTCAGCGAGGAAACTGCTCGCATCATCGATAGCGAGGTCCACCGGATCATTGTGGAATGCCATAACGAAGCCCGGCACCTGTTGCGTGAACACCGCCGGCAACTCGATGCACTGGTCTCTGCCTTGCTGGTACGGGAAACACTGGATGAACAAGAGCTGCTCGAGGTGACCGGCCTGCCGCCTGCACCGGCATTAGAAAACCATCCGGTGCCGGTTGCCTCGGGGGTCACTCCGGCAGCGTTGTCCCCTTAAAGACCGATTGCGCGTAGACGGTTTGCTGGCATGCATAAAAAGATGGCGGCAACCGCCAGTGTCACGCGATCGGCACAGACTCTGATTGGGCGCAAAGCATGGCCCGGATGGCATCGCACACTGCAGTCATATCGTACCTTTGCCGTAATGACGGATCGAGATCAACTTGACCTCCCCTGCCCGCTTTGCTGTCGATAAATATCGGTGAATGGCGCTGCCTGAAAAGGGAGAAGATCATTTCTCACTTCATTCTTCGTCTCGTCCTTATACTGGCCTTCGCGCCGTTAGTATCCTGGCTACATGCAGCCAATGCCCCGGTGACCGTCCTGACCGTGAGCGGCGCTATCGGTCCGGCTTCGGCTGACTATGTAATCCGTGGCCTTTCCCGTGCCACAGCAGACCGTTCACAACTGGTTGTGATCAAGCTGGACACGCCCGGCGGGCTGGATTCCTCCATGCGCGTCATCATCAAGGCGATTCTGAATGCACCGATACCGGTAGCCGTCTATGTCACGCCGAGCGGCGCACGGGCGGCCAGCGCCGGGACCTATATATTGTATGCAAGTCATGTTGCAGCAATGACGCCGGGTACCAATTTAGGTGCCGCAACGCCGGTTCAGGTGGGCGGATCTTCTTCACCTCAGCAACCAACGCCAGAAAAGCGCCCGCCAAAAGATGATCAAACCACACAGGAGCGTTCCAGCGCACCTGCTACGCCATCGACATCGGCCATGACCCAGAAACAAGTCAACGATGCCGCTGCCTATATACGTGGCCTGGCGCAGTTACGGGGGCGCAATGCCGATTGGGCTGAACAGGCAGTACGCCAAGCCGTCAGCCTGTCGGCATCGGAAGCATTGAAACTGCAGGTAATCGACTATGTCGCCGATGACCTGCCTGATTTGCTCAGGCAAATGAATGGCAGGCAATTCCATCTGAGCGGACAGCAAAAACAATTGCAAACAAATGGCGCTCAAGTGCTCAACATCGAGCCCGACTGGCGCACGGAATTCTTGAGTGCAATTACCGACCCCAGCGTCGCACTGATTCTGATGATGATTGGTATTTATGGTTTGATATTCGAGTTTTCCAATCCGGGGTTAGGCATAGGCGGGGTAACAGGCGCCATCTGTCTATTGATTGCCCTGTATGCGCTACAGCTATTGCCAGTCAATTACGCAGCCATGGCGCTGATTTTTCTCGGAATTGCTTTCATGGTGGCCGAAGCGTTTGCACCCAGTTTTGGTCTGCTTGGATTGGGCGGCGTTGCCGCCTTTATCACCGGGGCGGTCATGTTGATCGATACCGATCGTCCTGGCTTCGGCATTCCGGTTGCATTGATCGTTGCAATTGCCGTGGTCAGTGCATTATTGATTGCCGCCGTGGTACGCATGGCACTCCAGGCGGGCAAGCGTACCGTGGTCAGCGGCGCCGAACAACTGATCGGCAGCATTGCTGAAATCATCGAGCCGACCCCGACCGGGGGCTGGGCACGCCTGCAGGGCGAGCAATGGCAAGTGGTCAGTGCCGCGCCACTTCAGCGCACGCAACAGGTTCGGGTGGTCGCCCGCAAGGGTCTGGTGCTGGAAGTTATTCCGGTCAACAATCACAAAACAGGAGAATCATCATGAACTTTGGCTTCGGACTGGAATTCGGATTTGGCGGGCTCTTGATACTGATTCTTGCATTGCTTGCATCATCGTTGCGCATCTTGCGCGAGTACGAGCGCGGCGTCGTGTTCCAGCTTGGCCGCTTCTGGCGCGTCAAGGGGCCGGGGCTGGTGATTGTGATTCCAGTACTACAGCAAATGGTGCGGGTGGATTTGCGCACCGTTGTCCATGACGTGCCGACGCAGGACGTGATCTCGCGCGACAATGTATCGGTGAAGGTAAACGCCGTGCTGTATTTTCGGGTGGTCGATCCGCAAAAAGCCATCATTCAGGTGGCCAATTTTTTCGAGGCCACCAGCCAGCTGGCGCAAACGACGCTGCGGGCGATTCTTGGCAAGCATGAACTCGATGACATGCTGTCCGAGCGTGAGCGACTCAATATCGATATCCAGCAGGTGCTGGATGCCCAGACCGATGCCTGGGGCATCAAGGTGGCCAATGTCGAAATCAAGCATGTGGACCTGGATGAATCGATGATCCGCGCGATTGCCAGGCAAGCTGAGGCGGAACGGGAAAGGCGTGCCAAGGTCATCCATGCCGAAGGCGAATTGCAAGCCTCGGAAAAACTGATGCAGGCCGCGCAGATGTTGGCGCGCCAGGAAGGTGCGATGCAACTGCGCTATCTGCAAACGCTCGGCACGATTGCCGGCGACAAGTCTTCAACTATTGTATTTCCACTGCCAATCGAGTTGCTGACCGGGATGGGCGTGGTGGCAGGGAAAAATTCTCCGCGCACTTGATGACGACCCTGACAGCCAGTGCAAACGGGTGCCACAAGTGGGTGCCACAAGTGGGCGCCACAAGTGGGTGCCACAAACACTCACGACTACACTGGATTCGAATCGATGCTGTCGAGGCTTTCCCGTCCTTTTTGGGTCAGGCTAAAACCACCGGTGTCGGTATTTTGGCTGATATGCCCTTTTTTTCCGAGAAACGTGATCACCGCTGCATCCAATGAGGCCATCGGATCGCTGGCGACGGCACGCAATCCATCGATGCACTGCTTGATGAACAGTGATTCCTTTCCCTTATCCGTCAACATCATGCTGCCGTCTTTTTTAAAGGCGGCAAACTTGAGTCCGCTCAGACGCTTGGCATTGCGGGCGACACAGGCACTCGGTCTTTCCTGTGAGCTACCCTTGCTGATCTGGGTGAGCGCCTCGTATTCGTCTTTTGATAAACCCTGGTTCATTACGGCTTCCTGTAAAAATTATCGTTCCGGCTCCAGTCACCATGGTACGCGGGCAACCCGACGCCAGCAAGCCGCGGCATTCAATTGGGCTGAAATTATCTTCCTGGAGTCATGCAGCCTGCCGCGCCGGAAATTTACAAAGCCTTGGCAGGTTGGCACAAAGTGGTAGAGAGGGCAAAACCGGCAGCGCCGGCAATTGGCGCCGCGCGGCCTTATGCCAGCGTATTGACCAGGTTGATCAACGCGGCATGGTCGAATGGCTTGTTCAAAAAGGCGGTCGCGCCCTGGCGTAACGCCCAGATCCGGTCCGAATCCATATCCTTGCTAGTTAGCAAAATGACCGGTATATGCCAGGTTGCTTCGTCATTGGTGATGGCACGGGTGGCTTGAAAACCGTTCAGGTTGGGCATCACAATATCCATGATGATCAGATCCGGCAATTCGCTTTTGGACTTTTTGACCGCTTCATGCCCGTCATGGGCGGTAATGACTTGATGTCCCTCTTGCTGCAGGATCGCAGACAACAGCATAAGTTGTGATGGTGAATCATCCACAATGAGGATTTTTTGACTTGACATGGCACCCGGTGTTCAGGAAGTTGGTGATGTTGCAGACACGGGTTCAGTGGCTGCTTTATGTTCGGGCTGATAGCGCCAGTAAAAGGCGTGCGGCCGCATAGCAAACTGGTGCTGCAATTCTTCGCAAATCATGTGTTCGGCCAGATGCAGGGCCTTGAGATTATTGGTGCGACTTACCGTGACATATACCCGCAATGTCTTGGTCAGCGAAGAATTATGCAGTTCCAGATCGGTGGCATCGATCTCCATGCCCAGCAGCTTCTTGCGGATATAAGCCGACATATCCTTGCTGATCTTATTGAAAAGCTCGGGGCTGAGGACAGTGGAATTCGACATAAATAAAGGATCCTTCAAAAGTGACCGTCGCCTATGTCTGGCGACGTACGCTTTTCCAAACCTCAGTAGACATTATTTGTTTCTATTCGTCAATATCTTATGGCATATCCTTTGACTTGACACGGACATGCGCGTTCGCGTTGACGCCCCGGGTACCGAGCTAAATGGACTGCCACCAACATGGAACTGCTCGTGCATTTCAATAGGAACGGTTGTCGGTACCTGCCAAATCGATCAACCAGCTTAATAACAACTCTGGATTTGTCAGCAACCGGCGTTACACCATCGGCAATTCCGGTAAGGTATATACCCTCAAATTGAATAAAAACATTCTGTTAATCATCAATTTCTTGCCTCATTCACATACTTTTAGGTAAATCTTCGTTCATCTGCGCGCTGGCAAGCATATGCCTATTTTTTTATTGATGCAGCTCAGTACGTACCGTTGTCAAAGCATCAATCTTGCACTTCCGACTAGAACTGGTAAATCATTCAATTTCTGGAATTTAGGTGCATGGAAAATACAAAATTTCAACAACTTAAGAATTTCTTGGTCTATCTTTCCGCTGCGGCGTTTCTTTCCTGGAGTTTGTGGTTGCTGAAAGCCTATTTGCACGGCGCAGTCCTGCACACAGGCGCCGCAAGCATGCTGGTTTTATCTGCGAAATTTTTCGTCAAATTCTTGCCGTTGATGGCGGCGCTTTTTGCCGGGCATATCCTGTCTCATCCAAACAGCTTCACTCTTCACCGCTTGTTTTCACTTAATAAATCGCGGCGGGTTGACCTGTATTGCTTCGCGCTGACCCATCTGCATAAAGTGATCGGTCTGTTGACGATGGTTTTCACGCTTGGCATTCCTTTCTACCTTGATCGGCTGATTGCGAACATCATTCCCTCGCAGATGAGTCTGTTCGCTGTGATCGAAAAATTTGCCGGCTGGACCAGCGCGGTCCTGGTATTCATCCTCATTGCCTCGTTGTTCAGCTATTGGGAGCACCGGCTCTGGCATACCAGAGTGATGTGGCCGATCCACCGCTTTCATCATTCGGCGACCGATTACAATCCCCTGATCGAATCCCGCAAGCATTTTACAGAGGTGCTGATGACGCCACTGTTCTTCACCCTGCCGATCATGTTGCTTGGCGCACCGGTGGAATTCGTGGTGACATATCTGTCCTTGATCCTGTTCCAGGGGTTCATGATTCATACCGATCTTCAGATCAGTTATGGATGGATCGGGCGCATGCTCTGGGTTGACCCGGTGTATCACAAACTGCATCATTCCAGCGCACCCGAGCACATGAACACGAATTTTTCAGGCACGCTGCCGATCTGGGACAGGCTGTTCGGCACATATATTTACGAAGAACGCCCGGTGGCAGTCGGCGTTGCCGGAACCGACCATTATCTCCGACTCCCGTACTGGAAAATCTACATACAAGACTTTAGCGACTTCAGAGCGTGCTTGAGAGACGCAATCGGGCGTGTCAGACTCACTGCAGATTCCGGTGTCTGAGTGATGCTTTTGGATAAAGCTTCGCCCGCACTGCTGAACTGGCGATTGGCTTGGCGGCGACACGAATCTATACCCGGGCACGACGCGGGTGGGATGAGAACTGAAGCGCAATACGGCGACTCAATGAATATCGAGAAAATGCCCCGTTTTATTTGCACATGAAAGCCACGTCGCCAGAGGGGCGATGCCTGTCAGTGCAAATCGGTTTGCGCATCTTCCAGTAATACCAGCGAATCTTCAAAACCGGCATTGCTTTCCTTGTTGCATGGATCGACCTGGACATGCAACGACCTCAATGCCTGTAGAAAGCCGGGCTCGAGTTTATCCCACAGATATTGTCTGCCACGTTCACGGGCACGATCCTTCATGTCATGCAATAGCGAGCGCCGTTGCGACAGGTCGCGAATGACTTGGGCCAGGCTGTGGCTGTCGTAATTAAAAATCATGCCGTTGTAGTTATGGGCAATATATTGGGTATGAGTCCGGATATCGCTCGCTAGCACTGGCAGGCCGGCCGCCAGATACTCGAACAGTTTGGTGGGCGGATTAAAACGCCACCAGGGCCGGTCTTCCCATAAACACAGTCCGGCATCGGCAGTTTGCAAAAGCGATGGAATCGCACTGCCCTCGATACGTCCGCATATCTCGACTGCGTCGGCGATGCCAAGGCGCTGTGCAAGATCGATGCAGTAAGCCAGCTGCTCCGGGTCCGCACCGACGATCCGCAAATGCGCAATGGTCTTTTCACGGTTAGCCAGCATCATGGCCTCCAGCATCAGATCGCGTCCCCGCGCCTGATTGACCGTTCCGACATAGATCAGTCGCAATGGCGACTCAGGGTCTGGTGGCGAGTCGGAACCGACCGGTGAAGCAGGCGGCTTCGCCAGTGTAAATGCGGCATCGACACCCATGTAAATCAGGCGCACCCGGTCCGGATCACAGCCATTTTCAAGCAAATCCGCTTGATGCGCTTCACCGATTGGCATCACCAGCGTCGTCCGACGCGCCGCCTCGAAAAACAGCCATTTCAATGCCAGTTTGCGGGCCAGCCTTTTGACATACGGATGGGTTGACGGCGACGCAGTAAACCGGCTCGGATGTTCGTTCCAGTACAGGGCGGTTGGAATACGCCCGGTAAGCCAGGCCATTGGAGCAAGCAACGAGTGCAGCAGTACCACGCAACTGGGTCGGCGCGCCCGAATCAGCCGGGCACATGCAATCATGTAGAGCAGCCAGCCCAGGCGGCCTTCGGGCTGCGGGATGACCAGATAGTCGACTTCATCGAACAGCAATTCGGCCTGGGTCAGGCGCTGCGCACTGAAAACCGTGACCCGATAGGTTTTGGCAAGGGCCTTGATCCGATAGGAAAAATCCAGGAAGCCTGGTTGGTCAGGTGCAAATCGGGTAACGACGATGCAATCGCCTGTCATTTTTACTGCTCCCTAAGCATCGATTAACAAGCGTCTTCATTCGACGCCGGCATCGATTTTGAATTTTTATGCACCGCCTTGTTAAATGGGCAGGCGTTCAGTGTGCCGGCTCTCATTTTATGGAAGCCGATGCTGGTCAGGATGACAATGGACAAACTATGGCCGAGAAGCTGATCGCGCACGGGTAATCAGGCCGGGCGGATCTGAGCGTTTGTTTCAAGGCGATCCAGGCAACTGGCCGATCGGCCAGTGTTATCAATATAGTAAAAATACGGGGTTGCTATTTCAATAGCAAAATTTTGCCTTACCATTCGCTCGCTTTGTATATCTGATATCAATTGTTTGTATAACTGTTAAAAAATGTTAACTATTTGTACACGTGTGATTGGGTAATGCCGCATCGCCTGCCAGATTTCCCATCGCCTGGTAACGCAAACCAAACGCCCTTATGCCAGTTCTGCTGTGCACATTTTTTTCACATTTATCAGACCAGCAGTGCTGACTGACATGCCGGCAACCGCAGTGATTGAAATCTGCAATTGCTTTATTCGTTATAAAAATCATTACAGAATCTACAGAAACACCACTACTTCACTTAACCAATCAAGGAAATAAGTAATGCGTTTAAGTAAAACACTCAAGAATTTCGCAGCACTGCTGGCAGCGGGCGCATCCCTGTCTGCCTATGCACTGACACCTGGCAGCGGCACCTGGGTCAAGGATGCGAATTTGTTTGGATTGCAGGACGCACAAGTGTATGTGCCGGCCAACCCAAATCCCGCCATCATCGGCGAAGGCCGTGCGCTGATGCTGACCTTGCATGGCTGCGCGATGACGGCTGCCGGCAATGTGATCAACAAGAAGTACAACTGGGAAACCACTGCCGAGCAATATGGCATGGTCGTGATTGCACCGACCGTCCCTGCCGGCACCACCGCCACCCGTAGCTATTCAGGCTGCTGGGACTGGTTCGGCGGCAATCACACCCGTACCACCCGTGACGAAGCGATCCTGCTGAAACTGATCGATGCGGTCAAATCCCGTGCAAACCTGAATATCGATCCCAAACAGATTTATGTCACCGGCCTGTCGTCGGGCGGCGGCGTGGTTGTGACCCTCGGTTGCGTCGCACCGGACTATTTCGCCGGCATGGGCATCAACGCCGGTCCGGCACTGTATACGGCAGCCAATGCGGGCGTTGGCTCCAAGGCAGTGGTCACGCCACAGCAAGTGGCCGATACCTGCAAACAAATCGCCGGCGGCTACAGCACCTCGCTGCTGACGCAACTGACTTCGGTGGTCAACGGCTCATCCGACTATACCGTCGATCCTACCCATAGCCACGTCAACCGCGACGGCATGAAGATCGCCTACGGCGCCACCAACAGTGCCGGCACCTTTACCGAGACCCAAAGCACCGGCACCTTGTGGAAGGATAGCGCCAGCCGTACCCGCGTATCGTATATCCAGGCGACCAACATGGGTCATGCCTGGCCGGCAGGCGCAGGCGGCAGCGGCGGCGGTTCCTATGTCGACTATACCCATGTCAATTACCCGGCCTATGTGACCAAGTTCTTCTTCGATCATAATTTGCGCGTAATTCGTGACAACAGCACCACCACGACCACGGCAGGCACCACGACCACGACGGCGGCATCGACCACCACGCAGGCGCCAACCACGACGACCGGTGCCACCACCACGACCACCAAGGCAGCGACGACAACCACAGGTGCCACCACTACCACGACCGGTTCGACTACGTCGACCACGCTGGGTCTGGGCACGTGCTTTACCTCCAGCAATTCCGCCCACGTGCTGGCTGGCCGTGCCTATAACTCCTGGGGTGTGGCGCGCGCGCTGGGCTCGAATCAGTACATGGGATACGTCAATACCTTCACGATCACGACGCTGAAGAAGACCGGCACGTATTACTACGCGGTCGGCACCTGCAGCTGACCATAGAATCGCCAGCCTGGATCGGCAAGCCGCTCGGCCGATTGAGGGCGAGCCGATTCAGGACAGTTGACTGAAGAATAAAAAAACCGCCAACAGGCGGTTTTTTTATCACTACTTCCTCATCGGCCCCTCTGAGTGGCAGGTATGCCGTCAACGCCCAAACCGCTGCTCGATTTCCTGGCGGGTTTTCAAGCCACAGACGTCGCCCGGCATGATCAGCACGCTGGCATTGCCGATGATGCGGTTGTTATACAAGTCATGATGTGCCTGCGGCAATTGCTCATAGGGATAGGTGCGGCTGTTGACGACGTCCACTTTTTGCCGGGTGATCAGGGTGTTGGCTTGGCGGCAATCCATGAAATTGGCATAGTGCGAGCCGATGATGCGTTTCTGGTGCATCCACAGATGTCGCACATCGAATGTCAGATCGTAACCGGTGGTGGCGCCACAGATCACGATCCGGCCGAAACGAGCCGCCAAAAACACCGAGGTTGCAAAGGTTTCCCGGCCGGCGTGTTCGAATACGATATCGGGTGAGCGTTTTTGGCCACAAATTTCCCAGATGCGCTTGCCGATTGCTTTCATCATCTGGTTTCTGCGCGCGGTATTGGCGGCAGTTTCATAGTGATTGAATTCGCCATCGGTGACTTCATAGCCCTTGAATTCGGTGCGGTTGATATAGCCCAGCGCACCGAGCTTTTTGCAAAACTCCCCCTTCTCTTCACTGGAAACCACGGCAATTGCATCGACGCCCATTTCACGGCACAACTGGATCGCATAGGTTCCCAGTCCGCCCGCCCCGCCCCAGATCAGCGCCAGTTCACCCGGCTTGACCGCGGCTTGCGTGATCAACATGCGATACGCGGTGAAATAGGTCAGGATGTAGGACGCCGCATCTTCCCAACTCAAATGCCGAGGCTTGGGCAAGATTTGCTGGGCTTGCGCAGACACGAACTGGGCATAGGTGCCGTCCGGGGTTTCGTAACCCATGATCGCGTGATTGTGGCTGCTCATCGGATCGAAGGATGAAAAGTTTGGATTGTTCAAGCTGCCGTTGCCATGCTCCAGGCATTGCTTGAAGCAAGTGACAATCACTTCATCGCCGAGCTTGCAATTCTTGACGTTTTTTCCAACCTGCCAGACGATGCCCGATGCATCCGACCCCGGCACATGGTAATCCTTGTCGTGCAGGTCGAATACACTGATCGGCTGCCCCAATCCGGCCCAGACCGTGTTGTAGTTCACGCCAACCGCCATCACCCGCACCAGTACATCATTGTCGCCGACTGCCGGTACCGGCACCACGCTTTGTACCAGCGCCTGCAAGGGTTCGCCGAAACGGTTTTTTTGAATCACCCAGGCATGCATGGTGGCCGGCACGAGCCCGACTTCGCCATATTCCTGGAGTTCGTATAACTCACGGGCAGGTGCTATCTGATTGTTTTCCATTATGGCTGCCATGCTGGTTATTGTCCTAGGACGGATGAAAGTGGCGCATCAATGCGTTCGACCAGCGCCGCCAGATTGCGGTGATAACGGCTGGCCAGCTGCGCGATATCGGTACTGGCAAAACGATTGCGGTCAAACGCGAACCGGACCCAGGTCTGGTCTTCCGGTACCACGAATATGCGCAAAGGAAAATGCCAGCCATCGACCCACTTCGAGGAAACTGTCTTGATCGGCATTGCCGCTTCACCGGAACTTGCGCGCGGAATGTTCTCGAAAATAAAGTTACTTGAATAGAGGGGTGCGTTGTCCTCCAGATTTATCAGCGCCGCGATCTGGCGCAATGACAGGTGCTGATGGGCCTGTGCATTCGCATTGGCGCCGTGAACACGCTGCACCAATGCCGATACCTTGTCGCCGGCAGCAACAGTAATGCGAACCGGCAGCGAATTGGTGCACTGCCCGACCACCTCGGCGATTCCCTCGAAGTCGGCGGCCCGGCCTGAAACCGTGACGCCATACACAAGATCAGGCTGGCCGCTCAGCTGCGCCAGCGAGATTGCCCACGCCGCCTGAAAGACTGCATTGCCAGTGGTGCGTGTGGCGCGTGCGCACTCCTGGATTCGATCGAGCAAGGCATCCTCGATCACTATTTCCTGCTCGGCGTAGGTATCCTCGCCGACCGCAAGCAATGGCGCAGGCGCGATCAATTTTTGCAGCGGCTCGCCATGCAGATCGTGCCGATAGCCTTTGAATGTGTCGCGCCAGTATGCCAGGCTGCCGGCATTCGGCTGTTTTTCCAGCCATTTAACGTAGCGGCCGAAATCGCTGGCACCGGTTAATGCCGGCAATGGATTGCCGCTTGCCATGCCGACCAGGCAAGTCAGCAAATCCTGGCTCATCAGGCTGGAAGTCCAGCCATCAAGGATGATCTGGTGATTCGACAGCAGTACTGCAAATCTCGCGGCCTGCGGCGCCAGAATCACATGGTACAGGCGCAGCGCCGGCGCCTGGCTCAGGTCGTAGCGGGTGTGCCGGTCATCGATCATCAGGCATTGCAGCGCTTGCTGCTGGGCAGCCTCATCCAGGTGCGAATAATCGAGTTCTGTCAGTGAAAAATCGGCTTGGCGGCACACCACCTGCACCGGGCGGCCCGTCACGTCCTCGATGAACCGGGTGCGCAGTACCTTGTGGCGCGCAACCAATGCCTGCCACACTGCCTGCAACAAATTCCGGTCCAGTGCGCCTTCCAGAACCGACAATGCCTGAGTGACATTGTGCGGTGTGCTGCCGGTATTGCGATAGAGGCGGTAAATTTCAGATTGCAGCGGCGTCAAGCCATGGCAATCCTCGACCTGGTCGGGTGCAATGCCGTGTTGTTCAAGGATAGGGTCCGGCAGGTTGCGGCGCCGATGCGCTGCATGCGATCCGGTCCAGTCGGTATGCGCCAGCTGCTGCAAATGTTCATGCATGCCATCCAGCAGCCGCTGGATGGTCGCCGCCTGGTAGCGGTCACGGCTGAAATGCCAGTCCAGCGTGAACTGGCCGTTCTGGCTGTATGCGACGATGTCATGTTGATACTGGCGCAGGTTGTCCGGGTCGCGCATGCCGTGCAGTGCATCCTGCGCTGCATTGGTCAAAGCGCTACCTGCGATCAAGTCGATTTGCCCCAGGTAGTTCAGGGAAATTGCAGCTGGCGTTATACATGACAAGGTGCTCCTCAATTCTGCGCTTGCATGCATTCGCTGCAACCATGCCAGGCTCATGCCCTGGTTCGGTACCGCATCGATCTGGGCTTTCAGCGCCAGCAACTGCGCGGGCAATGATGTTTTCGCCAGAGACAACGGTATTTGCATACCAGTACCAAACCATCCCGCCGTCCTGGACAGATCGAGTTGATCGATTTCCGGCCGCCCATGCCCGACCATATCGATCCGGATATCGGCACCTTGTGCCCAGTCAGCCAGGGTCTTGGCCAGCGCCGCCAACAGCAACTGGTTGATTTTAAGGCCGGTTTCCCGGCAGGCATCCTGCAGCAGTTGCTGCGTCAGTGCGGGACTCAAGTTCATCGAAACGGTCGCCACATCGCGTTCCCGGTTCTGCCCATCGTTCAGATCGACCGGCAACACTACGGCGCCTGCCGCAGAGCTGGCCACCTGCTGCCAAAATGCGATGTCAGCTGCCAGCGCATCGGAATTGACATGTTGTTGCAAGCGGCAGGCAAAATCCTTGTACGACGATGTTTTCGCAGGCAGCAGTGTAGCCATTTCGCTGCCCGGTCGCCCGGCAGCAGCCAGTAGCGTCGACATATCATCTAGGATGATGCCCAGGGACGATGCATCCATCACCAGATGGTGGCCAATAAAGACAATCTTTCCCGGGCCCGACGGTGTTTTGAAAAAGGCCAGCTTGCAGACCGGTCCTTCCTCCACCTTCAGCTCAGCCTGCAGCCGCTGCGCGTGTGTCGGCAAGCTTGCGGCAAATGCATCCTGACCGAGTACTGACAAATCGATGTAGAAAGCGTGCCGCCCGACCTGCGCGGGGGCGTAGACCTGTTGCCAGCCACCCTCGGCGCCGCGCGTAAAATGCGAGCGCAGGACATCGTGGTGCTCGATCAATGCCGTCACAATCGTCGTCCATTGCTGCTGGCTGACAGATTGCGCTGCATTGACGACAATGCCGACATTCCAGTGATCCCGGTTGGCCCATCGGGTATCGAGGAATTGCTGCTGGACCGGTGTACAGGGAGCAGCACCGGTCACCTGCGACTGATCGACTATGACCGCGGCCGTCTTGTCCAGGCTTTGCACGATTTGCGCAATCGTCGGCGTCGCGAACATTTGCTTGGGTTCGAAAAACAAGCCCATTTTTTTAGCCTTGACGACAATTTTCACGCCAAGCAGCGATTCGCCGCCCAGTTCAAAGAAATTGTCATTGACGCCGATCCTGGCGATGCCGAGCGTTTCTTGCCAGATCGATGCCAGCAGCTTTTCTTCATCGCTGTCCGGCGCCACGTATTCGGTTGACAGGCTGGGCCGGTCATATAGCGCCAGGCAATCCTGCGGCAGGTCCGGTGCATTGTCATCGTCACCGGTGGCAGCCAGCAAGGCGCCAGCCATTTTCCGGTTCTTGCGCAACAGCTGCTGGAAATCGGTCGTTGAAATCACCGCCTGCGGTGTTTTGGCAGACAATGCGCGATACAAGACCTCAATCCCCTCCCGCGGTGAAATTGCAGTCTTGTTTTCCTGCAGGCGCTGCGACAGCATCGGGTCGTGCTGCGCCTTGATGGTTTGCTGCGGCGTGCTCCAGACATCCCAGTTGATTGAAACATAGCGGGTAGCGCGATTGCCGCCACTGCTGCTATTTCGCAGATGCGCATGCGCGACCGCATCCAGATAGGCGCAGGCGCTGACATATCCCGCCAGGCCGTAGCCGGTGGTCTCGGCCGACATGGATGAACACAAGATCACCAGCTCCAGACTGTCACCGGCAAGCGCTGCCAGGAGATGGTCAGTGCCGGTGACCTTGGCTGCCATCACCGCCTCGATGATGTGCTTCGACGTATCCTTGATCGGGACGAACTCGCCATAACCGGCACAGTGAATCAGCCCGTGTATCGCCCCGGCTGTGTTCCTGATCTGTGCAATCGCGCTGTCCACCTGGGTGGCATCGGTGACATCCGCCTGCAATACCTGCACTTGCGCGCCGGCGGCTTGCAATGCCAGGATTTGCCTGATCTGTTCTTTTTGCAGCAAGTCATGTGCTGCATCGGTAAGGATCGCGCTCCACTTTTCCGCTGGCGGAAAAGCTGTCCGCTGCAGCAGGAACAGGCGGGCTTGATAGTTCGCCAGCATCTGCGCATGCACCATGCCAACCCCGCCCAGGCCGCCGGTAATCACATAAACGCCTTGCTGGCGGAGACTGGCAGGCGCACCTGGCTGCCCGGCGGTTTCCAGCGGTACGAAATCCTTTACGAAGCGCAGGTTGCTGCGAAGGGCGACCGCAGTATTGCCGGCACCGTCGGCCAAATTGGCCGAGCTGGCCGTTGTTTCCAGCTGCCCCAGCTCGCTTAAAATGGCCGGTGCAAAGTCATTTTGCGCAGTTTCCGCGAGATTGACATCGATCGTGACAAACCGGATATGGGGAAACTCATAGGGAATAACTTTTGCCGGGCCGGTGATGAGCGCCTGCATGCAATCGATCCGGTCCTGTGCCAGCACCGCTTGACGCTGGTTAGTGATGGCAGCGATCGTGAGCGGCTCGACAAGTTGATGAGCCTCCAAGGCTTGGGCTAAATAGATAAAGCTCAGTTGAATGAAATCGCGCTGCTGTTGGCCACCCTCGGCATGCGACAGGCTCCAGCAATGCAAGACGGTTTTTGGTACTGTCTGCAATGCCACCAACCGGGTAATCAATTGCTGGTAATCGGCATGACTGCCGGCATCGATCTGAAAACATTCAGGATCGGATTCGACAAAACTGCCTCCATGGGTCACGATAATGACCTGGGCACCTGTCAAGCGCAATTGCGCGACCACTTTGGCGCCGTATTGCTGGTCATCCAGGAATACCAGAAACGCATCCTGCGCATTGCATGCTGGTGTGTCAGGCGTGATTTCTTCCAGTCGCCAGGCCGGTTGCCAGAACCACTCAGCCACCGGCAACTTGGCACCGCTCTGGACCTGATTCTTTCGGTTTTCCACCCAATAGCGCTTGCGCTCGAATGGATAGGCCGGCAGAGCGATCCGCTTGCGTTTTTCCTGTGCATAAAACGCGGCCCAGTCGATGGCCGCGCCGGCCAGCCAAAGTTTGCCCATGGTTTCCAGCAAGTGGCGCAGGTCGTCCTTTTCTTCCTTGACATGACGCAGCGTGTTAAGCAACACACTATCCGAATCCGGCTGCTGCTGGCTGCGCACAAAACTGCACAATGCATTACCGGGACCGGTTTCAAAGAAGATCGTGTTGTCATCCTTTAGCAAGGTCGCGATGCCATCGGAAAAGCGCACCGGCTGGCGCAAATGGTTTTTCCAGTACGCTGCCGTACAAATCTGATCCGGGTCAGCCCAGGTGCCGGACATGTTGGAAATGAAGGGTAGCGTCGGTTTCTTGAACTTGATGGTCGACAGGAATTGGCCGAATTCCTGCATAATCGGGTCCACCATCGGCGAATGGCCAGCGGTATCGATCAACAGCTTCTTGTATTCGATCTGCTTTTGTTCCAGTAATTGCTCGAATGCCTGCATCGGCTCGACCCTGCCGGCCACCACGCAACGCCCAGGATCGTTGATGGTCGCAATCGATACACCATCGATCAGAAGTTTATCTACCTCTGCAGCCGGCAACGTCACGCTGAGCATGCTGCCCTTTTCGATTTTCTCGAACAGTGCACCGCGGCAGCAGATCAGGCTGACTGCATCTTCCAGGCTGAACACGCCGGCAATGCAGGCTGCGGTGTATTCGCCCAGGCTGTGGCCGATCAATGCATCCGGAATGACGCCCCAGGACATCCACAGTTTGGCCAGGCTGTACTCGACCGCAAACAGCGCGGCGAAAAAATTTCTGGGCCGCTGCAGCAGCTCGGCATGCTGCTCCACGTCCGCTTCTTTTGCTTGGTCCGGATAGATCAATCCGATCAGATCCAGTCCCATCTTGCTCTTGAATAGGGCAGCGCACGAATCCAGCGTTTGCTTGAATGCCGGCTCCTGCTGGTACAGACCGCGCGCCATGTTCACATACTGGGCGCCGCCTCCCGGAAACATGAAAACCACTTTCTTTTGTTTCTCGCCTTTCTTGCCGCTAAAGCCCTTGGCAGGCGCGATATCGCCAGCCACGCGCCCGGGTTGATCCTTGGGCACCACAAAGGCGCGTCGAAATGCGAAAGGCTTGCGGCCAACCTGCAGGGTAAAGGCCGCATCGGCAAGCTTGTCGGCTGCGGCATGTTTCATGTATGTGGCCAGATTTTCCGTCATGCGATCGAGCGCCGCCGGTGTTTTCGCAGATAGCAGCATCAGCTGCCAGTTGCGGCTGTCCGACGAATCGACTTCGGGCGGCTCTTCCAGCACGACATGGGCATTGGTGCCGCCGATGCCGAGCGAACTGACGCCGGCCCGCGCCGGGAATTCTCCCGGCTCAATCCGTTCCAGCTTGTCGATCACATAGAACGGGCTGTTTTCGATATCTAGCTTTGGATTGGGGTTCTCGAAATTCAGGCTTTCCGGAATCACCTTGTTTTTCAGTGACAGTGCCGCCTTGACGATGCTGGCCGCGCCCGCCGCCACGCCCATGTGGCCGATATTGGACTTGACCGAACCGATGCCGCAGAAGTTTTTTTGGTCGGTCTGCAGACGAAACGCCCGGGTCAGTGCGGTGAATTCGATCGGGTCGCCCAGCTCGGTCGCCGTGCCGTGCGCTTCGATGAAGCGGATGCTGTCCGCCTCGACACCGGCCACCGCCTGCGCTTCGGCAATGATATTGGTCTGGCCAATGATGCTGGGCGCGGTATAGCCGATTTTTTCAGAGCCATCGTTATTGACGGCGGAGCCCTTGATCACCGCATAAATGGTGTCATTGTCAGCCAGTGCGTCATCCAGTCGCTTGAGCAGCACGAAACAGGTGCCGGCACCGCCGACGGTGCCCTGTCCCTTGGCATCGAACGGGCGGCAATAACCATCCGGCGAGCTATAGCCGCCCTGATGGTAGACGTGGCCGGTGCAATTGGGCGTGGCGATATGCGAGCCGCCGGCAAGCGCCATCTTGGATTCGCCGTTGAGCAGGCTTTGGCATGCCAGGTGAATGCATACCAGCGAGGTGGAACAGGCGGTGCCCAATGCAACGCTGGGCCCGTTCAAATTCAGCTTGTATGAGATGCGCGATGCAAACATGTCCTTGTCGACACTGATCTGCGTATCCAGCGCATCGCCGGCGGTGGTTGCTTCATCGCCCTTGAGCAGGTTGAAAATGAAATAAGTACTCATATTGACGCCGGCGAATACGCCGACGCTGCCATTCACCGATTCGGGCGTATAACCGGCGTGCTCCAGCGTTTGCCAGGCGACTTCTAGCGCAAAGCGGTGCTGCGGATCGAGATTGGCCGCTTCGCGCGGATTCATTTCGAAAAAATGGGCATCGAACTTGTCCTGGTCGGCAATGAAGCCGGCTGCGGGCACAAAATTCGGATCGGCCAGCGCTGCCGCCGATACGCCCATTTTTTCCAGCTCTTCCAGCGAAAACCGGGTGATGCAATCGGTCGAGCTGACCAGGTTGGTCCAGAACTGATCGATATTGTCTGCCTGGGGAAAACGGCCAGCCATGCCGATGATGGCGATGTCGTTATTGACGTCGTCGTAACCGTCGTGTTCTTCGTTGGTTGTCATTGATCTTGTTTCATTTATTGTTTGATTTGATCTTACCGTGCGGTCTTGCGCTCGCGCGAACGATTTCGTCGCTGCATTGCAGCGCGGCGTTCCTGTCCGGCGTTGCGCGCCGCATCAGCTCCGGCGCTCGGGGTCTGGTCGCCCTGCTGGCCGATAAAACTTGCCAGCTTTTCAACAGTGGTTGAATTGAACAGTTCGACCATCGGAAACGTCATGTTCAATTGCTGCTGGATTTCATGATGCATTTTCACAATCAGCAACGAGTTGGCGCCGACATCGAAGAAATTATCCTTGATGCCGATCGGCTCGCTGGCGCCAAATACTTCAGTAGCGATTCTGGTAAGCAGTGCCTCGAGTTCATCTCGCGGCGCCACCTTCTCCATCCTGACCGAGGTCGCCGCGGCATAGGTGTGGCGCAGCGCAGCCACATCGATCACGCCATTTTCGGTTTGCGGCAACGCGTCGACCTGGACATAGTGCACACTCAGCGGAAGCGAAAACTCGTCGTGCAAGGCAGTGCCGGCTGCAACTTCATTGGCTATATCCGGTTCGTCCGCCGAAAAGTAGCAAGTCATCTGCTGCACCACCGGTACGCAGTTTCTCAACCTCTGGATATTCGGCTTGCCGTCATCGAGCCCGACCAGGATATTCCGGCAGCCGTGATGCAGGGCCACCAGCATTGACGATAGTCCCTTGCTTGCCCGAATCGGCGTAAAGCCAAGCGCCTTCGACAGGCTTTCAGCCTGTTTGTACTGGCTACCCATGCCGGTGTCATGCCACAGGCTCCAGCTCAGACAAATGCTTTGGACGTTCGTGTTGCCCTGCATCGCCTCGACAAAGGCTTCCTGATAACGGTTGCCAATGCTGTACGCTGCCATGCCGCTGCCGCCAAACAAGCCGTTGACGGACGAGAAACACACCAGCAGCGTATTGGACCGCTGGTTGCAGATGTTGTACAACACCCGGGTGCCGAGGGTTTTGGCGCGCAGCGCGTCGTGCAGGCTGTGGATCGACTGGCCGGCCATCGCTTCTTCATGTGCCACACCAGCCAGATGGAATGCTCCCGCCAGTTTTTGCTGCCACCGGCCTTCTGCCTGATCCACCGCCTTATCAATCGCGGCCTGGTTGCAGCTGTCCGCCCCGACATACATGACGTTGCCCAGTCTGGCCAGTTCATCCAGCATGTCTTTCTTTTGCGCCGGCAACTCTGCCAGCGGCGTTCTGCCAATCAGCAGAAGTTTGGCATTGAACTGCTTGAGCAACAGCTTGGCCAATTCGAAACCGATGCCTCCCAGACCACCTGAAACCAGGTAGCCGCCTCCCGCTGCAATCGGCATCGTGCCGGTTCCGCGCTCGGACAGTTGTTCCTTGTGCAGGCGCAAAACCAGGCGACTTGACTGGCGATACACGACTTCCTCGTCCGCCTGCAAGCTGCCGATTTCCCGCGCCAGTTGCGCGGCGTGCATGTCAAGCTGATCGCCGTCAAAATCGACGTGGTGGCAAGTCAACCATGCAAACTCTTTCGATAGCGTCTTCAGCAGTGCCAGTGTTGCCGATTTATCCGGATGCGGCGCGGCACCGGATTGCCATTGCTGCGCCCGTTGCGCACCCCAGATCCAGCGCATTGCTGGCGGCGCATCGAGCCTGGCGAAGGCTTGCGCCAGATACCATGCCGAATACAAGCCGATCGCGTCCGACAACGGCGCCCTCGATAACAAGCCTGCGCCATCGTCGGCAGCTGCATCGTAATCCCACAGATTCACAACCCGGCCAACCGTCATCCCGCGCCGAGCCAGACAGGCAAGCAGCTGTACATAATGATCCTGCAGGCTGGGCGTGATCCGGTAACTGTCGGCCGATTCCTGAAAGCCCTGCCCGCGCGCAACAGTCACCACCTGCCCTGCCAGCTTCAGTTTCGCTGCACAGCCAGTCTGGTCGGCGAACACCAGCGTGATGCCGGAGCTCGGCAACTCGGCGACATTGGCGAGCTGTTTTTGTACCCAGGTCTTGCTGAAGAACCAGTCCGGCAGCGTATTGTCATTTTGTTCGGCGATATCCAGCGCGCGCAATGCCGGGTCGAACTCGCCCCGGTTGAATGACTGGGAAAGCTTTGTCAGCTGGATCTTGCCGATTTCCGTCTTTGGAATCTGGTCTTTTTCCAGCGCCAGAATATAGGATGGATTGATGCCGATTTTTTCGACCACCACTTGCCGGATTTGACGGATCAGGGCCAGTCGCGTGTCATGCCGGGCTGTCGTATTAAAGAAAATTGCCAGTTGATCGCTATTGCTGCCGTTGCGGCGTACCGCGCAGGCGCCGGTATAGGAAACCGCGACGTTCGGTACGGTTTCCACCGCTTCGGCAATTTCATGGCTGTAGAAGTTGACGCCATTGACAATGATGACGTCTTTCTCACGTCCGGTGATGGTCAGCTCGCCGCCATCGATGAAAGCCAGGTCGCCGGTCTTGAACCAGCCGTCAGCAGTAAACACATCCTGGTTGACCAGGTCGCCACCAAGATAGCCCTTGGTAACCGTCAAGCCGGATACCTGCAGCCGGCCGGACTGGCCTTCCATCATTGGCTGATCATCCTTATCGACGATCCGCATGTTGACCCCGGGAATCGGGCTGCCGACCGAAACGAACACCGTGTCATCACCGCCGTAGGTCAATTGCAGGCGTTTGGCATACGTCACGCCGGAAGAAATCTCGGACATGCCATACACCGGCTTGACCGAATCTTCAGCCAGATTGAATTGCTGCAGCAATGCGATGAAAGCCTGGGTGGTTTTCGGCACGACCGCTTCGGCGCCATTGAGCATGAATTGCAGGCAGCCGAGATCGAGCGTCAGCTGGTTCAATTGTTCCCGGCGGTCGACGATCAGCGAGAAGGCGAAATTCGGCGCCCAGGTGATATTGACCCGGTACCGGTCGATCAGCTGCAACCAGCGCAGCGGCTCGGCCAGGATATAGTCGGTATCGGCTTGCACCTGGGCCGCGCCCAGGTAGGTGTCGCGAATATGAAAATAAATGATGCCACCGACGTGGTCGAGCGCCATCCAGTTCAGCGACACCATACTGGAATTAAATCCATTCTTTTGCACCGAACCGAGCGTGCGCCCGATCAGGTTGGCATGGGTGAGCTGAACGCCCTTCGGCAAGCCGGTGCTGCCGGAAGTCAGCATGACCAAGGCGACATCGTCCGGCGTTCCACGGTGGAAGTCCTGTGCCGGATCGGCCTGATACATTGGCGTGATCTCGTGCACGGTAAATTCCGCGATCGATTCGAGCTTCGCGATATTGGCCACGCCGGCATGGATGTTTTCTCCCGCCAGCACGATTGCCCGGTCCATCAAGTGCCAGGCATGCGCGACCTTGACAGTTTGCGCGTTGCTGGTGCGGTAGCTTTTGGCGGGCGCGATCGGCACCGGAATAAAGCCGCCGAGTGCGCACGCCCAGAATGCAACGATAAAATCCTCATTGCGATCAAATTGGAAAATCACCTTGTCGCCAATGCCGATTCCAGTCTGCCGCAAGCCGCTCAATACACATTGCGATTTGTGCAACAGCTGTGCATAGGACAGGCTACCGGTGGAGTCATCTGCATGATAAAACGCAATGCCCGCATCCGGAAATGACAGCGCGGTATTGACAATCAAGTCGGCCAGTACATGCGGTCGCCGTGCGATGTCGGCGATCGGCTCGCTGATAATAATCGCCGGCACCTGGGAAACCGATTCATTGGCAATCTTTTTGGCACGGCTAACCATATTTGCCGGACTGCTGCCGGCACCACGCGCTTCCGGCGGCAGCAAATCATGTATGTGCGAAACGGTTTGCGCATCATTCGCCGCCACCGGCACCAGCACTGCCTGGCTGACCTTGCCGGTATGCCGGACCTGTTCTGCCCACGCCAAACGTGTGCTCCGGTTATGGACCCGATGCTGGTAAAGTTGCTTGGTATTGACCGTGCCATGCCGTGTCAACGGAATGCTGCCCACTTTGACGCAAGCAAACACTGCAATTCCAGTCAAACCTGCAGCTTCCAGATAACGCGTGAAATCGTCGGCATCCGGCTCGGCATCGGCACAGACCAGATACACAACCAGCTGATCACCAAGACTGGCATGACGACGGATCGATGCATGGCAATCCATCACACCGGGCTTGGTGCGCAATTGCTGCTCAATGACGCGTGGATACACCAGTTGCCGGTTGATCAATCCGACATCATTGGCAGAGGATAGCAAGACCAGGCCCGACCTGGTCTGCCTGGCCTGGAAGCCGGTCGATAACAGCGATCGCGAACCGTCACCGACAGCCATGTCTGCGCTCAGACACGCACCCTCATGCAGTGCCGAATCGGCGGTGAAGGCATCAGATGCGGCGAAAGGCTCGCCTGCGATGCTGCTCCTGGCTTCCTTGTTCCCAGGCGCACCTGACTCCAGATACAGGCTGCCGATGACACCGGCTGGCACTGGGCATCCTGATGCATCCAACAGATAATAGTTGACCGTGTCGCCTGCAACCGCAAGCACATCGCTATAGAGTGCGTGCAAGAGCGGATAATCATCCCATGCCAGGCAAGCAGGCTGCACCTTGATGCCGGGAATGACGGATATGGCCGAGGCCAGCGACAGCTCGGACAGCTTGCGCTTCGGATTGGAGACGATGGCATCGAGCAAGGCTTTGAAGCTGTCGACAAAGGCACGAATCGTTTCGGCCCTGAACAGATCGGTGTTGTATTCGAAACTGCCAGTCATGCCCTCGCCGGATGCCAGGAATTCCAGCAGCAGATCGAACTTCGAGGTTTTGTTTTCCAGCGCAAGATTGCTGATGTCAATCCCGGGCAAGGAAAAACCGCCATTGGCCTGGTTTTGCAGTGCAAACGATATCTGGAACAGCGGCGAGCGCGATGGGTCGCGCTCCGGCAATACCAGATCAACCACTTTTTCGAATGGAATATCCTGATGCGAATAGGCTTCCAGCGTGGTTTTCTTGACTTGCTGCAGCAAACCTTCAAAGCTCGGATCGCCATCCAGATCGCACCGCAAGACCAGCGTATTGGCAAAGAAGCCGATCAGGGGCTCGATTTCGGCACGTACCCGGTTGGCGATCGGCGTACCGATGCAGATATCGGTATCACCCGAATACTTCGCGAGCATCACATTGAAGGCGCCCAGCAAGGTCATGAACAGCGTCACGCCCTGCTGATTGCTCAAGTCTTCCAGCGCCGCCAGCACTGACCGGTCTATCTGAAACGATTGCCGGTCGCCATTGTAAGTCTGGTTACGCGGCCGCTCAAAATCCAGTGGCAGTGAAATCGTGTGCAAATCCTTGAGCTTGCCTGCCCAGTAACGGCTTTGCTGCGCCAATACCGGCCCTTGCAAATATTCGATCTGCCAAACCGAAAAGTCAGCGTATTGCACCGGCAAGTCCGCCAACTCGGCCGGCCCTGCACCGACTGCTGCCGAATACAGTGCCGTGATTTCATTGATCAGAACGGTGATCGACCAGCCGTCTGAAATGATGTGGTGCATGTTGATAAATAAACGGTAATCGCCTGGCACAAGCTGATACAGCACCACCCGCAGCAAACTATTCGACTCCAGATTGAAACTGGTATTCAACTGCTTTTGAATATGGGTGGTCAAATCCATTTCAAGGTCAGCAGCGGCCAAGCCATCCAACTCGACAACCGCCATGTTCCAGTCGATGTGAGGATGAATCTTTTGAAATCCGCGCCCCTCGCTGGCAATGAAGTTGGTTCGCAACACTTCATGACGCTGGATCAGGCTGACAAAAGCCTGGTTCAGTGCGCCGATATCAAGCGAGCCCGCAATCTTCAGCACGCTCGGCATGTGGTAGAAGTTGCTGTTTTCCTCATAGCGGTCGAGGAACCACAGCCGCTGCTGGGCAAACGACAATGGCACGATATCGCGCTGCGTCAGGATCCGGATCGGATGGTCGACATAGGCGCCGCTGCTGCTGGCGATGATCCCGGCCAGGCCTTCGATGGTCGAGTTTTCAAAGAACTGCTGCAGCGACAACTCGATGCCGAATTCGGCACGGATGCGGGCGACGATTTTGGTGGCGAGCAGCGAATGCCCGCCCAGTTCAAAAAAGTCGTGCCGGATACCGATTTCTGGTACATTGAGGATTGTCGACCAGATAGCGGCCAGTTGCGTCTCGACCGTGTTTCTCGGCGCCAGGTACAAGTCATCACTGCCCTCATTGAGCGGATGATCCTGCAGCGCCATGCGGTCGATCTTGCGATTCGGGGTCAGCGGCATTGCGTCGAGCACGGCAAACAATGACGGCACCATGTAGTTCGGCAACCGGTCGCCGACTGCCTTGCGCAACAATGCCGCGCTCAGGCCGGCAGCCGGCTGCGATTCGGTGTAAAAGCATACCAGTCGCGCCGCGCCTTCCTGATCGGCCCGAGTGCAGACAACGGCTTCCAGCACACCGGGCACGCTCCGCAAGACATCCTCGATTTCGGTCAACTCGACACGGAAGCCACGAATGCTGACCTGGAAATCTTCACGGCCGATGAATTCGATTTCGCCATTCGGCAGATAGCGGCCGAGATCCCCTGTCTTGTACAGGCGCGACCGGATATCATCGGAAAATGGATTCGGAATAAAGCTTGCCGCGGTGGCCGCCGGATCGTCGACATAGCCAGTCGCCAAACCAACGCCGGCGGTATGAATCTGGGCAATCACGCCGATCGGTACCTGTTTCAGGTTTTCATCCAGCAGGTACATCTGGGTGTTCGGCAGTGCCTTGCCGATCGTGAGTTTTTCACCGACATGCCGGTACTCATACAAGGTCGAACCGATTGCCACTTCCGAGTTGCCGTACAGGTTCAGGAAACGCACGCCATGCCGGGTCCACTTGTCGACCACGGCATCGTTACAGGGTTCGGCGGAGGAAATCACGGTACGCAGGCTGACGGGCATGCGCTCGACCGGCATGGTCGACAACAGCGAGACCGGCCAAGTGACATGCGTGATCTGGCTTTCTTCAAGGAAGTCGTACAGCGGCTCGTCCGGCAATGCCTGCGCGGACGTGACGCTGTACAGGGTACCGCCCGACACCCATGCCATGAAAGCGCCCCACAGCGCAATCGAAAAACTCAGCGAGGCAAATTGTAGTACCCGGCTGTCTGGCGTCAGCAGTCCGGCCCAGTTGTGCGCCACCGCCATGTTGCGGAAACTCCGGTGTCCGATCAGGATACCTTTTGGTTTACCTGTAGTACCGGATGTAAACAAGATATAGGCGGAATGGTCAGCGCCAATTCTCTCCGGATTGACAATCGGCTGCGACTGGATCGCTTCCCAACCGGTGTCGAGGCAAATCACCTCCGCATCAGTACCGTCGAACAGCGGCGCCACCGAAGACAATGTCAGGATAAGCTGCGGCCTGGCCACGTCCAGCATGCGGCTGATGCGGTCTTTCGGATAATTGACATCCAGCGGCACATAAGTGCCGCCCGACTTGAAGACTGCCAGCGCTCCGACGCCGGCCCAGGTCGAGCGCTCGACGCTGACGCCGACCCGCACTTCCGGCCCGACACCCCGGCTTGCCAGGAAGTGCGCCAGGCGGTTGGCACGCGCATTCAATTCGGCATAGGTAAAGCGCTCGGTGCCGCAGACATAGGCCAGCTTGTTCGGTGTGCGCTCGACGGCACGCTCGAACAGATGATGCATGCACTCGTCTTGCGGATAATCGATCCGGGTCGCGTTCCACTGGCGCACCTGCTCGATTTCCTGGACGGTTACCACTGACAGCTTTTCAATGGGGACAGTCGAATCACTGACCGCGGCATCCAGAATCGTCTGGTAGTGCCGGGCGATCCTGGCGACCGTCTGTTCGCTGAAAATATCGGTCGCGTATTCGATTACGCCATTCAAGCCTTCGCTGTTTTCCATCAGGGAAAAATTCAGGTCCAGCTTGGCACTCTGAGTCGGCTGGTCGATCAGCTCGCTGCGCAAGTCGGCAAAGGATGCGGTCTGGGCCAGCTGCTGGTTATGCAGGCGGAACATCACCTGGAAGATCGGCGGCACGCCCAGACTGCGCTGCGGCTGGACTGCTTCCACCACACCGTCAAATGGCACGCTGCCGTTGCCAAATGCGTCCAGCGCCTCGCTGCCGACATTGGAAATCAATTGCTGGAAATTCTGCTTCGGATTGACACGACAACGGATCACCAGGGTATTGGCAAAACAGCCGATCAGCGATTCCAGCTCTTTCTGCGGCCGGTTGGCCACTGCAGTACCAACCGGGATGTCATCCGTCCTGCCATAACGGGATAGCAAAATTGCCAGGCCTGACAACAGCAGGTTGTACAGGGTGGTGTTGTGCTGGCGCGCATACTGATTGAGCTTTGCTGTCAGGGCGAACGGCAGCTTGATTGGGTACGCGTTGCCGCGATAGCTTTGTACCGGCGGGCGTGCGAAATCGAGCGGCAGGTTCAGCAGCGGCGCCAGGCCATCCAGCTTGTTCTTCCAGAATGCCAGTTGCCGGTTGTAATGCTCACCCACCACATTATTTTGCTGCCATTGCGAATAATCGCCATACTGCAATGCAAGCGGTGCCAGCGGATTATCTGCGCCCGTGCTGAAGCTGCGATACAAATCGGCCAGCTCCCGCATCAGGATATTCAGAGACCAGCCATCGGCGACCACATGGTGCACTACCAGCGTCACCACATGCTGGGCATCATCCAGACGCAGCAGGCGGATGCGGGCAGGCAACTCCCGTCCGAGGTCGAATACGTAGGTAAACTCGGCCTGGACATGTTGCGCAACGTCGGCCTCAACCACTTGCACTGGCTGCAGACTGAATTGCCAGTCCAGCGCGACTTGCTGGGCCGGTTCGCCATCCTTGGTCGGAAACAGCGTCCTCAGGCTTTCATGGCGCTCGATCAGCGAACGGAAGCTTTGCTCCAGCGCGGCGACATTCAATTCACCGTAAAGCCGCATCGCAAGCGGAATGTTATAGGTATAGCTGCCGCCTTCAAGCTGATGCAAGAACCAGTACGGTTTCTGGTCCAGCGACAGCGGAATCGGTCCCTGCCCTGCACGTTTGGTAACGGGGCTCAATGCCGCATCAGTCGTCTTCTCCTGGCCCGCCAGAAAGGCGGCCAGCGACTCGATCGTGGCATGGATGAACAAATCCTTGATCGACAATGGCAAGCCGAGACTGTCCCTGACTCTGGATACCACCTGCACCGCCAGCAGCGAATGGCCGCCGATTTCAAAGAAGTTACGGTTGACACTGATGTTGTCCATACCCAGCACGTCCGACCAGATCGCCGCCAACGCCGTTTCCAGTGCATCGCGCGGCGTCACATGGCTGCTGTTCTGGCTGTCATCGATGCTTGGCCTAGGCAAGCCCAGCCGGTCAATCTTGCGATTCGGCGTCAGCGGCATCGCATCGAGCCGCACAAATAGCGACGGCACCATATAGCTTGGCAGCTTGCGCCCGACCAGTTCGCGCAGCTGCGCTGCATCGACGCCAGCCTGCTCCGGCTTTTCGACATAAAAACACACCAGACGGGCCACCTTGCTGGCGTCAAGCTGGCTGACAACCACGACTTCGGCGACTGCGGCATGGGCACGCAACACGTTTTCGATTTCGGTCAACTCGACGCGGAAGCCCCGAATACTGACCTGGAAATCTTCACGGCCGATGAATTCGATTTCACCATTTGGCAGATAGCGGCCGAGATCGCCGGTTTTATATAATCTTCCGGCACTGTCACGGGCGAATGGATCGGGGATGAAACTGCTGGCGGTAGCTTCCGGATTATTCCAGTAGCCAGTCGCGAGGCCGGCACCGGCTGTATGGATTTCGGCAATCACGCCAATCGGCACCTGGCGCAAATGCTTGTCCAGCAGGTACATCCGGGTATTCGGGAATGCCACGCCAATCGTCAGCTTCTGGCCAACCTTGTGATATTCATACAAGGTGGAACCCAGCGAGACTTCCGAATTGCCGTACATATTCAGAAACCGTACGCCGCGTGCGGTCCAGCGTGCCACCACCGCATCGTTGCACGGTTCTGCCGATGAAATAATGGTTTGCAAACTGGGGGGCATGCGTTCCACCGGCAGCGTCGACAGCAGCGACACCGGCCAGGTTGCGTGAGTGACTTGCTCCCGCTGCAGCAAATCGTACAGCGCCTCGCCAGGCAGCGCCTCGTCCTGCGTCACGGCAATCAGGGTGCCGCCCGGCACCCAGGCCATGAAGCTGTCCCACATCGAAATCGAAAAACTCAGCGAGGCAAACTGCAACACCCGGTTTTTTGGCGAATGCAGCCTGGCCCACTGATGCGACTGCACCATATTGCGGAAGCTGTGGTGACTGACCAGAATCGCTTTCGGCCGGCCGGTCGTGCCTGAAGTAAACAGAATGTAGGCCGAGTGCTGTGCGCCAACATGCGCCGGATTGCCGGTCGGCTGGGCCGCAATTTGCGGCCCAATCTGGTCCAGCAGCATGCGCTGCGAAGCCGTTTCGTCAAACAGGTTGGCAATGCCGGAGATGGTCAGGATCAGCCTCGGCTTGACCACATCCAGCATGACGTCGATGCGCTCCTTTGGATAAGTCGCATCAAGCGGAACGTAGATGCCACCTGCCTTGAACACTGCCAGCATGCTGATGCCGGCCCACGCTGTGCGACCGACGCTGACGCCGACACTGACTTCAGGACCGACGCCGGCAGCTTTCAGCAGATGGGCCAGCTGGTTGGCTCGCGCATTGAGCTCGGCATATGTCAAGCGCTCATTGCCGCACACGTATGCCAGGTCGTCCGGCGCCCTGGCCGAAACATCCGCAAACAAATGATGGACGCACTCATGCTCCGGATACGGTGCCACGGTATCGTTCCACTTCTCCACCAGGGAGAACTCTTCTTTCGACAACAGGTTCAAGCTCTCGATCGGTGCCTGTGCATCCTTCATTGCCGATTCGAGCAGCAACTGGTAATGCCGCGCAATGCGCCGTACCGTCTTTTCGGTAAACAAATCGGTGGCATACTCAATCACGCCTTCCAGGCCGGCATCGGTCTCGATCAGCGAGAAATTCAAGTCGAGCTTGGCGCTTTCGCTTTCGATCGCAAGACGTTCCACATCGAGACCGGCAAAGTTGATCCCTTGGCCGGTTTTCTGGTTATGCAAACGGAACATCACCTGGAAAATCGGCGGCACACCCAGACTGCGCTCCGGTTGCACCGCATCGACCACTGCATCGAATGGCACGCCGGCATGCTCATAGGCTTCAAACACCACGCCGTTGACCCGGCTTACCAGGTCGGCAAAGCTGGCAGTCGGTTCGACCCGACTGCGCAGTACCAGGGTGTTGGCAAAACAGCCGATTAACGACTCCAACTCGGTCTGCGAGCGGTTGGCAATCGCTGTGCCAACCGCGATATCGTCACTGCGGCTATAGCGCGACAACAGCACGTTCAGGCCGGCCAGCAAGGTATTGAACAAGGTACTCTGGTGTTGGCGGGAAAACGCGTTCAGCGACCGGGTCAATTCGAACGGCAACACGAAACCGACTTCACGACCGCGGTAGCTTTGCAGCGGTGGACGTGGAAAATCAGTCGGCAGATCGAGCATCGGCGGCACGCCTTTCAAGGTATCGCGCCAGTAGCCGACTTCCCTTTCGTAATAGGCGCCGCTCATATGCTGCTTTTGCCAAAGTGCATAGTCGCCATACTGCACCGGCAATGCATCCATCCGGTGCTCGCCATCGCTGATCAGGGCATTGTATGTCTGCGCCAGTTCGCGGATCAGGATATCCAGCGACCAGCCGTCGGCCATCGTATGGTGCAGCAGGATGGTCAGCACATGATCGTTATCGTAGATCTGGTGCAATACCGCGCGCACTGGAATGGCGTGTTTCAAATCCAGCACATGGCGTGCATCCTGTTCGATTTTCTTGTCGAGCACTTCCTTGTAACGGTTTTCTTTCTTGTTATCCACTTGCAAAATAAAATCGGCCGCCGGCAATATTTTTTGCGACGGCTGGCCGTTTTCCACCACCAGCAGCGTACGCAGACTTTCATGGCGCGCAATCAGAGATTCGAAACTGCGCTCCAGTACATCGATACGCAATTTGCCATTCAGGCGAATCGCCGCCGGAATGTTGTAGGTTGCGGTTCCTCCTTCGAGCTCGTACAGAAACCAGTACGATTGCTGTTCCAGTGACAGCGGCAGCAGATCGCCGCCTGTACGTGCTGCGACCAGCGGCAGGCCATGGTCAGTAATCGATGCACTCGCAACCCGCCTGGCCAGCGAAGCGACCGTGGTATAGACGAACAGGTCGGCTACCTTCAGCTGGACGCCGAAGCCTTCCCTGATGCGTGATATGGCTTGAATCGCCAGCAGGGAATTCCCGCCAAGATCAAAGAAATTGTGATGTATGCCAACCTCATTGATGCCGAGCAGCTGGCACCAGATGGCGGCGATGCCTTGTTCCAGAGCGGTGGCAGGCGCGACAAAATCCACCTTGACCAGGCTGTTGACGTCCGGTGCCGGCAAGCGCTTCCTGTCGAGCTTGCCATTGGCTGTCATTGGAAAACGGTCGAGCAGGATGAATGCCGAAGGAATCATGTAGTTCGGCATGGTCTCAGCCAGACGCCTGCGCAAACCATCGATACTCAATGTGTGATCGCTGGCGACGATGTAGGCGACCAAACGCTGGTTATGTTGCTGGTCACTGCATACGACCACGGTACTGTCGGCTACACCCGGCAAACGGGCCAGGCTCGCTTCAACTTCACCGAGTTCAATCCGGAAGCCCCGGATCTTGACCTGGCTGTCGAGTCGCCCGATGAACTCCAGATTGCCGTCAGCCAGCCAGCGGACCAGGTCGCCGGTCGCATACAGGCGACCGGTACCAAACGGGTTGGCAACGAATTTTTCACGATTTAGCTGCTCGCGCCCAAGATAGCCGCGGCCAACGCCTATGCCGCCGACATGCAGTTGCCCTGCCACGCCGACAGGTGCCGGCTGCATCAATTCATCGAGTACATACAGTTGCACGCCGCGCATCGGGCGGCCGATGTGGACCACTGACGACTGCTGAGTCAATTGCGCCATGCTCGAGCACACTGTTGTTTCAGACGGCCCGTACGCATTGTAGAATTGTCGATTGCTGGCCCACTGCCGCACCAGACCCAGCGGACAGTGTTCGCCCGCCACCACCAGGTGCTTGACCGATTCCCATTTCTGCTGATCAAGAACCGGCAACAGTGCCGGTGGCAAGGTCGCATGCGAAATCCTGTGCTGTGCCACGTAGTCGGAAAGTTCAAGACCCGACTGGACCACGTCCTTCGGTACGATATGCAGCGTTGCGCCCGCGCACAGCGCCATGAAGATTTCAGACGTGGCTGCATCAAATGCGAAGGAGGCAAACTGGATTACCTGACTGGCGCCGTCCACCTCGAAGAATTCGATCTGGGCTTGTGCGAGATTGGACAATCCCTGATGCATCAGCAGTGACGCTTTTGGATTGCCGGTCGACCCCGAGGTGTAGATCGCATACGCCAGCGAGGTCGGCGTGACACCACTGTCAGTGACCGCGATATTGCACTCGGGCTGGGCTTCAAACTGTACGGCGCCATCAATGCAGACGATCTGCTGCCCGGACAAAGGCAGCACGTCCGCCACGCTCTTTTGCGTGATGATCAGCGTCACGCCTGAATCTTCCAGCAGGTATTGCAGACGTTCGCTCGGATAGGACGGATCGAACGGCACATAAGCGCCGCCTGCCTTCAGAATACCCAGCAGCGCGACCACCATTTCCGGCGACCGGTCGACACACAGGCCAACCAGCATGTCAGGCACCACGCCGTGGGCGACCAGATAGTGCGCAACCTGGTTTGCCCGCCGGTTCAGTTCCTGGTACGTGATTGTCTGTTGATTGAATTGCAGTGCGACCGCATCCGGCGTCCTGAGCGCCTGAGCTTCGACCAGAACATGACTGCAAACCGCGACAAACGCATCGTCGGCATGGGCGTTGGCATGATCATGCAGGATTTGCAGCTCGCTGGCGGAGACCAGCGGCAGCCGCTTGGCCGGCAGTTGCGGTGCCTGCAAGATGCCATCCAGCAGTGTGGCAAAGCTGTGCGCCAGCCGGGCAATTGTGGCTTCGCTGAACAAGTCGGTTGCATATTCCCAGGACAGGGCAAGCCCGCGTTCAGTTTCGACAATATTTAAGGTCAGCTCGAACTTGGTTGCGCGTGCGGTTTCCCGGATTGCAGACGATGTGACGCCCGACAGCTGCAAGCGATTTTCACCCCCGCTCTGGAACACCAGCATGATCTGGAATAAGGGATTGAAGCTCTGGCTGCGCTCCAGTTGCAATTCATTGACCAGCATGTCGAACGGCAGGTCTTGATGCTCGTATGCTCCGGTCAGCGTCGATTTGCTTTGCTCAAGCAAGTCAATAAAGGATGGATTGTCGGAAAAGTCGCTGCGCAGCACAAGTGTATTGACAAACAAGCCGACCAGCCGCTCCAGCTCTAGCAGCTCGCGATTGGCCACCGGCGTGCCAAGCACGATATCGGCGTCGCCGCTGTAGCGATGCAGCAGGCAGGCAAATGCGGCATGGAGCACCATGAAAAGCGTTGCGTCATGGTCCTTGGCCAGGCGTTGCAAGCCGCCGGTAATGCCCGCATCGATCTCCTGCAGCACTGTGTGACCGGCGTGACTGGACTTGGCCGGACGGGCGTGATCAAGCGGCAGCTTATGCACGCTCGGCAATTGCGCCAGCTGAGCACGCCAGTAGCCAAGCAATACCGCCAAGCGCTCGCCAGTCAAAGTTCGCTGCTGCCAGCTGGCGTAATCGACATACTGGCAAGCCAGCTCCGGCAACGTTGCACTACGCTGTGCAACGCATGCATCATATAGCGCAGACAATTCGGCCACCAGGATACCGGTCGACCAGCCATCACTGGCAATGTGGTGCATCGTGACCAGCAGCGTGTGCTGCATGTCTGAGCGGTGGATCAGGGTTGCGCGCAGCATCAGATCGTGCGTCAGGTCAAACGGCGCCAGTGCTTCCTCTTTGGAGTGGGCATCGATTGCAAGCAACTGATCAGCTTCGGCAAGAGCCGACAAGTCAATCCTGTTCAGCGAAAAATCGACTGATTCATGAATGATCTGGTGCGGCAAGCCATCCTGCACCGCATAAACGGTGCGCAGAATTTCGTGGCGGGCAATGAAGGCGTTGAAAGATCTTTCCAGCGCCAGAACATTGAGTTCGCCATTGAAATCTATGGCCGCCGGCATGTTGTACTGCGCCGAATTGCCATCGATTTGATTGACGATCCAGAGTCGCTGTTGGGCATGCGACAGCGGCAACACTCCTTCGCGTGCGATCCGCACCACCCGTTCGCCCGGTACACGATCGATACCCGCCGCCTGATCGATCAATGCTGCCAGCGCATGCAGTTGCTGCGCTTCGAATACATTTTTGATTGGAAACGCAATCTGCCAACGGTCGCGGATCTGCGCCACCAGCCGCGCGGCCAATAGCGAATGACCGCCCAAATGGAAGAAGTTGGACTTGGCATGGACCTCGCCTGCTTCCAGCAGTGTCGTCCAGACCGATGCCAACGCGATTTCGGTTGGGGTGCCGAGCGGCTGATATTCGATGAAATTCGGCTTGACCGGGTCCGGCAGCGCCTTGCGGTCGACCTTTCCGCTGTTATTCAACGGCAGTGCCGGCAGGCTCACGAATACGGACGGCACCATATACTCAGGCAACTGCTGTGCGAGACGGCTACGCAGGCTGTCGAGCGACAGCTTGTCGTCCGATGCCACCACATACGCAACCAGGCGCTGATTGTCGCCGGCGCCTTTCACCGCTACGGCACTTTCGCTGACACCGGCCTGCTTTGCCAGGATTTCTTCGATTTCGCCAAGCTCGATGCGAAAGCCGCGTATCTTGATTTGCTCGTCGATGCGCGCCAAAAAATCCAGCTGGCCATTTGCCGAATAGCGCACCAGATCGCCAGTCTTGTACAACTTCGCACTGGCATGGGTATTGAATGGATTGTCGATAAAGCGTTCACCGGTGAGTGCCGGCTGATGCAAATAGCCGGTACTCAAGCCGGCGCCAGCGATATGCAGCTCGCCGGCCACGCCGATCGGCACCAGCGCCCGGTTGGCATCCAGAACATAGAATTGCAGGTTGCTGACCGGCCGGCCGATCGGCACATAGCCCTGGGCATTGTCCGGTAACGTCGCCGCATCAAAGAAGCTGGCGTTAATGCTGCACTCGGTCGGGCCATACAGGTTGATCACCTTGGCCGCCAGACGCTGGGCTTGTCGCGCCAGATCGACCGGCAAGGCTTCTCCGCCCAGGAATATCCGCCGCAGCGTGCTGATCCGGCCCAGTTCGGGCACCGTCAGCATCGCTCGCAACAAGGCCGGCACCAGTTGCAGCACCGTGATTTCCTGCTCGATAATCGTATTGACCAGGTATTGCACATCCTTGTGGCCGTCCGGCGACGCCAGCACCAGCCGGGCGCCGCTGACCAGCGGCGCCCAGATTTCCCAAACCGATGCATCGAAACTGAATGGTGTCTTTTGCAGCATCCGGTCGCTCGGCTGCATCGGGAACTGGCTCAGCATCCAGCCCATCTGATTGCAGATTGCTGCATGGCTGATCGGCACGCCTTTGGGACGCCCGGTCGAGCCCGAGGTATAGATCACATAGGCGATATCATCTTTGGCGACTTCTGCCTGCGGCGATGTCGCAGCAAAGCCAGACAGGGCCTGCGGAAGATGCTCGTCGAGGACAAGCGTGGCCACTTTCTGACTGGCGAACAGTCTTGCCAGCGCCGGCCGGGTTATCAGGACTTTTGCCTGCGATTGTTCCAGCATGTAGGTCAGGCGTTCATCCGGATAACTCGGGTCGAGCGGCACATACGCACCGCCAGCCTTCAGGATCGCCACCATGCCGACCACCATGTCGATCGAGCGCTCGACGCACAAGGCAACCAGCGCATTGGCGGTGACGCCCTGTTCGATCAGGCAATGCGCGAGCTGATTGGCTTTGGCATCGAGTTCTGCAAAGGTCAGGCGGATTTCGCCTGCACTGACGGCGATGGCAGCCGGGCTGGCGGCAACTTGGCGGGAAAACAATTCATGCAGCCGGTCCGGCTGGCGAAACGTCTTGTCGGTATCATTCCACAACTGCAGCAAGGTATGCCGTTCGTCCGTATCCAGCAACGATAGCTGGCTCAGCCTGGCGCCGGATGACTTGACAATTTCACCCAGCAAGCGCTTGAAGTGCGCAGACAGGCGCAGCATCGTCAATTCATCGAACAGCCCGGTCTTGTATTCCAGATTCCCTGTCAGGCCGGACGCTCCCTCGTGCAATTCCAGGGTCAGGTCGAATTTCGCACTGGTAGCAGGCATGACTTCCTGCCTCACCGTCAAGCCCGGCAATGCGATGGCACCAGGCTCGCTATCCTGCAAAACGAACATCACCTGAAACAAGGGAGACGTGCCCGGATCGCGTTCCGGCTGCACCAGATCGACCACCTTTTCAAAAGGCAGGTCCTGATGCGCGTACGCGTCGACCGTTATCTTCTTAATTTGCTGCAAAATATCGTCAAAGGCCGGATCGCCGGCGTAACTGGCACGCAATGCCAGCGTATTGACGAAAAACCCCATCAAGTTCCTCGTCTCGACCAGAGTGCGATTGGCGATTGGCGTGCCGATGCAGATATCGTCCTGGCCACTGTACTTATGCAGCAAGGTTCCAAACGCTGCCAGCAGCGTCATGTATAGCGTGACACCGTTTTCCTTGCTGAGTGCCTTGAGCTGGCTCGTCAAATCGTGACCAAGCTGCAAGCTGACCGAACTGCCAGCATAGCCCGGCACCGCGGGACGGATTTTATCCCGCGGCAAAGCCAGTGGTGTCACGCCCTGCAGCCGGGATTGCCAGTATTGCCCCTGTTCTGCCAGCACGTCGCCGGCCAGATACTCACGCTGCCAGAGCGCATAATCGACATACTGAATCGGCAACGGCGATAACGGCGACGCCAGGTTCTGCGTGCAGGCGCCGTACAGGCTGGCCAGCTCGTTCAACAGGATGGAAATCGACCAGCCATCAGAAATAATATGGTGCATGCACACCACCAGTGCATGGTCGCCATTGGCCTGTCGGTAGAGAGCTGCGCGAAACAGGATGTCTTCCGACAGGTCAAATATGAATTGCAGTTCCTGATTGATCGCATGGTTCAGCTCCGCCACGCTGCGGTCGCTCAGATCCACCACGCTCAATTTCCAGTCGGGCGCATCCAGCACAACTTGGGCCGGCTCAAAACCATCCATTACAAAGCGGGTGCGCAGTGCACCATGACGCCGGATGATTTCCCGGAAACTCCGGTCCAGAGCATTGACATCCAGCGTGCCTTGGATGCGCAGCACGCCGGCGATGTTGTACAGGGCGCTGGGCTCATACTGCATCAGGAACCACATGCGCTGCTGCGCAAACGATAGCGGATAGCGTGTGCCGGCCACCGCCAACGGTGCGATTCGTTGCCGCTTATTGGCGGGATCGCGTAATTTTTGATTCAGCGAGGCCGCAAGCGCTGCAATATTCTCGCACTCGAACAAGTGCTGCACCTGCAGCTGAATATCGAGCTCGTCGGCAATACTGGCTGCAATTTGCGTGAGCGCCAGTGAATCCAGTCCATAACCGATAAAAGCGACATCGCGCTGGATCGAGCCGGCTGGAAGCTGTGCATACACCTCGAACACGCCCGCCAGATAATCGGCGATCACGTTGCCCTGCTCTGAATGCGGCAGGGATTGCCATGCCTGCCGATCAAACCCTTGCAGCGCATCCGGCATGACGTCGCTAAACTTGTCGACGCGGCCGATCGGGTCGATCTCCCCGGCCAGGAATCGCTGTTTGCAAGTCTGGCGCTGCACCTTGCCGCTCGACGTTTTCGGCAACTGTCCCGGCTTGATGAAAATAATGCTGTGCACCTGCAACTCATGCTGGAGCACCACTGCCTGCTGGATTGCCCTGGCCAGCGCCTGCGGATCAAAGCTGCGCAAATGGGTGCGACGAACTTCCAGCACCACCACCAGTTGTTCCTGTCCATTTTCCTCAACGGCAAATGCGGCAGCACCGTTCGGCATGAATGCCGGATCGCTTTCAAAGGCAGTCAGTTCGATATCCTGCGGATAATGGTTCATGCCACGGATGATCACCACATCCTTCAGGCGCCCGGCAATATACAGCTGGCGCTGATGCAGGAAACCAAGGTCGCCGGTGCGCAGGAACGGGCCCTGGTTTGTTCCTGCAGTGTAGGCGGCAAAAGTACGTTGGGTTGCCTCTGGATTTTGCCAGTAACCCTTGGCGTTGCTGTCGCCATATGCCCATATTTCGCCGATTTGCCCATCGGTGCATTGCACCAGTGTTTCTGGATCGACGATCAGGACGCCCTGCTCGCGGCGTGCCACGCCGCAGCTCACCAGTTCATGGCTCGCTGCGGTCGAATTGCCGCATGCAACAGCCTGATTTTTTTTCAGCTGCGCCTCGTCAAAACACGTGGTATGGATCCCCTTACCCGCAGTTGCCCCGGTGATGATCAGCGTGGTCTCGGCCATGCCGTAACAGGCATAGTGTGCGTCAGGCGTGAAGCCACAGATAGCAAACTTGTCGCTAAACGCCTTGATCGATGCCGGGCGAATCGGCTCGGCACCGTTGAAAGCAACCTGCCATGAATGCAGATCGAGTCGAGCCAGGTCTTCATCCTTGACGCTTCCCACGCAAAGGTCGTAGGCAAAATTCGGGCCACCGCTGGTGGTGGCCCGGTATTCGGCAATTGCTTCCAGCCAGCGCATCGGCCTCTGCAGAAAGGAAGCCGGCGACATCAGGGTGGATGGAATTCCGGCAAAAACCGGCTGCAATACATTGCCGATCAGCCCCATGTCATGGAACAGCGGCAGCCATCCAACGAATACCGTATCCGGTCCGTGGTCCATCGCGGTATAAATACTGCGCGAATTCGCCATCAGGTTGGCATGGGTGACCATGACGCCCTTCGGGTCACCGGTCGAGCCAGACGTGTATTGCAGAAAGGCGATGTCATCGATGCTGACTTGAGGCAGCTCAACAACGGGCTGCCCAACTATTCTTAGAGTATCGGCTGGCAAAGAATCGGTGACTACCCAGGCCAGTGACCTGAGTTCGGTGACATCGGCAAATTGAGGCTGTGCAATCACGTGCGTTTGCAAATCGGTCATGGCCACTTTGGCTTGACAGTTTTGTACCAGTGATAACAGGCGTCCAAGTTTTTGATTGCGTTTCGGCGGATAACCGGGCACGGCAATCACGCCTGCATATAAACAGCCAAAGTAAGCTGCAATGAATTCAATTCCGGATGGGTAAAGCATCAATGCCCGGTCGCCGGGTTGACATTGAGTTAATAATTGAGCGGCAATCGTACGTGCCCGGGCATCGAGCTGTTGGAATGTGACCGTTTCTTTTTCGACGCCGGTTGCTGTATAAGTCAGGAAACGAAACGCTACTGCATCCGGTTGTGCTATTGCGCGGAATGATAATAATTCGACAAACGTTTTAATCCGCTCTGGTAGCAATGGAGGCATTCGGTTCTCACTTATTCAGACAAAAAAGCATGCATCAAGCGAGTCTCCTTATTTGCTCGGGTAACGATCAAACTGCAATCAGGCATGCTGTAACCTGCTGCGATCGTTAATTGGCAAAATTGTAATTATGCTGCGGTGCAGTATAAATAATTTTGCTGCATTGCACTATAGATTGCTAGTAAATTTGCAAAAAAATAACAAAGAATCGCAGTAATTTACTTATTGACAATTGAATACCGGTAAAACTACTATGTTGCCTCAAGGTAATTTATTTGAATAGTGCAGGAATAGCAGCCGTTGTGACAATGAAACGCTTCTCGGATTCAAATCACTCGCCAGCATACAAAGACAATATGACCAGCGCATTTTTGCCGCTATGGCCAATAATGGAGACAAACATGAGCATTGGAACCGAGCAGGATGCAACGGTGTATAAGGTAGTGGTCAGCGATGGCCGGCATTACTCGATCTGGCCCGCGCATAAACAAAATGCGCTCGGATGGAATGAGGCTGGCAAACATGGGACTAAGGTAGAATGCCTGGCTTATATTAATCAGATCTGGACCGACATGCGCCCGTATGGCTCGCCGAAGTGATGGCATAGCTGGAGCAGCAAAGCCAGTCTGCCAGCAGGCGCGGCATAAGCAATGACGAACCCTCCTCCACTATCGAATCAGGCAAGCGCCTGTTTTTTACGACCCAAACCGGTTGCCCAGCCTCGCTTGCGGCTGTTTTGCTTTCCCTATGCCGGTGGCTCTGCTGCGCTTTATCATCAGTGGCCAATTGCCCTGCCGGCCGATATCGAGCTGCTGGCGGTACAATATCCAGGCCGCGCTACCCGCATGCGGGAAAAAGCCTGCACTCAGCTTGAACCAGTGATCGACGACATCCAGAAAGCGATTGCGCCGCTGCTTGACCGGCCGTTCGCCTTTTTCGGCCACAGCATGGGTGCCACCGTTGCATTTGAGCTGACCCGGCGCATGCTGGCGGCAAATCAGCGGTCGCCAACCCATCTGTTTCTATCCGGCCGCAGCGCCCCCCATCTGCCGCCCGTCAAGTCTCCGATCCATTCCTTGTCCAAACAAGCTTTCATCGATGCCATGCGCGCCATGAACGGCACGCCGTCGGAAATCCTCGATCATCAGGAACTGATGGACATGATGCTGCCGATCATACGCGCCGATTTTCAGGCGCTGGAAACCTGGTCCTATCAACCGTCACCACCCTTTAGTATCCCGGTATCGGTGTTTGGCGGGATCGCCGACGATGGCGTGCCGCTGCAAAATCTGGATGCGTGGGAAAGCTGCACAACAGCGCGCTTCAAGCGCCACATGTTCCCGGGAGATCACTTTTTCCTGCACCAGCAGCATGCTGCGATGTTGAATATCATCTGCCGCGCACTCGGCAGTGAGTAAGCAGCGGCAAGATGCATGGCTTACCACCCTGCAGCATGAACTGCATGTCTGGTTCGCCAGGCCGGGCCTGATCCCTGCAGGTCAACTGGCACAGCAGTATCACCGGCTATTGGATCCATCCGAACAGCAACGTTACAAGCGCTTTTATTTCGAGCCGGACCGGCTCAATTTTCTGGCCGCCCATGCCCTGCTGCGCCTGACCTTGTCGCGCTATATGCCCTGCCCGCCTGAGCTATGGCGATTTGCCGCCGGCGTCCATGGCAAGCCGGAACTCGACTCTAACGCCGGACTGCCGTCATTGCATTTCAATCTCAGCCATACAAAAGGCATGGTGGCCTGCGTGGTTGCCCTGGATTGTGCGTGCGGAATCGATGTCGAAGCGATCCGGCCGATGCGCGATTTGCGCGGCGTCGCCGGCACCGTATTTTCTCCTCGCGAACTGAGCTACCTGGATGCACAGCCCGCAGCATCCCAGCCTGACACTTTTTTTTCATTGTGGACCTTGAAGGAAGCCTATATCAAGGCCACCGGCCTGGGCATGTCTGCGCCACTCAGGCACATCACCTTCGACCTGCAGCAGTCGCGTCTGGAAGTGCATGATGAAAGCAATCCGGCACAGCAGTCCGGTGCCTGGCTATTCGACTGCCATAAGCCAGCAGCCACGCACCGGCTGGCATTGGCAGCGCAGCCAGCGCACCACATGCAACGGATCGTCTATCACGAACTGGATTTGGCCAGCGGTGGTATTACCAGCACTGGCCGGGCTTGCGAAAAGCCCGCTGAACAAAGCATGCAGATGGCGCAAACCAGCAGTTCACGCTCAGGCAAAAGTTGACCAGGCCGCATCAGCGGCGGGGATGAGACGACTGCTCATGCGACTCCACATTTTCCGATGGCAGGTTTCTTGGCGTATGCAGGCTTGCCGCTTCCAGCGGTTCCGAGGCCGGTCCGTGCAGTACTTCGCCATGCAGGTTGAAGCGGGAAGAATGACATGGGCAATCCCAGGAACGTTCGGCAGAATTCCACGCGACCACACAGCCAAGGTGCGTGCAGGCAGCTGAAAATGCATGCAGTTCGCCCTGATCGTCACGATATACCGCCAGTTTCTTTTGACCTTCACGCACGATCGCACCCTGCCCGGCCGGGATTTCGTGCACCGAATCGACTTCGCCGCCCGTTAGCCAGTCACGATATTGGGACAGGGTATTGGCCTGTTCCTTGATGAATTCCGATACCCCGTGAATTGCCTTGCGCGAGGGGTCATACAGGCGGGCCCAGGGATTGTCGCGGCCAACGATCTGATCGCTGACCAGCATCGCCCCTGCCGTGCAATGAGTCATGCCATTGCCGGAGTCGCCGGTGATGATGTAGACATTTTTTTCATCCATCGGATTGCGACCCATGTAGGCGATACCGTCGACCGGCTCCATCACTTCACCCGACCACCTGAAGTCGACTGATCCCGCCATTGGATAGTGCTGCCGCACCCAGGCTTCGATTTCCTGATAACGGTGCTCGGGATGCCCATCCTGACCCACCTTGTGGTCGGCGCCGCCCACCACAAGAATCTCATGATCGGCGCCTGGCTGCGGCGTCATCAATCGAACGTAATAGTAAGGGTCGCCGGTATCCCACAGCAGGATTTTTGGTACTGCATCCTTCGGTACCCGCATGCCGACGACGTAGGTGCGGTAGCCGGCAAGCTTGGTATGCATGACCACCCGGTTGTTGAAAGGGGTATTGGTGGCAACCACGACTGCCCGGGCCCGGATTTGTCCGCCGCTGGTCGTCACCAGCTGGGTATGCCTGTCGCCCTGTATATCGAACGCCCGGGTATTGGTAAATATCTGGCCGCCATGCCGCACCACCGCCCGCGCCAGGCCGCTCAGATATTTCAGTGGATGGAACTGGGCCTGATTGGCAAACCGCAGACAGGGACCGGTATCGAAACTCAGCTGTGGCACGCCGATACACTTTTTGACATCGACGCCGGCGCGCCTTGCCGCAGCCAATTCCTTGTCCAGATTTTTATAGCCGTCGCTGGTCAATGAAAAAAGGTAACCATTGAGACGCTCGAACTCGCAGTCGATTCCCTCATTGTCGATGATCGATTCAACCAGGTCAGTCGCCTTTTGGTAGCTGTCAGCGACCAGCGATGCGATATCGGTGCCGAAGCCCCGTTCGATTTCATAATAACGGTCATCCGGCGGAAAGAAATGTGCAGTGGTTCTGCCCGTCTCGCCTGCACCGATCGCCATTGCATCAATCAGGGTCACCGCCCGGCCTTGTCTGGCCAACAGGTATGCTGTGGTCAGGCCAGCGATACCGCCCCCTACCACGCACACTTCCGTATCCAGACTGGTTTGCAAGGAAGAATAACGGGGGATGTCTGCGGTCGCCATCCAAACTGATGTTGATCCGCCGGAATCGGTAATCATGAGGGACTCCCTGTTGATGCCGGCTTGTTGCCGGCCTGGTGGCGCCAAAAGCCACGCATAGACGCAGCCAGAAATCGGTATTCTATTTAGTCTGGCTGGTCGAAACTTAGTTCATAACTTGGCAACACAGAGAAAATTGCTGGCACCACAGATACATTTACCAAGTGAAATTTCCAGTAAATCTCGGTCAATCTTTTTAGATGAGTTTGTGCCGACTGGGCTATTTAAAGTCTCGTTTCTAGGACTATCTTTCCCTTCTGATTTGAGCATCAACCTATTCCTGCACCAAGGCTGTATTAACGATGCGCCAGATCGTTAAAATATTAAAAATGAAATCCTTTGCCAATAATCATATTTCCTGACAGAAACGCGCTCGGAAAAGATATCAATGTTAATGATGGGCAATGTTTGCGCAAAATCAAAGTCAAGCTTATGTTGATAGGGAAAAATCAGTCTTCTATATGAGTTGCTTAATACTAAAACAGCAGGGATCGAGTTCATCAAGGCAATGCCGATGAATCGCCCCGCCATACCCGAAGATATCAGGCGTTTTATTCTCACCAGCGTGCCTTCCGTGCCTTTCCTGGAAGCACTTCTGTTGCTGCGCAATGAAGCGGTACAACCCTGGGATGCCCGTCAGCTTGCCCAGCGGCTCTACATCAGTGAAAAAACCGCGACCGATTTGCTCAACGGCCTGCAAGCCGCCGGTTTTCTGCAAGCCGATCCGGCACTGCCTGCTTACTCCTACAAGCCTCAGTCCGCCGAACTGACCGAAATGGTCGACCGGGTGGCTGAAACCTATGCAAGAAATATTGTGGATGTCACTAATCTGATTCATTCGAATGTCAGCAAGCAGGCACAACAATTTGCCGATGCCTTCAAATGGCGAAAGGATTCATAAGATGGTAAAACTGATCATCTATTTATTATGCACGCTGACATCGATTGCCTGTGCGGTACTGGCATTTCGCAGCTACTTCCAAAACAAATTCACCTTGCTGTTCTGGACCGGATTAAGCTTTGCCGGCTTGTCTCTCAGTAATTTTCTTTTATTGTTAGATAAAACCATCTTGTTGACCACTGTAGATTTGCTGACCTTGCGGCTTTCGGTGACATTAATTGCATTGCTCGCGCTGGTCTATGGCCTGGTTCAGGGGGAAAAGTAATGCTGACTGTGAATTACATGCTGTTCGGTGCGATTGCGCTCACATCGATGATGGTGGGATTTTTATTCCTGCGCTTCTGGCGTACCACGGGCGACCGGTTTTTCCTCTTTTTTGCCCTGTCTTTCTTTATCGAGGGCGTCAACCGGATGGTGTATGGCGCCGCCGGCGCATTGAATGAAGACTCGCCCGGTTATTATTTGATTCGACTGCTAGCCTACGCGCTGATTCTGATTGCAATTCTTGACAAAAACATGCCCCGACGCAAGGATGAATAAGGACACCCGATATCGGTGTCGCCATCCATCCTAACGCACGTTCACTGCATGGTCTGCAAATATGCGGCGATATCCGAGACATCGCTTTCCGACAGTATGGCGGGATAAAGGCGTGGCATCGGCGCCTTCGGATTCTTGATCAATTCGATCGTTTTTTCAGGCGCCATTTTTTTATTCCAGCTGACCAGACTCGGCCCGACCAGGCCTGTGCCCTGCGCACCATGGCAGCCTGCGCAATTTGCGGCAAATAGTTGCTTGCCATGCGGCAGACTGGCCGATCGCTGATTGCGGCCGGTAAAGCCATCTGCCCATTGTTGCGCCCGGCTTAAAAGTGCCTTGGCCCAGCCGGTCAATTTTTCACGCATGCCGCCCGGCCCGACGCCCTTGCCGCCATTTTTCAGGTTGACTTCAGGTTCTTCGCCGCTGACATCCAGCCGAACTGGCGCCACCTGCTGATTCGTATTGACCGCCATGACAATAATGGTAGGTGAACCCAGTCCGCCAAAGGTCAGGCGTGAAATATTGCCGGATGTGGTTGCGACATACTGTTTTCCATCGATCGCATACGTGACCACACCGCCCGCGATCGCGCCGCCGGTATCAAGCTTGCGCAGGACTTTTCCAGTGACACTGTCTAACGCAAGAAAATTTCCGGCCAGGTCGCCGGTCAACACGATGCCGCCCGCAGTCGGTGTAATTCCTGCCACCACAGGCGCCTCGGTATGGTGGCGCCAGTTGATCTTGCCAGTGGCAGCATCCAGCGAGGTGACCCAGCCGGTCGGCTCGGTCACCTGTTTATAACTGCCACCCATGAACAACCTGCCAGCGGTATAGCTTGGCGACTCCGATTTGATGATGGAGCACCAGTCCACCGCGCCGACAAATATCGCATTGCGTGCCTGGTCAAAAGCTGGACCGTTCCACTCCGACCCACCGTACACCCCTGGGCAAAATCGCCTGCCTTCCGGCGTCGGCGGCAATCCGGCATTTTCGATGGTCGTGGTCGGCGTCTTGTACACCAGCCGGTGCGTGGCGCGATCGACCACATGCACGAATCCATCCTTGCCGGCTAACGCCACCATGTCGGCGTTGTTTGCCCGAAACAGCATCGGTGCCGCACCCAGGCCATAGTCGTGGCTATCGTTCGGTCCCAATTGATACCACCATTTGAGCTTGCCGGTTTTAGCATCAAGCACCACCACCGAATTGGTATACAAATTGTCACCCGGTCGCACCAGCGGCGCGAAATCCGGTGCCGGATTGGCGACCGGCACAAACACTTCGCCTCGCTTGACATCCAGTGCGTACGAGCCCCAGGTGCCGCCGCCGCCAGTTTCCATCGTCGCCGGGATTTCCCAGGTTTCCGCCCCCGGCTCGTGAGGCATCGGTACCGTATTGAAGCGCCAGACCTCGCGCCCGGTCGCTGCATCGAATGCCATCATCCGGCCGCGTATGCCCCAGTCACCACCGGCTATGCCGGTGAATACCAGATTGCCCCATGCAATCGGCGCAGAAGAAAAGAACTCGCCGCGCAGGGGGTTGCCCGCAGCGACTTTCCAGATCTGCCTGCCGGTTTTTGCATCCAGTGCGAGAATCCGACCGTCGGCCGTGCCGCGAAATAGCTTCCCGGCGAGATAGGTCGCGCCACGGTTGGCAGCCCAGACCTCATCCTGCTCTGGCTGATAAATCGATCGCCAATACAGTGCACAAGTCTTGGGATTGAGCGCAATGGTCGAGCGTGCAGTCGTGATATACATCACGCCGTCCACTACAATTGGACCGGTATGAAACGACCCGCCCTTGGCGATCTTGATACGGCAGACTTCATTCAACGCATGAACATTGGTCACATCAATTTCACGCAATGGTGAAAAGCGCTGGCCCTGGAAATCCTTGTTATACATTGACCAGCCATGCGCATCGGCTTTCGGTACCGCAGCTGACTTGCGCGGTTCGTTCGCGCCATGAACTGCCGGAACCTGAATAACAAAAGCTGCAGCCATTAAAATATGGCGAACGCATATGAATCGAATCAAGCCGAATAGTGCTGATAATGTCTGCATGCTGGGTAAATTTATTTCAATAATGAATCGCCACTCGATGCCTTGCTAATAGGCAATCTTTGCGGCTATAACCGTGATAAAAACCATAGAACGTACTAGACCTTCCATCGTAGTGACAAGCAGCGAAGGGGTTCTTGACGCAAATCACTTACTGCCCGCTCACAAGTAACTTTCTGGCGATCAAGTCATCTGATGCTTTTATATTTTAAAAATGTATAAGATGCCAACGCTAATCGATGCTTTGAATGGTGATCCGCATGTGTTTTAATTGAAGGCTTTAATGAATGCGCAAAGCGGTTTTCAGATGATGACGGCCCTGGATTGTCTTTATCCACATCAAATCTTTTTACCATTCCAACAATAGCGCCAATAGAATAGTTAACGACACCATCATCAGGGAATGCATGACCATGACCATCCCGACCGAGCCGATCGGCAGCATTCCCAGGCCGCTGGCATTGATCGACGCGATCGCCAACACCAGCAGTGATGCCGCCAGCCTCGACAGCCTGTACGACGACGCCATCCGCGACACAATTGCCCAGTTCGAAGCGACCGGATCGCCAGTGATTACCGATGGCGAGCAACGCAAGTACCATAATTTTTGGACCTATTGCGTGCATGGATTGCCCAACACGGCGCTTGACGGATTCAAGATTCCATTTTCGGCCGGACATACACGTAGGATGCCGCGCCTGACGGCTGGGCCGTTTCGCTACAACAGGTATGCTGACAGCTATCTAGAGGTTGCTCAACATCACGCGCATCGACCAGTAAAGCAGGCAGTCATCTCGCCGTCGGCATTGAGCCTGATGTATCCGGCCGAAGGTCTTCCTGGCTATTCGCGCGAAGAATTCATCGACGACTTGCTGCGGGAACACGAGGCCGAAGTTCGACGTTGCCTGGCACTCGGCGCGCACAAGGTACAGATTGATTTTACCGAAGGGCGCCTGGCAATGAAGATTGATCCGTCGGGTGCTCTTTTGAATAGCTTTATCGACCTGAACAATCTTGCGCTGTCGCGATTTTCCGCAGATGAGCGCAAACGCATTGGTGTCCACACCTGCCCCGGCGGTGACCGCGACTCGACCCATAGTGCCGATGTCGACTATGCCGAGCTGTTGCCAAGCCTGTTCGAACTCAAGGCGGGAAACTTCTACATCGCGCTGGCAGGCGAAGCAGACAGGCAGCACGTATTGAAGATCATCCGCCGTTACATGAAACCTGACCAGCGGATCTTCGTCGGTGTCATTTCGCCGATCGATCCACATGTTGAAACACCGGACCAGGTCCGCGATCGTACACTGGAAGCGGCGGAATACATTCCGATCAACCAGCTTGGCACGACGGATGACTGCGGCTTTTCGCCGTTTTGCGATGACACCTCCACCAGCCGTGAGACGGCTTTTGCCAAAATCCGGTCCCGTGTTGAAGGCACCGCGCTTGCATCGACAATTCTCGGGGTCGACCGTGGATATTCCTGACAACGAAGAAAATCTGCTGCGATCAGTTGCAATTCAAAATGCCAACAGCATTTTGCTTGCGCGCCAGCGTGCCGAACAAGAACTGACGCTGGCCAAAGAAGCACTCGAAAGAAAAACCGAGGAACTGGCGCAATCACTGGCAGTGATGCGCGCCACCCTGGAATCCACGACCGATGCGATCCTGGTGACAGATGAATTCGGAAAAATCATTAATTACAATGAAAACTACCTGAAACTTTGGAATCTGTCCCCGGTATTGATGGAATCCGGCCAACACCGGCCGTTGCTGACATGGGTCTCCCAGTCGTTTGCCCATCCAGAGCAGTTTCTGGCCAGGGTGGAGGAAATTTACCGGACCTCCCCTTCGGAAAGCTACGACCTGCAGGAACTCAACGATGGCCGGGTGTTCGAACGCTTTTCGAAAATCCAATACATTGATGGACGCAATGCGGGTCGGGTATGGAGTTTTCGCGATATCACTATTCAACGGCGCACCGAAGAAGCGTTACGGGATGAATCCCGCATTCTTGAACTACTGGATACGACCGGCGCCAATCTGGCATCCAAACTGGATTTGCAGGCACTGGTGCAAGCTGTGACCGATGCCGGCACCGAACTATGCGGCGCGAAATTCGGTGCATTCTTTTATACGACCCAAAATCAGCAAGGCGATGCCTTTATGCTGTATTCCCTGTCCGGAGCACCTCGAGAAGCCTTTGATAAATTCGGCCATCCCCGTGCCACCAGCGTTTTCGGGCCGACATTCAAGGGTGAAGGCATCATTCGCAGCGATGACATCACCAAGGATCAGCGCTACGGAAAAATGTCACCACATCATGGCATGCCGTCGGGCCATTTGCCGGTACGCAGTTACCTGGCGGTGCCGGTCATCTCCCGCTCCGGCAATGTTTTGGGCGGCCTTTTTTTCGGCCATCCCGAGCCGGCGATCTTCAACGCTCGCTCTGAACGCCTGATTGCCGGCTTCACTGCCCAGGCGGCGGTGGCAATCGACAATGCCCGGCTCTATGAAGCAGCGCAACAGGCAGCAGCTGAGCGCACCATCCTGCTCGAAAGCGAACGAGAAGCACGCGGCCACGCCGAGCGTATGGGCGCGATGAAGGATGAATTCCTGGCGACGTTATCCCATGAGCTGCGCACACCGCTGAGCGCGATTCTCGGCTGGTCACAAGTCCTGCGGCGTGGCAACAAGAGTGGCATCGAGCTGCAGAAAGGACTGGAGACCATCGAGCGCAATGCCCGCATCCAGACCCAGCTGATTGAAGACCTTCTCGACATGAGCCGGATCACGTCCGGCAAGGTACGCCTGGATATCCAGCCGCTGGAGCCGGTCTCGGTTATCGATGCGGCGGTCGCGACGGTGCAGCCAGCGGCCGACGCCAAGGACATCAGGATTGAATTGCGACTCGACTCGGAAATCGGGCCAATTTCCGGCGACCCGCAACGGCTGCAGCAAGTGATCTGGAATCTTCTTTCCAACGCCATCAAATTCACGCCGCATGGCGGCATGGTAACGGTTGTGTTGGCCCCGGCCAGTGTTGCCGATGCAATCATTTCTGCCGATTCGCACGTTGACCTGATCATCACCGATACTGGCATGGGCATTCAACCGGAATTTTTGCCGCATGTATTTGACCGCTTCCGCCAGGCAGATGCATCGACTACCCGTCGTTATGGCGGCCTTGGCCTGGGGCTGGCAATCGTCAAGAACCTGGTCGAACTGCATGGCGGCACAGTCGGCGTGAGCAGCCCTGGAACAGGACGCGGCGCAAGCTTCAGAGTCACCTTGCCACGATTGGCTGTCGACACGGCCGTCTACTGCAAAATTGATGATGCGCTGAAAAGCGCAAATTCGCTGTCAGTTGCCGCCCTGCCGGTTAATTTGACCGGGCTCACCGTGCTGGTGGTCGATGATGAAGCCGATGCACGTGAGTTACTGAGACAGGTGTTGACAGATTGCGGTGCAAATGTCATTACCTCGGCCAGTGCCGCGCATGCAATAAAAATCATGCAGACAGAATGCCCTGATGTGCTGGTCAGTGATATCGGGATGCCGGACGTAGACGGTCTGGAATTACTGAGAAGAATACGGGCTCAGGAACAATTGCTGGACAAGCACCCAATTCCCGTCGTTGCCTTGACTGCTTTTGCCCGCTCAGAGGACCGCACACGCGCATTGCATGCCGGCTTTCAGGCCCATGTTTCCAAACCTGTCGAACTGTCGGAGTTGCTCGCGACGGTTGCCAGTGTTGCAGGGCGCACCGGGCAACGAAAGCCTGACTGAGCAGGCTTTAAAGTACACCGAAAAATGTCTTACCTTTTTGACTCGGGCGGGCAACCGGTAGCCTGGTACGGCGGCTACAAGGTTGCTTCATCGGTTTCTTCTGCCGGAACAGGTTTCTGGGTTGCCAGAACCTTGTCGATACGCATGCCATCAATATCGACGATTTCGAAGGACCAGCCTTCCCATTCGCAGCAGTCAGCGGTTTGTGGCAGCTTGCCCAACAATAGCGTGACCATTCCGCTCAAGGTGTTGTAGCGACCACGTTCTTCTTCCGGCACTTCCTTCAAGCCAAGCCGATCCTTTAACTCGGGAATCGGGATCAGCCCATCCAATAGCCAGGAACCGTCTTCACGCTGTACTGCCCATGCATCTTCTGCATGGTGCGTCTTGAACTCCCCGGTTATGGCTTCCATCACGTCCTGCAACGTGACGATCCCCTGCACTTCGCCGTACTCATCGACGATGAAGGCGAGCTGCACGCCGGAATTGCGGAATTCTTCCAGCAAGCCCATACCGGTCAATGACTCCGGCACGAACACCGCCGGCTTCAGGTTTTCCAGCAAATTCGGTTTTTCACCACGCAAGGTCTGCGCCAGCATTTGCCGCGCATTGGCGACACCGAGGATAGTATTCCAGCCGCCGCGCACCACCGGAAAGCGGGAATGCTGGGAATTTTCAAAGCGCTTCAGGTTTTCTTCGAGGCTGTCATTGGCATCGAAATACACGACTTCGCCGCGCGGCACCATCAATGATGCGATCTGCCGGTCATCCAACCGGAATACATTGCGCACCATCTGGTGCTCATGCTGCTCGATGATGCCGGCATCCGAGCCTTCTTCCAGCATCAGGTGCAATTCCTCTTCCGTCATCATCTGACGGCCTGAATCCTTCACGCCGAAAAGGCGCAACATGAGTTGGGTCGAACCGGACAGGACTTTGACAAAGGGTTTGGCAAGCGTGGCGAGAAATACCATCGGCCGTGCGACCCTGCGCGCAATCTGCTCAGGGGCGATCTGTCCAAGCCGTTTGGGTACCAGTTCACCCAAAATGATGGAAAAATACGTGATAGTCACGACCACCAGGCCGGTTGCGACATAATCCGATGCGGGAAACGGCATGCCGAATGACTGCAGCCAGAAACTGAATGGTTTGGCGAGTGTCGCTTCACCGACGATACCGTTGAGAATACCGATCGACGTTATGCCAATTTGTATCGTCGACATGAACTTGTTGGGATCATCCCCCAGCAGCAGCGCCACCTTGGCGGAACCATCTCCCGCCTCCGCCAGCTTTTGCAAACGTGCCTTGCGAGCAGTTACAAGGGCAATTTCCGACATGGCAAAAATGCCATTTAGAATGATCAAACCAAAAAGTAACGCTATTTCCATTGCAGTGAGCACCCAGCTGTGCTCGGGAATTGAATATGCGCCTATTGTACAGTGTGCCGTGGCTTGAACAAAAAACAATGCCGCCACCATGGCCAACATGCCAACTGTGCGACATCAATCAGCGTGGCGGCGGCTGTACCTGCATGTGGTCTTTCCGAACTCAGGTCAAGCACTGCCGGCTGATGAACCCTTGCTTTACCGTGTGCGGCAGGACCAATCTGATCACGCGCAGATACAGACACCGGCAGGACTTAGCATCGCAGCCAGGTTCATCCAGTACGGCGATACAATCCGTGCTCTTGCGAAATCGTCTTGTAATGGATAAAAAACGGCGCCGATTCGAAATCGCTGGCGCGATTGACCCCGAGTATGCCGAACCGTACCAGGCTCTCATTGAACAGGCCCAGCGCCCTGCGCCGCAATGGTGCGCCAAAGTCGGTCAGGGAGTTGCAAAGGATCAGCTGGAATTCATTAAACGAGGTATCGGTCGCCAGACTGGACTGGGCCCAGGTAATGTTGCGCATTAATTGCGGCATGAATGACCATTTGCCGTTATCCCCTGCGCAATACCTAGCAAGCGAATGCTGCCCGCCCCAATGGCGATAATTACTCTCGTAATCGGCCATTTTTTCAAAAGCAAAACTGCCTTGTCTTGCTTCCTGCAAGACGGCGTCATTCGAACTGGTAACGAAAAGAGTCGTCTTGTCGTACAGTCCCTCTTCTTCCAGCAGAATTGCCAGCGTAAACACTTCTTCAGCCGACGCCGGTTCCGCCAGCCAGATGCGTGGATTGGCGTACGAACGCAGCAGCGGCCCGACAACTTCCCGTAGTGCGCACAGATAAGCACCATGCTCGAACAAGGCAGTCTGGCGACTTCCCAGCGCATGCAGCAGTCCGGCACGTGCCTGCTCGTGATGCAAAACCTGATCCTGCAACGCCGATATGCTGGACAACCCGCTTGCCCGTATGACTTCAAGCAGCTTTTGCTTCAGGGTTACACGCTCATAGCCACGAAAATCATCGCCATGAAACTGGTAAAGCCCCTCCAGCAGCAGGTCAATCTCGATGTCTTCGAGGATGTGCCGCCGTTCTTCATCGACCTGTTCCAAGGCGCTTACTGGAACAGCCATACGCGCATCAGCGACAGCAATCGGGTGACATCGACCGGCTTGGTAATATAGTCCGATGCGCCGGCGGCCAGACACTTGTCCCGGTCACCCTTCATTGCCTTGGCGGTCAGCGTGATGATCGGCAGCGACTTGAAAAGCTCATTCTTGCGAATCGCCCGCATCGTGTCATAGCCATCCATTTCCGGCATCATGATATCCATCAGCACGATTTCGATCGACGGATCCTTTTCCAGAAGGTCAATGCCGTCGCGGCCATTCTCGGCAAATACGACCACCATTTCCTGCCGCTCCAGTACCGTCGTCAACGCAAAGATGTTACGCAAGTCATCGTCGACCACAAGCACTTTTCGTCCGGCAAGGCCACCACCGGTGGCATGACTTTCTTCCAGCATGCGCTGCTGCATTTCCGACATATTGGCCGGCGACCGGTGCAGGAACAATGCCGTCTCATGCAGCAGTCGTTCCGGCGAACGCGCATCCTTGATCACAATGGTCTTCGCCATGCGGGACAGCTTGGCGACTTCCTTGCGATTGAGTTCCTTCGCGGTATAAATCACGATCGGCAAGTCGTGCAAAGCGCTATCCCTGCTGACAATCTCAAGCAGTTCAAAGCCATCAATATCCGGCAAGGTCAGATCGAGGACCATGCAATCGAATCGCGTCGACTTCAATGCATCCAGCGCCATGCGTCCATTTTCCACAGCGACCACATGCACATCGGAATCAGCAATCAGTTCGACCGTGCGCTTGCGTTGTACCTCGTCGTCTTCTACGATCAGCAGGCTGCGCTTGCTGCGAATCAGGTAATTCTGGACGCGTGCAAATTCCTCATCCAGTCGTTCGACGCTGACCGGCTTGTTCAGATAGGAAATTGCGCCTTGCCGCAGACCACGCTCACGCTCATTTGAATTCGACAGTATGTGAACCGGTATGTGACAGGTGCCAGGGTCACGCTTCAAGCGGTCGAGCACCGTGAAGCCGTCGACATCCGGCAAATCGATATCCAGGAAAATCGCCGTTGGCAGGTAATCGCGCGCCAGGGTCAGCGCGGCATCGCCACTGAAAGTCACCACGCCCTTGAAGCTTTTTTCGCGGGCATAGCTCAGCATGATCTGGGCAAAATTCTCGTCATCCTCGACAATCAGCACTGACGGGTCACCCGTGGCGATCAGGTTGCGATCATCAAAACTGGTTTCGTGCTGAACGAACACCGGTGCCTCGGCGGATTGCGGCGGACGATACACCTCGACCGCGTCCTCTGCCGCCGACAGTTCAGACGGCGGCGCAACCAGGACGTTCGAGGTGATTGCAGGCGCGGTACCGGGCATATGTGACAGTGCGGGCTGATTCATGAATCCGGCACGGTTGTATGGCAGGTACAGGGTAAAGTTACTGCCGGAGCCAACCACGCTGGTGACCCGGATTTCGCCGCCCAGCAAACGCGCCAGTTCGCGGGAAATCGACAAACCGAGGCCAGTGCCACCGAACTTGCGCGCGGTACTGCCGTCGGCCTGCTGGAACGCCTCGAAAATCAGTTTCAACTTGTCTTCCGCGATACCGATGCCGGTATCGGCCACCGAGAAGGCCAGCACCGCTTCAGCGGTCGACAAATGGGGATGTCCGACCGACCAACCGCTGTTAGCCAGACCGATATTCAGGCGTACCTGGCCATTGGCGGTAAACTTGAACGCATTGGACAACAGGTTTTTCAAAATCTGCTGCAGACGCGTGGTGTCGGTCATCATTGCTTTTGGCAGACGGTCATCGAGCGCCAGCATGAAGCTGATGTGCTTGGCGTCTGCCATATGGCGGAACGTGCGCTCGACGTAGGCCGCCAGCACCGAGAAGCGCGATTCGCTGATTTCCAGCGTCACGGTACCCGATTCGATCTTCGACAAATCCAGAATATCGTTAATCAGGGTCAGCAGGTCGCTGCCGGAGCCGTAAATGGTTTTCGCGTACTCGACCTGATTCGGCAACAGGTTGCCGCCCGGGTTGTCACCCAGCTGCTGCGCCAGCAGCAGCAAGCTGTTCAATGGGGTACGCAACTCGTGCGACATGTTGGCCAGGAATTCCGACTTGTACTTGGATGACAGCGCCAGCTGGGTCGCCTTTTCTTCCAGCGCCAGCTTGGCCTGTTCCACTTCGCGGTTCTTGCGTTCCACCTCGTTATTTTGCTCGGACAGCAGCCGGGCCTTCTCCGCCAGTTCCTGGTTGGTCTGCTGCAGCTCTTGCGCCAGGCGCTGCGACTGGGTCAACAGACTCTCGGTTTGGCGGTTGGCTTCAATCGTATTCAACACCACGCCGATCGATGCCATCAGCTGGTCCAGGAAGCCGATATGTGTCTGGGTAAAGCGGTCCAGCGAGGCAATTTCAATTACCGCCCGCACTTCCTGTTCAAACAGGATTGGCAGCACCACGATATTGCTTGGTGGCGCGGAACCAAGGCCGGACGACACCGAGATATAGTCGCGCGGCACATTGGTCAGCCAGACGCGCTTCTTTTCCAGTGCGCATTGCCCGACCAGGCCTTCGCCCGGCGCAAACGAAGTCGGCAATTTCTTGCTCGACCGGTAGCCATAGCTGGCGACCATTTCCAGCTTCGAATTGTCTTCATCGGCGTTCATCATGTAAAACACGCCGTGGTGCGCCGACACCAGCGGCGCCAGCTCCGACAGGATCAGTCGACTGACCGCTTCCAGGTCACGCTGACCCTGCAGCAACTGGGTAAAGCGCGCCAGGTTGGTTTTCAGCCAATCCTGTTCCGCATTCTTCTGCGTCGTTTCCTTCAGGTTGCGGATCATTTCATTGATGTTGTCCTTCAGGTCGGACACCTCGCCGCTAGCCTCAACCTGAATCGAACGCGACAAGTCACCCCGGGTCACCGCAGTCGCCACTTCGGCAATCGCGCGCACCTGGGTGGACAGGTTCGCAGCCAGCTGGTTGACGTTCTCGGTCAAGTCTTTCCAGGTACCCGCAGCACCCGGCACACTCGCCTGTCCGCCGAGCTTGCCCTCCACACCCACCTCACGCGCAACGGTGGTCACCTGCGCTGCGAACACCGCCAGCGTATCGGTCATCTCGTTAATCGTATTGGCCAGCGATGCAATCTCGCCCTGCGCCGCCACGGTCAGTTTCTTCTTCAGGTCACCCTTGGCCACCGCCGTCACCACGCCGGCGATACCGCGCACCTGTTCGGTCAGGTTTGCCGCCATGAAGTTCACGTTATCGGTCAAGTCTTTCCAGGTGCCACCCACGCCCTTCACCTGCGCCTGGCCGCCCAGCTTGCCCTCGGTACCCACCTCACGCGCTACCCGGGTCACCTCGGATGCAAACGAGGACAACTGATCCACCATCACGTTGATGGTGTCTTTCAATTCCAAGATTTCGCCCTTCACGTCCACCGTAATCTTCTTCGACAAGTCGCCGTTCGCCACAGCGGTGGTCACCTCCGCAATGTTACGCACCTGACCGGTCAGGTTGGACGCCATGAAGTTCACGTTATCGGTCAAGTCTTTCCAGGTACCGCCAACGCCCGGCACGTGCGCCTGGCCACCCAGTTTTCCTTCGGTACCCACCTCACGAGCCACCCGGGTCACCTCCGACGCAAATGAGCGCAGCTGGTCCACCATGGTGTTGATCGTGTCTTTCAACTGCAGAATCTCGCCGCGCACGTCCACCGTGATCTTTTTCGACAAGTCGCCGTTTGCAACAGCGGTAGTTACGTCGGCAATGTTACGCACCTGCCCGGTCAGGTTACCCGCCATCGAGTTCACGTTATCGGTCAAATCCTTCCAGGTGCCGGCCACACCCGGCACGTTCGCCTGGCCACCCAGTTTTCCTTCGGTACCCACCTCACGCGCAACGCGCGTGACTTCCGATGCAAATGACGACAACTGGTCCACCATCACGTTGATGGTGTTCTTCAGCTCCAGAATCTCGCCCTTCACGTCGGCGGTAATCTTTTTCGACAAGTCGCCGTTCGCAACAGCCGTGGTCACTTCCGCAATGTTACGCACTTGGCCGGTCAGGTTCGATGCCATGAAGTTCACGTTATCGGTCAGATCCTTCCAGGTACCGCCGATCCCCTTCACCTGCGCCTGGCCACCGAGTTTTCCTTCAGTACCTACCTCACGCGCAACACGAGTTACCTCCGACGCAAATGACGACAACTGGTCCACCATCACGTTGATGGTGTTCTTCAACTGCAAAATCTCGCCTTTCGCATCCGCGGTAATTTTCTTCGACAAGTCGCCGTTCGCCACAGCCGTGGTCACGTCCGCGATGTTACGCACCTGGCCGGTCAGGTTACCCGCCATCGAATTTACCGAGTCGGTCAAGTCCTTCCAGGTGCCGGCTACACCCGGCACGTTCGCCTGGCCACCCAACTCACCCTCGGTACCCACCTCACGCGCCACGCGTGTGACCTCCGACGCAAACGAGCGCAGCTGGTCCACCATGGTGTTGATCGTGTCTTTCAGCTGCAGGATCTCGCCGCGCACGTCCACCGTGATCTTTTTCGACAAGTCGCCGTTCGCAACCGCCGTGGTCACGTCCGCGATATTACGCATCTGCGATGTCAGGTTACCCGCCATCGAGTTCACCGAGTCGGTCAAATCCTTCCAGGTACCCGCCACGCCCTGCACATTCGCCTGGCCGCCCAGCATACCCTCGGTACCCACCTCACGCGCCACACGCGTAACTTCCGACGCGAATGACGACAACTGGTCCACCATCACGTTGATGGTGTCTTTCAATTCCAGAATCTCGCCCTTCACGTCAGCGGTAATTTTCTTCGACAGGTCGCCGTTCGCCACCGCGGTAGTCACCTCGGCGATGTTACGTACCTGGCCAGTCAGGTTCGATGCCATGAAGTTCACGTTATCGGTCAAGTCCTTCCAGGTGCCTGCCACACCGGGCACGTTCGCCTGGCCGCCGAGTTTACCTTCGGTACCGACCTCACGCGCAACACGAGTTACCTCCGACGCAAATGACGACAACTGGTCCACCATCACGTTGATGGTGTCTTTCAATTCCAGAATCTCGCCTTTCGCATCTGCGGTAATCTTTTTCGACAGGTCGCCGTTCGCCACCGCGGTAGTCACCTCGGCAATGTTACGCACCTGGCCGGTCAGGTTACCCGCCATCGAGTTCACGTTATCGGTCAAGTCTTTCCAGGTGCCACCGACGCCCTTCACCTGCGCCTGGCCACCCAGTTTTCCTTCGGTACCCACCTCACGCGCCACCCGAGTCACCTCCGACGCAAATGACGACAACTGGTCCACCATCACGTTGATGGTGTTTTTCAATTCCAGAATCTCGCCTTTTGCATCGGCGGTAATTTTCTTTGACAAGTCGCCGTTTGCCACCGCGGTAGTCACCTCGGCAATGTTACGCACCTGGCCGGTCAGGTTACCGGCCATGAAGTTCACGTTTTCAGTCAAGTCTTTCCAGGTGCCGCCCACGCCCGGCACATATGCCTGACCACCCAGCTTACCCTCTGTACCCACCTCGCGCGCAACACGGGTCACCTCTGACGCAAATGAGCGCAGCTGATCCACCATGGTGTTGATTGTGTCTTTCAACTGCAAAATCTCGCCGCGCACGTCCACCGTGATCTTTTTCGACAAGTCGCCGTTCGCCACAGCCGTGGTCACCTCGGCGATGTTACGCACCTGGCCGGTCAGGTTACCCGCCATCGAGTTCACGTTATCGGTCAAGTCTTTCCAGGTACCGGCCACGCCCGGCACGTTGGCCTGGCCGCCGAGTTTGCCCTCGGTACCCACTTCGCGCGCCACCCGGGTCACCTCGGAAGCAAACGACGACAGCTGGTCCACCATCGTGTTCGCAGTAGATGCTGCGCGCAGGAACTGCCCTTTCAATGGCCGGCCATCGACATCCAGCGACATCGACTGCGACAAATCGCCCTTGGCCACGGCGCCAATCACGCGCGCCATTTCAGTGGTTGGCCGCACCAGATCGTCAATCAGCGTATTGACCGAATTGACGATCGTTGCCCATCGGCCGCCAACCGGCGGCGTTGCAGCACGCTGGGACAGCCGCCCTTCGCGGCCAACGACGCGGCTGACGGTCACCAGGCCATTGGCCATCTGGTCGCTGTTTTCCATGATGTCATTCAAGGTATCGGCGATCTTGCCACTCAAGCCAGTCCAGTCGGACGGCATCCGAACGGAGAAGTCACCCTTTTTCAGCGCGGTGAGCGCAGCCAGCAACTGGCGCAGGTCTAGAATTTCAGGTAGCTCGGTAACGGTATTCATGCGTGATAGCCTTGAAAAGAATTTTCGACATTCTCATATGCAACAGAGGTCCTTGCAAGTTGCGATTGGAACTTTGAATATGGAAAATTATGGATATTCAATAAATTTGACATTTATCAAAGCTTCTGGATGGGAGCAGAATTGCCATTTGGAAAAAAACAACGCATTATCAAGGAAACAAATAGTGACTGAATTAGTGATTGTTGGGGCTGGTGAAAACGGTTAATTGACCCTGGGGCGAAGGTAAATGTGAATAGGAAGAAATACTTTCCGACAGCGTTAGATAAGCTACCCCGCAAGTCGTTCAGTTCATTCGGCAAGATGCGTCGAAGAACTGAATTCTCAGCTTTATGCGCACGGGACACCACTTAACGATAAAATCCCCCATTCGATTTGCAATGAGTAGAACCGTGCCTCAAGAAGATATTCCAAAAATCCTCGTTGTTAATGACGACCCGGGCAGTCTGCTTGCACTGGTAGGTTTGTTATCCGAATGGGCAAAAGAGTCTGAATACCAGATTGTCTCGGCACGATCGGGCGAAGAAGCACTGCGCCATGTGCTGCAACATGAATTTGCGGTCATCTTGCTGGATGTAAATATGCCCGGCATGAATGGCTTTGAAACGGCAGAAGCGATCCATCTGCGCGGGCGTTCATCCTCCATTCCAATTATCTTTGTGACGGCCTACCACGCCGATGAAATGGATCGGTTGAAGGGTTACCAGACTGGCGCTGTTGACTATTTATTTACACCGATCATCCCGCAAATACTCAAAGCAAAGCTGTCGGTATTTGTCGCGCTGGCCAAGAAGAAGCTGGAACTGGAAAAACAGGCGACTGTGCTGGACAAGCGGACCAACGAGTTAATGTTGATCAACTCTCGCTTGGAACAGGAAATCGCCGAACGCGAACTCGCGGAACAGCAAAACAAGGCCAAGGATGAATTTTTGGCCATGCTTGGCCATGAATTGCGCAATCCTTTAAGTGCGATCAGCAGTGCTGCCGCCTTGATCGATACTAATCGAGGCGATGAAGAAGGAATTTGCCGCGCAAAAAATGTGATTCAGCGCCAAAGCCAACATTTGCAACGCATTGTCGGCGATCTGCTCGATCTGGGCCGTGTCATGTCGGGCAAAATCCTGCTGGACAAGCGGCCAGTAAATCTGTCCAAGCTGGTTGAAGCCTGCGTCGAAACGCTTAAAATCACCGGTCGCACTGATTCTTACACGTTGAATGTCCATACCGAGACGGCATGGACCAGCGCTGATCCGGCGCGCCTGGAACAAATCCTGATCAACGTTCTCGACAATGCGATTAAATACACGCCTGCCGGAGGCACCATCGACATCGAGATGCGTGTCGTTGCCGATAAGGTGATGTTGACCGTCCGTGACTCCGGAGTCGGCATCCCTGCTGAATTACTGCCGCATATATTCGATGTTTTCGTGCAAGGAGACCGCTCCCTCGACCGATCGGAAGGGGGGTTGGGCATTGGGCTCGCACTGGTTCGGCAATTGATTTCGCTGCATGAAGGGACAATCTCCGTCGATAGCCATGGACATGGGCTCGGCAGTTCCTTCGTCATTTGCCTGCCAACTACGGCAGCGGCGCAAAGCCATGAGGCGCCGCCGGCTACGGCCATTTCAACCGACAATTGCCGTGTGCTGGTGATTGAAGATAATGAAGACGGTCGCGAAATGATGGCGATGATGCTCGGAGCCTACGGCTACGAGGTAACCACGGCAGCTGACGGCATGGAAGGCTTGCAGTCTGCCGCATCCAGCACACCGGACATCGCGCTGGTCGATATTGGATTGCCTGGCATCGATGGCTACGAAGTTGCTCGCCGCTTGCGCACCGACCCTGCCACCCGCAATATCAAACTGATTGCATTGACCGGCTATGGATTGGAAGACGATCGACGGCTTGCGATCGAAGCGGGCTTTGACATGCATCTGGTCAAGCCGGTCGATGCCGACCATCTGATGGATGCGATTAACCACTGCGTTAGCAAGCCTGTTACGCTCAAGGCTGGCAACAGCCGTTGAACGCCGCTTGGCGAGCCTATCGGTTCCAGGAGCGACAGTCCTGAAGGGCGTTGCCAGGGAAATTCAGAGCGAATAAAAAGTCAGGCAGCTTATTTTGTTTTGCAACAGAAGCTGCCCGCCTGAGATTAGAACATCAACGCGGCGGTCAATGCCTTGACTTCTTCATCTGACTCTTCAAGGATGCTCGATAGCGTTCCTTCACCGACCATGAAATCGATGGTGCTTGCCGACTCGGCCGTGGTAGCCCCTGCCGCTTCATGCAATGGCGAAGGAACCGGCGAAAGGTCGTTCGCCAGAACCAGGGTGTCACCCAGCGTTTCCGGCGGCATCGCACGGTAGCCATACCAGAGAGACTCTACCGCTTCCATCACCGCCTCTGGTACAGAAAGTTTTTTCAGCACGCCGCGGCCGATCAGTTTCTCGCCATATTCTGCCCATGCCTCCGAATCGCCATCCAGCAGACCAGGATACTGTTCGGCTCTGGACAGCAGATAAAAGCCGCCAACTTCATGAACGATGCCGGCAAACAGTGCCGTTTCCGGATCCAGGTGGGTGACTTTTCTGGCAATGACATGCGCCAGTGCCGCCACATGGGCGGTATGTTCCCATAATTGATTAACCTTCAGCCGTAACTCTGGATTGGCGATGGTGCTACCGATCTGGCGCACCACAACCGCTGCCACCAGCGATTGCAGCGTGCGAAATCCCAGCCGCATGACGGCGGCGCGTACATTGGTGATTTCATTGCCGGAACGGTTATAGGCAACCGAATTGGCTATGGCAACCGTGCGCGCCGCCAGCAACGGCTCGGCCATCACCAGCTTGGCGGCCAATTCCATATGACAATCGGGATCATTCAACGCCTGTTGAATTTTGAGCGAAGCATTGACATTGGTGGGAAATACCATTTCCCCACGCCCGGCCTCGGCGGCGATACTTCTGAAAGCTTCAAGTCTGTCCATGAAGAAAATTATACTCTCAGCTTAATTGAGGATGCTAGTCGAACAAGCTTGAAAAAAGCAATATTCAGCGTTGGAGCCCGGTAAAAACAACAGGATCGCCGTTTGCCACCCCCACCCCGCCACGGGTTTTCCGCCTCACTTTGGCGGCAGCGGCTTTTGGGGTTTGGCATATGACCATTTTCAATGCCATTAAGACAACCTTAACGAAGTTGTTGCCGGCAGCGGATCATGTATCAATCCAATCCGGCATGTACGCTAGATTTCGACCTGCGTGCCCAATTCGATCACGCGGTTGCTTGGCACACGGTAGTAATCGGCAGCATCACGTGCATTGCGTGACATGGTTGCATACATCGCCTCACGCCACCGCTTCATGCCGCCGCCAACACGAGGAATGACATTTTGCCGGGAGATGAAAAATGACGTGCCCATCATTTCAATTTCCAGTCCCTGTTCCTTGCACAGCTCCAAAGCAAGCGGAATATCCCGCTCATCCTTGAAGCCATAGAATATGTTGACCTGGTAGCACTCCTGCCCGAGCGACTCGATCTTCACCCGCTCACTCTCTGGAATATAAGGGATATCAGCGTTGAATACCGTTAGAAAAATGGTTCGTTCATGCAGTACCTTGTTGTGCAACAGATTGTGCAGCATTGCATGCGGTACGCCATCGCCCTCGGCGCGGAAGAATACTGCCGTGCCTTCAACCCGTACCGGAGGACTGATGAAAAGGGATTGCAGAAAATCTTCCAGCGGAATCAGATGCTTCTTAAGGTTTTCATAGACCTGATGACGACCATCTTTCCAGGTCAGCATGACGGTCATCATCACGGAACCCAGTACAATTGGCAACCATCCGCCGTGAAAAACTTTCAATATATTTGCGGAAAAAAGTGCGATATCGATCACGAAAAAAAACCCTGTTGCCAACAAACACAGCAGCAACGGATAATTCCATTTGTAACGGATCACAAAAAAAGTAAGGATAGTCGTCATCAGCATTGTACCGGTGACCGCGATCCCATAAGCAGAAGCGAGTTTTGAAGATGACCCAAATCCAATTACTGCCAGCACGACCACTGTCAATTGTAACCAGTTAACAAATGGAATGTAGATCTGACCCATTTCACGTTCCGACGTATAAAGAACGCGCATACGTGGCAGGAAACCGAGAGAAATTGCTTGCTGTGTCACGGAAAATGTTCCCGAAATCGTCGCTTGTGAGGCAATCACAGTAGCAATTGTAGACAGCACAACTAACGGAAATATACTCCATGGTCCGAGCTGCTGGTAAAACGGATTATCAACAGCTTCCGGATTAGCCAGCAGCAGCGCTCCTTGACCAAGGTAGTTTAAGGCCAGTGCAGGAAACACTACAGCAAACCAAGCAACTCGGACCGGATTTTTCCCAAAATGGCCCATATCAGCATACAGTGCCTCGGCACCGGTAAATGCAAGCACAATCGCTCCAAATGCCACAAACGCCAACCAGGTATGCTGAATTAGAAAGTGCACTGCACTAAGAGGATTAAGCGCAACTAAAATTGCCGGAGTTTCGATGATGTTGACCACGCCCATCGCACCCAAAGTGCAAAACCACACCAGCATGATCGGACCGAACCATTTGCCGATACCGGCAGTTCCTTTACGTTGCAGCATATATAGCGCAATCAGGATTGCTACGGTAACCGGCACGACATAGGGTCGAAATGCTGGGGTAGCGACTTCAAGGCCCTCAATTGCAGACAGTACTGAAATTGCGGGAGTAATTACGCCATCACCATAAAAAAGCGCAGCACCGATCAAGCCGGCTAGCATCACCGGGTAATACCAACGTGACTGGTTGGTTACTGAAGACAAAGCTAGCGCAAGTAATGCCATGATGCCGCCCTCGCCCCGATTGTTTGCCCGTAGCACCAACGTTACATATTTCAGGGAAACAATGAGGATCAATCCCCAGAAAATCAGCGACACGACGCCAATCAAGTTCGTCTCATTTAGAGGAATGCCGTGGTCTTTTGAGAAAACCTCTTTCATCGTGTACAGCGGACTGGTACCGATATCGCCGTACACAATGCCAATGGCGGCAAGCGTCAAAGCCCCGAGGTTGTTTTTTGACTGGTCCGACATGACTTGGCGCCTTCGAATCCTTGCCGAGCTTCGGCAAACGACATATGTTTATAAAACCAGCATACTTCTTTGTGGCGCGTTCGGCAGAATACAGCTTTGGGCAACGCGCAGCTTAATTTAACGGCTCGCGGATATCAAGCGCAATTACCATGCTTGCTCGTCAAACTGATCGCAGACGGCTGGCGCACAGGGCAACCGCTTCATTTGCCTCGGCAATTACCCCGCCCATCGTGATAAAGCCATGCAACTGCCCTGAAAAGCAGACGTATTCGACCTGGTTGCCGGCAGCCTGCAGCAAGCCGGCATAGTCCCTTCCCTCGTCGACCAGCGGATCATATCCGGCAGTCAGTACCAGTGCCGGCGGCAACCGGCTGAAATCCTTGGCAAGCGTTGGCGACAGGCGCCAGTCAAAGCGGTCAGCATCGGACTTCAGATAGCAATTGCAAAAATAGTCGATCATGGCGCTGGTCAGTAAATAGCCTTTCCCATTACGGGTATGGGACGGCGCAATACAGCGAAAATCCGTGCCGGGACAAATCAACAGCTGATATGCCAGTTTCGGGCCGCCCGCATCACGCGCCATGAATGTGCATGCAGCCGCCAGGTTGGCACCTGCACTATCACCACCGACTGCAATTCTCGCAGGATCGAGCAAAAGCTGTTCAGCATCGGCGCCAATCCATTTCAAGGCAGCAAAGGCATCTTCATGGGCAGCAGGGAACTGATGTTCGGGTCCAAGCCGATAGTCGACTGAAAATACGGCGAGCTGCGACTGGTTGCACAACTCACGGCATAAGGTGTCATGCGTATCGAGGTCACCCAATGTAAATCCGCCGCCGTGAAAAAACACCAGTGCCGGCAAGACTTGCTGCGGTGTTGCACCCTGTGGCCGATAGCACCGAACAGCAATCTCGCCTAACGGCCCCGGCACTGAGAAATTATGAACGGCTCCAACTTTCGGTGCTTGCGGTTGGACAGCAAAACAACTGTTTTTATAGTGCGCACGCGCGAGCAGTGGCGGCATTGAATCATAGGAAAGAAGGCTCTTTCCTGCAATTAGATCAAGCAATCTTTTAGCGTCCGGGTCGAGCATCGTGCGCAAACCGCTCAGGCCGAAGCAAAAATCTGACAGGTTTCGATTGCCTGATACGCACTGGCGGCGCCATTCTCATCGATGGCTGCGGGCAGTTCAGCACTCTGTGTCAGCTCGTCACAATCCAGGTTTTGAATGAGGCGTGCCGTCGAATTTATTGGTCGATTTATCATGGCCCGTATTATATAGTGGCGAACGGGTCTGTAGATTGAACTTGAGCCATTGTTTGGCATGCGTTGCCTTCGACGACAGCAATATCCTGGTTAAAATCCTGCGCCAATCAGCCACTATCCTGACGGCTAACGTGCCTGATTCTTCTTATTCGTCTATTTCACCCTCCCAGAATTCAATAACCTGACTGACATATCGACCGTCAGCATGACATAAGGAAATCAGATGTTTACTCTTGCAGGGAAAAAAGGACTGGTTGTCGGCATCGCCAACGATCAAAGTATCGCCTATGGCTGTGCCAAAGCATTTCGCGAAGCCGGCGCTGAAGTGGCGGTTACCTATGTCAATGCCAAAGCTGAAGCCTATGTCAGGCCACTGGCCGAGTCACTGGATAGTCCTATCATTCTGCCGTGCGATGTACGCCAGCCCGGCCAGCTGGAAGCCGTGTTCGCCGAAATTGGCCAGCAATGGGGAAAGCTCGATTTCGTACTGCATTCGATTGCCTTTGCGCCGATGGAGGATTTGCATAACCGTCTGGTAGACAGCTCCCAGGCAGGGTTTGCAATGGCGATGGATGTATCCTGCCACTCCTTCATTCGCATGGCGAAGCTGGCCGAACCTCTGATGACGCAGGGCGGCTGCCTGTTGACAGTGACGTTTTATGGATCAGAGAAGGTGGTCGAGCATTACAATCTGATGGGGCCGGTCAAGTCCGCGTTGGAAAGCAGCGTGCGTTACATGGCGGCGGAACTGGGCAGCAAAGGTATCCGGGTCCACGCCTTGTCGCCAGGGCCGCTCCAGACCCGGGCTGCATCAGGCATCGACCGTTTTGACGAGTTGCTTGACCGTGTCCGAGCCCAGGCGCCACAGCACATGCTGGCCAGTATTGAAGATGTCGGCAATGTCGCCGCTTTCCTGGCCAGCGATAGCGCCCGCTCGTTAACCGGCAATATCGAATATATCGATGCCGGTTATCACATCATGGGCTGACGCCTGAGGCGCCACGCCTGGTCCGCTCGCTTTGTGCCTGACAGTCTGGTCCGGAAAATTCCATTGCCAGCATATCGATGAATACCCGGGTGCGCGCGGGCATCAGCCGCCGCCCGGGAAATACCACCCAGGCCGCTGTGGTCGGCATGCTCCAGTCGGCCAGCACAGGTACCAGTTGACCGCCACGCACGTAAGTATCGGCATAATGGTCCGATACCACCGTGATGCCGGCGCCGGCGCACGCCAGGCGAATCAGCAAATCCGGCGAATTCACCGTCGCCCGCCCGGGAGGAATCCCCTCCCAGCGTTGCTCGCCACGGCTCAGTATCCACGGCATCGGGTCGCCGCTACGCATCAGTAGCCGTAACGCGTCATGCTCCATCAGTGCCTCCGGTTCAGATGGCACGCCCTGGCGCTGCAGATAGCCTGGCGAGGCATACAAACCAGCCGAAAACGTTGCCATCCGACGCGCTGCAAGCGAAGAATCGTCTGTCAGGTCACCCATGCGAATCGCAACATCGAAATTTTCACCGATCAGGTCGACCCGCCGCGGCGACAAGTCGATCTCCAGTGAGACCTTTGGGTATTTCTCAATGAATTGCGCCAGCAGCGGGCCCAATACCACCGTGGCCAGGTCGCCTGGCATCGAAACGCGCAGGCGCCCGCTCGGTTCGATCTGGCGCTGCTGTGCGAGCGCCGACGCCGCATCGACTTCCACCACCACCTGTTGGGCGTGTTCCAGTACGCTATGACCAAAATCGGTCACCGTAAGCTTGCGCGTGGTTCGCAGCAGCAGTCGCTCTCCCAGCACGGTTTCCAGATAAGCAATCCGGCGGGATAGAGTTGACTTTGGCAACCCCGTACGCTCGGCAGCCCGGCTGAAACTGCCCGCCTCAGCTACACGGGCAAATAACAGCAAATCATTTGGTTCAAGACCCATCAAACCTCCATTGTTCCATTAATAGAACAATGTTATCCGAAATAGCGGCTTCCGGATTAATTTCGGGACAATTAAAATGAGTTCATTGCCAATTACATCCAACGGAGGAAGTCATGAATATTCTGCAAATCAATTCCAGCGCCCGGGCTGCCAGCTCGCATTCCACCCAATTAGCCAATACCCTTGTCGAACGATTGCAAACCAGCCAGCCACAGGCTGTACTGACGGTGCGTGATCTGTCCGGTTCGCCGCAGCCGGCACTGGATGAAACCGCTTTGCAGGCCCTGTTTACAGCTGTTGACCAGCGTACGCCTGCCCAGGCAGCCCGCGTTGCAATGGATGATGCATTGATCGCTGAAATCCAGGCCGCCGATGTGGTGGTGCTGGGCGTACCGATGTATAACTTCGGGGTACCGGCACAACTGAAGAACTGGATCGATGCCATCTGTCGTGCCAGCGTGACTTTTAAGTATACTGATAAGGGTCCTGAGGGACTGTTAAAGGGTAAGAAAGTGTATGTCGTGCTGACCCGTGGCGGTCAATACCGCAATACGCCGGCCGATTCCCAGGTGCCGTATCTCAAGACCATCCTGGGGTTTCTGGGCATGACCGATGTACAGTTTGTGTACGCAGAAGGCCTGGCAATGGGCCCGGATGCGGAACACAAGGCATTGGCGTCTGCCAAAGCCGAGATCGAGACACTATTGGCAGCCTGACCGCTTGCCTGATGATGACAAGGAGATTGCCATGACAATTGCTACTCAACCTGCACTGCTGAAAGAGGTGGTACGGCGCCCCCGCTCTGTCGAGCGTCTGGTTGCCGGCATGGCGACCTCCGATGGCGCCGGCGTCAAGCTTACCCGGGTGTTGACCCAAGATTTGCAACGCCGGCTCGATCCGTACCTGATGCTCGATGCGTTCGGTACCGACAAGCCGGAGGACTATATCGGCGGTTTCCCGGACCACCCGCATCGCGGTTTTGAAACCGTCACCTACATGATCGCCGGCTGCATGCGCCATCGTGACAGTGCTGGCAATGAGGGTCTTTTGCAAAACGGCGGTGTGCAATGGATGACTGCGGGACGTGGCGTGATTCATTCAGAACTGCCTGAGCAGGAAAATGGCCGGATGGAAGGTTTTCAGTTGTGGCTGAACCTGAGTGCTGCCGAAAAAATGATTGCGCCATGGTACCGCGATATTCAAAGCAGCGAGATACCGCAGTTCACCACTGATGAAGGCGTTACTGGGCGGGTGATCGCTGGCGCCAGCCATGGGATGCCAGGCGCCATGCAGCGCGAGGTGACGCAGCCGCTTTATCTGGACCTGAATTTCGAGCAGGCCGCCAGTTTCGCCCAGCAACTGCCTGCAGGCCATAATGCATTCGTATATGTCTATCGGGGTACGCTGAATATTGGCGACACAATCGTGCCGGAACAGCGCATGGCGATTTTGCATAACCGCACGGAGTTCGATGGTGTCATTTTGCAGGCCGATGGGCCGGCTCGCGTGCTGCTGATTGCCGGCAAGCCGCTCAATGAGCCGATTGCACAATATGGTCCGTTCGTGATGAATACAAACGAAGAAATTTTTCAGGCGGTAGAGGATTTCCGTGCCGGGCGCTTTTCGACAACGGTGTCACAGTGACTTTCCATCGTCACTAACATCAAATAAAAAAGGCCTGCTTGCTGCGGGCCTTTTTAATTACTCTCTGATCAGTGAGCCTTGGTTGGCTGTGAATCGATGCAACGCGGTGTAAGGCAACTTGGCCAATTTCTTAGGAATCATCGCTGCGCTTTTGACGGCGCCGGTCCAGCCACCAGGCCAGTGCCGGCAAGGCAATGAATCCGCCAGGCGAGACAAACAATAGCAAATAGGGGCTGATCGACAAAAGCCGGAGTAACTGATTCTTGATTTCCCTGCGATCATCGTCAGACCAGCAGCTGCCATTGCGCTGCTTCATCAGCAAGGGCATCAAGCCGCGAATTTGCGCCATCTCTGACTGCAAGCGCGACCGTTCACGATTCTGCAGTGAATAGGCCCACAGCACACCTCGTCGCATCGGGAAAACCGTCAAGTTCATCAACGCGCCAGCCTGTCGGAATAGATTGTTCTTCACAGTGTGCTCAGTCAGTAGAACATCGACGAAAGATCGCGAATTCGAACTAAAAGGGTTTCCTTATGTTTCAATAGTGCCGCCGCTGGTTTGGATCCCGAGTGAAACCTTACCTACCCATCATACAGGCAGGCAACCAGCCAACGTGAATCTTACAAAATTTCACATACCGCAGCTGAAATACAACGCTGACCATGTGAATTGATCCACCGCCGTTAGTCGTTCAGCCAATTAATGAAAATTGAGGCGTGTCCGCGTTAAATGGCTGCGTGGCACAATTGCACGGCCAGATTCTGAAATATAAAAGCCGGCATCGGCCGGCTTTGTGCTGCCACCATCCCGAACCAGATAGAAACTAGCGCCGCCCGGCCTGCATCGCTTCCGCACCCATCATCAGGCTATCGACAGCGCGATCAAATGCAGGAGCATATTCCACCAACCTGACCTTGCCTTCCTGTAGCGCCTTTGCCAGCGATGCAGCAGAATACACCAGCGGCTTGGCATTCTGTTCCATCTTGAAGATAAACAAAGAGTGATGTTTACTGATCCAGCTCACGCGCGCTACCACAAACGTATCGGCAGCCCAGAATTGGACGCTGGTACCGACCTGCATCTGTTTTAGCAATTCATTATTGGAAGGGGTCGTATTGGCACTCGCATCGCGTGTCAGATCCAGATCTGCGTTGGCGCCACGCTCGGCCAGCGCCTTTTCCAATGCTTCTGGCTGCACTTGAAATGGCTTTTCGGCCACGCTCCATGCAGCATCATCGTCATTGATTACAAGACGGGTAAATTCTTTTCGCAAGGCCTCCAGACTTGGCAGCTTTTTACTGGTATTAATCACCGGATTTGGCTGCAGCACCTGTGTATGAACTGCAACTAGGCGGTCCAATGCAATTTGGCGCTCGTCTTCCGCCAGATTAATCATCAGCATCCCGATCTTCAGACGCTTCACCAAACCTGGTAATAACTTCATTAAGGCATTGCGGTCTTCGGGTGTTTGCTTTTCTTGCGCGCTCCATACCAGCTCGGGCAATACATCCCGATATTGCTGACTGACGGCAGCTGCCGAACCGATACTCGCCTCTCCCTGTATCGATGCACGAACCAGTACCCGTGCCCATATCAGGATAATGAAATCGACAATACGCTGATCTAGATTGAGCGGTGTGAGAATGTCGAGCAACGACGTACCGGTATTATGGAGAAGCGCGCTAAATTTTTCCGCATCTTCCGCTGCCTCGACGCTGCGCGCCATTTCGGCATCAGAATGTCGCAACTGATTTTCCAGAAACTGGTGCAACTCCTGCTGGCAATTGGTGAAAATTGCCATATCCTTGTCGAATTCCTTAAGAATTCTTTTAACCAGCCGGGCGATTTCATCAATGACTTGCTGCCCCATCGGCGAAGCCGAATCCAACCCGATCGCCGCAGAGCTCATTTCGTTCAATAATTGCCTGGCAGGGTGATCCGCCGTATGCAATAAATCCGGCGCCAACATGGCAGCTTTCAAAAACGGAATTTGCATGCGCCCAATTTGAGCCCGTACTTCCGCTGGAATCTGCTCGTCTTCCAGAATGAATTCGAACAGCAAAGTGACTAAATCAATCGCAATCCGCTCGCCCTGGCTGGTCTTGTCGGTGTCGAGCTTGTCATTCAAGGCAATTAACTGATGCTTCTCAGCAACTGCCGGCTCGTCGCTTGCCGGCACTTCGGCCTCGACCTGCTGAAACTGATCAAGCTGCTCGATCAAACTGGACGATGCAGGCTTAATGACGCTGAAAGAATCGACGCCATTAGCTGAGTTGCCATCGGCACGATCGCCATTGTTCTGTTGCATGGCCCGATCTGGCGAAACCGCTGTCTGCGTCTGATTGAACAGTTTCCAGACAAAATCCTGAAATTCTTCAGTTTGATTTATTTGCTGCAGTGACGAACCAGCCGCATCTGATGCTTTTGCCAAACCGGAGTCAGGCGATTTTTCATTCTGCACCAAATCGAACATGCGCTGTAGCGATGACATGACGCGTGGATTCAATTCTGGCGCGACAGCCGAAACAGCTCCTGCGTGAGATGTACCCGTATGCATTCCGGAATTTTGCGCATTCAGGGAAGCCAGTTGTTTGGCGAGCTGATCGCGCTGGTGACGCTTCAACTTAGTTGGTCGCGCCATCAGCTTGGTCTGGATGCCGCTGGCATCAAATACTTCGCAAATTGACGCGTAATAGTCGGATAAATGAACCGCCAGTGAATTGGACAACTGCCCAAACAAGACTTTGGCAGTTTCTTCGTCGGCGACTTTTTCCTTTAATGTGTCATGCAAGGCGCGTGCGATCAAATAGGGCCGAAACGGGTTTTCCCGCTCGTGCACGTCGGCGTCACCATGAATCTGGGCGATCATCATATTCAGTCGCCCCAGATTTTCATTGCAGGCATCACGTAGCCGCTGCACCAAATGCCCGACTTCGATCTGGCGATTGACTGCTTCATCATCGATCAGCGTAAGCGTAGCGGCGGACATGTTCGTCAGCCCCTGCCGCAAATCGGTGTACATCGTACGTAGAGCACGATCCACACTCTCCCTGAAAAGGGCATCGATATGCCGCTGGAAAGTAACCTGTTCCTGACGCATATATTGCAAGGCGGCAGTCAAGGCTTTGCGATCCAGGCCTGAACGTGTATCCGACAGGGCTGCAACCATCGCATCGTCAGCATCCCGCACCATGAGGCGAGTCAGCGCTGAAAACTTGATCAGCGCCCGGTCTTTTGCTAACTGTATAACGCGTTTAATAAGCTGCATCAGATGAATGACGTGAAAACTGTTCTAACTTAAAGTAATGAAATGATATCCCACTAGGAATAGAACAGTAACAAAATCCTTTCAATATATGGATTACCCTGAGAAATACGGACCTGGCCGGAAGCCAACTCAAATTGAATTGCAATTTAGTCAACATATCAGTTTTGCGAGCTATAAACTATTCAATCTTCAATCAAACTGAATCGTGGCACCATTTTTTCATCGATCTCTAGCAGCTCAAAGAACACCTCTTTGGGTCGTATCCAGACCGATCCATTCGCCGCGCGATATACGATCATTGGGGTCAGATCCGATTCAAGCACTGCTTCGCATACGAATTCATATAAACCACCTTTGTAGTGCCTGAACTTCATTGTCGCCTCGTTGAATGTTTCATATCATTTCATATGATAGAGCGATTTTTGTTGCTGCCAAAGAAAAAGACGGAATTGTTGCGCTTACGATTAACTTAACTGAGCTGGCATGTTAAGCATAGGCAATCGCACCGTGACTTGCCAGTGGCTTTCGGAACAGCATGGAATTGTCCTTCAGTGATGACACGAACCGGGAAAGCAAGAGATGAAGAAAGCGTTCTTTACGCCCGCACATTGAAGATGCACGAAGCGTTTAGCTATATGTAAGAAATGATGAAGAGATAATGAAGATGTATGGCCGCCTTCCCGTCATTACGTCGCTTGCTGATAACAGCGGCACCTCTTGTTGGTTGCTGTTTTTGCACCGCATTCAGTCGACGGATGCTACTTAACGCCGTACATGCCGCTCAGCGACCGGTTGCTCGGCAATGGTGGTCGTAATCAGTGATAATTCTTGGGTTAACAGATTCATGATGTCGTCGGCGGTCACAATACCGTATAAGAGTCCCTCCTGGTTTACCACCGGCAGGCGGCGAATTTTATGAAGGCGCATCAGGCGCAGGGATTCGGCAAAGCTTTCATTTTCCTGTACCGTCACCAGTGGCGCACTCATAATATCTTCGGCAGTCAACATACCGGTATCAACTTGTTCTGCGATTGTTTCAATAACAATATCGCGATCCGTAATAATTCCGATCGGAAGGCGCTCACTCCCCTGCTTTTCAACCACCACGACGTCACCAACATGGAACTTGCGCATCAAAAGGGCGATTTCCGAAATTGACGCGTTCGGCGCACAACATACGACACCAATATTGCAACACTCGCTAATAGGCATTTGATCCTCCTTTTCAGGCGCACATCTCTCAGTGACTGCTCTGCATCAAACCACAATGTAAATCTAACCTTATTGCACACACGTTGCCGCTAGGCGTTTTCAGTAGATGAGCGTTTATTCAGTAAATTGCAGGTGCCATAGAAGCTGATTTGACATCGCACAAGTTGAATAATTAATTGCTTACCTCATTCAGTTTGCTATTTTTGATTTGGCGTGCAATCACGGTCGTTTTTCCGGAGCCAGACTCCAGCTCAGTTTAAAAAGGACTGTCACGCGACAATCTCCCTATTCTCTTTTCATTGAACCAGCAGAATTAATTACCTGATTCAATGTAGTTGTCAGCAAATTTCTTGCCATCTTCTGCCTTTCCCATCGGATTATTGCTTTTTAGCTGAGTATTGCTTAAGTACTGCGTAAGGACTGGCTGCATTTTTGTAACGAATGCCTTTAAATCAGCATCGGCGGTACGTCTACTAATGCGATTCATTAATGCAAGCGTTTGCCGATGATCTGTTGTGCCGGCATCGGTATGTATTGGCTAACGAATTTATCTTCTTTTAGCTTGTTCATCTATCTGCCGAAAGCCTGCTGCCTGGGATGCGTTCTTTGGGAAGCGTCACACTTCTATTTTGCGCCAAGTGGATGAGTTCTATCGAACCCGGATCGTTCGTGCCCCCCATTCAGATGAAAACGGGCTTGGCTTCGAGAAGAATGCAGTTGCCTCTGGACGCTGCCTGCATCAGCTAACAACCAACAGCGCCAGGATTCTGGGGACAGCCAGAGTGACAGGTTTGAAAATAGACATGTTTATTCTCATTTCATGATAAACAATTAACAAAAAATCACTTTCGTGTCGACAGCGCCATTGCAGGCTAGCCATCGGCCATGCATTGACACCAACGGGTACAGGCTGATCGATTTGGCAAGCGCAAAGTTAGGACTTTTACATTCAGAAAAAGCACAGGAACAAAGCATTATTCACAATGACATTTAAGAAACCCAGTATTTAAAATTGGTGGGAGTAAAATACCGCCTTGCTCCTGACTTGCCTCTGCCTTGTTCCTGTCGTAGGCGGCATAGGTGAGAAATTGTTTAACCCGATTCCGGATCACGTTTTCATGCTTCGACTTACCGATCTTCAACTTCCTTTTGAGCATTCCGAGCCAGAACTTCAGGCAGCAATTTTGCAAAGGCTGGGCATTTCGCTGGAAGAATTGACTGGTTATACGATATTTCGCCGTAGCAGTGATGCACGCAAAAAGTCCGCGATTGCCTTTATCTATTCGATCGATGCCGAAGTCCGGAATGAACCGGCTGTATTAAAGCGTTTCAAGAATGATAAAAACGTCATTCCCACGCCGGATACTAGCTATCGTTTTGTGACGCATGCACCATCTAACATACCATTGCGACCGATTGTCATTGGCGCCGGCCCCTGCGGCATATTTGCCGGCCTGATCCTGGCCCAGATGGGTTTTCGACCGATTATTCTTGAACGCGGCAAGGTCGTGCGCGAACGGACCAAGGATACCTTTGGCCTGTGGCGGAAACGAGAATTGCACCCAGAATCCAATGTCCAATTCGGTGAAGGCGGTGCCGGTACTTTTTCAGACGGCAAGCTCTACAGTCAGGTCAAGGATCCGAAACACTACGGCAGAAAAGTCTTGATGGAATTTGTCAAAGCCGACGCGCCTCCGGAGATTTTGTACATCAACAAACCGCATATCGGTACTTTTCGCCTCGTCAAGATGGTCGAATTGATGCGTGCCTCGATTGAAAATTTGGGCGGAGAATTCCGTTTCCAGAGCAAGGTCGAGCGGATCGACATAGACCAAGGCAAGGTCCGTGGCGTTGAATTGGCTGGCGGAGAATATATTGCATCTGAACATGTCGTATTGGCCGTCGGGCATAGCGCCCGCGACACGTTTGAAATGCTGCATGAAATCGGCGTGTATCTCGAAGCAAAGCCGTTTTCCATCGGCTTTCGCATAGAGCATCCGCAATCGATCATTGACCGTGCGCGATTCGGCCCTGCTGCAGGTCATCCGTTGTTGGGCGCGGCAGATTACAAGCTGGTGCATCACTGCAGCAATGGTCGATCGGTATACAGTTTTTGCATGTGTCCAGGCGGTACTGTTGTCGCTGCCACGTCCGAACCCAACCGGGTGGTAACCAATGGCATGAGCCAGTATTCGCGTAATGAACGCAATGCCAACAGTGGAATCGTGGTTGGCATTACACCTGCGGATTACCCGGCTCATCCGCTGGCGGGCATTGCTTTCCAGCGTCAGCTGGAGTCCCGGGCATTTGAATTGGGCGGGGGAAATTATGATGCGCCCGGCCAGCTAGTCGGTGACTTTCTGGCCAAACAGGCATCGACCAGGCTTGGCGCAGTCACCCCTTCCTACAAGCCTGGCGTAAATTTATGCGATCTCGACTCAAGCCTGCCTGCTTATGCAATCGAGGCGATCCGGGAAGCCTTGCCTTTCTTCGACAAGCAAATCCGCGGGTTTGCGATGCATGACGCCGTGCTCACTGGCGTTGAGACGCGAACATCTTCGCCGATACGGGTCACCCGCAAGGATGATTTTCAAAGTCTCAACACGATCGGACTGTATCCAGCCGGCGAAGGTGCCGGCTATGCCGGCGGTATCATGTCTGCGGCGATCGACGGCATCAAAGTTGCCGAAGCGGTTGGATTAAGCATTTCTGCCGGAACGACTGCCTGATCGGCTTAATTCGGCTTAATTCGCTTTGAATACCCGGGCTCGTCCTCGGTTCAGGGAATGACTGGCGCAGCCTGAGGCGTATCCGAACAGGCCGGCTCACTTTCCCAGCGGCCCGAACAGGTACGGAATCGGCATAGCTCTGCTTCGAAAAAACTCTTTGTCTGGCAACGCTTCAACAGTGTCTCGGTCGATTCACTGGCGGCCAACAGCGTATTGCCGCGTTTGCTTTCTGATTTCTTTCCTGCTGGCGTAGCGGCATTCCGCACCCGCGTCTCACGGGCGCCGGGCTTGCGCACCGAATCCCGTTCCGGCTGCTCCGCTCTTGGCGCCACCCGATTTAACAGGGCCGCGATCAGCTCAACATCCCCGTCTTCGGCTGGTTTGCCTGCGGCTGCAACGGGCTTCAGGGTTCTTGAGGTTTTTTCTGAAAGCTTGACCGGCACGCCTGTTGGCTCGCTTGCTGTAGCCCGGCGGTCTGCAGGTTTTTCAGCACTCTGTGTTTTCTGCGCGTCAGCCGAGGTCACGCCATTTGGTTTGGCTGATTCGTTATCTGCATGACCGGCACCGATCAATAACTTGCTCGAGGTTTGTGCTATCGGAGGAACGGATGCCTGCGCGACCTCGGTCTGATCGATCGATGGCACGATCGGCGGGGTATCTGCCACCACCAAGGCGGGTGCGTTTTGGGAAGCGATCGGGTCGGCAATCATTGCCTGCTCAGGCGTCGTCGTCGGTTGATTGTGGTGCGGTTGGACATCGGGCATGGCAGCAAGCTCCCGCCCGGGTGGACTTTGCACCATTGTCATGGGCCATAAGGACCGAATATCGGGTTGCATCTGCATGCCATACCCGGCAGCCGCAACTAGTCCGATCGTCAGTCCTGCAATAGCAATGCTTTTGCCATTGATCCAACGTGAATCCGTTTCATCCAGACCACCAAGAATGCTGTCTTGCCTTTTCTCCAGGATGGTAGCTGCCGTACCCGTATACAGGGATGGGCGGTCAATTTTTTTTCCATTTCCCAGTGGAATTACCTTTGGATCCATATATTCCTACGAATAATGTTTTATAAAATTGATATATTTATAACATTAATGTAGGATGTGTTGCAATATTTACATCATCAATATATTCACTTTTCGTCCCATTTATTCTAATTGTGTCCGGCCTTACCATTTTCTTTTGGATATTTTTTAGTTACGCCCTGCTAGTTGCCTTTGTCAGCTGGTACATGATCGGGCTCGATCATCGTCAGCATTGGCGACGGCGTGCGGGCACGATCAAATCACGGATGATCGCTCTCGTATTCGGTGCCGGCGGCCAAATCCAGCGGTCATCTGGATTTGCCTGGTTCTGTTTTGTCCGCATTAGTGGCACCACATCAAGTTTTCTCCGCGATCAAAAGCCGCATCTGATGATTGCAGGTGCGGTACTGCTCGTGCCTGTCTGCGCCGTCATGCTATTCAAATCGGAAACGGATTTGCACGGATATGACGACTCCCTGCCAACCGATCCGGTTGTCCTTGCACTACTACAGGGTGAACAGCTAAGACCGCCACCGGCGTTGCCTCCAGAAATATTCCTTACCCGCGAAGTCGCATCTGTTCGCCAGGGATTGGAAGGCGCCAGTCGGGAATGGATGATTCTTGATCCTGACCTGCGCCAGCGTTTGCTGACCGTTTTCACCCTGATGGCACAAAAAGGCTATCCGATGGCGCTGATTGAAGGTTATCGCAGTCCGCAGCGACAAAATTATCTTGCCAGCCTCGGCGCCCATGTCACCAATGCCAAGGCATTCCAGAGTTTTCATCAACACGGTCTGGCGGCGGATTGCGCTTTCATACGAAACGGGAAGCTGGTGATTTCAGAAAAAGATCCATGGGCAATGCAAGGCTACCGCCTGTACGGTGAATTGGCTGAATCCGTTGGCCTTACCTGGGGTGGGCGCTGGAAGATGATGGATCTCGGTCATGTCGAATTTCGTGGAGCAATTACTGCAAGAAAACATTAAAACGAAACGAGTTGTCAAACTGATACTTAAAAGTTATCATTTGCGCAATTGTAAAATATACAAGCTTTCCGGATAACATGACAAAACCTTTAATCGTGATTGGCGACGCAACAAGTCATGGCGGTACCGTAGTCGGCGGCTCTTCCTCAAGTGATTCCCAGGGAAAGCAGATTGCCCGCGTAGGCGACAAAGTCACCTGCCCCCGCAAAGGTCATGGTGGCACGACGGTGATCGCCACCGGTGACCCGACCGTGATCATTGATGGCAACCCTGCCGCTCGACATGGCGATCTGACCGCATGCGGCGCAACCCTGATTGCCTCGCAATTTCGCTCCACAACAGAATAATTTGCATCCAGCATAAGCATCGATGACCCAGGCTATCAATCCATCCGCGAAATTCCACCGTATTTTCTGGTGGTCGCTTGCTTGTATTGTTGTAACGGCCGGGATTTGGCTGACGACAATTGCATGGTGGCAACATACTCAGAGAGTTGTAACGCTGCATGATGTCGTGATTTATCTTCTTGTAGGGCCGCTCGCGGCCATGACGGTGATTGCATTGTTTCGCTGGATGTCCGGTCAAAAAGCGCGCTCCGCCAAACGCGCGGAAATTGCTTTGTCAGCAGCCAGCCTCAGTGATCTTACTTCTGCATCGATGCCTTCTGTAGCAGCGACCGTCCTGCCAATCATGGCTGCCTGGTGCGTAAACGGCACTGCGGATAACGCGAATGACTTTATTCAGACACTGCATGAAAAACGCCATCGTCCCTGCCCGGACGCCGGTTTGCTCGATGACGCCGGATTTCCGATTTATACGAAGCGCGTAAAAGACCTCGATATTTCATCAATACAACATGAACTGGAACGGGCTGCAGGAATTAAGGAGGGGGAATGGCGACATGCAGAGGATTATCGTGCATCCTTTCTTCGATCACTCGCCCTTCTTTCCGCCTTACTCGATATGGTTTGCCATGACTGGCCATTTTTATCAGCGCCGCCTGACACGAGCAACATGTTGGCACACGCGACATTGCGGGGGGCACAGCCATCATCGATGGTCCGGGAATCCCGGCTTGGATTGCAGATCAAGCTCATCATTCCAGCTGGTTTTCAGGTGCAAGAGCGACAACTTGCTCTAGCTTACTTCCTAGAAAAATCCAGTCGGCTCGAGCTTGATCCGGCGCTGATGCAAATTGACCTCGTTACAACGCAGGATGACGCTACGGCCCTTATTCTGGCCGATCAATTTCGTGTCAGCAGCCTCAAAACCAGTCAGCCACAGGCGCTGCTGTTGCTGGCCTGTGAATCTACCCTGTGCGCTACCATCGCCGACGAATGGCAGGCTGCAGGGAAAATTTTCAGCAGCACTGCTCCCAATGGACTGATGATGGGCGAAGCGGCCTGTGCTGTGCTATGCATCAATGAAACCGCCAGGCAATTGGCATTGACTGAGCCACTATGCAGCCTATCGCCAGTAATCAAAGCCAGACGCGAGTCGTCCGCAGATTTGCCAGGTAGGCATTCATCATCGGTTTTAGCAGAAGTTTTGGGTGAGACGCTTTCCAGTGCAGGCATTGCCGGCGATAAAATCGGCAGCGTTGCATGCGACGCCGATCATCGCACCAGTCGCGTGCTCGAATGTATCGGCGCGATGATGCAGCACACTCCGCAGCTAGACGCCATTGCCAACCGCCTTGCAACCAATGAGGCATGTGGCCATACCGGAGCCGCTTCAGTATTGAACGGCTTGGTCGCCGGTGCGCTGCAAGTGCGTGACGCAGGCTATCCGGTCTTGTTATTCAACGTCAGTCATGTATTGGAGCGCGCTGCAGCTGTACTGATACCCCCGGCCGATGCGCAGCAGCCGTCCTGACCAGTGATCAGGAATCGTCAAACAACTTCGCTAGGCGCACAAAAGCATCAGGCTCCTCGGAAAAAGCTTCATTACAGAATGGACAGATTTACATGAACCGTATTTTTTCCTTTTCCAGAGATGCTCGACTGGCTCCGCTGGTCGGACTCGTATTCGTCATGGTTGCAATCTATGTCGTGGGCGCCACATTCGATGTGCCTATGGCATGGATTTATGCTGGCTGGGCGGTTGTGCTGGCGATCTGGTGCACTTACTGTTTAGCCAGATGGGTACTGTCCCGCCGAGCCAGTCGCGCCATGGAAAGCATGTTTCAAGGCCAGACAGAAGAAGCAGTCAAGGCTGCACCAACCGATAAAAAACTGGAAGTCGATATTCTGCGCAAGCGCCTGCTGGATGCAGTGCATACCATCAAGAGTTCAAAACTCGGACAAACGACTGGCAGCGCAGCTTTGTATGAAATGCCATGGTATGTCGTGATCGGCAACCCGGCGGCCGGGAAAAGCACCGCGGTACTCAATTCTGGACTGAACTTTCCTTTTTCGGACAAGGGTGGACAAGCCATTCAGGGCATCGGTGGCACCAGGAATTGTGACTGGTTTTTCACCACTGAAGGTATTTTGCTCGATACCGCGGGCCGTTATGCGGTGCACGAGGAAGACCGCACAGAGTGGTTCGGTTTTCTCAATCTGTTGAAGAAATATCGCCCCAAGGCGCCGATCAATGGCATTATCATCGTTGCCAGCATCGCCGAACTGACCGGCAACCGACCTGACTTCACGATCAATCTGGCCAAGCAATTGCGCCAGCGGGTTCAGGAACTGACTGAGCGCCTGGAGCTGTTTGCTCCGGTGTATGTCATGTTTACCAAGGTAGACCTGATTGCCGGCTTCGTCGACTTTTTTGAGGATTCCGACGCCGATGAACGCAGCCGGGTGTGGGGCGCCACCCTTCCCTACGATACCGATGGAAAAGCCAATGCGACAAACCTGTTCGACCAGCATTTCGACACGTTGGCGGAAGGCCTGAAGGAACTGGGCACGAACCGCATGTCGCTCAACCGAGGCCAATCCATGAGCCCCGGCGTACTCACATTTCCGCTGGAATTTGTCGACGTAAAACAGCATCTTCGCACGTTCATCGCCACGCTGTTCGAGGAAAATCCGTTCCAGTTCAAGCCGATTTTCCGGGGATTCTACTTTACCAGCGCGATTCAGGAAGGCGTCGCCACGCATGCCACTGGCGAGCGTATCGTCCATCAATATGGATTATCTGCCGGTCGACGGCTATCGGCCAGCATCAGCTCGAATACAGGTTTTTTCCTGAAGAACCTGTTCTCTTCAGTCATTTTTGCTGACCGCAACCTTGTGCGGCAATACGCCAGCCGCGGCAAGATCCGCTTGAGATATGCCGCTTTTTATAGTGCCGTACTGCTGCTAGGCTTGGCATTGGGCGGTTGGAGCTGGTCCCTTGTCAGCAATCAGCAATATGTTGCGAACATTCAGGCGGACTTCGACAAGGCGATCAAGATTCAGGAAAATCGACTGGACCTGGCATCGCGTCTGGAAGCCCTCGGCATCCTGCAAGACCGCTTGCAGCAATTGCAGCAATACCGAAACAGTCGCCCGATTTCGCTGGCGTTTGGCCTGTATCAGGGTGAACGAATCGAACACAAGCTGCGCACAGAATATTTTAAGGGGTTGCAGCAGGTCATGCTGCAACCGGTTGCCGGCAATCTCGAAACATTCCTGGCCGAGGTGGTAGCCAATGCCGGCAAACTGGAAGCGCCGGTGCGCACACCGCAAGCCGGTTCTATGGTCCTGGCAAGTACTGCGGCGCAAGACAATCCGGCTCAGCCAGTCGCCGCGCTTTACAAGGATGCGGTACCAACCAACACAGAAGATGCCTATGGTGCGCTCAAGACCTATCTGATGCTTGCCAACCAGGACCGGATCGATACCGGACATCTGAATGACCAGCTGACACGCTTCTGGCGCAACTGGCTCGAAAACAATCGTGGCAACGCATCACGTGAACAGGTCATTCGCAGCGCAGAAAAGCTGATTACTTTCTATCTGTCGCAAACCGGCGAACCGGATTTCCCGTTAATTGAAAATAAGCTGGCACTGGTTGACCAGGCCCGGGATACGCTGCGGATGGTGGTGCGGGGCACGCCGGCCCGGGAACGGGTATATAGCGAAATCAAGATGCGTGCATCGACCCGTTTTCCAATCATGACCGTTGCCAGTATCGTTGGCGACCAGCATAAGGACATCGTTGCAGGCAGCCATGCCGTTTCCGGAGCATTCACGAGAGATGCATGGGAGCAATATGTCGAGGTTGCCATCAAGAATGCCAGCACCAACGAATTGCAAAGCGCCGACTGGGTCTTGAAAACATCTGCCAAGGACGACTTGTCCCTTGAAGGCAGTCCCGAACAAATCCAGAAAGAACTGGTACGCATGTATAAAGCGGACTATGTCAACAACTGGAAAAAATTCATGCAAGGCGTTTTGATGACGGACTTCGGTACTTTTGAAAACGCGGTCCAGCACATGAATGTATTGGGCGACCCGGTAGCATCCCCGATCAACAGTCTGCTGCAGACCCTGTACCGGGAAACCTCCTGGGATAATCCATCGCTGGTCAATCAGGGCTTGCAAAATGCAGGCCGGGGTCTGGTTGGCTGGTTTCGTGAAGTCATCATGCGCCAAACGCCTACGCAGATGAAAGTGACGATCGGCAGCAGTGGCACTAAAAGTGGAAGTCAGATGGGCGCAATTGGCCGCGAGTTTTCGGCGATAGCCAACCTGGTGGTGGCACGTGGTGAAAACCGTGACCTGTCATTGATGAAAGGCTATCTGGAGCATCTTTCCAAAGTGCGTACGCGTTTTAACCAGATCAGCAATTCGGGTGATTTCGGCCCTGCCAGCCGCCAGTTGATGCATGCAACACTGGATGGCAACAGTTCGGAACTGGCCGATGCCTTGAAGTACATTGACGAAAACATGTTGACAGGAATGCCGCCGGCCGAGCGAGCAACGATCAGGCCCCTGTTGGTGCGCCCGCTAATGCAGGCTTTTGCAGTGATCATTGCGCCTGCAGAACGAGAACTGAATCACACTTGGGTGGCGCAGGTATACGAACCGTTCAGCAAGTCGCTTGGAACCAAATATCCATTTACCGCCGATTCGCGGGTCGAGGCTACTCCGGGCGAAATTGCCCAGGTTTTCGGCCCGGACGGCAGCATTTCCAAGTACGTGCAAACGGCAATGGGTCCGCTGGTGATAAGGCGCGGCGATGCGCTGGCGGCACGCACCTGGGCAGACATGGGCGTGCACCTTAACCCGCTATTCTCGGCTAATCTATCGCGCTTCGTCGCACTGCAGGGTGGCGCTGCCAGCAATCCCGCGACCAGCGGACCGGCACAGACCAATTTCCAGTTGCAACCCGTTCCCACGCCGGGCTTGACTGAATATACCGTCGAAATCGATGGCCAGACCATGCGCTACCGCAACGGCCAGCAGGATTGGAACAGCTTTACCTGGCCTTATGTCCAAGGTACGCCTGGGGCAAAAATCAATGCCGTGACGGCGGACGGGCGCACTGTAGAGATTGTCAACTTTCCCGGCCAGTTTGGCCTTGAAAAAATGATCAATGCAGCCCAACGCAAGAAACTGGACAACGGTGCGTTCATGATGAGCTGGTCAGATGGGGAGCATCAGGTTGCAGTCCGGTTCCGCCTGATCAGCGACGCCAGGCCCGGTACCAACGCATCGGCCAACGGTACGGCAGACGCCGGGCTGCGCGGCTTGAAACTGCCTGCTACCGTGGTTGGCCGGGAATCACCGGATCAGACCGCACAACAACATCCGCAGGTGCGCTCATGAGCGCACACCCAGTCATGCAGTTGAAGAATCCCAGCTCGATCTACTTCGGGAAAATTCCCTCACGAGGCGATTTTGTCAAAAGTGCGTCCGGCATCAAACTGATTGCCCTGATTGACAACTGGGTCGCACAGGGAATGGAAATGTTGCTGGCACAGCCTAGCTGGAAAGGCTATTACGACACCGCCGGTGCCATTGATTTTCTGTTCATCGGCACCCAGAAGAGACAAGCCATCAGCGGCTATATGATCCCGAGCGGCGATGCATCGTCGCGACGGTTTCCATTCATTGCCGCGACGCTGTTCGAGTTGGAAGAAGCACTTGCCTTTCTGCCGCTTAGCCCGGTCATCCTGGAAAAACACAGCAGTCATCAACGCTCCCTGATCCAGCATGCCGCCAAATCACACGATGCGACCGAGATTCTGGCGACGTTGAATGACGTGCCGATCGATACTGAAATCGATCTACAGAAATTCACACGGCATTACGAACATTATCTTGCCACCACGACGCTGGATGATTTGGGCGACACTCTGTCATTGCGCGACCCTGACACCACGATACGCCATATGATTCTGGCGGTCGGCTATCTATTACAACCGGTTTTAACCAACTACAGTATTCCGCCGCAAAAAGGCCTTTCCCTGCCGCTGCCGCGAGACCCGGTTCGCATGGCCCTGGTGCGCTCATTCTGGCTCGACCTGATCACCACATTTCTGCCGCGTGCCGAGTTCGAACTGAGCATATTTTCCTGCATCCATTTCGGTGATCCGAAATTGATCATGACCTTCAACGGTGTTCCACCCAATATTTTCCGGGTGATGTTCGATGAACAGGCAGCGCAGGAATATCTGATCGATATCAGTCAGTCAGCATGGATAGAGGAATATGCGATGCAAGATCTCACTACGGTCAAGCTTTCCAGTTACCTGAATCATGGCGACTTGCAGCTGCAACAGCTGGTACAGACATTCCGCCAGAGTTTCGTCGGATGATCATAACGCGGGCCGCAAGACAGCCATTCATATATTTTGAAGTCAGGATCGTAAAAGCATGAGATTAACTGCCACTCTGGGTTGCACCCTGTTGCTCGCTGCGGCCAGCTTCGTCGAACCCACATCTGCACAAGCCTTGCCGACGGTTGCTGCAACGGCTAGCACATCCGGTCCTGCATCCGCACCTGTCCCGGCAGGACGGGTGGTCATTTCAGGTGTGGTGCCCGACGAAGCAACCAAGGCCACCCTGCTTAAAAGGTTGCAAGAAGTATATGGCACCGGTCAAATCGTTGATCAGGTCGTTGTCGGCGGCGTAACCGCTCCGGCCAGCTGGTCAAGCCACATCCCGAAACTGATCAACCAAAATCTGAAATCGATCAGCAAAGGGCAACTGCTCATTGATGGCACATCGATCGCAATGCGCGGTGAGGTTGGCAGTGAAGCAATCAAAGAAACGATTGCCCATGATTTTGCAACATCGCTGAACCCCACCTACACCATCAAAAATGGCTTGCGCGTGACCGCGTCAAGCCAAGCCCTGCTTGATCAGACGCTGGCAAACCGGACCATCGAATTTGAAAACGGCAGTGCCTTGCTCACCGAGTCCGGCAAGCGAATTCTGGATGAAATGATGGCGGCATTGACAAAAACAAACGCAAAACAGATCGATATCATCGGCCATACGGATGACAAGGGCTCACGTGCGAGCAATCTGGCGCTGTCGCAATCCCGGGCGCAATCGGTCAAGGTTCATCTAGTCGCCAAGGGCCTGGCGTCGCAGATCATAGCAACCAGTGGCATGGGGTCAGACCAGCCGCTTTTGTCGAATGCGACCGAAGAAGGCCGCAAACGTAACCGGCGCATCGAATTCCGGGTCAGCCAGTAACGCTTTTTAAGCAAGCTGATTACAACTGGCAGCCAAACCCGGCCAGGCCGAGCCTGACCGGATATCGTTACCATCGTTTACATGGTCAGTTCTGGTTGCTTTGCTCGTCCATTCCAAGCAATTCTTCCAGATGAGACAAGCTTCCCGGATCTTTCATCACGCTACGCAACCATACGTGCAAAGGCATATTGCCCCAATGCGCTGCCTTGTCAGCCAGATAGGCGACCGGGCTATGTGGCTCTGTACGGCGGAAAAATTCGGCAACCTGGCGTAATTGGTCCAGTGCCTGGGCACGACTGCTGATCGGGCCTTTGGCTGCCACTGCCTTGACTCCCCCTAGCGTATCGATTTCAGCTACCTCATTCCCGCCGCCACCATCGGTCACTTCAACAGTCAGAATGCCCAGTTCTTTCGCAATGCGCTGCAAGCGGTCATGAGTGGCATCCAGACTCTGCAACAGTGGCGCAAAGGATGGACCGTCCGGCCCGAACAGCGTATCTGCAACCCGCACCAGATCGTCGAGCGCTTTTCGGCAGTTACCGGCATCTTCCAGCCACCGGGTGTAGAGTGTCTTGTCGGTTTTTGATGCAGCAGCGGCAAATTTTTCGAGTGTAACCTTGTCTTGCGGTATCGAATCCGGATCGCGCTGCAATTGTGTCTGCAGGATGCGCGCCGATTCATAATCGTTCAGGTTGAACTGCCCGAATCTGGACTGGGTTATCGGAATCTGGCGAACCAGTTGGGCCATACGCATCACTAACCAGGAAATATTACCGATGCGCTGTTCCTGATCACCGGCCTCTGGTTGGGGATAAATCTGGCCGCCAAAGCGTTCGATCAGACGCGCCGCGACCTCCATTCCCTGCGCCAATCCGGCCAATCCGGCGGTTTTGACCAATCCCTCCGTGAGCCAGGCTGAAAGCCGCAAATCCTTGCTGCGGCTGATCAAGAGGCGGGAACATTCTTCAACTACCGCCGGCCAGTCTGCCTGTTTCAGATCAGACTGCCAGTCACCATACTCGACGGTTGCATCGTCTTCGCGCCGCGCTTCCTTGATCCGGTCGAATTCGGGCGAGTAGGATAAATCCTCTCCGCATAGCTGGGTTGCGGAGATCGGCTCGAGAATACCTTCAAATTTGATGTTCATTGCGCTTCCGTTGTTTGATCCAGGTATGTGTACTTCAGCCGATCCGGTAACTGAATTTGCGATCCTTCGTAACACCAACTTTCACTTTCTTGATCGGCTTGCCCTCTGCGATCCGGCTCAATACCGTTTCTGCGATCTCCGGCAGCATCGTGCCGCTCAGAATATGATCGACGTTACGTGCGCCAGAATCAACTTCGGTGCAGCGATCGAGTACCGCCTCGATCACTTCATCTGTGTAGACAAATGCAGCCTTGTGATTTTCTTCGATGCGACGCTGAATCCGTCCGATCTTCAGACGAATGATTTGTGTCAGGATACTGTCCGGTAGCGGATAGTATGGAATCACCTTCATCCTGCCGAGAAAAGCCGGTTTGAATACCTTGAACAATTGAGGGCGAATCGAATCGGACAGCGCTTCGGGATCGGGTAGTTCCGCGTCCGACTTATTGAGGCAAGACTGCATAATGGCCTGTGACGCAACGTTGGAGGTCAGAATGATGATCGTGTTTTTGAAGTCGACTTCCCTGCCTTCCGCGTCATCCAGCACACCTTTATCGAATACCTGGAAAAAGAGTTCAAGCACGTCCGGGTGTGCCTTTTCAACTTCGTCTAGCAGCACGACGCTGTACGGTCTCCTGCGCACCGCCTCGGTAAGCACGCCGCCCTCACCATAGCCGACATAGCCTGGAGGAGAACCTTTTAATCCTGATACGGAATGGGCTTCCTGATACTCGGACATGTTGATGGTAATTAAATTACGCTCGCCGCCATACAATACATCGGCCAATGCCAGGGCGGTTTCCGTCTTGCCGACTCCGGATGGCCCGACAAACAGGAACACGCCCTTTGGCTTGTTGGGATCTTCGATGCCGGCGCGCGCCGTGCGGACCCGCTGGGCAATCTGAGCCAATGCATGGGATTGGCCGATAACCCGTTCTTCAAGCAGCGACTGCAGGTTCAATACCGTTTTGATTTCATTCTTGATCATTTTTCCAAGCGGAATCCCAGTCCATGCGGAGACAATTTCACCGACTGTTTGCCCGTCGACACACACTGGCACCAATGGAACCTCCCCTTGCAGCAACTCCAGTTCCTTCTGGAGCTTGCTTAATTCCGCCAGCCTGGCCTGGCTGCTGGCTTCGCGCCGCACCTTCGGCATCGGACCGTCTGTTCCTGTTGCCGCTTCCACCGATACCAGGCGTTCCGTGCTTTCCAGTTGCGTGCGCAGCGCCTGAATTTTTCCCACTAAATCTTTTTCCTGTTCCCATCGAGCTTCATCCCTGACCAGCTTCAGACGAACCGTCTCGCGAATGGCAATCAGCTCGTCAAGCCGTTCACCATGCTTAGCACCGGTCGCAAGCTCCTTTTGCAATGCAACGATCTCTTCGATCAGGGCAGTATCAGCGCGACGTGCATCCTCGATTGGTGCCGGGGTCGCTGATTGCCCCATCGCCACTCTGGCACAGGCAGTATCCAGAATGCCGATCGCTTTATCCGGAAGCTGACGGCCGCTGATGTAACGCGCCGACAGACGCACTGCCTCCACGATCGCCTGCTCCAGAATTCTGACCTTGAAATGACGTTCCATATGGCCGGCCATGCCGCGCAGCATCGCGCATGCCACGCTCTCAGACGGTTCCTCCACCTTGACCACCTGAAAACGTCTGGCAAGCGCAGCATCCTTTTCGAAATACTTCTTGTACTCGCCCCAGGTGGTTGCGGCAATCGTACGCAGTTCACCACGTGCCAGTGCCGGCTTTAACAGATTGGCCGCATCATTTTGCCCGGCCTGACCACCTGCGCCCACCATTGCATGCGCTTCATCGATGAACAGGATGATCGGATGCACACTGCGCTTGACTTCATCAATTACATTACGCAACCGGTTCTCGAATTCACCCTTGACGCTGGCGCCGGCCTGCAACAGGCCGAGATCGAGAACATGCAGCTCGACACCAACCAGCGGCGAAGGCACATCCCCATCGGCAATCCGCTGCGCCAGGCCTTCCACAACCGCGGTCTTGCCGACACCAGCTTCACCAGTCAGGATCGGATTGTTCTGCCGACGTCGCATCAGAATATCGATCACTTGCCGGATTTCCGCGTCACGGCCAATCACCGGATCGATCTTTCCTTCGCGTGCACGAATCGTCAAATTATTGGTAAATTGATCCAGTGCAGGCGTCTTGCCACGTGCGGCAGGTTCTGCCACCTGATCATTTGATGCATCTTCCTGTAAGCCGCATGAAATGTTTTCCTGCGATTCAGATGCACTGACAGTTTCTCTCGTCTCGGGGAAATCAGCAGTGATATCACCAAGTTTGTGTTTTAATTCATCGACCGAAAATCGCGAAAATTGGGACGACCCGTGATACGCAAGTTGGGCCAGATTGGGCTCGGTCAGCAGTGCCAGCAACAGGTGCCCGCTGCGTATGCGGGTGCTCTGGCTATCCAGCGAAGCCAGCAGCCAGGCATGCTCAAACAGCTTCGGCAAATGTTCTGAAAACACCGGGGTTCGGACATTGCCGCTTTTGAACTCGGCAATCTCATTCAACAAGTCCTTTTCCAGCGCAGATGAGCTGACACCGAACCGCTTCGCCAGCAACGCAAAATCACTGTTTATATTATCCAGCAAAGCGAGAAACAGATGCTCAAGGTCGACCTCGTAATGGCCTTGCGAAACACAGTAGTTGATTGCCTGCTCCGTTGCTTTTCTACAGGTGGTATCGAGTTTTCCGATCAGTACTTTGAGATTGGCCATCATGTTTTTTCTTTAAATAAAAAATTTAGTTACAGCTTCCGGCGCTGATCAAATAAGCGACATCGTCAGAATCGGATGCAATTTTCTGGTTGCCGAGCCAGCCATTCCAGCCGAGTCGGGAACTCGGGCAGCGAGAATCGAGCTTTGCCTGGACCAGGTCGCGTTTATCCAGGATCAGCTGCACTTCACAGTCATAGGTCAGGCCGACCATTAACTGGAAGAACCGTTTCAGATTACTGGCCGCATGTTTTCCCGGCAGAAAATCATCAAACTGCTGCTTGCGAAGCGGTCCAATGATCAGTTTGATCTTGGCATTGCGGTCCCAGACCCGGCCACCACAAAATGTTGACTGCCCTAGTGCATGATTGGCAGTCCCCAGTCGGGTGGTTTCCTGATGTGGCAACTGAAGCCATTGCCCGACAAATTGCTCAACCTGGCATTTCACGCGAAAGTAGTCTGCAATTACCCGGGCAAACCACTGAACCGACTGCGGACGTTCGCGCATGGCGCTCACATAATAGGCCAGCGATTCATCGGCAATCCCTTGCTTTCCTTGCTTCAGTCGCTGCTGTGTGCCAGCCAGACCAAATCCCCCCAGACTCAACACCAGAGGCAGGAAGCGGTTCTTTCGGTCGGCTTCATACTGCAGATGAAGCCGGTACTTGAGCCAGGTTTGATAAAACAAAGCCACTGCACGACTGGAAAAAATGTCCAGAAATGCCCGGGTCGCGGTATCGCGATGATAGATCTCGCGCTCGGCCACATAATGGGTGTAATGGCGCGGCATCACCCCCATGGGGCCGGTCAAACCTATAAAAGCCGGTGTCAGCACGACTTTCCCCAGACGATTGACCGTGCCTGGCTCGGGCACTCCTGCTGTGTGCACCGGGGTCTCGAAATGAAGTGCTTCGATTTCGCTGGGTGGGAACCCCAGCGAAACGGAATTGCGGAACTGGATAACCTGGCCAAGAATATCCAGATCTTGCTGGTCGTTCGAACAGTCCCTGTAATGGCCCAGCAGCAAGCGCACCGCCTGAAAAAATTCAAAGCGGTGCGGTTCCGTCCGGAGGCGGTCAATCAGGCTAGGATCGATTCGCCGTTTCGAGGCGGGCATTTGATCAGCTCCTGTCCGGATTGTTTGGATACGACGGTTAATTGCGTAAAACTATTGGTTTGAACGTAGAGGCCAAAAAAGTGATCCAGTATTTGCGCAAACATGAACAGCCCGATCCCCGCAAAATGGGTCTCGTCGACTGTCATACGAACGCCGATACCGCGCGCAAATGTCGGAAAGGGATTTCCACTCAGACGTGCCATCGCCGCTCCCTGATCAATAGCAACAATGCCATTGATCTGACGGCTGTTTTGCAACGAACGGGTGATGTCATATAGCGTGAGAATTTCCTTGATGGCATCCACTCCCTGCCCTGACAGCGACAAATGATTCAGCGACAGGTGCGATATCAGCCGCCATTGCGCGCCGCGCCCTCGTGGAAACTGAAATGTTTGGGTCGGTTTGCGCAAGAACTGGATGGTTTTGGCAATCGTCCCGCCCTCGATAAATAGGTCGCCGTCAGCCAACCCGAACGGTAACTGAGAGGGTAAATCGCGGTTAGTGCACAATAAATCGAGACTGAGCGTCGTTGTTTCCGCACGCTGCATATCCAGCGACGAATCGACCAGCGATATTTCCATCGAGTAGTTTGTCGACTCCAGCGAGTCGACATAACTGGCGTGCCAGTACCGAGCAGGTCCGTCATGCGATTCGCCATGGCGCAATGAATAGAATGGCCTGAATTCATTGACTTCCTCGTTTTCGTCATTTTGCTGGACCTTGGCAACGCGGCGGATGTCGTAGACATCATATGCCCGAGGGCGCCGACTATCGACAAGCACCGGATAAGCTGTCGCCGCTCCGGTAATCCGGATCGGCTCCGCTTTTTTTTCGAACAGGTTGACTACAGGTGTGCAACCCAGCACAAAATTATCCCGGCTCACACGGTCCAGTAAATTGGAATTGGCATAATCACTCTCGAATCGGCCGAGGCCAATCCGGATTTCGATATTGCGTGTCTGCGCCGGCAACCTGCCATTTAATCCCGAAAGATCAAGATCAACAAAATTGAATTTATCCGGAAAGGCGAAATATTCCAGCAACAGCAGATACGCGCGATGCGTGCGTGCATCCTGGTCGATCAGCGTTTCCTGTTCAGAAAATCCGACCGGGCAAATCACCGTCAGAGGCAATTCAATTTTTTCCGAAGAGCCCGCATGCGTGACCCATATGCCAACCGCTTTGGAAAAAATCGCCTCCCGGATCAGGGCCACGACAGACGCCTCACCGTTCAGGAAAAAACGGACTTTTTCTAGAGGCAGTGCATCGATACCCGTCTGCTCGGATAGAGTAGACAGGTCCAGGCGCAATGCCGAGTTGACCGAACGCGCCAGTCCGGGGCGCAATCCCGTTGCATCAATCGCATTTTCATAGCCTGCCTTATCTAACCGGAGCGGCCAGATGTCAACATCATATGCAGTTTGAAAACGGCATGGCACGCCCTTGACAGGCCGGGTATTGAGCATTGTCTTGCGCGCAATACGCGCTGGGCTGGTCAGTTGGGCTGCAGCGACGCTGCAGTTGAAACAGGCAATTGATGCAGAAGGAAAGGGGCGTAGGTATTGTGGGTAAATAACCTGCAACAAGGAATCGGTAATTTCAGGAAAGTCGTCATCCAGTTTTTTGTGAATCCGCCCGGTCAGAAACGCAAACGATTCAATCAGGCGCTCAATGTGCGGATCTTCACACGTTTCTCCGGACAACAAAAGCCGCCCTGCCACTTTCGGATAGCGCGTGGCAAAATCCTGCGACAAGCGGCGCAGGTAAGTCAGTTCCCGTTCATAGTACGGCAGCAATGAATCCATATCAGACCAGAACAGTACGTTTGGATTTGGTTACGGAATACTGCAGCGTCGATGGCTGCAGCATGGCATCGAAATACACGGTTTCAGTTGATGGATGAACGATTAACATGGCATTGATGGTGAATTTCAGCCGGTTGACTGCGGTACCATCAACTTCGAGCGCCACCTTCACTAGCTTCAGGCGCCGTTCGTGCAAGGCAATGGTTCGCTCCAGAGAGCGGCAAATGAAATTGCGGTCAGCCGGATTGGCAAGGCTCAAGCCGACGAAGTCGTTCATGCCATAACTGCACATCGACCGCAGCGCCTCGGGATATCCTTGAAAGATCTCTTCACCGAAGCCGCAACGTGCATTGAGCAACGATTCCAGATCGCGGGCGACCGATTCCTTGAGCTCTTCTGCCGATATCAGACGTAACGGATGTTTTTCCGCCATGTCCCGCGGTGCGTCGTCAGCTAGCCTGTCGAACAGGGTCGGTGGGTATTTTGCCTTTGAAACCGAGCCATTAAACATTTTTAGAATGAAGTGATACAAATGGCAAATAAAAATTGCGGCGCATGAAGCTGCGCCGCAACTGCCTGCAAAGATACAGCGTTGCGATTAGATCGCTTCTGTAGCCTTGTTTTTCGACAGGCTCCACATCTGTGGATTGCTGCCACCTTTCTTGCCATCGATTCCCTGTACCGTGTAGGTCCATTTCACCGATGCATATTTCAGTGCGACGATTTCAGTTGGCAAGCCTTCGCCCTGCACGGTCGGTGTAACAGAAGAAACAATCACATGGTTCAGAACAATTTCAAGATACTTTACTTTTTCCTTGCCATTGGCGCGCATGAAGTCGATCGTTACCTTGCTAAAGGTATCGCCCTGGCTGCATGCCAGCCAGATGGATGGGCTAGTCGAGTCGATATCTTTGGTGAAAATCATGTCGCCATGCTCTGCGCGTTCAGCAGTGTGGCCGCCTGAAGTACTAGCCGTGGCCGACTTTGGCTGGCGAATCAGATGGCTCCAGGACAGTGCTTCAAGCCATTTTGCATGGCCTTCGTCCCGGGATTCACCTTCGATTTTGGTGTCACCGCCATCAAACTTCAGGTAGATATCTTTCATTCTTATTTCGCTCCTTATCAATGAAGCACGCGCTGCGTGCTAACGAGGGTTTTTACAACATCAAACAACACTACGCTTTTGCCGACTGCGGCAATTCGGCGACCAAGCGCAACGACACACTTAGTTCATCCAACTGAAAATGCGGCCGCAGGAACGTGACTGCCCGATATACCCCGGGACGGCCGGGCACTTCTGAAACGGATACCGATGCCTCACGCAGTGGATACTGCGCCTTGACTTCCTGGGAAGCAGAATCGTCCATCACCACATACTGAGCAAGCCAGTTATTGAGGAATTGCTCGACACCGGATGCCGCGGCAAAACTGCCGATCTTGTCACGCATCATCGACTTCAAGTAATGGGCAATCCGGCAGGAAGCAAAAATGTACTGGAGTTGGGCCGACAGGACCGCATTCGCATTTGCCGAATCGGTATTGTATTTTTTGGCGCGCTGCGCAGACTGAGCGCCAAAAAATGCAGCGTAATCGGTATTTTTGCAATGCACGAGAGGTATGAAGCCGAGATCGCTCAGCTCCTTTTCCCGACGATCGGTGATGGCGATTTCAGTAGGACATTTCAATGCGATTTCGCCGTCATCCGTCTTGAACGTATGGGTAGGCAAATCTTCCACCAGTCCACCGCCTTCGACACCGCGAATTGCAGCGCACCAGCCGTAGTTCTCGAATGCATTGGTCAGCCGTGCTGCGAATGCATATGCAGTATTGATCCAAAGATATTTGCTATGATCGGTACCGTCGACCTCTTCCACAAAATTGAAACCTTCGGTAACGGCACCGTCCTTCGGGTTGTAAGGTAAACGACCCAGAAAGCGTGGCACGGTCAAGCCGACATAGCGCGCATCTTCGGATTCGCGGAAAGATTTCCATTTGGCGTATTCAAGCGTATCGAATACTTTGGCCATATCACGTGGCTTGCCCAGATCCGATAATGTCTCAAGACCCAGCAATTCGGCGGAAGCGGCGGAGATGAATGGCGCATGTGCCGCAGCTGCGACATGGGACATTTGTTCAATGAAATACATGTCTTCCGGCTGTCGGGAAATCTCGAAGTCGCCGATCAATGCTCCGAAAGGTGCGCCGCCAAATGTGCCGAACTCTTCTTCATAGACTTTCTTGAACAGCGCGCTCTGGTCGAAATCGATTGCATTATTGAAGTCGCGAACCAGGTCTTTTTTATTGGTATTCAAAACCTTGATTTTCAGCATTTCGCCAGTGGAAGTCTGCTTGCACAGGTAATGCAGGCCGCGCCAGGCACTTTCCATCTTCTGGAATTCGGCATTGTGCATGATTTCGCTCAGCTGCTCGGAAATCAGCCCGTCGAGCGCCGCCACCCGGGCGTCAAGTGTTGCGGACAGGTTGCTTGACATGATGACCGTACCGTCCAATACCTGCGAGACCAACTCACCGATCAAATCACGGGCTCGTGCCCGCTCCGTATCCGAACGGGCGACTCGGCTCTCAGTGATGACCTGATCGAGCAGGTTGTCGGTGCCCGCGTCAAAATCAACGGCGCTTAATGCCTGCGCTTGTGCTTGTCCCATGTCAGATCTCCTTCTTTTTGGATTCTTCGCCTAACCGCTGCAAACTTTCGGTACTCGACAAAACGTCATTCAGAATGTCTTCGAGCTTGTCGTTGCCAGCGAGCTTGTTTCTTAGATCCGACAGTTTGGTGCGCGCTTCCAGGAGCTTGCGTAATGGATCGACCTGTTGCACGATCGCCTCCGGGCGGAAATCCTCAATCGACTTGAACTTCAGATCAACCGCGAATTCGCCGCCTTTGTCGCTCAGGGTATTTTTGACCCGATAGACGGCTCGAGGGGACATGCCCTCCATCACATCATCGAAATTGTCCATGTCGACGTTGACAAATTTCCGGTCTTTCAATTTGGCCAACGGGATTTCGGTGTTACCCGAAAAATCTCCCATAACGCCGACTACGAACGGGATTTCCTTCTGTTCGATCGCATCACCGATCTCGACGTCATAGGTCAACTGCACCCGGGGCGGCCGGATTCGCTGCAACCGCTTTTGCACGCTTTCTTTTTTAGACATGAACAATCACCTTCAAATTATTTTTTAAAATGTGTGTAAGTACGGCTGTAGCTATTTCAACGACTTGAATGGGTCAACTGACAGGCTTATTTTCGGCTGTATGGCAATCTGTGCGGGTGCCGGGCTTGCTGCAACCTTGGTTTCTGGTTGTGCAACAGGCTGTGCAGCCGGCTTGGTTCGCGCAACAACCGGCTTCGAACGCACGCGCGCACGCGCCGCCTTGGCGGCATCGGTCGCCGGATCAACTGGTACCAGGATGTTTTCTCCCAGTGCCAGACGCAGGGACTTGGTCAGGTTTTCTGCTTCCTGGCGCGCATTCGGATTAACCGGATTGTGTGGCACCAGGTCTTTTACAGCACTCGCCGCCACGCGCAGGCCGGCGACAACGAGCAGGCTTTTTGCTTCCTGATTGCTTGATTCACGGGCCAGAACTTCGTTTGCCGCAAGAATCGTCGACGGGTAGTTACCTTCGTCAAACCAGATATTTGCGGTTTTCAACCAGGGAACGATGCTGGTCGGGCTTTCTTTGGCGGCCTGATTCAGCAACGCGATCGCCTGGTCACGCCGCCCCTTGCCCATTTCGGTTTCAGCCTGAGCCATCAAGCCATCAATATTGGGTTGGCCATTGCTGCCCAATGTGCCCGACGTGGTAGCACATCCGGAAAGCAATGCGGCGCCCAGAACTGCCGCCGCCAGGCATTGCCTTGAACGTAAAAATCCTGAAATGTGTGAGAACTGGCTGCCAGTCGAACGCATATTTAACCCTTTTTAAAGAATTGCTTATTTGCAAAAATGAAATAATTTTATTTGTAGTTATAAATCTTTTGAGCTACGAAATTATCTTTTTGATATTGATTACGTTATTATTTGAATAACAATTCGGCTATACTAACCGAAACATTATTGAAAAAACAATTGAAATTTTTACATTAAACGCAAATACTTGCATTTCTTTCAATTTCACCCAAAACATTGGAGTCCCGCAATTGCTTGACCATGGGCTATCTGTTTGCGCCTTGCGCACATCCTTCTTAAAAGCGAACGCTGATGCATTAATGCACTGGCTGCTGCTGGCCGCATGTCTTCTATGTTGTGGATGCACGACAGTGCAGGTCGCAACTGACAAGCTTGCTGAAAAGGCATTGGGCGCAATCGGCGTCAAGCTTGAAAATCCAAACCTGCCGCGCCAGGTCAAGACTGTGAACCTACGATTGGAAGCATCACATGACTTGAATGCAGGCGAGGATGGACAGGGTCTTTCGACCATTTTCAGAATCTACAAACTGAAGGATCAGAATGCCTTCATGAGTACACCGTATTCGGTTTTCGGCAATGTCGATAAAGAGAAAGGTGCGTTCGGGAGCGACCTGGTGGAAGTCAGGGAACTGATTGTATCGCCCGGCCAGACCCTCGATCTCAAGGAACAGGTCACTGGCGATGCCACATACTTTGGTACGGTTGCCTTGTACCGAAAACCCAGCCCGAATCGCTGGCGGTTTATTTTTGCCACCGCCGCATCCGAAAAAACCGGCATCACCCTGGGTCTGCATGCCTGTGCCATGACGGCGACCGCAACCCCGCCAGTCGGCATGACCACCAACGAAAGTGCGCTGTTGCATTCAGCAAGGTGCAAGCGAACATCCTGATACCAATCCACCTGAAAAATAACTCTGCCAAGCAATGAATCATCATTCGAAAATTCTCTGGGGCGAAGGCCTTTTCCTGCGGCCACAGCATTTCCAGCGCCAGGACCTGTATCACGAGTCGCGCCTGATCGAATACGGTCGAGCCATCCATCCCTATCTGTGGGGCGTGCAGAACGTGAAATTTGATACTGATGCGCTCGCAACTGGCATCCTGCGCATAACCGAGCTTAGCGCTATCCTCCCTGATGGCGAACTCATCAGTGCGCCGGCAAGTGATGAGTTGCCGGAACCGGTCAACCTGGCGGAAATCAACAGTCTTGGCGGCGGCCTGACCTTCTATGTTGCGCTGCCTTATCTGCGTGACTTTGGTCCGAATTTTTCTGCACAGCGTGAAATATCCGGGCAAGTCCTGCGCTATTACCAGCAGGAGGAAGCAGCGCCAGACCTGTACACCAATGCCATTGAATCGGAACTGAGCGTACTCAAAAAATCATTGCGCCTGCTATCCGAGCGGAATAACCGCGAACAAGCCATTTCGATGCCAATCGCCCGGGTCCGTCCCACCAGTGCTGGCGGCTTCGAGCTGGATCCATTCTTCGTCCCCCCTGTTATATCGATCAAGGCTTCGGCACCCGTATATTTGATGGTACGGCGTCTGATGGAAATTCTGCAGGCAAAGGCTCAGGCACTGTACGGCTATCACCGTGAACCATCGCACAATATCGTGGAATTCCGCTCAGGAGATATTGCCTCGTTCTGGTTGCTGCACACTGTCAACACCGCCTTTGCATCCCTGCAGCACCTGTATCATCACCCGGCACTGCATCCGGAACGGCTGTTCCATGAACTGCTGGGATTGGCAGGCCAATTGCTGACATTTTCCAAAGCGTATTCGCTGGCCGACTTGCCTGTCTATCAACATGCCAACCCCGGGCCGGAATTTTTCAAGCTGGATCAGATCATCCGGGAACTGATCGAAACGGTGATCTCTTCACGTTATTTCAGCGTTGCGCTATCGGAAGTCAAGCCGTCATTCCATCTGGGTCGCCTTGATTCGGAAAAAGTCACCAGCAATGCATCGTTTTATATCTCGGTAGCAGCTGACATGCCGCCGGCAGAACTGGTGGATTCGGTGCCGCAGCGCTTCAAGCTCGGCGCGCCTGACGATGTCGAAAAAATCGTTTCTTCAGCAATGCCCGGCGTGCGCCTGATGGCCGCACCGCAGGTACCGGCATCGATTCCAGTGCGCCCCGGCTGCTATTACTTTTCCATAGAACCGCACGGTGCACTGTATGAACGCATGCTGGCTTCCAGCGCCATCATGATTTATGTCCCATCCGGATTCAAGAATCTCACACTCGAACTGATTGCCGTCGCCCAATGAAACCAACATCCCTCACCCAAGCACCTTCGTTGTATGCTGAAGGCACTCCGCTGAAATCGGATGCAAGCCAGACAAATCGAACACTGGCTGACTTGATGCATGACGGCTTTTACCTGCTGCTGCTGCTTAAAAACCGTTATGCACCGAGCGACGCTGCCCAGTTTGCGGTACAGGTACGTCGGCTGCTCGACACCTTCGAGCGTAGCGCGCGGCAGATGAATGTGCCAGTGGACGATATCTATGCCGCAAAGTATGCATTTTGCGCAGCTGTCGACGAAACCATCCTCTCGGGTGACAGCCCGATTCGGGACGAGTGGGAACGCTCGCCTTTGCAACTGATCCTGTTTGGCGACCAGCTCGCCGGTGAGCATTTCTACACCGAGCTGGAAACAGTGCGACATCGGGGCGCCGCCAGCGTCGAGACTCTGGAAATTTTCTACATGTGCTTGCTGACCGGGTTTCAGGGTAAGTACATGCTGGAAAGCAAAGAGAAGCTGAATTACCTGATCGCCACGCTGGACAAGGAAATCGCCCATTTGAAAGGCAAGCGTGCGCTGTTCGCGCCGCACTGGAAGTCGCCAGACAATATCAAGCACCTGATGCGTGCCGAGATTCCGCTCTGGATTGTTGGTGCCGCCTTTACCCTGTTCGGCGTTGCCATTTATGCGACGCTGAACTGGTACCTGGCGCAGCATACCAATACCACGCTCGGCGAATATTTCGACATCATCAAACTGGCCCCAAAAACCGCCAATATCACGATCAGCCTGCCCTGACCCGAAACAGTTCAATTCAATTCAGTTCAAACACCTTTGCGGATCCGTAGAAGATGCCAAACGATATCGGTTTAGCTTCATCCTCCCTGTCGTCCGAAACGGCACGCCATACCGTTGCCGGTCGCCAGGCATTTCAGCAGAGCCTGTCGCAGCATGCCCGCCTGATTACCATCGAGACCCCGCTTGACGCGGCAGCATTGCTGGTTGAGCGTTTTTCCGGACACGAAGCCGTGTCAGAACTGTTTCGCTTTGAAGTCGATTGCCTGTCGACTTCTGCCCATTTCGAACTCAAGGCATTGGTCAACCAGGAAGTCACGTTGCGCCTGCTGCTTGCCAATGGCGCAACCCGTTCGTTTCATGGCATCGCGGTCGCAGCACAGCAAATCGGCAGTGATGGCGCACTGTCCCGTTATCGGTTGATGCTCGCGCCGTGGATGCACCGCTTGACTCAGCGTCGCGACAACTATGTATTTCATGACAAGAGCATACTCGACATCATTGAGGAGGTGTTGCAGGACTACCCCTTCGCCAGCTACCGTTTCGATGTCAAAACCGCCTTGCCAAAACGTTCGCTGACGATGCAGTACCGTGAAAGCGATTTCGACTTCATCGCCCGGCTCCTGAGCGAGGAAGGTCTTAATTTCTATTTTTCCCATGATGATGATCATGGCAGCGAGCCAGCAACTCCATCCCGGCATGCTTCAAGCACACCGGAAGCAAAGGGAGAACAGGCGCGGCACCGGTTCATCATCTTCGATGACAATCAATTTCTTGCAGCCGGCACCGATGCAGCGATCCGGTTCAACCGTGCTGCAGCCACAGAACTTGGCGACACCATTACCCAGTTCTCACATCGTCGCCAGCTGCAGTCCAATGCCGTATCGCTGGCCAACTGGGATTACAAGAAACTGGTTGCAACCGCCGCCGACGACGCCGCAAGTCAAGGGGCCAGTGATGTGCCAGTGCTGGAAGTATATGAAGGTGCGGGAGCCTACCGGTATGGCGATGAAAATGAAAGCAAGCGCATCGCCCAGGCTCGCGCACAGTCGCTGCAGTTTTCACAACAGGTTCATCAGGCCGAGAGTTCGGTACGGGCGCTGGCAGTTGGTTGCTGGTTTGCATTGACAGGGGCCGATGGCGAGTCCATTTCCGGCAACCATGAATTCGCGGTACTGTCGATCGAGCACAGCGGTGCCAACAACCTGTTTCCCGGCATTAAAGATCTGGCAATGCACTTGGACGCCGAGGGCGGCACTTACCGCAACCGGTTTACCTGTTCGCCACGCTCGGTACCAATTCGTCCGGCCTACTGGAAGCCCAAGCCGCTTGCCCCGGGTGCTCAGGTGGGACTGGTAGTTGGAGTAGCAGCCGAAGAAATTACGACCGAGCGCAACCATCGCATCAAAATCCAATTCCCCTGGCAGCGCGGCAATCAAGCCGTGTCGGGCCAAGGCATGCATCCTTCCACGTCGAATGCGCCCGGCAATGAAACCGCCGGCACCTGGGTGCGTGTGGCTGAGCCTGCGGCCGGCGCCAACTGGGGTGGCAACTTCATCCCGCGCATCGGCCAGGAAGTCCAAATCGATTTCATCGGCGGCGACATCGACCGCCCGGTCGTCATCGGCCAGGTCTATAACGGAAATGATGCCCCGCCCTGGCATGGTGGCGACAACCATTCGGGCGCGCTGGCTGGCTTCAAGTCGAAGGAAGTGTCCGGCGGCGGCTTCAGCCAATGGGTGATGGATGACACACCCGGACAGTTGCGTCAGTCGTTCGCCAGCAGCCATACCGCCGGCCAGATGAACATCGGCTACCTGATCCGGCAAGGCGGCAATGTGCGTAGCAGCTTCCGCGGCACCGGGCTGGAGCTGGCCACCGATGCCTGGAGCACCCTGCGCGCCAAACGCGGCCTGTTCGTGACAACCAGCCAGCGCACTCAAGGCGTCTCGACCCAGATGGATACTGAAGAAGCCAAAGGCAAGCTAAAGGCAGCGGAAGAACTTGCCAGGGCCTTGTCGGATGCAGCGGTGCAGCACCAGGCGCTCGCCCTGTCGACGCCGCAGGGCATGCAAAAGCTCACGGAAGCCATCAGCGGCAAGGATACATTCGATGACGCCGAAGCGCCAAACTTCGCCAATCCGGTTGTCCTGCTCGATAGCCAGGCCGGCATGAACATCACGACGCTTGCCTCGGCAGTTGCCTTTGCCGGGCAGGACATGACGCAGACGACCCACCTGTCAACCCGATTGACGGCCGGCCAGGCCGTGTCGGTCGTGTCGGGCAAAACGATGTCGCTATTCACCCATGCCGGCGGCGCCAAGGTCATTGCCGGCAACAGTCCTGTGTCAGTACAGGCCCATACCGGACCGATGGATGTGCTGGCCGACCAGGCGATGACGATCACCTCCAGCAATGGCAGTATCAAGATTCAGGCCAAGCAGGAAATCCTGCTGACGTCGGGCGGTGGGTATATCAGGCTCAAGGGCGGCAATATCGATATCCATTGCCCGAACACGGTGTCGGTCAAGGGCGCGTCGCACGACTTTATGGGTGGTGACAGCGGAAGTGCTAACCTACCGGTGCTGCCAAATAAAACAGCCTCCCCCCTTCCCTCGCAACATTCGCTCTTCGTTAACTATGATGAAGCATTCATCCTTCGCAGTCCAAGCGGAAAACCCATGTCTGAAATCTCATTTTCCATAGACAGCCCAAGTGGAAAGCTGGATGCAAAAACAGCCGCCAATGGCGAAACGGACAGAATTACGACAGCATCAGTCCAAAGCCTTAAATTTTCATTACAGTGGTTCACAGTAGAAGCAAAACAACAATAAAGCTCAACCGTATGTAGGCGATATATGGAAATTGATGAAGGGATTACTGCATGGTTGATCTAACGACAAAAATAGCAGCGACGAATCCCAAACTGAATTCATGCGTAGATGTAAACTGCGATTGCAATACCATGTGGTCAATGGCTCAGCAATTCAGCACAGTGCGCCTTTGTACCCTAACCGGCCCGAACAAAGGCACGCTGCTGAAGAGCTATGCTGTGCGTGCTAGGCGAATTGCGGCCACCTACGCTCGGTTTTATTTGGAACAAGAAGAAGGTGGCAACTCCGCTAAAAAAGGACGGTTCTACTGGATGGCGCTTGGCGCTTTTGCCAGCAAGACGGTGGCATGTACCTTAGAGACTTGGCAAGTTAGCTGGTCATCAGCAATGCCACTGCAAACAATGAAAACCGTCAAAGACGGACTGGGGAAAGGCAATTTATGGCTCTTTTGCGATATCAGTGGGTGGCATTGGTACTACAGTAAGTTCCCCGATTCTTATGAGATGTGCTTAGATAGCCGCAATACGAATAACTATGTACAACCTGTGAAAATTCAAATGAAACATCTGCCTTGGAAAGACAAGGCATTACCTATTATTAATCATTTAAAAGTTTCTAAGGAAATTAAAAATGGTTTTTTAAAGGTTAAACAATTTGAATCAGAAACGCAGTTACAAAAGCGTCCTGCGATTCAATTTGCGCATCTTCTTGACATTGCAAATCATGAACAAGGCGTCATCCTACAGCCCTTGATCTATGATGACCCTGAATTTGCAAGTTGGATTAAAACCCAACGATCATGGTATGTCCATTGGGCGAGCCCTTCTTTAGAATTGGTATTTAGTCATGCTTGTGGCATTAAGAAACCAGAACTTAAAACAGTAGCGCCAGACGATACGGAGTTGGAAAATTTAAAGAGCCGAATGAAATGGATTGGCGAAGCTGCAAAAAAATTTCATGGACTAATGCTAAAAAATTCTGCTTATATGGAAGGCGAACTGCGCACCATTGCAGGATGGGTAAATTTACCTGACCAGGCATAATACGAGAAGGAATTGTCAATGCGCGGCCTACACCCCTTGTTTTTCCTAGTTCTCGCGTGGCTTTCTGGCTGCCAGGAACAAGTACAAGTCAAAAAGGAAATTCCACAGATGTCATCGATGATTACAGTGCATATTAGCGAACAAGGAGAAGCATTTGCCAAACGTTATCCAAATCAAATCCGCGTAGACCGGCAGCCCGCCGGTTTGACTTTTTATAATTTGGATTGGAAAGTATCTAAACCGGGCGCTGTCACCATAGAGCATGGAAAACATACTTTTTTGATCGACAACGTAATAGGTGTGATGGGTACCCAAGATGGGAGTTTTTCAGAAGAAGGTTTGTCAGAACTGACTATCACCGCTGGCATAACTGCACCAGAACTCATCTCCCATGACGAGGCACGACAGAAAACGTTTGCCATCCTAAAAAGGATAGTACAGGCCGGATGGAAGCCATTTATCGATAGAGGCGACCCTCGTCTTCGTGGCCGGGATAATCTTGACTATGTACTAAAGACCTCTATTGCCAGTAGCCTGGATCCGACGTATGAACCGACATTGAAAGAGTGGATGCTTATTGAAAGCCAAAGCACGTGGTACTTTTATGCCGATCACGTATATTTAGGCGTGAGTTTTACTCGTGAACACACGCTTACCGATCCTGATAAACCGGGTGCGTATTTAATTAATTTTAATTTGGTAAACGAATCCGAGCATTTCCGTGCCCATGTTAATCCTCATGACCGAAAACGCTGGAAAGAGTTGCTATCTGCAGAGCTTCGTAAATTAGCGCCCATGCGTATTGAAGCTGAAACGGCCATGCGTGCCAAAGGCTTTAAGATCGATGAAACTTACCAAGATCCACCCGCTCCCAGTTTTATTAAGCAGTAGAATTTCCTCAGTTAAGCCGAGCCAACCCTACACTTATAGCTATTTGAAGCCTGGCACTTGTCTAACCCAATGGCACCCGGCAGCGAATCTGCCGGCATCTTGGGTACACATCACTTAAGTACCCGCTCAAAATAAATTGTCAGTGTCAGTGTCAGTGTCAGTGGCCCTGGCCTTGGCCGGCGCTGGCGTGTTGCCCGTTCCTTGCAGTGCTCGCACTGCGGTGGATCGTTACGCAGGCTGGCAGCATGCTGCCAGAATTCCCTGCTCACCCTGACAGCGCATCCCGCCAGAGCCGCATCCATCTCACAATTTTTTCCGACCGGGTACTTAGCTGGCCACTGAAACGGAATTACCCCTGTTCTTACGTGGCAGCGATCTCTCTTAAAAAATACTGTCTTATCAAGCGGGGGGTTACCGGGCCGCTTCCGCCAATGAATGGCTGGCAAAATATACTCAAATGCCACAATAACAATTCAAATTCTGCTTAGGCAACCCTAATTAACTGCAAAACAATGTAAATCCCCCTATATTTCCAGTAGGATATATTGATTAGTTAGTATATTTTATGTGTTCCCTGTTGTCGGAGTGCCCGATGAAAGACATCCCGTTCGAAAAGGTCTCGGTCGAAGACGCCAGAGCCAGTGCCAAACTGGAGCCCGACACGCCGCAATTATCGGCCAAGAACTGGAAGACCTATCGCGATGCACGTGCGCAGCCCAGTCCCAACATTAAGGAATTACTGCCCTGGATCCAGCAGTTGCCGATGGAAGTACGTCCCAAACACTTGATCGTGCAATATGCCAGGATTGCCAACAAGCTGGTGCAGTTGTGGTCCCACCCGCAGGCATGCGAGAAATATTTCAATAACCTGATGCTCGATGAACGTGGCACCCGTCAGGGTTTTCCGCCTGAGGTTGCGCAGGAATTGGCGGCGCTGCAGGTATATTTCAATACCCATGTGCTTCCCCACCATTTCAGCGTCTGGGGTGACCGCATTGGCGAATGATCTGCAAGCTGGCCAACTATACATAGCCGGCTCCACCGGGGCATCCCGGCACTGACCAAGGCGTGCTGTTACTTCCCTGTTCGCGCGAGATGAGAGGTCAGGCGGTCGATGATGTCTTTGCGCTCGAGTTTTTTTGCAAAATCAGTCGCATTCATGCCGACATCGTTTTTCAACTTGGCATTCGCACCTCGATCGAGCAGCAATTGCACCGTCTGAAAATGTCCTTCTCCGGCCGCCATCATAATCGGGGTGGTCTTGTTGGGTGAAACCGCATTGATATCGGCGCCCTTGTTCAACAATAACTGAACAATCTCATTGTTGCCGCTGGCCGCTGCGTAATGCAGCGCTGTCCAGTCAGGCTGGTTGATTTGGGCTCCCTTTGCCAGCAGCGTTTCAACAGCCGCCTGATTGCCTTTGTAGGCAGCGATCATCAACGCATTGTTGCCATTTTTTGCTTTTGCTTCCAGATTGATGTCGCGCGCATTGACCAAAACATCGAACACTTTCATCGATCCTTCCCGCAAAGCCACGATCAAGCCGGTTTCGCCACGGTGCTCTTCGACCAAATTGGGATCCAGTCCTCTTGCCAAAAGCGACCTGATTTCATCTGCCTGGTCCATTGCCGCCGCCTTGAAAAAATCGTCAAAGGCACCTGCCATAGCCGTCACTGGAAGGCAGGCAGCTGACAGAGTCAATGCAAAAATTCGGCTTAAAAAGAACTGAGTTAATTTATTCATGGCGATTTCTAGTTTCGTATTTTTTGAAGCTATAAAATATGATAACTAGTTTATCGGGCAATTTTGAACAGCTTGAAAAAATTGTCTGTCGTCTGTTGCGCCACTTGCTCAATCGGCATGCCCTTTAACTGGGCCAGAAATTCGGCGACGTGCCGAACCCAGCCTGGCTCGTTCATCCTGCCTCGATGCGGCACCGGGGCGAGATAGGGGGAGTCGGTTTCGATCAGCATTCTTTCCAGCGGCACCGCGTGCGCCACCGCATGCAATTCCTTGGCGCTCTTGAATGTGACAATCCCGGAAAAGGAAATATAAAAGCCCATGGCCATTGCCGCTTCGGCCACCGCCAGCGATTCGGTAAAGCAGTGCATGACGCCCCCGGCGCCGCCTGCATCAGTGCCGGCGCCCTCTTCCTGCATGATGCGTATCGTGTCTTCAGAGGCTGCGCGGGTATGAATGATCAAGGGCTTTCCAGTGGCTCGCGAGGCGCGAATATGGGTGCGAAATCGCTCGCGTTGCCATTCCAGGTCGCCTTCCAGCCTATAGTAATCCAGACCGGTTTCGCCGATGGCGACGATTTTCGGGTGGTCGGCGAGCCGTACCAGCTCATCGATGGTCGGCTCCGGGGTATCGATATAATCCGGATGCACACCGACCGATGCAAAGACGTGCGGGTATTGTTCGGCCAGTGCCAGCACTTGCGAAAAATCCGGCAAGTCGACACAGACGCACAGCGCATGGCTAACCTGGTTTTCCGCCATCTTGGCGAAAATCTCAGGCAGCCGTGCGGCCAGTTCAGGAAAATTGATGTGGCAGTGGGAGTCGATATACATGGGCGATATTGTACGCCCATGAAGAAATCAGCATCGGTGCCGATGCGACTGTGATAGCCGGCAATTACAGGGTATGCGTCACGCGCGACGAGCCGAGGGCGGCGCCGAGCAATTCCTCGATTCGTTGCCGCACGCGAATGCCGCTTTCGTCATTCGGCAGATGCACGCCGATACCTTGGGCCTTGCTGTTATGCGCGCCTGATGGCGTAACCCACGCGACCTTGCCGGCGATCGGGTATTTATTCGGATCATCCATCAAGGTCAGAATCAGGTAAATCTCGTCGCCCAGCTTGTAAGCCTTGTTGGTCGGTACGAAAATGCCGCCATTGACCAGGAATGGCATATAGGCGGCATACAATGCCGACTTTTCCTTGATGGCCAGTGACAGTACCGACGGTCTTGCGACTGGGGTGCTTGCCGTGCCGGCTGCAGCAGGAGTCTCCGCCATGGGGGTCCCTTAATTAAGAATACAGTCTCGAATAATCCAGCAGCATGCTTTCGATGAACAGCTTGGGCGACAACGGGTGCTCGGCGATGGCGCGACGTTCATTGGCTGCCTTCAGCGCGCTCATTAATGCATTGACATCGACTTGCGCACCCAAGGATACAAGTTCCTTCTGATACCGGGGATAATACCGGATTTTCCCGGAAAGCTTCACAGAAAAGAGGTCGTAAAGCCAGCGCTGCAACCATTCCACCTGTTGCGTTACCGGCGTTTTCTGCAGTTTATCGGCAGTTTTCAGGGCGCCATCGACACTGGGCTTGGCCAGGTGACGCAGGAATTCTTCCATGATTTCACGCGTGTCAGTTTGCGCCAATTCCTGCGCCGCCAAAGGCGCACCGCCCTGTTCAGCCAACCAACCGTCAGCGTCACCGACCCCTTGCGCCTTAAGCCAGGCCAATGCCTGGTCGAAAGGTGGTAGCGACAAGGTAAATTTGCGACAGCGCGATAATATCGTCGGCAGCAGGCGGTCCAGACTGTTGGAAATCAGCAAAAAAACCGTGTCCGGCGGCGGCTCTTCCAGCGTTTTGAGCAAGGCATTGGCCGACGCCGCGTTCAAGGCTTCGGCTGGATACAGCAGCACGATGCGCTTGCCCTGACGATGGGTGGAAATATTCATGAAGTCGGCAAGCGCACGAATCTGGTCAATCCGGATATCTTTCGACGGTGCCTTGGCGGATTTGGCCGTCTTTTTACTGTCGCTGCCTTCGGTATCATCTTCGCTATCCACCCCGTCGGCATCATCCAGCACTTCCGGACGCACCCGCCGGTAGTCCGGGTGGTTGTACTGCGCGAACCAGCCACACGATGCGCATTGGCCGCAGCCACGACCGTTGGCTAATGGGCTTTCGCATAATAAGGATTGCGCGACGCATTCGGCGAACACCGTTTTACCGATGCCTGCCGGACCATGAAAGAGGATTGCATGCGGCAAACGATGACGCATGTCCTGTAACTGCTGCCAAGCATCGTTCTGCCACGGTAGGATATCAATAGCCATTAATAATCAGTTACTTGCACTATATTTCAATAAATTACATGAAGGTTTTAACGATTTCAAAATAATTCTTTAATTCAGATGCTTAGAATCAATTCTTTAAGTAATATCTGAATATGACTGATGGATTGCGTCGAGTCGATTATTCTGAACCGGGCCGGAAATTCTTTTGCTCGCTGCAGGTAGGCATTTCGCGTTGCCTCAAAAAATGCTGCTTTTTCCCGCTCGAACTTGTCCGGCTCGCGCGCCACCTGCAAACGCGCCCGCGCCACATCCAGCGGCACATCGAACAGCAAGGTCAGATCGGGCTGCAAATGCGGATGCACCCAGTTTTCCAGTACCGCCAGCTTATCCCTGGACAAATTCCTGCCGCCACCCTGGTAGGCAAACGACGCATCGGTAAACCGGTCGGAAATCACCCAGTCGCCGCGCGCCAGTGCCGGTTCGATGACTTGCGCCAGATGCTCGCGCCGAGCACCAAACATCAGCAGCGCTTCGGTTTCCAGGTGCATTGATTCATGCAGCAGCAATTCACGCAGCTTTTCACCGAGGCTGGTGCCGCCCGGCTCACGCGTTACCACCACCTGCAAGCCACGCTCGCGCAGCTGGGCCGCGACAAAATCGATGTGGGTCGATTTGCCGGCGCCATCGATGCCCTCGAATGTAATGAATTTACCTTGCGCCATGGCGCGACTCCATCATCGCTGAAATTTGTTGACTGCCCGGTTATGGTCAGACAGGTTGCTGGAAAATTCACTGCTGCCGTTGCCCCTGGAAACAAAGTACAGCGCCTCGCTCTGGGCCGGATTCAGGGCCGCTGCCAGCGCTGCTGCGCCTGGCAAGGCAATCGGAGAAGGCGGCAAGCCGGCCCGTTTATAGGTATTGTATGGGGTATCGGTTTCCAGGTCGCGCTTGCGGATATTGCCATTGTAGGCGTCTCCCATGCCATAAATAACCGTTGGATCGGTTTGCAACAGCATGCCGCGTTTGAGACGATTGACGAATACTGAAGCGATCATGGTGCGTTCCGATTCCAGTCCGGTTTCCTTTTCAACGATGGAGGCCATGATCAGCGCTTCATAGGGCGAGCGGTAAGGCAGGGACGAGTCGCGCTTGGCCCAGGCATCGTTGAGGCGTTTCATCAATGCCGCATGCGCTTGCCGGTAAATCTGCAATTCGCTGGCGCCCCGCGCAAACCGATAGGTATCCGGGAAAAACAAGCCTTCGGCGACCTTGAAATCAGGAGCAACCTTTGCCAGCAACTGCTGCTCGGACAGGTCGCTGGTATCGTGTTTCAGTGCTGGATGGGACGCGATTGCCTGTCGCATCTGCTTGAATGTCCAGCCCTCGATGATGACCAACGATTCCTGGGCGAACTCACCTCGCACCAGTTGATCAACCAGTTTCAGCGGCGAGGTGCCGGGCTTGAGCTGGTAATGCCCTGCTTTCATTTTCGTGCTTTTGCCGGACAGCCGGGCCAGCAATACGAACAAATCGGGCTGCAGCGGAATGCCGGCTTGGGCAATTTGTTGCGCAGAGCTCTTGACACCGCTGCCGGGCTGGATGGCAAACTCGCGCGCACCCTGCCCGGCCGGGAGAATCGGCTGGGTTGCCCAGTAGGCGAGGCCGGCTGCCGCCAGGAGGCCAAGAATGAGTAAAGCGGTAAAAAGTTTTCTGAAAAAAGCCATGTTTTGGGCCAGCTCTGCGGGAATCGAACGACGCATCTATAATTTGTGTGCACTACCTAGATTGCGCCGCTTTCGCACAATCGCGAAAAGGCTCTAATGATAATCGTTTGTCCAATATTTTTATTAAATTAAATCACAACATCCATGAATGATTGGCAACAGTTTATATCCGAACAGGGTGGCCCCTTTGACCAGGCCAGCGCGCCTGGCTTAACTGATTTCGGTGGCGATGCCTCGATCGAAACGGTTGCTGCGGGATTTTTTTCGCCTTTAACCGATCTTGGACTGCTGGGATTTTCCGGTGAAGAGGCGGCGCAGTTCCTGCACGGCCAGCTCACCAATGATGTCGAACACCTGCCGCTGACGCAGGCGCGCCTGGCAGGCTATTGTTCGCCCAAGGGCCGCCTTTTGGCTACCTTGCTGATGTGGCGAACTCCTGATGCCATCCTGTTGCAGCTGCCAGTTGAGATTCAGGCAATGGTGCAAAAACGCTTGCAGATGTTTATTCTGCGCGCCAAGGTCAAGCAAACCGATGTGACTCGGCAGCAGGCGATTCTGGGCATCGGCGGCACGGCAGCGGTAGCCGCCTTGGCGAACTGGTTTGACGTGTTGCCGGCGGCTCCGTATGACAAACTGGACACTGACGCCGGCACCCTGATCAGGGTAACCGACGGTTTCGGCGCGCCACGCTATCAATGGATCACCACTATCGATCAGGCGAAAGCCGCTTGGCCGCAACTGTGTCAGACCCTGCGACCAGTCGCCCCCTCTGTATGGGGACTGGCAGAAATCGAAGCCGGTGTGCCGCAGGTAGTGCAACAAACACAAGAAAAATTTGTCCCGCAAATGGTCAATTTTGAACTGATCGGTGGCGTCAATTTCAAGAAAGGCTGCTATCCGGGGCAGGAAATTGTCGCCCGCAGCCAGTATCTGGGCAAACTGAAGCGCCGGATGATCCTGGCCCGCGTGGCAGCCGATTCCGCTCATCCCGGCATGGAAGTATTTTCCAGCACGGATCCGGACCAACCCTGCGGCATGGTGGTCAATGCCGAATTGCGCTCCTCGCAGCCGAAGGAAATGGCGCTGCTGGTAGAAATCAAGACAGCCGCAATTGAGGCCGGACCGGTTCATCTGGGCTCTGTCTCAGGACCCATGCTGGTGGTGCAAGCGCTTCCCTATCCGGTGCCGGACGCGCCATCCGCATGACAGCCCGCTATTTCCTATCCTTCTTGCCCTGACAAGCACGTGGACTTATACATTTATTACCAAGTCCCGTGCCAGCAGGCGCAGCATCTGCAGGCGCGCGTCGCCGCTATGCAGGCGGCGTTAACTGTACGAACCGGTGTTGTCACCGAGCTCAAGCGTCGTCCGGAAAACAAGGAAGGACGACACACCTGGATGGAGGTCTACCACGACATTCCGGATGAATTTGATGCAATATTGGCGCAGGCGGTCATCCAGGCACAACTGGCATCGCTGATCCAGGGTGCTCGCCACACCGAATATTTTTTGGACGTTTCTTCATGTGCTTGATCGTATTTGCCTGGCAAGTGATTCCCGATATGCCATTGGTTGCCGCCGGCAACCGGGATGAATTTTATGATCGCCCCGCGGCCGCCGCTGCCTGGTGGCAGGATCATCCGCAAGTCTATGCCGGACGAGACTTGCAAGGCGGCGGAACCTGGATGGGCATTACCCGTGGCGGCCGGTTTGCCGCCATTACCAATATCCGGGCGCCGTCTGAAACAAAATCGGATGCGCCATCGCGCGGCAATTTGGTGGCAGATTACCTGAGCGGACAATCGGATCCGGCAGAATACGTCAAACAGATTGCACCTGCTGCAGAAACCTACAATGGGTTCAACCTGCTGCTCGGTGACCGTGAAAAATTGATCTGGTTTTCCAACCGGCCAGGCGACGACAAAAGAAATGGCCAACCGCTTGCGCCCGGCATCTATGGCATCTCGAATGCCGGTCTGGATAACTGCTGGCCGAAGATCGTGCGGACCAAGGCCCAGTTCGCCAGCCTGTTATGCCAATGCGCGCCGGACGATGCATTATTCGAAATGCTGAGCGATACCATGCGCGCACCTGACTGTCGACTGCCGACGACCGGTGTCAGCCTGGAATGGGAGCGGGTCTTGTCTGCCGTGTGCATCGAATCGCCCAACTATGGCACACGCACATCAACCATCGTCAGAATGAGCGCCGACAATGTACCGGTGCTCGACGAGCGGATTCTCAGATAATCCCGGCAACCGGTATGAATAACGATCAACCCCGCCTTGCACGTCCATCTCTACCATCAAGGCAGTTCATTAAGTCAATGTTGAAGCGTGACATCCGATCAGCATCACAATGCTGCTGATAAATTGCACCAAAAAAGGCAGGGACAGTGCACAAAGTGGACAACTGCTGGCTGCTTGCCTGACCGTGTTAGGCAAGCTTGTACCGCATATGGATATGGGCAATTCCTGCGTCCTGGAATTCCCGACCTTCCCGCACAAACCCGAATCGCGCATAAAAGGCTTCCGCGTGGATCTGGGCATTGAGCATGACTTCCCCAGTTCCCCGCTGTCTGCCGGCATCAATTAACGCAGCAAGCATCGCACCGCCGACACCTGCGCCGCGCGCCGAACGTCGGACCGCCATGCGACCGATATGACCATCCGGTAACAGGCGGGCGGTTCCCACCGGCTCGCCAGCTGCATCGTAGGCAACGACGTGAAGCGAGACTGCATCCATGTCATCCCATTCCATTTCAATGGGAATATTTTGTTCGCCAATGAAAACTTCCGTGCGCACTTCGCGTGCTGGCTGGCACTGCGCCTCCCAGTCTCCCAGTCGAATTTTAAGTGTCATACGTGAAAATCCAGTCTGTTCGAGCGCGATCGCTTCATGCAATTTTCGTCATACCACCTGCACCATGCTTGCAGCAACGGCAATCACTATTGATCAAATGTGAAATCTAACGCGGGTAGCAAACATCCGGCCATTCTCGTGGCAAGTGAACTCTTAATCCAGCTTGACCAGCTGCTTGCCGAAGTTCTTGCCTTTCAATAGGCCAATGAACGCTTCCGGCGCGGCTTCCAATCCCTGGGCGATCGTTTCCCGGTATTTGAGCTGCCCGGACGCAACCAGATTGCCGAGTTCACTCAAGCCTTGCGGGAAGTGTTCCATGTGCTCAGTGACGATAAAACCCTGCAGCAGCACCCGCATGGTCAGCAAGATGCGCAGGTTTTTCAGTGGTTTCAATTCCCCGCTATAACCAGAAATCAAGCCGCACAGGGCAATCCGGCCGTGCGCATTCATGCAGGCCAGGCTCGCATCCAGAACATCGCCGCCAACATTCTCGAATACTGCGTCAATCCCATCGGGCACCACCGTTTTTAAATCGGCGAGCAAATTTCCCGTCTTGTAGTCAACGCAGGCATCAAACCCCAATTCGTCGACAACGTACGCACATTTTTCAGTGCCGCCGGCAATTCCAACCACGCGGCAGCCGCGCAATTTGGCCAGCTGCCCGACCACACTGCCGACTGCGCCACTGGCAGCCGATACCACGACCGTGGCGCCTGCCTTGGGCTGCATGATCTGATGCACGCCGTACCATGCAGTCATGCCAGGCATGCCAACCACGCCGAGATAGGCGGATAGCGGAATCCGGGTGGTGTCAACCTTGTTCAACTGCGCTCCGTCGGCCACGCCCATTTCAGCCCACCCCAGCATGCCCAATACCTTGTCCCCCGCAACAAATCGCGGATGACTCGACGCCACCACTTCACCAACAGTCGCGCCCACCATGACTTCGCCCAGCGCCTGGGGCGGCGCATAACTTTTTACATCGGCCATGCGTCCGCGCATGTAAGGGTCAAGCGATAAAAATTGATTGCGCACCAATACCTGGCCGTCTTGCAAGTCAGGCACCTTCACATTTTCAATGCAAAAGTTGTCCGGGGTGACTTCGGCATGCGGGCGCGATACCAGCACGATCTGATTGTATGTAATGGAAGTCATAATGTTTATTCCCGTCTATTCTGGTTCATTCCTGTTGCATTTTTTTGGCGGCATCCAGACGTTTCAGATACTTGAAGGTACCCATAGCCTTGGCCACCAGCCGGTTGCCATTCCAGACCTCGCCCTCACAAAAGCACATGGTGGTGGCGCGATGAAAGGCCTTGCCCTTGGCGACCAGCCGACTGCCCGGTTTGCCACCGGCCTGTAAAAAACTGGTTTTCATTTCAACCGTGACACTGGCCTGGGCGTCCGGGTCAAGCGAGCGGCCAGCCATCGCCATGGCCACATCCAACAAGGTCATGGTAATACCGCCATGCGTGACATGCCAGCTATTCATATGGCGCTCGGCCAGCGTCAGTGCCACCTGCGCTTCGCCATTCCCCATGCCCAGGAATTCCACCCCAAGGTCATTGAGAAATGGAATGTCGACCGGAAACGGTTGTGGCGTATTCATTTCCATTCAGGGACTCCTGTCAGTTAGGGACGGTAATGAAATTTGATTTTGATAATTGCAGACCTGCGCATGCGCGTGCTGTTTTTTTAGTTAATGCCATGGAAAATCTACTTCCAGCACACCCAATTGAACATCTTGGCATATACCAACACGATGCCCACATGCATCATTGACGGTACTACCTGATCAAAGTGAATTTGTTCTGTAATCGGGTGCTGTCGTGGTCGGATTCCAGCATGCTGTGATTATACGTCTTGCATGTTCACTCTATTTAAATGCTTTAAATGCATGAGTGCCGGCCTAGTCAAAACCCCAGAAATGCATAAATGACAACAATAAAGTTTCATAAAAACGGCCTTTCCCCAGCTCCAGCCAGGTTCTTTATCGATATTTATTACTAATTGATTTGTGATAACGATTTTTGATATATAGTAAAAATACCATCAACGAGGAGTACAATTGCGCGCTGGAAACTAAGCAAATTGCTAACTACTAGTTATCCCGGGTATATCAAAAGTTTGCGATTTCACATTTCCGGACTACAAAAATTACGATAGTTTTTACATATTCAAATCAATTTTCGAGGAGACCCATATGGCGACAACAAAGCCCGCGTCACGTGCCATCACGCCTGAAGAGCGCAAGGTAATTTTTGCATCCTCTCTGGGCACCGTTTTTGAGTGGTACGATTTTTATCTATATGGTTCGCTGGCCGCAATTATCGCCAAGCAATTCTTCGCCGGAACTGATCCCAACACTGCCTTCATTTTCGCCCTGCTCGCGTTTGCAGCAGGCTTCCTGGTTCGACCGTTTGGTGCAATCGTATTCGGCCGCCTGGGCGACATGATTGGCCGGAAGTACACTTTCCTTGTCACGATTTTATTGATGGGCGCGTCGACTTTTATCGTCGGCCTGCTCCCTAACTATGCAACGATCGGCATTGCCGCTCCGATCATTCTCATCACGCTACGTATTCTGCAGGGCCTGGCGCTTGGCGGCGAATACGGTGGCGCTGCAACCTATGTCGCCGAACATGCCCCCGATGACAAACGCGGGGCGTTCACTTCCTGGATTCAAACCACTGCAACCCTGGGCCTGTTCCTGTCGCTGCTGATCATTCTCGGTACGCGTACCGCGATGGGCGAGGAAGCGTTCGCCGACTGGGGATGGCGCATTCCATTTTTGGTCTCGATCATCCTGCTGGGTGTATCGGTCTGGATCCGCCTGTCAATGGCAGAGTCGCCTGCTTTCGCCAAAATGAAAGCGGAAGGCAAGACCTCCAAGGCGCCGTTGACTGAATCCTTTGGTCAATGGAAAAATCTGAAAATCGTGATTCTGGCGCTGGTTGGTCTGACTGCCGGTCAAGCCGTCGTCTGGTACACCGGCCAGTTCTATGCACTGTTTTTCCTGACCCAGACACTAAAAGTCGATGGTGCAACTGCCAACCTGCTGATCGCCGCATCACTGATTCTCGGCACGCCGTTTTTCGTCATATTCGGCTCCTTGTCCGATAAAATCGGACGCAAGGGCATCATCATGGGTGGTTGCCTGATTGCGGCCCTGACCTACTTCCCGATCTTTGGCGCCTTGACACACTATGCCAATCCTGCACTGGAAGCCGCGTTGATCAATGCTCCAGTTGTCGTTACTGCCGACCCGGAAAGCTGCCAATTTCAGTTCAACCCGACCGGCACCAAGAAATTTACGTCGTCGTGCGATATCGTCAAGGCGAAACTGGCTGCGGCATCGGTGAACTATTCCAACGTTGCCGCACCTGCCGGTACGGTTGCAACCGTCAAGGTCGGCGAGAAGGTATTGACCTCGTATGATGCTGCCGGTTTGAGCAAGGAAGAAGCAGCGGCCAAGGACAAGGCATTCAGCGCCGAGTTCAGCAGTGCCATCAAGGCTGCTGGCTACCCGGCCAAGGCGGATCCGGCCCAGATCAACAAGCCGATGGTACTTTTGCTGCTGTTCATCCTGGTGCTGTATGTGACCATGGTATATGGTCCGATTGCGGCAATGCTGGTGGAAATGTTCCCGACCCGGATCCGCTACACATCCATGTCGCTGCCTTATCATATCGGCAATGGCTGGTTTGGCGGATTGTTGCCAACCACTGCTTTCGCGCTGGTTGCCTTCAAGGGTGATATCTATTATGGCTTGTGGTATCCGATTATCATTGCGGCCATGACCTTCGTGATCGGTATGATCTTCATCCGTGAAACCAAGGATAATGATATCTATGCTAATGACTGATGCGATCAGATAATGTAATAGCCTGATCGCTTAGCTAAAAGCGCCCGCCGGATATTTTCCGGCGGGCGCTTTTTTATTGGTAAGAACAGGTTACTGGTGCAAATCTAACTTTTAGTAAGCAACTTCGCATTCTGACCATCGTTTGGCATTCGCCATCTGTTCAAGCCAATTTAAGGGCAAATTTATCAAATTTTGCCTGTCCAAATCGATACGAATTTGGTAATGTCTTGCTGCAGCCATTTACCTTGCAAAACTAACAACTAATTTTATTGTATTCATGAAGATGTCTCTCCGACTCGGCACGCCCTTAACACCTTCCGCCGTCAAAGTCATGCTGCTCGGTGCGGGCGAACTTGGCAAGGAAGTCATCATCGCGCTGCAGCGCCTGGGGGTCGAAGTCATTGCGGTTGACCGCTACCCGAATGCGCCAGGTCATCAGGTAGCACACCGTGCCCATGTAATTGACATGACGGACGGGGTTGCACTGGCAGCCTTAATCGAATTGGAAAAACCAGACCTGGTCGTTCCTGAAATAGAAGCAATTGCCACATCAACTCTGGTTACATTAGAAAAAGCGGGGACGACAACCGTGATCCCGACTGCACGGGCGGCCTTGCTGACCATGAATCGCGAGGGTATTCGCCGGTTGGCAGGCGAAGAACTGATGCTACCGACCTCCCCTTACCGATTTGCCGATAGTCTGGACGAATTAAGAGCAGCATGCTCCGATGTTGGTTTCCCATGCGTGATCAAGCCTGTCATGTCGTCCTCCGGCAAGGGTCAATCGAAAATCGATAATATCGGGGAGATCGAGCAGGCGTGGAATTATGCTGCAGCGGGCGGGCGAGTCGATGTCGGAAGGGTGATTGTGGAAGGGTTCATCGATTTTGATTATGAAATCACGCAGTTGACGGTTCGCGCCGTCAATGCCCAAGGCGACATCGCCACCCATTTCTGCGAGCCGATAGGACACCTGCAGGTGCATGGCGATTATGTCGAGTCCTGGCAGCCGCATCCGATGCAGCCGCGAGCCTTGCAGCGCGCCCGGGAAATCGCCAAGGCCGTTACCGACAATCTGGGTGGATTGGGCGTATTCGGCGTGGAATTATTCGTCAAGAATGACATGGTGTGGTTTTCGGAAGTCAGCCCGCGTCCGCACGACACCGGCCTGGTCACGATGGCGAGCCAGACACAAAGCGAATTCGAACTGCATGCAAAAGCGATTCTGGGCTTGCCGGTCGATACCAGCCTGCGCTCGCCTGCCGCTTCGGCTGTCATCTATGGTCAGATTGATGCCACGGCAATCGCCTTCGAAGGTGTCGCCGAAGCCTTGCATCTGCCGGGAGTGGACATCCGCTTGTTCGGCAAGCCGGAATCCTTTGCCCGTCGACGCATGGGCGTGGCGCTTGCTACCGCCGCTGACATCGACACCGCGCGCAAATTTGCCAGGCAGGCCTCTGCAAAAGTCAAACCGGTCGCAACCGACTCATGAAAATCCGGCTGTTACGCACCTCTGGGGTCATCACCAGCAACGAAATTTTTCGTGCCGCGTCCCTGTTTTTGTACATCATCCTGCTGGTTCACGTCGCCCTGGCTGCAGCCACGCACCGCCTGCTGCCGTCTGAAGCAGGCAGCGCTGCAATCAGCCTTTTGGCGCTGTTGTTTCTGGTTTCACTGGGCCGCTTCATTTGGCCAAAATCCGTTGTATATGATCAGGGCCGGATCCTGTTTGAAATGGCGCTGATTACACTGGCGGTGTCGATACTGGCATTGCAGCGCACGGCGCCTTCGCTGAGCCTGTCATGGCTGGTCGCCGTTACCGGTGTATTTCTGCTGGCATTGGAAAGCTGCTTTGCGCTGGCCGCCCTGGTTGGCATGGTACTGATCGGCTTTGTACTGAACACTCAACTGGGAACGGAAGTGAGCGACTGGCTGCCGCAACTATATGCAACTGTTTTTGTTGGCTTGCTAACTGCGCTGCTCGGACGCGCACTGACAACCAACCAGTTTGCGGTCGAACAAGCCCACCTGAAGGATCGGCGGTTCGATGCGATCGCGCGGGCGACACGCCATGTTTTCATGATCGTCGATGCCAAATTTCAGGTTATGTATGTCAATCCGGCCATTCAGGAGCTGACTGGCTACACTGAGGAGGAAATCCGGCATCTGACGTTAAGAACAGCAAATCATCCGGATGATGAGGCAGAACACAAAAGGAAGTTGCGCTTCTTGCGGGCCACGCCACGCAGCAGTATTTTTTCCCGGCACCGCACCCGTCATAAAAATGGCAACTGGGTATGGGTAGAGGCATGCGGCTACAACATGCTGCATGATCCCGCGATCAAGGGCCTGGTATTCAGTATTGAAGATATTACTGCCCGCAAGGAAGCCGAACGCCGGCTGGCTGAAGAACATGCACTGTTGCGAGCAGTGTTGGACCACAACCCTTCGATGATCTATGCGAAGGATACCGAGGGGCGTTACACGATCAGCAATTTGAGCTATCAGCGCCGCCTGGGCTATACCTCTGAAGAAGCACTACACGGCAAGACTTTTGAAGAGGTCATGCTGAATCAGACCATTGGCGGCAGCCAGCAGGAAGCCTCCGAACTGGTTGTGCAGTTGCATCGTCAGGATTTGCAAGTAATGCAGACGGGCGAGCCATTGATCGACCTGGAGACCCAGGGTTTGGTCGATAGTGACATTGGCAGCTGGTATCGTACTAACAAATACCCGCTGCGCGATGCACATGACCAGATTGTCGGCATCCTCGGCATCACCCGCGACATTACCGACCGCAAGGGATATGAAATGCGGCTGGAACACCAGGCCTTGCATGACCCGCTGACCGGCTTGCCCAACCGCCGCTATGTGTTGAAAAGAATTGCTGATGCGATTGTCGATCAAAGGCACAAGCAAACCGGCATCGCCATCCTGTTTTGCGACCTGGACTTCTTTAAGAGTGTCAATGATATCCACGGCCATGATTTTGGCGACAAATGCCTGCTTGAACTTACTCACCGCATGTCGGCACAATTGCCGACCGGGGATTTTGTTGCACGCTTTGGCGGCAATGAATTCGTGGTGTTGACCCATGCCAGTTTGATGGAAGCAAAACTCAAGGCTGAAACTCTACTCAGTGCAATGTCCCGGCAATTGATGATTGATGACGTGATTGTCAAGATTCAGGCAAGTATTGGCATTGCGCTTTTGAATAGCGGACACAAGAGCCCTTCCGAACTGATTCGCGATGCCGATGCCGCGATGTATCAAGCCAAGGAACGCGGCCGCAACCGCGTTGAAATATTCGATGCATTGCTGCAGGATCTGAGTACCAAGCGGGCGCAGCTCGATGTGGCATTGCGCTTTGCCCTAGAGCGCAATGAGCTGAGCCTGGTCTACCAGCCCAAAGTTTCGCTGTGCGACGGATCAGTCAAGGGCTTTGAACTTTTGTTGCGCTGGAACAGTCCGGAATACGGTTTGATTTTGCCCAATGAATTCATTCCGATTGCCGAAACCTCTGGTTTGATCGTGCCGATCGGCCTATGGGCGCTGGAACAAGCCTGCGAACAGTTCAGTAAGTGGAACAGCCGCTATGGGATCGAAGGCATCACGCTTGCCGTGAATGTCTCGATGCGACAGCTGCTGCAGTCATCGTTCCTGACAGAAGTGACTGCAATCCTGAAACGCAGCGGCGTGCCCCCTGCCGCGATCGAGCTGGAATTGACGGAAACCTCGGCCATGGCCAACCCTTTGCAAACCATAGACACGCTGTCGATGCTGAAAAAACTGGGCTTGCGCCTGGCGCTGGATGATTTCGGCACCGGCTATTCTTCGCTGGCATACCTGCAAAAGCTGCCGCTGGACGTACTCAAAATCGACAAGGCTTTCATCCACGGCGTAGCCAATAACAATAGCGACGCGGAAATCGTCCGCCTGATTCTGGCGCTGGCCCAGACCCTGCAGCTTGAAACCGTGGCCGAAGGTGTCGAAACAGCCGAACAGATCGCCATCCTGAACCGGATGGGTTGCCACCTTGGCCAGGGCTATGCCTATTCACCCTGCGTCAGTGCGGATGAAGCGGAACGCTTGCTGCAGCAGGCGCAGCCGTTTGCGCTCGCCTCGTAGCCGGCGGCATTCCTGTAGCCCAAGCAACCGTTTTATCGCCTTGCCTTCAAGGCAATAATCTCAATGTACCCGACTGGTTCTGTTCGACCGATGCACGCTTGGTCTGCATCGGCAGATACTCGACATTTGCCCAGCGCTGTACCAGGTTACGATACAGTGGCGAAAAAACATTGCCGGACTGCCCGGTTGAATGCATGAACCGGGATCTTTCCAGGTCGGACAGATCGTACAGCGCGCGCAAGCTGGCTGCATGCCGGTTGGCGAACGGCGCGTTCTCATCCCGCGGATTATTGCGCCCGACATTGATGGTATAGGTATTACCCGGGGTCGGCACCTTTATGTCGAACCATTTTGCCAGCAGCGGCACCTTGCCGAACGGCCGATGGTCGGCATGGGCAGCGTGCGCATCACCCCAGCGCCAATTGAACATGTCATGACCGTAACGGCGCTCCAGGTCCGCCAGCGCGATAGTCAGTGCGCGCGCCACCAGTTCGTCGCAAGGCGCAGTAACCGAGGCCACTGGCTGCGTGGCACTGGCGCACCATCTGCCCTGACCCTCCTTGTTGTTGAGCACATTGACCATCGATTGATGAAAATTGCGGTGTTCCCAGTAATCCTGCATCAATGCGTCACCCAATTCATCGGCAAAAATTTGCCGGGATATCTCGCGCAGCCAGGCGCTGACAATCAGTGGCTCGGCGCGTTCGGCATCCATCTTGCCATTCCACTTGCTAAGCATCTCCAAAACAATTCTTGCCCGATCCGAACCCGGGTGCACTTGGCGCAGCACCGGCAGCAGTTCCTGTACGGCCAGCGAAACATGGTCTTTCTGGATCGCCGCAAAACTGTCCAGATTATGTTTCGGCCGAGCGCCAATCAGCTCGGCAATCCGCACGGCGCGATACGGCAAGGCCCATTCACTGGTCAGAAAATAGGGATAATCGCTGCCCACAATTTTCTCGTTGGCGGTAATGATGTGCCGGCTCGCCGGATTATATTGACGCGGCAGCACGTCGAATGGAATGAATCCACTCCAGTCGTAACGCTCGTCCCATCCAGGCGCCGGCGCCAGCCCTTTCAGATCGTTGCCGGGTTTGCGAATCGGCACCCGAGCCGGGGCAACCAGGCCGATATTGCCATCCACATCGGCGTACACGATGTTTTGCTGGGGCGAATTGAAATCCCTGGCGGCTGCCAGGAATTCTGCCCAGTTCCCGGCCCGGTTGAAGCGCAGTCCAGCCTGCAGTGTCAGGTCATCTGCACGCAACGCGGTCCACGCAAATGCCACCGCATATTGCTTGGCATCCAATGCTGTTTTTTCGAGGAGCGGCAATGCACCACTGATCACTGGCCCGTGCCGGGTTTCCCGCACGGGCAGGCGCACATCGGCTTGCCCTTTGACACGAATGATCTCTATGCGGGTCTGGAAATCGCCCCAGCCGCGCGGCAAGCGGTATTGCCCGGCATTGGCTGGATTGATCTGTTCGATATACAAGTCCTGCACGTCCGGCGCCGTATTGGTAAATCCCCAGGCAATCCGGTCATTGCGGCCCAGCACGACCGCCGGGATACCCGGCAGCGTTGCCCCGATCACATTCAAACCCGGCGCCGACAGATGCGCAAAATACCAGAGCGACGGCACCGACAAACCCAGATGCGGGTCATTGGCCAGCAGCGGCTTGCCGCTATCAGTCTTCTCCCCTGCCAGTACCCAGTTGTTCGACCCCATGCCATCGATATACGATGGCGGCGCAATTGCAGCCACGGCAGCAAGTTGCTGGCTGGTGCCGGTAAGCTTCCGGTACAGCACCGTGTAATCCTGGGTGATCAATGGCTTGTCACCCGGGTATGGCGCCAGGAATTCATTAATCTGGGCCAGCGACAGGCGCTGCGCCAGGCGCATGCGCAACAGTTCCTGCGTCCAGTTGGCGCCCAGATCCCAGGCCATCATGGTTTGCCACGCAATCGAATCGGCCGCTTGCCAGCTGGTGGGCGCTGGCGCACCCGTGATGATGAATTCCGGCGGCAAAGGGCCTTTACGGTTCGCCAGATAGGCATTGATGCCGCGCGCATAGGCATCCAGCGCGGCACGCGTGTCAGGCGCCAGGTTGGCGAGAATTTTTTCGGCATTGCGGCGCACACCCAGGGTGCGCAGAAAACGATCGGTCGGAAGCGCACTGGGTCCGAGAATTTCCGCCATGCGCCCGGACGGTATGCGCCGGTTCAGCTCAAGCTGCCACAGACGGTCCTGGGCATGCGTGAAACCCAGCGCGAAATACGCATCGCTCGCAGACTGCGCGTAAATATGCGGCACTCCCGCAGCATCGCGAACGATGTCGACAGCACCCGCCAAGCCTGATAATGTCAGCTGGCCCTTGATTTGCGGCTGGCTGGCGCTGCGGTACCATACCAGCGTGCCCGACACCAGCAGAACCGCCGCCAGCAAAGCCAAGCTGATCCATTTTACAATTCTGCGCATGACATCCTCTTTATGCTTTTTTCAAGCATTTTATCGGTTCGGCAGATTCCCATGGAAAAACGGCGTGAATTTGCCCTGCGTCATTAAGTCAAATGCTCTATAGTCATGGCAACGCATCCTACTAAAAAATATCTCATGAAATTCGATGTTGTCATTATTGGCAGCGGTCTGGGCGGCTTGTCGGTGGCGCTCCATCTGGCCCAGACCCGCAAGGTCGCCGTCATTTCCAAACGTTCGCTATTGGATGGCGCCAGCAACTGGGCGCAGGGCGGCATTGCCGCGGTACTCGATTCCGGCGACAGCCACGAGCAGCATCTTGCCGACACCCTGATTGCCGGCGCCGGCCTGTGCGATGAAGCCGCTACCCGTTTCATTGTCGAGCATGGCCGCCAGGCAATTGAATGGCTGATCGAACAAGGCGTCCCATTTACCCAGGATAGTTCCGCCGAACTGGGTTACCACCTGACCCGCGAAGGCGGCCACAGCAAGCGCCGCATCATCCATGCTGCCGATGCGACCGGCCACGCAGTCCAGGTGACGCTGGAACAAAAGGTGCGTTCCCATCCGAACATCACGCTGCTGGAAAACCATTTTGCCATCGACCTGATCACTTCCGACAAGCTGGGGCTGACCGGCACACCGAGATGCCTTGGCCTGTATGTGCAGGATGTTGCCAACGGCCGGGTCATTACGCTGACAGCCGACCAGACCGTGCTGGCAACCGGCGGCGCCGGCAAGGTTTATCTGTACACCACCAATCCCGATACCGCCACCGGCGACGGCATTGCGATGGCCTGGCGTGCCGGTTGCCGCGTCGCCAACATGGAGTTCATCCAGTTCCATCCGACCTGCCTGTACCACCCCTATGCCAAGTCATTTCTGATCAGCGAAGCGGTGCGCGGTGAAGGCGGCGTATTGAAACTGCCGCAGGGAGCCGGTGCCCAGGCCGGTACCCGCTTCATGCCAGGGCATGACGAGCGCGCCGAACTGGCGCCACGCGATATCGTCGCGCGTGCAATCGACTTTGAAATGAAAAAGCGCGGCTTGGATTACGTCGACCTCGACATCAGCCACCAGCCGCCTGAATTCCTGAAGGAACACTTCCCGAATATCTATGCACGCTGCATGGAACTGGGCATCGATATCACCACGCAACCGATTCCGGTAGTGCCGGCTGCACACTACACGTGCGGGGGCATCGTCACCGACATCGCCGGACGAACCGATTTGCAAGGCTTGTATGCAGTCGGCGAAACGGCGTATACCGGCTTGCACGGCGCCAACCGGCTGGCCAGCAATTCACTGCTGGAATGCCTGGTACTGGGCCACGCCGCTGCCAAGGATATCGAGCGACAATCCAAGCCGGACGTGGTCGCCCTGCCTGCCTGGGATGAAAGCCGGGTCACCGACGCCGATGAGGAAGTCGTGATTACCCAGAACTGGGATGAGCTGCGCCGCTTCATGTGGAATTTCGTCAGTATCGTGCGCACCACCAAGCGGCTGGAACGGGCTCAGCACCGGATCCGCCTGCTGAAGGAAGAGATCGATGAATATTACGCCCACTTCCGGATTACCCGGGATTTGCTGGAATTGCGCAATCTGGTGGAAGTCGCGTCATTGATCATCAATAGCGCACTGTCACGGCGCGAAAGCCGCGGTTTGCACTTCAGCCGGGATTATCCGGAGACGCTGCCAAAAGCCTTGCCGACGGTGCTAACGCCGGGAAAACGGTGACTTCTTGATAGTCTGCCCGGCTATTGCCAACCGAGCAGAGCGCGCCCCTTAGAAATTACCGGAGCGCGCTTGATCGTGTGATCCTGGCCCAGGATCCGATGATCAAGTAATAAACGGTGACGCAACACTACAGGACCGAGACTACCGCCGTCTTCTCGATTATTCGCAGCGAATAATCCGTTGCCTGAATATCCTTGGTCAGGCTGCCGATCGAAATCCGGTCCACCCCCGTCTCGGCAATTCCCCGCACACTCTGCTGGTTGATCCCGCCCGAGGCTTCCAGCAATGCCAGACCATTCGTCACCCGCACTGCTTCGCGCATCATATCCAGCGTAAAATTGTCCAGCAAAATCGAGGTCGCCCCTGCCGCCAATGCCGCTTCCAGTTCAGCGAGCGTTTCAACTTCAATCTGAATCGTCACATTCGCATTCAATGCTTGCGCCGCGCGCATTGCAGCAGTGACACCGCCGGCTGCGGCAATATGGTTTTCCTTGATCAAAATACCGTCGTACAAGGCCAGGCGCTGATTCTTGCCGCCCCCTACCCGCACCGCATATTTTTGCGCCAGCCGCAATCCGGGAATCGTCTTGCGCGTATCCAGAATCGCGGCACGCGTGCCGGCGATGGCGTCAACGTAATGGGAAGTGGCGCTCGCCACGCCGGACAATAACTGCAGGAAATTGAGTGCAGGCCGCTCGGCCGTCAACAGTGCACGCGCCGGCGCCTCGATCAGGCAGACCACGCTGTCGGCTGTCATCCGTGCACCTTCCGCATAGCGCCAGTCAACCCGGATCCGGGGGTCGAGTTGCTTCATCACGCCCTCAAACCATGGCGCACCGCACAGCACGGCCGCGTGCCGCACGATCACGTGCGCCTTGACCCAGTCATGCTCGGGCACCAGCATGCCGGTCAGGTCGCCAGTACCAACATCTTCTGTGATCGCGGCAAAAATATTGGTTTCGAATGCCGCTGTCAATGCCGCATCGAATGGCGCAAAAGGATTGTTCAGAGTGCTCATGCAGGACCGATTCCGGAAAATAGTTGTTGTTCTTTGGCCAGGTCGCCGGACGGGCGCACATTGGCTTTTTGTTTCGCAGCGAAATCAAGCATGCGATCGATGCAGTTATAGGCCTTGCGGCCGATCTCGGGATCGACCAGTATTTCATTGCTGCCGTTCTCCAGCACCTCGGCCAGGTTCTGCAGGCCATTCATCGCCATCCAGGGGCAATGCGCGCAACTCTTGCAGGTGGCACTATTGCCTGCCGTCGGCGCATCGATAAAGATTTTCCCTGGCGCAGCCAGCTTCATCTTGTGCAGAATACCGTTGTCAGTGGCAACGATGAATTCCGGCGCATCGAGCGTTTTTGCGGCGGCGATCAATTGCGAGGTGGAACCCACTACATCGGCCAGCGCCACCACCGCTTCCGGCGATTCCGGATGCACCAGCACTTTCGCCAGCGGATGCTCGCGCTTGAGCAATTCCAGTTCAATCGCCTTGAACTCGTCATGCACCAGACACGATCCTTGCCACAGCAGCATGTCGGCACCGGTTTTTTTCTGGATATAACTGCCCAGATGCTTGTCCGGCGCCCACAGAATTTTTTTCCCTTGTGCATGCAGGTGGGCGACAATCTGCAAGCCGATCGAGGATGTCACCATCCAGTCGGCCCGCGCCTTGACGGCGGCACTGGTGTTGGCATACACCACCACGGTACGGTCTGGGTGGGCATCGCAAAATGCGGCAAACTCGTCTGCCGGGCAACCGAGATCGAGCGAACAGGTGGCGTCCAGATCCGGCATCAGGATGCGTTTTTCCGGGCTCAGTATCTTAGCGGTTTCACCCATGAATTTGACGCCGGCCACCACCAGTGTCTGCGCCGGATGGTCGCGGCCGAAGCGTGCCATCTCCAGGGAATCGGAGACGCAGCCACCGGTTTCCTCTGCCAGATCCTGCAAATCGGCATCGACGTAATAATGTGCCACCAACACGGCCTGTTTTTCTTTCAACAGCCGGCGAATCCGGTCCTTCAACGCGGTTTTCTCCGCCGCAGTCGGCGTCGCCGGCTGGCGCGCCCAGGCGCTGGCAATGCAGCTGGTGCCCTGATTCATTTGCGGACGTTCAAATTCAACGGTTTTGATCAACTGGTTTGACATGGCGACCCTGAAAATTCATTGAACAGTGATTATAAAGGCCAGATCAATATGGCTCCAATAATCTGAAACACGATAGCAATTTATGATTATTTTTCCCATTGCCGTTTTGATACCGTCCCGGTATCCCGGCGAATGATCGATCATGCCACTCGAACGGTCATGTTTATGCGACGCCAGACGACACTCCTATTTACGGACTGCCCAATCAATAGCATACTGGAGCCTTCTGCCAAGAAGGCACTATGGTTAGGGTGAGACCAGCATGGTGCTTAAATGAAAAATAACAAATCCAGCGATACCGGCAGACCAAAGACTCGGACTGACTTTCCTTGTCGAAAAATCAATAGCGCCAGATGATTTATTCCATTTTTGATAAGACAATTAAAGGACGGGAAGAAATCGCGACGCGCAAACATCAGTTGCCGTCCCGGTTACGGGCATTGCTGTTGCTGTTTGACGGCAAACGAACAACCGAGGAGGTCCTGCAAAAAGTCACCGGGATCGGCTTGACCGAGCAAAACATTCAGGAATTGCTGCAATGCGGCTTCATCCAGCATGGCGATAATATATCTACTGCGGCATCCTTGCCGCCGTCGTCCGAGCCGGTAGCGGTTGCGGCCTTCGCCCATCACCCGGCACCGACAATCGAACCAGTGCGGCTGGCTGACGGCGAAACATTGTTGCAAGCCTTGTATAACTTTTATACTGAAACGATCCGCAGTGCGATTGGATTGCGCGGCTACGCACTGCAAATCAAGGTTGAACGGGCGCGCTCGATCGAGGATTTCCGCAACATGCGCCAGGATTACCTGAGCGCGGTGGAAAAGGCGCAAGGCGCAGAGGCCGCACGCAACCTGGATAGCCGCCTGCAGCAGTTACTGCAAATGGAATCATCGATGACATCGAAAGATCTTTAAGCCGCTTATTTTTCGGGCGATCGGAGCTCCATGAAAAAAGCGCAGCCGGTTCATACCGCTGCGCTTTTTGTTTTAAAAAAAATCAGAAGATTTTAGTCGATGCCCTGGCTGGTCAGATAATCTTCATACCCGCCCTGGAAGTCGACAATCCCATCTTCCTTGACTTCAAGAATCCGGGTTGCCAGTGAAGATACAAATTCCCGGTCATGCGATACAAAAATCAGGGTACCCGCGTATTTTTCCAGCGCGATGTTGAGCGATTCGATCGACTCCATATCCATATGGTTGGTCGGCTCATCCATCAGCAAGACATTGTGACGCCCCAGCATCAGCTTGCCATACATCATGCGGCCCTTTTCACCACCGGATAGCACCTTTACCGGCTTTTTCACATCGTCGCCGCCAAACAGCAACCGGCCCAGAATGGACCGGACTGCCTGATCGTCGTCGCCTTCCTTGGTCCAGCGTTCAATCCACTCGGTAAGCGTTTTATCGGTGGCAAAATCCTCGGTCGGGTCCTGCGGCATATAGCCGACGCTGGCATTTTCCGCCCATTTCACGTTGCCGGCATCTGCCTGCAATCCGCAGATGTCCGGACCGCCTACGCAGCGTAACAGCGTGGTCTTGCCAACGCCGTTGGCGCCGATGATCGCAATCTTTTCACCCGCCTCCACCATCAGGCTGACATTCCTGAACAGTGTCTTGTCATAAGCCTTGGTCAAGCCTTGTACCTCGACAGCCAGCCGATGCAGTTTTTTCTCGCCATCGAAACGAATGAATGGGTTTGCACGACTCGATGGCTTGATATCTTCCACCTTGATCTTCTCAATTTGCTTGGCGCGCGAAGTCGCCTGACGGGCCTTGGATTTGTTGGCCGAGAAGCGCCGTACGAAATCCTGCAGCTCCGCCACCTTGTCTTTTGCTTTCGCATTGTTGGACAACTGCTGCGCGCGCGCCTGCGACGAGGCCAGCATGTAGTCATCGTAATTACCCGGATAGACCTTCAACGTCCCGTAATCCATGTCTGCCATATGCGTGCAAACCTGGTTCAGGAAATGGCGATCATGGGAAATGATGATCATGGTCGAGTTGCGCTGATTGAGCACATCTTCCAGCCAGCGAATGGTGTTGATATCCAGGTTATTGGTCGGTTCGTCCAGCAACAGGATATCCGGATTGGAAAACAGGGCTTGCGCCAGCAGCACCCGCAATTTCCATCCTGGCGCCACATTGCTCATCGGGCCCTGGTGCTGTTCCATCGGCACGCCGACACCCAGCAGCAGTTCGCCGGCACGCGCCTCGGCGGTATAGCCATCGTATTCGGCAAACTTGGCTTCCAGATCGGCCGCTTTCATGTAATCGTCGTCGGTCGCTTCCGGATTGGCATAAATTGCATCGCGCTCGGCCATCGCCGACCACATCTCGGTATGCCCCATCATCACCACGTCCAGAACACGCATTTCTTCAAATGCAAACTGATCCTGGCGCAACTTGCCCAGGCGCTCGTTTGGATCGAGCATCACATTGCCGGCGCTCGGATCCAGATCGCCGCCCAGGATCTTCATGAAGGTGGATTTGCCGCAGCCGTTGGCGCCAATTAAGCCATACCGGTTGCCGTCGCCAAACTTGACAGAAATATTTTCGAACAGCGGCTTGGGGCCGAACTGCATCGTGATGTTTGCGGTTGAAAGCACGGAAAAACCTTTAAAAACAAATAAATTAACCCGACATTCTACCATTGCGCGCTGCAGCAATACAGGCCGGTCGGCTGCATCCACCCATAAGCGTCAGAGGGTTCGACAATCGCGGTGAGAGAAGTACAGGGCGAGAAGCCGCAGATGATTCAGATTTGCAATGCCGGGTAGGCGTTCATGGATAGCTGCAGCTGGTGTGTCAGCGAAATCAGGGTGGCCTGGCTGCCGACCGGCAAGGTCAATTTGTCCGGAATATGTCCAAACGGCAAACCGACCAGGACCGGAATGTCCAGACGCGAGCGCAGGTAATTCAGCATCGCGTCGAAATCGTAGCCATTGTCGTAGTCACTGAGGCGGTAATTGGAGAAATCCCCGAGCAGAATGGCTTTCTGACGTGCGAGCACACCCGCATGCAGCAGCTGCAGCATCATTCGTTCGACCCGGTATGGGTGCTCGTTGATATCCTCGACAAACAGGATGCCGCCATCGATCTGCGGAAAATAGGGTGAGCCCGCCAGATGGGTCAGCATTGCCAGATTCCCCCCCCATAACGTACCGGATACCTGCACCGATGGATTGGCCGGTGTCGGTACTGTGACCGTGTAACTGGTTTGGGAAAGACATTGCCAGAAATGGTCCAGGGTAAAACTGCTGGGATTGTCCTGTCCAAAATCCGCGCAAATCATCGGTCCGGCAAAACTAATGGCCCCGCTGTCAGCCAGCAGTGCCATATGCAGCGCGGTAAAGTCGCTATGTCCGACGAATAGTTTGCCGCTTTGCGCCAGCATCTTCAAGTCCAGCATCGGCAAGATGCGCGACATGCCATACCCGCCGCGCACCGCGATAATGATGTCCACATCCGGATCGTTGGCCGCAGCGTGCAATTGCGCAGCGCGTTCAGTGTCCGTGCCGCCAAACCGTTGAAATTTCCCAGCCGGATTGTAATAGTTATGCACCCGGCAACCGCGCTGCTCGAGCCGACTGATGCCGCGTGTCAGTACCGCCTGATCCGGTGGATACCCGCCTGGCGCGACCACCGCGACGCCGACGTGGTCGACGATGGCTGCGTTAAGTGCTTTGGTACCAGTCATTTATTCTGCGCCCGGCTCGAGCATCGCGTTTTTTTGCTGCGCCAGGCGACGTTCCGCAAAAAACTCTTTCAGCAACCTGCTGCAATCTTCAGCCAGCACGCCGCCAACCAGTTCGGTATGGTGGTTCAACTTTTCCTGTTCAAACAGGTTCACGATCGAGCCGCAGGTACCAGTCTTCGGATCATTTGCGCCGAATACTACTCTTGCCAAGCGGGCATGCATCATCGCTCCGGCGCACATGGCGCAGGGCTCCAGCGTCACAAACAATTCGCAACCTGGCAACCGGTAATTGCCAAGAATCGACGCTGCCGCCCGCAAGGCCATGATCTCGGCGTGTGCGGTCGGGTCGTGGGTGCCGATCGGCTGATTGAAGCCGGTTGCAATCACCCTGCCATCCTTGACGACGACCGCGCCCACCGGAACTTCGCCTAATGCCCACGCATTGTGGGCCTGATCGAGCGCCTGGCGCATGTAGATCTGGTCATGCATCAGTCGGAAATTTCTGCCCAGCAGTTCGGTGTTTCGTGCAAGACAAGTTTATGCAGACGCAGGCCGGTCCCGTAACGATCCTGATACGCCGCTTTTAAAATATGAAATGCGGTTTGCGCCAAGTTCTCCACTGTCGGAATACAATCGATCACGACTGTCTTGTGTCCTGGAATGGTTTGCAGGAATTCGCGCACCGCCGAATCCTTCGCATACACGATGAATGCATGGTCCCACACGTCCACCAGATGTTGCTTGGCCAGGGTCTTGACGTCCGAAAAATCCATGATCATGCCATTGTCGGAACTGCCCTCTTCCTGGATGACGGCGCCAACCAGGGTGATTTCAAGGGTATAGCGATGCCCGTGCAGGTTGCGGCACTGGCTCTTGTGATCGGGAATCCGGTGTCCGGCATCGAATTCCAGCTTGCGGGTAATGGTCAGCATAAGGTCTTACTAGGGTATCTGCAGCAGTTTATGGGTTTGCAAGCTCAACTTCCACTTCGGATTGCGCTTGCATGTGTCAATCGCCAGCCGGGTATTGGCTTCGGCCGCCGGGCCGTCCATCGGCTGCACATAGAAGTGATCGAACGCCAGATCTTCGTATTGCTCGAGCGCCTGGCCGGCCTGCGGAATCACCACCTTTAATTCATTGCCGCGCTTGACCACCAGCTCGGAACCGATCTTCGGACTGACACAGACCCAGTCGATTCCGGCAGGCACAGGCAAGGTACCGTTGGTTTCGATGGCGATTTCAAATCCGGCGGCATGCATGCTATTGATCAATGCCGGATCCAGCTGCAGCAGCGGTTCACCACCGGTAAACACCACATATTTGCTGTCGGGGTAAGCTGGGGGCCACAACTGGTCGATGGTCTGCGCCAGCACGGCAGCATCCGGATATTTGCCACCCAGCTCGCCATCAGTGCCGACAAAATCGGTATCGCAAAATTTGCACACCGCACTGGCACGGTCGGTTTCCCGCCCGCTCCACAGGTTGCAGCCGGAAAAACGGCAAAATACCGCAGGACGCCCGGCATGCGTGCCTTCACCCTGCAGAGTATAAAAAATTTCCTTGATGCTGTAAGTCACGCTGCTGTTCCAGACGTGCCGCAATCGCGGCAGTCTATTCCCATTCAATGGTCGCCGGCGGCTTGCCGGAAATGTCATATACCACGCGATTGATGCCGCGTACCTCGTTGATGATGCGGTTCGACACACGCCCCAGCAAATCATGTGGAAGGTGCGCCCAGTGCGCGGTCATGAAATCCTGCGTCTGCACCGCCCGTAGCGCCACCACATATTCATAGGTGCGGCCATCGCCCATCACGCCCACCGATTTGACCGGCAAAAATACCGCGAATGCCTGGCTGGTCTTGTCATACCAGGATTTTCCTTCATCATCGGTCGTCTTGCGCAATTCATCAATGAAGATTGCATCGGCACGGCGCAGCAGGTCGGCAAATTCCTTTTTCACTTCACCCAGAATGCGTACGCCGAGACCGGGGCCGGGGAATGGATGGCGGTAAACCATTTCGTGCGGCAAACCAAGCGCCACGCCCAGTTCGCGCACTTCATCCTTGAACAGTTCGCGAAGCGGCTCCAGCAATTTCAGATTCAGCGTTTCCGGCAGGCCGCCGACATTGTGATGACTCTTGATGGTATGGCCCTTCTTGCCCTTGCCTGCGCTTTCGATCACATCCGGATAAATCGTACCCTGTGCCAGCCATTTGGCATTCTTCAGCTTGCCGGCCTCGACCTGGAATACTTCGACAAATTCGCGGCCGATGATCTTGCGCTTGGCTTCCGGGTCGGACACGCCGGCCAGGTGGCCCATGAACTGGCCGGTGGCATCGATGTGCAATACCTTCACACCCAGGTTCTTGCCGAACATGTCCATCACCATCTTGCCTTCATCCAGACGCAACAGGCCGTGATCGACAAACACGCAGGTCAGCTGGTCGCCGATGGCGCGGTGGATCAGGGCCGCCGCCACGCTGCTGTCGACCCCGCCCGACAGGCCGAGAATCACATCGTCGCTGCCTACCTGCTTGCGGATCGCCTCGACCGCCTCGGCAACATAATCCGGCATGTTCCAGTCCGACTTGCAGCCGCAGATTTCATGCACAAAGCGCCCCAGGATCGCCTTGCCCTGCATGGTATGGGTGACTTCCGGATGGAACTGGACCGCATAGAACTTGCGTTCTTCGTCCGCCATCGCTGCAACAGGGCAATTGTCGGTCGAGGCCATCAGCTTGAAGCCCGGCGGCATGTCGATCACCTTGTCGCCATGGCTCATCCACACCTTCAGCATGCCATGGCCTTCCGGCGTCACGAAATCGTTAATCCCGTTAAACAGCGCCGTATGGCCGCGTGCGCGCACTTCGGCATAGCCGAATTCACGGATCTTGCCGCACTCAACCGTGCCGCCCAACTGCGCGGCCATGGTCTGCATGCCGTAGCAAATGCCCAGCACCGGTACACCTGCTTCGAACACCGCCTGCGGCGCGCGCGGCGTATCGCCCTCGATCACCGAATTCGGCCCGCCTGACAGGATGATGCCGGCGGCGCCGTAATTGCGAATGAACTCGTCACTCACGTCATATGGAAAAACCTCGGAAAATACCCCGGCCTCGCGCACGCGCCGTGCAATCAACTGGGTTACCTGTGAACCGAAATCGAGAATGAGAATTTTGGAATGCATGGAAAGCGCTTCTTTAATAAAAACGTCGAAAATATAAATGAGGTCAGGCGTGTTGCGGCAAGGCTTGGATCACACGGTTGCGTCCGGCATCTTTTGCCGCATACAACGCAATATCGGCACGACTGATCAGTTCCTCCGCTGTTGCAGATGGAAACAGCACCGTGGATGAAATACCGGCACTGATCGTCAACGCCAGTGTCGCGCCATCGATGACTGCAGGCTGCCCCGCCACTGCCTGCCGCATGCGTTCGGCCACGGCCCAGGCGGTTTCGTTGCAAGCGCCCGGCAACACGACCAGAAATTCTTCACCGCCATAGCGGCCCAGTGCTTCCTGCGGCCGAATGCATGAACGCAGGCGACTGGCAACCTTGACCAATACTGCATCCCCGGCCGGATGGCCGTGACTGTCGTTGATTCTTTTGAAAAAATCCAGATCGACGACGATCAGGGACAGGGGCACGCCCTGCTTGTCGCAGCGACTCGATTCAAGCGCCAGGATCCGCATGATTGCACCACGGTTCCAGGTCCCCAGCAACGGATCAATCAAGGATTTCCGCCGCAGGCTCTTGTTCTTTTTTTGCAAGTCAATCTGCGATGCATTCACCGATTGCAGCTGAAGCTCACGCTCCACCAGTGCCACCAGGTCCGTCAGCAACTGCTGAGACGTCCGCGAAAACTTGCGTGGCGCATGGTCTACCAGACAAACACTGCCGACGATGACCTGACCGAGATTACGAATCGGGTGCGCCGCATAAAACCGCACATGAGGCGCTCCGGTGACGGCAGGATGCCTGCCCATCGACAAATCAAGGCTGGTATCGGGCACCACGATGACATCGGCCGGCTCCGGCAGGCTGTTGCAGAATACCTCCCCGGCGGTCGGATCGGTTATTCTGCTGGCAAATCCCTGAACACTGTCATTGAATATCACCAGGCACTCCGCGACATCAAACAGCTGCTTGCCAATGCGCCGGATTCGGGCGACTTGCTGCAGCAGCTGGTCGTGCGACGCGCACTCCTCCTCACTCGGCAGGATGAGTTGCCTGTTCAGCTCGTTTCGGCGCTCAGCGGCGTTCATGACAAGATGAGTGTGCTGCGAGCCAAGAAAGCGCCACCCTCAATCAGCGCGGTAATTTGGCGCTTCTTTGGTGATTTGCACATCATGCACATGCGATTCCCGCATGCCGGCAGAGGTAATCTCGACAAATTCCGCCTTTTCCCTCAGTTCGTCGATGGTTGCACAGCCACAGTAACCCATGGAAGAACGCACGCCACCGACCAGCTGATAAATAATCGCCAGTACACTGCCCTTGTAAGGCACACGGCCTTCGATGCCTTCGGGTACAAACTTGTCAGTATTGTTGGAAGAATCCTGGAAATAACGATCCGCTGAGCCATCCGACATAGCGCCCAGGCTACCCATGCCGCGATAGGATTTATAACTGCGGCCCTGGAAGAGGATCACCTCGCCTGGTGCTTCTTCAGTACCGGCAAACATGCTTCCCATCATGACGCTGGACGCACCCGCCGCCAACGCCTTGGAAATATCGCCGGAAAAGCGGATACCGCCATCGGCAATGCACGGCACACCGGTGCCTTTGAGGGCATCGGCAACGTTGGAAATGGCGGTAATCTGCGGCACACCGACACCGGCGACGATACGCGTGGTGCAAATCGAGCCCGGGCCAATCCCGACCTTGACGCCATCGGCGCCATGTTCGATCAGCGCGAGCGCAGCCGCAGCGGTGGCAATATTGCCACCGATGACATCGACTTGCGGATAAGTGGACTTGATCATTTTGACGCGGTCCAGTACGCCCTTGGAATGCCCGTGGGCGGTATCGACGATCAGCACATCGACGCCGGCACTGACCAGCAAATCAATCCGCTCATCATTGTCGGCTCCGACGCCGACTGCCGCCCCGACCCGCAGTTTTCCATGCTCGTCCTTGGAAGCGTTCGGATGTTCGGTTGCCTTCTGGATGTCCTTGACGGTAATCAGCCCGCGCAGTTCGAATGCGTCGTTGACCACCAGTACCCGCTCCAGGCGGTGCTTGTTCATCAAACGCTTGGCTTCGGCCAGTTCGGCACCATCCTTGACAAACACCAGCTTGTCGCGCGGCGTCATTTTTGCGTGTGCCGGTGCGTCCAGGTCTTCTTCGAAACGCAGGTCACGATTCGTGATGATGCCGACAACTGTCTTGCCTTCCACTACCGGAAAACCAGAGATGCCATGCTGATGCGACAAGGCGATGACATCGCGAATCTTCATCGATGGCGGAATCGTGATCGGGTCGCGCACCACACCCGACTCAAAGCGCTTGACCTTGGCCACTTCGCGGGCCTGCTCCTTGGCAGTCATGTTCTTGTGAATGATGCCGATGCCGCCTTCCTGTGCCATGGCAATGGCCAGACGCGCTTCAGTCACGGTATCCATTGCAGCCGACAGCAACGGAATATTCAGCGTGATGTTGCGAGTCAGTTTGGTCGTGAGGGAGGTCTCTTTCGGCAAGATGGCCGAATAGGCCGGAACCAGCAGCACGTCATCGAATGTGAGTGCTTTTTGTAGTAGACGCATAGCATTTCCTATAGGCGCAAAGCCGCATTATACAGAAATTGCTCCATAACGTCGTTTTACTGCACAAATTGCCCTTGTAAACCAGTCCAATTGATTGACAGGGCAGGTAAAGCATGGCGAAATCGCAGCACATGCATTAAAAATGAACAGGATTTTCATGAACCCTCGCCACATCAAACATGCTGCACTGAGTCTGGTCTTGCTCAGTTTTGTCTCTGCAGCATCGGCCCAGTACGTTTGGCTTAATGAAAAAGGTATCAAACAATTTTCCGATATGCCGCCGCCCGCATCGGTGCCAAAGAATCGCGTCTTGAAGGAACCTGGCCAAACCTTCCGCAGCACTGCTCCGGTTGGCAATGAAGGTGCCGCTGCTGGCGACAATACGGCGGCCACGCCCAAAGCGCCGCTAACCACTGCTGAAAAAAATGCCGATTTCCAGAAACGGCGCGCGGAACAGGCGGAAAAAGAAAAAAAAGACGCTGAAGCCGAAAAATTAGCCGCGGACAAAGCCAAAAATTGCGAACGCGCCCAGGATTACCAGCGCACGCTGGCTTCAGGACAGCGCATCGCGCGTACCGAAAAAAATGGCGAAAGGGTCATCTTGAACGATCAGCAGCGGACCCAGGAAATGCAGGAAGCCAATCGCATTCTGGCAGATTGCAAGTAGGCCACCCTAAGCCAGACGCCTTGCAGGCACACTCCCTCAGCGTGGCGCTTATTGTCACTGCGAATTACCGGCTTGCGGCACCCACTTGTGGCGCCCGCTTGCGGCGCGCGTCTTTCGGATCGGCAGTCAACGGACGGTATATCTCGATACGATCACGCTCGCGCAAGATCGTCTCCAGCGGCTTGATCTTGCCGTAAATGCCAACTTTACAAACCGTCAAATCCATTTCCGCAGCATGGCATTGTACTCCGCTTTGCAAAATGGCTTGCTGAAGCGTGGTGCCGACCGGGACGGACAAAGTCTGCAGGAACTGGGACGGCGGACCGGCATAGCAAACCTGCACGTCGATCATGTGCACCGGTTCAGCCATACACTGCCTCGGCACGCTGGCAAAAAGCATCAACAAAACTGTTGGCGATCATGTTGAATACCGGCCCGATCACCTTTTCCAGCAACTTGCTTGAAAATTCATAATGCAGGTCAAACTCGATCTTGCAGGCATCTGCCCGCAACGGCTTGAACACCCAATGTCCGTCAAGATGCTTGAACGGGCCTTCCCGTAAGCTCATATTGATCGATGTGGGCGCAACATTGACATTTTCAGTGGAAAACGTCTGCTTCACACCGTGGTAGTTGATGGCAAGCGTTGCCACCAGCCGGTCCTGACCATTCTCATGCACTTGCGCACCATCACACCACGGGAGAAATTTCGGGTACTCTTCAATGCCGTTTACCAGCGCGAACATTTGTTCTGCGCTAAATGGCAACAGAACGGATTTGTGTACTACTGCCATCGAATATGCACCCGTTTGATAGAATTGCAAATTAATCACTTAAAACCAGCGCCCATTTTCCCATTACATGACGACTATTGTTGACAATAAAAAAGCCTTTTTCGACTATTTTATCGAAGAGCGCTATGAGGCGGGCATTGTATTACAAGGCTGGGAAGTCAAGGCGATCCGTGCCGGTCGAATGAACCTCAAGGAAGCTTATGTCATTATTCGTCGTGGCGAGGTGTTCCTGTTTGGAGCCCATATCAGCCCTTTGTCGACCGCTTCCACCCATATTTCACCAGACCCGGTGCGCACCCGCAAGCTGCTGTTGAATGCGGAGGAAATCAAGAAACTGATCGGCAAGGTCGAACGCGCCGGCTACACCCTGGTACCGCTCAACCTGCATTTTTTGAAAGGCCGCGTCAAATGCGAGATTGGACTGGCCAAAGGCAAGAAGCAGCACGACAAGCGCGATACCGAAAAGCAGCGCGACTGGCAGCGTGAAAAACAAATCATCATGAAACAAAATCTGCGGTAAATTCCAGACCAGGCCGGAATTTACCTGTGAATGTTTGCCCTTAGCGCTTACCCTTTCTGCTGTGTTTTCACCACCTGCATCGCACTGGCAATCAAGCCGCTGATATCCCCCAGATTGGCGGGCACGATCAGCGTATTGTTGGTCCGGGCCAGCTGGCTGAACGCACTGACATACTGTTCGGCCACTTTCAAGTTCACCGCATCCGCACCGCCCGGCTCCCGGATTGCAGCTGCTGTCTTGCGCAAAGCTTCGGCACTGGCTTCGGCCAGCGCCAGAATGGCGGCAGCCTGCCCTTCTGCTCGGTTGATCGATGCCTGTTTTTCACCTTCAGACCTGGCAATCGATGCCTCGCGCTCACCTGTGGCGATATTGACCTGTTCCTGCTGGCGACCTTCGGACGCAGCTATCAGCGCACGCTTTTCCCGCTCGGCCGTGATTTGCGCCTGCATCGCATGCAGGATTTCCTTCGGAGGCGTCAAATCCTTGATTTCATAACGCAATACCTTGACGCCCCAGTTTGCTGCAGAAGCATCAATTGCGCTGACAATGGCGGTATTGATGTGATCCCGCTCTTCAAACGTCTTGTCGAGCTCCATCTTGCCGATCACCGAGCGCAGCGTGGTTTGTGCCAGTTGCGTAATTGCAGAAATGTAATTGGAAGAACCGTATGACGCACGCATCGGGTCGGTCACCTGGAAGTACAGGATGCCATCGACTTGCAATTGTGTATTGTCCTTGGTGATACAGACCTGGGGCGGCACATCCAGCGGAATTTCCTTCAAGATATGCTTGTAACCGACGCGATCGATGAACGGCACCACAATATTCAATCCCGGCCCCAGCGTTGCATGGTATTTGCCCAAGCGTTCAACCACCCAGGCATGCTGTTGTGGCACGACCTGAATGGTTTTGAATACAAACACTATCGCCAGAATGAAAATGACGAGCGATACACTGCCGAATCCAAAATCCATTTTGCTCCCCTTAATGATTAGACGTGCTTTTGGTGACAATTAATCGGCTGCCGCGTATTTCCTGAATTATGAAGTTGCCTGGCTCGCCTGTCATATCTGGGGCCAATTCTACATCCCATAAAGCGTCACGATAAAGGACGCGTGCAGTCGGCTGCGCCCCTTCCTGATGCTCGCTCCATTTCTCTATGGCAATGTGCTGCCCAATATCCAGATTTATATTGGGATCGCGGGCAACATCTGCCCGATTCATCTTGCCGAATTTACTGCGACGCAGCGCATAAGTCGCGAAAACCCCCACCGCCGCTGCCACGATCAACTGCAGGGAATCACTGCCACCGAAAAATGCGACCGAAGCGCCGGCTACCAGGCCGATCGCGACCATGAGCAAATAAAATGTGCCGGAAAACAATTCCAGTATGACTACCAGACCGGCCACAATCAGCCACAACATCCACTGCGTCATAGTTTTATCCTTTCAACGATAGCAGCCAGTATGCCCCAAAAACAAAAACCCTCGAGCCGGAAGGCAACGAGGGTCCAAATACGAGCGGTAAAACTTGTTTCAACTTTTTATGCTAATTCAGCACAGATGGAGTCTGTACGGAAAATTGACTCACGTCAAATTTTTTGGCATTGCCTGTTTCATCTTCGCAACGAAACATCCCATAAAAAATGCGAACCCGAAAGTCCGCATTTTTAGTGACACAACCGGGTCAAAAAACTACTTGAGGCTTGCCAGCTTCTGCCAGGTATCGATTACTGAATCAGGATTGAGTGAAATGGATGCAATCCCCTCTTTCATCAGCCACTCGGCAAAATCCGGATGATCCGAAGGCCCCTGACCGCAAATACCGATGTATTTGCCTTGAGCGCGACAGGCAGCGATTGCCTTTGACAATAACGCACGCACTGCAGGGTCCCGTTCATCGAAGTCCGCGGCCAGCAATTCCATACCTGAATCCCGGTCCAGGCCCAGTGTTAACTGGGTCAAGTCATTGGAGCCGATGGAAAAACCATCGAAATGTTCTAGGAATTGCTCGGCCAGAATCGCATTCGAAGGGACTTCGCACATCATGATCAGGCGCAGACCGTTTTCGCCGCGTTTCAAGCCGTTCTTGGCCAGTAGCGCCACCACTTTTTCAGCTTGCCCGAGCGTACGCACGAACGGGACCATGATCTCGACATTGGTCAAGCCCATGTCATTGCGCACCCGCTTCATCGCCAAACATTCCATTTCGAACGACTCGGCAAAATCAGGCGCCAGATAGCGGGCTGCACCGCGGAACCCGAGCATCGGGTTTTCTTCGTCCGGCTCATAACGGGAGCCACCGATCAGCTTCTTGTATTCATTGGACTTGAAATCCGACAAGCGCACGATCACCGGCTTCGGCCAGAAAGCGGCAGCAATCGTGGCAATGCCTTCGGCCAGCTTATCGACATAAAACGCCTTCGGCGAAGCATGACCACGGGCGACCGATTCGACTGCTTTTTTCAGAGCAGGGTCAATATTCGGGTATTCCAGAATGGCCTTTGGATGCACACCGATGTTGTTGTTGATGATGAATTCGAGCCGGGCCAGACCGACACCATGGTTCGGTATCGATTGGAAATCAAACGCCAGCTGGGGATTGCCCACGTTCATCATGATCTTCAGCGGCAAGGATGGCAATTCGCCACGCATGACTTCCGTAACTTCGGTTTCAAGCAAGCCATCGTAGATCTTGCCTTCATCGCCTTCCGCACAAGAGACGGTCACCAAAGTGCCATCCTTGAGCGCCTCTGTCGCATCGCCGCAGCCAACCACAGCCGGCACACCTAATTCACGGGCAATAATTGCAGCATGGCAAGTTCTACCGCCACGGTTGGTGACAATCGCTGCAGCGCGCTTCATTACCGGCTCCCAATTGGGATCGGTCATATCTGCCACCAGCACGTCGCCGGGCTGTACCCGTTCCATTTCAGAAGGATCGCGGATGACCCGTACCGGACCGGCGCCAATTTTCTGTCCAATGGCGCGACCTGCACTCAATACCGTGCCGCTTCCCTTGAGCTTGTAGCGCTGCTGGGCATCACTTGCCTTTTGCTGGGATTTGACTGTTTCAGGACGTGCCTGCAGGATATAGAGCTTGCCATCACGGCCATCCTTGCCCCATTCGATATCCATCGGCCTGCCGTAATGATTTTCAATGATCACCGCGTATTTGGCCAGTTCGACGATTTCATCATCATTCAACGAATAGCGATTGCGCAGTTCGATCGGCACATCGACGGTTTTCACCGAGCGTCCAGCCTTGGCTTCGCCGGTAAACTCCATCTTGATCAATTTGGAGCCAATATTGCGACGAATGATCGGCAGCTTGCCTTGGGCCAGCATCGGTTTGTGCACGTAAAATTCATCCGGATTGACGGCGCCCTGCACCACCGTTTCACCCAGGCCGTAACTCGATGTGACAAACACGACATCCCGGAAACCGGATTCAGTGTCCATGGTAAACATCACACCAGCCGCCCCGACATCGGAACGGACCATGCGCTGCACGCCAGCCGACAATGCCACTTCGGCATGGGTGAAGCCCTTGTGCACCCGATAGGAAATGGCGCGATCGTTGTACAGGGAAGCAAACACATGCTTCATTGCTTCGAGCACGTTATCGATTCCCACCACATTCAGGAATGTTTCCTGTTGACCGGCAAACGACGCATCCGGCAAATCTTCAGCAGTCGCCGAAGACCGCACCGCAAACGACATCTCGTTGGTCGAGTCTGCAACCAGCTGTTTATAAAAATCAGCAATTTCCTGCTGCAGCCTCGGCTGAAACGGCGTCTCGACAATCCACTGGCGGATTTCTGCGCCAGCCTGGGCCAGGGCACGAACATCGTCGATATTGAGCGATTCCAGACGCTCGGCGATGCGATCCCCCAATACCGGGCCACCATCGACGCTATGGTTCAGGAAATCGCGAAATGCCTGTGCAGTCGTGGCAAAGCCCCCCGGCACGCGCACGCCAGCACCAGCCAGTTGGCTGATCATTTCACCGAGCGATGCATTTTTTCCGCCGACCGATTCCACATCGGTCATGCGCAACTGTTCAAAGGACGCGACGTACGTTCCTCCCTGAGGCGGGACAGAATTCGCCCCGGCAGATATTACATTGGACATAACTACCTCTAGTTTGATGATAAGAAATCTGCATGCAAGCGCTCTGACAACGGATGTTTTTGTTATTCTTGGTGGTTGGAACGGATGCCATTAATTAAACAGCATTTTACAGTGCGCAATCTGATTTTGCTTTATACAATGATGACTTTTTAGTTGTCAAAAATCAATAGACTGAAGACCCATTATGCCTGATTCGTCATTGCTTCCCATGCCTGCTGCCGACCGCACGGTTTTCTTTGTCTCCGACGGCACCGGCATTACCGCTGAAACCTTTGGACATTCGGTGCTTACCCAGTTCGAATTGCGCTTCCGGCAAATCCGGCTGCCATTTGTCGACACCCTGGACAAGGCGCATGAAGCGGTACAGAAAATCAATCATGCCTTTGCCACCGACGGTAAAAAGCCGATCGTTTTTTCCACCCTGGTCAAGGCCGATCTATCGACCGTTGTTCGTCAGGCCAAGGGCATGCATATGGATTTGATCCAGACCTTCGTGGAGCCGCTTGAACAGGAGCTCGGCGTGAAATCCACCCATACGATTGGTCGCAGCCACAATATTGCCGATTCAAACGAATACAACAAACGCATCGAAGCAATCAATTTTTCCCTGGCGCACGACGACGGCCAGTCAAACCTGAATCTGGCGGCTGCCGATGTCATTCTGGTCGGCGTTTCGCGTTCCGGCAAGACGCCCACCAGCCTCTACCTGGCCATGCAGTACGGCGTCAAGGCTGCCAACTATCCATTGATTCCGGACGATTTTGAGCGCGGCAAGCTGCCCGGCGAATTATTGCCACACAAACACAAGATTTTTGGGTTGTCGATTGCGCCGGACCGCTTGGCGGAAGTACGCAACGAGCGTCGTCCGGGCAGCAAATACGCATCCTTGGCGAATTGCCGCTATGAAATCAATGAAGCTGAAAAAATGATGCAGAAAGAAGGCATCCGCTGGATGTCATCGACTGCCAAATCGATCGAGGAAATTGCCACGATGATTCTGGAAGAATTCAAGACCGACAAACGCGCATATTAAGAATCTGTCGTAATAGAGAAAAGCCCCATAACTTAGCGCGGGGAATCGATAGCACGGCAGGGTTGGCGGCGATGGCGCGCTATGCTGTGATTTTTTGCCGCACCTGTTCGAAAAAACAGATGGCGGCACTGGCCGCCACATTCAACGATTCGACGGCCCCCAGGTGCGGAATTGCCACCTGGTGCGTCGCAAGAGTCAGCAAGGGGTCCGAGACGCCCTGGCCTTCGTGACCAAACAGCCATGCCACCGGTTGCGACAAATCGAGATCATAGACGGTTTGCTGGGCATGCGAACTGGTTGCCAGTATCGGCACCGCGGCCCCCTGCATGATGGTCGCCAAGTCAGCATTTTCAAAAATCGACAACAGGAAATGCGCGCCCATACCAGCTCTCAATACCTTGGGCGACCAGGCGAAAGCGGTGCCAGCGCTACAAAAAACCTGCTCAATTCCGGCCGCAGCGGCACTGCGCAAAATGGAGCCCAGATTGCCCGGATCCTGTAACTGGTCCAGCAGCACGGCGGAGCGCGTCAGTCGCTGCGGCGCACTCACATGTGGCGTGTCAATCACGAACAACAGCCCGACTCCCTGCTCGACCTGACTCAAGGCATGATACAGCGCATCGGGCAATATAATGCACTGCGCCTGCCGCGCCTCGCATTGCGCCAGAATCGGGGCGACTTCGACCTGGTGGCGTGCAGACTCGCTGGCGACGCACAAAGGCGGAGCCCCGATCAATTGCAAATAGACTTCGCACAAATGAACGCCGTCGAGCAAGGTGCGCCCTGCCTTGCGCCGCACCTGCGAACTCGATGCAAGGTGCTTTAACTCCTTGTAAAGAGGATTGTCGCGCGAGGTAATGACCTTCACGATAGTTTCTCGGCGAGTAAGGCACGCACCGGCGCGTAAGACTTGCGATGCACCGGCGATACCCCATGCAGGCGCAAACGTTCCAGATGCAAGGCGGTCGGATAGCCCTTGTGCTGGTCGAATGCGTAGTGCGGATACTGCTGATGCAGAATGGCCAGCGCGGCATCACGTGCGGTCTTGGCCAAAATCGAGGCGGCGGAAATCGCGGGCACCTTGTCATCGCCCTTGATGATCGCTTCGGCTCGCACCAGCATCACCGGGCAGCGGTTGCCATCAATCAATGCCAGGCTGGGCTGCACCGTCAGCCCCTCGATCGCCCGGCGCATTGCCAGCATGGTCGCCTGCAAAATATTAAGGGAATCGATTTCGGCTTCCGAACATTGGGCAATCGACCAGCATAGTGCCCGTGCCTTGATCTCGATGGCCAGCGCATCCCGCTTTGCTTCGCTAAGTTTCTTGGAGTCGCGCAAGCCGTCGATCGGCTTGGCCGGATCGAGAATGACGGCTGCCGCGTAGACGGGGCCGGCCAGCGGCCCGCGCCCTGCTTCATCGACACCACAGATCAGCTCGTCCAGATTGTCAAACAATGACAGGTTGTGCTCGCTCGCCTTGGCCATCATGCATGCCTTGGCGACGATTGCGCGATCAGGTCCAGCACGGCCTGTGCGCTTTCCTTTGCGGTATTACGCAACAGAGCATGGTGCATGTCGACAAAACGCTGATGCAAGGCAGCACGATGATGTGTGTCGTGCAGCTGCTTCCACAAAGCATTAGCTAATGCCTCAGGCGTTGCAGCATCCTGCAGCAGTTCGGGAACAATGAAGTCTTCGGCCAGAATATTGGGCAAGCCGATCCAGGGTTGGTAACCCATGCGGCGCATTACCTGCCAGGAAGCGCGCAGCATCTTGTAGGCAATCACCATTGGCTTCTTGAACAGCGCCACCTCCAGCGTTGCCGTGCCGGACGCCACCAAAACCGCGTCTGCCGCCGCGATCGCAGTGTGTGACTGGCCCTGTGTGATTTGCAGCGGCACATCCTGCAGGCCAGCCTCGGTCATCAATTCGCGAAAATACTGCTGCTGCCGTTCTCCTGCCATCGGCACGACAAACCGGATCGACGGATCGCGCGCGATCAAGAGCTTGGCTGCACCGATAAAGGCGCTGCTATTGTATTTCAGCTCGGACATGCGGCTGCCCGGAAGAATCGCGACCACGGTTGCATCATGCTTGATGCCCAGTGCGGTGCGCGCGGCATCGACATCAGGCGCCATCGGGATGACTTCCGCCATTGGATGGCCAACATACGTCACGGGTATGCCAGCGTTACGGTAAAGCGCTTCCTCAAATGGAAAGACCACCAGCATGTGCGAAACAGCCTTGGCGATTTTCTTGATACGGCCGCCGCGCCATGCCCAGATCGACGGGCTGATGAAATGCATGGTCGGAATACCGGCCTGCTTCAACTGCATTTCAAGCCCGAGATTGAAATCCGGCGCATCAACGCCAATAAACACCGCAGGCTTTTCAGCCAACAGCCGGTCGCGCAATGCAGTTTGGATTCCCTTGATTTCCCGGTAATGCGCCAGCACTTCGAATAAGCCCCGCACCGCCAGCTTTTCCATTGGCCAATCGCTGACGAATCCATGCCGTGCCATCTTGTCGCCGCCTATGCCATGGATATAGGCCGCCGGTAACTGTGGGCGCAGTCCGGCCAATAACCGGCTTGCCAGCAGATCGCCGGACGTTTCGCCGGCGACCATGGCGATCGACTGCCTAGCGGATGATGCCACGGGTATTGGTATCCAGGAACTCGCGCAACAGGCGAATATGGGGCGCGGCTTCCGGGGTATTGGAGGCTTCCGTCGCCAGTGCTGTCTTGGCATCGTCGAGCGACAGGCCGGCCCGGTAAATCAGTTTATAGGCACGCTTGATCGATGCGATTTGCTCCGGCGTAAAGCCGCGCCGCTTCAAGCCTTCGGAATTGATACCGGCAGGTGCGGCACGATTGCCCGCAGCTGTGACAAAAGGCGGCACGTCCTGACTGACGGCAGCGGTAAATGCGGTCATCGCGTGGGCACCGATACGGCAAAACTGATGGACCGTAGTGAAACCGCCAAGAAACACCCAATCGTCGAGGTGCACATGACCGGCCAGCGTGACATTGTTTGCCAGGATAATATTATTGCCGAGCTGGGAATCGTGGGCAACATGGACATACGCCATGATCCAGTTATCGCTGCCGATCCTGGTCACACCGGCATCCTGAATCGTGCCCAGATTGAAGGTACAGAATTCCCGGATCGTATTGCGGTCGCCGATTTCGAGCCGGGTTGGCTCGCCAGCATATTTCTTGTCCTGCGGTGCCGCCCCGATCGAGGAAAACTGGAAAAATACATTGTCGCAGCCAATTGCCGTATGACCCTCGATCACCACATGCGGGCCGACTCTGGTGCCCGCATCAATCGCGACATGCGGCCCGATTACCGCGTAGGGGCCGACTTCGACAGAGGCGTCGAGGTTGGCCTTGGGATCGACAATGGCGGTCGGATGGATCCTGGTCATGACTACTGCCCTGCAGGCCGGCTCGCGTCGGTTGCGCTGCGCATCGTGCACATCAATTCCGCCTCGACTGCCGTCTGACCATCGACCGAAGCGGTTGCCTTGTATTTCCAGATCCCGCGGGAATTGCGCAAAATTTCGACTTCCATCCTGAGCTGGTCGCCAGGCTCGACCGGGCGCTTGAAGCGGGCGCCATCGATCCCGACAAAATACACGACGCTATTGTCGTCCGGTTTCACACCCATCGTCAGAAAAGATAGCAGCGCCGCGGTCTGGGCCAGCGCTTCGATCATCAACACCCCGGGCATGACCGGCTTGTGCGGGAAATGGCCATTGAAAAACTCTTCATTGACGGTGACGTTCTTGATGGCCGTAATCGACTTGCCGGTTTCCCAATCGAGCACCCGGTCCACCAGCAACATTGGATAGCGATGCGGCAGATATTCCTTGATCTGGCAAATGTCGAGGCTTTTCTTTTCGAGGGCGTTCATTCTTTCTCTTCTAAGGATGTTTTAATGGATTTTTCAAGAACCCGGATTTTCTCACGCATCGTTGGCAAATTGCGCACGATCGCCGCAGATTTTTCCCACTCTGCATTTTTTGCCAGCGGATAGAAGCCGGTGTACAGACCTGGTTCCCGAATTGAGCGCGATACCAGAGTGCCAGAGGAAATCGTGACATGATCGGCAATCGTCAAGTGCCCGAGTATCATCGCCGCCCCGCCAAACGTGCAGTATTTGCCAATTTTCGCGCTGCCCGCCACACCGACGCAGCCGGACATCAGTGTATGCGCTCCGATATGGCAATTGTGGCCGATCTGGATCTGATTATCGAGCTTGACGCCGTCTTCAATCACGGTATCGGCCAATGCACCGCGGTCGATGGTCGTATTGGCGCCGATTTCAACATCATCGCCGATCACAACCCGCCCTGTTTGCGGAATCTTGATCCACGCTCCGCCCTCGTTGGCAAAGCCGAAACCGTCTGCACCGATCACGGCGCCCGAGTGGAGAATGCCACGCTGTCCAATTTCACAGCCGGCATGAAAAGTCACGCGCGCATGAAAATGGGTGCCGGCGCCAACTTTGGCGCCACGCCCGATAAAGCAGCCGGCATCGATTACCGCGTTGCCTTCGACCACCGCGTCTGCATCGATCACGACCAGCGGCCCGATGCTGGCCTCGGGCGCCACCCGCGCTGAAGGATCGACTACGGCACTTGGATGGAGGCCGGGCTTCGCCGGTATAGCTGATTGCGCGGCGAAATACTGTGCCACCCGTGCAAAGTAGGCATACGGATTTGCGGTGACAATCCTGGAGCCTTGATAGGTAGCGCCAATGACTTCATCCTCGGCCGGCGACAGGATAATGGCAGCGGCCATGGTCTGCGCAGCCTGGGCGCGCAGCTTGGGATTGGAGAAAAATGTGATCTGTGATGACTGTGCATCACTCAATGGCGCGACGCCGGTGACTTCAATCGACTCATCGCCGATCAACTGGCCTCCCAAGCGTTCGACCAGTTCCTTTAGCCGAGTGCTCATCGTGGCCTTCCTGGGATTGACGGTGACAAAGAAAATTTACTCTGCCGCTGGTATGAATTGAACCTTACTTGTTTAAGGCTTTCAACACCTTGTCAGTGATATCAATGCGCGGACTTGCATAGACTGCTTCCTGGAACACGATATCGTATTTCTCGGCTTCCGCGATTTGCTTGATAACTTTGTTGGTTCGCTCCAGAACAGTCGCCAATTCTTCATTACGGCGCTGATTCAAATCTTCACGAAATTCGCGCTGCTTACGCTGAAACTCCTTGTCCAGATCGGTCAATTCACGCTGGCGCCGAATGCGATCGGAGTCGGACAGAATCGTCGTATCCTTGTCGAGGCGTTCCGACATCGATTTGACGCGTCCAGCCAATTCCTGCAATTCCCGGTCACGCTTGGAAAATTCCTGCTCGATCTTTGCCTGCGCCGTCTTGGCTGGAACCGCCTCGCGGAAAATCCGTTCAGTGCTCACAAAGCCGATTCTTGACTCTTGCGCCTGCGCGGCGACGAAAGGAAACAGGCACGCCGCCATCAGCGTTGCAGACCTGAACCAGTTTTTTGATTGGGCTATCGACATCAAGGTGATTCTCCGCGATCCAAAACTTACATACGATTAACTCTGCTGACTTCCATTATGCCACCAGCTGCTTAAAAACCGGTGCCGAGCTGAAATTGAAAACTCTGGATCCGGTCGTCAGGCTTGGAATTCAACGCTTTGCCATAACTGAGCTTCAACGGTCCGATCGGCGAAATCCAGCTAATGCCCAATCCGGCAGAATAACGCAATTCCGAAAACTGGATTTTTTGATTAAAAACATTACCTGCATCCAGGAAAGTAAACCAGCGCAGACTGCGATCCCGTCCGGAACCTGGAAAGGGAACCTGCAATTCCATGTTGCCAATCAGGCGCTTCGAACCGCCCACTGGATCGCCGAGCGGGTTGATCGCACTCTTATCCCGATCGCCCAATGAAGAACCTTCAAAACCACGTACGGATCCAATGCCACCGGCATAGAAATTCTTGAATACAGGATAAGGCTTGCCGCCCATACCGCCACCGTAATCGACCTCGCCATTGAACGCGAGCGTCAGCGTCTGAAATACCGGCAGGTAATGTTGATATTGATAAACTGCACGATAGTAGCGCTGGTCGCCAAAGGCAGCGACTTCAAAATTTGCGCGTTGGTATTGGCCCGAACTTGGCGTTAAAACACTATCCCTGTTGTCCCGTTGCCAAGCAACCGTTAGCGGGAAACTGAGCGTATTAGCACTTTCAGTACAGTTCACCCGACAGGCAGTTGCGCCACCAAAGTCAGCCACATATTTTTGATAGAGTGACGGGCTATCTGCAATTGTGGCATTTCCACCGGCCGCAGTAGAAAAACCGCGATACGTCGTCACGTTCGTACGTTCCACACCCGCGCCGAAAAACACCGTATCGAGTTCGGTAAACGGCACGCCGAAATGCATATTGGCGCCCGTGGTCTCGATCTTGTATTCGCCGGCATTGACCAGCGGCGGACGACTGGTCCGATGAAACAATTCATAGCTGCGGCTGATGCCGTCGATCGTGTAATAAGGATCGGTCGTGGATACTGCAACAGTCCGGTTGAATTTGCTGGTATTGAGGTCGAGGCCAAGTGTCTTGCCGCTGCCAAAGGCATTGGCCTGATGAATCGAGGCGGACATGGTCAATCGCTCACTGCTGGAAAAACCTGCGCCCAGCGACAGGCTGCCGGTCGGCTTTTCCACTACCGCCAGATTGACATCCACCTGATCACTGGTGCCTGGCACTTCAGGGGTCTCGATGGTCACTTCATTGAAATAACCCAGCCGGTCCACACGGTCGCGGGAACGCTTGATCTTGTCACCGTCATACCAGGAACCTTCAAACTGACGGAATTCGCGGCGCACCACTTCGTCACGAGTCACGGTATTGCCCGCAACATTGATCCGGCGTACATAAACACGCTTGCCCGGATCGATAAACACGGTAAACGACACCTGTTTATCGGTCCGGTTGATTTCGGGGTTGGCATTCACATTGGCGAATGCGTAACCGAAGGTACCCATGCGCTCGGAAATTTTCTTGACACTTTCGGCAAGCTTCTCGCCGGAATAAACATCACCTTTTTTCAATTGCACCAGCGACTTCAACTCATCTTCGCGCCAGAGCAATTCGCCTTCGAGCTTGATATCCGCAACGGTGAATTTCTCACCTTCATTGATATTGATCGTAATGTAAATATCCCGCTTGTCCGGACTGATCGAGACCTGTGTCGATTCGACCTGCATTTCCAGAAAACCGTTATTCAGGTATTGCGAACGGATTGTTTCGATGTCGCCGGTCAGTTTTTGTTTTGTATATTGGTCAGCCTTGCTATACCAGGTAAACCATCCAGGCGTGGTCAGATTCAACAATTTGCGCAACTGACTGTCGCTATACACCTTGTTGCCGACAAAATTGATCTGCTTGATGCGGGCGACATCGCCCTCATCCACCTCAAAACTGACATTGACGCGATTGCGCTCGATCGGCGTGACCGTGGTGGTGACTTTCGCACCATACAAACCGCGCGACAGATATTGGCGCTTCAATTCCTGCTCGGCCCGATCAACCAGCGATTTGTCATAAATACGCGATTCCGCCAAGCCGATTTCCTTCATCGCCTTGGTCAGCTGATCCTTTTCAAATTCCTTGATGCCGGAAAAATTGACGCTTGCAACGGCAGGCCGTTCCTCGACCATGATGACCAGTACATCGCCTTCCGCTTCAATCCGTACATCCTTGAAAAAGCCGGTTGCATACAATGACTTGATGGCGGCAGCGCCTTTCTCATCTGTAAACGTTTCACCTACCCGCACTGGCAGGTAGCTGAATATGGTGCCGGCCTCGGTGCGCTGAATGCCTTCGACGCGAATGTCTTTTACAACAAATGGATCAACCGCCATGGCATGCCCCGAACACAAGGCAAAGGCAGCAGCAGCGATCAGACGACGGGAAAAAACCGGCAGGGAAATGCGCGCAGAATGTAATTTCATTAGCTATCGTTAATTTTCAATTTTCTTGTAAGGCGATTCGCGACATCAGCAAGGCATTCAAGACAGAAGACGGGCAATGTCGTTAAACACCGCGACCATCATCAATGCCATCAACAGACCAACGCCAGCGCGCTGAGCGATCTCCCCTACCCGTTGCGACAACGGGCGCCCTGTAACAACTTCCAGCGAATAATACAGTAAATGCCCCCCGTCCAGCACTGGGATGGGCAGCAAATTCATCACGCCCAGGCTGATGCTGATCAGGGCGATGAAACTCAAATAGCTGATGAGACCGATACGTGCGGTCTGGCCCGCATAGTCGGCAATCGTGATCGGTCCGGAGATATTCTTCCAGGACAGTTCGCCAACAAGCATTTTACCAAGCATTTTTAGCGTCAACACGCTCGAATCCCAAGTTCTCTGGATCGCCTTGCCGATCGCAACCAAGGGTGGCGAGCTGGCAGTCGTCATTTCCGGCGCAACCGAAATTTCGACTTTGAGTTGACCGATCGTCTGGCCTTTTACGGTATGAGCCAAAGGCGTCGCCGGCACAACAAGTTCCTGGTCTCCCCGGCGCACGCGAATCGTCATTTGCTTGCCGGCAGATGCCCGCACCATTTCGATGAATGCCAGGCCATCGGCAACCGGTGCGTTATTGACCGACAGGACCAGATCACCTTGGTGCAACCCTGCCTGCATTGCCGGTCCCTCCGGCAGCGGCTGGCCCAATACAGCCTTAGGTCGCGCCAGATCCAATCCCAGCTTGCCTAGAAAATCCGTTTCCAGGTCCTTGGTGGAAATGCTATCCAGCGGCAAAGTCACTGAAAAATTGTCGCCTGCAGCGTCACGCGAACGCACCACGTCCAGAACTGCCGGCTGCTTTTCGACTGCCAGCTGAATCAGTTTCCAGCGTAGATCCGACCAGATCTGGACCGGTTCGCCGTTGACCCCAGTAATCATTTCCCCGCCCCGCAAACCGGCTTCATGAGCGACCGTCTTTTCCGGCACCGCTCGCAACAGAGGAATCGGCTCGGGTATGCCATATGAATACAGACCAGCGAAAATTACAATTGCCAACAAGAAATTTGCCAACGGGCCGGCAGCGACAATCGCAATGCGACGCCAGACCGATTGCCTGGTAAATTCGCGTTGCAATTCACTTTCGGATAAACCGGAAACATCCTGCTCGCGCGCGTCCAGCATTTTCACATAACCGCCAAACGGCAATGCCGACAATGCCCACTCGGTCTGGTCCGGCCCAGTCCGGCGGGAGTAGACGACCTTGCCCATGCCAACTGAAAACCGCAAAACCTTGACCCCGCACCAGCGCGCGACCCAATAATGGCCCAATTCATGGACCACGATCAGGACGCCAAGTACGACGACAAAAGCGAGAATGGTTTGCAATAGCATCATGATTTTATGAAATTACGGGCAAGTTCGCGAGCCAACTGGTCTTCTTCCAGTAATGCCTCAATGCCGGTAACGGCTCGGCTGGGCAATTTATCCATCACACGCTGAATCAGGCGGTCAATCATCCTGAAGCCTATTTCCCGGTCTAAAAATGCTTGGACTGCAACTTCATTGGCTGCGTTCAATATCGCGGCAGCGGTTCCGCCCTGCCTGAGCGCCTCATAAGCCAGTTTCAAACAAGGAAACCGTAGAAAATCGGGCGCGAAAAACTGCAAATTGCCGATAGCAGTCAAATCCAGCTGATTGACGCCGGAAGCAATACGTGCCGGATACGCCAATGCATGGGCAATCGGGGTACGCATATCCGGCTGGCCCATCTGGGCCAGCACAGAGCCGTCGACATACGACACCATCGAATGAATCACGCTTTGCGGATGAATCACTACTTCGATCTGGTCGGCGCTGGCACCAAATAACCAGTGAGCCTCAATGACTTCCAGTCCCTTATTCATCATGGTAGCCGAATCGACGGAAATTTTCCGTCCCATGACCCAGTTCGGATGGGCGACCGCTTCTTCCGGTGTCACGGATTCGAGCGTTGCGACATCGCGTCTTAAAAATGGTCCCCCGGATGCAGTCAGCAGAATCCTGGCGACGCCGTGCGATGCCGGGGCACCGCGATACTGCTCTGGCAGACATTGAAAAATCGCATTATGCTCGCTATCGATCGGCAGCAGGGTCGCATGGTGTTCAGTGACCGTATCCATGAACAGCTGGCCGGACATCACCAATGCCTCCTTATTTGCGAGCAAAATTTTCTTGCCAGCCCGGGCTGCAGCCAGACTTGGTGCCAGGCCGGCAGCGCCGACAATGGCTGCCATGACCGTATCGCACCCGGATGCCGAAGCCACTGCGCACAAGGCCTGTATGCCATATTCGACTTGCGTTGCAACGCCCTGCTGTTGCAGCAAGCGCGATAGATGCTGTGCTGCCGCGGCGGTACCGACTACGGCAACTTGTGGCTGGAATTGCCGGCATTGTGCCGCCAGCTCTTCCACCCGGGAGTGCGCGGTCAACGCGTAGACTTGATAGTGTTCGGGATGACGACCGATTACGTCCAGCGTTGAAACGCCGATAGAGCCGGTGGAACCAAGAATGGTGATGTATTGCATGCTGCCAACCTACCCCGTTAAAACCAGGAACCAATAAGCACCGCCAGCGGCAGGGTCGGAATCAAGGCATCAATACGATCAAGTACCCCGCCATGGCCAGGCAACAAATGACTGCTATCCTTCATGGCCACACGGCGCTTCAATTGCGACTCGAACAAGTCACCGACCACGCTTGCAACGACTAATACCGTCATGCCGGCAAGCCAAGCCAGCCAGCCCCAATGCGCCAGCAACTTGACGGCAAACGTATCTTTTAATACTGGCAACAACGCAGTAAGGCCGGTGAAAACCAGCACTGCCAGCCAACCGCCAATCGCGCCTTCCCATGACTTACCTGGTGAAATCGATGGCGCCAGCTTGCGCTTGCCAAAGGCTTTGCCGGAAAAATACGCCCCAATATCGGCAACCCAGACGATGGCCATAACTGACAGCAAATAAAGGGGCGACTGCTGATACAAAACCAGCATGGCTAAAAAACTGCCGAGGATCGCGATACCGTAGACGCCATTCAGGAGGCGGTTGCTGACGCCATGAAGCGGTGGCAATCCCCAGGCCAGCGATGGCGCAAGTCGGAAGGCCCATATCGCGGCACAGAAGAAAAATAACCAGAGGATGGCAAAATCGCGTTGATAGTAGATGATGATGCCAAAGGCAAGCGTCCAGATTGCCGCCGCGACCATCGGCTGCCGATTGCCAAACAGGCGAAAGCTTTCCCACATGGCGGCGGCAAAAAACACTGCTGTCACCACTACGAAAGCCAAAAAGGAGCCCGAATACGCGACCAGCAAAAGCAAGACGAACAAGGCCGATGCCGTGAGGACGCGCGTTCTCAGCATCAGGATGCCTTTTTGTGCTCGATCAGCTGTTCACTTGTGCGTCCGAAACGCCGCTCCCGTTTCTGGTAGGAGGCAATCGCCAAGTCCAGTGCCGCCGCATCGAAATCGGGCCAATAGGTATCGGTAAAGTAAAGCTCGGAATAGGCAAGCTGCCATAACAGGAAATTGGATATGCGCTCTTCGCCGCCGGTACGAATGAAGAGATCCGGCTCCGGCGCATAAGCCATTGCCAAGTGCGGCGCCAACTGCTCTTCCGAAAACTCGGTTTGGCCAGGATGGGCACTGGTCATTTTATTGACTGCCTGCAGAATATCCCAGCGGCCGCCGTAATTGGCGCAGATGGTCAAGGTCAGGCGGCTGTTGTTGGCGGTTTTTCTTTCGGCATCGGCAATCATCTTCTGCAAAGGCTCATCAAATCGTGACAGGTCGCCGATGACGCGCAGCCGGATACTGTTGACATGCATTCTCGCGACTTCACGCTCCAGCGCGCTGATAAAGAGCTTCATCAAAAACGACACTTCATCGGCTGGGCGCCTCCAGTTTTCCGAACTGAAGGCAAACAGTGTCAGATACTCGACGCCGCGCAATGCGCACGCCTCAACGATATCGCGTACTGCCTCCACACCCTTGACATGACCGGCGACGCGCGGCAAAAAGCGTTTGGTCGCCCAGCGGCCATTGCCATCCATGATCATCGCGATATGGCGCGGCATTGACGAAGCTTGTGGAATCGCCTGAGTTGAACTCGAATGCGTCATAGGAAAACCATGCAAAAAATGTGGGCAAAGAAAGAACTACTATACGCCGTTCTCACACGGTCATAAGCTCTTTTTCTTTTTCGCTAATTAATTTATCCACTTCAATGACAAATTTGTCAGTCAATTTTTGCACGTCGTCCTGAGCGCGGCGCTCCTCGTCTTCGGAACAAGCCTTGTCTTTAAGTAATTTTTTCAAGCTTTCGTTGGCATCACGCCGGATGTTTCGAATTGCTATTTTTGCATCCTCCGCTTCGCCTTTGACCATTTTGACGATTTCCTTGCGGCGCTCTTCCGTCAATGGCGGGGTCGGCACCCGAATCATTTCACCCTGGGTCGCAGGATTCAAGCCCAGATCCGATTCGCGGATGGCTTTTTCAACCACGGCGACCATCTTTTTTTCAAATGGCTGCACACCGATGGTACGGGCGTCGATCAGGGTGATATTGGCCACCTGGGTAAGCAGGGTCGGGGAACCGTAATAATCGACATGAATATGGTCGAGAATGCCGGTATGGGCACGTCCGGTACGCACTTTCGCCAGATCCGCCTTCAGCGTATCGATCGATTTGTGCATTTTTTGTTCGGTGATCTTCCTTACGTCAGCAATCGTCATGCTGTCCTCCTTGCTTCTAGCAATATTTATAAATGGACCAATGTACCTTCGTCTTCGCCAAGAATCACGCGTTTTAATGCGCCTGGCTTGATGATGGAAAAAACCTTGATCGGCAATTTCTGGTCGCGGCACAATGCAAACGCAGTCGCATCCATCACCTGCAAATGCTTGGAAATTGCCTCGTCAAAGGTGATCGTCGTATAGCGCGTTGCGCTGGCGTCCTTTTTCGGGTCGGCGCTGTAGACGCCGTCGACCTTGGTTGCCTTGAGTACGATTTCAGCGCCGATTTCCGATCCGCGCAACGCCGCGGCGGTATCGGTGGTAAAAAACGGGTTGCCGGTGCCGGCGGCAAACACAACGACCTTGCCCTCTTCCAGATACTGCAATGCCTTGGGGCGGACGTACGGCTCGACCACTTGCTCGATGGCGATTGCCGACATGACACGCGCGACGATGCCGACATGGCGCATGGCATCGGCCAACGCCAGCGAATTCATCACGGTGGCCAGCATGCCCATGTAATCGGCAGTGGCGCGGTCCATGCCTTGGGCGCCAGGGGCAACGCCCCGGAAAATATTGCCGCCGCCAATCACAATCGCCAGCTCGACGCCAAGTTTGGCAACCTCTGCCACATCCGCGACCATGCTTTCAATGGTCGCGCGATTGATGCCATAGGCATCGTCACCCATCAGCGCTTCACCGGAAAGTTTAAGGAGAACGCGCTTGTAAGCAGGTTTTGTCATGAACTGCACTCCATGGAATGATCCGGTTTGATAATGCTTTACTGTACTGCATTCAACGCCATGCTGCCCGTGGCATGCCACCGATGATCGCGCCGAAATGCCTTAGTTGCCAGGCTACTATGATACGAGTCAAAAAAACGGGCCTTTCGGCCCGCTTGATTGCGTCATGTCACTTAAGCTTGTTTTGCTGCCGCGACTTGCGCCGCAACCTCGGCCGCAAAGTCATCCTGTTTCTTTTCAATGCCTTCACCGACGATAAACATCGTGAAGGATTTCACGCTGGAATTCGTTGCTTTCAGCATTTGCTCAACCGTTTGTTTGTCATTCTTGACGAACGACTGATTGAACAACGACACTTCCTTCAAGTATTTTTGCACCGCACCATCGATCCGCTTGGCGACAATTTCCGCCGATTGCGGGGTCTTGCCTTCAGCCTGAGCCTTGGTCGCGTCTTCAGCTGCCTTCAGGGATGCCACCGAACGCTCTTTTTCGATCAAATCGGCAGGTACCTGGTCCGATGAAAGTGCAACTGGCTTCATCGCAGCGATATGCATCGCCACATCCTTGCCAACCTGCTCGTCCGCGCCTTCGTACTCGACCATCACGCCGATGCGAGTGCCATGCAAATAGGAAGTCAGCCTGGCGCCAGTCTCAAAGCGCTTGAAACGCCGAATCGACATGTTTTCACCAATTTTACCGACCAGAGCGGCGCGTACTTCCTCGACTGTCTTGCCATCCAGCGGCAAGGCCGACAAGGCTGCCACGTCAGACGGATTTTTTTCTGCGATCAGCTTGGCAACACTATTGGTCAGCGCCAGGAAATCGTCGTTCTTGGTCACGAAATCAGTTTCGCAATTGACTTCTACCAGCGCACCAATACCGCCAGCGATATAGGCTGCAACAACGCCTTCTGCAGTGATACGGGATGCTGCCTTGGAAGCCTTGCTGCCCAGTTTGACCCGCAGAATTTCTTCTGCCTTGGCCATGTCGCCATCCGCTTCAGTCAAAGCTTTTTTGCATTCCATCATCGGTGCATCAGTCTTTGCGCGCAGTTCGCCAACCAGTGCTGCGGTAATTGTCGCCATGTTATTCCCCTTCAAATTGGGGACAGAGTGCCGCTCTGCGCATAATGCAAGAAACAGGCTATGACTAAGCATAACGCTGTCCGGCATTGCAGAAATTCTGTCCCGCGACTCATAAAATTGACGCCTTATCGGACGTCCACAATGTAAATTCGTTCAAAAAAAAGGGGCGAACCGCGGTTGCCCCTTGGTCAAAGCCTAGCTACGGCAAAGGTGAAATTACGCCTGCTCGTTGACCTCGACAAATTCATCAGCGCCGCTCTTGACTGCTTCCACAACATCATTGACAGCGTTGGCACGACCTTCCAGGATCGCATCAGCCACACCGCGGGCGTACAACTGGATCGCCTTGGACGAGTCATCATTGCCTGGAATGATATAAGTCACGCCTTCTGGCGAATGGTTGGTATCAACCACGCCGATGACTGGAATGCCCAGCTTGGCGGCTTCAGTAATGGTGCCCTTGTGGTAACCGACGTCGACCACGAAAATCGCATCCGGCACGCCGCCCATGTCCTTGATGCCACCGATGGATTTTTGCAGCTTGATCATCTCGCGCTGGAACATCAGGGCTTCTTTTTTGCTGAAATTCTCGATCGAACCATCGGCAACTGCAGCTTCCATTTCCTTCAGACGCTTGATCGAAATCTTGATCGTCTTGAAGTTGGTCAGCATGCCGCCCAGCCAGCGCTGGTCGACGAACGGCACACCAGCACGTTGCGCTTCAGCCGCGATCAGCTCGCGCGCCTGGCGCTTGGTGCCGACCATCAGGATGGTGCCGCGATTGGAAGACAACTGGCGGATATACTTCATCGCATCCTGGTACATAGCCAGGGTTTTTTCCAGGTTAACGATGTGAATCTTGTTGCGATGGCCGAAGATGTACGGCGCCATTTTTGGGTTCCAGAAGCGGGTTTGGTGTCCGAAATGGATACCGGCTTCCAGCATTTCACGCATAGTTACAGACATATTATCTCCAGGGTTGGGTCTGGAATCTGCCCAGTCACCCGCCGGACTTACCGTCCAGACGAGCACCCTTGTCGGGCAGATTCGCGATTTACGAAAAAATTAGCTTAAATAACATTTCAAGCTAACCCAAGATTGTACCCTAATTCCTCTGTTTCTTTCAAGCTGCGTCCGGTTTGATCCCGGCGATGAATCCCCGGGTCGACTATAATTGTCGATTGACTGAACATTTTTTGTGGTTTCACGGGCTTGTTATGGCATCTATTAAAACTCCGGAAGACATCCAAGGCATGCGAATAGCAGGCAAACTTGCCGCTGAAGTGCTGGATTATATTGCCCCTCATGTAAAAGCCGGTGTCTCTACCGGTGAACTCGACCGCTTGTGTCATGAGTACATGCTGACTGTGCAAGGCACGATACCTGCCCCCCTCAATTATTGTCCTCCTGGCTATACCCCTTTTCCAAAGGCAATTTGTACCTCGGTCAATGACGTGGTTTGCCACGGCATCCCTGGCGACAAGGTATTGAAAAATGGTGATGTCATCAATTTGGATATTACCGTGATCAAGGATGGATATCATGGCGACAATAGCCGCATGTATTTTGTTGGCGAACCTTCCATCCTGGCCCGGCGCCTGACCGATATTACCTATGAATGCATGTGGCTGGGCATTTCGAAAATCAAACCGGGCGCCCATTTAGGCGACATCGGTTTTGTGATCCAGCAACATGCTGAAAAAGCCGGTTACAGCGTCGTGCGTGAATTCTGTGGCCACGGCATCGGCAAGGTATTTCACGAAGATCCGCAGGTATTGCATTATGGCCGTCCCGGCACACTGGAAGTTCTCGTGCCCGGCATGATTTTTACAGTTGAGCCGATGATCAATGCCGGTCGCCGTGAAATCCGGGAAATGGGCGATGGCTGGACCATCAAAACCAAGGACCGCAGCCTGTCAGCGCAATGGGAACATACCGTGCTGGTAACCGAGACTGGCTATGAAGTCTTGACCGTATCCCCAGGCATGCCTGCGCCGCCGGCTCTGATCCAGCAAACGACCCCGGCAAATCCAGTTACTGTTTGACAATGGCTCCGCTTGCGCTTTCCTTCAAGGATCAACTCAAAGCCGATCGCCAGACTGCCATTGCCGCCTTTGAAGCCGAACACAAGCCGGAAAAGCTGCTGACTCGCTTGCGCCAGAGTGTCGATCGGGCTCTGGCCCAGGCATGGCGCGCTTATAAGCTGCCCGCCAATACCGCCCTGGTTGCAGTCGGTGGCTATGGCCGGGGCGAACTGTTTCCCCATTCGGACGTCGACGTACTTATTTTGCTCGAGTGCGCACCGGATGCAGCATTGCAAGCCAAACTTGAAGAGCTGGTGCAGCTGTTCTGGGATATGGGCCTCGAAATTGGGCACAGTATCCGAACCGTCGAGGAATGCCTGGTCGAATCCGCAGCCGACATCACGGTGCAAACCAGCTTGCTGGAGGCGCGCTACGTCACGGGCAACCGCAAACTGTTTCAGGCACTGTGCGAACAGTTCAATGCTGCCATGGACCCGCAAGCGTTTTTCCAGGCCAAAACGCTGGAAATGCGCCAGCGCCATGTCAAGTATGAAGACACGCCGTATAGCCTGGAGCCCAATTGCAAGGAAAGTCCCGGCGGATTGCGCGACCTGCAAGTCATTTTATGGGTTGCCAAGGCCGCCGGCCTCGGTCAATCCTGGCGCGACTTGGCGCAGCGCGGACTGATCACTTCAACCGAAGCGCTGCAGCTCACCCGCACCGAACGCACCTTCAAGGATATTCGCATCCGTTTGCACCTGCATACCAAGCGTCGCGAAGACCGCCTGGTGTTTGATGTGCAGACCCCGGTCGCTGAATCGTTCGGCTTCAAGACGACCGAAACGCGCCGCTCCAGCGAATACCTGATGCAGCATTATTACTGGGCAGCCAAGGCCGTTACCCAGTTAAATACGATCCTGCTGCAAAATATCGAAGTCCAGTTATTCCCGCAGCCGGCCGATCCGCAGCCGATCAACCAGCGCTTCAATGAAGTGCATGGCTTGATCGATATCGCGCAGGACGACACCTTCGACACCACGCCGTCGGCGATGCTCGAAGTATTCCTGTTGCGGGCGCAGCATCCGGAATTGAAAGGCATGACTGCACGCACCCTGCGCGCGCTGTGGCATAGCCGTTTCAAGATCGACAGCCGGTTCCGGCGCGATCCGCAAAACCGCGCCCTGTTCCTGGAAATTATCCGTGCCCCGCAAGGCATCACCCATGCTTTGCGCGGGATGAACCAGACCAGCATACTCGGGCGCTACCTGCCCAATTTCAGGCGCATTATTGGTCAGATGCAACATGATCTGTTTCACGTCTACACAGTAGATCAGCATATCCTGATGGTGGTGCGCAATGTGCGCCGCTTCACCATGAGCGAGCATGCGCATGAATACCCGTTTTGCAGCCAGTTGATGGCCGACTTTGCCCAGCCCTGGCTGCTGTATATCGCGGCATTGTTCCATGATATTGCCAAGGGACGCGGCGGCGACCATTCAAAGCTGGGCATGAGTGACGCCCGTCAGTTTTGTCGCAATCATGGCCTGTCGAAGCAAGACACGGAATTAATCGTGTTCCTGGTCGAGCAGCATCTGACCATGTCGCAAGTCGCACAAAAGCAGGATTTATCCGATCCCGACGTGATTCGCGGCTTTGCCAGCCTGGTCAAGGATGAACGCCACCTGACGGCGCTCTATCTGCTGACGGTAGCCGATATTCGTGGCACTAGCCCGAAGGTATGGAATGCCTGGAAAGGCAAACTGCTGGAAGACCTGTACCGGATGACCTTGCGCGTCCTGGGCGGTGAAGCCCCGTCGACCGACCGTGAGCTGAAGAACCGCCAGCAGGATGCGCTCAAGTCGTTGCGGCTGTATGGCCTGCCGGAAAATGCCCATCAAAAGTTGTGGCAACAGCTCGACGTTGCCTATTTCCTGCGCCATGATGGGTCCGATATTGCCTGGCAGACTCGTGCGCTGCATGACAAGACCGAGAGCACCGTGCCGGTGGTGAAGTGCCGGCTGGCCCCGATCGGCGAAGGTTTGCAGGTCACCGTCTATGTCAAGGACCAGCCCGATCTGTTTGCCCGCATTTGCAGCTATTTCGACCGCAAGAATTTCAGTATTCTGGATGCGAAAATCCATACCACCCGGCACGGCTATGCGCTTGATACCTTCCTGGTGACCGAACCGGCTTTTGCCAACAGCTACCGCGACATCATCAGCTTGATCGAGCATGAACTGACGCATCTGCTGCTGTCGCATGAACCGCTGCAGCCACCCTGCAAGGGGCGTCTGTCACGGCTGTCGCGAACGTTTCCAGTCACCCCGACAGTCGATCTGCGGCCCGATGAACGCGGCCAGTATTATCTGCTGACGGTTTCGGCCAATGACCGCACTGGCCTGTTGTATTCGATTGCCAATGTACTGGCCCGTTACAAGATCAATTTACACACAGCCAAGATCATGACGCTCGGTGAGCGGGTGGAAGACGTATTCCTAGTCGATGGCCCGATTCTTTCTCATGCACGCAGCCAGATTCAGCTGGAAACCGATCTGCTGGATGCATTGCGCGTTTAATTCAATGTCTGACCTGTCAATTTATCTGCACCATGACTGAACTTGTTCGCCTCTCCAAACGTATGTCGGAACTGGGCCTGTGCTCGCGCCGCGAAGCCGATGAATGGATCGCGCGCGGCTGGGTCAGGGTCGATGGCACCGTCATTTCCGAGCTGGGCAGCAAGGTACTGCCTCATCAGCACATCACGATCGAGCGCCAGGCCAGCGCACAGCAGGCCAGGCGCGTCACCATCCTGATCAACAAGCCGATGGGGTATGTCAGCGGCCAGGCCGAGGATGGTTATGAACCGGCGATGGTACTGGTCAATGCCGACAGCCGCTGGAAAGAGGATGAGGCGCCGATCGAATTCCAGCCCAGCCAGTTAAAGAACCTGGTGCCGGCCGGTCGGCTTGATATCGATTCGGTTGGCTTGCTGGTGCTGACGCAGGATGGACGCATTGCCAAGCAATTAATTGGCGAACAGACGCTGATCGAAAAGGAATATCTTGTGCGGGTGCAGTACAGCAAGCCGGGCAAACTGCCGGATGCCGATTTGCGCTTGCTGCATCACGGCTTGTCGCTGGACGGCAAAAAACTGTTGCCGGCCAAGGTGCGCTGGCAAAATGACGACCAGCTGAGTTTCGTTTTACGCGAGGGGAAGAAGCGCCAGATCCGCCGGATGTGCGAAGCGGTTGGCTTGCGGGTGCTGGGATTGAAACGGGTGCGCATTGGTGCCGTCAAGCTGGGCAACTTACCTACCGGCCAGTGGCGCTATCTGCGCAGCGATGAGCAATTTTAATCGTTAAAATCTTGACCGATTATTCATCCTGACCGGCATCCAGTCCGGGAAACAGGATATCGGTATAGCCGAATTTTGAAAAATCCCTGATCCGCATCGGATACAGGATACCGGCCAGATGATCGCATTCATGCTGCACCACACGGGCATGGAAACCGTCGACATCGCGACTGATCGGCTGCCCATGCTGGTCGACGCCTTCATAGTGCAGCTGCGTCCAGCGCGGCACCATGCCGCGCAAACCCGGCACCGACAGGCAGCCTTCCCAACCCTCTTCGAGCTGATCTGACAACGGCGTCAAGACCGGATTGATCAAAATCGTTTCCGGCACCGCAGGCGCATCCGGATAACGCGGATTTTGCTTGAAGCCAAAGATCACCAGTTGCAGATTGACTCCGATCTGCGGCGCGGCCAAGCCGGCGCCCTTGGCCGCATGCATCGTCTCGAACATATCTGCAATCAATGACTCCAGTTCGGCAGTGCCGAACCCGGCTACCGGCTCGGCTTGCCGCAACAGCCGCGCATCGCCCATCTTCAAGATATCGCGAACGCTCATTGCAGACTTTTCACGTATTCCGCAAACGCCGGACCGGTTTCAGGATGCTTCAATCCCATTGCCATGGTCGCTTTCAGGTACCCCAGCTTCGAGCCGCAGTCATAACGCTGGCCGGCATAACGGTACGCCAGCACGGTTTCCTTTTCCATTAATGCGGCAATGCCATCGGTGAGCTGGATTTCCCCGCCCGCACCCTTTCCGAGTTTTTCAAGATACTCGAAGATCCGGTTGTTCAGAACGTAGCGCCCTACCACCGCCAGCGTCGACGGTGCGGCTTCCGGCAACGGCTTTTCGACGATGCCGTTGACCCGCTCCAGCTTGTCCAGATAGGGCGTGACGCTGACTATGCCGTACTGTTTGGTTTCAGCAAGCGGCACATCCTGCACGGCCAGCAAGCTGCAGCCTTCACGTTCATAAATTTCGGTCATCTGGGCCAGTACCGGCGCCTGTCCTGGTGCCACATCCATGAAATCGTCCGCCAGCAGTACGGCAAAGGGCTGGTCGTTGACTACCGGCCGGGCGCACAGTACCGCATGGCCAAGCCCCAATGGCTGGGATTGGCGAATATAGATACAGTTGATGTGTTTCGGAATCACATTCTGGATCATGTCCAGCAAGACTTGTTTTCCTGCAGCCTCCAGTTCGGCTTCAAGTTCATAGACCTTGTCGAAATGGTCTTCGATCGCCCGCTTGTTGCGACCAGTAATAAAGATCATTTCCGTAATGCCTGCAGCAACCGCTTCTTCAACCGCGTACTGGATCAGAGGCTTGTCGACAATCGGCAGCATTTCCTTTGGCTGTGCCTTGGTTGCAGGTAAAAAACGGCTACCCAGGCCTGCTACCGGAAAGACTGCTTTTGTAATTTTTTTCATGATGCCTTTTTCAATAGTTGAATCAACCCGTCTTCATCCAGTATAGCAATGCCCAGCTCCTCTGCTTTGGCCAACTTGCTGCCGGCTTCTTCCCCGGCAACGACATAACTGGTTTTCTTCGATACCGATCCGGCCACCTTGCCGCCGGCGGCTTCAATCAATTCGGCAGCCGCATCGCGGGTCAGGTTTGGCAAAGTTCCGGTAAGGACAAAAGTCTTGCCCTGCATCGGCTTGACCACCTTTTGCGCCTGTTCATGCTCCTGCCAATGCACGCCGGCGGCACGCAATTGCGCAACCAATTCCCGGTTCAGCGGATCGGCAAAAAATTGTAAGATGGAATGCGCGACAACCGGGCCAATATCGGCCACCTCCAGCAACTGTTCTTCAGATGCGGCCATCACGCTATCCATCTGGCCAAAATGCACCGCTAACTCCTTGGCGGTTGCCTCGCCCACGTGCCGGATGCCTAAGGCATATATGAAGCGTGCCAGGCTGGTGGATTTGGACTGCTCCAGTGCATTGACGACATTTTGCGCTGACTTGTCGGCCATCCGGTCAAGTGCTGCCAGCGAGGTCAATCCGAGCTTGTACAAATCTGCTGCGGTGCTGATCACCTGCTTTTCAACCAGCTGATCCACCAGTTGCTCGCCCAAACCTTCAATATCCATTGCTCGCCGTGACACAAAATGCAGCAACCCACCCTTTCGCTGGGCTGGGCACTTGATCCAGCCGCCTGAACAGCGGGCGATCGCCTCCTCTTCCAACCGGACGATTTCCGAGCCGCAGATCGGACAGGTCAATGGCATCACGAAATCACGCGCATTGTCAGGGCGCAATTCAGTGACCACGCTGACGATCTCTGGAATCACGTCACCAGCGCGCCGCACAACGACCGTATCGCCAATGTGCACATCCTTGCGCCGCACTTCATCTTCATTGTGCAAGGTCGCATTGGTCACCGTGACGCCAGCCACCAAAACCGGTGCCAGGCGGGCAACTGGCGTGATGGCGCCAGTGCGGCCAACCTGAATACCGATATCCTGCACCACCGTCATGGCTTCCTGAGCAGGAAATTTATGGGCCAGCGCAAACCTTGGTGCACGCGAAACAAAACCCAGTTTTTGCTGGTCTGTCACGCGGTTGACTTTATACACGACGCCGTCGATTTCGTACGGCAGATTTACCCGTTTGATTGCAATATCGCGATAGAATTCCAGCAAGCCTTGTGCACCTTTTACGACGGCACGTTCCTTGCAAACCGGGACCCCGATTTCTGCATACCATTCGAGCAAGGCTTGCTGCGAGTGCGGCAGATCGGCGCCTTCCAGACTGCCGATGCCATATGCAAAAAACCGCAGTGCGCGTCGTGAAGTGATCCGCGAATCCAGTTGGCGCAGGCTGCCGGCTGCCGCATTGCGCGGATTGGCAAATTCCTTTTGCCCGCTATCGCGCTGACGCGCATTGAGTTTTTCAAAATCGCCCTTGAACATCAGCACTTCGCCACGCACATCAATGACTGCCGGCGGCTGATCCGTATGCAGGCGCAGCGGAATGGCGCGGATAGTGCGAATATTCGCGGTGACATTTTCGCCGGTAGCGCCATCACCACGAGTGGCCGCCTGCACCAGCACGCCGTTTTCGTAGCGCAAATTGATCGCCAGACCGTCGAATTTCAAATCGGTCGCGTATTCAATCTCTTCCGACGCCTGCAAACCTTCCCGTACCCGTCGGTCGAACGCGATTACGTCCTCTTCATCAAAGCCGTTGGCGAGCGACAGCATCGGCACTGAATGGCGTACCTGGGCAAACTGGGGCAAAGGCGCCCCGCCAACCCGCTGGGTCGGGGAATCGGGCGAGCGCAGTTCCGGATATTGTTGTTCGAGCACGCTCAGTTCAACAAACAGCTTGTCGTACTCTGCGTCCGGAATAGTCGGATTGTCCTCAACATAGTACGCGTGGCCATGCCGATTCAGTTCCACCCGCAGCCATTTGGCCCGCGCTTGGGCTGCTTCAAGGCTGTTAGAGCGTTGCGGATCAGTATCAGGGCCGGTACCGCCTACAAACATATCAGGCTGCATGGTCAGCTGAACAGGCGCAGCGCCCTGCTGGAGCCTGCTGGGATATCTGCTGCCTGCATGTCATCATAAAAAACATTCACTTGTTGGGCAATTTCGCCAAGCGACGCATCTGCCAGAGGCTGATTGCCGTCATCCACAACGGTGCCGCCAAGGCGCGTCGCCAGGGCCTTGGCGCAGGCAATCATCGCGCCGAAACCATCGCGCAGTGGCGCCACGCATGGCACATCGAGCAACAAGGTCAGCCGCGACGTCGTATCTGCCGCCAGGGTCACGTTTGTCGAAAGAGAAAATAGATTGCCGCCATCGCCGTCTGGCATCACCAGACGTCCATCCGGACGGATATCGAAGCCTTGGCGTTCCAGCGCTGCCAGCAATGTACTGATGGCCCAGGGCGCGCCGTTGGACTGGATATTGACGCTCAGGCGGGCATCGTACTCGACGACGAACTGATGCAGCGCCCGCGCCGACATCATCACCGCGGTCATGTCCGGCACGTCCGGCTCCGCATTGATTTCATCGGCCACCTGGCGCAAGCGCGTCACAAGTTCAGAATACTCCAGTTCGTTCAAGGCATTGCTGCGATTGGCAAGCTGCACCCCTGCCTGCAAAGCCAGATAGATGCTGCGGTATGCAACCGGCTCCCACTGACCATCTTCACGCTGGCCAATGAAATGTACCGGCTTGTTGCCGACGTGGCGCAAAGCCTGCAGCGGGAGGATGATCTTATCGCCATGGGCAGGCGCTTCGAGCGCCAGCGGAATGATGCAGTCAATCAATGGATCGACTGGCAAATCCTTGCTCATTGCCGAAGTAGCTGCCTCCTGGGCAAGCTCTTTTTCCGGCATCGCCAGATCTGATGGCGCCGATCCATTTTCGGCCAAACCGGCATGGTCGAAATTCGGTTCCTGGCGCTCATGCACTGTGGAACCGGCATCATTTGCAGGTTGCATCAGAATATCGTCGGGCGCAGCAGAAAATGCGCGTTCGACACTTTTCTTCGCCTTGTATTCCTGCCACTTATTGTAGGTAATCACTCCGACGACAATGGCACTGCCAATGGCGATCAGGCTAGTTTGTAGGTCAGTCATCCCGCTTATGCCCCAGAAACATGATGAATCGTGAATTTGATGTATATCGGACACATTATACGTAACCAGAAGCGCCGAACCAATTTATGTCCAGGTAAATATAAGCGCTTTTTGCGAATCTTTTGCCCGTTACAGAAGTGCATTATGGCAACTCCTGAATTTTTGTTTATTATTTATGTTTATTGTTACCGGATTCAATAAAATTGAACATCGTTGCCCATAAATTGTAGCAGCAAGCAAACTGGCCTCAACCAGCTTGACTCTTGCCACCCCCAGGTTGCTCTCAAACGCCAACCGGCATCGCTGTAGCAGGCTGCACATTCAAGCGCATCGGCACCAATATCTTCACCGCATGCTCTTGTTTGTCATCTGCCAGCCGGATCTTCCGATCTATTTGTGCAATGCCATCGACTATCACGCTGCCGTCCCCGCCCTCGGCACTGCCCTGCACCACCGCAATCCGGTACAAGGTGTCGCGGTACCGATAATTCAATTTAAATGACTCCCAGTCATCCGGCAGACATGGTGCCACCGATAGCGTGTCGCCTTCCAGCGTCAACCCTAACAGGGATTCCACGATCAATCGATACATCCATCCCGAAGAACCGGTGTACCAGGTCCATCCGCCACGGCCTATGTGCGGCGATACCGCATACACATCTGCAGCGACAACGTAAGGTTCGACCTTATACCTGGCAATTTCTTTGGCAGTCCTGCCATGGTTGACCGGATTAATCATATGCAGCAATTCCCAGGCACGCTGGTTGTCGCCCATCTTGGCAAACGCCATCGCGGTCCAGATCGCCGCATGCGTATATTGACCGCCATTTTCCCGTACACCAGGCACATAGCCGCGGATATACCCTGGATTTTGATCGGACTTGTCGAATGGGGGATCCAGCAACTGGATGATCGAATCTTCCCGCCGCACCAGACGGCGATCAACTGCCTGCATCGCCATCTGCGAACGGGCCGGGTCGCCTGCACCCGACAATACCGACCAGCTTTGCGAAATCGAGTCGATCTGGCATTCGACGTTTTGTGCCGAACCAAGCGGCGTCCCGTCGTCGAAATACGCACGGCGATACCACTCACCATCCCAGCCATTTTTATCGATGTTCTGGCGAAGCTGAGCTGCCTCGGCATGGCAACGATCGGAAAATTCATGGTCATGGTGGATGATGGCGACGTCGGCGAACCGCATCAGCACGTCATACAGGAAAAAGCTGAGCCAGACGCTTTCGCCCCGGCCATGTTCGCCGACCTTGTCCATGCCGTCATTCCAGTCGCAGGAGCCAATCAGCGCCAAACCATGCTCGCCGAATCGCAAGCCCCGCTCAATTGCTCGAACGCAATGCAGATACAGTGTCGCGGATTGACCGGAACGGTTCGGCAAGTCGTAGTAAGAATCCTCATCCTGGTTGAGCGCTCGCCCTTCGATGAATGGCACCGTCTCATCCAGCACGGCGGCGTCACCGGTGCTTTTCACATAACGACAGACTGCGAGCGGCAGCCACAGGAAATCGTCGGAGCAATGCGTACGCACACCGCGATCGGTAGGCGGATGCCACCAGTGCTGTGCATCGCCTTCGATGAATTGATGAGCAGCGCACAGCAGCAGATGTTCACGCAATAGCTTAGGCTGGTTGTGCACCAGAGCCATGGTGTCCTGCAACTGATCTCGAAATCCAAAGGCGCCACCGGATTGGTAATAGCCGCTGCGTGCCCAGAGGCGGCAGGCGATGGTCTGGTACATCAGCCAACCATTGACAAGGACATTCAACGATTGATCCGGAGTCTCGACCTGTACCGCGCCCAGTGTCTTTTCCCAGTAGGCGCGTACTGCGCCAAGAGCATCCTGCGCTGCGGCCGCGCCGCGGTAACGCTGCACCAGTTGACCAATATCGGTATGGCGGGTATCGGCCATGCCAAGCATGAATACGATTTCTCGCTCCTGTCCCTGAACCAGTTCGAACTGCACCTGCATTGCGGCGCATGGATCCAGCCCGGCGCCAACCTTGCCGGACAGCCGTACTCGTTCCATCGCTGCGGGATTTTGCAACGTTCCATTGCGGCCGATGAACTCGTTGCGGTCACCACTGATGGTGCGCGTACTGGTATCGACATCGAAAAACGCAGTACGCCCGGTGAACTCGGTGTTGTATGGATTGCGTGCAAACAGCGCGCCAGTGGCCGGATCGGTTTCGGTAATAATGTGCATGGTCGATTTAGGGCGCAGGTCGCCGAGCACCCATTCTACGTAACCGGTAGCCGACAGCTTGCGGATCGTATCGGAATCATTGCGTACGCGCAGCACCGAATATTTTACCGACGCATCGACTGCGACAAAAACCGTCAGTTCCGAAGCAATGCCGTCTTCGACATGTTCAAACACACTGTATCCAAAGCCATGCCGGGTGACATAGTCACCCTGGCCCCGGCGCGGTAGCGCAGTGGGTGACCAGTAATGTGTCGTTTCTTCATCACGAAGATAGAATACTTCGCCGCCGGTGTCGCATACCGGATCGTTGGCCCATGGCGTCAAACGGAACTCATGGGCATTTTCACCCCAGGTATACGCTTGCCCGCTTTCGGAAATAACCGTACCGAACTGTGGATTGGCTATGACATTGACCCACGGTGCAGGCGTCACCTGGTCAGTCGAGGTGGTAATTACGTATTCTCGCCCGTCCGTCGTGAAGCCGCCAAGGCCGTTCGACAGAATCAGTTCCCGCGACGGTGCCGCCGCACGGTGAACCGTATCGACCGCTTGCTGCGACAGTCGCTTGCGTGTAGGCGTCAGACGTGGCGATCGGACTTCCAGCAGATCGCGGCGATTGATCTGTTCGATCAGCTTGCCTCGGCTATCGGTCAGGATTACCCGGGCGACTGACTCGAATAATACGCGGTCATCATTGGAAATCTGGTCGGCCTGCCGCACAAAAATGCCGCCGGGACGATCAATTGCATGGGCACCGGTCACAGATGAAATAAGTCCCATGATCTGCTCCTGCAAGACCTGTCTGTATCCAGCATGGTCTTCATTCCAGATCACAAGATCAACTGCCAGACCTTTTGATCGCCAATAGGCGTGTGCCTGCACCAATTGACGCACCAACTCGATATTTTCCTGATCCTTGATCTGCACCAGAACGATCGGCAAGTCACCCGAAATTGCATAGCTCCACAAGTCTGATTGCCCGCGGTAATTGCGGATAAGGACACTGGCATCGCCGCGCAACAGCGGATTGACATAGATGACCGAATTGGCCAAGCGTCCATATAGTTGGGCGTCGGCTTCGCTGGCATTGAGCTGGCGCAGAACCACCTGGCTATGGGTCCATGACAGCTCGACTACGCGGTCTGCCAGGTGACGATCGTGATATTTCTCGATCAGGCCCAGACAGATATCGCGTGACTCGCCAATTCCCGTCACCATGTCGATGGTGGCTGTCTGTTCCGCCTCCAGCGTGATCTGATAGCGAATCGCGACGATTGGATCGAGCACCGATCCCTGGCTGCCTGACAGTGGAGCGGCGCTTTGCATCGCTTGTGGCGCCGCGACGGTGTTGCCGCGGCCAATGAATTGCATGCGGTCGGTTTCGTAAGAAACGATGCCTGCTTCCGCACCATGCATTGCCATCAGATGAAACATCCAGGTCGATTTTTCATTGATCGAACGCGGGCGCCGGGTACACAGGATGGCCCTTCGTGCATCGATGATTTCAGTCTGGACGAACAGATTACTGAAGGCCGGATGCATCGAATCGGCGGCAGCCGGGGCCAGCACTACCTCTGCATAACTGGTGATCTCGATGATCTTGCGCGCACGTGATCGATTGGTGATACGGGTACGGCGCAATTCGATATCGTCTTCCGGTGACACCACGATTTCTGTGTGCATCTCGACATTGTTGTCGCTGCGACGGAATTCGGCACGCCCTTCGGAGAAAATCACTTCGTAATTTTTTGGCAGTGTCAATGTCGGCTGGTATGCGGTCGACCAGAAACTGCCATCCTCCATGTCACGCACATAACAGAACGTACCCCAGTTATCACGCGTGCTGTCTTCACGCCAGCGAGTGACCGATAAGTCGTTCCATCGGCTATAACTGCCGCCGGCGCTGGTAATCATCACATGGTATCGGCCATTGGACAACAATTGCACTTCCGGTGTACGAGGGTCGGGGCGATGCAATACCCGCATCTGCATTTCTTGTTCACTGGATGCGGTACGGATGTCAGCCAGTTCGGTGGTATTGGAATAGCTTGCTGTGGCTTTCGGTATTCTTTCATGTAACAGTGACATGGTTGCCTGGAACAGCGGGTCCGATTCAAACCGTTTTTGCAATGGCCGGTCAAGCAGAAGATAGGCCAGCGACAGGAATCCCATGCCCTGATGATGAACCATGAATGAGCGGATCATTGCGCTGGTCTGGCCGCGAGGCAGACGCGACGGTGTATAGTCGATCGCTTCATAGAAGCCAAATTTCCCTTCCGCTCCCTGTGCCGACAGTTCCTGCAGGTTTTTACAGGCTGCTTCCGGCGCCACCATCAACGCCATCATGGATGCGTAGGGAGCAATCACAAGATCGTCGCCAAGACCGCGTTTGAAGCCCAGGCCCGGCACGCCGAATGCACGATACTGATAATTCAGGCTGGCATCAAAGGCGTTATAACCGGATTCCGAAATACCCCATTGCACGCCACGCTGCATGCCGTACTCGATCTGTCTTTCCACTGCGGAACGATAGGTTTGATCGAGCAGTGTGTTTTCGAATGTCGGCATGACCAAGAGCGGCATCAGGTATTCGAACATGGATCCGCTCCATGACAACAGAATCGGTTCACCGCTGGCAATGGTAAGTTGCCGTCCGAGAGCGAACCAGCTTTCCTGGGGCAATTGACCCTGGGCGATGGCGACGAAGGTGGCCAGCCTTGCTTCAGACGCCAGCAGGTCATAGCTGCTGGTGTCCCGGCGCCGTTCCGTGACGTTGTAACCAATCGCCAGCAAGTGTGTGGCTGGATCATACAGAAAGCCGTATTCCATGCGTGCGAACTCAGCGGCTTGCAGCGCCAGCTGCTCGATCTGCAGCATACGCACGGCAGCGCGCTGGCTGCCTTCGGAAACCAGCTGGCTGAGGGTGGCTATGCGTTGCGCATCGTGCAAGCCGGCATGGTCGGCAAGACGCTGTTCAAACGCTAGCGCCAGACCGCTGTGGATCTTTGCCAACTGACGCAGTGTCGGGATTTCACCCAGACGTGGATACTCACCGATCCACTCGACCGGCGCGAGCAATTTTGTCCAGGGTGCCAAGAAGCTGAGTTCATTCAAGGCGTCCCGGCATTGCCTGGCCAGTGAATCTGCCCAGAGTTTGAGCTGCGCATTGCCATCAGGGGCTTCTTCGAAGCTTGCAACGATTCCGGCGGCGTAGTGGCTTAATCGCTCGAGCAAGTCATGTGCGACCATCAGTGTGGCCGGTGCCGCCTGGCAGGCGGCATCAAGGTCATTCTCGAACTGGATCAATTGGGTCGGCACTGCATTGCCGGCAGCATCGCGCAGTATTTGACAGGTATCGCGCATCCCTAGAAATACGCGCGCACTCAGGATCGGGGCATCGATCAAACCGCATAGACCGGGACGCAGAGTCAACAGGTGAGCAGCAAGATTGCCACTGTCGACTGCCGACACATAAATCGGATGCAGTGGCTTGAGGGTGTGCGTGTCGTACCAGTTGTAGAAGTGACCCTGGTAACGCTCCAAAGCTGCCATCGCACGCAGCGTGTTTTCTGAGCGTTCGATCAATTGGCCAGCAGGAATGTAACCGAAGTCATACGCAGCAAGATTGGCAAGCAGCGATAGACCGATATTGGTAGGTGAGGTGCGGTGCGCAACGACTGCAACCGGATGTTCCTGCACGTTATCAGGCGGCAGCCAGTTGTCTTCCGGTCCGACGTACGTTTCAAAGAAGGCCCACGTCTTTCGTGACAAAATTTTCAAAAACAATGTTTGATCATCTGACAATTGCGCCTGGCGCCGCGGAATCGGTCGGCTGATCCAGCAGGCGATGGCTGGCGACAACCACCACATCAGCAGGATCGGGGCGGCTGCCTGAAGCGCGAATGGATTGTCCGCGATTAAATAAACGGCTGTGACAGTGGCAAGCAGCGGCGCAATCCACATCGAACGAATATAGGAAAAAAGTCCATTACCTGACTGGCGAGTTGCCTCACTCGACGGATTCCACTCCAGCAATTTATGATGTGAAACCAGTACTCGCCATTGGGTTCGAATGATCGCGTCAAGATTGAACCAGGCTTCATACGGCAAGAAGATCAACATCAATGCCGCGTGACTGAATTGCTGCGACATCGATCGCACAGTCGTAGAAAGATGTTGACCAAATAGGACATCATTCGGTTTGCGTACCATGTGAAGCAATGATGCGCACAGCGATGGAATCAGCAGAATGGCGAGCACCGCAAAGGTCCAGAACCATGCCGATGGCAATACCGTCCAACCGGCCAATAACAATGCCGTCAGCGCAATCGGTACAATGCTGCGACGGAGATTATCGAACAGCTTCCAGCGTGACAATGCCGAGAGTGGGTTGCGGTGGCGGGCGATCTTGCCTGTCGATGCATCGCGTGCGCCAGGCACGCTTGGCAACAGCCACGACGCGATCTGCCAGTCGCCGCGTATCCAGCGATGGCGGCGACTGACATCGGCGCTGTAGCGGGATGGATATTCTTCATAGAGCTGCACATCGCTCAGTAAACCGGCCCGTGCATAACATCCTTCCAGCAAATCATGGCTGAGAATGCGATTCTCAGGCATGCGATCGTTTAACGCTCGTTCGAAGGCGTCGACATCGTAAATGCCTTTGCCGATAAACGAACCTTCGCCGAATACATCCTGATAGACGTCGGACACGGTACGGGTATACGGGTCGATGCCGGCTTCGCCGCCGCACAGCAGTTCATAGCGGGATGCCTCATTGCCGGGAACGCTGACCGCCACACGCGGTTGCAGAATGCCATAGCCTTCGCAAATGCGCTGGCGCTTTTCATCGTACTGGGCGCGGTTGAGCGGATGCGCCATTGTGGCCACGAATTGCCGCGCGGCGTCGCGCGGTAATTCAGTATCAGTATCAAGCGTGATGACATACCTGACATGGTTCAAACCGTCGGTGTTGCCGGCTATGAGCGAAAACGCATCGGCTGCACCGCCGCGCAAGAAGGCGTTGAGATCCCCTAGCTTGCCACGCTTGCGTTCGTAACCCATCCAGGTTTTTTCCTGGTTGTTCCAGCGCCGTGGACGATGCAACAGAAGAAAATTATCACCGCTGGCATGGCGATATTTTCCATTCAGTTCATCAATATTTTCCTTTGCCCGCTCCAGCAGTGTTTGATCGGCAGGCATCGTTTCTGTTTTCGCGTCGCCGAAGTCTGTCAGCAGACAAAATTTCAGGTTGTTGTCGCGATTAGCGAGAAAGCGGACTTCGAGCGCCTCGGTCAAGCTGTCGATATTCTGTTTCGTAAACAATATCGTCGGCACCACCACCAGCGTTTGCGATTCCTGTGGAATGCCATTGGAAAAATCCATGCGCGGCAGCGGACGGGGTATGGCAATCAGCGTCGCAAACCAGTTCACCATCGACAGCGCTAACTGGCTGGTGGCGACCAGTGCAAACAATACGACCAGCGTCAGCAGCCATCCACCGACACCGTCAGCGTTGGCTTTCGCAACGATGATGCAAGTAGCCGCCATGGTAAGCAATAATATGCTGCCAAGATAGACGCCCAACGGCGCTCCACGACCGGCTCGCTGTATCGCCTCTCTTAACGGCAAGTGGAAATCTGCCGATTTCTCCAGCTGCTGCAAGCCATTGCCAATCAGGAAATAACCGACATGCGCGGTGCGGTCTGCGATGCCGGATCGCCCTGCATTGACATTGGCAAACCGAATGGCATTGTCAGCGACGTCCACTTCCGATAAGCGGCTATGCCGTGCAATTTTTTCCACCACATGCCGATAGCGATCGCGTGTCGCAAAATCCATCTGGATATAGAATCCGGCCGGATCCTTGCGCAACATCTGGTCGACCATGCTCATGGTCTCTACAAATTCACGCCAGTCCATTGCACTGAGAAATCGCAGACTGCCAATACTATTGCTGATCGATACCTGGTCGGCGGCCTGCTGCTGATTTTCAAACTGGACCAGATGCTCGATAGTTTGCCCAGACTCTGCCAGGCGCTGTGTCAGCCAGGTAAGTGGTAGCGTCAGTGCCGGACCCTGTCCCTGCAAACGTCGTACCAGTTCGGCGACAAATGAGCTGTCAATTGGTGGATTGGAACGGGCCATGTCGGCGACCAACAGAATCAAATTGCTTGGATCATTCTCGGCCGTCTGCACCATTTTATCTGCCCAGGCGTGGGCCAGATTGCGGTTGATCCGAGTTGTCGCCAGACGCGCAGCAACCCGCCGCAGATTCTCGATCAGTGCAAGGCGCAGCATAATCGGAATTGCCCACAGCTCACCGAGCTTCAGCGTCGTGACCTGCTGATAAGCGGTGACGAAACGGGATAAGCTCTCGGGATCGACACGGCCATCGCCGTGCGAAATGGTTTCCAGGGCGATGTCATAGACGCGTGGCCTGCCAGCTGAAGTACCACGCAGCAGACGTGGCAGCTCCTTACTGTAATTCTTTGGCAGATGACGCTTGGCTGTGCGGATTTGCTCTTCGATCAGATAAAAATTATCAAGCAACCATTCTGCCGCTGGCGTCACTTGCCTGCCTGCCTTAATTGCCTCGGTTAACTGGTTGCAGGCATCAATGATGACATTTTCATTGTCAGCCAGACGCGAAAGCAACTGGTCGTGTCCTCGTCCAGTACTAAGCTTATGGGAATTGGCCAGGATGCGACCATGCTGCTCCATCTGAAAGGCGCTGAATAGCTCTGCGCGCAGCGGCAGCTCGTCATCCACTGGGCGGCTGGCTATATCACTTGCCAACAGTGATTCGGTGAAGGCGCGCAAATATTCACGCAAGGGTTTTCTATCGGATTTCAATTCTGACGATTCTTTCTATTCAACGAACCTGGATAAAACGGATCGCGGACGATGCGAGGTGAAGTCAGATGTCTAAGTCTAGAGCGTCGCAGTAACGCGCTGCACATAATGCAGTGACTTAGGGAGAAAATACCGTGTTTCCACTTTTCACACGGCGTTGGTATGGATACTGTGATATTACGATCAGAATAGCGGGTCTGGCGGTACGTTACCGTACATAGAAGCAATATGCGGTTTTTATTTCCAATGGATTTTTACGCAGCCGCTCAACATTTCCGCCGAATCTTGCGGAATCAGGCTTGATGCCTGTTTTATCTGTGCTGTGTCACTCCTCTATGCCTATCCTTCAGGTTTCCTGCGGGGGCACGACATCTTCTCCGGCAGCTATGAAAATTGATTCTCGCGATCCGACAGATCCTTTTTCAACCGGATTTCATCAACTAGATATCAACCGTAATGTCACTTCTCTCTCGGAGTTTCCCTCACGGAGCGCTTTAATTCATTGATCTGTAACCATCGACTCATTGCAGAGAAGGCAATAAGTACGAAGAAAATTTCCGACAAGAATCGAATTGAAAAGAAGAATCATTAAATTGATAGCAATCAAAATAGAAACTTTTGTCTGGTAATAGACTGGCAACTATTGTGAATGAGGAATTATTGATGGAGGAAATTCTTCGCTCGCATATGCAATCTCAAGAAAGAACAGGCAGGCCATTTTTATCCTGAGAACTGCATTCGCCGAATAGAGATTCTTTTATTGATAGCTATTGCTGACAAGGTGCGCGATGTTAAAACACGAAAAAGAACTTCGATTTCAAGAGCTGGCCATGATCTCGGTTAGCCCAATTTTGCGCAACATCCATCGCTGGTGGCTGCAGCGCGCCGAACACCACTATCTGATCTGCGCCGATGTGGAAGAGGAACGCGCACGCGAAGCACAGATGAATGTCGCCTATTACCAGAAACGCGCTGCAATGGCGCGCTCTGCCCGCCTTTGAAGATAACGATCGGGCCGGCTCGTGCCGCCGGCCCTTTGATTCAAGCTGCCTGGGCTTCCGCCGCGAAGTTCGAGGCCGATTCCATATCCACCGCAACGATCCGCGATACGCCCTGCTCCTGCATGGTCACGCCAATTAACTGATTGGCCATTTCCATCGCAATCTTGTTATGTGAAATGAACAGGAACTGGGTATGCGCGGACATGCGTTTGACCATGTTGCAAAAGCGCTCGGTATTGGCATCATCCAGCGGTGCGTCGACCTCGTCAAGCAGGCAGAATGGCGCCGGGTTCAACTGGAACATCGAAAACACCAGCGCCGTTGCCGTTAATGCCTTTTCGCCGCCCGACAGCAAATGAATCGTGGCGTTCTTCTTGCCTGGCGGCTGCGCCATCACCTGCACGCCCGAATCGAGAATTTCATCGCCGGTCATGATCAGCTTGGCTTGGCCGCCACCGAACAGGATCGGGAACAATTCCGCGAAATGGTGGTTCACCTTGTCAAAGGTATCCTGCAGCATGTCGCGTGTTTCCTTGTCGATCTTATGGATCGCGTCTTGCAGCGTATTGATCGCCTCGGTCAAATCGGCATTTTGCGCGTCAAGGAAATTCTTGCGTTCGGATGCCTGCGCCAATTCGTCCAGCGCCGCCAGATTCACCGCGCCCAGCGCCGCGATGGCATTGGTCAGGCGCGTCACCTCGCCCTGCAGATAAGACGGCTTGATATCGGCGTTAAGCTTTTCAGCAAGCGCGGCTTCGTCGGCCTGTGCCTCGGCCAGTTGTACCGCGTATTGTTCCTGGTTCAGGCGCGCTGCCTGTTCCTTCAGTTGCAGCTCGGTGATGCGGTCGCGTTGCGGCTGCAGACTGCGTTCAGCCTGCATGCGGGCCTCATCATGATGACGCAATTTTTGTGTCAGCTGATCTAGTTCATGACGCGCATCGGCCAATGCCCGTTCCTGGTCGGTACGTCTGTCCAGCAACGATTGCAAACCAGCTTGCGCCGCCTGATCATCCAGGCTTTCCAGTTCAAGATGGCCTTGCTGCATGCTGGCAAACAGTTGCGATGCCTGCTCCAATGCAGTTGCAATGCTGCGCTTTAATTCATCGATCTTGTTGCGCTGGGATTTTTCAGTATATTCGGCTTCCTGCGCCGCCCGCTCCAGATCGCGCAAGCGCACCCGCGCGTCATTTAACTGCTGCTCCTTGCCCAGGTAATCTGTTTGCCCGTCTTCGTGCTTTTCCTGCAGCTCTGCCAGTTCGGCATCGAGCTGTTCAAACTTGCTTTCCGATTCGGCCTTGACCTGCTGCTGCTCGACTTCCTGCATCTCGATTTCGGCAAGTTCGCCGACGATCTGCGTGCTGCGCTGATTGAAACGCTCCTGCACTTCCGACAACTTCATCACTTCGATCTGCAAGCCGTGCGCAGCCTGAGTCAGCGCCTGGGTACGGGTCCGGTATTCCTGCAGGCGCTGCACAGCGTGCGACAGGGCTGCTTCGGCACGCACCGAACGTGATTTGGCTTCGTCGGCCAGCATCTGCTGGGCGCGCAACTGCTTGGTGATATTGTCGATTTCCTGCTGGCGCGCCAACATGCCATCCTGCTCTGAATCGGAAGCATAGAAGCGCACGCTCGACTTGCTGATGACATGGCCCTGCTTGGTGACAAAATAGGCACCAATCGGCAGCTTGGCGCGGTCGACAAAGGCGGCCGCAGTATCCTCGGCAATAAAGACATTGTGCAGCCAGTCCTGCATCAGCGCGCGCAAACCAGGATCATTCAATTGCAGCAGTCCCAGAAGCGGCTTGAGCCCGGCCGGCGTATCCATACTTGCGGCAGGTGCGGTGGCATTCGGACTGAACAAGGCCAGCTTGGCTGGCGGCGCATCATTGAAGAAAGCCTTGGCCCAGTCCAGGTTCGACATTTCCAAAGCCGATGTGCGCTCGCGCAGCACCGATTCCAGCGCGGTTTCCCAGCCGGCATCGATATGCAGCTTTTGCCATAGCCTTGGCAAGTCGCCCAGTTCATGCTTTTTGAGCCATGGCTGCACCTTGCCCTGGGTTTGCACATTTTCCTGCAACTGCTTCAATGCGGTCAGGCGCGCCTCGAGCTGCGCATTGTTGGCGGTTTCGGTATTGACCTGTTGCTGGGCGCTGCGGCGCTCCTCTTCCAGTTTCGGGTGCTGCTCCTGCGCTTCTTCCAGCAGATGCTGCGCTTCTTCCAGCGCCATCTGCTTTTCTTCCAGTTGCTCCTTCAGGTTCGACAAGTGGGTGCTGTCCGGCAGATTCATGCCGTTTTTTTCCTGCGACAGGCGCTCGCGGCGCACCGAAAGTCCTGCCAGGATATTGGAAGCATTGCGCTGATGGGCCGATTCCAGCTCGATCTGCTGCTGAATCTGCATGATCTTGCCGCGCGATTCGGTGGTCTTCAGCTGCGCATCGCGCCATGCCTGTTCCAGGGCCGGCAATGAATCGTTTTGCTGCTGCGCCGTCTGTTGTGCCTGCTCGACCCGCGCCGCCTGCTCTTCCAGGAACAGCTCGGCTTCCGCCAGTTCTTCCTGATATTGGCTGCCCTGACGCTGCCACTGGTCGCGCTGCGCAGTCAGCGAAGTCAACTGCGACTGCAGCCTGTTGCGCGACTCGATCACAAACTTGATTTGCGCTTCAAGGCTGCCGATTTCGGAATTGGTCTGGTACAGATGGCCTTGTGCCTGGTGCATGCGGTCACCGGCAGCGTAATGCGCCTGGCGCATGTGTTCCAGTTCGGTTTCAACATGGCGCAGCTTGGCGGTCTGCTCTTCCAGATCGGTTTGTGCCTTTTCAATATCGCGAAAAACCTTTTCCTGCTCGGCCTTCGCCTCATTTTTTCGCAGCAGCCACAACAGCTTTTGCTTTTCTTCCTGGTCGCCCTGCAGCTCGTGGAATTTCTTGGCCACTTCGGCCTGGCTTTCCAGCTTTTCCAGATTGGCGTTCAATTCGCGCAGGATGTCTTCGACGCGCACCAGGTTTTCGCGGGTATCCTGCAGCCGGTTTTCGGTTTCGCGGCGGCGCTCCTTGTATTTGGACACGCCGGCAGCTTCTTCCAGGAAGATACGCAACTCTTCCGGACGCGCTTCGATGATGCGCGAAATCATGCCCTGCCCGATGATCGCGTAAGCACGCGGCCCGAGGCCGGTTCCCAGGAAAATATCCTGAATATCGCGCCGGCGCACTGCCTGGTTGTTGATGTAGTAGGTCGACGTGCCATCGCGTGTCAGGGTGCGCTTGACGGCGATTTCGGCAAACTGTCCCCACTGGCCGGCGGCTTTGCCATCGGCATTGTCAAACACCAGTTCGACCGAGGAACGCCCGGCAGGCTTGCGATGGGTGGTGCCATTGAAAATCACATCCTGCATCGACTCGCCGCGCAGCTCGGATGCCTTGGATTCGCCCAGTACCCAGCGCACCGCATCGATGATGTTGGATTTACCGCAACCGTTGGGGCCGACCACGCCGACCAATTGGCCTGGCACCTGGAAATTGGTGGGATCGACGAAAGACTTGAATCCCGATAATTTAATGGATGTTAAACGCACGTTGTCGACAGTTGCTTATAAAATTCAATGCAAAACCGGAAAGCCTGCAGGTTTGGCCAGGGCCGAATAACCGGAAACAGGCGGCTTGAAAGGGGCTAATCATAACATTGCTTGCGTCATTTTCCAGGCTGTTTGGCAGATGAACAAGGGCATGAACGGTATAATGATGCGGCTTTTATTGCGCATGCATTTTATTGTCGGTTTATTATTTTTTCATTCCCTATATTCACGTGAATCCCCTTTTAGACAAGCTGCAGCCGTATCCCTTTGAAAAACTGCGCAATCTGTTTGCTGGCGTTGCGCCCAATCCAGCCTATAAACCGATCAGCCTGGGTATAGGCGAACCGAAGCACCCGACGCCCGCCTTCATCAAGCAAGCGCTAACAGATAATCTCGCCGGCTTGGCAAATTATCCGACCACTGCCGGCTCGGATAATTTGCGCAGTGCAATCGCTGGCTGGCTGGAACGGCGTTACGGCTTGCCGAAAGTCGACGCCGCCACCCAGGTGCTGCCGGTGTGCGGCTCGCGCGAAGCGCTGTTTTCACTGGCGCAGACCGTGATCGACCCGACCCGCGAGAATGCGCTGATTGCGTGCCCGAACCCGTTTTACCAGATTTACGAAGGCGCCGCCTACCTGTCCGGTGCGCAGCCCTACTTTATCAATTCCAACCCGGCACGCAATTTTGCACCGGATTTTGCCAGTGTCTCGCCCGAAGTCTGGTCGCGGGTGCAGCTGTTATATATTTGTTCGCCTGGCAACCCAACCGGCGCGGTCTTGTCGTTGCAGGACTGGAAAGAACTGTTCGAGCTGTCCGATCGCTACGGATTCGTGATCGCCTCCGACGAATGCTATTCCGAGATTTATTTCAAGGCGGATGCGCCGCTGGGTGGCCTGGAAGCGGCCCACAAGCTCGGGCGCACCGGCTACCCGCGGCTGATTTCATTTTCCAGCCTGTCCAAACGCTCCAATGTGCCCGGCATGCGTTCCGGTTTCGTGGCAGGCGACGCCGCCGTGCTGAAAAAATTCCTTCTGTACCGTACCTACCATGGCAGCGCGATGAGCCCGAGTATCCAGGCTGCGTCCATCGCAGCCTGGAATGACGAAGCGCATGTGCAGGAAAATCGTGCCAAATACATCAGGAAATTCGAGCAAATCACGCCGATGCTGCGGGAAGTATTGGACGTGGCGTTGCCGGATGCCGGTTTTTACCTGTGGGCAAAGGTAGACAGGCAAGTCGCCATTTCCGATATGGACTACGCCAAACGCCTGTATGCCGAATATAATGTGACGGTATTGCCAGGAAGCTATCTGGCACGTGAGGCACACGGCATCAATCCCGGACAAAACCGCATCCGCATGGCGCTGGTCGCCGAAGTGGATGAATGCCTGGAAGCGGCGCAGCGCATCGTCGAATTCACGCAGAAGCTGACGGCATCATCATCTTTTTAACTATTTGCTTACTATTGACATCCATATGACCCAGCAACTGCAACAAATCATCGACCAGGCGTGGGAAAACCGCGCCGATTTTTCTCCGAAATCTGCACCGACGGAAATCCGCGAAGCGGTCGCGCATGTACTGGAACAGCTGGACCAGGGCAGCCTGCGCGTTGCGCAAAAGAGCGATGGCGCCTGGACCGTCAACCAATGGATCAAGAAAGCCGTGCTGCTGTCGTTCCGCCTGGAAGACAATTCTCCGATGCCGGCTGGCGCCAACATGCAGTTCTACGACAAGGTTCCCACCAAATTTGCTAGTTACACGGCCGAAGACTTTGCCAAAGGCGGTTTTCGCGTGGTGCCGCCGGCCGTTGCCCGCCGCGGCAGCTTCATCGGCAAGAACGTGGTGCTGATGCCGTCGTATGTGAATATCGGCGCCTATGTCGATGAAGGCAGCATGGTGGATACCTGGGCCACGGTCGGATCGTGCGCGCAGATCGGCAAGAACGTCCATCTGTCTGGCGGCGTCGGCATCGGCGGCGTGCTGGAACCGATGCAGGCCAATCCAACCATCATTGAAGACAACTGCTTCATCGGCGCGCGCTCGGAAGTGGTCGAAGGCGTGATTGTCGAGGAAAATTCAGTGATTTCGATGGGCGTGTATATCGGCCAATCGACCAAGATCTATGACCGCGCCACCGGTGAAGTCAGCTATGGCCGCATTCCTGCCGGCTCTGTCGTGGTGTCCGGCAACCTGCCATCAGCCGATGGCAAATACAGCCTGTACTGCGCAGTCATCGTCAAGCGCGTCGACGCCAAGACACGGGCCAAGACTGCCATCAATGAATTGTTGCGCGACGCTTGAAGCATTTCGGTCAGGGTTTTAATTTAGCGGATTGTTTTTGCCGTTCAATTTAGGAGAACAATATGGCGATGGATCGCTTGTTTCAGCTGATGCAGGAAAAAGGCGCCTCGGATATGTTCATGGCGGTGAATTCCCCTATCCAGCTGAAAATCAATGGCAATCTGATTGCGATCAACCAGCAAAGAATCGACAATGGCGCCATCATGTCGTTGCTGGGTGAAGTGCTGAACTCCGCTCAATTGGATGAACTCGACAAGCACAATGAACTGAATCTGGGCATTCCGGTGCCAGGTATTGGCAGCTTCCGCCTGTCTGCATTCCGGCAGCGGGGCACGATTTCCACCGTGTTCCGCTACATTCCCGGCACGATTCCGGCATTGGAAACCCTGCATCTGCCAACTTCCCTGGCCGATATCATCAAGCAAAAGCGCGGCCTGATCCTGGTGGTCGGCGCCACCGGATCGGGCAAGTCCACCACCATCGCATCGATGCTGGACCATCGTAACGCCACCATGGCCGGCCACATCCTGACGCTGGAAGACCCGATCGAATTTCTGTTCAAGAATAAGAAATCGATCGTCAACCAGCGTGAAATCGGCGTCGATTCGAGCAATCTGACGGTGGCCCTGAAAAATGCATTGCGCCAGGCGCCCGATTGCATCCTGATCGGCGAAATCCGCGACAAGGAAACCATGTCGGCGGCGCTGGCATATGCACAGTCCGGTCACCTGGTGGTTTCCACCCTGCACGCCAATAACAGTTACCGGGCGCTGAACCGCATCATCGGCTTTTATCCCCTTGAGACACGCGGGTCGATGCTGCAGGACCTGGCATCCACCATCCTTGCCGTGGTGTCCCAGCGCCTGGTGCCATCCGTTGATGGCAAGCGCCTGCCGGCGGTCGAAGTGTTGATGAACACACGCCATGTCGCCGAACTGATCGAAGAAGGCGAAATTGGCCAGATCAAGGAAGCCATGGAGAAAAGCATGTCACCCGGATCACAGACCTTCGAGCAGGCACTGCTGGTGCTGATCAAGGAAGGCCTGATCACGCAGGACCAGGCACTGGCCTATGCCGATTCGGCGACCAATCTATACTGGTTGCTGAACAATGAACAATCCGACAAGAGCATGAAACAGGAAGAAGAGCACAAGGAAGATGGCGCGACGTTTACTGAATTCACGCTGAACGTTTGACGATGGCCATTATTCTTTACGGCATCCCCAATTGCGACCAGGTCAAAAAGGCGCGCAACTGGCTCGATACCGCAAACGTGCACTACGTCTTTCACGATTTTAAGAAGTCCGGCATCAGCCGGGAAATGATCGATCGCTGGATGCCGCAAGTCGGTTGGGAGAACATGGTCAACCGCAAGGGCACGACCTGGCGCGCGCTCGATGACCAGCGCAAGGCGTTGATCTGCGATCAGGACAGTGCTGCTGTCCTGATGCTGGAGTCGCCTTCCGTCATCAAGCGCCCGCTGCTCGATACCGGTCTGACTCAGCATGTCGGCTTTTCCGACACCCTTTATCAACAGATTTTCAAGAAGTGATCCATGAGCAAAACGCTCGCCTTAACCGAAGAATTGATTGCCCTGTCATCTGTCACGCCTGAAGACAAGGGCTGCCAGACACGCTTGATCGAACTATTGGCGCCACTCGGGTTTGACTGTGAAACGATCGCCTCGGGCGACGTCACCAACCTGTGGGCGCGTCGTGGCACTGCCCAGCCGCTGCTGGTATTTGCCGGCCATACCGATGTGGTGCCAACCGGACCGCTCGACCAGTGGCAATCCAACCCGTTCCAGCCAACCCGGCGCGATGGCAAGCTGTTTGGGCGCGGCGCGGCCGACATGAAGACATCGATTGCCGCGATGGTAGTGGCGGTTGAGGAATTCACTGTTGCCCATCCGGATCACAAGGGATCGATCGGCTTTCTGATCACCAGCGACGAGGAAGGCCCGGCAACCGATGGCACCGTGATCGTCTGCGACCAGCTAAAGGCACGCGGCGAACAGCTGGATTACTGCATCGTTGGCGAGCCCACCTCGAATGAGCTGCTGGGTGACACCATCAAGAATGGCCGGCGCGGCAGCATGTCCGGCAAACTGGTGGTCAAGGGTATCCAGGGCCACATCGCCTATCCGCAACTGGCGCGTAATCCGATCCATCAGGCGGCCCCTGCCCTGGCGGCACTGGCTGCGGAGAAATGGGACGACGGCAATGAATACTATTTGCCGACTTCCTGGCAAATGTCGAATATCCATGGCGGCACTGGCGCGTCCAACGTGATTCCCGGCGAAGTCGTGATCGATTTCAATTTCCGTTTTTCGACCGCCAGCACCGTTGAAGGCTTGCAGCAACGAGTCCACGCGATTCTCGACCGTCACGGGCTGGAATACAGTTTGCAATGGACGGTAGGCGGCAATCCATTTCTGACCCCGCGTGGCGAACTGAGCGAGGCATTGAGCCGTGCGATTAAATCCGAAACCGGGCTGGATACCGAATTGTCGACTACCGGCGGCACTTCGGATGGCCGCTTCATTGCGCAAATCTGCCCGCAAGTCATTGAATGCGGACCACCGAACGGCAGCATCCACAAGATCGACGAACATATCGAGTTGCGTTTCATCGACCCGCTGAAAAACATTTATCGCCGCACGCTGGAAAACCTGCTTTTATAGCAGCCTGCCCGACACCACCTGCCTTCCACGGCAAAGCTGGCCCGTACGGCATAGATTTTTTACGCCAACGATCCAGATTTGCCGTGAGTTATATTCAATCGATGCGACTTCATTCCTGCTCTACATGACACCTAACAATTTCACCACCCTGCGCGACTTGCTGCGCTATGCGGTCACCCGCTTTAACAGCGCCGAACTGTTCTTCGGCCATGGCAGCAGCAATGCCTTCGATGAAGCCGCATACCTGCTGCTGCACACGCTCAAGCTGCCGCTCGACAAACTGGAGCCGTTTCTGGATGCGCACCTGTTGCCAGATGAAATTACCGCTGTACTGCGCGTCATCGACCAGCGCGCCACCGAGCGCCTGCCTGCCGCCTACATCACCAATGAAGCGTGGCTGGGCGACTACCGTTTCTATGTCGATCAGCGCGTGATCGTGCCGCGCTCCTTCATTGCCGAACTGATCCCGGAACAGTTTGCGCCCTGGGTCGGCGACCCGGAGGAAGTGAGCGCCATTCTCGATCTGTGCACCGGCTCTGGCTGCCTGCCGATCATGCTGGCTGACGCCTTCCCGAATGCGCACGTTGATGCCGTCGATATTTCAGCTGACGCGCTGGCAGTGGCACGACGCAATGTCGGCGACTATGAACTGGATGAGCGCATCACCCTGATCGAATCCGACCTGTATGCCGGCGTGCCGGCAGCGACATACGATCTGATCATCAGCAATCCGCCGTATGTGAATGCAGGGTCGATGGCCAAGCTGCCTGAAGAATACCAACGCGAGCCGCAAATTGCGCTGGCGGGCGGTACCGATGGCATGGACCTGGTGCGCACCATCGTGGCTGGCGCCGCGACACGCCTCAAACCGGGCGGCATCCTGATGGTAGAAATCGGCAACGAACGCCAGCATGCCGAAGCAGCCTTCCCGGACCTCGAACTGACCTGGCTGTCGACCTCCGCCGGCGACGACATGGTGTTCCTGCTTACCGCTGAACAATTGCAAAATAGATGAACCACGACGAACACGGCGGGCACTGCGAAATACAAAGGCACAATCCGCTGAATACTGCGCATCGTAATGCGCCCTATGTTTTGAGCGCATGGTATTGCGCCGTGCCTGCCGTGTGCGCCGTGGTTCAATGATTTTTATGAATTTATTCTCGAGTATCAAGAAATGATCCGTTTTCAGCAAGTCAGCCTCATGCGCGGCATCAAGCCGCTGTTCGAAAATGCCGATGTCACCCTCAATCCCGGCGACAAGATCGGCCTGATCGGCTCCAACGGCGCCGGCAAATCCAGCCTGTTTGCGATGCTGCGCGGCGAACTGCACGCCGATCAGGGCGAGATCGATTATCCGGCCAAGTGGCGGGTTGCCTATGTCGCGCAAGAAACGCCGGCCTTGGACCGTGCTGCGATCGAATACGCGATCGATGGCGACACCACCCTGCGCCGCCTGGAAGATGAACTGGCCTTCCTGGAAAGCGAGCCGGAAAGCACTGCCAATGGCACGCTGATCGGCGAGCTGTACAGTTCGCTGGCCGATGCCGACGCATATACGGTGCGTTCGCGCGCCGAGCAATTGCTGCTGGGCCTGGGCTTTTCGATGGCGCAGATGGAACAGCCGGTGGCCAGCTTTTCCGGCGGCTGGCGCATGCGCCTGAACCTGGCGCAAGCGCTGATGTGCCCGTCCGAACTGCTGCTGCTGGACGAGCCGACCAACCATCTGGACCTGGACGCCATCATCTGGCTGGAAGACTGGTTGAAGCGCTATGCCGGCACGCTGGTCATCATTTCGCATGACCGCGATTTTCTCGACGGCGTGGTCAATGTGATCGTGCATATCGATGAACGCAAGCTGAAACGCTACTCCGGCAATTATTCGGCATTCGAACGCCAGCGCGCCGCGCAAATGATCCTGGCGCAAGGCTTGATGGAAAAGCAGGCGCGCCAGCGCGCCCATCTGCAATCCTTCATTGAGCGCTTCAAGGCCAAGGCCAGCAAGGCCAAGCAGGCGCAAAGCCGGGTCAAGGCGCTGGCCCGAATGGAAGAAACCGCGGTGCTGCGCGCCGACGCCGAATTCTCGTTTGAATTCCGGGAACCGCTCTCCGCACCGAATCCGCTGCTGGTAATGGAAGACGTCAATGCCGGCTACCGGATCGAAAATGAAAAAGACTATTCCGTCACGGAAAAGACCATCGTTTCCGGCATCAATTTCTCATTGCAGATCGGCCAGCGGATCGGCCTGCTGGGGGTGAATGGCGCCGGCAAATCGACACTGATCAAGACCATTGCAGGCGAACTGGCGCCGCTTTCCGGCGACGCCCATCTCGGCAAGGGATTGAACATCGGATATTTTGCCCAGCACCAGGTTGAAATGCTGCGCCATGACGAGTCGCCGCTGTGGCATCTGGTCAAGATCGCACCGACCACGCGCGAACAGGAATTGCGCAATTTTCTTGGCAGCTTCAATTTTCCCGGTGATATGGTCACAGCAAAAATCGCACCGTTTTCCGGCGGCGAGAAGGCGCGCCTGGCACTGGCGCTGATTGTCTGGCAGCGTCCCAACCTGCTGCTGCTGGATGAACCGACCAACCATCTGGATCTGGAAACCCGCGAAGCCCTGACCGAAGCGCTGGCGCAGTTCGAAGGCACCCTGATGGTGGTCTCGCATGACAGGCATCTGCTGCGCGCCACCACCGACCAGTTCATCATCGTTGCCGACGGTAAGCTGGAACCCTTCGATGGCGACCTGGACGACTACAAGGAGTGGCTGTTCAAGACTAAGCTGACCAACGCCAACAAGGACAAGGCAAAGGCTGCCGCGCTGCCAGTGGCTGGCAGCACCGCAAAAATTTCGTCACCGGTGGCGCCGGCGGCAACCAGCGGCGACAAGCGGGAACAGAAACGGGCCGATGCGGAAGACCGCCAGCGCCTGGCCACGCTAAAAAAACCGATCGAGTCGAAGCTGAAAAAGCTGGAAGAACAGATCGCCAAGCGGACCGCGCAAAAGGCGGCGGTCGATGAAAAACTGGCCGATCCGGAAATGTATGACGTGGCTAAAAAGAAAGAGTTGAAAGTACTGCTGACCGACCAGTCGTATTACGCAAAAGAGCTGGAGCAGCTGGAAGCAGAATGGCTGGAGCAGCAGGAAGCGCTGGAGCAGGTTTCAGCATGAGCACGGCGTAAGTTAATAGAGTCTATGTAGTCAAACCTATTTAGTCGTTGGTTTGGCTGATCCAATAGGCACATATGCACATGCCTATTGGATCGACCATAGCTGCTACGCAAAGGCCCGCTCAGACAAGTAAGCAGCTCCGACATTGGCATTGATTCAATCGCTGCTGATTCAATTGTTACCTTGTAACCATTAAATCCTTAATGCAGTCCCAACTTCAGACCGGCTTCGCCTCTATTGAAGTCATCGAGATCCGGATCTGTCGCAAATTGATAACGGTTCTTTCCTGCGTGTTTAGCGCTATACAGCGCTTCATCCGCACGGGCAATTAATGCCTCCGTATCTTTCGCATCGGTAGGATAGAAAGCAACCCCGATACTGCCGGTCACCGCCATCGATACACCGCTGATATTGAGCGGCGTTCCCAACGCCTGAAGAATTTTCGATGCCGGGCGCAGCACATCATCTGCGCTGGCGATCTCGGACAATACCATGACGAATTCGTCTCCACCGATGCGCGCCACTGTATCCTCTTTACGCATGACGTCACGCAAACGGTTGGCGATTTCCTTCAATAAGTCATCGCCGCAGGCATGGCCATGCAGATCGTTGATTTGCTTGAAGCCATCTAAATCAATGTACATCACTGCCATCAATTGTTGATGCCTCCGAGCATGTTGCATAGCGATATCGATTCTATCGGCTAACAAGCGCCTGTTTGGTAACCCGGTCAGTGAGTCATGCAAGGCTCTTTCTTCTTGCAATCGACTTTGCTCAGTCATGGCTTTGTACAAAAGCCGTACTTCGATCGTATTGCGCATCCGCATATCGAGTTCGGCAAGCTCAAATGGTTTGGTAATAAAATCCCGCGCGCCCGCCTCCAGCGCTGAGATTTTATAACGTTGATCTCCAGTAATGGCCAGTACCGGCAAATACGCATCTTTCTCGATATCATGCAGTTGCCGCATCACTTCGAGACCATGCATTCCAGGCATGTGCATATCCAATAAAATCAGGTCAAAATCATTTTCCCGATGTAAATCGCACACTTGGCTTGAATCCATAGTGGAAGAAACATGGGTATATCCCTTGATCGCCAAGATATCCTGAAGCAAAAGTAGGTTATCGGCATTGTCATCGACCAGCAGAATGCGTGCGTTACGGATGTCGTCTAATTTGATCATCAAGGCTCATTTAAATTTTTCTTGGCGGCATGCTTATCTGGGAGATAAAAGATTTTCCTAATGGAATATTACCCACTTGCATACCGTTGCAAAATTTGGACCGCTTGCCCCAGTTAAAGTTTTACTAAAATCAGTTCTTTTTTACTGGAACGAAACACAAGCCACCAAACATTGATCATCTGGCTGGCCATGTTTGGCTAGGCTGCTTGTCTGATACTGACCGCCTGCTGTAACTCGAAATGATAAGTTGCCGGCATCGTATGGATTTGTATCAGCTCGCCGGTGCGCGATAAATGCTTGATAATTTTTGCTGACAAACCAACCAGAGTCGAGCCGACCAATACATGGATTTGGCCAAACAATCCATGATCTTCACCGACAAAGTGGCCCCAATCGACAATATTAATCGCATACCCTGATGCCTGGCGGGTATCGATGAATAGCCTCACCGGTGCATTGGACACCAAGTCCGGTTCAAGCTCATTGAAAAGCGCTCTATACAGCGCACCGCTGTCCTTGCCACTGATCTGAATAACGATGGTCCCAAGTATAGGGCGCAGGCACAGTATTTTACACTGCCGGGTTAACAGTTCTACCGAACCGGTACTGAAATCATGTTGAATCGAGAGGGGGGACACGAGTGCATGCTCATTCTGCTGGACCGATCGGGTACTCAGGATAACGGTTAGGAGAAGCAAGAGTTTGCGAAATATCAATCACACTATGTCAGCAGTAATACATAACCAAAAATAAAAATTATTGGCCCTTATTCAGCCTTATCCAGGCTTTTGATGGGAAGGATTGCTGATCTTTTTACGGGCACCTGATACAGGCCTTGCATGCATTTTACCGATCTGGTCTGACTAATACCGAAACTCCTGCGTCAGAAGGATTGATCAGTTAGCAGGATCGTCACTATCCTTCAAAGAGCATGTAAAGCGACTCGATCGTCACGGCTGCTTGCTTATTACCCATTTCGTTCATCTTTCCGCAAGCTGCGTTTGGCTTGAATTTAACAAGCTTTGCAGCGCGGCGCATATCGATCGATGAATAAAAAAATGCGGCAGAAAAACCAAATTTTCTGCCGCATTTCTAGTTAATCCTAGTGCAGCGCTTTCGGCGCCACGCTGGAAATTATTTGCCGATCGATGTCACTGGTGTCGTTGGTGCTGTCGACGCTGCAGGCGCTGCCAATGAATCCTTCATTGTGACATTCGCCTCTTTCTTTTCGACTTTCATTTCCGATTTAGCAGCTGATTTTTCTTCTTTCATTTTCTTTTTCGCGGCTTTTTTCGTGCTCTTGTACTCAGCTTTGGCGACGCTGTCAGCGTGGCGCTTTTGCACGATTGGATCCGAATATACTGGTGCATTTGGATCTACTTTGACTGTGCCGGCGGCATTCACAGCCTGCGCGGACGCAAGATTGGCGAATACCATAACGGACGCTGCAAGCAAAATATGACGTAATTGTTTCATGAGAATTCCTATCAGTTGCTACAAATATAATGAAGGTCTGAAACAGGTTTGCAGCTGACCCTACGATAAATCGAACTCGTGCTGGCACCTTACCTACATAACTGGCCGAAGTAAAGCTTATTAATTTGCCGCCGGCCAGGGCAAATTCAGCTTAGCACCATAAGTCGCAAACAAAGTCGAGTCGCCAGTAGCACTGTGCTGCGGTATATAAAGCGCTCCGGCAGCACGATGTAAGATATTTAAAATGTTTGCTTCATTTTTGATAAACGCACCGTAGTCACTTATCCGAAGCACTGCGCTGCTCTTCACTTTTAGATAGCGAACCTTTCATGCTATATATAATCCTAGTATTCAATATTGCCGCTTTGATGAACGCCATCTGAACCGGCCAATTACCCACTTAGGAAATTTGATGAGAAAAGCCCTATTCCCCGCACTATTAGGCGTATTCATGATCACGGGATGCGGTGGGGGTGGTGGCAGCAGCGATGTTTCGGTGCCAATTTTTATCCTGCCGGCCGAATCAGCGCGGGAAACCGTCATCGTCAGTGTAGGGCTCAACCATATCACACTCAGCAACGGCGATTTTCTGGTGCGCTTCGCAGGGCCTAATGATGTAACCTTCAGCGGCGACGAAAACCGCATCATGTTTGCGGCCAATGAGAACGGTGGCCAGATCCGCATCAGCGGTAACAACAATACGGTAATCTTCCGGCCGAACATGACCGCGACCAGCCTGTCCGTCACCGGTGCCAATAATACAATTTACATCGCCGAGGGCTCAGGCCTGACCATATCCGGCCCGCAGGGAGCAGGAACGACGGTACGAACTTATTCGTATTAGCGGTCAGGCAGCAGCACCTTACACCTGATGCTAATCCTGTTGATGTTTGAAATGAGCCTCCCAGTTGAGGCCTTTGATATTTAGTCGAACGCGCAAACATGCCCCGCCCCGCTGCACGCGTTGGAATTTCGCGGTCCGTCCGGCTGCCTTTGAGGATCTGCTTTAATGATCCGATTGCCAGCTTTCCTGGGTTAATCAGGAGCCCTCGCTGACGCTGTCTGAAAAACGCCAGTCGAACGCGCCTTCGCTGCCATTAAAAAGAATAGCACTATCGAGCCCGGAGGCCCGCAAGTGCGTGCGCAGTTCGTGTGCATGCAGGGACTGCAGAGGCGCCGCATCCGGTTTGAATTTCAAAGAACGGATAAGGGTCGGACCAATGATGGCGCCGACCGTGCATGTGATATCAACGGACATTTCCTGGGACTGACGGGTGATGTCCTGGATTTTCAAATTCCACTTCTCGGCCGTGTAACGCGCTTCCTGCAATTCGGCATTGAGCGCTTTCAGCTTCCGCAGTAGCGGTGCGACACGGTCTTGCAGCTTTTGCCAGTTCGCATCCTGTTCCAGCGTCATGGTAAGCTGTTTGGCGCGCAGCTTGGCGCTCAGAACCGAGTAACTCTTGATATCCGGCTGGCTCATCAACAGGCTGATTTCCTCGGACTTGGCCTCGATCGCGTGCATATACTCGTCATGCTTCTTGTTGAATTCTTCCAGATGCCTGGCAAATGCGGACAGATCGGGAATCGGCATCGAAATCATGGTTTCCAGCTCGCGCCAGGCTGCCGTACTGCCAATTTTCAGGTTTTTACCGGCTAATGCACACCCTTCTGCCGCCTCGATCACCAGTTCGTCTGCAAAAATGTCACAGCCGATGGCGTGTCCGATCGTTACCTTTTTCCCGACGATCAGGCAACCTTCCGCATGATGTACCGTAATCTCGCCGCCAGCTGCTTCCAACGATGCACTGGAGGCATGGCCTTCGATGCAGATCGTGCCTCCAGGATTTTTAACCGCGCCTGTGGTGAGATTTTTCTTGAAGATGACCCGGCCGCCGCGCGACACAATGTTGCCAAACACATTGGCCATGAACGTCATGTGCTTGCCGTCGATCTGAGTATGTTCCTCAACCTCGCCATGCTCTTCGTATTCATCGCCGCTCAAGGTCAGGTTGCCCGTGGTGCGCAGGCTGACGCCGTCACGATTGATAATTTTTTCACTGATCGACAACGAGTTGGTTGCTTTATCAATTTGCAAAAAACCGCTCATGCCGGCAACCACAAACTCACCCTCGGCACTGCGCTCGACTGAAGTGCCGATGCCGGCAAGCAGTGCGATGTCGATGTCGCGCGGCCGCTCGCAAGCCAATTCATGGCCGCCAATATTCCACCCGGATTTGCCAGGCTGACTGGGAATTTTTTTTAACAGGCGGGCATTTTTTTCGACCTGTGGAAATCGGTTTTGAAATTGCGACAAATCCACCCGTCCATCGGGCAACAACTTGGGCGTGTTGTCACGATGAAGGCTTTTTACCAGTTCCTCCACACCGGCATCCCGACCTGGTAATGGCATGCACATGCGGGCTATCACAAGTTTTTCGCCTTGTTCGCTGGCCAGCGCCTGACTTACCAGCGCCACATCGATACCAAAACGCACCTGCTTGATCCACATCGCCGCAATGAATTCATCTATTTCGAGGTTCACTCTTTCCGGCACGATTTTTTGCTGACAATCGGCGGCCGGCATTTTGCCATCCGATCCGGACTGACTGCCGGCCGCGGCAGCGCCGGCCTTGTCAGCAAACATTGGCTCGAACAGATATTCTGCTGCGGCGCCCGCTTCGATCATCCTCGGGTCATGGTAATACTGTTGACGTGCTACCGGGAATTCGGCAATGTCGTTCGCCAGCCGCAGGCGCGGCGGCTGGCCAGCCGCCTGAAACTCCTGCGCGAGCTTGCTGATCGCTCGAGCGTCGCATTTGTAGAGCAGCTTGTGCAGGCAGGCATAATCGAGATCCACAAACTGCATGCCGGCGGTGAATATGCGATCGACAAATTCAAGCAGATGCGCGGGCGCGTCGAGCGCTGGCAAGGCGACGTACAAACCGTCCTCCAGGCGCAGCACGAACTTAGGCAGCGGCATCAGGTCGCTTGCGCGAGCTGTTGCATTGGCGGCTGGCGAGTCGCCGATCTGGACCTTGGTGCCGTCGTTGGCCTGAATCTCAGCCATATTCTGCAATGGGGAAATGAGAAAACATGTCGTCCCTCCTTGATTGACTCTACCAAATACCCCTTGTCCCTGCAAGGTAAAACGCATCGAGCCGGATGCAAACTCGCATCGCCCTGCCGCTAAACGCCATTACGGGTCTTCGAACCCACATAAGCACGCATCAGGATAGAATTTTTCTCTTATCAATCAAATGGATACAGTAACAATTGTGAAAACTGTAAAATCATTGAGGATGGCCTGGGCGACTATCGGCGCTACTACGACAGGAGACCAAACGATGGCACTGCATTTGCCGGCTGCCGCTTCTCAAGCTGCAATATTCAAGCCGCTATACACTACCGGTTTCCCAGAACTCTAAAGGAACGACGGTCGTGCACAATGTTCTCACCGTAATCGGCTGCGGCAAGGTTGGACAAGCACTCGCACGCCTGTGGACTGTGAACCGGACTTTTCTGGTTCGGGAAATCCTGAACCGAACCGAGGAAAGTTCACGGGCTGCGGCCGCCTGGATCGGGGCTGGCCAAGCCGTTGCCGATTTTGCCAGCCTGCAGCCTGCCGACATCTACCTGATTGCAGCACCGGACGGCCAGATCGTGCCATGCTGCGAACAGCTGGCACAGACAGGCCGCCTGTCCTCTGCCAGCATCGTCTTTCACTGCAGCGGTGCCCTGCCCTCGTCGGTGCTCTCGCCGGCCAGCCGGCTGGGTGCCGCGGTCGCCAGCGTGCATCCGATCCGCAGCTTCGCCGTCCCGGAACAGGTGGTAAAAAATTTCGCCGGCACCTGGTGCGGCGTGGAAGGCGACCAGCGGGCACTGGACGTCCTGATGCCGGCGTTTGCAGCCATCGGCGCACAGCTGGTGCCGGTCAAGACCGAAGCGAAAATCCATTATCATGCCGCCGCGGTATTCGCCAGTAACTATCTTGTGACCCTGCTCGACGTCGCCAGGCAATCGTATGCCCAGGCAGGAATCGGCAGCGAAACTGCGTTGCAACTGATGGCGCCACTGGTACGAGAGACCGTGGAAAATGTCCTGCGGCTGGGACCAGAGGCGGCATTGACCGGGCCGATTGCGCGCGGCGACTGGACCACCGCAAACCAGCAATGGCAGGCGGTCGCCGCCGCCGATCCGGCCCACGGCGCGCTGTACAAAGAATTCATGCAGCTGACTGCCGACCTGGCGGCGCGGTGCCGGCCGCAATCAAAATAAGGCTATATCGTGTCGATCTCCGGTCCTATCGCCATTCCAGACAATGAAGTTGAATTGAGCGCGATCCGCGCCCAGGGTCCGGGCGGACAGAATGTCAACAAAGTTTCATGCGCCATTCATTTGCGCTTCGATATCCGTGCCTCTTCGCTGCCTGACGCCTACAAAGAGCGGCTGCTTAGACTGCGCGACCAGCGCATCACCAATGAAGGTGTGGTCGTGATCAAGGCTCAGCAGTCGCGCAGCCTGGAGAAAAACAAGGCAGAAGCATTGCGTCGGCTGCAGGAATTGATCGACAGCGTAGCGGTGCTGCCGACCGTGCGCCGGGCAACCAAGCCGACCCGCAGCTCACAGCGAAAACGCCTGGACAGTAAAAATACACGCGGACAAGTCAAGGCCTTGCGCGGCAAGGTCAATGACTGACCTCAAAGCGCCGCCAGGTGCGGTGTTACCGGCAGCTATTGCCTGGGCCGGCTTCCTTCGATAGAATCGTCCATGGAGCCCCTCGCAAGAGGATACCGGTTCCAACGTCGCTCGGACGGTTCCGGGCGCTTACGCGAAAGTACGACAACATGACTCAATCCCGCAGTGGGCGCAGCTTTGCGCGCATCAATCGTCTTCCCCCCTATGTTTTCAATATCACTGCCGAACTGAAGATGGCGGCACGCCGTCGCGGCGAGGATATCATCGACCTGTCGATGGGCAATCCAGACGGCGCCACGCCGCAGCATATCGTCGACAAGCTGATCGAGACCGTCAAACGGCCCGATACGCATGGATACTCGGCATCAAAAGGCATTCCGCGCCTGCGACGGGCGATTTCGCACTGGTACAAGGATCGCTATGATGTCGAGATCGATCCCGATAGCGAAGCGATCGTCACCATCGGTTCCAAGGAAGGTCTGGCACACCTGATGCTAGCCACGCTTGACCGCGGCGACACGGTGCTGGTGCCGAACCCGAGTTATCCGATCCACATCTGGGGCGCGGTGATTGCCGGGGCCGATATCCGTTCGGTGCGAATGAGCCCGGACGTGGATTTCTTTGCCGAACTGGAACGGGCGATCCGTGAAAGCTATCCGAAACCGAAAATGATGGTGCTGGGATTTCCTTCCAACCCGACATCGCAATGCGTGGAACTGGACTTTTTCGAGCGCGTCGTGAAGTTGGCCCGCGAACACGATATCCTGGTGGTGCATGACCTGGCTTACGCCGATATTGTCTATGACGGCTGGAAAGCGCCCTCGATCATGCAAGTGCCCGGAGCGCGCGAGGTGGCGGTCGAGTTTTTTACGCTATCGAAGAGCTACAACATGGCCGGCTGGCGCATCGGTTTCATGGTCGGCAACCGGGAACTCGTGGCGGCGCTGGCACGCATCAAGAGTTACCACGACTATGGCAGCTTTACGCCGGTGCAGGTGGCGGCAATTGCAGCGCTGGAAGGCGACCAGAGCTGCGTGAAGGAAATCTGCGCGCAATATCAAAGCCGGCGCGACGTACTGGTCAAGGGCTTGCACGAGGCTGGATGGATGGTGGAAAAACCGAAGGCGTCGATGTATATCTGGGCCCGGATTCCCGAACCGTACCGGCACCTGGGTTCGCTGGAATTTTCCCGCCTGCTGCTGGAAAAAGCCAAGGTATGCGTTTCGCCGGGGATCGGTTTTGGCGAATATGGCGACGAGTATGTGCGCATGGCGCTCATCGAAAACGAGTCGCGCATCCGGCAGGCTGTGCGCGGCATCAAGTCAATGCTGAAGGGCGGTAAATCCAAGGCGCCAGACTGACATCGCCAGAGGCAGGCCGGGCTACATACCATCCCGGCCTGTCTGATTCGCGTATGCAGCTTTAAGCTGGTGTTGAAAATTCCTCAAACGCGGCCAACGCATTGGCCGAGTACATCAGCGACGGCCCGCCGCCCATGTATACCGCCATTCCCAGCGCTTCTTCGAGTTCGGCTTTGGTCGTGCCCAGCTTTGCCAAGGCTTGAGTGTGGAAGCCGATGCAGGCATCGCATCGCACTGCCACGCCCAAAGCCAGCGCGATCAATTCCTTGGTTTTCTTGTCGAGCGCACCGTCACGGGTTGCCGCGCGTGCCAGGTCGTTGAAGCCCTTCATCACATCCGGGATGTCATTGCGTAGCGTGGCAAGATTTTTTGATACCGATTGGGTCAACTCGCGATAATTTACGGGAAAAGCACTCATGTTAATACTCCAATGTGATTATTTTAAAATCTCTGACTAGCGTTTGAGCGGGCAAGTGCTGAGCCCGAACAGCCGGTATGCAGGGCAAAATCCGGCAACGCCGGTGACCAATGGAATCACCCCAATCCAGCCCCAGATGCCGATCGCCCCGGACAAGGTTGCGCCAATCAAGGCCAGGCCTGCCAGGACACGGAGGATGCGATCGATACTGCCGAGATTTGCTTTCATGGTTTCTCCCTATTGAACAAAATAAAAATGATCCAGTCTGTAGCCGTTCACCACGTTCAAAGCTGGTTGACCGGAATCTTGAAATAGCTGACACCATTGTTTTCCGCCGGCGGCATCGCGCCAGCGCGGATATTGAGCTGGATCGACGGCAGAATCAGCACCGGCATTTCCAGCCCGGCGTCGCGCTTCTTGCGCATCGCCACGAACTGTTCTTCGGTTACGCCATCATGGACATGGATATTATGCTGGCGCTGCGTGGCAACCGTGGTTTCCCAGGCCGGCTCACGTTCATCGGGCGGGTAATCGTGGCACATGAAAAGGCGTGTATCAGACGGCAGCGCCAGCAGCTTGCGGATCGAACGGTACAGCATATGCGCATCGCCACCAGGAAAATCGCAACGGGCGGTGCCCACATCCGGCATGAACAGCGTATCGCCGACAAATACTGCGTCGCCAATCCGGTAGGCCATGTCGGCCGGCGTATGACCGGGCACGAATAAGATTTCTGCAGTCAGTAGACCGATATTGAATGTCTCGTTCTCGGCGAACAGATGATCGAACTGGGAACCATCCGGGACAAAATCAGATTCAAGGTTGAACAGTTTTTTGAACACCCCTTGCACCTGGCGAATCTGCTCGCCGATCGCGACTTGACCGCCCAATAGACCTTTTAGGTAGTGGGCTGCCGACAGATGGTCGGCATGGGCATGGGTTTCCAGAATCCAGTCCAGGCGCAAGCCTTGCCGGCGCAAAAAGGTCGCCACCTGATCGGCCAGGATGGTTGTGGTGCGGCCCGACTTCGGGTCGTAATCGAGCACAGGATCAATGACCGCGGCATGCCCGCCTTTTTCATCGTACACCACGTAAGTAATGGTGCCGGTGACTTTGTCATAGAAGGATTCAATCATCGCATTCATCTGCCTCTCCATCGGCGAAATAATATATTGATTTATATTTTATCTTAATATATATTATAGTCAAGTAGATTTTGGAGGCACCATGACCACTGACCAAGCAGAATTAAATATTGAACTGATGCGAGCGGCCGCCAGCGAGGCAACTTCCGTGCTGCATGCACTGGCCAACCCGGACCGGCTATTGCTGCTGTGCCTGCTCAGCCAGGGTGAAAAATCAGTCGGCGAACTGGAGCAGTCACTGGACATTCGCCAGCCGACGCTGTCGCAGCAACTTGGCGTATTGCGCACTGAGGGGCTGGTCAGCACCCGGCGCGAAGGCAAACGGATTTACTACTCTGTTGCAAACTTGAAGGTGCTTACCTTGCTGAATGTTTTGTACGACTTGTATTGCCCCCAGGCTTAAGGAGACCATGATGATGATGATCGACTGGATGCATTTCACCCCCTACACTGCGCTGGCAGGCGGCATGTTGATTGGTTTGGCGGCCGCCGCTTTCCTGCTGATCAACGGTCGCATTGCCGGCATCAGCGGCATTATCGGCGGCTTGTTGCGGCCAACGGCTGGCGACCGTGCCTGGCGCCTGGCTTTTGTTGGCGGCCTCCTTGCCGCGCCGCTACTGTATCAATTGTTTGCCGTGCTGCCGGAAGCCCGCATCGAGGCTGGCTGGCCGATCTTGATCGTGGCCGGATTGCTGGTCGGCATCGGTACCCGTTACGGCTCCGGCTGCACCAGCGGTCATGGCGTATGCGGATTGTCGCGCATGTCACCCCGCTCGCTGGTCGCTACGCTGGTATTTATGGGCGCCGGTTTTGCAACGGTTTTTGTGGTTCGTCATCTGCTGGGAGGATCATTGTGATGAGTACCCTGTTTGCATTCATATCCGGGCTGGTGTTCGGGGTCGGCTTGATTGTGGCCGGCATGGCCAATCCGGCCAAAGTGCTCGGTTTTCTTGATCTGGCCGGTCAGTGGGATCCGTCACTGGCACTGGTTATGGGGGGCGCAATCGCCGTCAGTGCTGCAGCCTTTGTCATTGCTAAACGCCGTGCCGTTTCCCTGCTGGGGCTGCCGATGCAATTGCCTGGCGCCCGCCATCTCGATCGACGTCTGGTCGGCGGCAACATGATGTTCGGTATCGGCTGGGGATTGGCGGGCATTTGTCCCGGGCCGGCGCTGGTATTGCTTGGCGCCGGTATCAAGGAAGGCGCGATCTTTACTGCAGCCATGCTGGGAGGCATGGCACTGTTTGAATTGATCGAACGCGTACGCACCAGCCGCGCTCAGCCGCCACACGCAACCGGCGTCAACGCCCGTTAACTCTGGAACATGCGATGGTCATTACGCTGTTACTCGGAATTCTGGTGGGCGCCGTGCTCGGCTTGACCGGGGCCGGTGGCGCCATTCTTGCAGTGCCGGCCCTGGTATTTTCGATGGGATGGAGCATGCAGCAGGCCGCACCAGTGGCGCTGATTGCCGTGGCCGGCAGTGCCACATTGGGCGCAATCGAAGGGTTGCGGCAGCATCAGGTACGCTATCGTGCCGCGCTACTGATGGCAGCAGTCGGCATGGCGGTGACGCCGTTGGGGATAGCCGCTGCGCGCCTGGTACCGCAACAGTGGCTTGGCGCCTTATTTGCCGTGGTCATGCTGGTGGTGGCGGCCCGGCTGTTCCGTACGAACGATGACACCACTGGCAGGTTTCGCACATCGCCCAAGGCTGGCAGCATCAATCCCGATACTGGGCGTTTCAACTGGAATTGGCCGACCCGGTTGCTGTTAGGGGCGATCGGCACAGTCACCGGCTTCATGGCCGGCATCCTGGGCGTCGGCGGCGGCTTTGTGATGGTGCCGATGCTGCGCCGCTTTACCGATGTCTCCATGCATGGCGTGGTCGCCACGTCGCTAATGGTCACAGCACTGGTGGCGGCCGGTGCGGTAATCAGCGCGCTGCTGCAAGGTGCTGTCATGCCGGTCGATACGACCTTGTTATTTGCAGGCGCGACCGCAATCGGCATGCTGAGCGGTCGTCTGCTATCCCGCCATATTTCGGCGCGGCACGTGCAAATTGGCTTTGCCGCGATACTGGTTGGCGTGGCGTGCAGCCTGTTATTCAGATCGTTTGCATGAGCGCTGGAAGTCCCAGCAGGCGTCCTCCTGCATGGTCAGTCATGACGGTGCAGGGGATGTTTAATACCAGGATTCGGGAAAGCCAGGCATGGATGCACTGCGAGCCATGCTGGCGGATAGAAGTTTGAGCCGGCTTAGCGCCGGGGTGAATAGATATTGCGTCCTGCTTCATCGATCTGGCGGCGCAACTCGCGCCGCTCTTCGGGCGACATCCTGCCCGAGCGCCTGCCATCATCCTGCGGAGGCTGGCCAAAACCGCCCGGAGGCTGGCCAAAGCCGCCTTGCTGCTGGCCATAGCCGCCCGGTTGCGCCTGGCCACCACCACCATACTGACGTTGTTCGCCTTGGCGTGGCCCCTGTCCTTCATCGCGCCGTGCTTGCGATGCCTGCGCCCATTGCTGTTGACGCTCCAACCGGGCAGCGTCACGCTGTTCCCAGTTGTCGCCATGGCTGGCAGAAGCCCCAGCCATGCCTGCCAGCAGTAATGCCGCAATACCTATTTTTCTCAATACCATCATCATAAGGTTTTCTTCCAAGAAGCTCCCAGAACGGTTAAGCTAAGGCCAGAGCTTGCTGACTCAATGAAGCAAGTGTATGCCGCTTCATGAAAAGCCATAAGAGTGTTTTAGTAAAGTTTGTAACACTTTGTAATGCCTGGCATTAATGTATTGCCAAACCGGCGCCTGACGTTACCATAGCAAAATGAATACGACAAATTTACCTGCCAATTCAAGCCCTGCGACTGGCCCGCAAACCAAAGTGCTGGTGGTCGACGACGATCTGCGCTTGCGCGATTTGCTGCGCCGCTATCTGACAGAACAGGGATTCCACGTCATTACCGCTGAGAATGCCCAGGCAATGAACAAGCTCTGGATGCGTGAACGCTATGATTTACTGGTATTGGACCTGATGCTGCCGGGTGAAGATGGCCTGTCGATCTGTCGACGGCTGCGTGGCGCCGGCGACCAGACGCCGATCATCATGCTGACCGCCAAGGGTGAAGACGTGGATCGCATCATCGGGCTGGAAATGGGCGCCGATGACTATCTGCCGAAACCGTTCAATCCGCGCGAACTGGTGGCCCGCATCAATGCTGTTTTGCGCCGCAAGGGCGCTGACGAATTGCCGGGCGCGCCGTCGGAAAAGCCGCAATCGTTCGAATTCGGCGAATTCGTTCTCGATCTAGGTACGCGTACCTTGAAGAAAAACGGCCAGACCGTCTCGCTGACGACGGGTGAATTTTCCGTACTGAAAGTATTTGCCCGGCATGCACGCCAGCCCTTGTCGCGCGAAAAGCTGATGGAACTGGCCCGCGGCCGCGAATACGAAGTCTTCGACCGCAGCCTCGATGTGCAGATTTCACGGCTGCGCAAGCTGATCGAACCAGACCCTTCCAATCCGCTGTATATCCAGACCGTCTGGGGCCTGGGCTATGTATTCATCCCCGAAGGCCAGCCGCGCTAGGCGCGGGGCTGGCTTGATTGAACCGTCACCTGCGTTATTAACCGATGTCTTTTGCGCTTAACCGGTTGTCCTGGTTAAAGAGCGGCCTGTTCTGGCGTACCTTTATCCTGCTCGCGCTCCTGATCACCGTCAGTATGGCGGCATGGGTGTGGGGCGTGCGCATGGTCGAGCGCACGCCGCGTGCGCGCCAGATCGGTGCTCAGGTCGTATCGATGGTGACCATTACCCGCGCCGCGCTGACCCACTCGGCGCCCGAATTGCGGCGCGAACTGCTGTTTGACCTGGCCAGTAATGAAGGCATCCGCGTCTATCCGCTGGAAGACACCGACGTTATCGTTCCCTCCAGCGGCAACCTGGCGCCATTGATCCAGGCCCAGGTGCGCGACAAGCTTGGCAACGAAACCCAATTCGCCAGCAAGGTCAATGACGTCGATGGCTTCTGGATCAGCTTCAAGATTGATGATGATGCCTACTGGCTGATGCTGGACCGCCGCCGCATCGACCGCTCGTCCAGCGTCCAGTGGCTGGGCTGGGGTACCATCACGCTGCTGCTGGCATTGATCGGCGCTGTGTTCATTTCACGTCTGATCAACCTGCCGCTGGCGCGCCTGACTGCCGCCACCCGTGCAATTGCCAATGGACAGCAGCCAGAGCCGCTACCGGAAAAGGGTCCGGCTGAAATCCGCGATGCCAACCGCAGCTTTAACCAGATGGTGGCTGACCTGAACCGCGTCGAATCCGACCGTGCCGTGATTTTGGCGGGCATTTCGCACGACTTGCGTACACCGATATCGCGCATGCTGCTGGAAGTGGAACTGGCCAACCTGCCATCGGATGCCCGGGCCGGCATGCATGCCGATCTCGGGCAAATGGATGCGATCATCGGCCAGTTCCTCGATTACGCCAAACCCGACGACCCGGCTGGCTTGCGGGAAATCGACCTGTCGGCGCTGCTGGCCGACAGCGCTCAGGAAGCAACCCGACTGCCCGATGTCCAGATTGTGTCCGAAATCGAGCCCGGCATGACCGTGATGGGCCAGGCAATCGACTTGCAGCGCGTGATCAACAACCTGATCGAGAATGCGCGCCGTTATGCGAAACAAAGCGGATCAGAGACGGTGAAAATCGATTTTTCCTGTCGCCGCGAGGGCAATTATGCGGCAATTGCGATTGCCGACGATGGACCCGGCGTGCCGGAACTGGAAATTGCACGCCTGCTGCGCCCATTTACCCGGCTTGATACCGCGCGCGGCCAGGCAAACGGTGCCGGACTTGGGCTGGCAATCGTCGAGCGGCTGGTCAAGCGCCATCACGGAACGATTCAGTTATCTAACCGCACCACCGGCGGATTGTTGGTGCAAATCAGACTTCCGCTGGCCAAAGCTTGATCCAGGCTTTGGCCAGCGGACGTAACCAGGGACTTGGTCGCCGCTAGCTTCTATGCTGTTGTCACTTGGTTACTTTTACTCAGTCGGGGTGGTGGCCTGTGATGCTGCCGGTTGTAAATAGTGTATCGCGCAATTCCTGATCCATCTTCGGATCGCGGCGCCGGATCCATTCCAGCACCATGGCCGCATGTTCTTTTTCTTCATCGCGGTTGTGTTCAAGGATGCTTTTCAATTCCGGGTCAATACAGGCATCAGCCCGCTGGTTGTACCAATCGACGGCTTCCAGTTCTTCCATCAATGAGGTAATTGCGCGGTGCATGTCCATGGTTGCGTCGGACAACTTTTCCAGCGGTTCGTGGTAACCCTCGTTGGCCATCATGGCTCCTTGTTTATCAAAATGAATTGAACGTTTCCACGTCACATCGGATCATATAATTTACTGCCGTTATGGCAATCAATATTGCCAGGAGTCGTGCGAAGCCTCCGATGAAAATATTCACTCATAGAAAAAATTGATTGAATACATTTTTCTGTTTGAGGTCCTCTTGCAAACGATTCTTTACAGCCATATCGATGACGTGAACAAACATATGCCTAACCAGTCCAATTATCACAATACTCTGAATGGGACCGAACCATGCAAACTACCTGGATAGTAGCAGCCGACAGCAGTCGTGCACGCATTTTTGAAGAACTGGATGAGGAGCATCATCTGCTTGAGGTGCGGGATTTCGCCAATCCGGCTGGGCGCGCAAACCAAGGCGACTTGCTGACTGACGTGCCGGACCGGCGCAATTTCCCGAAAGGCGCACAGGGCGGCACCCATGACGGCGAACCCGCTCAGGACGCGATCGAGCATGCAAATGAGATGTTTTCCAAGGCAGTCGGTGAATATCTCGAACGTGCGCGCAACGACCATCTGTTCGACAGGCTATGCGTGATTGCGCCACCGAAGTTTTTGGGACTGCTGCGGCAAAATCTGAGCAAGGAAGCGCAAAAAATGGTCGAGGAAGAAATCGACAAGGATATATCGTGGTTTGAAAAAAACGAAATCGAAAAATTTATTCAGAATTTACCGCACTAAAATTTCAATTCAACACAACAAGCATAGCGCGGGCCATCGTACGACTGAATTGCCATGTATTTCATGCGTTGGCATTCGCTATGCTTGGATATAAATTTTTTGGTTGAAGTCAGCCACTCTACTTCAGTGACTGCTTTTCATCGGTATTTCATCGGCAAACAGCAATTAATTCCGTCCTCCTACCGACGCTTGCTTGGTTAACTTGACTGATAAATCAACGCCACTGCTTCTGCTGCAATTCCCTCTTCCCGGCCCAGATATCCCAGCTTTTCATTGGTCTTGGCCTTGATATTGACTTGCGCTGGAAGCACACCCAGATCCTCGGCCACGTGCGCAATCATTTGGGCAATGTGCGGCGCCATCTTCGGTGCCTGCGCAATGATGGTGGCATCGATATTGGCAATTGCATAGCCGGTCGCGGCCACCCGCTTGCATGCCTCGCGCAGCAGCTGCCGCGAATCGGCCCCGAAAAATTGCGGGTCGGTATCGGGAAAATGGCGTCCGATATCGCCGATGCCAGCCGCACCGATAATCGCATCGGTAATCGCATGCACCAAGACGTCGGCATCCGAATGCCCCAATAAACCGGTCTTGTGGGCAATCGTCACGCCGCCAATGGTCAATTTTCGTCCGGTGACCAGCGCATGGCAATCGTAGCCCTGACCGATGCGAAATGGGGGGAGATTCATGACGATCCTTTCAATAACAATTCAGCCAGCAAAATATCCTGTGGCAAGGTGACCTTGAAGTTACGCACGCTGCCCTCGACCAGTTTCGGCGACAACCCCAGCGCCTCGATGGCGCTGGCTTCGTCAGTCACATCTGCCGCCTGTTGCAGCGCCCGGCGCAGCAATGCGTAACGGAACATTTGTGGTGTTTGCGCGGCCCACAGACCGGCGCGCGGCACGGTGGCCGCCACGCGGCTGCCGGCATCGCCACGTTTCAGGGTATCGACCACCGGCATGGCCAGCAAGCCGCCGACGGCGTCATGTTCCAGCGCCTGCACCAGCCGCTCGAGCAGCGCATCGTTCAAGCCCGGACGTGCCGCATCGTGCACCAGCACCCAATCGTCATCCTGCACCTGCTCGCGCATCGCCTGCAAACCGTTCAAGACCGACGCCTGTCGGGTCGCGCCACCGTTGTACAGGACCGTGACACGCCCGCCCAGGCGCGGCGCGGCTTGCAGCAGCGCGTCGATATAGCCATCCTCGGCGCTGACGACCACGAAACAATGGGCAATGGTGGACGATGCGGCAAATGTCTCCAATGCATGTTGCAGCATCGGTTTGCCGGCCAGCGGCAGGTATTGCTTCGGACAATCCGCACCAATCCGGGTGCCGACGCCGGCAGCGGGAACAAGTGCGATATAACGAGGAGAAGCCATGCAGTCGGATAGCAAAAAATGTTGATGAAAAGGCTGGCAATTCAGGGTTTGGCCTGATGATACCGCAGCAACGTGCCTGATTGTTAATCTGCCGCCAGCTACCGCGGTGAATCAAAACCCGATACGGGGCCATCGTTTATAATTTGGCCTTGTCCCTTCACCGCCAAACCGCATTGATCGCGCTTTGGCCTTTTTGCTATTGTGTTTCGCCCTTGAATCTTAAAAAATCCCTTCCCAAGCCGGGCAGCCGTTTTGTGCTGCCAGCCGTGCATGGCTCGGCCGACGCCTATGTGCTGGCCCAGGCCGCAGTCGAGCTGGCAGCACAAAAGCGCATGCTGGCGATCGTTGTCGCCAATGCCGCCGATGCCCAGCGCCTGCAGGCGGAATTGCGCTGGTTCGGTGCCAGCAATGGTGAAAATGAAGCCACGCCCCTGCGCTGCCATTTGCTACCGGACTGGGAAACCCTGCCCTACGATGCTTTTTCCCCGCACCAGGACCTGGTGTCAGAACGGCTGGCAACCCTGCATGAAATTCGCAGCGGCCAGTGCGATGTGATGATCGTGCCGGCCACAACCGCCCTGGTACGGATGGCGCCACCTTCTTTCCTGGCGGCCTATACCTTCTTTTTCAAGCAGGGCGAAAAGCTCGATGAAGCCCAGCTGCGCGCGCAATTGACCCTGGCCGGCTATACCCATGTCGCACAGGTGATGTCGCCGGGCGAGTATTCGGTGCGCGGCGGGCTGATCGACCTGTTTCCGATGGGATCAATCCTGCCCTACCGGCTTGACCTGTTCGGCGACACCATAGAGACCATCCGCACCTTCGATGCCGACACCCAGCGCTCGCTCTATCCGGTTCGGGAAGTGCGCCTGTTGCCGGGCCGGGAATTCCCGATGGATGAGGCTGCGCGCACGGCATTCCGGGGCCGCTGGCGCGAAGTGTTCGAAGGCGACCCATCCAAATCAATGATTTACAAGGATATCGGCAGCGGCATCGCCTCAGCCGGGATCGAGTATTACCTGCCGCTGTTTTTCGAGGAAACCGCGACCCTGTTCCAGTATCTGCCGCAAGACACCACCTTTGCGCTGGTTGGCGACATCGATGCATCGATCAAGCGCTTCTGGAACGATACCGAATCGCGCTACAAATTTCTCAAATCGGACCGTGAACGGCCATTGCTGGCGCCGCAACAGCTGTTTTTGACAGCCGAGGATTTTTTCACGCTGGCCAAGCCTTACGGGCGCTGGGTTGTCCAGGGCAGCGATGCCGCTTCCGAGCTGTCGGCGCCGATACCGAATATCGCGGTCAACCGCCGCATGGACGATCCACTGACCAATTTGCGCGCCTACCTGCTGCAGAGCGAGCAACGGGTCATGATTTGCGCGGAATCGGGCGGCCGGCGCGAAACGCTGCAACAGTATTTCAGCGAATACGATCTGTCACTGACGCCCTGCGAAGGTTTCACCGATTTCGCCACATCCGGCGCAAAACTGATGCTGGGCGTGGCGCCCTTGCATGCCGGCTTCGAGCTGAAGGCCGATGACGCCAATCTGGCATTTATTACCGAAACCGAACTGTATGCCGGCTCGGGGCGCAGGATCGGTCGCAAGAAGCAGGAAGGCGCAACCCAGGTCGAGTCGATGGTGCGCGACCTGTCGGAACTGAAAATCGGCGACCCGGTCGTGCACATCAACCATGGCATCGGCCGCTACATGGGCCTGGTCAGCATGGACATGGGCGAAGGCGAAACCGAGTTCCTGTATCTCGAATACGCGAAGGAATCCAAGCTCTACGTGCCGGTGTCGCAATTGCATGTGATGTCGCGCTATTCGGGCGCCTCGCCCGACGACGCGCCGCTGCATGCGCTCGGCTCCGGCCAATGGGAAAAAGCCAAGAAAAAGGCGGCGCAGCAGGTGCGCGACACGGCCGCCGAACTGCTCAACCTGTATGCGCGCCGTGCCCTGCGCCAGGGCCACCCGTTTGAGTATTCGGCGCATGACTATGAAGCGTTTGCCGAGAGCTTCGGCTTCGAGGAAACACCGGACCAGGCCGCAGCCATCACGGCAGTGATCGGCGACATGACATCCGGGCGCCCGATGGACCGGCTGATTTGCGGCGATGTCGGCTTCGGCAAGACCGAAGTCGCCCTGCGCGCCGCATTCGTGGCGGTGATGGGTGGCAAGCAAGTGGCGATTCTGGCGCCGACCACCCTGCTGGCGGAACAGCATGCGCAAAACTTTGCCGACCGCTTCGCCGACTGGCCGGTGAAGATCGCCGAACTGTCGCGTTTCAGAAGCGGCAAGGAAATCACGCTGGCGATCAAGGGCATGGCCGAAGGCACGCTCGATATCGTGATCGGCACCCACAAGCTGCTATCGCCCGATGTGAAATTTTCCCGGCTGGGGCTGGTGATCATCGACGAGGAACACCGCTTCGGCGTGCGCCAGAAGGAAGCCCTGAAAGCCTTGCGCGCCGAAGTCGATGTGCTGACCCTGACCGCCACGCCAATCCCGCGTACGCTGGGCATGGCGCTGGAAGGCTTGCGGGATTTCTCGATCATTGCCACCGCGCCGCAAAAGCGCCTCGCCATCAAGACATTCGTGCGCAGCGAAGGCGAATCGGTGATCCGCGAAGCCTGCCTGCGCGAATTGAAGCGCGGCGGCCAGGTCTACTTCCTGCACAATGAGGTCGAAACCATCCAGAACCGCCGCGCGATGCTAGAAGAATTGCTGCCGGAAGCCCGCATAGCGGTAGCACATGGCCAGATGCATGAGCGCGACCTGGAAAAGGTGATGCGCGATTTTGTCGCGCAACGCTTCAATATCCTGCTGTGCACCACCATCATTGAAACCGGCATTGACGTGCCGTCGGCGAACACCATCATCATGCACCGCGCCGACAAGTTCGGCCTGGCGCAGCTGCACCAGTTGCGCGGCCGCGTCGGCCGCTCGCACCACCAGGCTTATGCCTACCTGCTGGTGCAGGATGTGCAAGGCTTGACCAAGCTGGCGCAGCGGCGCCTGGATGCGATCCAGCAGATGGAAGAACTGGGCAGCGGTTTTTATCTGGCGATGCATGACCTGGAAATCCGCGGCGCCGGTGAAGTCTTGGGGGAAAACCAGTCCGGCGAAATGCAGGAAATCGGCTTTCAGCTGTATTCGGACATGTTGAATGAAGCGGTGCGTTCGCTGAAAAACGGCAAGGAGCCGGATCTGGCTGCACCATTGGCAACTACCACCGAAATCAACCTGCACGTGCCGGCGCTGTTGCCGTCAGATTATTGCGGCGATGTCCATGAGCGGCTGTCGCTCTACAAGCGCCTGGCCAACTGCAAGCTGGCCGACGGCATCGACGACCTGCAGGAAGAATTGATTGACCGCTTTGGCAAGATGCCGGACCCGGTCAAGGCGCTGATTGAAACCCACCGCCTGCGGGTCGCGGCCAAGCCGGTCGGGATTGTGAAAATCGATGCCCATGCCGAGTCCGCCGTACTCCAATTCGAGCCCAATCCTCCGATCGATGCGATGCGCATCATTGAGCTGATTCAGAAGAACCGGCATATCAAGCTGCACGGTCAGGATAAACTACGCATTACCGTCAATATGCCGGATCTGGCTGCCCGGGTGCTGCAAGTGAAATCCGCGATCCGCTCGCTACTGGCGTAATACGACACCATTTTATTTTTTAAAACACGATGATGAATCTGATTTTGCAAGGCACGCCAACTGATCGTACCGTTATCGAGCGCATTGCCGCCTTGGCGCAGGCTGCGCGCACGGTTTCTATCGGCGAGCACGCCTGGCGCTGCGAAGGCGTCAGCCGCACCGATGACATCCGCTCGGAGATCGATGCGGCCTGTCTTGCCGCCAGAATTGACTATGCATTCGTGCTGCCGAGCCAGCGGTTGTCTGATTTCAAGCTGCTGGCGATGGACATGGATTCGACTCTGATTACGATCGAATGCATCGACGAGATCGCCGACATGCAGGGTTTAAAGCCACAGGTTGCCGCAATCACCGAGGCCGCGATGCGCGGTGAAATCGAATTCCGCGAGAGCCTTACCCAGCGCGTCGCTCTGCTAAAAGGGCTGGCCGCAACATCGTTGCAGCGCGTCTATGATGAACGGTTAAAGTTGTCGCCCGGCGCTGAAGCGATGCTGACTGCTGCCAGGGCAGCGGGTTTGAAAACCTTGCTGGTGTCCGGTGGTTTCACATTCTTTACCGATCGCATCAAAACCCGGCTCGGACTCGATTACACCCACGCCAACCAGCTTGAAATCATCGATGGCAAACTAACTGGCAAAGTCGTCAACGGCATCGTTGATGCAGATGAAAAGAAGAACACAGTCATACGTGTATGCAAAGAACTAAATATTTCTCCAGCACAAGCAATTGTCATGGGCGATGGTGCCAACGATCTGGCAATGATGGGCATCGCCGGTATGTCGGTCGCGTTTCGCGCGAAGCCAGTAGTAAGGGCGAAAGCTGACGTTGCCTTGAATTTTGTCGGATTGGATGGCATCTTGGCGTTATTCAACTGAATACAATTAAAGGACGCGCACATGAACCAGGAAATCGTTTTCGATCCGCAAACGCAATCGCAAAAAAAACTTGTCTGGTGGCTATACATTTTTCATGGGGCGAGTCTGGTGCTGTCTCTGGGTATGCTGTCGTGGATTCCATTGATCCTGAACTATGTCAAGCGCGATGATGCCGCAGGCACTTTTGTGTACAGTCACCATTCATGGCAAATCCGCTCATTCTGGTGGTTTCTATTCTGGATGGCGTTAGGCGGGCTGTTATTCCTCACCATCGTCGGCATCCCTCTCGCCTGGCTGCTCTGGTTCGCTGCTCCAATCTGGAAAGCCTATCGCTTGATCAAGGGCTTTTTGGATTTGGACAGCAACAAACCAATGCCGGTCTGACCGCCGATCGGGAGACACACTTTTGTTGCGCCGTATAAATATTTAGCAAATTCAATAGGCCGATTTATTTTCACTGGAGCAATTAGTTGCTCCAGTTGATTTACCGCATACGAATTGCTGATACAACAATCATTTGCCATTAAACAAAAAAAGCTGCATATTGGCTATGGCAAAATACGCGCTGTTTTTCAAGTCGCTAGTTTTACCAGCAGGGATTCATTCAGCCTAACTGATTACATGCCGATTGCGGCTGGCTGATTACGATAAAAATACGTGTACCCGAGCGTGTATTCCCAACAGCCGCAAGAGCGCAAAAGACAAGTTATAACTGACCAGGATTTTCGAGGCGCAATTCGTGCAACGCAACTATTCCTTATTGTTCAAGCAGCTTCAACAACTCGGGGTCGACCATCCCGGCGAGCCGCCGAACCTTGAGCAATGGATGCAGTTCCTTGAGCATGTCAGTCATGCCTATGCCGACCGGGCACTGGATTACAGCCAGCCCGAGCGCTACAAGGATATTCCTTCATCAGAGGTACAGGACCTTACCAGCCGCATCGAGCAAACCCAGAAAATCGCCGGCCTCGGTGACTGGTCATTCGACCGCAAGCTGGGCCGGGGCAAATTATCGGCCGAGTGCTTCCGCATTTTCGGGTTATCGCCATCGGCGCCGATCCCGACCTACAAGGAATTATCCCGTCAGATACACCGTGACGATCGTCTATATGTCAAAGACCGGGTGGAAGCAGCACTGCACGACGGCAAAAAATTTGAAATCGAATTCCGCTATCAGTTGCCGGACCGGGAAACCCGCTGGGTGCGGGCAATCGGCCAACCGATCAAGAATGCCAAGGGCAAGGTATGCCGATTGTTCGGCACCATCATGGATGTCAACAGCCGCAAACTGATCGAAGTACGGCAATCGATGGAACATACCGTGGCGCGGCTATTGGCCGACTGTGATTCACCGGTCGAAGTCATTCCCGAAATTATCGAAACGATTTGCGAAACATTTGGCTGGGTATGCGGTGCATTGTGGATGCCTGACAAGAAGGCTGGCGTACTACGGCGCGCTGCCACCTGGGCACTGCCGAAACCGGATATCGAGCGATTTTTTCAGCAAACCCCGGACCATATTCCATTGCCTGCAGCAGGCGGATTAAGCAGCCGTACCCTGCGCATCGCCAAAGCTGAATGGATACCGGATCCGTCGCGCGCCGAGCATTTCCAGCGCGCGAAACACGCGGCCGGTGGCGAGCTGCATGCCTGCCTGGCGTTTCCGCTTCAGGCAGCTGGCGAAATTCTGGGCATCATGGAATTTTTTGGCCTGGAACCGCACCATGCCGATCGAGAGACATTACAAAGCGCCCATTTCATTGGCCGGCATATCGGCCAGTTCTTTCAGCGCAAGCAGGTCGAACAAGCGCTGCGCCAGAGCGAAGCCCACTTCCGTTCGCTGGTTGAACAGGCATCGGATAGTTTTTATGTACATGACATCAACGGTCAATTCATTGACGTCAACCAGCGTGGCTGCGAAGGCCTTGGTTATACCCGCGCCGAACTGCTGTGCATGAGAGTGCAAGACATCGATGTCGACATGACGCCAAGGGAACTGACCAAACTGATCGCAAAAATCGACATGCATACGCCGATCGCCCGTGAAAGCCGGTATCGGCGCAAGAATGGCGACACCTTTCCGGTGGAAATCCGGATCGGGCCAATCGACATCAATGGCCGCCGCCATTTGCTGTCACTGGTGCGCGATGTTACTGAGCGCAAGGAAATGCAGGATCACATCCAGCATCTGGCCTACCATGATTCCCTGACCAACCTGCCCAATCGTGCGATGTTCAACCGGCACCTGAGCCGTGCAATCGAGCAGGCCGGGCGCAAGGCCAAAGTGCTGGCAGTGTTGTTCATTGATCTGGACCGATTCAAGAATGTGAATGACACGCTCGGGCATGATGCCGGCGACCGCCTGCTGCAGGAAATGTCTCGGCGACTGACCGATGCCTTGCGCGGCGACCTGGTGGCACGACTGGGTGACGGCAGTGACCTGGTGGCACGCCTGGGTGGCGATGAATTTGTGGTTTTGCTGGAAGATGTCACCGATTCCAACCATGTGAGCCATGTGGCCCAGCAAATCCTGTCGGCGCTGGTGAAAGAATGTCCGCTCAATGGACAGATGATTCATATTACCGCCAGTATCGGTGTGAGCATCTTTCCGGAAGACGGCCGGGATGAATTCACCCTGATGAAGCATGCCGATATCGCGATGTATCGTGCCAAGGAAAAAGGCAAAAACAATTTCCAGTTCTATTCCGCTCACATGAGCCAGCATTCGGCCCGGATGCTGGCGCTGGAATCGAGCCTGCGCGGGGCAATCGAACGCGAGGAACTGGTGCTGTACTACCAGGGCAAGGTGGAAACCCGAACCGGCCGCATCACCGGGGTCGAGTCGCTGGTTCGCTGGCAGCACCCGGAACTGGGATTGCTGATGCCAGACCAATTTATACCACTGGCCGAAGAAACCGGCTTGATCGTACCGCTTTCGCAATGGGTATTGCGGGAAGCATGCATGCAAATCCGCGCCTGGCAACAGCAGAATCTGCCAACACTGACCGTCGCCGTCAATCTGTCGGCGCGTCAGTTTGCGGAAGATCATTTGCTCGAAGATACCGCCAATACGCTGCTGGAACTGGGCATGGACCCAACGCTGCTGGAACTGGAAATCACCGAAAGCATGATGATGCACAATCCGGAAAAGACCATCCAGATCCTGGCCGGTTTCAAGACACTGGGCATTCGCATCGCCATCGACGATTTTGGTATCGGTTATTCGTCCCTGTCACACCTGCGGCAATTCCCGATCGATATCATCAAGATCGACCGCTCATTCATTCAGGATGTGCCGGGCGATCCGGCCGACGAAGCCATCACCGAAGCCATCATCGCGATGGGCAAGAGTCTTAAAATTACGGTGGTCGCCGAAGGGGTAGAAAAAAAAGAACAACTGCAATTTCTTTCAGACCGGGCTTGCGAGGAAATCCAGGGATACTTTTTCAGCAAACCGCTGCCGGCCGAGGAATTTACCAAGCTCCTGTGGCAAAATCTGGCTCCATTTGCCATATCCAAGCGACAGCCTTTGAAATAAGCAATTCGCTCTGTCTCTTTCAACCGGAAGATGGTGCCAAATCGGCATCACCCTGGCTCGATGGCGAACACCGATCAATTGCAGGCCAGTCGTTTGCCATTCTTTTTTCATGGGCACTGCCCCCTGCCAAACGATTCCCAAGCACCGGCGCAATCTATCGCCGGCCCTGCCTGCAGGCAACCATTACATGGCAAGAATTTTTGCCGGTTTGACATGTTACGCACCCATCCGAGTCGATAAACTTCGTGTGTTACGCGTCGCTGACGTATTTCTCCTGCTTTTTCAGTACATTATCGTGATTAGACAACGCCAATCAGCAAGGCTTGATTTATCATAGGCAAGTAGCGGACGATACAGGCTAAACATCGTCGCGCATCGCTTCAATTTTGGCCCGTTTAGAAAGTATGCAAGCAAAGCCATGAAATTTTGTTGCCGCAGTGCATTATGGATGTACGATTATTTCGTGTTTTACGTTGGATTGCTGTGGTTTGGCCTGATCTGCCTGACATGGACCTCGATTGCAGTTATCTTGCATCCTCTGATGCCAAAAGCGAGTGGCATGCGGGTCGGACGCATCGCCATCATGCGCGGTTTCCATTTGTTTCTGGCAACACTGCAACTATCCGGGCGGATGAAGTTCGATTTGCATGAACTCGATGCCTTACGCGACGAGAAATCGCTGATCATTGCGCCCAACCATCCTTCGCTCTGGGATGTGGTACTGATCAATTCACGCTTGCCCGATGTTGCTTCAGTGATGAAAGCTGAAATCATCGGCAACCTGTTTCTTGGTGCCGGCGCACGTCTGGCGCGCTATATTCACAATCAATCGACACGCCAGATGATCATGCTGGCAATGGATGACCTGCAGCGTGGCGGCAATGTGTTGCTATTCCCGGAAGGCACCCGCACCATTGCTCACCCGATTGGCCCTTTGAAAGGCAGTATCGGCGTCATCGCCTGCCGCGCCAAAGCATCGGTCCAGACCGTTTTCATCGAAACCGACTCGCCGTTCCTGACCAAGGGCTGGCCAGTCTATAAAAAGCCACCGATGCCGATGACTTACCGGATCCGGCTAGGGCGACGTTTCGAGGCGCCAGCCAACAGCGCTGCATTCATGATCGAACTGGAGCAATACTTCACAAAAGAACTGGCAGGTGCCGAACCGGTACAATTGATGCCTAAACCATTAGCTGTACCGGACAGTGCCGTAGTGCTGGCCGAATAAAATTTGATACACATGCCATTTCACCACTGATGATCTCTGCTTCTGTTACCCATCTGGTCCTGATCCCGAGCTACAACCCAGGACCCAAAGTATTCGATACGGTCCGCGCTGCGCGCCAACACTGGAATCCGGTCTGGGTAGTGGTCGATGGCAGCACCGATGGCACCACGCAAGACCTGCAGGAAATGGCTGCCAGCGATCCTGGTTTACGCGTGATTTGCCTGCCCGAGAATATGGGCAAAGGCGCCGCGGTCTTGCACGGCCTGGATCTGGCCGCAGGACAGGGTTTTACCCATGCGTTGACGATGGACTCGGATGGACAGCATCCGGCTGATCTTATTCCGGCGTTCATGATCGAATCCATCCGTCAGCCGCGCTCGATGGTATTGGGAAAACCGGTGTTCGATGCCAGCGCACCGGCGTTGCGGGTCAAGGGCAGGCAAATCTCGAACTGGTGGGCCAATCTGGAAACGCTCTGGTCCGGTATTGGGGATTCGTTATTCGGCTTTCGGGTCTATCCGATCGAGCCGCTACGCGCCGTCATGCGCGGCCAGCGCTGGATGCGCCGGTTTGATTTCGACCCCGAAGCTGTGGTGCGGTTATGCTGGCATGGTGTCAAGCCAGTCAATCTGGCCGCGCCGGTGCGCTATTTCACAACCGACGAAGGCGGCGTATCGCACTTTCGCTACCTGCGCGACAATACGCTATTGACCTGGATGCATACCCGGCTGTTCCTGGGTTTTCTGGTGCGCCTGCCGTTTTTATTCCTGCGCAAGCGGCCATAGGCTTGCCATCGTCTGCCGGCACCATGAAACGTCTGTCAGGCAAAAGGTATCTTTACCGGGTTTAAACGCCGATTCCTTGCTTGGTCACCTATCTCGAATGGATTGGGCATGCTCACAGCATGTGCAGCGCCTGTTCGATGTCCGCGATCAAGTCATCCGGATGCTCCAGACCGACATTGAACCGCACCAGTTGCCCGCCATCGGTCCAGTTCCTGCGCATCGACTGGATCCGGTACGGCACGCACAGGCTGTTCGAGCCGCCCCAGCTGAAACCGATCTTGAACAACTTCAGGCTATCGATGAAACGGTCAGTTTGCGCCTCGTCATAGCGCGCATCGAACACCACTGAAAACAAGCCGCCGGCACCGGTAAAGTCGCGTTGCCATGTTTCATGCCCCGGACAATCGGCAAATGCCGGGTGCAGTACCCTGGCGATTTCCGGCCTGCCCTTGAGCCACCCTGCCACCTTGCGCGCGCCGGCATCATGTGCGTCAAAGCGCAACTTCAAGCTTGGCAAGCCGCGCAACACCAGGTAGGCATCATCCATGCCGATTCCAAAGCCCAGGCGCATATGCGCTGTTTCCAGGCGCCGGTGCAGCTTGTCGTCACGGGTGATCAGTGCTCCCATCAACACATCCGAGCCGCCGGACTGGTACTTGGTCAGCGCCTGCATCACGATATCGACACCCAGGTCAAAAGCACGCAAGCCGATTCCGGCCGACCAGGTATTGTCCAGCGCAACCAGTACGCCCTTGTGGTGGGCGGCTGTGCAGATTGCCGGCAGATCCGGCACTTCCATCGAGACCGAACCGGGCGCCTCGGTCCAGATCAGGCGGGTATTGGGCTGGATCAGTGCTGCAATATCCGCGCCGATCAGTGGATCATAGTAGCGCGTCGTGATGCCGAAATCCTTCGCCAGCCAGTTACCCAATTCCCGGTTCGGGTTGTAGACGTTATCCGGAATCAGGACATCGTCACCGCTTTTCAGCAACGCGAAATCGACCATCGCAATCGCCGCCAGGCCGCTGGGCGCGAGCACGCATTGCTTGCCATCCTCGATTTCAGCCAGCCGCGCCTCCAGCGTGAACGAAGTCGGTGTGCCGTGCAAGCCATAGGTATAGGCGGATTTGTCTTGCCAGTTGCGCGAACGCATTGCCGCTACATTCGCAAACAGGACCGTGGATGCATGGTGAATCGCGGCTGGAAAAGCAGCAAAGCCCTCAGGCGGCGTGTAATCGCTGTGGACTAATGTTGTCTGGAGGGATTTTGGGGCGGCCATGCTGTTTTCTCCTGCAGGGTCGAACTCGAATTGAATCAGGATGATTGCGTGGGCAGGCAAGCCCACGCAGGTTCATACCATGGCGCAGCGTAAAGGCAGCAGGGGTCTGCTGGCACGCTGGCGCGATGCTTACGCTTCCGCCCACAAGTCATGCGCATCGGCGGCAGTAATTTTCACCTCGAGAAATTCGCCGACTTTCAATTTCTTGTGCGGCTCATACGGCGGCTTCACATACACCACGCCATCGATTTCCGGCGCGTCCGCAGACGAACGGCCAACGCCGCCATTGCGATCCACCGAATCGATCAAGACCTGCATGGTCTTGCCGACCTTGGCTTGCAGTCGCTTTTTGGAAATTTCTTCCTGTAGCAGCATCACGCGACCACGCCGCTCTTCTCGCAGCTCCTGCGGTACCGGATTTTCCAGCAAATTGGCAGTCGCCCCTTCCACCGGCGAATAGGCAAAACAGCCGAGGCGGTCGATTTCGGCTTCTTTCAGGAAATCGAGCAGATATTCGAACTCGGCCTCGGTCTCACCGGGAAAGCCGGCGATAAAGGTCGAACGAATCGTGATATCGGGGCACATCTTGCGCCAGGCCGCAATGCGCTCGATATTCTTTTCGCCATTGGCCGGGCGCTTCATGCGCTTTAACACATCCGGATGCGCATGCTGCAGTGGCACATCCAGATATGGCAGCACGCGCCCTTCGGCCATCAGCGGAATGATGTCGTCGACATGCGGATACGGATACACATAATGCAAGCGAACCCAGGCACCGTATTGCACGGCCAGCTCGCCCAGGGCCGTGACCAGCTGGGTCATGTGGGTGCGCACCGGCCTGCCATTCCAGAACCCGGTGCGGAATTTCACGTCAACGCCATAAGCGCTGGTGTCTTGCGAGATCACCAACAGTTCCTTGACGCCGGCCTTGAACAGGTTTTCTGCTTCCAGCATCACGTCGGCAATCGGCCGCGACACCAGGTCGCCGCGCATCGATGGAATGATGCAAAAACTGCAGCGATGGTTGCAACCTTCAGAAATCTTCAGATATGCAAAATGCTTTGGCGTCAACTTGATGCCCTGGGCCGGCACCAGATCGGCAAACGGATCATGCGGCTTGGGCAGATGGAAATGCACCGCACTCATCACTTCGCTCAGCGCATGCGGGCCGGTGACCGCCAGCACCTTTGGATGCACCTTCTGGATGAGGTCGTCGCCATTTGCATCCCTTTTTGCGCCAAGGCAGCCGGTGACAATCACCTTGCCATTTTCACTGAGCGCTTCGCCAATGGCATCGAGCGATTCCTGTACTGCGGCATCGATAAAACCGCAGGTGTTGACGATCACCAGATCGGCGCCGTCATAGGATTTGGCGGTTTCGTAACCCTCAGCGCGCAATTGGGTCAAAATTTGCTCAGAGTCAACCAATGCCTTTGGGCAGCCAAGTGACACGAAGCCGACTTTCGGAGCGATTTTCGGAGGGATAGAAGATGCGTTGGACATAAAATAAAAGGCACAAAAAAGGGTACAAGAGCGAAGCCGCTATTGTACCCTCTTGTACCCGCCAGATTTGCCAGCTTGAACATGCAGCCGGCGGACTGACCCGAATTGCCTATTTATCGTTGTTTTCGCTCTTGTCATTCGGTTGAACAAATGGAAACACGCCAAACATGTTTTTGGTCTGGCTTTGCATCTGTTCCTGCATCTGGATAAACAAGCTCTTGCTCTGTTCGATGTAGTTCCCCATCATGCCCTGCATCATCGGCCCCTGGACATTCATGAACTGGGCCCACATCTCCGGGCTGAATGGCTTGCCTTCATAAAAACCCTTGGAATTTTCCGTCAGCTTATTCTGGATGTCGATGAATGCCTGGATATTCTTTTCCAGATAAGAACCCATCATGCCCTGCATGGCATGACCGTAATAGCGGATGATTTGCGACAGCGCTGCGCTGGAAAACATTGGCGAACCGTTCGATTCTTCTTCCAGAATAATCTGCAGCAAAATACTGCGCGTCAAATCTTCGCTGGTCTTGGCATCGACAACCTGGAATGGCTCGTTATCGAGCACCAGTTGCTTGACATCGGTCAGCGTAATGTAAGAGCTGGTCTGGGTGTCATACAGTCGACGATTCGGGTACTTCTTGATCAAACGCTCTGAAATCTTTGGTCCGCTAGTCATGGAACTTCCCGTTTATTGCGTCGCAGCGCATTTCAAGATAAATGGAGTAAAAGCGTACCGCGTTACGCTTCATTGTTGTGCATTATATTGCGAATAAACAAAGATCTACGCAAACTTGCCTAAATTTCTGCACAATTGTTGCAGTGCGCTGGCAACCGTTGCTGAGTGAACGTCGCCGTAAACAAGCGCAAGGATGATCGGCGGCCCTTGGTTGGCCGCCGATGTTAACATTACCGCAACCGTTCAGGACATTGCCTTGACGTAGCGGCCAGGTGCCGGTTCAATCGGTGCGTGGCTGGCATCGCCGTAATTGGCCGGTGCCTTGACCTGCTTGCCTGCATGCTTTTTCAGGAATGCCGCCCACTCGGTCCACCAGCTGCCCGGGTGCTCGACTGCCGCTTCCATCCAGGCATTGGCATCCGCGGCTGGCTTGTCATTGGTCCAGTAACTGCGTTTTTTCTTGGCAGGCGGGTTGATCACACCAGCAATATGGCCGGAGGCGCCCAGTACAAAGCGATTCTGCCCCGGTTTTTTAGGATTGATCAATGCCATCGATGCATACGCCGATGTCCAGGGCACGATATGGTCTTCGCGCGAACCGTAGATAAATGCCGGTGCATCGATTACACCGAGGTCGACCGCTTTTCCGGCCACCGTCAGCTTGCCTGGTTGCTTGAGATTGTTTTCCAGGTACATATTGCGCAGGTACCAAGTGTACATCGGACCGGCCATGTTGGTGCTGTCGGCATTCCAGAACAGCAGATCGAACGGTGGCGGCGCTTCCCCTTTCAGGTAATTCGCCTTCACGTAATTCCACACCAGGTCGTTCGGCCGCAGGAATGAAAATGTCGATGCCATGTCGCGACCTTTCATCAAGCCGCCTCGGCCCAGCGAATGCTCGCGCATTTTGACCAGTGTTTCATCAATGAACACATCGAGAACACCGGTATCGGAAAAATCCAGCAGCGAGGTCAGCAAGGTCAGGCTGGCAATCGGCTTTTCACCACGGGCATACATGACTGCCAGTGCATTGGAAATCAGGGTGCCGCCGACGCAAAAACCAAACGCATTGATCTGGTCTTTCCCAGAAATTTCCTGGACTGTATGGATGGCCTTGATGACGCCTTTATCGATATAGTCGTCCCAGGTCGTCTTGGCCATCGAGGCATCCGGATTGCGCCAGGATACGAGGAACACGGTGTGCCCCTGCTCGACCAGGTAGCGCACGACCGAATTTTGCGGCTGCAAATCAAGAATGTAAAACTTGTTGATGCAAGGTGGCACCAGCAACAATGGTTTTTCATAAACCGTGTCGGTCAGCGGCCGATATTGCAACAGCTGGAACATGTCGTTTTCAAAGACGACAGCGCCTTCGGTAATCGCCAGATTTTTGCCGACTTCAAACGCCGATTCATCGCTTTGGGAAATGCGGCCCTTGCGCATGTCAGCCAACATATGGCTGATGCCCTTGGTCAGGCTTTCGCCCTTGGTTTCAATGATTTTTTGCTGTGCTTCAGGATTGAATGCAAAGAAATTGGCCGGCGACATCGCGTCGATTGCTTGCTGAACAGCGAACAGAATCCGCTGTTTCATCTTCGGCGTTGCATCCACCGCTTCGGCCAGCGCCTGCAGGAACTGGGCATTAAGCAGATAGACCGCGGCGGTAAATGAATGCAGCTTGTTGGTCTGCCATTCCTGCGCGCTAAAGCGGCGATCATCGATGGCGGGCGGTGTCGAGGTTGCCGTCGACTGCCACAGCTCGGTTAACTGCTTCAGGTAATCTGCCTGCAGCTGTTTGACGACCACCGGGTCGAGCTTGACCTCGCCACCGCCAATTTTGGCGGTCAGCGAATCAAAATTCAGGTGCGAGGATTTGAAAATTTCTTGAAACGCCCCGGGATCGGTGATTTGCGTCATCCACATCGACGGATTGATTTGCGGAGGTAAGGAATTCATGGCAATGGACCGTGTAAATTTAAGGTATTGTTAAAGATTGAATCGTTTTGGAATCGGTATGCTGATCGTTGCAATTGCCTGGATTTACGTCGTATTGATGATGTCACTTACCGAGCACTCCGTTGTCGCTGGCATTATGACGTTTTTACTGTACTGTGTGTTGCCCTTGACTATCATTTTATATCTGATGGGTACGCCACAGCGCAAGCGTCGACAGCAAAGTCAACATGAAGACAAACCGAATGTTGCCACAAAGGAATCCATCGACGTCGCGTCCCGAGCCTCTGAAGATATTTCCTAAGATCAGCATTTTACTCTTTAAATTTTATTATTCCGGGTTTATCCAGATCATCGAGCACATGCGACCAGTAATCTTGTCGCGTCGATAAGAGAAAAACCGGCTTGGTTCGGCTACCGTGCAATAGGCGCCGCCGGAAATGCGTTCAACACCGACCCGACGCAATGCCTGAGCGGCCAACTGATAGATATCTGCCTTGTATTTCCCAGGTGTTGCCGCAACCGGCACGAATGCCTGGGCCGCCAGCGCAGAGCCTGAAATGAATGCCTGTCTCACTTCTTCGCCCACTTCAAAGCATGCCGGGCCGATCGCCGGTCCCATCCAAGCAGCAATGTCCTGTGCGCCAGCCGCGCGCATCGCCGCAATCGTATTATCCAGAATGCCGCCTGCCAGGCCACGCCAGCCGGCGTGAGCTGCACCGACCACCTGCCCGGCCAGATCGCACAACAGGACCGGCAGGCAATCTGCAGTCTGGATGACGCATACCACGCCAGGCTCGGTCGTGAAGCTGGCATCGGCTGCCGGCGTGCCGACCGCCTTTGCCGCGTCAACCACGGTTACGCCATGCACCTGGTTGAGCCAGGCCGGTTCAGCCGGCAGCAGCGTGCGCAGGCGGGCGCGATTCTCATGCACCGCCATCGGGCTGTCGCCAACATGGGTGCCAAGATTCAATCCGCCGCCGCCGGCGCCGTCATCATAGGGTGCAAGGCTTATGCCCCCCGTGCGCATGGATGACAGTGCACCGATTGTAGAGGGTATATCCTGCCAGTCCGGTCGCAACAGGTTCATGATCTGCAAGTTACCCGTATCAGGCCGGTGCTGCAATGCCGGCACGGCCAATCAGCGCCGCGAAGTCGGGCGCCAGCGGCACGCTCCATTCATCGGCTGCCCCGGTGAGCGGATGAACCAGTCCGAGCCGGCACGCCTGCAACGCCTGCCGCTGAAAAACCGGCACCAGGTGCGCCTTGCCGTACAAGGCGTCGCCGACCAGTGGAAAACCGATGGACTGCATGTGCACGCGAATCTGGTGGGTGCGGCCGGTTTCCAGCCGACAGCGCACCAGACTTACCGCACGCCCGTCCAGTAAACCGGTTGCCAGTCGCTCGAAATGGGTAATCGCCGGCTTGGCGGTCAAATTACTCAGTACCGCCATTTTGAGGCGGTCGCGCGGGTGGCGTCCCATGGAGGCATCGATCTTGCCGCTGGCAACCGGCGTACCCCAAACCAATGCCAGATATTCCCGTTTGACACTGCGCGCCTGCAATTGCCGCACCAGGTCGGTATGGGCCTCTAGTGTCTTGGCGACCACCATCAGACCACTGGTATCCTTGTCGAGTCGATGCACGATGCCGGCCCTGGGCACCCCGGTCAGCGCCGGATAACGGTGCAGCAATCCATTGAGCAGCGTGCCGGACCAATTACCGGCAGCCGGATGCACCACCAGCCCGGCTGGTTTGTCGAGCACCAGCAGTGCCGCGTCTTCGTGCACAATTGCCAAGTCCATCGGCTCTGGCTTGAATGCATCATCTTCGGCCGCCGGCTGTGGCGTCACGACCAGGGTTTCATCGCCATATACCGCCACTTTTCCCTTGCCGGGCTGGCCGTCCACCGTCACGTGGCCGGACTCGATCCATTGCTGCAAACGGCTGCGGGAATACTGAGGGAGCAATTTCGACACCACCTTGTCAAGGCGTTCGCCGCAATGACTGGAGGTTAATTTCAACTCGATTGGCGCCAGCGTGCTCGCCACGATTTCGCCATCCTGCAACTCCTCAATGTCGTCGTCGATGGCCGATTCGCTTAAATCCGGTATTACAGGTAATCTCACAGCAGTCCCATCGGCTATAATCAGCCCATTTGGTTAAATTGTTGCAAAAGCTTATGCAAAGAAAAATATTGAATGTAGTAACACTTGCCTTGGCATTAATTCTATCTGCGTGCAGCATGCTGCCGGAACAAATTGATGAAACCAAAGGCTGGTCACCCAACCGATTATACTCGGAGGCGCACAGCGAACTGGCTGCCGGAAGCTATGACAAGGCAATTCAGTATCTTGAAAAGCTTGAATCGCGCTATCCATTCGGCACCTATGCGCAGCAGGCGCAGATGGACATTGCCTATGCCTATTACCGGCAAGGTGAACCGGCACAGGCCCTGGCAGCGACTGAGCGCTTCATCAAGTTGCACCCGAATCATCCGAATGTCGATTATCTCTACTATTTGCGCGGCTTGATCAACTTTAATGACAAACTGAGCTTGTTTAACTTCATTTCCAAGCAAGATCCAACCGAACGCGATCCCAAGGCCGCGCGCGAAGCATTTGACTCGTTCAAGCAATTAACCGAGCGCTTTCCCAACAGTACCTATGCCGGCGACGCCCGTGACCGTATGCGTTATCTGGTCAATGCGATGGCGCAGTATGAAGTGCATGTGGCCAGCTACTATTTTCGCCGGGGTGCTTACCTGGCAGCGGCAAATCGTGCGCAAATTGCAGTACGTGAATACCGTGAAGCCCCTGCCGTTGAAGAAGCGCTATTTATCATGATGCGCTCGTATGACGCGCTGGGCTTGAATATACTGCGTGACGATGCTCAAAGCGTGCTGAAAACTAATTTCCCGGACAGCGTTTTTTTCCGCGGTGGCCCGGTCAAGACCAAGCCTTGGTGGCAATTCTAGGCCAGTGGTGAAATCACTAAAAAAGCCCCGCTGTGCGGGGCTTTTTACCTGCGCCGGTCAGCCGTGTTCAGCCCTCGATGCGCCGCCGGAAAAACCAGGTATGCTCGTTGGAGGCGCTAGCATCGTACTGATATCCCTCGCTATCGAACGCCTTTAATTTTTCAGCCCTGCCAACACGTTTGACTGCAGCGTAGCGCGCCATCAGGCCGCGCGCACGCTTGGCGTAAAAAGAAATAATCTTGTATTTTCCATTCTTCCAGTCCTCGAACACCGGTGTAATGACGGGTACCGAGAGCAATTTCGGTTTGACTGCCTTGAAATACTCCTCGGATGCCAGATTGATCAGTACCTGGGCATTTTGCGTCGCTGCGACCGCATTCAGACAGTCGGTAATCCGCTCGCCCCAAAATGCATATAAGTCCCGGCCCGCTGCTGTAGCCAGCCTGGTCCCCATTTCCAGGCGATATGGCTGCATTAAATCCAGCGGCCGCAGCACACCATACAAGCCGGATAGAATGCGAATATGCGCTTGCGTGTATTCCAGCTGTTTAGGGGCGAGCGACACTGCATCCAGTCCCTCATACACGTCGCCATTGAAGGCCAGGATTGCCTGCTTGGCATTTTTGGAGGTAAATTTTGGCGACCAGGCGGCATACCGTCCGTGGTTAAGGGCGGCAAGCGGATCGGATATCTGCATCAGGCTGGCGATTTGCGCGGGAGACAATTGCCGCAGGCGCGCGATCAGTCGTGCGCTGTCAGGCAAAAAATCCGGCAGCGTGCAGGATTGCGTGCCGGGCGGGGTGTTGTAATCCAGGGATTTGGCTGGCGATAAAACAATCAACATATGGCAATACTCATTTCAATCATTTGCAAAAGTTTTCAATGATACCCAATCGCGTCGTCCTCGATACCAACGTCTGTCTGGATTTATTCGTGTTTCGCGACCCCCGCTGGACAACGCTGATAGCGGCATTGATGGATGGCAGAATCCATGCGGTCACCCGTGGAGACTGCCGCCGGGAATGGCAAATTGTCCTGGAATACCCGCATCTGTCGCTCGACAATGCAGCCAAGGCAAGCAGTGCCGCGCAATTTGATGCCGTTATCCGCTTGCTGGGCGACGAGGAACTGATGACGCAGCCTGAGACCCGGCTGCCGATTTGCCGCGACCCCGATGACCAGAAATTCCTCGAACTGGCACGTGATGCCGGGGCCGCAATTTTGATCACCAAGGATAAGGCGCTGTTGAAACTCGCCAGGAAAACCGTGAAAGCCGGGCTATTCCAGATCATTCCGCCGGAAGCATGGCGACTCGATGAGCCAGCACAGGCGGCACAAGCCTGATCATGATAACGCCAAGGCACCTGTAGCAAGCCAGCATTCCAATCTGGTTCGCCAAAACAGACTGAAAACTTTTACAATAACGTCAACACAGTCTTCTGCCCATTTTGCGCCATGAATCCACACCCTGCCCCTGCCGGTCAAACCGCTTCCGCCCCCGCTACTGATGCGGTCCGCATCGCGTCGAAGTTGCCCAGGGTCGGCACCACGATTTTCAGCGTGATGTCGGCGCTGGCTGCCGAAAAAAATGCCGTCAATCTTGGCCAGGGCTTTCCGGATTTCGATTGCGACCCCTCCCTGGTCGATGCGGTGACCTCCGCCATGAAAAGCGGCTTCAATCAGTATCCGCCGATGGCGGGCGTACCGGTCTTGCGCGAGGCAATTGCCGAAAAAATTCAGTCGCTGTACGGTCATGCGTATGCCGCCGCCACCGAAATCACCGTAACGGCGGGTGCAACCCAGGCGCTGCTGACCGCCATCCTGTGCTGCGTGCACCCCGGCGATGAAGTCATCGTGATCGAGCCGGTCTATGACAGCTATGTACCGGCGATCGAACTGGCCGGTGGCCGGGCAGTGGCCGTGCCAATGGAAATCGGCGACACCGGCTATGCCATTGCGTGGGACAAGGTCGCCGCTGCCGTCACCGGGAAGACCCGACTGATCATGCTCAATACCCCGCATAATCCGACAGGTTCAATCCTGCGTCCGGCCGACATGCAGTCGCTGGCGGCAATTGTCAGTGCTACCGATATCCTGATCATTTCCGATGAGGTGTATGAACACATGGTGTATGACGGCGTACGGCATGAATCGATTTGCCGCTATCCGGACTTGGCCAATCGCGCATTTGTCATATCGAGCTTTGGCAAAACCTACCATGTCACAGGATGGAAAGTCGGCTATGTCGCCGCCCCTGCGCCGCTGATGGCCGAGTTTCGCAAGGTCCATCAGTTCAACGTGTTTACCGTCAACACCCCGGTGCAGTATGGGCTGGCGACGTATATGGCGAATGCGGCGCCCTACCTGCAATTGCCAGCCTTTTACCAGCGCAAGCGGGATCTGTTCCAGGATGGCTTGAAAAACTCCCGTTTCAGGCTATTGCCGGCCGACGGCACCTATTTTCAATGCGTGGATTACTCGGCGATTTCCGGTCTGGGCGAAGCGGAATTTGCGCAGTGGCTGACTGCCGAAATCGGGGTGGCTGCCATTCCCGTATCGGCTTTCTATCAAACACCGAAAGACGCCGGGATAGCCCGGTTCTGTTTTGCGAAAAAGGATGAAACCTTGCAACTGGCCTTAGCCAAGCTCGCCGCCCTTTAAATCGATTAAGACCAAATGCTTGGCTGGGGCCGAATCCGATCTGCGCCACATCGGGAGTGCGAGCAATCAAGCCAGTTTAGAATGTAAAATTGCATCGCCCGGCATAAATTGCATCGGCCGGCATGTTACTGCCAGTCGATATCCTTCAGCAGTTTTCTGAGCATCGCCTTGGCTTTGTTGCCCTGAATCGGCGTGCCGCCCTGAATGACTTCTTCCAGCAACACGCGCGCACCGACACTCTCGCCAATTTCCTGATAGGCAATCGCCAAATCCATTTTTCTGGCCATGTCGGCAAAGTGGTCGTCTTCATCGCTGTCGGCAAGCTCGGCTTCCGGCGCAACCGCAACTGATTTTTGTTGTGCAGCAAAGGCAGCGCGCTTAGCCTTGATCGCTTCCTCGACGGCTGTCGCGGTCGCCGCTGCCGGTACGCCTGGGGTTGCGGCGCCTGCACCTGGCACAACTGCTGGTGCAGTACTTGGCGCAGCAGCTTGACTGCGCACACTTTCAGCTGGCGGCGCCACAGAGAATGTATCCACATCCGGTGATGCAGCTGCCGGCGGGGCTTCAGGCGCCGCCGAAGCGAATGGTGCTGCCGGCGGCAAGGGTGGCAAACTAGTGGGTTGCGACGCTGGTTTTGGCACTGACAGCTTTGGCAGCACCTGTTTTGAAGTGACCTGCTTTGACATTGCCCGGTCGAACACATCTACATCGTCAGAAGTGGCGAACCCAATTGATTCCCCGCCCGAAGCGGCTGATTTGTCTTCTGCACTGGTCACCTGCTGGCTGATCAGGCGCGGCTGGGATTTTTCGAACTGTAAATGTGTGCGCCGTTTCAGGGTTTTTGGGTCGCTGGCAATACCGATCAGGTGAATGATTTCCCGATACACCGCGAGGTCAAAGCCGGTGCGAGCACCGTCGCGATCATCAAACAACAGGCTTTCCAGGTAAGGCACGATGTAATCGCCTTCCCATAAATCCTGGATTGCTTCGATCACATGCGGATAATCCTCGATGCTTCGTGCCGTGGCATAGTTAATCGGCTCATCCCAGGCCGGTGCGCTGGTATTGAATACCTGCTTGATCCGCTCACCGAGCGCTTCATATTTTTGCTGATGCCCAACCACACGGTACAAGTCCAGCAGGTAAATCCAGGGTACCGGCGACATCGGACGCTTGACATCGGCATACGGCTCAAGAATTTCGATTGCCCGGTGCGAATCGTTAAGGAGCATCCAGAATTCAGCCTCCTGCATCATGCCGGAAAGCTCTTCGACCTGCAGCAGGCTCATGCCGACGGCTTGCTTGACAGGCGCCTGCGCGGCGCTAACGTCGGGGATGGCAGGTGAAGCTGGTGCAGGCGCGTCCGTCCTGGCAATCGCTGGCTGCTTGCCCAGGGATAGTCCTTCTTTGTGCTCCGGCCCGTCGTTTACAAGCCGTGGAAACGCAACTTGCTTGTCTGCTTCAGCCACAGGGCGCGCCGGTCGTGCCGACGGCACGTCATGGCGGGGACCGGGCATGGTTGCTTCATGGTCGGGGTTACCCGACACGGTCACAGCGGGCTGGACCGTGTCGTCGTGGTGCGATTCATTTTGCAGCGTACCTTGCTGCGCCGCCCAGTCGACAGCCAGGGTATTATCAAAAGGAACGCCCTTCTCCCAATCAGTCGGCGCCAGCTCCTCCGCCCCCGGTGTTTTCAGCGCATTCGCCGTTTTTGCTGTTACCACCTTGACTGCATCGACCGGCAACAGCGTCTCGTCCCATTCGCGCGGTTCGTCGTCATCGGCGATGACGGTCTTTTCCCAAAAAGCAGTCTGTTTTCTGCGTGAGGCTTCTTGTTGTGAACGCCACACCAGCCAGCCGAGTGCAGCCAGCGCGGCAAGCAACAGCCCGCCCAGGCCGGTAATCCACCGCGATGAAAACATTTCAGAACGCATTCGGTCCATTGCGGCGCGATCGCTCTGCTGCTGCTGGGCGGCTTGCTCACGTATCTGGACAGTTTGCTTTTCCAGTTCCTGCAGCTTGACTTGCATCGCCTGAATTTGCAGTTCACCGTTTTGCACCGGATCTTCACCACGCAACACGGCAGCAAAACGCAGATAGGCCGCGCGCAGTTCGGCGGCCCGCTGCGGATCGCCGGTGTCACGCGACTCGGACAAGGATTCCGACAGCTTCAATCCGGAAGAAAAAGTGGCGCCGCTGTACACATCGATCTCGTCGCCAGACAGTTTGAGTACATTACGCACCACCTTTTTTTCTTCGCGGCGGCTGGTTCTGGTTCGCTTGTCGGCTTTAAGAGATTCAACATCCACGCTGATTGGTGGTGACGCCGCATCAACTGACCTTGTCCTTTGCGCGGCTTGGCGCTGGCGTGGCTCGGTAACGCGGGAACTGACATTCGATGGCACAACTGCTGGCAGGGGGACCGGAACATTTCTGGCGAGCGTGGCATCACGACCGGCGCGCTCTGATTGCGCAACCTGCGGCAGAATCAGAACCGGATCGAGCAATACCTGGTAGGTGCGCTGGATTGACATGCCGCAGGTGACTTCCACATGGACCGCGACGGCCGGTTCGTTGACCGGCTGACGGGTTGCCAGATGGATGGTGGTGACGTGATTGGCACGGGAAAAAGCCACCTGGGCCCCGGAAATAAACACGCCATCGCTGTGCTCGAGCCTGGCCTTCACACAATTGGCGGCAATCTCCCCTCCATCTTCCCCCAGCATCGGAATGCTGACGCGAAGCGGTTGGCCGAGCGAAGACTGGACCCGCACCGAACCTAGTCCGGCAGCATGGCCAGCACTTCCCCACACCGCGATGATTATCAGTGCAATCGTGCGTAGAGCCGGCAGTCGGTGATTACGCATGGCCGGAATTGTCCCGAGACGTCAGTTGAATGGCGTTTTTTGTAATCATTATTAAAGAAAACCTGATCGCTTCTAAACACGTGCTTTGATTTGCTGACGCAACAATCAAAAATACGGTTTTTCTCACTCTTGTACGACACCCATATAATGCCTGATCGAAACATGACACTATCGCCAGGATCGCTTGGATCGGCCTATTTGTGTTTAATTTACAACTACCGTTGCAGGTTATTGAGCTTTTCATCCACAAAAGCCTTCAGTTCCGCCGACAGCCCGTCCGAAGCCTTGGCCCGGCCAAAGGCTTCGATTGCATCATTGACGCGATTGTCTGCCTGCAGCGAGATGCCCAGACCCATCCACCACAAACCGTTTTGCGGCGCCCGGCGCACTGCCTGGCTATAGTGTTCAACCGCTTCCTTGTGGCGACTATCGCGCTGCAGCAGTGCCGCCAGAAACGCCTGGTAATCGGCACGGTCCAGTGCATGCGGCAGGGACCGCTGCAGGGTTTCGATTGCTGGTTTGAGCTCGCCCCGGTCCACCTGCAGTCGGGCCAGGATCATCGCCAGTCCGGTCTGGCTGCCATCGGCCTGCAAGCCTTCGCGCAGCCTGCGCAGGGCTTCATCGTGGCGCCTGGCATCAAGCAAAAGGCCAACCAGCGTCTGGCGAGCTGCGGCATGGCGCGAATCGAGCTGCAGCGCCTGTTCCATCGCTGCAATTGCCTCTGCCGGCTTACCCTGCTGTATCAGAGTCGCGCCTCTGCGATAGTCGTTTTCAGCACGTTGCAGCGGCGTGAGCTCCTTCGACTGCTTGGTGATGACTGCCGATGACGATTCCGTTCCAGCGGCTAAAGCGGGCAAGACAGTCACTTTAGCCGGCAACGGTGCCGACGAGGTTACCCCCCTTGATGGCTCGGTAGTAGCCGGAGCTGGCGCCATAACGTTAGGTGTTGGCACGGCAGACGCCAATGGCGTCGCAACCGGCGCCGGCGTTGCAGTACCGGTAACTGGCAAATCCGGTAATCGCGGTGTTACGGATGCGCCAGCCGGTGTTGGAGCGCTGTGCGGCTCAGGGTCAGGCGCTGCTGCTATCGGGGTGGCGGCCATCGCCGGCACCACGCTCAGGCGGGAATCCATCTTTAATGGCAATTCCGGCACCGGTTTAACGACAGAAGATGGCGTTGCCGGCACACTGCGCCCGAACCAGATCCAGCCGGCGCCTGCGCACAACGCGCTGGCCAGGAGCAGCACCAGCCACCATGCGGGATGCAGGCGGCGCCGTTCCGGCACGGCCCTGACTTGTCCCTGCAATACGCCGGCGCTCGCACCTGGTGTTCCGCGCGCGTCGAGATCCTGCAGCATTTGATTGATAAGACTCATAGGAAAAATGTCCACCCGATTCCAGTACCCACGGCCAGCACTGCCAGCACCCCCAGCCATGCCCATCGTAATCCACCCTGGCGTGCCGACATCGTGTCAGTTGCGGCTACGCGCACATGGCGGCCACGTACTTGCTGCTTGCCTTCGCCATAGGTCAACATCAGCGCCTTGTGCGCGAGGATATTGGCCAGGCGCGGGACACCGCCGCTGGCGGCATGCAAAGCCTTGATTGCATCACGCGCAAACAGACGTCCACCGGCAAATCCTGCCACGTTCAATCGGTGCGAAATATAAAATTCCAGATCATCACGCGACAGCGGCCCCAAATGGTAATGAAAGGTAATCCGCTGAGTCAGCTGTCGAATCGATTCCAGCTGTAATTTCCGGTTCAATTCCGGTTGTCCAAACAAGACGATCTGCAACAGTTTGCGTTTTTCGGTTTCCAGATTGGTTAATAACCGCAATGCCTCCAGACTCTCCAGCGGCATGGCTTGCGCCTCGTCCAGACACAAAATCGCTCGCTTGCCCTGGTGCGCCAGAATCAGCAATTGCTGATTGATCGATTTCAGCAACTGGTGCTGGTCAATATCCTTGTCCGGCGTCAGCCCAAGTTCTTCCGCCAGCGCCAGCATCAGCGTACGCGGTTCCAGATACGGATTCGGAATATAGGCGGTGACGAAACTGTCGTCCAGCATCGCCATAAACTTGCGGCAAAGTAGCGTTTTACCGGTGCCGACTTCGCCGCTGATCTTGATGAAACCTTCGCCGTTATTGGCTGCAACCAGAAGCGTATTTAGTGCTTCCTGCGAGCCAGGTCCGGCGAAGAAAAAACTGGTGTCCGGTGTGATGCCAAACGGTAGTTCGCGCAGTCCAAAATGATTCTTGTACATGCCGAATTATCTTTGCTCCAGCGCCTGAATGCGCCGCTGGCTTTCCAGCACATCCTGGGTCCACGCATTATTACCTTCAACAATGGTTGGCTTGAGCAAAATGACCAGTTCACGCTTTTGCATGGTCTGGTTGGTGTTGCCCAGCAAAGCGCCGACCACCGGCAGGTTGCCGGCACCAGGCAATTGCGAACGATCGGATACGCTCGCCTGGCGCATCAGGCCGCCAATCGCGACGATTTGTCCATCCCGTCCGCGCACGATGCTGTCGGTCTCGGACACCGAGCTCGATGCCAGCGGCAGGCTGAAACTGCCGGCGCTGCCCAGATTGATCGGCTTGTCGACCGTAGTGACATCGCTGACCGACGGATGAATATGCAGGATGATATTGCCGTCATCATCGATCTGCGGCGTCACGTCCAGCGCCACCCCGGAAAAGAAGGGTTGCAAGGTCACGGTCGGGCTGGTCGTGGTCGAGGTGCCGGTGGTGGTGGTGGTACTGACGTTGGTGACGAAAAATTCATCCTTCCCTACTTTCAGCACCGCTTTCTGATTATTCAAAGTCGCAATCCGCGGGCTCGACAGCACATGCACCGAACCCTGGGTTTCAAGGAACGACAGCAAGGCTGCGAAATTGCTGGTCTGGAATGCCAGGCCGAACAGGCTGCCGGCTGCCGACGCCGCATTGGTAAAGATGTTTTGACCCACCCCAGTGGTTCCAAACTGACCGCCTGTGAAGGTATTGGTTGCTGCATCGACCGAATTTACGCCGGTCGCCAGCGATCCACCGGTTTGCAGCACGGTATTGGGCGACAGCATGCCGAACGAACCCCGGTTACTATGATTGCTGCCCCTGAAGGCGGACCAGTTGATGCCTGCCTGATAACCGCTATTCAACTGTACTTCAAGAATCTTGGCTTCCAGAATAACCTGGCGGCCGACTGACAGCTGGGTCGCCTTCAAATAGGCAGAGACATCGCGCAATTCATTCCACGTCGCGCGTACCACCACCACACCCGATTGCGGGCTGATGACGACGCTGCGCCCTTCCTTGCCGTTACCGACGATCGCATCCAGCGACAACTTCAGCTCACCCCAGAAATCACTGGATGAGGTAGTGCTGATCTTGCTGCTTTCCTGTGAGCGGGAGGTGCCGCCGGGCGTGGTCGTGGTGCTGGCGCCGCCCGTGCTGGTCCCGGTGGAAGTATCGGAGATCGCGCCGGAAGTCACCCGGATTTCCGAGGAACCCTTGCGGTTGCCAGTGAGATAATTGACCTGAAATACCCGCGTCTGCATGCCAAGCGGCCTGACGTAAATGCGGGTACCTTCCACTTTGTAATCGTAACCATATTGTTCGCGAATCGCATCCAGCGCTTCGAAAACCGTCACATCTTTCAGATTCGCCGAAATCGACCCGGTCACCTCCGGGTGCACCAGCATGCTGTAGCGGGTGCCGGTGACAATCGCCATAAAGAACTGCTGCGCCGGCACCGAATTGAATGCCAGGCTAAAACGGTCTTCCAGAGGCTGCCTGGCTTTCGGCATCTCAATATTCAAAGGCGGCAGCAAGGCTGCCGACACCGCGTCGGCTTGGGCCGGACGGGCCTTGCTTTCCGCCGCTGCCTTGCCGATCTCGGCATTGATCGCATCATAGGTTTCGCGCTTCGATACCGGGGAAGCACACCCGACCAAGCTGACAATCACGAGGCTGAATACTATTTTTTTCATGTTTTTCTGTTGACTCATTGCCGACGTTTATTGATTTTGACAGCCGGACTGCCGGCCGACCAATGCTTCTCTAGCCCTGGAAAAAGCTTCAATGTCTGTGATTCCTTACCCTGAGCAAGCACCACTTCCCCTTCTGCAATTCTGAGCACGCGGGCCTCACCGATTTTGTCGCCGACCTGCACCGACTGACCGTTGATAACTGCCACCTTTCGTCCTGAGGAAATGAAAACCGACTGCAATATCGGGCCGGAATTCGTCACCGGGGCACTACTATCGGCGACCGGAGCAGCGGGTGGACGAAGTGGATCGGGCAGCACCTCGGCAGTTGCTGCCGCCCCAATAATACCCAGCGACCATAAAATCAATCCCTGCAGCAAAAGTTTACCAACTGATTTATTTAAAGATTCAGCCATTTTTTATCCAGGCTCAAGGTAAATAAAGTCAGTGTCAACGTGGCTTTGGGATACTCGTCCACCGTAAGCTTCGCCTTGCTCCAGAATAGCTGCCAAGGCATCGCTTCCAGCTCGGACATGTATTGCAGCATGTCGGGATAACTTCCCTGCACGTTTATTTCTACACCATGCTGGTAAATCGCGGCCTCCAAACCCGGTGCCGCAGCAGGTACCGTAGCAGCCGCGGCATTCGGCCGCCTCGGCTCGGCGCCCGATGCAAGGGACAATAATACCGGCGCAGTTGAGACCGCCGCTAGCGGCCTTTCCGCACCAGACATGGCGTCATTCAATAAGACCACTGGCAGAGTTTTGAGGGATGTCAGGCGCAAGCGCCCATGTCGCCTCAAAATATCATCCAGAAAACTGGTCATTTTTTCCGGAGAAATCAACCCTTTTTGCAGGTCGACCAGCCCGGTTTTGGCCTGCAGATGTTGCTGCTTCAAATTTTGCAGGCGGATCCGATTGTCATTATCCGGGTCAATTGAATGTGCCACCAGCTTTTGCTGGATGACAGTCTGGATTTCAGCAATTTTGGCCTGATTGTCCGTGATTTTTTGAGTCAGTTTTTTTTGTTTCTGGAACTGTGGCTCAATCAAAAACATATTTACCAGAAAAAGCAAAGCGAGTGCCGCCGTAACAAAGATAATCACGCGCTCACGCAAGGTATACGCATCGATTTTCTCGAAAATGCGCTGCAATTTCTGCTTCATCTGGTTGTTCCTCCGGCATTTTCTGGCTGCCTGGGGGAACCGGTTGATTGCAGGCTGAATTCAATGTAAGGCGCAGTTGCAACCGGCTTGCCGGACGGATCGCCTTGCACAGCAGGTGTCGCTTGCGGCACCTGCATCTCCAGAGTGGAAAATGACTTTCCTTGCATGACCGGCTCATTTTTAAGGCGCCGGATGTAAGCAGGAACCAGCTCTGGTGTCAACGCGCGCCCCTGCAGGCCGATCTGGGTACCAGCCCCGTAAATACTGAACCCCGTCAGCCAGACACCGTCAATAATCTGCCTGGCAAACGCCTGCAAATAACGGGCATAGCCTAAAGTGTTGCCCAGCTCGCCTTGATTGAGAGTTTCAGAGATCTTTTGCAGCGATTTCAGCTCTGATTCAATTTGCTGCATTTCCGTTTCCAAAGCCTTATTTTTCTGGCGCGGCGCGTATTCTACCGTTACTTGCGCCAATTGGCCTTCCACTATTAGCAACTGGCGGCTGACACTATCGGCTTGTGCATTCAGGCCCTTTATTCTGAAACCGGCAAACCCGGCAACCAGCAACGACCCGACCAGGATCATCCCTAGTGCCTGGGCCATCGTCATCGCGGAAAAATACTTCTTCTGCTGTCTGAAGATCGGATTAAATAGATTGATCTGCTGGCTCACAGCACTTTCTCCTCGTGACGCAACGCCGCTCCCAGCGTCAGAAAAAAGCGCTGCTGGGTAGAAGCCTGCCGCAGATCCGGCACCTTTGCCATGTCAATCACGCTTGGCAGTTCAAGGGTTTCAACCGGCAAATACAAATTGGTCGCCAGATACTGCTGCAGGCCGTCGCCGGCTTTGCCCATCGGCGCAAGGATCAACTTCGAAAGCGCGACAAAATGAAACTGCCGGTCGAAATGATCCAGAGAGCGCTGCAACTCCAGCGTAACCCGGTCAAAAGATGCTGTGCGTTCGGCTTCATCGGCTTGTTCAAGGGCTGCAATCGGCATGTCGATTCGACGCGACAAATACAGCTCACCACCTGATGTCACGGTCAACAATCCGCCGTTCTGGTCAAAGGACAACATGGCAAGTCCCCTGCCCTCTGGCTCGACCAGCGCCGCAATATTACGCTGTGCCATTTCCGGCACATCGATGACTGACAAAGGAAATTTTGCTTGTGTAAAAAGATCTTGCCGCTGCTGCACCAACTGATTTCGTGCGGCGACTAAAAACATCGATTTACTCCGTACCGCAGCGTTTTTATCGGCTGGAATGTCCATCACATCAATGGTAGCGTCATCAACGTGATAATCGAGCAAGTCCTTCAATTTCCACCGCACTGCCGTTTTCAATTCTTCGGCTGGAACATTAGGTGCATCAACAGTCAGCACCTGATATTCACTGAAGGAAAGCAGCGTGGAACATTGATAACGCTCGGCGTGCACTTCTTTTGCAACTTTTTCCAGTGAAGCGATGGCCAGCGGTTCGGCAAAAGGGAAAAAGCCGATAAATTCAACCGACGGCAATCCGACAGGAGAGCGGACGACGTGCGCTGCGCAGATGCCATCTTCCTGAAAACAGATGGCCAGACAGCCATTTATTTTCCTAGTTTTTGCGAAAAAGCTCATGCCGCCACTTTAATGAGAAGTTGCTTGAAGTTAAGTTAATAAGCCATTGTTGTCAATCGCAATTCAACAAAAATGGCACACTACAAGACGGAAAATGTCTGACAAAGCCACAATCGTTTACATTGCACGGCTCAGTACATTTCCCGCATGTAGATAACCGGCCCGCTGCGATACACGCCAAAAGTTTGGCGCCCGCTACCTGGAAGATAAGTAATGCCGGAAATGACATCCACACTGCTTTTGCCGGTAAAAGTCGTCGGCTTCGATAGCGTGATGGTGCCAATACCGCGGGCCGCCGTGCCACCGCCAAGATTGGTAGTGGTCAAACCTGAGCCAACATAAGATAGCGCCGCAAAATTTCCAGCACTGAATGATGTGCAATTATCATCAGTATTAACGACGTAACCGCTGCCATTCCAGTATTCGGTGGCTACCCGGACCGGCAAGGAAAGCAAGGGCGATCCATAAGCATTGTCGATGCGCATGCGTCCCAACCGGACCATGGTGGTTGCCCCCACCTGCCGGTGATCGTCGCCGGCAACAGCAACATCTGTATCCATGTCAAATACCGATAGTGCCACGCCATCCAGATCAGTCGGCGCGATGCCGAGCTTGAAATTAGTATAAGGCCCGCTGCCGGTGGCCATCGTCACCTGAAAGGGCAACGTGACATTGGCGACACCTGCAATCCAGCTGCCTGTTATTGCGGCAGCAACCAGGCGGGAAGCAGGCAGTATTCCAACACTGCTGGTCGCAGCCAGATTGTACTTTAGAGGATCGGTCAAATCCAGGCGCGCCCAACTGCCGGCATACCTGGTCATGGTCGTGCCTGCCGCATTTACGGCCGTCAAGCTCAAGCCAGCGCTCATTGGCTCGCCCATGTAGGTGAATGTCGAGCTGCTGCAGCCTGTAAGGTCGCTGCGCGGTACAAACGGGGTGGCGGTTGGACTCAGAACAAAACGGTCTGGTACGAACCGTCCGATAATGGCCGCCCCGACAATATCACGTTGCCCAGGAGTCGATCCATCATTTAGGTCGACTACTGCAAAGGTAGAGTCCGTCACCACCAAAGTGAATGCACCTATTTCATTGTAGGTTGCGTTGTCAGAACTTAGTGTGCCACTACTGGCAGTCCAGCCGCTTGCCGCTATTGAACCTGCAGTGCTGGTGCAAGCCGGTCCTGTACTGCAGAAGGTCGCACTTACGCCTGGCGCACCGGCATAACCAGCGGTGGTGACGCCGGATGCATTGTTGGCAGTTGCGGCAATCCTGAATGGTCGCCCGGCATTATGCAGCGGTGATGTTGCGAAGGTGACGCTGTTTAAGATATTCGTGGTCCCTGCCGTGGTCCTGTTCAGATTAGACGCCTCCACCACAAAATTGGCAGGACGTAACGCAAAGTTATCCGCAGAACAGGCCGATACTGTTGGCGAAGCTGCTGCAGCCGGATAGCTGATGCGTACCCGAACATCCCGGTAGGCATCAGCACCGGAAACGGCTGGAAATGTCACGGTCCCGCGGCCGCTGGTCAGGGTAACGCTCGACACCGTCATACCGGCAATCGTTGTAGAAGTGCTGGGACAGTTATTGCCACCGAGAGCAGCGCCGGTGGTATTCGCCACCAGTTCTACTTTGACCGTATTGCTGAAACTGGTTGAAAGTGTGGACCCGTTCAATGCCACGACCGTAAGATTGAATGAAGTACCTGCAACCTTGGTAAAAATACTGCCAACTGTGGCAGTAGCAGGATAGGAAGTTTCAAACGCATTAAAATTCGATACGAAGGCGCCAAACGTGACGGTCGCAGTCTGGGCAATCACGATACCGTCCGTGGTGGCGGTGAAGGTTACTGATTCTGCAATGGCGTTTTTCACGGTAAAAGTCGCGACGCCATTCGTATCCGTAATGCCACTGGTAGTCGTCATGCTGGCGCTGCTGCCAGGACTTTTAGAAAGTATCACCGACTTGCCGGATACAGCGCTACCGCCGCCATCGAGCAGTGTGACTGTAATGGTAGAAATCGTTGCATTATCTGCTGGCACAGATGCCGGATCTGCCACCACTGTCGACAACGTTGCACTGACATCGACTACGGTCAACGTTGCCGATCCCGATGTGCTGCTGGCTGTGGCATTGGTGGATGTTACGGGTGATGCCGTGCCCCCCAATGTATTAACGATCGGGCTGGCTGTGGCAGTCCCGGAAAAAGCAGCGGTTACTTTCACGGTGACGCTGCAGCTGCCATTGGCCGGAATGGTGCCGCCGTTCAGTGTCACTGTAGTGCCCTCTGCAATAGTGCCTGGATTGCCGCCGCCACAGGTGCTTGTCAAATCCAGCGGCATCGCATTTTTCAAGTCACCTGTAACCGGGTAGGTATCAGTAAAGGACACGCCATTGATGGGTGCATTATTGGGATTGGTCAGCGTCACCGTCATGGCACTGGTACCGTAATCGGCAATCGTATTAGGATCGAAAGATTTTGCGACGGTTGGCGCCAACAGCCGGGTGAATGTAACCGAAGCAGTTTGATTGATAGCAATTCCATCCGTGCTGTCGGTTGCTGAGTAAGTCACGGATTCGGCAACCGCGTCGCGTACCGCGAACGTTGCCTGGCCGCTGGCATTAGTGACTGCATTCAAAATTGAAATCGTCGAACTTCCGCTCGCCGCTGTCAATGTCACAGTCTTGCCAGCTACCGGATTAGCAGCACCATTCTTCAGCGTTACGGTAACAGTTGATGCCGTGGTGCCATTGGCAGCAACCGAGACCGGGCTTGCCGTCACAGTGGATAACGTGGCACTTACCGGGAGCACTGTCAGAGATGCCGCCGATGAGTTACCGGTAGTGTTGGTCGCCGTATTGTTATAGGTTCCTGCAGTTGCGGCAGTCACTGAAACCGTGACGGTACAGGAGCCGTTTGCTGCGATGGTGGCGCCCGACATGCCAAGTGCGTTGCTACCGGCACCGCCCTGCACCGTACCGCTACCGCAGGACGAGGCCGTTGGATTACCGGCATTGACTAGTCCAGCCGGATAAGTATCCGTGAAGCCCGAACCGGTCACGCTGGCATTGGTCAGGTTGCTGATGGTGACTGTTAATGTACTGGGACCACCGGCAGCAATCGTCGAAGGATTGAAAGTTTTAAGAATATCAGTGCGAACGAACGAAACCTGAGCAGTTTGGGTCACCGTAATGGCGTCTGTCGTATCCCGCGCGGTATAAGTAATCGGTCCTTCCTGGACGGTATTGGTCACGGTAAAGATGGCCACACCCGAACTATTGGTCACGGCGGAGGCCGGCGATATCACCGAACTGCCACTGCTTTTGGCAAGCGTGACAGTTTTGCCGGCAACCGGAAGATTGGCGCCATCCCTGAGCGTCACGGTGATGGTCGAGCTGCTGACGCCATTTGCCAGCACTGTCGTGGGATTGGCGTTGACGGTCGAATTGGCGGCACTGATCGCTTGCACCGTCAGTGTCGCTGATGCTGCGCTCCCAGCCTGCGAATTGGATGTGGTGACCAATCCAGTACTATTGGGATAGCTGGCGGCAATGGCTGAAGTGACAACGACACTGACAGAGCAACTTCCGTTGCCCGGGACCGTTCCGCCGCTCAGGCTCATCGACGCGCCGCCAGCCGCTGCCGTCGCTGTACCACCGCAGGTATTGGTCACGGTGCCGCTATTGAGAAGATTAGGCGGATAATTGTCGGTGAATGTGGCGCCGGTAATTGCCGAAGCATTGGTATTGGTGAGCGTGATGGACAGCAGACTCGTGCCATTGGCTCCGATAACAGCTGGACTAAAAGATTTAACAACTACCGGGGCCGGCCGCACGAAATTGACGGTAGGTCGTTGCGTGACGGTTACGGAAGGCGGATTTCCCGGGTCGGTGGCAATTGCCGTATAGGTGACGCTTTCCACCACAGAGTCCCTGACAGTAAAAGTTACAATGCCGGAATTGTTGGTGATGTTAGAAGCCGTTGCAATGATTGAACTGCCACCACTTGCTACCAGTTGCACACTGATATCCCTCATTGCCTGGCCATTGGAACGACGGATCGTGACAGTAATGGTGGATGTCGCTACACCGTTTGCGAGCACGGTAGTTGGACTGGCAACCACGGTTGATTTCGAAGCATGCATCGATGGTGCAGCCCACGCAGGCGCACTGAATAAAGATGCTGCCAGCCAAATCAAGATCAGCAGGATATGCCGGGACTGCCTGGTCCACTGTCGGATCCGACTCAATTTATTTCCGATCATGACAAACCTCGCTGCTCCGGCAATTGGTTAAATAAGTTCGCATCCAGTGACATCCTGCGCCTCAGATGATGCTCTGGGTCGACAAATGCGCCGGGTGGGCGCGTTTTAATTCCGTCCCAGTACGACTCATCGCTCACCATCGCCTTTATCTACTATTAATTAGTGAATAAATTCAGCAATTCGCACCGGTCGATTGCCTGCAGGTCGCAACCGATGCTGATATTTGTCGTTCCACCGACACTGCCGCGCCAACTCGGGTGGCCGTTGACGTAATCGAATAGACGCGCACAGTACTGTCGCCTTCTATCGTATTGGCTAAGGTACACGACACCATAACCTGAAATCCCGCAAGCGACCCGCCCAGTGCATTCAGGTTCGTCACGCCAGGACAGGCGGCTGGGACAGTATGGGGGGCAACCAAGGTATTTGCATTTTCTGGAACCATGACCTGATAGATGCCCCATTCCATCCCGGCACGCGCCGCCTGGTAGGCGCGTGCACCCTGCACATCCTGCGCCGAGGCAGTATTTTGAGACATGGAGAGCGTCACCATCAGCGCTGCGATTGCCGACAGCAGCAGCAGCATAAAAATCGCCGCAATAATCGTCACGCCATGCTGCCGATGCAGGCACCGCATGAGTATAGAACGCTGTTGGAAGGCGCGGTTATGGAACATTATTGACATGGACCTGATGGATCAAGGTAACGTTTTCATCATTTCTTCTGAGCGTGAGCCGCAAAGACACCAGGCCATTGCGTTGTGTGAGGCCATTCTCATAGGTGAATTCGCATGACTCGACGTTTTCGGCCAGCAGGCTTGATGCGGCCAGAGCATCCAGGGCAGCCGCCGTGACAGGCTGACCCAGCTGAATTGGATAACCGGCATAGCGTCGCAAGGTACGGGTTGACGCTGCGCCGATATCACAGATATAACTGACTGGCGTGTTGATGACCTGAAAGCGACGGGCCGGCGAGTCAAAAGGAATCGCACTGGTCGAACTGATCTGGATAGTGGTTTGTGCACCTGCGGTGCCATTGTAGGCACGGCGGTTGTCGCCGGCATAGGCATCCGCCCCGGCAATTCCCAAGTTATAGATGACAATCTGGTCGCCAGCCGACATGGTGACCGGAGGGCCGATGACGTCGAATGAGGTGGCATTGGCGTCGAACCCGATGGCGTTGCCGGTGCAGGCACCTGTGCAGTCTTGCGTGCTGCGATAGCGGCCAGCAGCGACAATCGGCAGGAACTCGACCACAAGACGGTTACCGGAGACCCGCACGCTATTGGGCAGCGCATGATGCAATTCCCGGGAAATCCGCCTTAGCGCGGTATCGGCTGCATCGGCCATTGCCGCGCGCCGTGAAATATCGAAGTAGCTTTCAATCGGAATCCGGATGTACATGCTGATACTGGCCGCCACCACACCAACAATGACCAATGTCATGATCATTTCAATCAGCGTAAAGCCTTTGGAGGTGCGGAATGGCATGTTGGTTGCGTCCTTACTGGTTCGGTATCGGAGCATAACGCAGCCGGTAACCGGTCAGAATGGTCGTCTGGCCAGTAGGATCGGTAACGGTTACATCGATCCGCAAGGCATTACCGGCCGTGACTGAAGCGGCAGGAAATTCTCCATTGGCTTCGACAACTGCGACGGCAACGCTGTAGTTCTCCAGGCCCGCAATGACAGTCGTGCCATCGTTGATCGAACGAATTCCGGTACTGTTGTAACCATGATAATCATTGACATTGTTAAATGACGCACCCGGGTCGAACCGGGTTTGTGTCAATCCGCCGTCGATCGGACCGGTTGCTTCGGCATGATCGCAAGTACCGGTGTCATGATGATAGGCTGCCGGGTCGCATATGGTGTAAGGCTGCAGCATGATTTCCTCCAGCATCGACTCGGCAATTGCAACCGACTGCTTTTGCAACATCGGATTGGCGCTATCGCGGACCACCGATCCCATCAGACTAGTCAAACCCGCGATGCCAATGCCGAGGATGACGATGAAAATAACAACTTCGATCAGTGAAATGCCAGCCTGCAGCCTATGAGCGGCTGCCGAGTTAATGGACATAACCTGTCTCCGCCTCGACTAATATTGGCGTGGCAAAATTGGCAATCTGGATCATTGCTGCTGCGCTGGACGCACCGGAAGGCAAAAAATTCAGCGTAACCGTGGGGGGGCCTGGAAAGGCGACCGCCCCTACTGTAATAGCTGCATATTCAACATTGAGGTTACCGTATTTGGTATTTTCCGCGGCATCAATCGTGTAGGCTGCGGCGCCATCCGGACCCGGCAAATTGAGATCGGTCGCGTCACACGTGATCGTGCCAAAATTTGTGGCCACCCTAAACCGCATTTCTGTTTGGGTAAACGTCACGCAAACCGTTCGGCGTCGCGCGATGGCGGATTTCTGAGCATAACGTAGCGCCGCAATCGTTTCATCATAGAATCCACGCTCCTCAAATCCATGATCACCAAAGAAACGGGGCACGACCGCAGCCGCTAGGATGCCAATCAAAATGAGAGTCGTAACCAACTCCACCAGAGTAAAACCCCGCTGGCGATACCTTCGTTCGTTGGCTAGCAATGCGTCCATAATCCGATATCACGAATCCATACCCCACGTCACCAATCGACGCACGATCTATGGTCGCGCCAGTTGTCTTGACTTGTGAGCTGATAAAAATCAGACGAACATTGCCAAGACTTTTGCGCTTTATAAACAACAAGGGGCACCTCGGCGCCCCTTGTGATCAAACAACACTGTTAGCTGCCCTCAGGCAACACAATATCAGCACGCAGTGAGCGCTTCCGGATACAGAGGTGGGGCAGTCGCTGACGCAGCGGGGGTATAGCCAATCTGACAGGTTGCAGGTGTTGTTGCACCAGTATGCTGGATTGCAGTGGCGGTAGTGTTGAAATCAGCGGCCGGTGCCAAGTCCAATTGCGCAGCCAAGACTGTGGCATCAGCAGCATAGCCAAATACCACGTTGACATTACCACCATTCACCGTGATCACGCCGGTGGCGCCCAACTGATTCTGCGCCGCTGCTTTAGCATACAGCATGGTATTGGCGCCGCGCATAGAGGACTGCACGCCACGCATCACACCGACTCTGGCGTCAGCAGACAAATCCATGAATTTCGGCAGAGCAGTTGCCGCCAACACGCCAAGAATCACAATCACCATGACTAATTCAATCAAGGTAAAACCTGCCTGGCTTGCCTGTAACTTATGATGGGTACGCATTTTTGTTTCTCCGATTCCTAGAAAATATTGTAATTTGTCTCACTACTCTACTACCTACTACTTGGTCGTTTAGTTCTACCTTTTGAATATTTAGGTACAGTTTGCCAAGCTTGCATTCATTACATACGTCGGTTGATTATTTGCTGCAGCCGTCGTATAACCAATTGTGCAATTTGGATTGGTACCGACCCCGGTGTGGGTCGAATCCGGTGCCGCAATCGCAGGTGCCGTCAAACCAGTGACAACGTAATCTGGTGCTGCCAAGCCGGCTAAAGGCAAAATCGTTGCCGCATCCGGATAACCATTAACATAAACAACCGTAGTGCCTTCAACTACAATCGCGGGCGTTGGTGTGCCGGTAAAATTGCCATCGACGCCACGCGCCAGCAACAATGCATGCGCCATCGCAGCAGCCGATTTAACCGAGCCCATCGCACCGTTCATCTTCGCCAAGCGGGCATCGGCCTGTAAAGCAGCAAACCGGGGTATCGCCACGGCTGCAAGAATGCCCAGAATGGTGATTACGATCACCAATTCAATCAGGGTAAAACCCGCTTGTACCTTGTTCTTTTGTTTTATGTTTGTCATGGATGTCATTGACTTAGCTTAAGGAAATTTTCCTCATAAGAAATAATATACTATGCCGCCCTTCATACATGTTTCTTTTTGTAACATGTTAACCCTAAGTTTCTTGTGCGTCGCATGTGCACAACATGACTCAAAACCAACGATATGGTTTAACAACAATAAACTGCACGCTCCCAATCACCTGCTGTGGATCAGCATCGATTAATCCTTCTCCATTGGCGGGGATTTGCAGCATTCTCCATTGCACGCTTTTGACAGCACTGGCATCCGACTGGAAATGCTTGCCATTCTTTACCAAATAAACCAATACTTTGTTATCGCTATCAAAATACCAGTGCCCTGGCCCTAGTCGAGGCGTATCTGCACCACTAAAGCTACCCAGATAACTTGCCGGCTTTTTCTCCAGCCATTCCATCGGGTTTTGCTGCGCAAGCGACCTATATTCCTGAGCCCGCCCTGCTATCAACAGGGTCGCCATCTTCAATCGGACCGCGCTTTTGATCACACTGGCTGTATATTCCATATCGGCTTTTTCGGCCGCTTCTTGATAGTAAAACAGGCGATCAAGCAGAATACTTGCGACGATGCCAAAGAAAATCGCCACAATCATCAGTTCCAGCCGCGAAAAGCCGCCATGCCGACTGAAAAAAAGTCTCGGCCTGATTCTGAATAGAGAGTGTCGCAATAATTGCTTCCAGTAACTATTCGGGTACAAAATGCGAGGCATTATTTGTGAAAAGCCGCTTTGCCCAAATCCCAGATCGGCAAAAATATGCCCAGCGCCAGCACCAATACCAGCGCGCCAAGGCCAACGATCATGATCGGTTCAATTTGCGCCGCAAGGGTCTTTAATTCGTAATCCACTTCGCGTTCGTACATCTGCGCGATTTCTTCCATCAGGTCATCCAGTTCGCCAGTTTCTTCCCCCACTGCGACCATCTGCAGCACCATGGGCGTGAAAACGCCAGTGGTCACAGCAGTGCGCAGAATGCTCTCGCCCCGCTCAACCCCATCGCGCATTTGGTCGATGCGGCTGGCGATATAGGAATTATCGACGGTTTGCGCGACCACATTCAAGCCTTGCACGATCGGCACGCCGCTTTTGCTGGCGAGTGAAAAACTGCGCGCGAAACGCGCCAGTGTCGCCTTGGTCATGATCTTGCCGACAATCGGGAGTCGCAACTTGACCTTATCCCATTGGTACATACCCTTCGCAGTGCCGATATACATCTTGAATGCCATGACGGCCCCGATCAGGGTGACCAGGATCAGCGGCCAATAATCAATCGTGAATTTCGAACTATTCATCAAGATCCGGGTCATGAGCGGCAGCTCTGCCTTGAACCCGTCAAATACCTTGACGAATGCAGGAATCACAAACAGGTTGATGACGCCGATTGCAATAATCATCGTCATCATCACGAAAATCGGATAACGCAATGCGGACTTTACCCGCGAGCGCATGTCGCGCTCGAACTCCAGATGGTCAAACAGACGCAGGAATACGGTCTCCAGCCGCCCCGTCGTTTCACCTACTCGCACCATGTTGATATAAAAAGGGGAAAACACATCGGAATGGCGCCGCATCGCAGCGGACAATTCACGGCCTGCATCGAGCGACTCCCGAATATCCTGCAGCACTCTGGCGAACGATTTATTGATTGCCGACTCTTGCAATCCAGCCAAGCCGCGCATGATCGGCACGCCGGCCTTCAGCAAGGTATACAGCTGGCGGCTGAAAAGCTGCACATCCAGAGAACGTATTTTCGGCTCCAGTAATTTCTTCCACCAGTTGCCGTCGCCATCGGTGATCGGCTTGCTGGTGACGGCAATTTCAACGGGTGTAATACCGGTATTGAGCAATTGGTCGGCGACAGCACTGCTGTCTGTGCCTTCCAGCACCCCCTGCATCAGTTCACCGCGCGCATTGCGCGCTTTATAGGCAAAAAAAGGCACCTCAGGTCCTTAATCCGAAAGCAGTCGTTGGCAGCGTGGCAAAATTCTGCAATACAAACACTGAATATTTCCTTTTACGTAATGAAACAATCTGTTTGTTATGTGTTTATTAATCGTCGAACTGGTTACTGATACGCATTGCTTCCGCTACCGTCGACCTGCCGGCAACTGCCAGCGCCACACCATGACGGCGCAAGGTATTGCCAGCCATCTGCGCTTCCGCCACCTTCATGAATTGTGCCGGATCACTGTGGTTGGCGGCATCGGCCACCGCTTCCGTCATTTCCAGCAGTTCATAGACGCCAGTGCGTCCCCGATAACCGGTACCGTTGCAATGCGGGCAGCCACGGCCATGCACAAACTGATGCGAGCCGACCGTGTTGCCAAGCTCGGCCTTGAGCCATTCCTGCTCCGTCGGAGTCAACTGATAAGGCTCGGCACAGCTTTCGCAAATCACCCGCACCAACCGCTGCGCCATCACACATTGCAGTGAAGTCGCCACCATGTAGCGTGGCACACCCATGTCCATCAGACGCACTGGTGTGCTGACTGCATCGTTGGTATGCAATGTCGACAATACCAGGTGACCGGTCAGGGCGGCGCGCATGCCGATTTGGGCGGTTTCCTGGTCACGCATCTCGCCCACCAGCACCACGTCCGGGTCCTGTCGCAATGCCGCCCGCAATACGCGGGCAAACGTCAGCTCGATCTTGTCATTGACCTGGACCTGGTTGATACCTGGCAGCCGGTATTCGACCGGGTCTTCGACCGTGATCAGTTTTCTTTCAGTGGTATTCAATTCCGACAAGGCACCATACAAGGTGGTGGTCTTGCCACTACCAGTCGGGCCCGTGACCAGCACCAGTCCGTTCGGGCGCTCGATAATCGAGCGGAATTTTTTCACCATGGCCGGGGGCATGCCGATCGAATCGAGCTTCAACGACCGGCTCCCCTGGTTCAGCAATCGCATCACCACCGATTCGCCGTATTGCGTGGGCATGGTCGAGATACGCACATCAATCTGCTGCTGCTTGACCTTGATCCCGAAACGGCCATCTTGCGGCAAGCGCTTTTCGGAAATATCCAGGTCCGACATCAGTTTCAGGCGCAGCGCCAATGAAGGGGCAATCTTGATATCGGTTTCGGTTTGCTGGTGCAACACGCCATCGATCCGAAAACGGATGATCAGCCGCTTTTCCTGCGGCTCGATATGGATATCAGAAGCTCGCACCTGGGTCGCATCATCGAAAATCGATTGCAGCAATTTGACGACCGGGGCCTCCTCCAGACCGGCAGCGCCTCCCAGGCCGCCAAAGTCGACTACCGCGTCACCAAGATCCTGTTCCAGTTCGCGGGCGAAATCGGTGATCTCGCCGGTGCGCCGGTAAATGCGGTCGACGGTTGCCAGCAACTCGCTTTCATTGACCACTGCCAGCGTGATATTGCGCTTGACGATGCGGGAAATCTCGTCGTAGGCAAACAGGTCGGTCGGGTCCGCCATGCCGATCACCAGTGCACCGCCCTTGTCTTCCAGAACCATTGCCCGAAAACGCCGTGCCTGCGTTTCTGGCAGCGCACGCATCAACTCGGCATTAACGTTAAAGAACTTGAGGTTGATGTATGGGATGTTGAGCTGCTTGGCCAATGCGCCGGAAATCTGCTCTTCGGTGACAAAGCCGTTTTCGATGAAGACGCGACCGAGCTTGCGACCGGTGCGCTTTTGCTCTCCCAATGAAAAAGTCAGCTGCTCCTCGGAAATCAGCTTTTGCTGCACCAGAAGTTCACCCAGTCGGATTTTTTCCGGCCTTGGCATAGGCACTCCTCTTGTATCATGATTTATTAGCGGATTATTCTATGTCACAAAAGGCTTGCTTTAGCGAAATGTAATAATATTTCACGTGATTCTTTAAAAGTCTGCAACATCTTCGGGATTTTGAGGGCGAATGGCTGAATGAGCGCTTTTTACCAGCCGCAGTCCCAATGTGAAATAATTAATATTTAACTAACAACTAACCGACCACATCATGTCTGCAGAACTACAAGCGTCGCGTCGCGATGCCACCCTGATCCTGACCCTTTCGCACTCAGGTGCACATAACACCCTGCACGCCGACATGTGTGCTGCCGCCATTGAGGTCTTGTCGACTGCCGAGCGCGACGATTCAGTACGCGCGATCGTGCTGACCGGCTCCCGCAACGAATTTTGCGCCGGCAGCAATCTCAATCAATGGCTGGAATACCGCAGTGCCGAGCAATCCACACAGGCGCCATTCATCGATAACCTGCATAGCTGGATCGAGGCGATTCGCAGTTGTCCCAAGCCGGTGATCGCAGCGGTGGAAGGTACTGCCATTGGTGCCGGTTTTTCACTGGCGCTTGCATGCGATTTACTGGTTGCCGGCAACTCGGCAACTTTCGCCATGCCGTGGGTGAAAACTGGCCTGGCACCGGAAGGCGGCGCTGCCTGGTTATTGCTGCAATCCCTGCCGCGCCAACTGGTGGCGGAAATTCTGCTGGAAGGCAAGCCAATCGAAGCAGTGAGATTGCATACACTTGGTTTGATCAACAAGCTGGCAGCCGATGGCCAGGTGCTCGATACTGCGCTGGCATGGGCCGACCAATTGGCCGAGGTGTCGCCTCGCGCCGCCGAACGTGCCAAGCAGCTGATCGGCCGGGCACCGGATGACTCGTTCGATCAGCATTGCGAAGCAGAAAAGCAGGCCTTTATCGCAAGCCTGTACCATCGCGATGCGCAGGAAGGCATCCAGGCCTTTTTACAAAACAGAAAGCCTTTATACAAATGAATGCTGCAACCAGAAGACGTGTCTACCTGATGCGTCACGGCAGCGTGACCTATTTCGACGGCAGCGGCAAGCCGCACCTGCCGGAACAGGTGCCGCTCAATGAGCATGGTCGCCTGCAGGCCGATAGTGCCGGACGCGCCTTTGCCGAAGACGGCATTCACTTCGATCGGGTCATCGCTTCCGGCTTGCCGCGCACGATAGAGACGGCCAGGCGGGTGCTGGCTGTAACCGGTCAGAAAATCGATCTCGAACTCTGGCCGGAATGGCAGGAATTGAAAGGAGGCAGGCTGTCGCTGATCCAGGACAGCGAGGTGCAGGAAGCCTTTCTGGGCGCCTTTGAAGGTGTCGTACCGGAACACAAGAAATTTTTGGGCGGCGAAACCGTTGGCGAATTGATGAATCGCGTCTACCCTGGCCTGGACCGCTTGCGTGCCGACGTCACCTGGCAAACCGTATTGCTGGTGCTGCATGGCGGCGTCAATCGCGCCATCCTCTCTTATGCGCTGACCGGCCAGCGGCTGTTCCTTGGCAACCTGGCGCAATCTGCCGGCTGCATCAATGCGCTTGATGTCGGCCCCGAACCCACCGACTGGGTGGTGCGCATCGTCAATCATTCTCCGCCCTCGCCTTTGCAGCGCGATGCGCGCGGCACCACGATGGAAGCGCTGTTGAGTCAATACCGGAAATACCGCAGGCTTTGAGCTGGCACAAGCATTGATTTTCCCATTACCCGGTCGCGCGCGCCAAAGACTTGCATTGGCTACAATCGTATGAGCGGCCATTGATCTGGCTGCGTCGCCGGGTTTACGCAGCCAGGCAATTTTCTTTCATTAGCAGCATTTCGGAGAACAGAATGATCGATGTGTATTCCGCCGCCACACCCAATGGCCACAAGGTCCATATCATGCTGGAAGAATGCGGCCTGCCCTATCGCATCCATCATATCGACATCGGTGCCGGCGACCAGTTCAAGCCAGAATTCTTGGCCATCTCGCCGAATAACAAAATCCCCGCGATTGTCGATGACCATGGCCCCGACGGCGCACCGATGTCCCTGTTCGAATCCGGCGCAATCCTGGTTTATTTGGCCAGCAAGGTTGGGAAATTTCTGGGACAAAGCGACCGCGAAAAATTCACCACCTTGCAATGGCTGATGTTTCAGATGGGCGGAGTTGGCCCGATGCTCGGTCAGGCGCACCATTTCCGTATCTATGCGCCGGAAAAAATAGACTACGCAATCAACCGCTATACCAATGAAGCCAGGCGCCTGTATCAGGTAATCGACAACCGGCTTTCAAAGTCGGCCTATCTGGCTGGGGATGACTATACGGTCGCCGATATTGCGACTTTTCCGTGGCTGCGTGCATGGGAAAACCAGGGGATCGACTGGAAAGATTTTCCGCATGCCAAGCGCTGGTTCGATCAAATCGCCGAGCGCCCGGCCGTCAAGCAAGGCGTCGCGGTTTTGACTGACCTGCGCAAGCCGCTCACCGATGACAAGGCAAGGGATATCCTGTTTGGTGCCAATCAATACGCCAAGCGCTGACACTCTCAATGAAGATAACGCTCAGGCAAGTGGCCGGCATCGGAACATCGCCATCACTTTGGCCGAGGTCACCAAGTCACCATGCTGGTTGCGTGCTTCCCAGCTTGAAATAACGACCCCGCGATCCGGCTTGCTGGCGGATGGTCGTGCCTCTAACGTGACGCAGCGAACGCTCAGTGTATCGCCGCCGCGCACCGGCTTGATCCAGCGCACTTCATCCATGCCTGGCGAGCCCATCGAGGCCGATTCGCCCAAAAAGCTGTCAACCACCAGACGCATCATCAGACAGCAGGTATGCCATCCGCTGGCAATCACACCACCATAAATCGAGTGCGATGCTGCCTCGGGATCGATATGAAAAGACTGCGGATCGAATTGCTTGGCAAAAGTAATGATTTCTTCTTCGGTTACGGTCACCGAACCTGTCTCGATCACCTGTCCGGCGGTGAAATCTTCGAAATACCATTTCAGCTGTGACATGAAGCCCACTCTTCCTTGTTTATTTTGTCAAATTGGGATCGACTTAAAAATAGCACGATCGTTCCAAATTATTATACAAGGAATCTTCTGCAACCATGATGAACAAAAGTGTCCATCTCATTTCAGCAAAGACGTCGCGCAGGGAGCTTTGACTAGCTGCCAAAGCGGCGCTGCTCTGGGCGTAGCAATACGCGCAATGCCATATCCAGGTCGACTTGATGCTTCTTTAAAAATTCTGCCGCAACACGGGTTCCCAATAGTGAATTCAAGCTGATCGCGATTTCTACTGTGCATAATTTGACAATATCGCGCCGCGCCGCCACCACATGGGTTAGTTCAGGGATTTGATTGTTGTGCTGCTCGCCGGGATCAGTCATTGCCGTTATCTCCATACCTAAGCATCGGAGTCGGCATCCTGAAGATTAGTTCCTATCAAGAATGAAAGCAGGTCTGCACAGGCCAAGTGACCATTCCGGATAATTTTCAAATTCACCTTGCTCGCTGGGCAGTCGACTCCGGATTCGCCAATTCGGTCCAGGTACGACGTCTAGCCGGATGCGCGAGAACACGAACGGCAACTTCCAGATCCACTCTTTTGGACATCAGATATTGCGCAGCTTGTTCGGTGCCCTGAACTTGCTGAATCACAATCCCGATTTCCACCATTTGCGCACTGAGAAAATCACGCCGGGAGAGCTGCGTGGGTTCCAGGCCGAAAAAATTTCCTTGCAGCTGTTTGCGACGTTGTTTCATCGGTGGCCTCCATGATTTTTATATGAGAGTCATCACTGCAGGGTTGAGTTTCCTGCTTGAAGTTTAAAAGCATGATTTAGCGCATTGTTTGTTTATGGCATAGCCAGTTGCCCTATTTTTTAACAAAATAAACAACATGAGCTGCGGAAAAGAATTGTCAATTTGCAATTGAAACAGTTGCCGATATAGAATGACCTACATTTTTCAGTCTATCGCGACAGATGAAAGTCCTTCTGGATGAAGACGATGTGATGATTGGCGAAAATACCAAAATTGCTTTGGAGCATGAAAGTATTGCGGTGGACTGGGCCAAGCACGGCAAGGCGGCGGAAGCTTACCTAGCCTCATATATCTATGACGCCATGTTGCTGGATCTGGGTTTGCCAGAAAAAGATGGCATGGAGGTTTTGCGCAGTTTGCGCGCTAGTGGCAGCAGCATGCCGGTACTGGTGGTTACCGCACGCGACAATGTCAGTCAGCGCGTTCTCGGCTTGAATAACGGTGCCGACGACTATCTTGTTAAACCGTTCGATATGCATGAGCTGATCGCGCGTCTGCATGCGATACACCGGCGAACCCGCGGTCAAATGGAATCGGTGTACCGCAAAGGCGATGTCTTCATCAATCCGATCACCCGGCAAGTGCTGGTCGCTGAACGCCAGGTGCTGCTGTCATCACGCGAATGGATCCTTCTGGATGCGCTGATCTCCCGCCCGGGCGCGATATTGTCGCGCGACCAGCTGGCAAGCCGCCTGTTCGGCTTATGTGGCGACAGCGAAAGCAATGCTGTGGAAGTCTACATTCATGGACTGCGCAAAAAACTCGGAGCGCTGTTCATCACTAATATTCGCGGCGTCGGTTATCTGGTTGAAAAATCATGATGCAGTCGTTACGCATTCGCCTTTTGATCCTGCTCGGGCTAGCGATTCTGACTGCAGCGGCGATCCTGTTTGCGACGTCATTTCGGGCCGCCATGCAGGAAGCGAACAAATTGTCCGATTACCATATGCAACAGATGGCGCTATCGCTGAAAGATAATCGCTACGACGAAGGCATCGACTGGTATGCCCTGCCCGACGACAAAGCCGATACATTTGATTTCGTGATTCAGTTCTTGTCCAGCGATGGCATGCGCGTCTATCAACCGCGTCCCTATACGGTATTGCCGGAAATCGGCGACCTGGGCTATTCCACGGTCACGCTCGAAAACGGTGACTGGCGTCTGTATGTGGTTCAATCGCAAACCCGCACGGTCCAGATTGCCCAAAAAATGGAAATCCGCAGGAATCGCGCCGCCTCGCTGGCACTGCATGCGGTGTGGCCGGTGGTGCCGGTTTCAATCCTGTTATTTCTCGCTGCCTGGTTGGTAATCTCTTCTGCGCTCTCGCCACTAAACCGGATTGCCGGCGATCTTGCCAGGCGCACCGCCAACTCGCTGGCGCCGGTCTCGACGATCGGCGTTCCGCGTGAAGTTTCGCTGCTGGTCAATGAATTGAATTCCATGATCGTGCGCCTGGCACAAACCTTAAATTTGCAACAACGTTTTCTGGCGGATGCCACACATGAATTGCGTTCGCCGCTGACGGCATTGAAGTTACAGCTCCATACACTGGCTCGAGCCAGAGATGACGGCGAACGCAGTCATGCAATTACTCGTCTGGAAGGTGGCGTCGATCGCGCATCCAGACTGGTGGAACAACTGCTCGCGCTATCACGTCAGGATCCGCAGTCGCGGCAATTCATCCCTACTGACGTCTCGCTGCTGGCCTGCATCGAATCGGCAGCAAATGATGTCGCCTCGCTGGCGGCATCAAAGAATATCTCATTAAAGTATGGCGAATTGGCCGATGTCGAGATTGCTGGCGATGCCGACGATCTACTGATCCTGTTTCGCAACCTGCTCGACAACGCAGTGCGCTATACACCGGAACATGGCTGGGTGCGCATCGGCGTTAGCAAAGTTGAGACCTCAGTTGTCGTGACCATTGTCGACACCGGCAATGGCATTCCGCAGGCAGATCACGCGCGCGTATTCGATCGTTTCTTCCGGATGCCAGGCACTAGCCCGACCGGCAGTGGTCTGGGGCTGGCGATTGTCAAGGCAATCGCAGAACGGCATCAGGCAACGGTCGAACTTGCCAATGCCGATACCGGCGGACTGACGGTCAAGCTGGCCTTTCCCATTCCGGTCGGGCATACAGCTCTCCCCGCATTGACCATTTTGCCGAATCCAATCCAGCAAGCAGACACCCACATCAATTGCGCTTAAGCAATGCGATGCTGCTGTTTTTCCGGCTGTGTTGTACTTCGTTGCGGTTTTTAATTTTCGCCTAATCTTCCATCTTCAATATCCAGCCTGCCCAAGCGAATGGCGATTGGTTTGACTGGCACCCCAAGTCAGGCAATGCCAGCCGAATCGCACGAATAAGACGTGACGTATGGGCATCGACATACAAACCAAACCATAAGAGGAAACAAGATGATGAGACATCAGTTAATTTCTGCACTGGGAATCCTGCTTTGCACCCTGCCCGTGCATGCAAAGGATATTAAGATCGCCCATGTCTATGACAAGACAGGCTTGCTCGAGGCTTATGCAAGGCAAACCCATACCGGACTGCAAATGGGACTCGAATACGCCACCAAGGGCACCATGGAAGTCGGTGGCAACAAGCTGGTGCTGATCGAAAAAGACAATCAGGGCAAACCGGACATGGGCAAGGCGCAGCTGATGTCTGCGTACCAGGACGACAAGGCGGATATCGCCATCGGCCCAACTTCTTCGGGTGTCGCCATGGCAATGCTGCCAGTCGCCGAGGAATTCAAAAAAATTCTTTTGGTCGAACCGGCCGTGGCTGATGCGATTACCGGCGAGCGATGGAACAAATATATTTTCCGCACCGGCCGCAATTCGTCGCAAGACGCGGTTGCCAACGCAGTAGCGGTGGATAAACCCGATACCACTGTAGTGACCCTGGGGCCGGATAATGCATTTGGCCGCGATTTTGTTAAAGCGTTCAGGGGCGCGCTGAAGAACTCGAAACTAGTGCATGAAGAATTTTTACCAGCATCGACTACCGACTTCACCGCTGGCACGCAGCGCATTGTCGATGCGCTAAAAGACAAACCGGGACGCAAGATACTGTTTATCGTCTGGGCAGGTGCAGGTGACCCATTCGGCAAGATCGCCGCGCAGGATTTGAAACGTCGTTATGGCATTGAAATCTCTACCGGCGGCAATATCCTCCCACAGATGGCAGCTTTCAAGATGCTGCCCGGCATGGAAGGCGCGCTGTATTACTATTACGGTATTCCAAAGAATCCGGTCAACAACTGGTTGAACACCGAGCACTACAAGCGTTTCAAGTCGCCGCCTGACTTCTTTACCGCCGGTGGCATGGCAGCCGGTATTGCACTGGTCGAAGCCTTCAAGAAGACCGGTGGCGATACCAATACCGACAAGCTGATTGCAGCCATGGAAGGCATGAGCTTCGAAACACCAAAAGGCAAAATGACCTTCCGCCAGGAAGACCATCAGGCGATGCAATCGATGTTCCACTTCAAGATCAAGAACGACCCAGCATTTTCCTGGGCCGTGCCTGAACTGGTGCGCGAAATCAAGCCGGAACAGATGGATATTCCGATACGTAATAAACGTTGAATATTTAGGCAATTCAACTTGATGAACATGCATTTGCCCTCAAAATAACAAACGGGGCTTTCGCCCCGTTTGTTATTTGCTGATGATGATTCGGTCTTTATGCCTTTGCGCGGCGGCGGGATAAAACCAGCCCTGCCAAGCCGAGTCCGAGAAGTGCGAGCATGCCTGGCTCTGGAACGTCATTGACATTGCCGCCGATAGCATTGTAAATGATCTGGTTAGACCAATCTGCATTCAGGGGATTGGAATCCGATGTGATCATGTGCAGATTCAAACCAACCACCATACCTTGCCCATACTGCCGATAGCCAAGCATGGCGGTACCATCGGCCCAATTCAGCACTTGGGTTGCACCGGCAGCAAAAACATTACCCACTTCCCGACCAATCGTAAACGCGCCGGCGTTCGGCAATGTTACGCCGCTCAACAGCCAGCTTGCTGGGTCGAGCGTTGTAATAGCAGGATTGACTTGACCATATGAAATATTGGTTCTGTCGCCCATGATCGTGGTCGGCGCAGTAAAGCCATAATGAGTGAAAGACCATGGCAGCTGAATCAGCGTACCGCCATTAAATACAAACTGGTCCAACAGGTTGGCATCAAAGTAGGAATTGCCTTCCTGAATATAGACATCCAATCCAGCCAGCGTACCACTCGTATAAGAATCATAAACCGTCACCGAATGGCCTTCACCAATCAGGTTGTTTTCTAGAGTATTGGTATACCAATAATTATTTCCCATCCCAATGACAGCAGCACTGGCATTGAAAGAAACTAGCGCAATCACAACAGCCGCAATGGAGGCTAACAGTCGATTCATATAGGTACCCCTGAAGAAAAATTTAATCTAAGCAATGTTAAGCATTATTCATGCCTAATCGCTACATCGTTGATTTTATGGGTAAAATAACGTAGCAAAATTTGCTTGTGTAAATTTTTTCGACAGTTACAGATCTGTTAGCTCAACCTTCATCTGGAATGCCTGGCTCGACTGGTGTGTTATTGGCTTAGCGATCTGTCTTGATATGCAGCTACAACTAAATGATCACCTTCAATAACCTGGACGAGGGATTGGAAGTTTCCGAGAACGCAACGGCCTTCGCCATGGGAGCCATGCAATATCGCTACCAGCCGGCGATTGGCAGTGATTTACCGTCACGCAAAAGTTTGGCGAATTCATCTGCCGGCACTGGTTTGCTGAAATAATAGCCTTGAATTTCATCGCAATGGTTGTGGCTTAAGTAATTCAGTTGCGCTTCGGTTTCCACGCCCTCGGCAACCACCTTCAACTGCATGTGATGTGCCAGATCAATGACAGACGTTGCAATGTTGGCCGCATTGCGGTCGGTCACGATGTTGATCACGAACGAACGATCAATCTTGAGTTGGTCCATCGGCAAGCGGCTGAGATAGGCAAGGCTGGAAAAGCCGGTGCCGAAATCATCCAGCGCCAGTTGCACGCCGCTGGCTTTCAGCCTGCCTAACCGCGCGATCGCCTCATCCGGTGCGTCCATCAGCATGCTCTCGGTAAGTTCCAGCGTCAGCTGGTGTGCACCGACTGCATGGCGCGAAAGCGCATCGGCGACCACCGTTTCCAGTTCATCGCTGCGAAACTGTCGCGCCGACACGTTGACAGCCACGTTAACCTCCCCAAGACCTGCATCATTCCATGCACGGATCTGGCGACAGGCTTCATCGATGACCCAGGCGCCGATGGCGACGATCTGCCCGCTTTTTTCAGCCAGCGGAATGAATTCTGCCGGATAGACCATCCCATGTTCCGGACGCTGCCATCGCAGCAGCGCTTCCGCACCGGAAATGCACCCGCTGGCAAGATCTACCTTTGGCTGAAAATGCAGAATGAATTGCCGCCCCTTCAGCGCCAGGTGCAACCCTGCTTCCATCTGCAGTTGCGCTAGCGCCCGTGCGCTCAGTTCAGTGGTATAGAATGCAATCTGGTTACCCCCGCCCTCCTTGGCCCTGTGGACAGCAGTATCCGCATGGTGCAGCAGATCATGGGCAGTGGCGCCATCCTGAGGAAAGATGCTCATGCCGACGCTGGTGCGTGTATAGACTTCGTGGTTGCCTTCCAGCATGAAAGGTATTTCCAATGCAATCCTCAGATCGAGGGCCATCGCTTCGGCATCGCCTGGATCCTGCAGCGATTCCAGCACCACCGCAAATTCGTCCGCACTCAGGCGCCCAAGCAGATGCCGTCCAGCCAGACGTTCGTTCAGCCTGGCCGTCACCCCCAGCAGCAACTGGTCCCCTGCGCCATGGCCAAGGCTGTCATTGATCGTCTTGAACTTATCCAGGTTGAGGAACAGTACGCCTACCTGGCTGCCACGCCGCTGCGCTTTTTCCAGTGCATGCTGCAACAGCGACTGCAGCAATACCCGGTTGGGCAGCTTGGTCAGCGGATCATAATGCGCGAGGTGCTCAAGCCGTTCCTCGCTGCGCCTGACGACCGTCAGATCGGTCATGACGGCCACATAATGCGTAGCCAGCTTCATCGAATTGCGCACGGTACTGATGGTCATCCATTGAGGATAAATATCACCATCCTTGCGCCGGTTCCACAGCTCGCCTTGCCAGTATCCGTGCTTGCGCAGCCTGTGCCACATGGCCCGATAAAAGGCCGGCGCCTGGCGCCCGGATTGCAGCAGATTGGGATTGCGGCCGCTGACCTCGGCTTCTGAGTAACCGGTGATCTCGGTAAACGCCGGGTTCACGTAAAGGATCCCGGCATCGAGATTGGTAATCATGACCGCATCACGGGTGCTGTTGAGGGCTGCCGCATGCAGCTGGTGCCGTTCATCGGCCTGGTGACTGACGGTAATGTCGCTCCAGCTGCCCACCACTTCACTCGGCTTGCCCGCGGCATCGATCAGCAACCGCATGTCATCGCGTACCCAATGGACCGAACCCGCCTTGTCATGAAATCGATACTCCTGGGTCAGGCTGAGCTCAGTAAAGAGGCGTTGACGCTCTGCCTGTACCCGCTCGCAATCGTCGGCATGCACGCCCGACAGCCACCAGCCCGGCTGCAGGCATTCTGCAACCGAATAGCCATACACGCGTGTGATATTTTCGCTGATCCAGTGCGGCTTCGTTTTAAGTTGGTCAACATGCAGTGCATAGAGGATGGTCGGGTTTGCTTCCAGCAGCTGGCTCAGGCGTTCCGCTGTCGTGCGCAGCTTGGTCTGCTCCCGCACCAATTGCGCCTGGCGATGCGCATGCTCCAGAATCGCAGGCAGTTCGGTGAGATAGCCGGCATGCTTGACCAGGTAGTCAGTCACCCCCAGTCGCAGCGCTTCCGCCACCACGTCCTCGCTGCCCTGCCCGCTTACCATCACCACCGGCACATCCAGGCCGCGCTCATCATGCAGGATTTTGGCGATTTCAAGCGCATTGATCCCCGGCAGATGGTAATCCAGCAGAACAACGTCATAAGGCAGGAAAGCCTCTGCGGCTAGCGGCAACTGGTTTAGCACTTCCACGCCGCCACCGACAATCGTCATGCGGATCTGGGGGGCATGCAGGGAAAAATGGCGTTTGGTCAGATCGATGTCGAACGCATTATGTTCGGCATACAGCACCCGCAGCAGGCGCGGCTTGCTGCGCAAATCGGAACGAAAACGCGCCAGTGCGACCACCAGCGTGTGAATCAGACGATTGCAATAATCGTCACGCTTGACGACATAATCATCGGCCCCCGCCTTCAGTGCGGCGATGGCTGAGGCCTGATCGCCGGAGCCGGTGAGAATCACCACTGCCACCGGCAAACGGCGGTCCCGTACATGCGCCAGCAAATCCATGCCGGTGCCATCGGGCAGGCGCAAGTCCGACAGAATCAGATCATAGCCAGGCGCAGCCGGTGCCATGCGCTGCATTGCTTCGGTCAGGGTGCAGACGATATCCAGCTCCAGCTGCGGCGCCTGCCTGGCAAGTGCCCGGCGCACCAGGTCCGCATCCACCGGATTGTCTTCCAGGTACAAAACCCTGCTCGGCAAGTCCTTAGTCATGCGCATGTCCTCATTCATTGCGGCGGCTCATTCAATGCACACCAGTACACTTCAATTTGCGCCGCCACTTCCAGAAACCTGGCGAAGTCGATCGGCTTGACAATATAGGAATTGGCGCCGAGGTCATACGCCGCCTGGATATCGCTGTCTTCGGACGACGAACTAAGGACAACTACCGGAATTGCGCGGCTGACGGCGTGCGCTTTCCACTGTGCCAGAACCTCGAGCCCGCTGACACGCGGCAACTTGAGGTCAAGCAGAATCAGCAACGGTATCGGCTCGCCGCGCTCCCAACGTGCAATGCACGCCAGCGCTTCCTCGCCATCCCTTGCCACCTCGATCGGGTTGTTCATTTTGCGACGGGAAAATGCCCGTCTCATCAGGTCGACATCCACCGGATTATCCTCCACCAGCAGAACCGACCGGGTGGACGCGTCGAAATTAGCCATGTTTCAGCTCCAGGAAAAAACTCGCACCTTGTCCGGGGGCGCTTTCTGCCCAGACCCGGCCACCCATGCGATGCATGGCCTTGCGTACCAATGCCAATCCGACTCCCGTTCCCGAGTAGTCCTCGGCACGCTGCAGGCGGCTGAAAATATCGAAAATGCGGTCGTGAAATTTCATGTCGAAGCCGATGCCGTTGTCACGTACCCACACCACCACCTTCCCGTCGGACTCGCGCGCACCGATTTCAATGGTCGGCGGCCGTGCATCACGGCTGAACTTGATTGCATTGTCCATCAGGTTGCGCAGCACGATCGACAAGCCGTCACGGTCCGCGCAAACCGAAAGCACGGGAACCATGTCGCGCACCACGATGTTTCTTTCAGTAATCTCACGCGCGTAACCCTGCATGACCGCCGCCATGCATTCGGGCAGGTTTAACACATGATCGTCGAGTGTGCGCCGCTCCATGCGTGCGTAGGCCAGCAAATCGGAAATCAATGCATGCATTTGTGCTGCACCCTGACGGATATTGTGCAGAAACAGCCGACTTTCTTCATCTAGCCGGTCGCCAGCAGTTTCTTCGAGAAGCTGGCTGTAGCCGTCAATGCCGCGTAGCGGCGCCTTCAGATCGTGCGATACCGAATACGAAAAAGCTTCCAGCTCCTTGTTTGCAGCTTCCAGCTGTGCGGTGCGCTCGACTACTCGCTTCTCCAGTTCGGCATTGAGCTTCAAGAGTTCGGCGGCAGTCCTCTTTTGCTCGGTAATGTCGAAGTTGATGCCGACCATGCGCAGCGCACGGCCGTCGCTATCCCTGATCGTTTGGGCGATGCCCCGGGTGTGATGGATCGAGCCGTCCGGCCAGCGGATCCTGAACTCCGACACAAACTCCCGCTCCCCGCGGAGCGCCGCCTCCACATCGGCATTGACTCGTTGAAAATCTTCACGGAGCACGCATTGGGACCATGCTTCGTAGGCACCACCGAATTCATGATTGCTGATGCCGTACTGCCGATACATAGCTTCATCCCAAAGAAGCTCATTGTTTACCACGTCCCAGTCCCATACGCCAAGATGTGCAGCCCTGGTTGCCAGCTGCAGTCGATTTTCGCTGAACCTGACCTGGTCCTGGCTTTTTTCCAGTTCGCGTTCACGTATTTTTCGCATATCCACTTCAATTAGCAAGTCATTGAAGGATTTCTGGAGTTGCGCTGCCATGTCGTTGAACGAGCGCGAAAGCGTACCCAGTTCTTCCAGCCGGCTGTCTGGGACCCGTTGCGAAAGATCGCCTTTCATCAGTTCCTTGGTGGCGTGCGAAATTCGGCAAATCGGTGCCGCCACGATCGTGGCAAGATACGCTGCCACCACCAGCGCCATGGTAAGCGCCACGGCAAACACCATCGCCGAACGGCTATTGCCGGCGTGTACGCCTTCCAGGTAATACGCTGCCGGCATTGCCGTCATCAACACCCAGTCTTTCTCGCCGCTACGGTCCTGGTACGGCGTTGCATGCGACATCCAGGTTTCCCTCGACAGCGGTTTGGCCGTGACAACATCGAACTGGAACTGCACCGCGGTTTTCAGATCCTGCAAACTGCCACTGGTTTGATGAAGCATATCGACTGCAGTTTGCACAACCGGATCATTGCCGCCCACAAAGGCTGCACTCTGTACAGGGTTGCTGGAGGATGCAATCTGCCGGCCAGAACGGTCCATAATGAAGGCACGCCCATGTGCCGCGATCGGCAAGCTCCTAAGCAAATTGCTGATCTCGCCAATGCGTCTGGATTCATTGGCATGCTGGGATTTTTCCAGGTAGTCATCCAGATACAGGTTGATATTTTCCGAGCTTTCCTGATGAATCCGCGTCACGAGCTTAGTGGCGGATTGTTCGGCGCTACGTAAGGTAAGATAGGCCGTAGCAACAACCATGACAAGTACCAGGACGATAAACGGGGTAACCAGAAACATACGGATCGGCAAGCCATGCTGCGTCCCGCTATCATCCACACGCCCGTCGCCGGTACCGGCTTGCCAGGCCCATTCCTTGGCACCAATAACACGCTCTCTCACGTGCCCTGGAATTTCTGCCCAGTACAAACCGGCTTTTCTGGCTAAGGGCAAAGCGAACAGCATGCCAAAGGGGGCCAGGATCCAAGTGATGGTTGTTGTGAAAAACAGTGCCGGCGTGATAATGCGGTATGAAATTTCCGGCGTGAATTTGCCCGAGCAAATATAGCCCCACAGCTGCGGCTCAATGGCCATGAAGATTAGAACAAAAACGAGATACCATCCCCATGTCGGGATTTGGCGGAAATCGGGATTCTTGCCGATCAATTGATAGGCGACCCAAAAGCATGCGGGGTTAATGAAGTAGCCGACCAGCCAATCCGCTAAAAAAGCGGGGGGGACGCCTTCGATCAAGTCCGACAGCCCATAAGCGAAAGGAACGATGATCAGGGCAGGATAACCGAACAGGACAATGCAGAGAAATACCGTCAGATCTTTCAGCGATTCAAACGTCTGCGCGCCTGGCACAAGAATAATGAAAGAACCCAGGTAACCGGTCGCCAGGATCAGGACAAAAGTCAACGCCAGGCTGCCGAGTGCTTTAGCATCCCAAGTTTGTCGCTCAAGACCCAATCCCCATTGTCCGGCGGGCCTGAATGTAATACCGGAGAATGCGCACACCATCAGGAAGAGGCCGAGCAAATAACCGAATCCTCCCCATACCTCGAGGAGCGACAGAGGGATAGCCTCAAAGATGGCTTCGATCCATTTCACAGCGCTATCCATGAGCAATCTCCATTGCCAATCACGATCGGCTCACCCGGCCGCAGGAATCTGCAACAATAACGACTTAAAATGTGCACTGGCGCCACAGTTGAGTGCCATGGTTTGCCCGACTTGCTACAGGAAATTGCTGCTATTTTTAATAGTTAATCTTCCTGTTCAATCATGCTGATTTTGCCACAGTTTGCCACCACTATCGGCGCCACTTCTTAACCCGTTTCGGTCTTGCCAGCTTCCGGCCTGGGGTCACATCATTTTTTTCGGGAAAAAACTATGCCGTGCATTTTAGACTCGGCGATTCAAGTGTTTCGCTGCTTGTCTAACTTGTTTCAATTGAAAATACAGCGGTTCGCCGAAAATGTCCATGCATGACTGCAGTCGTTATCATTCGTGAGAAAGCTTGTGCCCGTCATTAGAGCAAGCTTGCAGCCTCTACTTCGATCAAAGCATAAGCCAAGGTATTTCAGGTTCAGTAACGATCAGGCCCTCTCCTTAAGGATATTTCATGGCAATGCCTGAAACAGCTTAAGACAACAAAAAACCCGCAGAGCCAGTAACCATGCGGGTTTGGAGAGACTTATGAGACTGTATGAAACAGTGTTCTGGTGCCTGAGACCGGAATCGAACCGGTACGCCCGCTATGAACGAAGCGGCGGATTTTAAGTC
>JAKFBY010000096.1:0-10210 GCA_036677325.1 Paucimonas sp.
AGCAATGCGGCAAACAGCAAGATCGTCAGCACCAGGATTGGCATGATGATCAACCATCTTTGCTTGAAAATAGCAGTGACCCTGGTGGTGCGGCTCGGTTCAATCAGCAACAACAGGAATGCGCACCACCCTATATTGCGTAGAAATTCCAAGGTATGGGACAGCATGGAAAAAGGATTTTCCGAGGCGGCCTGATAGGCAAGTGCTCCCGCCCACAGTCCAGTCAGCAGGCTGGCGACCGCCACAGTCATGCCATGCAGGCGGCCGCGCCAGCTGGTCAATAACAGAACGGTTAAAAAAAGAAATCCGAGGGCGGCGATCGCATAGCTCAGCGTCGCGATACTGGCGGTCATTTATCGCAATCTCATTATCTGGCACCTTTGCCGAGCAGTACAACCTGAAGCGTATCGATCAGAATGAGAAAGTCGAGAAACAAACTATTGTTCTTTACGTAGTACAAATCGTATTGTAGCTTCTGGATCGCATCCTCAACCGAAGCGCCGTACTGGTAGCGAACTTGTGCCATGCCGGTGATGCCGGGCTTAATACTGTGCCGGACATTATAAAAAGGAATCTGATCAGTAAGCTGCTGAACAAAAAAAGGACGTTCGGGCCGCGGCCCGACAAAACTCATTTCGCCTTTTAATACATTCAGGATCTGCGGCAATTCATCAACGCGCAGCTTACGGATGATATTGCCGACTTTCGTCGTACGCGGGTCATTGGATTTTGCCCATTGCGGGCTGCCCGCCTTCTCGGCATCGTTGCGCATGCTACGGAATTTTAAAACCATATAGGGCTTCCCATCCATGCCCACTCGCTCTTGCCGATACAGAATCGGTCCCCGATCTTCCAGGTAGATGCACAATGCAGTCATCAGCATGGCTGGAATCGATACGGTAAAGATAATCAAACTTACAACCAGATCAAAGGTTCGCTTGCAAAATGCACGCAAAAAGCTTTGATCGAAACCGTTACCGAATACCAGCCAACTGGGCTGCAGTGAATCGACCCTGATCTGACATGCTTCGCGTTCAAAAAATGCGGCAGCGTCGGTGACCTTTACGCCGCTTAATTTGCAGTCAAGCAATTCCTTGATTGGCAAATTTCCGCCCCGCTTATTTTGGACTGATACAACAATTTCACCAGCGTTATATTTATTGACCATGGCAACCAGAGAATCTTCCGCCGGCAACAAAGCGGAAGCCGGAACACAAGGCTCTTCTTCAGTGGTCGGGATAAAACCGACGATATGATATTTATGATAGGCAATGTTATGGCGGGCAAGCTCGCCGCACTCTTTTGCCAACGCGCCGCTGCCCAGGAAAATAATGCGGGATTCCAGCAAGCCGAATTCTGAAGACTTAAAAATCAATACGCGTGCCAACAGGATACCCGAGGCGGAGATCAAGATGACTAAACTTAAAATCCCGCGCCCAAAATACAGTTCCGGAAGTAAATAGAAAACCAGAGTGAGAATAGCGAAGCCGAGTGCGAACGCCGGCATTAATCGCAACAGTGTATTGCGGAACCCCTCGCGATAATTGAGTTGATACATTCCCAGCGCACTCATGCTGAAAATCATCGTCAACGTAAAAGCGCAAGCGGAAAGCAAGAATTGGTCAAAATTCGTCGAAAATGCATAATTTCTGTCGAGAAAGCGAATGCTGGTGCCGACATACACCGAGACAATCAAAATAAATACTTCCACGAGAAACAATACGGAGATTATTTTGGATATGTGATGATTGGATATCCGTAGCATCTATTCCTCTAACAAAGCCTGTGTAGTCAAATCAAATGGTGAAATTTCCCCAAGATTAAAAAGATTACTATATTTAAAGAATCTTTCCCATAAACACGGTAGTACTACGTCATTATTTTGCGGTTAGCGCCACACATTTCCTAATGGAAATAAATTATCTCCATTAAAGATGCGAAGTGGAAATTCATGACCACTTCCATGCTCGGAAGCATTGCGACATGATTCTATTGTCCACAATGCCATGTTGCGACAGATAAACTATCTGATCTATGCGGTGGTATGCGGAGTGTTCTAAGCACATGCTTAACTTGAAGTAAAAAACCCCGCCTTCCAAGGAAGGCGGGGTTTAATTGTGCAGGTGGCTGACGCCACCTTTCCAGATTAATCTTACATTACAAAAATTTAAGCGCGCTGCTTACGGCGTGCAATTCCAGCCAAGCCAGCCAATCCGAGTGCCAACAGCGCGATAGAACCTGGCTCAGGAACTGTGATCGACTCAACGTACACCACCATGTCCTGGTAGTCACTGTCCAAAGCCAATGTGCGATCTTCCCATCCCAGGATAAAGCTGGAGGCGCCCCAAATTCCTGCATTTTTACCTGGCAGCTTGATCAAGTCGCCGTCGCCTTGGAATGCAACCATGTGGTCATTGCCACCGTTCAAGCTAGCTTCTGAATAAAAGGCCGGGCCATTTGCACTACCCAGATAGTATCCAAACAAGTTATTCTGAAATTGTTTGGATTCGTAGCTGAGGAAGGCGCCGTTGAACATGGTCACTTTCGTGAACAGGAAAGTATCGGTGACGCTCAAAAACGCTTGAACACCGGCGACCTGCGGGCCGGAGAACAACTCAAGATAAACCGCTGGATTGCTTGTGTCGTAAATGCCGAATGTATTTGAACCGGCATTGCCAGCGACTTCGATGATCATGGTGGAAACTGCGCCACCGGATGCCTCGACCAGGAATTGCCCGCCTTCATTGACTTGATTCAGGTTGACATCGGGTGCGGCCAAAGTGGATGTGCCTGCATCGGTGTAAAGCTTGTTAATGACCGCTTGCAGATCCGGTGCTTCGCCATTCAATGTGACGGGTGTTGCGAACGCGGTTGCCGAAGCGGCAAACACAACGCACGCAAGCAACGAGTGGATAGTTTTCATATTAATCATTCCCAAAGTGAGGCAGGTATTCAAAAGTTATATTTCGGCAAACATAAAGCAGATAGTGTGCCAGCCAATAAAATCAATGACTTAAGAAGTTTATAATTGCAATGTGTAAAAAAAACCGACGTGAGCACAAGCTGACCAAGGCGCGTGTGGCAGTCTTTCCCCATGGGAATCTATTTGGCGTGTCGATATAAGCTAAATGATCGAATCATTAGGTGACGGGGCAACCAACAACGCGAGCGGGCTTTGGGTGGTCTAGATAATACGGATTTACAGCAGGTTGCTTGCTGTACTGCGCGCCGTTGTAAACACGATCTACTTTATTGGCGTAATGGGAGTCGCCGATGACTCATCAATTTTCGATGGTTCATGAGTTTTCGTAGATTCGCCACCTTTAAAAGGATGATGTGCTTTTCTATAAAGCGAGGTGATTTTGCGCACGTAATTTAGGGTTTCCATATAAGGTGGGATGCCGCGGTGATTTTCAACGGCACGTTCGCCGGCATTATAAGCAGCGGCCACCAGCGGAACATTACCTTTGAAAAAAACCAACAACCATTGTAAGTAACTTAGGCCGCCCTTGATATTTTGTTCCGGATCAAAAGAATTCTTAACATGGAAGCGGCGCGCGGTGTCGGGTGTTAATTGCATCAAGCCTTGGGCATTTTTAGGCGAGATGGCGCGCGGATTAAAGGATGATTCCACCGAAATAATTGCCAACGCCAATTTGGGATCCACGCCATAGAGGGGGGCAAGTTGATGCACTAAATCGGCAATCTGCCCTTTGGGGTAAACAACCTCCATTAAGGTCGATTCAACAGCGGGCACAACTGCCGGTTGCAAGCATGCTGGTTGTGCCAATGTCTTATCTAACGCAACATAACGTAACATGGCGCTCGCCTGTTCATGTCCCTGGGTTGCGGCCAAGTTGAAAAAATGTGCGGCAACGCGATCGTTTCTGTCAATTCCCCGGCCATGCGCATACATCCATCCCAACGCATATTGGGCATTTGCATAACCCATTCTCGATGCCGAGCAATACAAGCTGACTGCTTTGCTGTAATCCAGTTCTACGCCTTCAGCGTGTTCATATCTGGCGGCAAGTAATGTCAGTTGTTCTGCTGTAGCCGCCTCATGATGGGTACTGGTAGAATTGATCAATTCACTGGCTGCCAGCGCATTGCCAATCGATAGCAAAATCAGCGATAGCGTGGCGAGTAATCTGACTAAAAAAATTGCCATAAATTATTTGTCTGACTCTTTGACGTGGCACTTCTGAAACCAAACAATCGAATAGGGCGCTCGCTGTCGCAAGTTTTCTCTCTGCAGTTTAATTTGATTCACTTTGATTCTGCGTATCCTGCACTTAGATGGGTTTTGACGAAAAAAAAGCTTTATGGAAAAGATGCCGGATAAGCAGTAAGGGTGGCATGCGCAACCAATTTGCGCGTACATACAGCATACGGCGCGCTGTGGCGCTTAACCAGTCGGCACAGCTGGAGTGGTCGGGTAATAGTGCCCGCAACAGCAGCCTGTCCATCAACGCCAAGATAAATCTGTTGGGACGGCCAATTCTTGCCGCGTCGATGATCTCCGGCGGCACGTCGGTATGCAGCATGATCGTCGCATAGCGTAGGGCGTAGAAAAGCGGGCGCGTCAGTTCAAGCATGATCGCCCGCTCGACCAGCAAAGGCCAGAATGCTGCTGTTTTACCAAAATGCTGCAACAGTCTGTGCAAGTCAACCAGATCGCGCAAGCCATGATCCAATTCGCCATCGTGAAATAAATGCACCGCGCTATGCAAAACCATGTCGGGTGCGGATAAAATCTGCAAATTCGGCTCGTCATCAAAGTTGCGCGCGGCTGCCAGCAGCTTGACCGGATCGGGATGAACCGGCGCCGTCACCGGCACGATCGCATGATGGACATCGATGGACGTCATGCGCCTGATGTGCTGCATCGGTGGCAGCTCATGCATCCATGTTCGATAGTAGCGCTGGTCATAAGTGTCGTGATGGGTTGATGCCCATCCGTGCAGCATCAGCGCCGCTTCAACGGCATCCAGTTGGGCCTTGGGCACCAGAATGTCGATGTCGGAAAACAGGCGGCCATCGGCACACGGCAGGTTTGCCATCACATAAGCCGCACCTTTTAGCAGGATGATCGGCACGCCGGATTTCTCCAGCGCTTGCCTGATCAAGACGATCTCGTGCCGCACCGCTTGCCGATGACGCTGTGCGACGGCATGCGACCATGCAAGGTGTTCGCGGGCTTGTGCCGGTATTGCATCGATCAGTCCGTCACCATCAAGGGCTGCATAAAGGCTGGCCAGCAGATTGGATCGACGGGCCTGGCGCACCAATACATCCCATTGGGCCAAGTCCAGCGACATGACCGTCGCCGGTTGTCTGAACGCCTGCAATACCAGGGGCGGGGCGGTCACGGCAAGCCCGCCGACGAAGCCAGTTGGTTGAATGCGTCAATGGCTTCATCAAGCACGCTGTAGGTAAAGTCAAAGCATGTTGAAGCATCGATCAGATCGGCCAATGTCTGAAAGCCACGCACGCCGAGGGTACTGTAATTGAAGGCATTGTCTGCCACGCGCATGAAGGCGTGTGATCGGGGAATGCTGGTTAAACTGGTACTTGCGCTACTTTGGTACTTGGGGAAAATCACCCATCCGGGGCGAGCCGGGTCGGCAGCACGCGCCACGCTTTCGGCCGGCGGTTTCATGTGTGCCACTGTACCTTTCATGGTGTCGGTCACTTTGCGGCTGAAAATGGCGCTCGGCTCGAACAACTGTATCACGTCGATCGATGCGTTTTTCAGGCTGACCGGCCGGGGCAGGGGAATGATTTTTCCGTCACTGATACGGATCAGCGCCAGCTCGTCGGACAACAAGCGCCACCCACGGGTGACCAGGGCTGCGCACAAGGTACTTTTACCTGAACCGGGTGGTGCCGGCAAGACGGCGGCATGGCCATTTTTTTCAATCACCGCTGCATGGATAATCAAGTAGCTGTGCGCATGGCTGGAAACGCACCAATTCAATCCCCATTCGAACATTGGAAATGCTTGGTCTGCGGGTAGCGGCTTGAAAGTTGGCTGGCCATCGAAGAGAAAAACCACCTGCGGCTTGAACCAGCGCCGCAGACCGATCGGCAGCACCAGTTGGATATGGAAATCCGCAAAATCAGTACACTCTGCCAGTGGATAGTCGGCATACAGCAGGCCGATTCCTTCCGTGACAGCGGCAAGCGAAGTCTGGATGCGGGTGATGAAACTGCCAGTCTGGATAAAAATACCGGGGTATTGCAGTTGGTGCTGCAATGCCGGTTGGCTCAAAGCGGAAAGTTTCAAGATTCGACCGGGACAATCAATGAAAGATCAGAAAGTTGGGCCAGAATATCAGCGACTTCTTGGTGCATGTGCTCATCCGGTCCTGTTTGCCAGCGAGCGGCAAGTTTATCCATAATCGAATGGATATCCAGAGCGTTTGTTTGCAGGGTCGAAAGCACCTGTGCCGCAGTCAATCCGAGCAGGTGCGTATCGCCGGACAGGCCATTGTAGACAATGATCTCGTTTCCCCAGGCCCGAAAGTGCAGCGCTGAATCCGCAATGGCGCGCCAGAACCCGGGCAACTTGGATTGGCTATCGATAACAAGGAGGCCGGCATCACTCACTTCAGAGTCGCAGCCTAAGCCTGGGTGGCCTTCAGGTACGCGACAATCTCCTCGGCACTCCATTGCACGGTCGCAGTGGGTGAAAAGCTGCCTTTTGATTGCCACTCGGTAAACATCGCCTTGATGGTTTCAACGGTCAAGAAAGGCGTCCATCCGCTGATTGCATTGAGATAGGCTGCAACCAAATGCATACCCAAATTATGACGGTCGTCATCTTGGGGCGACATGAGCACGAGTAGCGTGTATTTTGCATAGACCGATGAAAAACTGGTCATAAATATACTGCTGAACTGAGTATCAGTCGCAATTGGCCAAGCTTCGGTATGCGTTTTCCAGTATCCCGGTGATCTTCCCTGGCAGATGGGTTGCGCGCCATGGGTACTGGCGTTGCCGGATAAAAATCCGGAGGGAGATTTACACACGACATTGCCGAGCACTGGTCGGCTTGCCAGCGTCAGAATCGCACCCGAAAGCCCCAGACCGGCTTTGGCAAATTTCCGGCGGGACGTGTTCATATCAGACGCTTGCTCAATTACTTGGTCCAAGGATGGGGCGCCTACAACCTTCCGTTCCTGGTCGTTTTTATTACTCATATCACGCTCCATGACGGAAAGCCGCATTTGTTCAAGCAGGTTATAACGGGTAAGAACATCAAGCCTCCAGTAACTTGAGCTTCCTTCAAGCAATATACATTCCAATTCGTAGGAAAATTGATTATACGATAATAATCAGGGGCTTATATCAATTTGTCGGCAGAGTATTTTTCCTTTGATTAATTTTTTGTCGTAAGTGTAAAGAAATCTGACATTGCAAAATAAACATGAATTTCGCCATAAAAGTTGCGAATTGATTCTTGATTGCAAACGAAAGCTCAGCCCTGATCAACACTTGCAATGTCTTAACTTGATTCAAATAGGCTTTTTGTGGATAAAAGATTTATTGAATAAATATTTATTAACTTAATTATTAATATGATAATATTTTTATTTATTTGCATGATAAAACTTGCGCGCTCGTATTGACGTGTGCGCTGCTGTACCTGCCCTGCAGTAATATGGCACTTCGACGATAAATCGATTCAACAAACTGCTGTCAAACATAATAAATAGAATGGGAAATTATGCAGCTTGCTCAATTAACACCCGGAACGGCATTTTCTTCGGTTCAAAGCTTGCTGTACTACACCCAACGCCTTGTCACGCCACGCCGATTGCGACGGCTGGTTTCGGCAAGCCTTTGTGCTGGTGTGCACTTGCGGGAAGGCGCGCCGCAATTTGGTCGCGCCATCGCTGCAAACTGTGATGCTTCGTTAAGTGAGCTAAATACATCTGGATATGCCCCGTTAGGCATGCTGCTGGATCAGCAGCAGGTTACTGATATCCATAATTTTTTGCAAAATAAAACCGTGAAGGAACTCGGGCATCTCAAGCGAGCATTTGCTCTCGACTCCGTTCCGCAAGACGTCCGTCTGGCTGATTACGCTTTGCAAGATATCGTTGAGTGCCCACACATCCTGCAATTGGCGAACAGTCCGTCACTTCTCTGGCTTGCATCTAAATATATTGGCTGCAAGCCAACGATTTCTGCTGTCTGGTTGCGCTGGTCATTTCCCAGCACATCGACAGGCGAGGGCTTGCAAGCTTTTCATCGTGATTCCGACGACTGGCGTTTCTTGAAAGTGTTCGTCTATTTAACGGATGTCGGGGAGCAGGGTGGGCCACATGTTTATGTGAAGGGTTCCCATCGTGAAAGGGCACCGATGCGCCTTCGTCCATATAGCGACGACGAGGTCGAGCAAGCTTTTGGACGCGAACAGGTTGTTTCGGTTACCGGCCAGAGCGGCACGGGCTTTGCCGCTGATACCTATGGCATTCATAAAGGGGCGGTACCAATAACAAAGCCACGCCTTTTGCTGCAAATTCAATATTCGCTACTGCCAGTCTATGCCTACCGTTACCGTCCGGTGCCGTATAGCGGGCCAATCAATCCGGACAGATATATCAATCGCCTCATTTTGCAAGGACAGGGTAAAGTCGATTGCACAGTGGGATAAGTGTGGTGCCACCACGCTTGAGCCGTCGGCACGTCACGGGTCGGGCCTGGCTTGACCGACCGAGGCAAATTTACCTGGACAGCATCCAGTCCTTGGTCCAACTGGCCACTTGATCGCGCCATTCTCTGGTTGAAAAAGTATGGTTGGCACCTGGCAGGTCATGGCGACTTGTTTGCCGTGAATCGAGCAGTTTGCGCCATTGCCGCGAACTTGATATCAGGTCGGTAAATTCTTGGGCAGTCAAATCGTTTCCGCTCAAAACCAGAAGGATCTTGCCTTTAAAAAGACTGAGGCTCTGGTACAGGCGCTCCGGCAAGGCATGTGCATCCGGGTTGCCGGCAGAGGTAGGATGTGGCACACCAAAGACTTGGCCGACCAAGGTCGTGAAGGATCGGGCTGCAACGGCATAATCAAAGCCGCCGCGGATAATTTTTCGCCAAAACTCGGCAGCGAATGCGCGGCGCAGATAATAATGTTTCAGATACGCTTTGGCGACACCCTGTTCGGTACGGATCCAGGGATTGACTAATATCAGGCCAGTGACGCGCTGGTCCTGGTGGGCATAAAGAATTGCTGCCGAAGCTGCATCGCACAGTCCCCAGATGACAACTTCCTTGAGCCCGGGCGCAGCGCTCATGAACTGGTCGACTGCCGCGCGCAAATCCTGGTCGATATCCTCGAAGGTTCTGGCCGTGCCTTGACTGTCGCCCATCCCACGATAATCGAAGCGCATGACTGGTATGCCATGGGAGGCGAGATAGCGCGCCAATAGCGTAAATTGCCGATGGCTACCCGCCCGATATTGCGGCCCGCCAACGACAATCAGCACGCCGCACTCGATGGCGTGCTCGGGCAGGCTGGCCACGCCATACAGCCAGTCCGATTGGCAAACAAAGTTGATCGCCTTGTCGTCGACATTCATGGCTGTTTGCCGCGCAAGGCATCGCAACTGGCGGATAACAGACCAGGACATTCGACTATTTCCTGAGTCAGCCAGAATGGCGGACATTGAATTTGCACCATCTGGAGGTCGACGTCTTTTTGTTTCCAGATATCGGCCATGCGTATCAGGGCGGGTGGAAGCGGCCGCGCCGGTTGCGCGGCGAATTCAAACCAATGGATGACGCTGGAATCCGGCACCAGTTGCGCGGCATCCAATTGACCGATTGCAGCGGCCAATGCGGGCGCCAGTTCATAGCCGGCAATTTCGAGGGATTTGCCAGAGGCCAGTGTGGCGCGTAGCGTGCTTGTTGCCGTACCGGTTTCCTTCTCTCCGGAAAGCGCTTCAGTCGCCAGCTGCAGCCGCAAAAACTGGGTCAGAAATAATTCGCCACGGATAACCGGCTGCCAGAGAAGCATGCTGTGAATCTGGTATTGCTGGTCGCGTGTAAAGTCCAGTGCAAGCAAGGCACCGAGTCGCAGACCCCACAAACTGATGGGCACTGTTGTCTGCTGTTGCAGCCAGCTGTATGCTGCAGCCAGATCCTGTTTCCAGATTTCCCAGCGTGCATCGGCAAAGTCGCCGCTACTGTCGCCGCATCCGAA
>JAKFBY010000097.1:0-12414 GCA_036677325.1 Paucimonas sp.
ACGATGATTTCCGCCGGTACGCCATAGGTTTGTTCTGCACGCGCCAGCGCTGCGGCATGCTCATTCCAGAATTCGGCACCGGCCTGGATTCGCACCGGTTCAATGAACCGTGAGCGGTAGGCGTTCCAGTTTTTAGGCCGCCCCGGGGGAGCCGGCTTGACCAGCTGAATGGCGCGGTCGACATAGCGGACATTGCGAAACAGAATTTCGAGCGCCGCTTTATCGAAACCATGCCGGGCCACCATATCATCGATAAAAACCGTGACTTCTGTCCACTGTCCGAAATTGGCAAATTCGCCAGACTGTTCAACTTGATAGGCAGCCTTGCGCAGTTTCGCCTTATCTCGAACCGGTTGGGTGCCGCCATCCTTGGCAAGAATCGACCCGCATGCGACCAAGGCCAGCGATAGTAAGAATGGACGCAGCACGCGCTGGCATAACGGCAAAAATTTCATCGACATTGTTTCAATAAGGATTTGAGCTGGGCGACGACTGTCGTCACGGAAAAGCCGCTTACCGTACCATATTGCACGCTCTCATAGCATGCCAAAAACCGTTCAGCTGCAATTTTTTTGGCGGGCAACAACGCTGACTGCGCGCCAATGATGCGGTTTCGATAATCCCGTGGCCCTTCATGGGTTGCGCGTGGTAAACCGTGGCGGGCCATGATGTGGCAAAAGTGCGCATAAATTTCCTGCACCGGATCCTTTTTTTGGCGGTTTGTTATCAGCGGCAAACTGATGAGCGCCACCACCAGACTGCCGGTTGCCAGTAACAGCAAGACCAGCGTGTGCCAATTGATATCCTTGAAACCAAGCGATTGCAAAAAGCTCTTTTGTTTGCCAGGCGAGTAGTTCAACACCCACTGGTTCCAGCCATTGCTCACCGCATCCCAGTTGAAGCGCAAGGAAGTCAGCCATGAACCCGCTATGCCCCGGTTCAGGTTGAGTACGCCTGCCAGCCCGGATTGGGGCAGGGTGCGCGACAGGTTGCGTTCAATTCTGCTCGGGGCGACCGCAGCAGTGGGATCGATGCGCAGCCAGCCACGCTTTTCCAGCCAGATTTCAGCCCATGCATGGGCATCGGACTGGCGAACCGTCATGAAGCCATCCACGGGATTGATTTCCCCGCCCTGGTAGCCGGTTATCACCCGGGCTGGTATGCCGGCTGCCCGCATCAAGATCACAAAGGCGCTGGCATAGTGTTCGCAAAATCCGGCGCGCGTGCCAAACAGAAAGTCATCCATTGCATGGCGGCCCAGCTGCGGTGGCTCGAGTGTGTAACGAAACGGTTCTTCTCGAAAGAATTTCAGCACGGTATTGGCCAATTGCCAATGATCGGTTGTGGTTTGACGCAATTTTGCTGCCCAAGCCAGCGTCTCCGGGTTGTAACCGGCTGGCAGTTCCAGCCAGTTTCGCTGGCTGGCGCGGGATTCATCAGCCGCCAGATCGAATTCAGTATACGACGCGACTTCATAGCGGATGCGGTCGTGAATCGGCTGGTCTGCCGACAAGTGTCTGTCTGAACGAATGGCGGAGTTGATTACCCCAGCGCCGGGCGGTGCCTGCGGCAGTTCAAGCGCGAATAGCCAGCGCTTGCCGTGCGGCTCCAGTGTCACCTGATGGCGGATTGCCTGTCCGCGTGGTATGAATTGGGAGGGTGCATTAGTGCGCAATGCAGGCTGATGGGTCCAGGTGCGGCCATCATAATTTCCCAGTACAACGCCACGCCAGTACAGACGGGCTTGCGGCGGTGCCGGGTCAATGAACTTGACCCGAAAAGCGACGTCACCAGACAGTGCCAGCTGCGCGATATTACCTGGCGCCATGGTTTCAGACAGGCCGCTGCGTGCGGTATTGGCGTCGCCCGGCAAGCCCCACAACGGTCCCTGGATGCGCGGGAACAGGAAAAACATCACCAGCATCAGCGGAATTGCCAGCGCGACCATCAGCAGACTCAATTTCAATCGCTGCAGTAGTGGTGGCACGGCGCCGGTATATTGAAATGACAGTTGCGCGGTCAGCATCACGATGATCGCAAACATCATCATCAGTGCTGCGCCGATGCTTTGAGAATGGAAAAAACTGGCCAGCATCAGGAAAAAACCGAGGAATATCACGACAAACAAGTCGCGCCTGGCATGCATTTCCAATAGTTTGAGCGCCAACAGCAATACCAGCATCGCCACGCCTGCCTCTTGTCCAAGCAAGGTTTTGAAGGTGGCATAGACGCCTGCCATGGCCAGCATCGCGACCGGCAGCAGCAACCAGCGTGGCGGCAGGCGATTGCCGCGGAAAGTGATCCAGCCGCGCCAGAGCAGTAAGCCGCCGCAGGCAAGCCCGACCCAGAGTGGCGTATTGCCGGCATGCGGCGCCAGCACCAGCGCGCAGGCAACCAGCAGCAGCAGCGTATCGGCCTTGTCGCGCGACATTGGTCGCGCTGCCGGCTGCGCGGTTTTGAGAAAAGAAATAATCAGTGTGGGCAATTTCATCACGTACCCTGGTACAACGCCAGTTCCTGCAGGCAGGCTGCCTGGTGCGCCGGGCCAATTGCACTGGCAAACACCATCTGGCCGAGCCGGAAGCCATAGGGCATGCCGCGCGCTTCGGCTTCCATCACCCAGCGTGTCATGCGCGACAAGCGCGTTTCCAGCGCGAGGCTGGTGGGCAGCAATGAAAAGTCGAGCAGCAATTCACTGGTGGCGCCTCCCTGGAAGTGCTTGGTAATCAAAGGCGCACCCTGCTGGCTATCCATTCTGGCAATTTGACGCCAGGCCAGCTGCCTGGGCGAATCGCCGCTCTGGTAAGCGCGGATCCCGGCAAAATCATTGTCACCGGCACTGCCGCTGCCATCGGCCTGGTCGGCGCTGCCAATCGGCAGCGGCTGCAGGAATTGTTCCGGCTGCGGATACACCAGCACCTGCATTTTGGGTTGCCAATAGCTCCAGGCCCGCAACCAGCCAAGCGGGAAACGGGTTTGTATCTTTACCCGTGGCGCCGCCAGCAAGCCGCGCCTGGCTGCTGTGACGCCCAGCGTGACGACACGGGTTGACCCGCCGGGAATATCGACCGGCTGCCAGATATCCGGCAAATCCTTGCCAATAAAGCCGAGCATCAGCGCATAGCGGTCATGACGATTTCGGTTGATTAGATGCAATTCGAATCGGGCTTCTTCTCCGGCAAACAATGGCCGCACCCGTCCCGGCGCCAGATAAAGATGGGCCAGGTTGCGAAAGGTCAGATGCATGTCGATGACGGCGCAGGCCGCGATCAGGAAGGTCAGCCCAAACCCGAGGCTCAAGCCATAGTTGACCGAGCCGATGAATAAAACGATCAGCATCAGGCCGAGTGCCAGCCCCGCACGCGTCGGAAGAATGAATACCCGGCGCCGGTGCAGGTGGACTTCGCCTGGTTCCGGGCCACCCAGGCGAAACAGCCATTGATCGAGGTACTTGCGCAATGCCTGCCGAACTAGGAAACCGGCCATGGGAGCCTTGGACATGAATGATGGCGGTGCCGGCGATTAAACCGGCACCGAGTGCATCAGCTGGGCTACCAGATCGCGACTGGAGAGGGCTGCCCCTTGCGCCGACTTCAGCGGGCGCAGCCGATGCGCGGTAACAGGTATCAATACCGCCTGCACATCTTCCGGCAATGCATGGTTGCGGCCTTCCATCGCCGCCCAGGCGCGGGTGGCTTGCAGCAGGGCGATTGCCGCCCGCGGGCTCATGCCTTCGGCAAACAAGCCGGTTTGCCGTGAAGCCTGTGCCAATGCCTGCACATAATCGATCAATGCGGCAGAAACATGAATTTGCTTCAACGCCGCCTGGGCAGCCACCAATTCCGCCGGCTGCATGGCAGCGGGCAGCGCCTTCAACAGCGTACGGCGGTCTTCGCCCATCAGCAATGCACGCTCGGCGGCCCGATCCGGATAGCCGAGCGACAGGCACATCAGAAAGCGATCCAGTTGCGATTCCGGCAACTGGAAGGTGCCGATCTGATGGGTCGGATTTTGAGTGGCAATCACGAAAAAAGGTGCCGGCAGTTCGCGTGTGACGCCATCGGACGTTACTTGCTTTTCTTCCATTGCCTCGAGTAATGCCGATTGCGTCTTTGGGGTGGCGCGGTTGATTTCATCGGCCAGCAAGACCTGGGTAAATATCGGCCCGGGATGAAACACGAAGCCGCTCTTTTCCCGGTCGAAAATCGAAATGCCGCCTACATCGGCCGGCAACAGATCGCTGGTGAACTGGATCCGGTTGAATTGCAAGCCCAATGAGACGGCCAGTGCATGCGCCAGCGTGGTTTTGCCAACCCCCGGTACATCTTCGAGCAGCAAATGGCCGCCGGCAAGCAGGCAAACCAGCGCTTGCCGAATTTGCGTTTCCTTGCCGATCACGATTTGGTTGACTTGCCGCGCGACTGCGTGAACTTTATCGAACATGAAAGTTTCGCTATATATTGAATAAGTTAAGGAGGTAGACTAAGTTATTCTATGGCAGCATTGATGAATCACAAACATAAAATTAACCCGGGCCGGGCAAAATGGGTCACGGGCCAATTTCTTGACTAAACTGACAAGATTAATTCAAAAGTTTTCGCCTGAAAGTAATTGAGATGACGACTGGTTTTTATACCCATGCCGATTGCAAGCGCCATGAAATGGGCGAGTGGCACCCTGAGTCGCCGGCGCGCCTGCAGGCGATCGAAGACCAGTTGATTGCGAGCCGGATTGATCCTTTCCTGTTGCACCGCGATGCACCGCCAGCCAGCATGGAAGATATTGCCCGAGTCCATACCGCCAATGCAATCGGCTTGATCCGGGATAATGTGCCGCAAGCAGGCGACGCGTCTTCCCCCTATTACAGCCTGGATGGCGATACCGCATTGAATGCCTATAGCTGGGATGCGGCATTGCACGCCGCCGGCGCTGCAGTTGCCGCCACCGACGCGGTCATCGCCGGCGAACTGGTGAATGCCTTTTGCTCGGTGCGACCACCCGGTCATCATGCGACACCAATCGAGTCAATGGGGTTTTGCCTGTTCAACAATGTGGCCATCGCCGCCCGCCGTGCGCTCGACGTGCATGGTCTTGAGCGGGTCGCGATCATTGATTTTGATGTTCACCATGGCAATGGCACTGAAGCGGCATTTATCAATGAACCACGGGTGCTGATGGTCAGTTTTTTTCAGCACCCGTTTTATCCGTATAGCGGCGCCACCAATGTCGGCGCCAATGCGATCAATGTCCCGGTACCGGCTTATACCGGCGGCGATGCGGTGCGTGAACTGATATCGGAAAAATGGTTGCCTGCCTTGCGCGAACATCGCCCGCAGATGATCTTTATTTCCGCTGGTTTTGATGCGCATAAAGAAGACGAGATGGGCCAGCTGAAGCTGGTCGAGGCCGACTATGCCTGGATCACCCAGCAGATCATGGCGATTGCAAAGGAGTATTCGGGAGGGCGGATCGTCAGTTGCCTCGAAGGCGGCTACAACCTGTCGGCACTGGGGCGCAGTGTCACTGCGCATGTGAAAGTGCTTGCCGGCCTGGATTGACAGCTTTGGCTGCAAAAGAATATTTTTAAACCTGAATATGAACAGTGATATGGGACGGGCATGATGGATAAATTCGACAGCGGTCTTGAAAAGAATCAGGCCAACTATACGCCGCTCACGCCGTTGAGCTTTATCGAACGCGCTGCCAGCGTCTATCCGCGGCGCCTGGCGACGGTTCACGGCGCACTGCGACTGACCTGGGCGCAGCAGTATGAGCGCGCGCGGCGGCTGGCGTCGGCCTTGGCTGGGCTAGGCATCGGCCGTGGCGACACGGTGGCGGTGATGCTGCCCAATACGCCGCCGATGGTGGATGCGCATTTCGGCGTCCCGATGACTGGCGCGGTATTGAATACCATGAATACCCGGCTCGATGCCGACACGATTGCCTTCATGCTGAATCACGGCGAAGCGCGGGCGGTGATCGTCGACCGTGAATTTTCGCCGGTGATGCAAGCGGCTCTGGCTGCGCTTGACCGTAAAGTGCTGGTGATCGATGTCGACGACCCGGAATACAGCGGACCTGGCAACAGGCTGGGCGAGATCGAGTATGAAGCGTTCCTGGCGCAGGGCGACCCGAACTATGTATGGCACAACCCGAGCGATGAATGGAATGCGATCGGCTTGAATTACACGTCGGGCACCACGGGCGATCCGAAAGGCGTGGTGGTGCACCATCGCGGCGCCTATCTGAATGCGGTATCAAATATCGTCACATGGAGCTTGCCGCGTCATCCGGTGTATCTGTGGACCTTGCCGATGTTTCACTGCAATGGCTGGTGTTTTCCATGGACCGTCGCCGCGCAAGCCGGCGTCAATGTCTGTCTGCGGCGCGTGGAGGCCAAGGCAATCTGGGATGCGATTCGCGAACACAAGGTGACCCATTATTGCGGCGCGCCGATCGTGCATTCGCTGATACTGAATGCGCCGGTGCAGCTGCGCGAAGGCGTCACGCACAAGGTTGCGGCAATGGTGGCAGGGGCGGCGCCACCGGCTTCGATGATCGAGGGGATGGAGCAGGTCGGTTTCGATCTGACCCATGTGTATGGTTTGACCGAGGTCTATGGTCCGGCGGCCGTATGCGAAAAGCAGGAAGAATGGGAAGCTGCCGATATCGGCGAACGGGCCCGCCTGAATGCACGCCAGGGTATCCGCTACCTGTTGCAGGAAGCGGTCACGGTTTTGAATCCTGACACCATGCAGCCGGTGCCGGCTGATGGCGAAACCATCGGCGAGATTATGTTCCGTGGCAATATCACCATGAAGGGTTACCTGAAAAATGAAAAAACCACGCAGGCGGCATTTGCCGGCGGCTGGTTCCATTCGGGCGACCTGGGTGTGATCCATCCGGATGGCTATATAAAGATCAAGGACCGCAGCAAGGACATCATCATTTCCGGTGGCGAAAACATTTCCAGCGTCGAGCTGGAAGATGTGCTGTACCGTCATCCGGCAGTGCTGGTGGCGGCGGTGGTGGCGATGCCGAGCGATAAGTGGGGCGAGACGCCGTGCGCATTCATCGAGTTGAAGCCGGGCGCCAACGTAACCGATCAGGAGATCATTGCGCATTGCAAGCAACATCTGGCCGGGTTCAAGGTGCCGCGGGCGGTGGTGTTTGACGAGTTGCCGAAGACCTCGACCGGGAAGATTCAGAAGTTTGAGTTGCGGCAGAGGGCGGGGTCAGTGAAGGCGATTGATGTGTAGGGGGCAGCTGGTCACGTTAATTAATACTTGAGGTTCTCCGTGGGAACTTGCCGGGTCTCGCCCCGGCGGGCGAGGTTCTTTCTTTTGCTCCGCCAAAAGAAAGAACCCAAAGAAAAGGCGGCCCTACTCAGCGCCCTTCGGGAGCCCGGGAGAATGCATGTTCAAGCGGGAAGCGAAACCAACTCGCTTCGCTCAGACATGTTTCGCTTCTTGTCCGCTTGAACATGCATGCTCCCGGCGCTTCGCTAAGGGTTTAACGTCAAAATCAGTACCAAACCAAACCAAACCAAACCAAACCAAACCAAACCAAACCAAACCAAATGCACTGCAGTGCACAGTAATGAGGCGAGGCTGTGGTTGTTGAAATTCCGTTTTGGACGCTGCCATTAAAGCGTTACGTTGGGCGGATAAAGAAGCGAAACATGTCTGAGCGTAGCGAGTTGGTTTCGCTTCCCGCACGGCGTAGCACTTTAATGGGAACCCGAAGGGCAGCGTCTATGCGGTCGCCTTCTTTTGCTCACTTTTCTTGGCGAAGCAAGAAAAGTGAGTAGCCGCCGGGCTACCCCCGGCAAGCATCCACGGAACATAGCCATTAAAAAACAGCGGCAACTGTCATGTTTGCATTAAATCATCGAAGCCAATGATCCCTTCGAACTCCCCACCGAACGAGTAAAATAGCGCCTTATTCCAATAGCAAAGCCAAGCATGTCCATACAATGGTTCCCCGGTCACATGAACGCCGCCCGCCGACAGGCGGCGGAAGCCATGGAAAAGACCGACATGGTGGTCGAGGTGCTGGATGCCCGCCTGCCGCAGGCCAGCTGCAATCCGATGATTCAGCAACTGCGGGTGTTTCGCCAGCGCCCCTGCCTGAAAATCCTGAACAAGGCCGATCTGGCTGATCCAGCCGCGACGCAAGCCTGGCTGGATTTTTACAACCAGCAAAAGGATGTGCATGCGGTGGCGCTCAGCTGCAAGAAGCCGGCCGATGTAGCCAAGATTCCCGCGCTGTGCATCAAAATCGCACCACACCGCGGCACCGCACTGAAGCCGCTGCGCATGATGATCATGGGCATTCCCAACGTCGGCAAGTCGACCCTGATGAATGCCTTGCTGAAAAAACGGGTGGCCAAGGTTGGCGACGAACCGGCCGTGACCAAAGTCCAGCAGCGGCTGTACCTGGGCAATAACATGGTCTTGATCGATACTCCCGGCATGCTGTGGCCAAAGATTGCGCATCCGACTGACGGCCTGATGCTGGCAGCCAGTCATGCAATCGGCAGCAATGCGTTGATCGAGGAAGAAGTTGCTACTTTTCTGGCCAATGTGCTGCTGGCGCGCTATCCGCAATTGCTCAGTGCCCGCTACGGTTTCGCAACCGAGGGCATAGATGGCGTCAGCGTGATCGAGGGCATTGCCCAGCGACGCGGCTTTCGCCTGAAGGGCGGCGACCCGGATTATGAAAAGGCGTCGCACACGCTGCTGCAGGATTACCGCAGTGGCGCGCTGGGCAGGATCAGCCTGGAGACGCCGGCCAGCCGCACTGAATTGCTGGCGAGCTATCAAGTCGAGCCATCGCTGGGTGAGCCGCAAACTGCTGACGAGGAAATTGACGATGAGCGCTGAACTGCCCTACATTCTGCAATCCGAGTCCGGCGGCGTGCTGACCGTCACGCTCAACCGCGGTGAGCGATTTAATCCGTTGTCAGAAGAAATGATGACCGCGTTGCAGGCGGCGCTGGAGTCGGCCAGTGCCGACGCGACGGTGCGGGTGGTGGTGCTGGCGGCTGCCGGCAAGGCATTTTGCGCCGGACACGACTTGAAGCAGATGCGCGCCGAGCCGTCCTCTGCGTATTACACGAAACTGTTCAACCAGTGCAGCAAATTGATGCTGACCATTCAGCAAATGCCGCAACCGGTGATTGCGCGGGTACACGGCATGGCAACCGCAGCCGGTTGCCAGCTGGTGTCGATGTGCGATCTGGCGGTTGCCGCAAGTGATGCAAAATTCGCGGTATCCGGCATCAATGTCGGCTTGTTCTGTGCCACGCCGGGAGTTGGCCTGTCGCGCAACATGTCGCGCAAGCAGGCGATGGAAATGCTGCTGACCGGCGAATTCATCGATGCCGACACCGCAAGGGAGCGCGGACTGGTCAATCGCGTGACTTCACTGGAGCAACTGGATGCGGAAGTGAATAAGCTTGCCACCAGCATTGTCGCCAAGCCGGCGGTTGCGGTGGCGATGGGCAAACAACTATTTTACCGGCAGCTTGAGATGGGTATCGGCGCGGCTTACCAGCTGGCGGGACAAACCATGGCGTGCAACATGATGGATGAGGCGGCACTGGAAGGCGTGCAGGCGTTCATCGACAAGCGCGCACCGAGCTGGATAAAATAAGCCATTGTCCTTCCAGTCGTAGCATGAAGCCTGGCACCACCATGGCTGGACTGATGCAATAAGTGACTCGTCAGCGATGCAGCGGGTTTCGCAGCGCAGTCGAATAGATCTTTAATTATTCAACACGATGCAGTGTGCTTTGCTGGCAGACGCGTGCTGATGCGTATGTTGACAACGCTTGAAACTGCTGTAAAAAAATTAAAGCCCGCAAGGCGCGAACCTTGCGGGCTTTTTTTCGGTCGGGGAAGGGTAAAGGGCAATTACACCCTTTATCCGCCGGCCGGCAAATTACATCATGCCGTCCATACCGCCCATGCCGCCCATGCCACCCATGCCGCCCATGCCGCCACCGCCAGCTGGCTTGTCTTCCGACAGTTCGCAGACCATGCAATCGGTGGTCAACATCAGCGAAGCAATCGATGCGGCATTTTGCAATGCCGAACGGGTTACCTTGGCCGGGTCGAGAACGCCCATTTCGACCATGTCGCCGTAGGTGCCGTTGGCAGCGTTGTAACCGAAGTTACCTTTGCCTTCCAGTACTTTGGCAACCACAACCGATGCTTCATCGCCGGCGTTTTGAACGATCATGCGCAGCGGCTCTTCCATAGCGCGCAGAACGATCTTGATGCCTGCGTCCTGGTCAGGATTGTCGCCCTTGATGTTCAGGTTGGCACGGGCACGCAACAGTGCCACGCCGCCGCCAGGAACGATGCCTTCTTCGACGGCAGCACGGGTTGCGTGCAGCGCATCTTCAACGCGGGCTTTCTTTTCCTTCATTTCGACTTCGGTGGCAGCGCCAACCTTGATCACGGCAACACCGCCTGCCAATTTGGCAACGCGCTCTTGCAGCTTTTCACGGTCATAGTCGGAAGTCGCTTCTTCGATTTGCACGCGCACTTGCTTGACGCGCGCTTCGATTGCAGCAGCCTGGCCGGCGCCGTCGATCAGCGTGGTGTTTTCCTTGCCGATTTCAATGCGCTTGGCTTGACCGAGATCGTTCAAAGTCACTTTTTCCAGGGTCAGGCCGACTTCTTCAGCAATCACTTGACCGCCGGTCAGGATCGCGATGTCTTCCAGCATGGCTTTGCGACGGTCGCCGAAACCAGGTGCCTTGACGGCGCAGGTTTTCAGGATGCCGCGGATGTTGTTGACCACCAGTGTTGCCAGCGCTTCGCCTTCGACGTCTTCTGCAATGATCAGCAGTGGACGGCCAGCCTTGGCAACTTGCTCCAGTACCGGCAGCAGGTCACGGATGTTGGAAACCTTCTTGTCGTACAGCAGCACGAACGGGTTTTCCAGGATCGCGACTTGCTTTTCCGGGGTATTGATGAAGTACGGCGACAGGTAACCGCGGTCGAACTGCATGCCTTCGACGATGTCGAGTTCGTCATTCAGGGACTTGCCGTCTTCAACAGTGATGACGCCTTCCTTGCCGACTTTTTCCATCGCTTCGGCGATGCGCTCACCGATCGAGTAATCACTGTTGGCCGAAATGGAGCCGACTTGTGCGATTTCCTTGGTGGTGGTGCATGGCTTGGCAATCTTTTTCAATTCTTCGACGGTGGCAGTAACTGCCTTGTCGATGCCGCGCTTCAGGTCCATCGGGTTCATGCCGGCGGCAACGAACTTCATGCCTTCACGGACAATTGCCTGGGCCAGCACGGTTGCGGTAGTGGTGCCGTCACCGGCGTTGTCGGAAGTCTTGGATGCGACTTCCTTGACCATTTGCGCGCCCATGTTCATGAGCTTGTCTTTGAGTTCGATTTCCTTGGCGACCGAGACACCGTCCTTGGTCACGGTCGGGGCGCCGAACGAGCGCTCCAGAACCACGTTGCGGCCTTTCGGGCCCAGCGTGACTTTGACTGCATTAGCGAGAATATTGACGCCTTCGACCATCTTGGCACGGGCGGCGTCGCCGAATATGACTTCTTTAGCTGCCATGTTTATAGCTCCTTAATTATTGGGATAGTCGTATTACTTCTGAACGATTGCCATGATGTCTTCTTCGCGCATCACCAGCAGTTCTTCGCCAGAGACCTTGACGGCCTGGCCGGAATATTTGCCGAACAAGACGCGGTCGCCGACCTTGACGTCAAGCGGGCGGACCTTGCCATCTTCCAGGATCTTGCCGTTACCGATGGCGAGCACCTCGCCTTGATCCGGCTTTTCCGCAGCTGCTTCAGGCAAAACGATGCCGGACGCAGTTTTGGTTTCCTGGTCCAGACGCTTGACGATGACGCGATCGTGCAAAGGACGAAGATTCATAAAAACTCCTTTAAATTCAATAAGTTATGATTATTTGCGGCAAGACTGCTGCAAAATGTGCACTTTACAGTGCAGCTCGCGCGCACGTAAAAGTTGGAAGGCTAGAGGAAGTTGTTAGCACTCTCCCCTGGCGAGTGCTAAGTATAGGGGCGGGTGTACGTTTTTTCAAGTCAAGATCAAGCCGATATTTCATATGACGGCGAAAGCCAGGCTGATTTGGGCGATTATGGCGCTGTATGCAACCGATCCTGCAGCGAAGCCAAAAGCAGGTGTATTTATTTAAATAGCAAAAACCGCAAATGCCAAAGTTTCAATGGAGCAACTAGTCAATCGGCTGAACACTAGTTAATTGGCACCGATTTCATATTTAGAGCGTCTAACAAAATGGAAAAGGGAACGGAACACGTGCTGGCCTGCGCAGCGTTTTCCAGCAAATCATGATGCATCCCAAACGGAGCAATCCTTCATGCATATCGGCCCGACGCTCGTAAC
>JAKFBY010000098.1:0-70473 GCA_036677325.1 Paucimonas sp.
CGAGGAAGTCGAAGTCGACGCGGAGCCCGTATATGAAACGCGCCTGGTTCGCGCAGCCGGCGACAAGTACGCATTCCGGTATGACCAGTTGAATTTGTTCATTGCTCGCGGCATCGAGGCACGGCTTACTGAAATCGAAGCTTAACCACTCAGCCGCTAAGTGCGGCATTTCACAATCACCCGCTTGGATGCGGGGTAACAAAGGAACGTATGGACATGACACAGATTGCCATGTGGGTTTTGGGTGCCGCGTGCGCCATTCTGGGATGGTTTGCCCGTGAACTGTATTCCGCCACGCAGTCGCTGCGCAAGGACCTGGCGGCGCTGCAGGTGAAGATCGCCAATGATTATGTCCGGTACGACCGCCTGCAGGATGCGATGAAACCGATCATGGATTCGCTTGCTGAAATCAAACATACGCTGACCGGGAAAATGGACAAATGAAAATCATCAATAAACTGTTTGGCTCGGCCCGCAGCAAGACCATGCTGTTTTCCCTGCTGCTGGTGATCTTCGGCGCCATCGAAGCCAGTATCGGCCTGCTGCAGTCGGTCATCCCGCCCGAGTATTACGGCGCCGTGGTGATGGCCATCGGCATCATCGTCGGCATCCTGCGCTGGACTACCACCGTGTCACTGGATAAAAAATAAGGGGAACCCATGGCCCAGCCTCCTGCTTACACCCGCGTCAAGAATTTTACCGGCAACCCCGGCAACAATACCGACCACGGCGCCATCAATTCCGAACTGGACCGGGTGGCCGCATCGATCAATGCGACCCGCGCCAACCTGTCCACCTTGCAAGCCGATGACGGCACCTTGCGCCCCGGCGTGGTCACGCCTGATTCGATTTCTGCAGCACTGCGCGCGGACCTGATCGCCAACGCATCAGGCGGCACGGCAGCCGCCGACGCCGCATCAGCCGCCGCAACCGCCAATGCAGCCGCCGCAGCCGCCCAAGTCGCCGCGCAAGCCGCCATCGACGCCGCTGCAGGTCTGGGCGTGGTCGACAACATCGCTTACGTGACGCTCACCGAAGCAGGCACCTATGCGATGGCCGATGAACTGACCGGCGTGCATCACATCGGTTCCGGTTCCGGCAATGCCCCGAACAACGTCCACAACATCACCCAGTACATCGCCGACATGACCACCGCGAAAGACGCGGAACTGCTGGCCATCGATCACCGCTTCGACTGGCAGGAGCGCACAGATATCGGCATGACCAGCCCGAAGTCATCGGACGCGCCGCAATGGTATCGCACCGATTACGGCGAATCGCCCTATGAATGGTGCCGGCATGGCCTGACCTGGTACGTGGCGATGGAAGCGGTCGGCAACATGGCGGTCAACACCCGCGTACAGATCCGCAACCTGCGCTGCATGTACCTGTCGAACGCGACCGGCCAATGGCAGGAATTCGATCTGAAAGTGGCCCCGGTGGCCGAAGAATGGACTTACCCGTTCGAACCCACCTATGCCGGCGCCGGCAATGCGCGCGCGGAACTGGATGCGAATGGCGGCGGCATTTCCTTGAAACCCGTCTATCCGCTGTTGAGTCACGGTTATGGCGATGGCCACACCATCAACAACCCGGAAGACTGGCGCGCGGTATCGGTATCGATGGAATTCAGGCTGATCAAGGATGACGTGAATGGCATCGATGACCGGGCCAATGCGCGATACGTGGTCGACTGCGGGCTGGATTACCGGCCAGGCTACCAATGGGACACCGCCACGCAGACCAATATTTTCCGGGAATGGACATCATCCTTTGTGGTCGCGGCCGGTAATTCCAAGATGCTCTTGGCGACGAACGACTGGCGCGGTTCGGCCCTGATCGTGCCGGCCACGCGGCTCGGCTGCACCTATGCCGAACTGACCAGCAACCCGCCACCGTTCACCATCAACGTCACCCCCGGCACCACGGCCACCACCGTCATCTTGCCGCCCAACCCGGTGGAAGGACAGCGCGCCAAGTTCGTGTCGGTCGCCCCGATCAATGCGGTCACGATCACCGCCACGGCGCCTGATGTCGGCAATTTCACGTTTGCTTTGGCCGCCGAACAAGAAGTCGAATTCAGGTACAGGAACGCTAATAATACGTGGTATCGGATCAAGTAAGGAACTGCAATGGCCAATGGACTGATCCAGCGTTACCGCACCCTGGGCGAACTGCTGACTGAGTTGAAAGCTCGCCTCGGATTTGTCGCGCAAGGCCCGGCCTCGAACAACAACAGCCCGATTCTCACCAGCTTTCTGCAGGAAGGGCATGACTTCATTTATGGCGAACTGAACCCGTCGCCGATGAAGAAGCGCACCGTCATTTCGCTCGAACCCGGCTCCACCCTGTACGACTGGCACAACGATCTGGAAGATGAAAACATCGACCCCGGCACCGTGACCGCCGTGTTGCTGAAGGTGTCCGAACAGGACCGCCGCCCGATGCGCCAGGGCATCACCGAACTGCACCGCGCCGAAACCGCCCGCAGCCATCCGACGCGCTACGACACATTGAACGGTCAATGCGAAGTGTGGCCGACGCCCGATATCGCGTATGACATGGTGATCGAATACCTGGCGCCGATGCCCCGCTTTACTCAGGACGAGGACCGGCCCGCCGTCCCTGACCGCCTGATTTTGCTGTACGCGATCGCCAACGGCAAGGCGCATTACCGTCACCCGGACGCGAAAGCTGCCGGCGAAACCTTCGCGCGCATGCTCGGCACCGAGAAGGGCAAGCAGCATGAAGGACGGCGCTACATCGTGGGCGAGAGCCATACCGGCGCCGACACCGTGCGGGTATCGAACGGCATCCACACCCTGCGGATCAGCTGATGGGTTCCATTACCTTTTCCAAATTCGACCTTGGCATTGACTTGCGCAAGGGCGGAAGTGTCTCGGACGCCAACCGGCTGCGGGATATGAAAAACGCATTCGTCACCACGGGCCTTGCCACGCAGAAGCGCCCCGGCCTCACGCATGTGGCGACACTGGAACCCGGCACCAAAGGCTTGTTTGGCGGCGGCGGCAAGTTGAATACCTTTCACGGCACGGCATTGATCACCCATGCCAATCCCTTATTCCTGTCCTGGCAAGCCAAGTATGGTTTGACGGAAATGGCGATCACCAAGATTTCGTATGCAGAAATGTATGCGGGTTATCCGTACATCGTGGCGACCTGGGCCAACAACGTCACCGCCCACAGCTGGCTCGACGCCGGTGTCGGTGGCAACAAGATGATTACGGACATCAATTGCCCCAGCGGTCCGGCCGTGATCAAGATGGCCAGCAAGATATTCGGTGTCTCGCCGTTTGGGGATGTGGTGCGTTATTGCGCGACCAACAACCCAAGGGACTGGACCACGGTGAACGATGCCGGGTTCCTGCCGACCGGCTTGAATGCCACGGGAGAACGCGAAGCCAAGGCGCTGGGCAAGTATCAAAACAAACTGGTGGTGCTGCACCGGGATGCCGCCCAAGTCTGGACGGTCGATCCCGACCCGTCCAACATGGCGCTGGACGACATTATCGAAAACGTCGGCACCAGTTATCCATTATCCCTTGCCACGGTCGGCGGCGATCTGTTCTTCCTCTCCGACTTCGGGTTCCGGTCGATTACGACCTCGAAACTGATCGACAAGAAGGAAGACGTCGATGTGGGTTCGCCGATCGATACATTGGTCAAGCCGGCGATCGCCGCGATGACGGGCGACCCGAAAGCGGTCTATTACTACGGCACCGGCCAGTATATCGCCGCGCTCGATGACGAAATGTTCGTCTATTCGATTTCACGCACCGCCAAGATTGCGGCCTGGTCGCGCTATGAATTGCCGTTCGCAGTCGATGCGATCACCCAGTTGAATGGCGTCTTGTACCTGCGTACCGGCGACGACGTGTATCAATTTGATGACACGGTCAGCACCGACAACGGCGTCGAATATGAAGTGTTATTGGAATTGCCGTACATGGACTTTAAAGCCCCCGGCCAACTGAAACAGATCGTCGGCTTCGACCTGGTGATGGAAGGCGAATGTTACTTCTCGCTGGGATTCGATGCGCGCGACACCGATGCGGTGACCGACGAGGTGCGGGTGCAGGGCAATTCACGCGGCGGCGGCATCGTGCCGCTGGAATGCTGCGGCACAGAATTCAGTCCGCGCTTCAGGAATCAGGACGGTGAACCGTTCCGGCTCGATGCGCTGACGATTTATTACAACGTGCTGGGGCCTGTTTGATGAACGTGCGCTTTCTCACCGAACCCGGCGAAGTGACAGCGAAGTGGGCGCAGATTGCCCCGTTGCTGGCGCCCGTGGTGGAGCGTGCCGCGCGTGGTGAATTCACGCTGGATGACTTGCGCCGCATGGCCGAGGAAAAGCGCCTGATGGTGGGCGTATGCGAATACGGCAACGCGGTCGTGATGGCCATGGCGTTCGAGTTCAAGCATTACCCGCAATACCTGGCGATCAATATCGTGGCCATCGGCGGCACCGGCCTGGACATCGTGGCAACCAATTACTGGGATCTGTTCAAGCAATGGGCAAGGGAAGCCGGGGCGGTGCATATCGAAGCCCTGTGCAGCCGTGCGATGGCCCGGATGCTCAACCACTATGGTTTTACCAACACTTATGAGCAGGTACGGTTACCTGTGGAGGATGCAAAATGATGATTCCAAGTAAACACAATGGCTATTCGCGCGACGGCACCCGCCTGTGCTTCAAGGGCGGCGATGGCGGTGCGGCGGACGCGAAAGCCGCGGAAGCCGATCGCCAGGCGCGTATCAGTTCGTCGGTGGAGCGCATCAACAATATTTTTGACTCGAAGCCCTATACCATTGGCACCGGTCGGGCGACGGCATTTGATCCGAATCAGGCGTATTTCAGGGAAGACGGCACCCGATACACCGCGCCATCGGTGACGGAAGCAGTGCCGGAAGGCATGGATATTCTCGGCAATCCGATCAACATCGTTTCGCGCACAACGACCGATGCCAACGATGTCAATCAGGCCATGAGCAAAGGACTGTTTACCGGCTTTGAAACCGTCCAGCCCACTCAGAACCGTCAGCAACTGTACGACCAGCAGAAAACCGCCGTGTTCGACCTCAACAAGCGCGACGTGGATCGGCAGTTCAAGGAGGCCGAACGCGCCACCCGCTTCGGTCTTGCCCGTTCCGGCCTGTCGGGCGGCAGTGAAGACATCGATGCCAAGGCGCGATTGCAGGACATCAACAACGAAGGCTTGATCAAGGCCACCGGCTTGGGTGACGCAGCAGCAGCAGATTTGCGCACCGCCGACGAACGATCCCGCCAGAGCCTGATTTCCATGGCGCAGTCGGGCATTGACACGGGAACAGCCCAGGGCATGGCCTTGCGCAACCTGGACGCCACCGCGCAGTCAGCAGCAGGCAACCGGGCAGGCGCGTCGATCGGCGACCTGTTCGGCGGACTGGGGCAGGCCTACATGATGCGCAACGGTTTGCAGGGCATGCAGGCCGGCGCCAGGCAGAATCAATACGATCAGAAGTACGGCAACCTGAACACGTCGCGCGGTGACACCGGGTCGGTCAACCCAACATGATCGACCAGCTGACCGCGCCACGCCAGACGGCACTGGCAACCGCCACACCCTGCCTGCCGGCGATGACGGCGGACGCAATCAGTAAAGTGCGGCGACTGGAAGCCTTGTCACTGACACAGTGCGAACAGGTCGAGTTTCCGACTTCCCACCTGCTGCACGGCGGCATGTATGCGCGCACGCTGACCATGCAGGCGGGTTCTGTCCTGACCGGGGCGTTACTGAAAGTGCCGACCACCCTGATCGTGGCGGGGGATTGCATGGTGTTCATCGGCACCGATGTGATCGAACTCCATGGCTACAACGTGCTGCCCGGCAGCGCAGGCAGGAAGCAGGTATTCGTGGCCTTGACCGATCTGGCGATGACGATGCTGTTTCCCACCCAGGCCAAAACGGTACTGGAAGCGGAAAAAGAATTTACGGACGAATACGCGCTCCTGATGAGTAATCACCAGGCAGACGTGACCACCACCATCACAGGAGAATAAGATGGCAGGAGCAATTAGCGGCACCACCATCGCGTCACTGATCGCTATGGCAGCAGGAACCGCCATGCAATACAAGGCCAGCAGCGACGCCGCCAAGCGGGCAGAACAGCAGACGCGCATGAGCATCGCCAACCAGGCGGAATTGCAGCGGCAGGCGGAAACCAAGGCGCTCGGCCAGGCCCAGCAGTTCGCCGCCCCGGAACGCGCCAATGAACAGCAGAACATCGAGCAGGCGCTGACCGAAGAATTCATCAAGCCAGTGGAAAACTCGGCGGAAATGAATGCCAAAGCGACCACCACGCAGGGCAATGTCTCGGGCGACTACACCAGCGCCAAGGCGGCCAGTGAGGTCAATATCGCCAAGAATGCCCGGATGCTGGCGGGATTGCTTGGCAAGACTACCGGGGCAGGACGGTTGCGCCAGAACGAGGCGATCAGCATGGCACAAACCGCAGCAGGGATTGACCGGCTGGGCAATTTCAGCCGGGGGCAGGCGGGGGCGGATCAGATCGGCATTCAGGAAGCAGGACGACCGAACGGCGGCATGATGGCGGCGGGCAGTCTGCTGTCGGGGGCAGGATCGTATGGCATGGGTGGCGGCTTTAACGGGCTGACCGGGGCAACCGGGGCAAGTGCGGCGGCCAATGCGTCCGGCATGACCGGCATGAATCCGCAGGGCGGTTTTTCCATCCCTAGTTTGTTGAGATAAGAGGGCATTAATATGAGTGGATTTGGCGACGGATTTGCAGGCGGCATTGCGAGCAGCGTGCCGGGCATTATCAAGGAACTGGGGCGCTCAAAGCTGGACATGCAGCGCCTGGAAATGGAAGCGGCCTTGCGCAATGCGCAAACGTATCAATCAAACATGGCCGGCAACCTGAATGGAGCCAAGGCGGCGGACGCGGAATTTACATTGGGTCGGCGACGCGACATGCACGCCACCCCCAACGCATCGGCCCCGGCCTATCAGCAATTCGCCGACAGGGTATTTGTCAATACCGGCGACACCAATGCGGAGAACGTGGCCAAGGCCGCGATGATCGGGCAGACCATCGGCATCCGCGATAAGGCGAGCCAAAGTGTCGGCGATCTGGACATGATGAACCGATTGAATACGCTGGCGGCGCCCGGCCAGACCTACACGCCATATGACGGACTTGGCACCAGCGGGTACGCAATCAACAAGGCCACCGGCACCGCAGACGTGGCCAACAAAGGCATGGCGCTGTTGTTTGGCAACAAGATCAATTCGGAGATTAACGAAAACAAGGCATCTGCCGGCGCCTCCGGTGCATCTGCCGGCTTGTCGAATGAGCGCCGCAAGGAAATCCAGATGGGCAAGGTCACGCCCGCGATGGAAGGCGACAACCCGGTATTGATCCGCGCCGGCACCAACGGGAAAGTGTCCGTGATCGATGACTTCGCACCGTACAAGAAAGCCGGCGGGGCGGACGCGGCCGACACCAAGCTGCGCGGCCAGATTGCGCGCGATGTGCAGAAAGATCCATCCATTTACCCGGAAGAACAGGAAGCCGAGATTGACCGCCGCGTGGCACTGGCCACCAAGGGCGGCAAGCCTGCGGCCAAAGGTGCGGCGCCGGCAGATGGTGCGCCGACAATGCCTGCACCGCCGACGAGTTCGCTCAAGGAAGGCGTGATCACGAAATTTAAGAACGGCCAGTCGTGGACAATCAAGAACGGTAAGCCAGAAAAGGTCGGTTGATGGCAAAGAACAGTGAATGGGAAGTCGTCGGCGAAGCGCCTGCAAACGATTGGGAAGTGGCTGAAGAAATCCCTTTGGCCAAACCGCCATCGCTGACCGGTCAGATTGCCAGCGGCGTCAAGAAACTGTTCGGCATGGGGTCGGTGATGGATGACGTGCCGGCAGACCTCGCGCCTGCGACCAATAGCGTGGCCAAGCAGACGTTGACCCGGCTTGCCGGTGAAAAGGAACTGACCCGCGACCGGCGCCAGAACTTCGCTACCACCAGCCCGGTGCTGTCGGCTGCCGCATCCGGTTCGGCCAAGGCCGTGCAAGGCATGCTCGATTCGGTGCCGCTGGCCGCTGATGCCGTCAACCTGTACGCGACCAACCCGATCCTGCAAGCAGTCGGCATGCAACCAATGGGGCGCGCCTCCCGCGTACCGGGCGCCGCCGAACTGGAACAGGCAGCCAAGCAATACAGCCCGCCCATGGCCGGCAGGTCGCTCAAGGGCGCATGGAACAATGACCAGATGCTGCCATGGCTGGCGACCAACCTGGCGCAACAGGCACCACAAGTCTCGCAATCCATTGGCGCCGCATTCCTGCCGGCCGCACGCGCACCGCTACTGCTGGGCATGGGTGCGCAGTCGGGCGGCAACGCTTACCAGACCAACAAGGCCGAAGGGTTCGGCTATCAGCAATCGATTGTCGATGCGCTCAACAAGGGGCAGATCGAATCGCTGTCGGAAATGCTGCCGCTGGGCGTGTTCGATAAAGTAAAAGGTTTTGTGGATGGCCTGCCGCTGCCGGCACGTTCCGGCGCGATCGCCGCCATTACCAAGCGACTCATGGCAGGCGGCACGGCCATGGGCGTGCAGGGTGTTACCGGGGCAATTGAAGAATCGATTGCGCAGCTGGGCGGCAATGCCAGCGACATCGCGGTGCTGGGAAAAGACAAGTCATTGCTCGACAAGGTGCCGGAATCGGCCGTCATTGGCGCGGTGGCCGGCAAGGTGCTGGGTGCGCCCAATGCGGTGCATGCGTTTAACAATACCCCGGAAGCACAGATTGCCAGGGTGATGCAGGAAGGTATCAATAATACCGAGTATGCCACCCCGGCCGCACAGATTGCGTCAGATCGGCTTTCCCCGGATAACGCCCAGATGCGCATGGCACCACCTGCCCAGCCGCCCGCGACCGATTGGGAAGTCGTTGCGGAAGAACCATTGCCAACGACAGTCAATGCGTCACTTCCTGCAATTGCTGCTGATCCTGTCGCACCAACCGACCAACCACTTGCCGAGGGTAGCAATGAACAAGCGAGTCAACCTGCTGTACTGGTCAATGATCCCCAGCCTGTACCTGCTGCACCTGTGGGCGCTGCCGTGGACACTGATCAGGCGCAAGAAGTAGCGCAACCGAATTTGCAGGCAGCGGCTGGGACTGACCCGGTTGCCACGCCCGGGGCTACCCAGGCGGCGCCTGCAAATACGTCGATTGAATCGACAGATCCACAAAACGTGTCGATAAAAGCCGAAGAAATCGACACATCACTACCCGCACCCGCCAAGCTCGACGGCGACCACGCCACGCAAGTGACCACCGCCAGCCCCGGCATGCGCCCCGGCGATATCGTCGCAGCTTCTGGCAAACCGTTCGCCACGCCCGAACTTGCTCGCATTCATGCCAAGGCTGCCGGGACCGGCTGGACGGTCAAGAAGGGCGCCGGCGGCCATGTTGTCCGTCATCAGCCGCCGACAGATAAACAGATCGCCAACGGCAAGCGGCAAGCCAAGAACGCCGCATCGATCGACACCACCCGCGATTCGCTGTTCGCTGCCATTGCCAAACTCGGCGGCGTCAGTGAAGCGGCGCTCACCAAGGAATGGGGGTTCGATCCGGCCGAGTTCAAGAACCTGCGCCAGGGAATTAAACCCCTGATGCGCAAGACCGGCGGCATGACGCTCGACGGCATGGCCCAGCGGTTGGCCGAACTGGGGTATATTTCAGTCAACGAGCAGGGGCAATTCGATCAGGCGGAAATGTATGACCTGTTTGATGGCGAATTGCGCGGCAACAAACACTTCACGCCGGCCGGGTTCGAGAATAACGCACAAGCCCAGAAGGACGCGGAATACGACGCCTGGGTCAAGGAGCAGGATGCGGCCGAGTTGGACAGTCTGCCGGATGATCTGCAAAACCATATTGAGGAAGTCATTGATGACCACGACGCCAACGAAGACGAAGAAAGCCGCATCGAGCGAGAAGCCATCAACGCTGAGTCTGAGCGAGGACTGGAAGCAACGGATGGAGAGCTCGACCGCATCCCCGGCTTTGAAGAAGAAGGCGACCGACCTGCTGCTGAAACTGTTAAGGCAGCGCAGGATGGCGCAGATCCAGAAGAACGCACCGCTGATGCTGCCCAAAGCACCGGAGTAAATGACTTTGACCTGACGGGCGAAACGCTCGATCAGGCCAAACAGCGCACCGACCGCGAAGACGCCGACCGCAAGCAGGCAGCGCAAGCCGACAAGCAAGCCGACCAGCGCGCGCAGGCTGACAGCGAACGGGACAGCTTTACCCTGACCGGCAGCAACCGATCGGCTGACATTGCCGCGTCACAGGGACAAACCGGCATGTTTGACGATGTGCCGTTCTCCCGCAAGGCCGATGACGGCAGCGATATTCCCGCCCCCTATTTCCAGAAAACCCAGGTCACGACTGACGTGTGGATCACCGACGAAGCCCGGTTCGACACCGCTGACGTGTCGGCCCAGGAAGCACTCGATTCGGTGCGCGAGGATCAGGCCAATTATAAAAAACTGCTTGATTGCATGAGGGGATAAGCATGATCAAGATGGAACGCGCCCAGCTGGCCAAGCCACCGCAAAAAGTGCCAGATGTGGCACCGCCAGAACCCGCCAAAGATCCTGTGCCGGACATGATGCCGACGATAATGGCACTGGCGCAATCGGTGCAGCAAGTCGCGCAAATTGTCGCCGACAGCAATCAGCAAACCAGCGCGGCGCTCGCGCAACTGGCCACACAATCAGACAGAAAGCCGACCGGCATGGAAGCCAAGGTCAAGCGCGACAAGGATGGCAAGATGACCCGCGTACTGGTCGAATTTACCTATTAAGGTCACAGAATGAATTACGCCGATAGTGTTCAGGAAACCACCACCAGCACCAGCACCGCGACGATCGTGCTGGCCGGCATCGTAGCTGGCAGCGCCACCCAGTCGTTCGCGGACGCCTTTACCGTGGGCGACACCAATATCCCGGTGCGGATCGTCGCCGACTCAGGCGCCTGGATCAATGGCCTGTACACCCTGACCGATGCCGCGACCCTGACCCGCACGGCGATCCTGTCCAGTTCGACCGGTGCCGATGTAACCATGCCAGCAGGCAGCAAGGACGTATTTTGTACCTTGCCGGCAAGCCAGATTGCCAAGTTTGTCCCGAATGACGCCGCACTGGTCACCACCACCACGGACAGCGCGCATCTGCTGATCGTGGAAAGCGGCACGCCCAAGCGCATCACGGCGCAGCATTTTTTGGATGCACTGGGCGATACCACCGGCGACCTGGCGGCAGCCGGCGCGCTGGCGGGCAGCGACATCATCGCGGTATCGCAGGATGGCGGCGCCACGCAGGTACGCACCACCCTGACGGCATTGGCTGCGATCATTGCCAGCATCAACGGCGCACCGGACGCGATCGCACCGGCATTTGCCAGCGCCCAGGTCACCGATGCCAGCCCGACTGTCATTGTGATCACCTTCACGGAAACCCTGGCAGCCTTCACGCCGGCAACGTCCGCATTCACCGTATCAGGCGGAAAGACAATTTCAGGCGTGAGCCGGTCGGGTGCCACGATCTCGTTGACCGTCAATTCGGCTTATGCGTATGGCGACGTGATCACCGTTGCTTACACGAAGCCTGGCACTAACATGCTGCAAGATGCGGCAGGCAATGAAACCGCGACCTTTGCCGCGCAGTCCGTGACTAACAACATCGCTGCACCCGGAGCAACGGCACCTGGCGCGCCAACGATCGGCACCGCGACACGTGGCAACGGTCAGGCCAGCGTCACCTTCACCGCCCCCGCATCGGATGGCGGCAGCGCGATCACGGGTTATACGGTCACGTCCAGTCCCGGCGGGTTCACCGGCACGGGTGCGGCCAGCCCGATCGTAGTCACCGGCTTGACCAATGGCACGGCGTACACCTTTACCGTCACTGCCACCAATGCGATCGGCACCAGTGCGGCGTCTGCCGCGTCGAGTGCGGTCACGCCAGCCACCACGCCGGGTGCGCCGACGATTGGCACGGCAACAGGCGGCGACACGACAGCAAGCGTCACATTTACCGCGCCTGCATCGAACGGCGGCAGCGCCATCACCGGCTACACCGTCACCTCGTCACCGGGCGGACTGACGGGAACGGGCGCAACCAGCCCGATCAGTGTCACGGGCCTGACCAACGGCACCGCCTACACGTTCACCGTCACCGCCACCAACGCGGTCGGCACTGGGTCCGCGTCGGCTGCATCGAACAGCGTGACACCTGCCGCCGTAGGTGCGCCAGCATACCTGTTCAGTCCGGTTGCACTGGATTTCCCCGGATCGGCTGACACGACCATTACGGACGGCGGCAATTCCGGCGCATCGCCCCGCATTTACATCAAGACGGCGGGCGGCGTTACGCCGGCCAACGTCAAGTTCGCCTGGTCGAAATCAACCGTGACCGCGCCATGCGCCTATGCGGACGCCACCAACGCTGCGGGCGGGGCCAACTCGTTCTTGCCGTGCTCACGTACTGGCGGCTGGACGCAGGGAGGCGGCACGGGTCAGAGTTATTACGGCCTGTATGGTGCTGACCTGTACGCATGGGGAACAGCCGGTACGTATTACCTGTGGGCGATCACCGATGACGGATTTGCTGCGCCTTATTCGCAGGGCGGCACGCCGGTCGGCTGGACGCTCACATGATCAGGCTGAAACTGTCATCCGGTGGCCGGTTCATGCTGGCCGGGTCGGGCAGTTTTCTGCTGGCCAGCGGCATCACCAGTTCGCCCACCACGATGGCGCTGGTGGACTTTGCGACATCGGGGAATGCCGAGCCGATCGTGCAGCGCAAGGCCGGCTTGACTACTGGCGATGTGCCGGTGCTGTTCACGTATACGGGCGCCGCGCCGAGTCACCCGCAGGCGCGCGTCGTGAAGGCAGCGGGCGGCGTCGTGGTCAAGGACTGGACCACACTGACCGCGATTAGCGCCAACGGCACCACCGGACTCGGTACGCTCGAAGGCGTGCCGCAGGGCGCGGGGTATCTGCTGCAGCTGCGCGACGGAATCGACCCGACGGATGGCAATACCGCCGCCGATGGCGCGACGGCCTGGGGCGTGGGCGTGGTGGTCATGATTGCAGGGCAATCGAACCCGCGCGGCATGCTCGAAGCCGGTTCCTATGTCACGACCATCCCCGGCACCGCCACCACGGAATACGACTATTACACGGCTGGCAATGTCGCTGGCGCCATCTTTGACGAAGCCGGCTGGCATGTGCCGAGCAACGGTTCGCTTGAGCCGAACGGCAACACGCCGAACCTGAGCAGCAACGTGTATTCCTTCCTGCGCCTGGTCAGCCAGCGCCTGGAGGCACTGCACGGCGAAGCGGTCCCGGTCGGGCTGATCCCTTGGGCGTACAGCAACCAGGGCATTGAACAGTTCTACGGCGCCGGCACTTATTACCGGCTGTTCACGAACGATGGTACTGATCCTGGCTCGGTGGACATCGGACTGGCATCGCCGCGCAATGTCTCTGCCGGCGATTTTGAAATCATCATCTGGCACCAGGGCGAAGCCAATGCCAGCGATTCATCGGCTACCTATCAGACCAGGCTGCAGACCCTGTACCAGTCGTATTTGACGTATGTCGCACCGTTCGGGCGCACCGCCGCCGACCTGTATTTTGCGCCTTCGATGCTGGGCAATTACGGGCCAAGCGCGGTGCCGGCCATCCAGAATATCCGGCAAGCCATTTTCGACTTTGAAGCCTATGCGGACGCGAACGGCTGGCCCTGTGTGCAAATCGGACTGAACTGCATCGATCAGGTGCGCGTCGATGGCCTGCACATGAATGAAGCCAGCTACAAGCGCAGCATGAAGCGGGTGATTCAATCGGTGCTGTACTTTACCGGTTGCGCATCGTTTAGCGGACGCGGCCCGGAACTCGATGTCACGCCAACCCGAGCCGGGTTGGAGGTGACGTTCGACGTTATCCATGAAGGCGGCACCGGACTGGTGCTTGCAGATAGTGGGGCTGCACCGTCTGGATTTACCGCAACCAATGGCACCGGGGCATTGTCGCCCACGGTCGCGCTGGTCAATGGCAATACGCAGATCAAACTGACGTTCTCCGGCGGCACGACCTTCCCTGTGTCGATCCAATACATGGCCGGCGAGAACCCGGACACAACGAACTGCATTTATGACAATGTGACCTATCCGACTGGTGTGGCGGCAGGAGAGCAGGAAGCATTGGGTTTGCCGCTATTGCCAACGGCTGGCGTTGTGATCGTAAATTAAAGGGCAATAATGATTGGCGCATATTCGATAGGCAGTCAGCCGATAGGCGGGGAAAGTCAAGCCGCTGCGGACATCGAGCCGCGTTATGCCCGCCCGCAATCCGATGTATCTGCCGGCGCCTGGCTGCCATCAACGGGTTCGGACCTGTTCGCCATGATCGACGAAGCCGAAGCCGAAGCCGACGCCACCGATTACATTTACACCGACACCCCAAGCACCTGCGAAATCGCCTTGAATGCCGTGCAAGATCCACTGTCATCTGCCGGCCAGAAAGTGCGGTATCAGGTCTGGTCCGATACGGGGTCGGGCCTGACGGTGACGCTGAAACAAGGTGCCGCCGTGATTGCAACGTGGACCCATGCCAGCCTGCCGGTGACGCCGACCGTGTTTTCCCAGACCTTGAACGCCCTGGAAGCCGGAAGCATTACCGACTTTGGCGACTTGCGACTGACGTTTGAGGCGCTTGCATGATCTATGTCGGCCATGCGGCATTTGATGCGCAAGCCAATCATGTGGCGGTCGGCTTTGCCGAATTCGATGTGCTGGCCAATCCGGTTCATTGCGCGGTGGGCTGGTGCGAATTTGACACGATTACGCCGCATACCCATTACAACGTGGGCGGGGCGATTGGTTACCGTCACAATGACCGGTTCGACTTTACCCTGCCAGGCGACGATGACGATGAGGAAATCGTGATGGCAATTCTTTTAGAGGTAGCCAAATATGTTTGCTAAGTGCATGACGAGTCAAAGCCTGATCGGCAAGATCCCGGCCGCCCAATTGAAGAAAGACGCCGCCGTGTATGAAAAGCGCGGCATGGATGCCAATGCGGCCATGATCCGCGCCGTCGAAGACAAGTTATCCATGCTGGCGCTGGAAGAAAAGAAGATCATTCAAGCCGTCCGATCCGCCTATGAAGCCGATGGCGGCACGACCGCGGCACCGAAAGCGCCAGCCGCGGCTAAGGTGGAAAGCAGCAAAGTGGCTGAACTAAAAGCCGCGGTTGCCGCGGACACATACGGGCATGATGTCGATGTGTACGAAACACTCGCCGCGGCGCCGGATTACATCAGGCAGCAAGCAGAAAAAGAAGGCGCCACCGATGTCGAGGGTTTCTTCGATCCGCGCACCAACCGGGTCGGACTGGTGGCCGAGAATATCGCCACGCCGGAACGGGCCAAGGAAGTCGCCCGCCATGAACTGATCGGCCATTACGGTCTGGAAAACATGGTCGGATCTGCCGAAATGGCGAACCTGGCCCAGCGCGTGATCAAGGCTGAAGCCGATGGCAACAAGGTCATTATCGAACTGGCCAAACAGGTCGATGCCACGCAGCCTGGTTTATCGAAGCAGCGCCGTGCCAAGGAAATCATGGCGGTGATGGCCGAGCGCAATGTGCAGAACTCGATCACGAAACGGATCATTGACGCCATTCGTACCTTCCTGAAACAAGCCGGGTTCATCAAGTCGGACATTACCGATGCGGAAATTGCGGGCTTGCTGCGGGATGCCCAAAGCTATCTGAAGCAACAGGGCCGGGGCATGGAAGCAGGGGAAGCGGCACCAGCATTCTCGCGGGAACCGGCATCATTTAGTTTTGCCGGTAGCAAGGCGCGCAAGGCAGACGTGCATGCGAAAGAAACAGCCCAGAAGCGTTTAGATAATGGCGATAACGCCGACACCGTACGCAAGGAAACCGGATGGTTTAAAGGAGTCGATGACAAATGGCGCTTTGAAATCAGCGACAAGGATGCCAGTTTCAAGGCCGGCGAAGAAACATCGACTAATCCGGGCGCATTTGCCGACTGGATGGATGAAGCGCAGGGGCGAGAAAATGGCGTGCCATTAAGCCAAGCGCTTGACCATCCTGCGCTATTTGCTGCTTATCCGAATTTGGCAGCGGTCCGCCTGAAAATCGACCCTAAGCTAACCGGACTTAATGCCAACTATGGCACCAATAACGGACGCGGTGTCATCACAATCCCTGACCCATTCAGCCTGATAGCAGAGCAGCACTCGCAATTGCTTGGTGTTGTTTTGCATGAGGTGCAACACGCCATTCAGGATGTAGAGGGATTTGCCAAAGGCGGCAACCTGCATGTTGCTGACGTTATCAAGGCACAGGCCAAGCAGGATTGGGATTATTGGAGCAATGCTTATTCCATCAAGCGCGAGATGGAAAATGGCATGAGTGCCGAAGAAGCCGCGCAGGCGCTGAATGAACTGGACTTCGGCGTTAATGATGATCATATCCGTGAAGCGAAAAGCCATTCGATTGAAGAACTAAAACAAAAGAATGATGCCGCCGAAAAAGAAATGTTCGGTGTTGGCAAAGGTTCGGCGCGTGACCGTTATATGCGGATCGCCGGCGAGGTGGAAGCACGGAATGTTCAAACTCGCCAAAATATGACCGACGCCGAGCGTACCGCAACCCCGCCGAGCAAAACCGCCGATGTCTCTGATCAAGATGTCATTATTGTTTTCAACGGCAAGGAAATGCTGCATGCCCCGGCTATTGCCAATGCCGACATCAACTTTTCCCGTTCTGGTCGCACCGCACCCTTACCCGGCAACCCGGCTGCAAACGGCCCACAAGCCACCCTGCCGCTGGCCCGCAGCGCCTTTGCCCCGTCTGACCCCGGCGCACTGGACAATCTGATTCGCGCCATGCAGGACAACAAGATCGATTTAAAGCGGGTGCAGCAAGCCATTGTCGAAGCCGGCGGCACCATCACCGAGCGCGAAAACGCCTACCTCAACGAAGAACTGTACATCGGCAAGGTCAAGGATCAACTGGACAAACTGGCCGATCGCCGCGTCAAACCGCTATTGGCCGCGATTGACAAGGCAGGCTTCACGCTGGAACAGGTCAACGATTACCTGTATGCCCGCCACGCCCCGGAACGCAATGCCGCGATGAAACGGATCAACGCCGGACCCGGCAACGATGCCCTGTCTGGCATGACCGACGCCGAAGCCGCCAGGATCATCGCTGCTGCTACCCCGAAACAAGCCGAGTACGATGCGATTGCCGCGATGGTGGACAGTCTGCAGCAGGAAACCCGGCAGCGCATCGTGTCGCAAGGCTTGGAAACCGCGCAGACCGTGGCCCAATGGCAAAATGCCTACGCCCATTATGTGCCGTTGAAACGCGATGTCGACAGCGACATCAAGAGCATGGGCAGTGGCAGCGGCTATCAGGTCAAGGGCAAGGAAAGCCAGCGCGCGATGGGCAGCAACAAGGTCGCCACCAATATCCTGGCCAATGTAATCATTCAGTCGCAAGGCTCGATCGTGCGCAGCGAAAAGGCGAAAGTGGCCCGATCCGTGCTGGACCTGGTGCGCAGCCACCCGAACGATAACTTCTGGAAAGTGGACTCGCCGCCGATGAAGCGGCACATCGATCCGAACACCGGGCTGGTGACGGCAATGCAAGACCCGAATTTTAAAGCGGCGGATAACGTCTTGACGGTCAAGGAAAACGGCGTCGAGCATTATGTGGTGTTCAATGAAAACAATGAACGGGCGATGCAACTGGCCGCTGCCATGAAGAACCTGGATGCGGCACAATTGCCGAAATGGGTGGCCATCGCTGGCAAAGGCACCCGGTATCTCGCGCAATGGATCACCGCCCGCAACCCGCTGTTCTGGGTGACCAACTTCGCGCGCGACGTGCAGGGCGCCGCTTTTAACTTGTCCAACACCCCGATTTCCGGCAAGGAAGCGACTGTTCTGGCCAGCATTCCGCAAGCCATGAAAGGGTACTGGAAGATCACGCGCGGCGACGGCACCGGACAATGGGCGAACTATGCCCGGGAATTCAAATCCGCCGGCTCGGAAACCGGGTTCATTGATGTCTTTGGCAATGCGTCGGATCACATGGCCGCGCTGGAAAAGCAACTGAAACAGATGCAGCAGGGCGCAGCCGATCCCCGCAAGCTGGCGCGGTCGATGGTGGACATGATCGATGATTACAACACCATCATCGAGAATGGCGTGCGCCTGGCCGTGTACCAGACCGGGCGCAAGAATGGCATGACGATCCGGCAAGCCGCCTCGATGGCCAAGAATATCACGGTCAACTTCAATCGCAAGGGCAACGAAACCGGCTTCTTCAACTCGCTGTATATGTTCATGAATGCCAATATCCAGGGCAACACGCGCTTCCTGACAGCGGTGGCGACCTCGCGCAAGGCGCAGGTGGTGGCCGCGTCCCTGATCGGCATGGGGCTGGTGCTGGATATCATGGGCCGGGCATTTGGTGGTGATGACGAGGACACCGGGCGCAAGAATTACGATGAAATTTCCGACTTCGAGAAAGAGCGCAACTGGATCTTCATGCACCCGGACGGCAGTGGGAAGTACAAGAAGATCCCGATGCCGATCGGCGTGCATATCATGCCCAACATCGGGCGCCTGATCAGCGAATCGCTGTTTTCCAGCAAGAAGCAAGACCCACTCGAAAAAGCGCTGTCAATGACGCGGATACTGGTTGATGCGTTCAACCCGATGGGGTCGGCTGGGTCATTCATCCAGATGGTCACGCCGAGCGTCTTGAAGCCCATCGCGCAGATCGAAGAAAACAAGTCATTCCATGGCGGGCCGCACCATAAAGAAGCCGATGGCCGTGGGTATGAAGCGCCCGCGTACACAAGGCATTTCCGGTCCACCGCCGAACACTGGGTCGAGGCAAGCAAGTTATTGAACGATATCAGCGGCGGCGATGCGATCAAGCCGGGGCAATTGAACGTGCCGCCGGAAGTGTTGCGCACGCTGATCATGTCGTATGTGACGCCGGGCATTACCCAGACCGTGGACAAGACGATCGACACGTCAAGACGGTCTGCCAAGGGCGAGAAGATCGAAGCCAGCCAGGTGCCGGTCTTGTCCCGGTTCCATGGGGAAGCCCCGGAAGAACGGGCCAAGGAACGGGCGTATTACGAAGAACAGAAACGGTTAAAACAGTCGGTCGAGCAGATCAAGCAGTATGACAAGGCGCGCAACCGGGAAGCATCGGAAGCGATTTATGCCGAGCTGGGCGATGGGGATGCCAGGAAGGGCCGCCGGGTGCGGGCGCAATTCGAGGGGGCGGAAAAGGAATTGACCCGCGCCAACAAGGAGCGCAAGGGATTGGAAACCGATAAACGGCCGGACGAAGAACAGCGCGCCGAACTGGACCGCAACCGGGCGCGCCGCCTGAAGATCATGCAACGCTTGCTCAAGGTGGATGCGGACGACGAGTAGACAAATATGCCGGGAGTCAATCATGTGGATAGATACTTATCTGCATGATTACTCAAAACCAATTAGCTGCAATCGTGAAATGTCCGCTGCCTCTCGCTGCCCGGTGGCTGACCCCGTTGCAGGACGCCATGGCGGCGTATCAGATCAATTCCCCCAAACAGATCGCGGCATTCCTTGCGCAGCTGGCGCATGAATCCGGTCACCTGCGCACGATGGCGGAAAATTTCAATTACACGCCCAACGCCCTGATGGCGACCTTCAATACCAAGACGAATATCCGCTTTCCGCCCGACCTGGCGTTCCGGTACGGCCGCACGGTGGCGCATCCTGCCGACCAGAAAATGATTGCCTCAATCGCCTATGCGAACCGGATGGGCAACGGCAGCGTATTGACCAATGATGGCTGGACCTATCGCGGACGCGGCCCGATCCAGATCACGGGTAAAACCAACATCATCAATTGCGGCAAAGCCATCGGCATCGACCTGCAGGCCAACCCGGCTTTATTGGAGCGCCCCGATGTGGGCGCGAAAGCGGCAGCGTGGTTCTGGCATGAGGGCAACCGCACGGGTAAAAGTTTGAATGTCCTGGCTGATGGCTGGGATATCCGGGGCATTTCGCAGGCGATCAATGGCGGCGAAAACGGCATGGCCGACCGGGTGATCCTGTCGGCCGAAGCATTGCACAGTCTGGATATCGCATGATGAGTTTTATGATTCCACCGTGGGCCAAGTGGGCGGCGCTGGCCGTGATGATGGCTGGCATGTACCTGTTTGGCCGGGGCGACGGTAAAGCGATCAAAGCCGCGGAGCTTGCCGAGTACAAACTGCAATTAAGTGAAGCCGCGGCGAAATTGCAGGCAGCGCACGCCGCGGTGGTAACTGTTACGGAAATTGAATACCGCGACCGTATCAAGGTCATCAAGGAAAAAGGAGCCACCATTGTTGAACAAGTGCCGATCTACATTACCGCGGACACTGACCGCGGCTACCCTTTGCCTGCTGGTTTTGTCCGGGTGCATAACGCCGCAGCCGCGGGTGAGGTTGCCGGACCCGCCGCCGAGTCTGACAGTCAAGCCGCGGCCATTACAGCATCTGCAGCCGCGGCCACCATCGCCGGCAATTACGCCGAGTGCCGCGGTCTTGCCGAGCAAGTAACCGGGTGGCAACAGTTTTACCATAATTTACAGGTCACGACCGCCAGCTATAGCCCGTAAATGCTTGCGGGTGGGACCGGGCGGCAAAGCGGTCCCATGAACTTTCAGGGTGATTGGCCACCCTTAAGGCATGTGCCGAGAACCGTCAACCAGCAGCGCGCAAGCGTCAAATCGGAATGCTGGTTAATTACGATGCAAATCTTTTGCTTTTAGCTGCACATACCGCGACAGCATTTTCCAGTCCCGATGCCCCGATACCAGGGCCACCTGTTCGATCGTGTAACCTTGCTCGAACAGGCGCGATACACCTTCATGCCGCAAGTCATGGAAGTGCAGATCCACAATGTTCTTGGCCTTGCACGCCCGCGGGAACAGGCTGCTGATCGTGCCATTCGTGACCGGGAAGATCCGCGGCTCATCGTCAAGCCGCGGCTGGCGCATGACGATCGTGTAAGCATCGCCCAGCAATGGCACTTCCTGATCGTTCCCCTTCTTTTCCTGCGGGTGCTTGCGGTCCTTGATGATGATGGTCCGGTCAGCCTCGTTCAAATGCTCCCACTTCAGGCCGATAATTTCCCCGGCCCGCATGGCCGAAGCAATGGCAAACCGGATCAGGTCGGGCATCGGCACCTTCTGGCGCCGCCCCTTGTCCTCGAACCATTGGCAAATCAGCGCGATTTCTTCCGTGGTCGGGCGCCGGTCACGTTCCGCGGACTTGGTGGACAGCCCCATATATTTCATGTGGGTACGGGCGCCGGCAATGGCTTCCAGGTCCACCGGCATTTTCCACAACTGCTTGGCTGCCTTCAAGACGCCGCCCAGATAAGTCAGGTCGATCCCGATCGTCACGCCACCGGCACCGTCAGCGCGCCGTTTCCTGACATGCTCGACCAGTCGATCCGCGGTCAGCCCCGTCAGGGACACCGCGCCCAGGTCTTTCTGGAGCGAAGCCAGCACCGCGGTCTTGTTCTTGCCGAATGGACTGACTTGCCCGATCTCGCTGGTGTATCTGTCGATCAACGCCGAAAGCGTTATACTGGACAGGGTTCGGCCGTCCTTGAAATCCATCGTGTCCATGTCGCGCTCGATCTTGCGCGCCCAGGTGTCGGCCATCCCTTTGGTCGGGAATGACTTGCTGATAGACTTGTGACCCTTGCGCCGGATCTGCGCAAACCATGAAGTGCCGCGTTTTGTAATAGTCGCCATCGCTGATGCAAATTTGATGCAGTGAGGCGACAAAATACCACAAAACCGCACACAACAGCACACAATCTGCATCAGAAAAAGACCGCGGAAACCCGCCATAAATCGCAATGAAATCATCAACTTACAAGCCGCGCATGATTGCTATAGCCCCGATGATGGACTGGACTGACCGCCATTGCCGGGTCTTCCACCGTCAAATCACGCGCCATACCTGGCTGTATACCGAAATGGTCACGACAGGTGCCTTGCTGTACGGTGATGTCGCGCGCCATCTGGACTTTAGCGACCAGGAACATCCGGTGGCGCTGCAACTGGGCGGCAGCGAACCGGCCGATCTGGCGAAAAGTGCGAAGCTGGGCGAGCAGTGGGGCTATGATGAAATCAATCTCAATTGCGGTTGCCCGTCCGAGCGAGTGCAAAAAGGTGCATTTGGCGCCTGTCTGATGAATGAGGCGCCGTTAGTCGCCGATTGTGTCAAAGCAATGCGCGATGCGGTGGCAATCGATGTAACGGTCAAGCATCGTATCGGCATCGACGACGGTGCGTCCTATGATTTTGTGCGGGATTTTGTCGGCACGGTGGCGGCTGCCGGCTGCAACACGTTCATTGTGCATGCGCGTAATGCGATATTGAAAGGATTGAGCCCGAAAGAAAACCGTGAAGTGCCGCCCCTGAAGTATGCATTCGCCTATCAGTTGAAGCGCGATTTTCCTGCGCTGGAAATCATTGTCAATGGCGGCATCAAGACCTTGCAGGAAATCGATGATCATCTGCAGCAGGTTGACGGCGTCATGCTCGGGCGCGAGGCTTATCACAACCCCTATCTGATGGCGGCTTTCGATACGCGCTATTACGACGATGAAGTGCCGGTGAAATCACGCGTTGAAATTTTGCAAGCCATGCTGCCGTATATCAGCGAGCAATTGAAGCGCCATGGCAATCACGGCAGCGCCTTGCGTATCAATAGCATTACCCGTCATATGCTGGGTTTGATGGCGGGGATGCCCGGTGCGCGCAGCTTTCGTCAGACCTTGTCCGATTCGCGTCGGCTGGCTGCGGGCGATCCGGGTATCTTGCTCGAAGCAATTGCCCGAATGCGTCCGCTTGCTGCATAAGGCAAATCAGCGATATAAATTCTAAGGCAACACAGGTTGCCAGAACGAAATGCCGGGCAAGTATTCTGCGCGGCATTTTAAAATTCACTTTTCACTTTTCAGTTCTTCCTGTTTCTCTCATTGCCTGCATCGGGTAATTCGTTCGCACACTTGTAATTTTTATGCGTTGCATGCTCCAGAAGGGTTTGCAAGCCAGTGCTGCGTGCGTGGCATAAAAGCTGCTAAAAGTCGATACCTTCACGTATTTCAGGGTAGACATATGGCACAGCAAACTCCTTCTTCACTACCACCGCAGCATCAGGATCATCAGCCGGGATCGGAACAGGCGATGCGCCCGAAACCGGCGTCGAATGTAAGCGACTATACCGGCAGTGGCAAACTCGCCGGGCGGGTGGCATTGGTAACTGGGGGCGACAGTGGCATTGGACGGGCAGCGGCGATTGCATTTGCCAAGGAAGGGGCGCATGTGGTCATTGCCTATCTGGACGAGCATGCTGATGCGGAAGAAACCCGTCGGCATATCCAGGATTGTGGCAGGGAATGCATTGCACTTGCCGGTGACGTTGGCGACCCGGAATTTTGTCAGCAAATGGTGCGTACCACCTTATCCAGTTTTGGCAAGCTCGATATCGTGGTGAACAACGCGGCAGAACAGCATCCTCAAGCAAGTATTGCCGATATCAGTATCGAGCAGCTGGAACGTACCTTTCGGACCAATATTTTTTCAATGTTTCATACGGTGAAGGCGGCGCTGCCGCATCTGCAGCCGGGCGCGCGCATCATCAATACCACCTCGGTGACCGCTTACCGCGGCAGTGGCCATTTGCTCGATTATGCGACCACCAAGGGCGCAATCGTCGCGTTTACCAGGTCGCTAGCGCAGCAACTGGTTCAGCGCGGCATTCATGTCAATGCCGTCGCACCGGGTCCGGTGTGGACGCCGCTGATTCCGGCGACGTTTTCCGAAGAAGAAGTCGCGCAATTCGGCCAGGGCGTGCCGCTTGGCCGTCCGGGGCAGCCGGATGAAATTGCGCCTTGCTATGTTTTTTTGGCGAGCCAGGATTGCTCCTACATGACTGGCCAGGTGCTGCATCCGAATGGCGGTGAAATCATCAATGGATGATCGGCCGCGCCGACTGTATTTACTGAAACTGAGACGACTGCCATTGCAGACAGGGACGGCAGCGGTAAGCCGTTTCGGCATTGGTCAAGGTAAAAATGGACCTGAAGGTGACCCGACGTCAGGTCAATAATCCTTCAGGCGGTTGTACAGGGTTTTCAAACTGATGCCGAGTGCTTGGGCAGTCAGGCGCTTATTGCCCTCAAAATGTTTCAGTGTTGCCAGAATAATTTCACGCTGTGCTTCCGCCAGTGGGGTGCCGACCAGGAAATTCAGATAACCTTCCCGCTCCACAGGCTTGTGTGCAGTCATTTCAGACAGCCACTCTTCAATGCTTACGGTATCGGTGGACAAGATGAATGCGCGCTGTACCAGATTTTTTAATTCCCGTACATTGCCGGGCCAGGTATAGGTGCGCATCATTTCCAGCGATTTACGAGAAAATTTCTTGTTACTGCCTTCCTTGTCGTTCAGTCTCTGTAAAAAATATTCAGCCAGTAATTCAATATCTTCATTTCTTTCCCGCAATGGCGGCAAGTGCATTGGAAATACTGCCAGCCGGTACATTAAATCTTCCCGCAGTCGCCCCTGGCGAACCGCGGACTCAAGGTTGCGATTGGTTGCAGCAAGCAGGCGCACATCTGTGGTGACTTCCTCGCTGCCACCAACCCGCGTAAACCGACCGCTTTCAAGAACGCGCAACAATTTCACTTGCATGTCGGCAGGCATTTCAGTGATCTCATCGAGCAATAGCGTGCCCTGCGACGCATGCTCGAAGTAGCCGACATGTTGCCGAACTGCACCGGTAAAGCTGCCACGCTCGTGCCCGTACAGGGCCGATTCCATCAAGTGCGGCGGGATCGCCCCGCAATTGACGGCAATAAAATTCTGCGCACGACGGGTACTTGCCAAGTGAATTGTTCTAGCAAGCAATTCTTTGCCGGTACCGCTCTCGCCGCTGAGCAAAACGGTGGCGTCAGTGATTGCGACGCGTTCTACTTGCCGATAGAGCGCTTCCATTGGGAAAGATGCGCCATACAGTAGGCCAAAACACTTCAGTGTTTTTTCGGCAGCCATGGGACGGTTCCAAGCGATCGGACGAGTGCCACGAAAAAAATACCGGTAAACCGAGATCACACATGTCGGGTCACTGCAGTCTATAACAAGGCTCCCGATGTTAATTGTCCGGGCTCATGGGATCGGAAAAACTCAAGCAGAATAATAATTCAAGAAAAAAACATTGAAGAATAAATCCACTGATGAACGAAATTTACCGACGAAATTATTGGTATTTAGGAGGCATATCTTCTGGCGGAATTATGCTTACTGATCCTCCCCTTGATATTACTCAGAGGGCATTTCAGGCACTCCCCCACTATGATGCCTAAGTTAAGCCGAGCAATGAACGTGCGTGTAGGTTTTCTTCGGAAGGAAAAAATTTACAATCAGTAAAGCATTGTTAATGCGATGCACCTACGAAACCGATCGTCGGAACGCTCACAGGAAAAAATCAGTTTGAAAAAAAGTTAAAAATAGAAAAACGGTATGTAGCCTTAAATTTTTAACGAGGTGCTGTAATGCCTGCCCGCGATGCTCGAGCGCATTTTATTAATTTTAATTAGCTTAAAAAATTGATTAGTGGAATTCGCCGTAGGCGGACAGAACTAGCCAGGATGGAAATGTTGAAGAACTAATTACATGCTGCGGGGTCTAGAAAGCTGATTGCATAATTTTTAAGCGAAAGGAAATAATATGAAATCATTACGCGAGACTTCCAAGGTTGTACTGACTGTTGCCATATTGAGTGCGCTATTTGCAGGTTGCGAACGCCGTGCCGAGTCCGATCAGACCGGTGCTGCCGGAACCAGCGGTTCATCAGGCGCGACCGCCACTAGTGGAGCGGCATCCAGCCCTTCCGCATCCAGCGGCGCCGCAAGTCCAAGTGGTTCAACGTCAGGCAGTAGTGCTTCGAATGCCGGCACATCTGGCGCGGACACTTCTGGTGCGAGTACGTCCGCCGGAGGCACGACTGGCGCGGGCACATCGGGTAGCGGCATGTCTTCTCCAGACACTTCGGGTGCAGCGACTTCCGGCGCCAGTGGTACTGCAGGAGGCACCACCGGTTCAGGTGTAAACCCGACTGACCCAGCTTCTTCAGGTGCCGCAGGCACAACTGCGGGCGGCACAGCAGGCACCGGTACCACCAAGTAAGCAAGCGTTATTTCCGAGATGGGTCCAATCAGCCATTTCGTTATTTGTTTCCAGGATCGAAGTATTCCGCAATTATCGAATGACCTTTACTTAAAAGAGATAGGCGCGCGTGCGAGCAACACCGTGCCGAATCGCAGAGAGGAACGAGAATGACAAAAATCCCTAGCATCACAAAAAGCATGATTGCCATGCTGGCCTTCAGTAGCATGCTGGTCGCCTGCGGTAAAAACGACGCAGATCAGGCCGGTGCTGACGCAGGTGTATCGAGTTCCGAATCAAGGTCTGCATCCAATCGGGCTGACTCGGGCGCCAGTTCATCAGGGGCCTCCAGCACTGGATCCAGTGCTTCCGGTTCAGATTCGTCAACAGAGCGTGCCATTGACGATTCTGTCATTACTACCAAGGCCAAAACGGCTTTGTTAGCAGACACGACTGTAAAAGGCACGGAAATTAACGTCGAAACCAATCAAGGTGTTGTCTTGTTGACCGGTACGGTTGAGCAAAGCCGGCAAAAGGAACGCGCTGCCAGTATTGTCAAAGGTATTAATGGTGTAAAAAGCGTGGAAAACAAAGTCACTGTAAAGAAATAAATGAGTGACTTTACCTATCTCGTGGGCATGGCAACCGTTATGTAGCCACGATTGCATGACGACCATGATTGCGGCTGAATCGATGCCAAGTGAAGCTGCTTCACTTGGCATCGTCGTATAGCCTGCAGCGTCATTCGAGCCAGGTGGGTAAAGTGGAGCAAGGTGTTGCAAATGATGGTGGCCATCGCTGCCGGTCTAGCATGAGCGCCTGACCCGTGTTTCGCTGCATTGCCTTCAATGGAATCAGTTCTCTATGCCGCATGTTCTTGTTGTTGATGACGATATCAATACTCGTGATGCATTAGTGGAAATCGCCGCTGCAGAAGGATTTACCACGGCGGTCGCCGGCAATATCCGAGAGGCGCAGTTCCAGATCAGCTGTCAGCGCCCGGATGTGGTGCTGATCGATCTGAGACTGCCTGATGGTAATGGCATTGACTTGTTCGATGATATTGAGGCCCGCTCCAAAACCCAGATCGTTCTGATTACGGGCCATGCCAGCGTCGAAACGGCGGTCGAGGCATTACGGCTGGGCGCAGCCGATTACCTGACCAAGCCGATCAATTTTCGCCGCCTGAAGGCAATTTTATCCCGGGTGCCGCGGACCGTCGACCTGAAGGCGGAAATTGGGGTGTTGCGCAGCGAATTGCGCCGCCTTGGACGGTTTGGGCAAATGCTGGGTGTCGCTCCGGCCATGCAAAAATTGTATAACCATGTGGCTCGGGTGGCGCCGACCGAAGCGACGGTTTTATTGCTGGGTGAAAGTGGTACTGGCAAGGAGTTGGCAGCACAAACCATTCATGAACTGAGCCTCCGCCAAAAGCATGCTTTTCTGCCTGTCAATTGCGGCGCGATTTCACCGCAATTAATCGAAAGCGAAATTTTTGGCCATGAGAAGGGCAGCTTTACCGGTGCAGAACGGCAACATAAGGGATATTTTGAGCGTGCCAATGGCGGTACGCTCTTTCTCGATGAAATTACGGAAATGCCGCTCGAACTCCAGGTCAAGCTGTTACGAGTGCTGGAAAGCGGCTCATTCATGCGTATCGGCAGTAATCAGGAAATTGAAACCGATGTGCGAGTGATTGCCGCAAGCAATCGTGATCCTGAGCGTGCGGTTGCCGAAGGCACCTTGCGCCTGGACCTGTATCACCGCCTGAATGTCTTTCCGATCCAGATCCCGCCGCTGCGGGATCGGGGCAGCGATGTTGAATTACTCGCTGAACATTTTCTCGCTGAACTTAACCTGGCCCAAGGCACGGATAAAGTCATGGCACCGGATGCGATGGCTTGTCTGGCTTCCTATCATTGGCCGGGCAATGTGCGTGAGCTGCGCAACTATATACAGCGTGCATATATTTTATCGGATCAAGTGATCGATGCATCGGTGTTGGTGCCGTCGATTAGCGCCTCTACCTCATCGCCTGCCTTGTCGCTGGCGATTCCGGTCGGGACGTCGTTGGCCGAAGTCGACCGCAAGTTCATTTTTGCGACACTCGAATTATGCGGTGGCGTCAAAAAGCGTGCGGCCGATATTCTGGGGATCAGCCTGAAAACATTGTATAACCGGCTGGAAGAGTACGGGCCGTTCGAACAGAATGGCGCGGCCATGAAAAATGATCACCCATCCTCATTAAACCGGGAAGTCCCGCCATACACTTCTTGAGTGCCAGGTAATTTACGTTCATAAAAATATGCTGCATGATCGTCCTGATCGGTTCGATGGTGCAGGCCGGCTTGCGCAGCTTGTTGGGTAAGTGCGCGAAATCCCGGCCGGCATCCGACAGGTCTGCGTTATTACAATCCGCGTGTTACAGATGGTTTCCTGGTCAGCCGTGCTGCACCATATTTGCAATCACGACAATTAATTCTTCCGGTACCACGGGTTTGCTCATGTGCATCTGGAAGCCGGCGCTGAGTGCGCGCATCCGATCCTCGCGTTGGGAAAAAGCGGTTAGTGCCAACGCCGGCAGGCGCTGCAGTGGCGAAAAATCCTGACTGGCTTTCCATTTCCTGATTTTACGCAGCACGGTATAACCATCTTCATCCGGCATCGCAATATCACTTACCAACATATCGGGCAATTCGTTCATTGCCAGACTTTGCAACCATCCGATGGCAGCAGCAGAGGAGGCGACCGCAAACACGTTGGCGCCGGCCGCCGTCAGCAAGACTGTCAGTGCGTCGCGAGCCTCCTGTTCATCATCGATCAGCAAGATCCGAATGCCGCTTAATGACGGCAGATTCAGTGCTGCATGCTGCGTCTCAGCCAGCAGTGCGGTTGCCTGATCACTGGCGGCAAGTGGCAGAGAAACTGAAAAAGTCGCGCCGCTGCCGGCACCCCGGCTGTCTATCGTAATGCGCCCTCCGTGCAGTTCGACTAAGTGATGCACCAGGAACAAGCCAAGCCCGAGGCCGGAATGGCCACGGGTGCTGGAGGTGTCCTGCTGACTGAAGCGGTCAAACAACTGTGGCAGGAATTCTGGCGAAATGCCGATACCATTGTCTTTGACGGTGACGCAGATGGTTGATCCGGAGGGCTCGGCAGTCAGCCAGACTTTGCCTTGGCTTGGCGTAAATTTGATCGCATTGGTAAGCAGGTTCCAGAAAATCTGCTGCACGCGGTCGCCATCGCCATTAATTTGTTCGGCAGTGATTTGATAGCTGCACTCAATGTCGATTTGTTTGGCAGAAGCCATCGACCGCACGCTGGCCACGGCCGCCTGCAACACCGGCAAAAATGCCAGGGGTTGCTTGACCAGACGTAGCTTTCCACTGACCATGCGAGTGACGTCCAGTAAATCCTCAATCAGGCGCACCTGCTGGGCAATACCGGTCTTGATGCCGCTGATGGCACGTTGGGCCAAAGGGGTGGTGGCGGTTTCGGCGACATAGTTTTCGAGTATATGCGCCCAGCTTTGAATGCCATTTAACGGAGCGCGCAGCTCATGCGACACGATCGCAAGAAACTCGTCCCGGGCGCGGGCGGCGGTCTCCGCCTGGATACGTGCGCTGCGCTCGCGTGTCAGCAGGATTTCACGCTCCTGTTCCATCCTGGTCCGATCCGTCACATCGTACGTGATGCCCAGAATCGAATCGGTGCTGCCATCCGGGTTCAATTCGGGGATCAGCCGGACGGAAAAATGCCGGTGTTGTTGATGATCAGGCAGATTGAATTCAAAGCGCTGTTCCAGTCCGGTGGCAAAAACCTGTTTTGCTGCCGCATCCCAAGCATCGACCATCACCTGGGGCAAGCCAATCTCAGTCTTGGTCTTGCCGAGATAGGCCGATGCCGGCAAGCCAAAGGTGGCTTCGATTGCCGGATTGACATACAAGTGGCGGCTGTTGCGATCGATGCGGGTAATGACATCCGGGGAATTTTCAACCAGCGTCTTGAATTCCTGCTCCCGGCGATGTAACTGTTCTTCCGTGCGACGCAGGCGCGTGATATCGCTGAACGCGGCGATCAATCCCTGGATGCGTCCGCGTTCATCCCGTTCCGGTACATAGGTCATGTGCATATCGTGCTCACCAATTTTGAATGGAATTTTGATTTCTTGTTCTTGCACTTCGCCGGCCAGGACGGCATCCACATGTTTTCTAAATTGCGCAAACGCTTCCTCACCGACAATCTCGGAAAGCTGCTTGCCGATGGTATCCGCGGCCCGCAGTCCGAGCTTTTGTGCGTAAGAATGATTGACGAAGCGAATGCGATAGTGCGTGTCGCACTGGGCAATGAACAGCGGTATGGCATCCGTAATCCGCCTGAGCTGTTGATCCTGCTCGGGTATTGTCCGCCTTGGCAATCTGTTCCCGGTCATGTCGATTGCCATCAGGGTCAAGCCTCGTACAATGCCATCGTGATCAGGATCGGGCGTATAACTCACCAGGATCCGTCGGTTTCCTTTGGGAAGCCTGATTTTTGTCTCAATGCAAACCTTTTCGCCTTTCAAACCTTGACCAATATGGTATTCAATGCGCGCATACCATGCGCTAAAAGCCTGCTCCAAAGGATGGCCAATAACATTACGGCGCGGCTGTTCGAACCAATCTTCAAAAGCGGCATTGACGTAACGGCAGGTTCTGTCTGCATCAATGTACGCAATTACCGCAGGTAGAGTATCGATGATTCGCTGGCAAGGTTCCAATTGGCTGAGTATGCCGGAGGTGACTGCTTGCTTGAGAATGGTATTCACGACAATAACCTGTTTCAACTCGTGCTCTGGCCAACTTTTATTAGCAATGGCAGGCGAGTATGCATGAAAGAACAACATGTCGTCGCATAGCTTGACCGGATGGTAGAGATAGGCGAGACATAGGCTGGACCGATAACAGCTGGTGCTACTGTCTGATTCATATGCTGTTTATATATACCCGCTCTGTAACAAGACCTTAATTAAAGTTAATCTTTCTTCAAATAAATTAATTTGCCGAATCTCTCGAAACAATTCAGAACAATCATTGCTCGTCAGCGCCTGCCATACGAGATTGACTTCAAGCTGACCTGTTCTGATTGCGTCTGACTATTCTGATCTCCAAAGCATCTACAAGTTGGTAGCCTGCCTGTCCAACATGCAGCGCACCACTAGACGAGACCCGGTGGCACTTGAAATGAAGTCCGGTTTTATACCGACGCAACAGGCCAAGCAGAAAATGTACCGGCAATCGCCAACGGCACTAGGCGTTGCTGTGAAGTGTTCATCGCTTTGCCGTTTGCGGGCGGTAGTTCATGGATAAGTATTGGTGAATGAAAAGCTTTCATATAGCCATGGCGCCGGCAATTTTTGACTGCACGCACAGCAGTAAAGCAATTGACGCAACCGGCCAGCTCCCCTATTGCATCCGTATCGCAGACGCGTTCATCACTGTAGCTTTTACTGTTGGTGGTAAAAATTACGTTGCATTCTCTATTTGATTCCTGGTTGGGTGTGATGACAGGATTGCCGGCTGCATCGGCACAGCTCTTGCGTAGATTCCAGATTGGTAAATTGGATTGGAGGAAGGCGCGCTATTTTTTCTGCAAACCTGCCTGTAAAAGCGGAGCCGAGTCCAGCGAAAGTCAATATTGGCTTTTTCTGATATTTATTCAGAATAAGAATGGAGGAAACTTGATCAAAATCGGATGCTTAGACAAGACAAGAAATCACAATGGAGATGATCAAATGCAGCACGCATTCAAAGCAAAATGGCGATCAAGCGGCGTGATCGCTTTTTTATCTGTGCCGAGCAAGGCGGCGATTGGATTTGGTTGTCTAGTCATCGTTTGAAGAATGCATTGAGAAATAGTTGAGCATTGATTTTTCACGGCGAAAGCCTTAACAAAGAGGATCAGCGGATTCATGGGTGAGGTAGCACTTTCAGCGAGATTCGACTTGTTGCATTCAATTTGGCTGCGCAGATATGCACGTAATCATGCTTTACACATCACCAGGAGTCCGTCGTCCCCTTGGGGAGTAAGCCGGACCGAGGGCTTTACATCGTGTTCGACTGGTGCCGCTTCCATCTTCCGGCAAGACATCAGCACCGCGTCGAGAAGTCGCATTCTCAGTCATGCAGCCAACGGCAGGCAATATGGTGCGTTTTTTGATGAGGCGCCTGATTGCATCGTCACCGGCGGCGAGCTGAACTGCAAGCATCCGGGACGCCTTCGGCAGCGCCGACCCAGGAACAGATTGCTGTCGCAGATTGCGACGGCAGATTATCACGACGCGATCGACAATTTAAGCAGGAAAAAATGGTTTGGGCAGATGGCCCAGGCTGGTTGAGGGCAAAGCACACGCCACCTGCCGCTGGGCCGAAAGCAAGAAAACGCAATACAAACAGTTTTTGATTATTACTACACACGCCGCGAAGCCGGCAAGGAGATAGCATGCCAACCATTATTGTGTTTTCCCACCTGCGTTGGGATTTCGTGTATCAGCGGCCGCAGCATTTGCTGTCGCGTCTGGCACAACACTATCAAATCGTATTCTTTGAAGAGCCGATTCTGGATGAAAAGGAAACCTTCCTGCAGTTTTCCACCCCGATGCCCAATGTATTGGTTTGCCAGCCGCATACGCAGGTCAACATGCCGGGGTTCCATGACGACCAGCTGCCGCATCTGCGGAAAATGGTGCGCCAGCTAGGGATCGATTACGATAATCCGATCGTGTGGTTCTATACGCCCATGGCACTGCCGCTGGTGCAGGAATTGCACCCGCGCCTGGTTGTATACGACTGCATGGACGAGCTGGCATCGTTCAAGAATGCGCCGAAGCAGTTGCTGCAGCGGGAAAATGCGGTATTGAAATTGGCTGATCTGGTGTTTACCGGCGGCCCCAGCCTGTACCGTGCCAAACGTGACCGTCATCATAATGTTCATTGCTTTCCAAGCAGTGTCGACGTCGTCCACTTCGAGCAGGCGCTGGATCGCTCCAATTCGCATCCCGCGCACCGGGAAATTCCCGGTCCGCGTTTGGGCTTCTATGGCGTGATCGACGAACGCTTCGATGCCGAATTGATCGGCAAGCTGGCCGATGCCCACCCGCAATGGCAAATTGTGCTGGTCGGCCCTGTGGTCAAGGTTGATCCGGCCAGCCTGCCGCAGCGCGCGAACGTGCATTACCTTGGCCAACAGCCTTACAAGGCCTTGCCGCATTTCCTGGCTGGATGGGATGTCTGCCTGCTGCCGTTTGCGCTCAATGAGTCCACCAAATTCATCAGTCCGACCAAGACGCTGGAATACATGGCCGCGGAGCTGCCGATCGTCAGTACGCCGATCGCTGATGTGGCAGACCTGTACCGCGGCACCGTCGCGATTGCCGAGACGCCGGAAGAATTCATCGCCGCCTGTGAAACCGCGTTGCTGGAGGAAGCGGAAAACAAGCAGCACAAAATCAACAAGATGCGCGAGATCCTGTCAACGACTTCCTGGGATACCACTGTCAATAAAATGGTCGAGCTGCTGGCCGACACAGCGGCCCGCAAGCGTGACGATATCATGCCGCCGCAGTCGGCCCGGGAAGGCGCCGGCGTGGTCAACAGATTGCGCAATCCGGCGGCAGCCCAGCACATCAAAAGCATTGTGGTCGGCGCCGGACCGACTGGCTTGAGTGCGGCCTACCATCTCGGGAAGGACGCACTACTGCTGGATAAGAATTCGGAAGTCGGTGGCTGGTGCCGCTCGATCGATGACAAGGGCTTTACCTTCGATTATGCCGGCCACATCATGTTTTCCAATGATCCGTATGTCCATCAGCTGTACAAAATGCTGCTGGGGTCGAACCTGCATTGGCAGGATCGGGAAGCCTGGGTCTACAGCAAGGGTGTGCATACCCGCTATCCGTTTCAGGGTGCGCTTTACGGCTTGCCGCCGACGGTCATCAAGGAATGCATTGTTGGTGCCATGGAGGCACGGTTCGGCACGCCGCAAAAAGAAGTCGCCAAGGCTGCCAATGCGGCCTGTGCGGTCGACAAGGATGCGCAGGTCGCAACGGTTGCCGATTGCTGTGCCGATGGTAGCGTGACCCTGCCGACTGGCACTGCCAATCCTGCTGCGGCCGCCAGCGACAAGCCAGCAAATTTTGAGGAATTCATCTATAAGGTGTGGGGTGCCGGGATCGCCAAGCATTTTGCCATTCCGTACAACCAGAAGCTGTGGAAAGTACCGCTGACAGATATGGAAACATCCTGGCTCGGTGGCCGGGTGCCATTGCCCGACTTGGAAGAAATCATTGAGGGCGCACTGGAACCGGTCGCCAAGCCAATGGGCCCGAATGCACGATTCGGCTATCCGTTGCGAGGCGGTTTCCAGGCCATGATGGCGGGCTTCGTGCCGCATATCAAAGGTGCGATCGAACTCAGTGCCGATGTGGTGCAAATCTCGGTAGCTGAGCGCATTATCGCTCTGGCCGATGGCCGCCGCTTCAGCTATGACAACCTGATTAGCACCATGCCTTTGCCGGAACTGGTCAGGATCATCGGCGACGAAGCACCAGCAAAGGTGCGCATGGCCGCGCGCGGCTTGAAGCATATCTCGATTCGCTGCGTGAACCTGGGCGTGGCCCGCGAGCATCTGACTGAAAAGCATTGGATCTATTATCCGGAAGATACGGTATTTCACCGGATTTTCGTTCAGGGCAATGCCAGTCCGCATTGCAATCCTGCCGGCGGTTTCGGCTTGACTTGCGAAATTTCCTATTCGGATGACCAGCCATTGCCGTGTGATGGCCAAAGCCTAATCGATCGCTGCGTGCAGGATTGCATCAAGGTGGGCTTGATGAAGGCGGACGATACACTGATCACTGCCAATCTTGTGGATATGCCATACGCGTACGTGGTTTATGATCATGCACGAAAACAAAACGTTGAGCTGATCAAGGCGTGGCTGGCCGAGCATGACATCGTCTTGTCTGGGCGCTACAGCGAGTGGGAGTATTACAATTCGGACCACGCTTTCCTTGCCGGAAAAAAAGCGGCTGAAACCGTGCAATGGCTGCAGCCGAAAATGCGCGCCATTACCGAATAGGCACCTGTGATGCAGGTCAGTCCGGCGGACTGACCTGCAAGTGCATTGTCGGGCTTATAAGAACAAGAGCTGGAATTGACATAAACGTGAAGCAGGGTGCGGAAGTGCCTGTTACTTCACCACTGGTAATTCGCGGTCAGTACTCCAGCGGCTGTGGCTGTCCGTAGTGGCGATTCTGACGGTAATGCATTCATGGCGCCTGGCCTGCGCTGCCATCGGGCCAGCAGTGAACTGAACAATCGGCTATAAAAAAGACTGTACCTTCCTATATTGTCGACACTATCTGGAGTCAAGCGCAGTAGCGGCATGGCTGGTGCTGACTGTGTGCAGCAGGAGAGGCTCAATGGAAGTGGCGCTGGATATCGATTGGCGTGAATTGTTTGGCCTGACGCTGCCGGCAGCCGAAATCATCATTCGCGGCAGCGCCGTTTACTGGTTTTTGTTCCTCATCTTTCGCTTTGTGATTCGGCGCGATGTCGGTGCGGTCGGGATTGCTGATATCCTGGTTCTGGTGATTGTCGCCGATGCGTCGCAGAACGCAATGTCGGGCGAATACCAGTCGATCGGCGATGGCATGCTGCTGGTAGCCACGCTGATTGGCTGGAATGTCTTGCTCGATTGGCTAAGCTTTCGTTTCAAGATAGTGCGGCGCTTTGCCGAAGCTTCCACGCTTTGCCTGGTGAAAGACGGCCAGCTTCAGATGCGCAACCTGCGCCGGGAATTCATAACCGAAGATGAGTTATGGGCCAAGCTACGCCAGGCCGGCGTCAGCGAGTTAAGTGAGGTGAAGCTGGTCAGTCTGGAGGCGGATGGCCAGATAAGTGTATTGAAAAAACAAGATTGAGGGCAAAAAGCCAGCGCACAGCAGGCATGTGCGGCCTGCTGTGCTGTAGATCTGCTGTTAATCTGCTGTTAAGCAGTAGAGCGATACGATAATCGACTCCAGATAAAATCAATTTTCCCGATATTGCGCTCAGGCGCGCGGATGCCTGACCGGCTTTTTCGACGCAGCCGGTGGTGCAAAGCCGGATGCCGCATCTTCCTCTTCATCGGCCAGCATACCGAATTCTTCCTGCAATTCCTGCTTGCGCTGAATCATATCGATTGCGATATTTTCCAGATCGAGATGGGCCTTTTTCGCCTTCGGAAAGATTTCATTCTGCTCTTCTTCAATGTGGTGTTTCACATATTCCCCCAGCACCTTGAATTTTGCATCATACAAGTCTTCGTCCGGTTCCATCGATTCCAGTTCGGCGATCAGTTGTTTGGCCATGTCATGCTCAACCCGTGCTTCATCCAGCAGATCTTGTTCATCCAGAATGTCGCGCAATGCCGGATAAAACAATTCCTCCTCTATCTGGGCATGGATGGTTAACTTCATGCAAGCCAGTTCGACCAGTTCGCGCTTGCGGTCTTCATCCTCTTCATCATTGTGCAAATGTTCAAAGTCGGAAAACAATTGGAGAACCTTGTCATGATCTTCAGTCAACAGGGTCAGGGCATTGGGAATGTCCGATTTCGGGGAAGATTTCTTTGTCATCGCATGCTCCATCAAATGAAATAAAGTCGATATGGCGCAAGGAGCATGCCAATTTTTATAGCAACAAAATTGATTGAAAAACTTAATCTATGTAAAGCAATAAATTCAGATACGTGCAGACAGGCTGTTCTCAGCGCGTGAGTTCAAGCAAGCTATATGAACGAACTGTAACGGTTCAATGATGCGGCAATCAGCGACCGTCCGCACCAGGCGCTGTAATTTCGTATAAAACGGGTAACATTTTCAACAAGAATGAGAGTGTTGCGTTAAATAATTACATCAACCGGCCCCGATTTTCTGTCAGCTATTCATCAGGATAAGTATCGGGTATCGAGAAATCGTTGCCTGAATCTTTGTCGGTATAAAAATTGCCTGTCATCAGGCCTTGACAGGCGGCATGAGGATGCAGGGAAAGGCAGCGTGTCTGAAATGTCAAAAATAGCTTTACACGCTCCAGGCATTTTTAACATAAATCATGCAACATAAAACAGTTCACAGGCGAGCAACGCTATCTGCGAGGTGCCATCGGCGTCTGGTCGCATGGTGCATGATTTCATCCCTGGCCGGTTGCGCAAGCCTGCTCGACATCACCGAATTGCGACGCGACGCCCCCGAAAATGCTGCGTTAAAAATTGTCGGAGAAGACGGTTTGCTTTCTCGAGGAAAAAGCGATTCGCTGTTGCGCAAGCTGCGGCAGGAAGGCAAGCCGGATTTGCTCGACCGCCATTTTTCATTGATGCAGTCGATGCATTCCCAGCCGCTGGTGGCAGACAATTCCGCACGCCTGTTGGTCGATGGGGCCGCAACCTACCGGGCAATGTTCGATGCCATCGCTGCAGCCGAAGACCATGTGAATCTTGAAACCTATATTTTTGATGAAGAGGGAGTCGGTGAAGCGCTGGGCACGCTGCTGTTGAAGAAAAAGGCACAGGGCGTGACGGTCAACCTGATGTACGACAGCGTTGGCAGTCTGGCGACCGACCAGGATTTTTTTCAACAACTGCAACAACGCGGCATCAATGTGTGCGAATTCAATCCAGTCAATCCGCTGCGCGGACGGATGTTTGCATTAAACCACCGGGATCATCGCAAGATCCTGATCGTCGACGGGCGCATCGGCTTTACCGGCGGGATCAATATCAGCAGCGTCTATTCGCGCAGCTCTGCAATCCGCAAGAAGCGCAGCAAGAATGCCGCACCCTGGCGCGATAGCCACATTGAGCTGCGTGGGCCGGTGGTGCGGGATTTCCAAAAGCTCTTCATCGACAGCTGGCGTCACCAGCATTGTCCAGCGCTCGGCGAAAAAAATTATTTTCCGGCAGCGCAAAAGCAGGGCGATACGCTGGCACGCGTGATCGGCAGCAGCCCCAGGGATGCAATCAACCTGATCTATGTCGAACTGCTGTCGGCGCTGATGCATGCTGAGCGCAGTATCCACATGACCATGGCCTATTTCATTCCGGATGCACAAACCGTCGACGCCCTGAAACAGGCCGCCGGGCGCGGCGTCGAGGTCAGGCTGGTGTTACCAAGTTTTAGCGACTATGCACTGACCTTTCATGCGGGCCGTTCCTTTTACACGGAATTGCTGGAAGCCGGCGTGCAGATCCATGAACGCAACGGCGCGCTATTGCATGCGAAGACTGTGGTCGTCGACGGTGTCTGGTCCACTGTAGGCTCGACCAATATCGATTTCCGCAGCTTTCTTTACAACGACGAAGTCAATGTCGTGATCCTCGGGAAGACATTCGCGCAGCAAATGGAACAGTTATTTGATGCGGATCTGGCCGCCGCAAAGCCAATCGATCTGAACGCCTGGCGCCAGCGCAGCCTGGGCGATAAGCTCAAGCAAGGCTTTGCCAGGATGTGGCGTCCCTGGTTGTGACGGCAGACCTGGTCCAGGTTTCCTGCAAAAGATAATGCCGAACGGCTCGTACCACGGGGTGGTGAGAAATACATTGGCTGCAATGTAGTACCAGCGCAGAAGCGAACGGCTACGCTGACCGGAAAATCGCACCTGGGAAGAAATGCCGAGTTCGCACGCCAGCATTATCAGCTTGTCGATCTCGACCCGTGGCCAACGGATTCTGGATTGCAGCCGGAACTACCAGTAATTTTTCCGCATGAAACAAGCAGTCGACTCGCGGGTAGTGCGTCAGCCAAAAATTTCAAATCCTCCCCGACGCTGAAAGCGCTACAGCAGTAATAACTACCCGGCGATGTAAAAAATTCTTTTTTATATTGTGCAGGTATTGCCAATAATTATTTTTCCTTAAAAAAATATTGGTGGATGCAACAAGCCGTTTTGCTTGACTGGCATGGTTGCTGCATGCTTTGCGGAACAGCCAAGCGCTGACAATGCGATTATTGAGGAGAAAAATATGTTCACCAAGCAAATAACTACGATTGCCGGCAGCCTTGTGGTACTGATGCTCGGCGCATGCGGTACCACCGGAACATCGACTTATCCATCGGCCACCACAACGCCGACCACCTCGACCGCTTCGACCTATCCTGCCAATTCTGCGAGCAGCAATGTCACGGCTGGCTATGGCGTCGTCCAAGGCATCGACATGATTCCGCGTCAAAGCGCGGGACTGGGGGTCGGGACAGTTGCCGGCGCCGTGGTCGGCGGCGTGCTCGGTCACCAGATCGGTTCGGGTCGCGGCAATACCGCGGCTACAATTGCCGGCGCTGCCGGCGGCGCGCTGGCCGGACGCGCTATCCAAAATAATACGCAACAAGTCAGCGACGTCTATCGAGTGACCTTGCGCATGGATGACGGCACGCTACAAACGCTGATGCAAGAATCGCAGCCTTCATTGCGAATAGGTGACCGTATCCGTATCAACAATGGCGTCATTGAACGCCTGTAATCTATATTTGATATTTCTTTCAAGATGTTGCATGGCGCCGCAACTGTCGGGCAGAGGACCTGCGGTTGCGGCAAATCGCCGTTTGAAGAATCGATCGTTAGACATATTGCGCATGGATAAAGGCGGGTTCGGAAAGGCTTGCCGAATACAGTCGACAAGACAAAAATAGAACGTTGAATTGTGTCGGCACAGCAGATTTGTACGCTCGGCTTAGTATCAAGTATGCCGCGGCCGCAAGCTGAATTTATCGGCGGGGTATCGGTCCAATTGGCATCGGATGTAGAGAACCAAAGGTTGGCATTGTCAGGTAATTGCCGGAGGCAGTAATTTGTTCCAATGGCATAGGCATTTGCGGTGTGGATTTTGCGTAGTGGTTCGGTTTATCTGTTTAGCTATTTAACCCGCCTAATTAACCACCGAGTAAAAGGTATCAGCCGAGTAAAGGCCAATAGGATGGATTGGCTTGGCTGAAGGTGGAAATGCCTGACGGAAGAAGCTGGGCATGAAAGTTGCGTTTTGAAAAACATCGCCTGTGCCAAGTGGACGCACAGGATGCGGTGTACAAAGATTGCGAAAATCAATGATAATTTTTATAAAGGGAATTAGCCATGGCGACCGTTGAGCACGAAGCCAGAAAGGTCACGCTGCCGCCACAGATTGACCCGTCACTCGTGATAATGCAGCGCCGGCCGATTTTCCCTGCTGTGCGATGGGGCGCCATATTTGCAGGTGTGGCTGCCGGTGTGTCGGTGCAACTGGTATTGACCCTGTTTGGCATTGCAACCGGCCTGTCGAGCACAGAAGTAGCGGATCTCAATGGCGGTGCAGCCATGGGAGCACTGCTGTGGGCCGGCGTCAGCATGCTGGTGGCGGCCTTTGTCGGTGGTTATGTCGCGGCGCGAATGTCGGGATTGCATCGCAAGGCCGATGGCGTGCTGCATGGATTGGTTTCCTGGGCAGTCACTACTTTGTTGTTTGCCAGCGTCGCGGCATTTGCCGGCGGCTCGATGCTGGGCGGCATTTTCAATACAATGGGTTCGAGTGTGATGCAAAGCAGTGCACGTAGCGGCTCGCCGGTTGCCGACATCTTGCGCGCGCAAGTTAACGGGATTGACGTCGTTTCGTTGCAGGCATTGCAGCAACATGTCCAGGCCGGGCGCCGTGATGACGCCATTGAGATGCTGGTTGGATCAATGGGCATGGACCCGGATCGCGCAGCCAAACTGGTGGATCAGGCGATGATCGTGTCCGGCGCGGCCAACAATGCATCACCTCAGGCGCAGGCGGCAGCTGCACGCGCGGTCGAAAATGCGGGTACGACGGCTTGGGTATTGTTTGCGGCTGTGGCCCTGGCACTTGCCATCGGCATTGCCGGCGGCGCAATCGGTGCAATCGGTTCGCGCCGCACCACCTGGTCGAGCAATTCGCTGTCGAGTCCGGCCTGACCGGTATCAGTCAACATTGCTCGGTTGCTTACGAAAACGGGAGAATCACCATGCATCTGGCATTTAACGGTGCAAAGCACGGCAGTACATCGCGGCGCGGCATTACCCGCCTGTCCTGGATGTCGGCCGGCGGTTCGCAAGCCTTTCAGTTGTTGCAGGGATGTCCTGTGGTGACCGTCGATGGTGAGTCGATCGGCCATGTCGATGGCTTGATTGTCGACGCGATTTCGCATAAGCCGCGATTTGTCACCCTGCGCCGTACCTATCAATTCAGTGCATCGGTGGTCATTCCATGGCACTCGCTGTATTTCGATTCCACCCTCGCTCATCTGGTGTTTTATACCTACGACGATGACTCTTAGCCGCTGAAGTATTTCCACCGAACTCGGCCGATATTTTCCAGATAAATTACGCGCGGCAGCCATGCCGCTGATGTCGCCGGCCATGGCATTTTTTCGGTACCCGATCAGACTGGTGTGGCCGGCGGGAATGGTTACGGTGACCGTCGCCCTGGCGCGCCGCCTTGCCGAGGGCACGCAGGCACATGGCGACTGATCTGGCAAATGCTTTGTCATACCAAGGATTGGCGCCGCTGACTGCCACCATGATGCCATTCAGCACAATGCCGCCGCAAGTTGGAATATCGTCTGCCGGAAGCAGACGGAGATGCGAGGTTCGCACCGCATCGCTATCGAGCGCGCTGTTCCAGAGGATGCACGTGTTGGCACGTGCAAACACCGCACAATCGGCATCCAACTGGTTCCGATTACTGATCGCAGGCTCATACACTATTGCTGTTCAAATGAACAGAGCCGCGGCGTCAGTGCCTGATTGATCATCACGATATACCGGAATCCATTTCCCCAAAATGCCGGATCTTGCGAGGCCTGGTTGACCATGGGCAGGCAAAACCGCGCCGCGGCCTGTGCGACGTTTTAATCAGCGAAAATGCCTCCACGGTCTTGGTCATCGCTGTCCCTTGAAGGAGGTCGTATCTGCAAGCGTCAAGGCAGCGATCGCGCTGGCATGAATGCAATTGCTTTAGTATGCTGCGGAGCCGTCGCTGCGGGCTGGCGCTACTTCAGTACCACTGGCTGCCGGCGAATAGGGCCGCAGCCGCGGCGCGGCAGGCGCTGGAGAAAGCGTTGGCGTCATGTCGGCAATCCCCGTCTGGAGCCGGGTATGGGTATGGTGCGCCAGCTTTCCTGCAGCAGCAGACAAAGGCAGACTGCGGCCATCATGGCCAAAACGCAACTGCAAACCGTTATTGTCCCGATGCAGAAAATTCTTGCTGATCTGCTTTGTTTGCCCCCCGGGTAAATGCAGGTTCACTTTCAGCTTCTTTGCAAGATTGCGTGCAAGATCAAAATAAAAGCGGACCCGCTGCGGATCTTCCTGCTGCAGGGAAATCTGATCAGCATAGCTATGCAGCAGCGGGAAGTGGGCCGGCGATGCCTCGTCTTGGCATGGCAGATGCTGCATTGACAGGTGACGGATGCCTTCGTCATGGGCCAGTTGCACCAGAGCCGGCAATTCGGCCAGATTCTGTTGAACCAGGGTGCAGCTCAGATGCAGATGGGGCAAATGATGCCCAAAGCGCGATTTGGCGGCTGTCAGGCGCCGCAAGTTACGGAGAATCTTATCAAATCTGGCCTTGCCATGAATGGCTTCATACACTGCATGACTGGCTGCATCCAATGCAACATGCATTGCATGCAAGCCACTCTGCACGCATTCATCGGCGCAGTATTGCGGCAAGATACTCAGGCCGGTATGGGTCGAGACGCGGATGCCACGGGTTGCTGCATAGCGCACCATCTGGAAGAAATGCAGGTGCAGCAGCGGTTCTTCCGAGCCCTGCAGATGCAGGTCCGACAGAGCCGGTAGCCGGTCAACCAGTTGGCAAAATAGCGGATAGTGCATGTAAGCGGGTGCGTCCCGACTGATGCCATGATGGAGCCCGTCCTGCAGTGTGCCGTCTGCGGTGGCATGGCCGACCGGTTCTATCTGTACGATGCGCGCCAAGTTCATGTATTTCTCCTCACAGGAATCCGACACGGAATCGCAATGCGCCTACCATGCGCCAGAACACCGCCAGCGGCGGAATGACGGCAGAGGTCACCAGCATTTCGGTGATATGCGATACGCTCTTGACCGTGCCGCGCAGCCGTTGCAGGCAAAAGCGCGACGTCAACAATAGCCAGCAGGCGCCGGCAAGCGCGGCGATCGAGGTTTTTTGCAGAATCATCCCGGCGATCAACAGCATCAGCGCGATGGCGATGGCGTAATAGTCCCAGCGTGCCGAGGCGTGGATTTTTTCCCGGTACAGGACCGGATGTTTTTTATACAGCAGAGCATCGAATTGAATTTTCTTTTGTTGCGACAGGCTCACTCCCCATGCCGCCGGACGAATCGGATGCTCGACAATCGCCTCCGGGGCATGGCTGATCGACACATTGGCTTGCATGAGGCGAAAATACAGATCGGCGTCTTCCCGCCAGGCATAGCGGAAGCGTTCGTCAAAACCGCCCAGGTCTTCCAGCACGCGCTTTAGGCAAAAGCAGTTGGCGGAAACGAATTCGGCTTGCTCCTGGCTCTTGGCATCACGTTCGTAGTCAGTGGGCGGGCTAGGCAATGGCATGACGATGCGACCCCAGACCGCTTGCGTGACGCCATCGAATGCGCGCAATCCCTGCAGTAGCCAGTCATGGTAAGGAATCGTGTCATCGTCGGTAAAGGCAATCAGTGTGCCGCGTGCAGCATGCCAGCCGCGATTGCGGGCGGCGGCCGGCCCATGCGGCCCGTCTGAAGGCAGATAAAAGATACGTGGTCCCGTCACCGCTGTCTGCCTGGCCCACTTGTCGACGATATCGCGGGTGGCCTGATGCGGCGCATCGTCGACCACGATGATTTCATATCGGCTGCGGTCCAGGGTCTGGTTGACCAATGCTGCCAGACAGCGGTTCAACAGTTCGGGTCTGTTGCAGGTGGGCATGACAACCGACATCAGGATACCGCTGGTGCTGCATTTCCAAATCGGTTCGACCCGGTCGGGATGAACCGGGCTCTTGCGCACGCTGCTTGGAGAACGCCCGGAAGACGGCTGGCGATCGTTGGTGCGGGTGCGTCCCTCGCTTTGACGCGTATAGCAACGGCTTTTTGGAAAAGCAATAATTTTCGACATGGGCACCGTCCAGTACGCGTGAAAAAACTGTGCTGTACACACAGGCGGGCAAGTGATCGGTTAGCTCTAACCGCCATCTACTGGCAATCGACCATGCGAGTATCCAGGCATGGCTGATCTACGCATTACGATAGCGACTGCACCAACCAAAATGACTAGGTCCATGCAAATCTCATTCCAGCGTTGGCGCTTGCGCTTTCTCAATGAGCTTGTTTAGTCGCAATTACCTGTTCCTCAATTTGGTTGGCATGTTGCTGTAACTACCCTATTCGCACACAGAAGCCATGTTGCGCCAGCACTTGGTGGTGGGTGCCGCATTCGACGATGCGGCCTTGATCGAGCATGCCAATCTGGTTGGTGTTGAGAATGGTCGACCGTCGGTGGGCAATAATCAGCGCGGTGCAGTTTTTCGATACTCAATCGAGTTCGGTCCGGATTGCCCATTCAGACTGAAGATTCAGCGCAGAGGTGGCTTCATCGAGAATCAGGATTGGCGGATTCATCAGGATCGCCGATGCCAATCCGATGCGCTGTTTTTTACCGTCGTAAATCATCACGCCGGGTTCACCGACGGCAGTCTCGTATTGCTACGCTAGCGAGACGATGAAATCGTGGATTTTGGCTGCCCTGGCAGCGGCGACGATTTCATCCCGGCTCGCATCATTGCGGCCATAGACGATGTCGTAGGCGGTCGAATCGTTGCACAGGATCGTATCCTGCGGCACCACGCCGATTTGCAGGCGCAGGCTGGCGGACTGGACGCCACGAAGATCCTGGCCGTCAGAGGTCATTCGTCCGCCAGTCACATCATAAAAACGCAACAGCAGGTGTGCCGGTGTCGGTTTTTTCGAACCGCTGCCGCCAATTACAGCCATGGTTTTTCCGGAGGCAATCCGAAAGCTGATGTCATGCAGGATCGCCCGCTCAGGCACGTGGTGAAAATTGATATGCTCGAATACCACGTCGGCCTGCTGCCGGTATATAACAGAAATGTGGTGGCGAACAGAGCGGTGAGTCAAGTCTGTCACGGCTGAACATAGTCGCCAGCACCATGATGATTTCGATTAAGGTCGGCAGCTGTGTAAACAAACCGACGCCTAGCAAGAATGCAATGCCGGCGGTGCCGAGGTCGATATGGGGCAGCACGCCGCCGAGCCGTCGCTGCGGATGAAAACGTGCGCCAAGCGCATGCACCGCATTTGCCCCGTGCTGCAATGTATCGGGCATGGACGCCAGTCGTGTCCTCGCAGTTTTATGCTATGCGATTTTTCGGCTAAACGCCATTTCACTTCCACCAAATGGGTCTGGATAGGCTGTTACAGCCGGATTTTGCTGCTGGATGCGCCGGTAATTCCTGCCACTTTCGCGTAATTCCTACTGCAATAAGAAAATAGAAAAAATTATCAAGAGCTTTTTGCAAGATGCTGGTCTCACATGGGAAAACTGCACGACCACACACGGATTGGTGCAAACAAGCGTGCCGATTTTTTAGTCTAATGATCAGTGCGGAATTGTGAGTTGGTGAGCAACAGTTGTTGGATATTACGGTCTGACATCGAGTTGCCTGCAAAAGGAGAGAGGATGATGGCAAAAGTCGAGCAATCGATTGAGATTAATGTGCCGGTAAAAATCGCTTATCGGCAATTGATACAATTCGAAGAATATCCGCGTTTCATGCAGGGCGTACATTCCGTTCATCAACTCGACGATGCACATCTGCATTGGCGGGCGGAGAGAGGTGGAAAGGAAATGGAATGGGATGCGGAAATTATCGAGCACATTCCGGAACAATGCATTGCCTGGCGCAATACCAGCGGTCCTAAAAATGAAGGAAAAGTAACATTCGAAGCAATGGGGCCGGATAAAACCCGCCTCTGGCTGGCAATGGAAGCCGACGATTCTGTTTTGCATCATCCGGAACGCCGTGGTGATCCGCACCCGCAGCCGGATGAAGACTTGGCACGCTTTAAAAAAATGATTGAAAGCCAGCAGCATAGTATTACGCCGCACCGCGTGATTGACGAGGGTGGCGCGATCGAAAGCGACGCGCTTTTCACCCCACCGGCTGGTGCGCAACTCAATGCGGCCATGAACACTACGCGGATTGCGCCGCAAGCCAGCCCGGCACCGGATGCGCAGCAGGCGGATAGCCTGTCTTCCCGAGCTGACACCGGCTTGCCGGATTCGTCGCCTGCCACCGGCCCGGCGCACACTTACTCCGCGGACCAGGTGGCGTCGACGCGGCAGCCAAATACGCGCGGCGCCGGCATGTTACCGGCGCCAGTGCAGCAAGTCACCGGCTTGATGAAGCAGCAGGCACGGGTGATGCAGCAAGCCATGAGATTTCCTGTTTGGATGCCCGGGTTGTTGCCTGTTTGGGGAGGCGAACCGTTTGCGTCGTGGCGCAAGATGAGTGAGGAAATGGAAAGTTGGTTTGGTCACTGGAGCGGTACGACTGATCTGCGCCGGGATACCCCCGCCAAGTTGCGTCAAGCCGATTCTGCCTGGGTGCCGGCAGTAGATATCGAGCAACAGGATGAGCAATTGATTATCTGCGCTGAATTGCCGGGTGTAAAAAAAGAGGAGGTTCAGGTCGAGATTGTCGACAGCCAGCTAACCATTACCGGCGAACGGCAGCTGCGACGGGATGGCGCAGCACAGCATCATGCCGAGCGCCATAACGGCCGGTTTTACCGGGCACTGGCGCTACCAGAGGGCACAGATCCCGATTCTGCGCGCGCCACCATGCAAGACGGCGTGCTTGAAATCCGGCTGCGGTTGCCTTTGTCTCGCCGGCACGCCAGGCGCCTGGAGATTTTGCCGGCCGGATCTTGATGAATGATTGTTGTGCCACCGATTAGCATTTCCAATGCTGGCGACCGATCGGCAAAGGACCTGATTGAGAAATAAATCTTTTATATAGTTTTTTTTGTAATGCTTTCTTTGTATTCGCCAAAATTTTCTATTTCGATAAATTATTAAAAGGAATCCGGCATGATGACAGAATTGGTTGGATGGCTTAGTGCATTCATTCTGGCGCTGACCCTTTCGCGCCAGGTATATACCCAATGGCGTACCAAGAGCTGCGATGGTGTATCCAGCTGGCTTTTTATCGGACAATTATTCGCGTCGCTCGGCTTTGTCATCTATAGCTATATGGTTGAAAATTGGGTATTTGTGTGGACCAACGCCTTCAATCTGGTTGCAGCACTCGTCGGTCAATGGATTTATTCGCGCAATCGGCAGGCAAGTAAAAAGTCGGCGGCTGGCATGCCGCACCCGGTAACCTGAGATGTAATGTGCTGGATTTTTTACCGAATACGGTAGGAATTACCGCTGGAATTTAATCGCTACAGTGCAGGTGCCGCGAGTAGGATTGGATGCTGAGAATGGATGCGAAGTCGCCATCAAATTGCCATTATCGTCTGCGCCTATCAGGCGTCAGTTGCAATCGGTAAACGTAACGATCAAGCCAGTATTGCATTATCTCCGGAATATTCATCGCAACTGGTTTTGTCAGACTTTCTGGAAGATAACGCCTGCATTTATCAGCTCTGCATCTAACGATGCAAAAATCGACGGTTTATTGCGGCAATCGAAACTGTTTTTTCAGCAGATCGATAATATAGCTCAAGCCACGAGCGCTCTTCTGGCGCGTCGTATTGCTGTTTGTCTCCCGGTGTGGTGGCTTTTGGCTCGTTCCTGCTGGAGAAAGTTCGATGCAATCAACCATCCCGTTGTATTCATGAGTTCGTCGCACAAGCCGTTTGGCCTGGCTAATTTTACTGGCGTGTCGGCACAGCGCAAAATCGGCGTATTTCGCGCCTTGCAGCTGGGCGACTTGTTGTGTGCAGTGCCGGCTTTGCGCGCGCTGCGGGCTGCTGCGCCGAATGCGCATATCACGCTGATCGGCTTGCCCTGGTCGGCCAGCTTCGCCAAGCGGTTTGCCAAGTATATCGATGCGCACATCAGTTTTCCCGGCTTTCCTGGTTTGCCCGAGTATCCGGTCGACCTGGCGGCGATTCCCGGCTTTATCGCTGCGATGCAACAGCAGCGCTTCGATTGCATGCTGCAGCTGCATGGTAGCGGCATTCTGACCAATCCACTGATGATGACATTCGGTGCGAGGCGCAATGCCGGATTTTTCCGCGAAGGCGATTATTGTCCTGACCCATCGCATTTCATGGCATGGGATGAGCATCAGCATGAGATTTTACGCAATCTGCAACTAATGGAGTTCCTGGGGGTGCCGGGGCAGGGTGAGGACCTGGAGTTTCCACTGCTGGAAGCAGACTACCGGGCGCTGTTTCAACGCCAGCACGCGTTGCCGGCGCCTGGCAGCTACGTCTGCATTCATGTCGGCGCCAGGATGCTGTCACGTCGCTGGCCGCCGCAGCGCTTTGCCGAGGTGGCCGATCAGCTGCATACCGCCGGCCTGCACGTGGTGTTGACTGGATCATCCCAGGAAATCGCACTGGTCCAGTCAGTGCAGAACAGCATGCGGGCGCCGGCACTCAATCTGGCCGGCAAGACGGAACTGGGGGCATTTGCCGCACTGGTGGCGCAGGCGCGGCTGGTGGTGTGCAACGATACCGGCATCTCGCATATTGCCGCGGCGGTGAAAACTCCGAGCGTGGTGGTGTGCTGCGGTGCCGACCCGAAACGCTGGGCACCGTTGAATTGGCGCCGCCATCGCACTGTCTATGCGGAAGTGGCCTGCCGCCCGTGTGGACATCAGGCGTGTCCGATCGGCCACCTGTGTGCCGAGCAGGTGAGTGCTGATACCGTGATGATGGTGATTCGCCAGGTGCTTGACGACAATCCGCTGGCAAGAGCGTCGGTGAAGAGGCCGGCAGTCAGAGTGGCAATGTCGCCATGAAAAACAACCATGGCAAGTGGGTGCGGGTCACCGGCGACGGCGGGTTACGCGGCTCCCACCTGTTGAGTTTTTGCTGACCCAATGGGTGATGGCACAAGGCCATGATGTATTGTGTGTCGACAATTTATATGCTGGTAGCAAGCGCAATATCGCTTACCTGCACGACCATCCACAGTTTGATTTTCTGCGGCACGACATCACCTTTGCACTGTATGTCGAAGTCGATGAGATACACAATCTGGCCTGTTCGGTGTTGCCGGTCCATTATCAGCTTGGTCCGGTGCAAACCACCAAGACCAGCGTGCATGGCGCCATCAATATGCTTGGACTGTCCAAGCGGATGAAGGCCAAAAGACTGCAGGCATTCACCAGTGAAGTGTAGGCGATCCGGAAATTCATCCGCACACCGAGGATTACTGGGAACATGTCCATCCGATCGGCGTGCGCTCCTGTTATGACGAGGGCAAGCGTTGCGCCGAAATCCTGTTCATGGATTACCGGCGCCTGCACCGGTTGCAGGTCAAGGTTGCCCGGATTTTCAATATCTGCCGGTCACGCATGCACCCGAACGATGGCCGGGTCGTCTCCGATTTCATGATGCAGGCACTGGCTGGCCATCTCGTCTCCGATCTATGGCGATGGTCAGCAGGCGCGCTCGTTTTGCTATGTCGATGACATGATTCAGGCATTTTTACAATTGATGCAGGCGAGTGATGCGATCATCGGCCCAATCAATCTTGGCACACTGGAAGAACAGACGATGCTGGCATTGGCAGAACGGATCCGGGCGCTGACCGGTTCACGCTCCGAGCTGGCATATCATCCGAAACCCTGCGCCGACCCGATCCGTCGGCGCCCCGACATCAAGCTGGCCACCAGGCTCGTGGCATGGCACCGGTGATGGGACTCAAGAAGGCTTGACGCGCACTATCGATTATTTCCGTCAACTTCAGGTCTGCAGCGCTCAGACACAACCGGCCGGCAGAGAGATTTTCTCGATGTAATGGCCGGTTTCTCCGACAGAAAACAGGCCTGCCAGATACAGGCACGAGCCTTGCATGGAATCAGCCAACATGGTGCGTTCCGCGCAATCGCGAATGCGGTGCTTGACGTGCCTGACCAGACAAATGCGAAGCCCGGGCAGCAGCGAATTCTGTCCGGGTCTGGCATCGGCTGATTTGGAACACTTTTTGTGGGAGAGATCATGGTGCAACCGGTTCCAGCGTTTCTTGTTGCGGCAAAGGAAAGCAGGCGCACGTGGCGGTCAATCGGCTGTCTGGTGTGCCTGCTGACTGCATGCGATCAGTCTTCAGTGCCGCCATCCCCGATTGATCCGGGTCGCCCGAAAACTATGGCTACCAGGCAATCGGAACAAATGCCAGTCGCGCCGTCTGTACAAAAGGCGGTGTTTACGTATGCGCGCCCGGGACAGGCGCCGTCATCATCATTACAACCTAAAACAGCAGACCGGGAATGCTGTCGCCTGCAGGTGTAGTGCGATATGGCCTCCAAGTGGATTAATGCGCTGTCCAAGGCGGCCGGCCGCAAGTCAATCGATCGATTAAATGGCCTGGTCGTCAATGGCGTAGCGCTGATTAATGTGGGCATCAGCATTTGAAATGACGTCGCGCCAGGGCTTCGCGCAGCAAGAAGATTGAAAAAAATGCTATTTCCTTGTGCCATCTATTCGGACTATCCAGCCCGGTGCGGGATCAGGCAGGATATGCACGCAGGAGCGAGCAGCCGCTGGCGCGATGAACCGCGCTGACAGGTTGATTGTTGCATCGGTTTCGAACCCTTGTCGTGCACTGGTGTCGAAATCCATTCACTGAACCGTCACTGCGCATTTCGGCCAGATGAGTGGCTGCGCCGGTGGTGGCTTTCCCTCGATAGACTGCCGTTTCCTCTGTTTGCGAGCATATGATGAATCCATTTCAAAACCGTCTGCAGGCAGGAGAAATGTTGGCACAGCGTCTGGAAGCGTATGCGCGGCATGCAGACGCGATCGTTCTGGCGCTGCCGCGCGGTGGCGTGCCGGTTGCGTATGCAATCGCCGAGCATCTTCAAATTCCAATGGATCTTCTGCTGGTGCGAAAGCTGGGTGTGCCGGGTCGGGAAGAGTTGGCAATGGGGGCTGTCAGCAGTCAGGGCGTGTGCGTGCTGAGGCCGGAAATCATTGCATTGATGGATATCCCGCCGGAAGTCATCGAGGCGGCCGCGCAGCGCGAACTGCGGGAAATGAAACGGCGCGAACGCCTCTACCGCCAGAGCCGGCCAGCGCAGCATCTGCAGGGGCGGATCGCAATCGTGGTCGATGACGGCCTGGCAACCGGCGCCACCATGCAAGCCGCAGTACGGGCGCTTAAACATGAGCATCCGGCACAAATCATTGTCGCCGTGCCGGTGGCGGCGCCGGAAAGCATTGCAGAACTGCAGACAGAGGTCGATCATGTCCTGTGCCTGCATATACCGGAATGGTTTGCTTCTGTTGGTCAGTGGTATGACGAATTTCCACAGGTTACCGATCGCGAGGTCACGCAATACCTGGTGCAGGCCGAACAATGGCATATTCCAAGCGAACAGGATGTGCACGCCGCCACGCATCAACGGGCAGCACGCAAGGCTGGCGCACCGCATATCGATGGCTGAGAAAGCATCGCGGCCGAAAGGAGGAGTCGGTGCCGAGGGCCTTTCAGTCGTCACCGCCTGTCAGTCATCGACGGTCGGATTGCCCCGCAACAGGTACCACGGCAGGGGCTGCCTGAATAAATGTCGCAACCAGGCTGTCTTGCAGACGACGCCAGTGTCGCGGAGACTGCAGGATATGACGCTGGTTGACTTCAATTTCGATGCCCAGATAGTTGGCATGAGAATAACGATGCCGCAAATAAGTGACAAAGCCATCGGCAGTGCCGCGATACGGGTAATTGCGGCGTACCCGCAATGCCGCTTCCCGGCTCGCCAAGCGCGCTTGCCACTGCCGGCACAGCGCCGCTTCTGCAAAAGACGCAGGATCATACAATAAGCCGATGTCGGCTTCGCGCACCACACCGTCAAATACCGGTGTAAAACTGTGGCAGGACAGGTGGATGACCTGTTGATGATGCATGACGGCGTGCGCAATCCAGGCCTCGGCCCGGGTCCGGTACGGATGATAGTAGCGCATCGCGATTTCCTGTCGTGCAGGCATCGGCAGCTGCCGCGTCCATTCCGAGTACAGCTGTCGATGGTGGGTGGAGCGATTCAGATCGATCAGCAAGCGGCTGACGGTTGACGCAATCAGCGGCGCGCCGAGCGTGATAGCCAGCCGGCGCGCCAGCTGCAGCGCGCCGGCATCATGCCCGCGGTGGCTGGCGAGAGTCGCACCGGCATTGGCAAAAATCTGCCGGTAAGTGGCTGGGATGCGATCGCCGCCATGCTCGCACGTGACCAGAAATGCGGTCGCCGGCAGGCGGTCAGGCGCTGCGCGGGTTGGCACCGGTTGGGAAAAGTCATTGCGGGCCAAAGGAGGGTCGCTGTCAGGGATGGAAGGTTTTGCCATCCTGCAGGCAATCACACAGGCGGCCGTACACCTGATGCAGATGCGCGCGCGAAAAATCGCCATCGACTGCACGCAGGATGCGCCGCGCCAGCGGTCCCTCGTTGAGCAACACCTGCAGCGTGTCGTTCCAGGCCATCGAGCCGCCCACATGGCCATGCAGGCGCTCCTCGATCAGGTAGCGCCACAGCTCGCCAGCCTGGCAACTCTTGCCGGGCATGCCGAGCAGCTGCAGATAGCGGGCGTCTGCGATGACTGCCTGTTCGCCATCGCGGATACAGGAGAGAAAAATCTGCGCCAGTGCCGCTGTCGGCATGGCTTGCTGCTCTGCCAGGGGGGCCCCTTCTTCATGATGCAGCAACTTGACCACGTCAATCGTGGCCGCGGCAATCGCCAGGTCCGCTTTCGGGCATTCCTGCATGTCGATCACCCGAATTTCGAGGGCATTGCGGTCAAAGCGGGCGATTGCGCCGCGCGAATTGAGCCATTCATGATGCAACAGCATTTCCGGATCATGCGGCGCGATCTCCTGGTACATCGGTTCCAGGATCAGGCTGCGGTAGCTTTCCTTGTTGGTGATCGCCTCAGGAATGATTTGGCCGGCAATCGACGGCATCGATCGCGCATTGTGCCGGTACACCTCCATTCTGAAATCAGCAAAGCCTGCATGCCGTGCATCGGCGATCGGCGAGCTGGCCGCCAGTGCCGGCAGGATCGGCAACACCAATCGGACTGCCGCATGCAAGTGGGCGAATTCCTGGTCATTGGCAAACGGCAGGTTCAGATGCATGCTTTGCAAATTGGTCCAGCCATGCGATTTCGCACCGAATATCCGGTCGTAGGCGCGGTACAGGTCTGCATGCTGATGCGGCCACAGGTGCGACTCCTGTGTCGGGTCCATCCAAGGATGCATGGCGCCTGGCATCAGGCGCGCACCCAATGCCGCCAGCGTCCGGTTGGCATACTGGATCTCCGCCTGCAGTGCAGTGGGCAAGACCTGCAGCATGGTCGATGGCCGCAGATTTTTCAGCTCGATGACATGCAGTGCCAGTTCATTCGACCAACCCAGCATGCCACGCTCGAAGTCATTGACCGGGCGGCCAGCCTGCTGATGCAGCCACTGGTCGGCAACCGGGCATACCGACAGCGACTCTCGATCGACGATCATGTATTCGAGTTCGATGCCGAACGCGCGAAATGCATGCAGGGGAAACTGGTCGCTCATCGGGCACTCCGCGAAGGCGCATCGATCCGTTGTCGGAATACCTGCATGACTTCCTGGTATAGCGCATCCTGCAGAACGCCATCTTCATTGCCCATGTCGACATTCGGATTGTCATTGATTTCGATGATGCAGCATTGCTGGCCAAGCTGTTTCATGTCGACCCCGTAAAAGCCGTCGCCGATCAGATTGGCCGCTGCCAGCGCTGTCCGCAGCACGTTGGCCGGCACCTGCGCCAGTGGCACGGCAGCCGCCTGGCCCTCGCTCAGCTTGACATCCTGCTGGCGCTTGATGATTTGCCAGTGGCCGGGCGCCATGAAGTATTTGCAGGCGAATAGCGGCTGGCGATCCAGTACGCCGATGCGCCAGTCAAATGTGGTCGGCAGATATTGCTGCGCCAGGATCAGTTCCGAGCTTGCCAAAAAATGGCTGGCGACGGTTGCCAACTGCTGTTCCGATTCAATTTTCACCACACCCAGCGAAAAGGCGCCGTCCGGCTGCTTCAGAATGCAGGGCAAGCCAAGCCGGGGAATCACCTGATCGATATTCTGGCGGTGTACCACCAGCGTTTTCGGTACCGGCAGATGATGCTGGATGAACAATTCATTCAGATAGACTTTATTGGTGCACTTGAGGATGGAGTCGGGATCGTCCATCACGACCAGGCCGCCGACTGCAGCCTGGCGTGAAAGGTGATAGGTGTAGTGATTGATGCTGGTAGTGTCGCGAATGAACAGGGCATCGAAGTCGGCCAGTCGCCCGGCGTCTGAGCGGGTAATGACTTCCGTGACCATGTCGAGTGAGCGCGCAGCTTGCTGGAACTTGTCGATGGCACTGGCATTTGAAGGCGGCTCCTGACAGTCAGGGTCATATAGGATGGCAACGGCAGGCTGGTGGCTGCCCCGTTTTCGACGCACCATCTGCGGCACCGGCACGCACGGATGTGTGCCATGTTCTGTTGCCAGGTGCTGGATCAGCGGCCAATGGTCGGCCGGGATATCGGACAGTGCGATACAGTGCGCATGGGCCAGCTGCCAGCGCTGCGCATCACCACTGACCCGTTCGAAACGCACCTGCAGCAGCGGCACCGGCAGCAAGCGGAAGATATGCCGGCCCAACTCGCCCGACACTGCTTGCGGGTCGTGGCCAAAGTACAGTGCGAGCTCCAGGCAGGGTGTATCGATATGCGCCAGACTGGTTTGAATGTGCCAGCCCAGGTTATCCATCAACATGTGCAGCAAGGTTTCTGACTGCAGGTCTTCAATGGTTTTGACATGCGGCAGCGGCCTGTGGCCGCGCGCCTGCGCTAACAGAGAAACATAATAGCCGGTGCTCTGGTAGTCGGTCGGGTGGCACAGATTGATGACGCGGGCAGGACCACGGTAATGCGGGTCGGTCAGATAGGTATGGGCAGCGATGACAGTGGCAGAAGCAGGATAAAGAGGCCAATCAGATACTTGGTTTGCCACAATAAGTGTGTTCACGATACTCCTTGTTGTCGCGCGTGCGGAGGATGAATAATCAGCAGGTTCGCATCATGGGTGACGATACCAAGCAGTACCGCGCCCAGCACCCGGTCAATCCCGATCCAGTATTCATGCGGCCCACCATAGGGATTCAATGTATAAGGGTCGACCACCAGCACCTTGCGGGTCTCAAGGTTGTAGCCGGCGATGACCACGAAGTGCCCGGATGGCACACCCCGCACGTCATCGGGCAAATCGTCAGGTCCATATTCACGCCGGACCCGGTACAGGTAAGTGGAACTCAAGCCGGTCAGAATTGGCAGCTTGCGGCGTAGCATGCGTTCGATCAGGCCGCGTGACAGATCCACCAGGCGCAGACTACCGCCCAGACTGAGGAAGTCCAGATAGCCGGTGGTGGCTTGCTGCAAGCGGTAGTCCATCTTCACTTCGCGCTGGCGCTGCAGGCGTTCAGCAATATTAATGTCGCGTCGGCCAAACCAGGATGGATCGAACACATTCAGGTTATAGGTGTAAATTGTGGCCCGGTATCCCTTGCGCAAGGCGTCGCAGGCCAGAAAGACTGCAAAGGTGCCGCCTTGCTCAAGTCGGCCGGTGCGCTCGATGACCGCAGGCAGCGGTTCCTGGTCGCCCCAATAGCGGTAGACCGCATGCAGGCAGGTCGGGCCGCAGGTGGTTTCGTCTGGCTGCGGTAAAATTTTGACCGGCAAACGCAACGCATCGCTTCGCTCGCCGGATTCATTTTCCGTCAGATGCGAAACCGCTTCCAGTTGCTCGTGACCATAGGCAAGCCATTCATCCTGGGCGGAATACAGGATGGATGATGCGGGAACATGTAATTTATTTCGTTGCATGATGTAACTGTCATTGAAGCTGTTGCCAACTAGCTTGTTGCCCGGCCTGCTTGCATTTTTAATGCCAATACACTGCAGGCAATTACATGATCAATGAAACAAGGGGTGTTGGCCTCGTGCTGTGCCTGACGTTGCGCTCCACTGACATTGCTGCCCAAAGCAAACGACAATGCCACTATAGACCGGTATCCGTTGTAAAAATTTCCTGATAACGTAGAAATCTGCTGCCACGCGTCGCCGCCCTCGGCCTTGCAAGGGTAAGCGCGGTATAGGCATGATTGATGCAGCGCTGCTTGTTTTGCTTTTTCCAGTTAATAGGCAGGACTACTAGTCTTATTTCGGGCAAATATGTAGGAATGCGTTGCAAAGCGGTAAATTGCTTTGCCTGATTACCAGCACGCATTCGTTTGCGCCATGTGCAAATTGTCACCGGTCGCTAGAAGGAGAATCCATCATGAAAGCATCTCGCAGTACGCTGATTGGTTTTTCGCTCATTCTCACCTCACCATTGATTTTGGCACAGTCGATCTCTCCGATGACAGATCGGCAGCCGGTGCAGGTCGCACCTGCGCAAAACGCGCGCGAACTACCGACCCAGGCCCAATCGGACGAAGCAGAAATGAATTATGATCAATCATCGTCAGGGGCATCCGAATCCGCCATTTCACAGTCATCGCAATTCGGCTCAGGCGGGCAGTTGATCACGCCGGCCATCGCACAGTCACGACCCGCTGGCACATCTTCCTCGGTACTGGTGCAGCCGGAAACCATCAACGATGTCACCTTCATGTGCGGCGGCATCGGCGAGGAGGAATCAAATTACATGAAGCAGACCGCGGCTCGCGATTTTGACTTGATGATCACGTTTGCCGCACAGAGCGGCCATTATGTGGCGGATGTGGATGTGTCGATCCGGGATGCAGGCGGCAATCCGGTTCTGGAAACGACCTGTGACGGCCCGCTGTTGCTGGTCGATCTGCCGCATGCCGGTCTTTACCGGCTCACTGCCCAGTTGCAGGGGCATACGCTCAGCAGGACAGTACAAGTCGCCGATCAAGGCAGAACCGATATGGTCGCGCTTGCTTGGCCGCAAAATGTGGTTAACCGCGCGCGCATGGCGAAATCCGACGATTCAGCAAGGCCCGGCGACGCAAGCAGCGGCGCCGATAGCGGCACCGGCTCAGGCGCGGCAGGTGCCGGCACATCGGACTCCAGCAATAATGCCGGCGCCGGCGCTGACAATAACGGGAACCGCATGCCGTACGATCATCCCAGTAAAGGCATACGTTAGTCGCTTGTCAGCAATGGCAGGCATTATCGGAAATTGTACTTGATGGGGTGGGCGATGCCAGTGGACGCAACTGCCGGTGGTTCTCGATGATGATGAATGATGAAATGTCATCCTGTTACGCCTGTCTGCGTACTCCTGTTTGCGCAATTCGGCCGGAACTTGAAAATAAGATGGAAATTATTGCAGGGTCGATAGTGTGCTGGTGGACACCAGCGACTGACCAATGATGGCATTAAAGCGATTGTGGCATGGCACTGACAAGAATGAATAACGAGGATTATTGACGATGATGGGTAGTAACAGGTCGCACGTGTCAACATTGATTAATGGCGAGAAAATCCTGTCATTAACCATATCGGCACAGCTTACATTGAATGTCGCTTGCAAGCCGTGCCGATACTGAAATGAAATCAGCGCAGAGGGGAATTATTTACGAACATTGTCCGATGTTTCCTGGACTTTCTCGCCGCCGCGCTCGACATCTTTGCCGAAGCCCTTGACTGTGTTGCAAGCGCTCAAGCTGACGGTAAACATCAGCGTCGACAATACGATCATCAATTTTTTCATAATTTTCTCCTAGTAAAGTAGTACGTCCACGATAATCAAACTAGTGTTACTGGGTAAATCGAATTAACACAATTAAATATATTGCAAACATCATGCCATCGCATTGATTAATGTTGTCCGGCAGAGCGATGCACTTCTCAATATTTTAATCAGGTAACCCTTGCTTCATCGATGGCGTCGACGTTCAATGAAACGTGCAACCGCAGTTGCAATGCCGATCGCCGTACGGATCTTGTTTTGATTGCGGACGAATGTCGAAGTTGCCGCGCGTCCCCGGTGTATGGCGGACTGGACTGCTTGGCGTGGAGCGCGCCGGGATGCCAGGACTGCTGCCGCGACACCGAGCACAATGAGGTACGGATGATCACGAATCCATCTGACTGTATTACTTTTTGGAAAAACATCAGGGGATTGCGCATCGACTACTGATGACGTCTGTTCAGCATCGACACCCAGCAGCATCCGGCGATAGGCGACCCGGCTTGCCTGCATCTTGGCTAACAAGGCTTGTTTTTCATCGGTCAGGGAGCGGTTTTGATTCACAGGCTTTCCTTCAGCGCATCATAATCACGCCGCAATTCACTTTTTAGCGTGGAAAGTGTTGATTCTGCATGAAAATGTCTAACGAAATAGAGAAATCCGGCTGCCAGCAACGCATACAAAATCACCACGAGCCAGGCCACCTCGGTACGGTAGGCAGTATCCCAGGCAGTCACGATAACCGCGACACCAATGAATACAGCAGCCAGCAGCACAAATATGACTGCCAACGCATAGCTGAGAATTTGTACGCCGACACCGCGTCCCTGCAGTTTCATTTCGATGCGCAGCAGTTCCTTGTAGTCCTGCATGCGGTTCAATGCAATCGCATACAGTTTTTTGGATTTGCGTAGGGTATTAAGCACTTTGTCACTCGATCCAATTGAGTTGGCCGGTGGTGACCCGCCGCTGCGGCAGGCCACCACCACTCGGCAAGAAAATCAGCGGCTCCTGAACAGCATGCCCAGCACCAGACCAACGCCAGTTGCCACTGCAACCGACTGCAGCGGCTTGTCTTTCACATAGTCGGTGGAGACTTCAACGCCACGGCTGAACTGGCGATTGGCTTCGACGGCCATGCCTTTGGCTGCCGAGCGCAGCGAGCCAAACTTGGCCATCAGGCGAGCATGCTCCTGGCGCAATTCCGCTTCCGACAGGTTGGTGGCACGCGACAGCAAGGCATCCAGATCGCTCTTCAGATTGCTTAATTCGGTGCGCAACGATGCCCCCATGCCCTGGGTGCTGCCTTGCCTTTCGGAATAAGTATTGGGTGCGGTACTCTGCAGCGTGTCGCCGAAACTGCCGGTTACATCGGTAGTGGTCGCGTCACCCAGATTCTGGGAGGAAGTAGATGGATAATTCGCATTCATGGAGAACTCCTTTGTATGCTTTACAGGGGTGGAATAAAACTTCTGCTATTTGTTTCAAAATAATCTTGCCGACAACAAGATACCGGCAGCTGACGCTGGCGACGACAACCATACAAAAAGGGTGAACAAGCAGTGACGTGTAAAGGTCTCATCACGTTTGTTAGTAGCAACAAAGGTGACGTTACCAGTCGGAAGCAACACCTGCCTGGGTACCTTTTTCTTACATCTGGAGCAAGGTTGGCACGTAGGATGCAATCCGTATGCCAATCCAGTTACGCCTACTTTCAATTGCCCCAGAAGCTTCCGTTCAATTACAAACTCTTCAGCTGGACTGGTCTTGCGCTGGATCAGGCTAGCGATGCATCGTCGGCAAAATTATGGATAACGGCATTTTTTCGCTCGCTTTCCTGAACAATACGCAATCGGCACAGAATTTCAGTAAAAGGCCGCGATGTGTTTTTCATCGCGCCGAAAATGCTGCACAAGGCATTAGCAAGCAATTCGGAGCACGTACCGTGTGAATCCAATGGATGCAGAAAAATGGACCAAAATGAACATTGAAAAGGCCGTGAAATAGTCCTGGAATAGACCTGGAATAAGCTTGGAATGGACTGATGACGGCTCGTCGCTGATGGTGATTCGAAATCGCGGCACTCGAGAGATCTAGTCATCGTTGTATGGGTCGCGTCTGCAGCTGATCTGCGGCGGTGCCGGTTACTCAACTGATCTCAAAGAAGAAAAAAAGCCCTGGCGATGCAGGGCTTTTGATGCGGATAGGCTGGGTGGTGGGTTGGTGGCGGGTCGCCACTGCGCCACCGCAATCGATTGTCGACAGCAGGGTCTAGAATGGAATATGGTCTTCCTCATCCTGGGTCTGCTTGCGCGTGACGCTGCGCGGTGAAGCGGAAGGCGCAGCACTGCCCGGCGCCGTCAGGCTATCGGGATGGTCGGCTGCCGTGTTGTGGCGACTATCGAGCATGCGCAGATCATCGGCAATGATTTCGGTGGTATAGCGTTCAATGCCATTTTTATCCGCCCATTTCCGGGTTTGCAGGCGACCTTCGATATAGACTTGCGAGCCCTTATGCAGATACTGATCGGCAATTTCCGCCAGCTTGCGATACAACACGACACGATGCCATTCTGTGTGTTCCTTCTTCTCACCGCTCGCCTTATCAGTCCATCGGTCCGAGGTAGCCAGTGCCAGGTGGGTCACGCCGTCGCCGCTGGCCATATAGCGTAATTCCGGATCGCGTCCAAGGTGGCCGATCAGAATAACTTTGTTCAAGCTTGCCATCGCAATCACTCCTTTTAACGTTAATGAATGTCGAGCCGGATCGCTTGTTCGGCATGCGCGCCCGGCACCGGCAGGCCAGCCTTGAGCGCCGCCGCAATCGCCTTTTTATTGGGCAGGGGCGGTGGCGGATCGGGATAGACAAAATATGCCTGCGGCAATTCTTCTTCGCAATCGATCACTACCGCAGGCGGATTTTTTCTGACTGCCAAAGAAAAAAGGGCCGTGGTAACCTTGTCGCGCTCGGCGCTTTGCATCAAGTCCAGCACCAGCTTGCGGCCGCGCCCGATGGCCCGCTGCAGTGCCGCGTGGCGTGCCGCCAGATCTTCCATGGTGCGCACCACACCGCTGTCGGCCGCTTCCAGATTCCGGACCATCTTGGCCAGATTTTCCAGGCGTTCGTCAAGCGGCCCGGCGACGCTTTCCAGCGTATCTTGAATCACTTGCGGATCATCGTGCTGCTCGGCGAGATGTTCAGCCAGCTGCCGGTATTGCGCAGCCAGTTCAAATGCCTCGAAGATCGGGTTCATGCATGTTCCCCGTAGGTCGCCTCTTCCGAAGCTTCCAGCGCTGCCTTGCGTGCATCTTTCAAGCGTGTCAGCTCGGCGACCGCAACCGGATCGGGAACCGCATGGGCGATCCGGTAGGCCTTGGCGAACACTTGATATAGCTGGTCAAGATCATGCGCATTGTTGATCGCATCAATCCACTCAGTCTTTTGTTGCTGGTCCATGACCGGCGTGGGGGCAAGTGGCTCTTCCTCTTCGCCCGCCTGCAGCCAGTTCATCAGCTGACGACCCATTTCAAGGTCGGGCTTGACGATCATGCCGTCGAACAGGCGGGTCCGGTCCTTGCCGATATACGCCATATGCTGGGTATCGAGTTCCATGAATACGGTGAATTCGTAGTCGATCCCGTCCCGCATGATCGGTGCCAGACCGATCTTGCGCACCACCTGCTTGCCGGTTCGCTCATCGCGCTCCTGCACGTACTCGGTCTTGGCTCGCATGGTGGCAATGATGTGGCAGCGGCTTTGCAACAGTGCCTCGACCAACGCATTGTGTTCCGGCGTGACCTGGCGCCAGGCTTGCCAGGAATTGCCCGAGCGGTCGGCAATCTTGCCTTGCCGGTCAAGCGATCCGCCTTCGCCACTCCATGCATGCGTCAGGCTGTCGATGATGATGGTCGTCACCCCGGCCAGTTCCAGGGCACGGATCGCTTCGATATAGCGTCCGGGAGTAAATGGCGGTGCCAGACGCAATACGTCATACCCTTCCGGCAGCAAGTCAGCATACAAGTCGCCGCTGCCATGTTCGGTATCGATCATGCCAATCCGACCGCCAAGGCCGGCAGCAATCAGCAGTGCCGAATAGGTTTTGCCGCTACCGGCCGGCCCGGACATGCCCAGACGCAGTTTGGCGCGACGCTTGGTCGCCCGATGAATTTCAAATTCGCTCATGATGCGGATTTTCCTTTCTATTTCCTCGTTTTGAATCTGTTCCAGACAGCCGATTTGCGCAAACCATTGCAAACCGCCATCATCGATCGACTGATGGTCATCCATGGTGGATTAAGCCTGTATAAAGCTACCAAAATGGTAGGATGCAAATTGAGATTCTTACGGAAACATCGATTTCTTTATGGAACGTTCTTGATGCGTACTTGTGTCAGCAAATGATGGGCTTGGGGCGATAACGACCGATAAGGTAGCAATTGTTCGACATAAGTAGCAGGCAATCGTTCCATTCTGACGGCGTCCCGCAATACCTGTTCACGCTGCACCGGATCGGTCCCGAGCGACGGCATCCAGGCGATTGCATCGCCCTGGCAGCGCGCCATCAAAACCGCCTGCGCATAGCTTTCCTGAAATACCTGGCGCGCATGATGCACCTCGCCATCTTCCAGCAGTGGCTGAGCATGGCCCCAGGCTTGCGCCATTTCGTTGGTCCACACCACTGATGCAGCTTCACTGGCCGGCATCATGTTCCAGGCTTCTTCCGGACTGGGGCGGCCATCATCGATTCGTGCCAGGATTTCGCCGACGTGCAGCGGTGTCCTCAATTCCATCCGGCATCGCAACAGTGCATTCATCAGCTTGGACCGGTCAAATCCGTTCAAGTCTTGTGCCAACAGGCTGGCAGCGGCAGGCGAGATCGGATGTCCGCACAGTTCTGCCGTGGCGGCAATTGCCTGTGCCAGTGCGCCTTTCAGTGTGGTGCTGGCCGGGGCGGGCAGTACGCGGTTAAGGGTGGAAGAGCGTGGCATAGCGATTCACTTTCAAAAAAAGCTGATCGGGTATGAAAAACAATCGGTGTCGTGTATTACGTCACCAGCAGGGCGCGCCGGTATCAGCCGGATGGCCAAATACTTGATTAATCAAAAACTATTAAAAACTACTAAAAAGGTTGTGAATCATCAACATAAAAGACCTGGTCTCGGTTAGAATAATCAACATTGTTGAAATCTGTAAATGGACAGTCAGACAAGCCGTACGGGAGCACCGGTTCCGGTTTCGGTCATATTACTAGGGAGAGCGCCATGCCGCTCGATAGCGCACAAATCAGGCATCGCAATTTCATAAAATTGTTCAACGATTTCATGGATAAACACCCCCATGAACCCAGGCACGGCATGCTGAAGGCATTTGCCATTCGGCTTGATTTGTCGGAACGCTATCTCAGTCATATCAAATGCAACCGGAAAAACATTGGTGCCAATCTGGCCCGCACTCTGGAACAACGCTTGCGCCTGCCCCATGGCTGGATGGACCGCGAACATGATGCATACCTCATGCCAGCGGATGACAAGGAAAAGCTTTTTATTATCACCGCCTTGGCATTTTTTCGTGCGCAACCCGCGGAATCACGTGAAAACTTAATGCATTACTTTCAGCAACAGTTCATGACTGCAGCTTAAGTTGCCTCATCTCCAAAATCAACACTGATGCATCGGCATCATCTTGCTTTACCAGCGCACTTCCTCAACCAGTCTTCGTTGCAAATTACATTCACTCGTGGAAGTCCGATCGCCCACTGCTCGGCATGTACGGTCTGTCAATCTTGAGCGTCTGTCAATTTCCAAGTACTGACTAGCCACTTCAAGTTACCTGCGATGCGAACGCTTTTCGCTTTGCAACGAAACAGTTCAGGCTGGTCCGGCACGCTCAAAATAGACTTCGACCCCATCTATAAAATCATACCATAAAAGTAGCTTTATCACTGTATGCAAATACAGTGATTTTGGCTGGAATATACCATTGTCAAGTTGCCAAAGTTAAACCGCCCGAACCGTCTGCTGCGAAACCATGCTGCAGTGCGCCGACTGCGAGACAAATGAAGGATCGCACGAGCGCGCCATTTGTCCGGGCCGGAGGCGGGGCTGCCGACACGCATGCGCATTCGCATCAGCCGATTACGCGGCCGTGTCTGATATCACGCTGGTGTAGCGCTGGCTCCGGAAAAATGCGGGTTGCGGCACAGCAGAAAACACGCGCGCTGCATTCACCGGGATGCGGGTTTCTTGATGCCGGTTCAATTTATTGGCGCTTTATGCGACCTGTCGCAATGATCAGATGCATTCGCCAGAACGATCGTTTTTGCGGGTGGTCGATTATGACAACGACGTGACATCGGTACGTTTGCACGTCTGTTGAAAACAGCGTCTGGTCACTCCGTTTTTACAGTGGTAAAGCCGCTTCACGTAATCGACAAGATGCATGGCTTCATCAATTGTTTTTTTATCCGTTACCCAACAAGCCATGAAAGGCATGCAGCGCATTGCGAAGACTTTCGGTGTTTCAGCACCCAGTGGGCCGCAACCAAGCCGGCTCTGCCGGATTCCATCAATCGCACCAGTGAATCACGCTATGGAGCATAGGATGGAACTATTCAAGAAACACTTTTTTACCGTGAGTGCCATAGGTGTCGCGCTGCTGATTGCCATCACTGCATTCCTGCAAGGCCAACTCGCCTATCTGCATCAGTTTGATTATGCGGATGAAATCATTCACGTTATTAACAAGATCGATCAGGTGAGTTTTTTGCTGGTCGCCGGTCTGGTCTTGGCCATCATCCTCAGCTTGCTGTATTTTCACAGGCCACGCCAATGCAAGTCACTGCTGGTGTTTTTTTTGCTGGTCGTCATCTCGACGCTGCTGCTAAAGGGAAAATTCGATAACATGGGGACGGATTCGGTGGCCGAGCTGATCCATACCAATTCGCAGGAGGCGCGAGATTTTGTAGAGTCTTATCTATCCTATGTGAACGTATCGGTTAAAGAATGTATCGTGCTGTTTGGCCCGCTGCTGTTGATTCCGGCGTATGGTTTTCTCATGCGGGGGCAGTATGCAGAGCAACAGTTCAAGGATTTCAAGTGGTCGTTGAAAATCATTGGCGGGATTTATCTGGTGACGATTGCCAGCTTCATTTACCAGCTTGCTACCAACTATCATTCGATCGATTATTTCAAGCGGCGTCTGGATAATGCGACGGTAGCTGTGCAGCCGGTGATCGAACGCACGCGCGACGCACCGAATATCGTCGTGTATATCGGCGAATCAACCTCGAAAGAAAATTTGCCGATCTATGCCAACCAGCCGCTGCTGCCAGATGCGCTACAGGATATCAAGCAGGACCTGATCATCTATAGCGATGTCATTACCTCGTTTTCCCACACCTTTCCTTCGCTTTATCGCGCCTTCAGTGTGAGCGCCGATCCTTATCGAGACCAGTTTTTACTGGTCAAGGACGTGCATCGTGCCAACAGCATCGCGTTGTTGAATCAATTTGGCCGGGAGACGTACTGGATTTCCAACCAAAATCTGGCAGGGCAGTGGGATTGGAATTCAGAATTGTTTGGCAAGCACGCCAGTCATACCAAAATCTTGAATAGTCCAGCCAGGCACAAACCCTATGCCGGAGGAACTCGCAAGACCGACAAGGCGCTGATTTCCGCTTACCAGCAACATGCGCACCATCTGAGCAAGCCAAATCAAGTGCTGTTTTTGCATTCCTATGCAGGTCATGGCGATTATTGCAAAAACATCCCGTCCGAGGATCGGCGGACATCGGGGCAACTGGTGCCGCCGCTGCCGCAAAAAGCGCTATTTGGCGATGTGTATATCGGCGATATCGGGCAACGCATGGAAGACATCGATTGCTACGATTCGGTGATGTCGTTCATTTCAAAAAACTTGCGTACGGTAATAGACGATATCGCCCAACGGCCGGCGCCGATTGTCTTTCTGTATTTTGCCGATCATGGCGAAGAAATCTTTGAAGGCACCGGTCATGATTCCCGGAAAAATAGTTTTCGCCATATCGAGATTCCATTTCTTATCTATTTCAACGCGGCTGCCAAACAAGCCTATCCAGACCTGTATCAGGCGGCGCAGGACAACCGGAATCAACCATACAGCATTGAATGGCTGGCCGATACGCTGCTCGACCTGGCCGGCCTGGCGCATAAAGAGCGCGCGTGGTTATCGGTATTCAAGCAACGGGAGCAGCCGTTTCCGAAGCGCTATGCGTTGCGTCGCACTGATTTCCGCGGCAATCAATTCATCCTGGCGGTGGATGACGAAGATGCCTCGACCAGCTTCGCACTGCTCAATCAGGGACATGACTATTACCGCAAGCGGCGCATCTACAATGCCTTTCCGGCGGAAGAAAAAAGCAAGATATGTTCATACCGTACCAATAGCTTGATGAAATACCGGGAGGCGGCCCGCATCTTCGGCTGCGTCGAAGTCGATATCACCATCGATGCCAAGACCGGCAATCTGTACGCATATCGCCCGCCACAGGCTAATAATTACCTGAAGCTGGAAGATTTGATCCGGTTCGGTCCGCCGATTTCGGGAAAGCTACTGTTGGGAATCAGCAATCCAAATAAAAAGAATCTTGGCATGTTGCATGATCAGTTGAATCGCTTGTTTGACCGTTCGCATAGGGACCGGGTAGTGATTGAAATTTCCCGTTTCAACGGTATCGACAAGGCCGAATTACGCAGGCTGGTCAGTGCAGGATACAAGCTCTTTTATACGCTGCCGGAAGATCTGGGCATTGGGTGCGCCAGGCGACCGAAGCAAGACGAATGCGTGCGATTCAGGCATGACATCCTGCCGGTCATGGAGCAGGCAGGTGTGCAGGGACTTGCATTCGATATCGAGGCCGTGCCTTTTGTTGCATCCTTGCATGCAGGCCACAAGCTGGCATACAACATCAAGGATCTATCGGTCAAATCGCGTGAAGACATCAATAGCGAAATGCTGGCGCAAAGTCACTCGTATTCCATTCCCTATCACAGCGCCTTTGATTATTGACGCTACATCCTTACATCACCTGACTGCATCTGCCTGCCACCATATCAGGCGTCCAATGCGTTAAAAGTCAGCCCTGCCGGGATGGCTGTTGGCACCGCAGCACAGATTTCGGGGTGCGTACCACGACACAGGGTTTCAGGCGCGTTCGGCATGTTGTCGTAAGGCCCTAGGCAACTCAGCGCGGCAGGTGCGGGCGTTTGCTGTGGCTCTGAACTGGCATGCCCCACACGCCGAGACCACGCGACTGGGCAATACGCTCCAGTGCCACATAGGCAAATGGCGCATCCGGCAAGGCCAGTGCCCAGCCGTTTTGCAGCATCCATTGACTGAGATCGGTGCCGCCCGAGGTGCAGTTGGCGGTAATGCTGCCATCCGGATTGGTCGTGAAGGGCTTGCACCGGACAAAGTCACCGCTGATCTTGAAGTCCAATGCTAGGGAGGCACGACTGGCACACGGTACCGGACGAATGAACGTCAGGCAGGACTGGTCGGTCGGTGGAATATAAATGCCATACAGATGGACCAGGTAGCCGCTTACCTGGAGGGTGCCGTCATCCCGGACAAATGCAAAACTCGATAATTCTTCTTCTGCCGCCCATGAGGGTAGGGCAGGTAGTATGGCAATCAAGACAGCACAGGCAAGCAAAAGTGTTTTATTCCTGCGCAGCATCATCCCCCGGTTGCACACAAGTATTGTCAGTCGTCGCCATGGGTTGCGTTGACGACTATGCCAGCAGCTTCGTCCGCCCTCGGTGGACGTACCTCCTGCGAATGGTAGGAAATCGAAGCACATGCGATTAGAAAGGCAAGCCATACCAGCAAGGCAATGCGGCATGGCATGGCGTCTATTACCTGACGTCCTCGCTTTCATTCTAAAAAACTTAGATATGCGGGGAACCCTGCAGTTCAATCATCGATGTCTGTGAGCCACATTGCGCCGGATTGCCGGATCCTGACCCCATGCACCGCAGATGCTGTCTGGTCAAGGCCATCGCCACTAATGCATATCTCGATGCCCAACGTGGAGATAACTGGTGATCACAACTGGCCAAAGATCATTAGTGAATTTAAGGCCGCTGCAAACAGTTTTGACCAGGAAGCGGTCTTGCCCTAGTGGATAAAGTTGTTTTGATCGTCGCCGCGATCAAGGGCGAGACGAAGGATCCCTCTTGATCGAGGTATTTGATGACTCGATGAGTGCGATTTGGTTTGGCGGTAGGACCGTTTCTGAAATTTTCATATCGATTTCGTAACTTCGGCGTGACTGTGGATGGCAGTGCGAAATTTTCGTGGTCAGCTTCCTGGTGTACTGAATAGAATTCCAATTTATTGACTAATATGGAAGTGAGATCGGAACAGGAGAACGACATGTTCAATAAAGATCACTTCATTGAGGACTGCATTGGCGCGCTTACTGAAGGGCAAGCTGGTATTGGCGAGATCGTCGCAAAAGCTGTTTCGGATAGCGCGGGTATTCTGTCCGCACTTGGTGAGCCGAAACACGCAGGTATCACGCCGTTATACAGATCGCGCGAGCTCACCATCATTAATTTTGTGTGGGCACCCTATATGTGCCTCATGCCCCACAATCATCAAATGCATGCCGTAATCGGCATCTATTCTGGCAGAGAAGATAATATTTTTTGGCAAAGAACTTCAACAGCAATTGATGCAGTAAACGCTAGATCGTTGGGCATCGGGGAAGTCGCTGTTCTAGATCGCGATACCATTCATTCGGTGCTGAATCCGATTGCGAAAATGACCTGCGCCATCCATGTGTATTGTGGTGACTTCTTTGCCCCCGAGGAGCCGAGAAGTGAATGGGACCATGAAACACTGATTGAGCGTCCATGGAATGTCGACCGGGTCAAGTCGCTCTTTCGGGACGCGGAGATCCGATTTAATGCAACCAGGTATTGAAGGCAAGATCAGGCACTGGATTGCTACAGAGACTGCGGTGACGGCAAAAAGCGCTCACTCATGGGGGACGAGACATGAGTTTTGTCGCAGGCAGTAGGGCATGATCAGTGTGTCCGGCGGCGTGACCTCGAAGCCCTTTTAACCCTTGGCGGTGTTACTGAATGATCCGACTATAAGAATTCACCTGTATGGGTGCCGGCATTAAACTCCCGCAAGCCCATTTGATACAAGACAGTCGCAATCACAATCATATTGGCCAATTCGTCACTACTGATCTTGCCGGAAATCGCAGCCAGTTGGTGAATATACCGTCCCACCAGGTCAGTCATCGTGCCGCCGAATGGCTGGTGCTTGCCATTGGCAATCAAGTCAATTATCTGTTGTTCGGTCATATTCATGCTGGTTCGCTATCCATAATGTCGGCAATAGAATGATCATAGCGTGCCGCCCCGTCTCGCGCCGGGTTTGTTTTGCCCTTGCAAAGACTATCAACGCCGATCATCCATTTTTCGCGATGGAGTGTGCAACTGCCACTCCATCGCCCCAACAGGCGAGCGACCAGATGAACCGCGCACAACTGCGCTGGCGATCTGGTGGTTGCCACCGGGCATTGCACCCGTCGGCAAGTGTTGGCACACATGGGCGAGCAGCGGCCGGAGCCAGCGCCAGTGTTGAATCGGCGCGGCAGGGTGGCTCGGGTGCATGAATCCAACCCTTTATACATTTCAGATGGTTGAGCCTGATCGAAGCGGCATGACGATGAATGTTCGCCTTAATTATTGCTGACTGGTAATTCGGCCAGTGCAGATTCCTACTCAAGATGTTTCAGTTAGGCTATATTGCATATCAGCAATTATGTGTTTTTAGAAGGAGGTAAATCCAGTAATGCTAATTTGACTAGATTAATTTCAAGTTGAATTTTTACCTGGCACGGATACATCCCACCTACGTAGCTGTTTTACCTGACACATTATAAAAAGTACCCGGAGAGACAAATCATGACAACTGCATTCGCACCCCAAAAACAATCGTCCGTATTTCTGAAGCGCGCCCTGTTTGCCGTCGCCGCCCCGATGCTGCTGGCAATGACCTCGTCTTCCGCCCTGGCCCTGACCGCCGTCACCGGCTTTGGCACCAACC
>JAKFBY010000099.1:0-4994 GCA_036677325.1 Paucimonas sp.
GCTCACGACCTTGGTGCAGGGTAGATAGCCGCGATAGGCTTCAGTGTCGGTGCAAATCACCGGGTAACCGCAGGCGCCGTATTCCAACAGGCGCAGGTTGCTCTTGCAGTCGTTGAAGATGTGAAATTCCAGCGGCGCCAGTGCCAGATCGAGGTTCAGGCTGGCCAGTTTGGCCGGATAGGCCTCCAGGCCGATGCTGGGATGAAACTCATGGACAAACGGACGCAAAGCCGGCGGACACATGCCGAAGAACACCCATTCGACTTCGTTGGCCAGCAGGCGTACCACGTCTGCAATAATCGCCAGATCTCCATCATGGCTCGTCCCGCCGCCCCAACCCACGCGAGGTTTGCCAGAGGTACGGCGCTGACTGGTGAGCCCCGTCCAGAGATGCGGCGCAAGCATGTTCGGGACCACCCGGATGTCGTGATGCATGTCCCGCAATGCGTCGGCCAAAGGTTGGGTCGAGACCACCACCCGATCACACAGCCCTACGCCACGGCGCACTATTTTATCGACCCCGACCTCGGCCTTGCGCAGGTGTGCGTTCTTTTTCGGAACATCGATCACATAATCGTCAAGTTCGAAGATGCGCAAAGCGTGCGAGCAGTTTTTGACCCGTTCAACCTCATCGACCGCATTCTGGCTATAGCGCCCCTGCAACACGATCACGTCGGGAGAGCACCGCTCAAGGTCAATGTCTGTCGGCGTGTGATAACTCAAGTGCCCCACCACGCGCCCGGCCGCCTCCAACTCACGGAACGGCTGGGCAACCCGGTAATGACCCACTGCGGTGGTATTGATTGGAATCGCCAGAATCTTGGGCAAAAGCTGACGCGAGAATGGGTCCCAGCCATCCTTGAATCCCGGTTCCAGGCTGAAGTTGCTGGTACCCAGACTCAGATTGGGGTTGTAGGCCGGATCCCTGGCTATCACCGGCAACCATCGCTGGTAAAAACTTCGTTGTTCGGCTTGTAACACCCGGGGAGCGGGATTGAAGGCAGAGGATGGAACCACTCGCATCAATTCGGCGTAGGGAGTCCACACCACCAGGTATCCGTTTTGCTTCACACGCAGGCAAAAGTCAGCGCCATTGAGTGCTTGCGCCAGATTTTGCTCGTCCAGGCCATGCAGATCATCAAAAACCTTCTTGCGCACAAGCAGGCAATCGATGCCCACGGCACTGAAATTCTGCACCGTCTGCTGGCGCTGCATGTAACCCGGCGTGTTGAGCGGCTCGCCACGATTGGGAACACCGACGGCTCCCCGCAGCCCCAGTACCTGAGCCGTTCCCTCGATACGCCCTTGCGGACTCACCAGCCGACCGCCGACCACGCCGACTTCCGGACGCTGAGCATGATTGAGCAACTCGTCGAGCCAATCAGGGTTCACAACGACACTGTAGGGACTGAGAAACAACAGATAGTCGCCACGGGCGTGGCCGGCAGCGAAGTTCTGCACCGCCGCCAGATTGTCACCATGATCACAGCGCAACACCCGAAGTTTGTCACTGCCCATTTGCTCCATGGCCGACAGCCAGTTGCAGGCATCAACGGCAGTACTGCCATTGTCGACAATGAGAACCTCATAGCGTTGGCAGGCGGTTTTCTCCAACAGACTTTCGACACAACGCTCCAGGGAGCCCAGTTCATCGCGGGTCGCAATGATGATCGAGACCATGGCTGGCTCATCATGCAGGTAGTCCACACGATTGATCATCGACTGACTGCCGGGGCGAATCCGGTGTGGTGCGCCGAGCCGCTGCAGATGCGCGGCCAGCACCCGAGGGTTCTGCTCGATAATCTGCGGCTGCGTCAGCCACTGGGAGAGACGCAGAGCAGACTCCACGAGAATTTCAGCAATGTGCCCGATTGCGTGCGGCCCGTTACTCTCCACCAGACGCCAGACCAGATCATGCACACCCAGCTCGCCAAAACCGTCTTGCATGCCGCCCAGATCGATCATCCGCTGCCGCTGCAGGGCCAGCACGCGTCCGACATAGGGATAGCTGCGCATCAGGTCCAGGTTGAAATCCGGCTTGAACACCGGCTCGATTGAGGCCTCATCACGCAATCCGCCCTCATCGCTGTAGAGGCAGTGCACGTCAGGCATTTCCACCATGCGCTCTGCCAGCAACAGCAAAGCCAGTTCATTCAAACGATCGCCCGCGCGAACCAGATAGATCCAGTCTGCGTTGTCCAACTCGGTCAGCAGTCGATTGAACTGGGCAACCGAATCATCCTCCAGACGCACATGACGCACGCCGTCGCATGACGTGTGCTGCAAATCAGACAGCACCACCACCTGCTCGGCGGCATAGGTTTGCTGACGAATACTCTTGAGCGTTTCCTCCAGTGCCGGAACATCGCCTTCGTTGTCGAGAACAATCGGCACGATGCGCGGACGCCAGCTCCAACTCTGCAAACGGGTGTCGAGCAAACGTTGCTGGGCCGGTTTCAAACGACGGCACGACAACCATTCCCGGTACATGTCGGCAAAGCTGTCGCACTCGACACCTACCCGGGTGTGCACCATCGTTTGAATGAAGCCCAGTTGCCGGCCCAGCGCGGTTTCTTCCCAGGCATAGGCTTGCCCCTCTATCGCATCGGCCAGTGCCAGATAACGCACCCAGCCCGGCGCAGGCGCCGGCTCACCACTGCGCAAGGCAAGCATTTGCTTGAGCCAGTCGAGCTCGGTCATTACCGCAGCCTTGACTGGCGCCTGATCGCTCAGCCGCGCTGGATGCAAACGCTCAAGGCTCATCACCTGACTCACCACCACCAGATTTCCACGGCGCAGCAGGCAGGCAAACAAGGCGAAGTCCAGACAAGCGATAAAACCTTCGCCGATCTGAGTCAGGGCCGGCAAATATTCCAGCGCATGCCGGGTTCGCAACAACGCCCCGCTGAGGCCACTGAGGAAATTGATCAGACTGCTTTCCAGAATGCCCAGCAGATCCTCACCCTTGAACAAGGTGACCCCCGTGGAAAAGCAGCAGTTTTCCACGCGGTCGGAAAGCAGGATGTAATCCGCGTCGTAAAACTGCCGCTGGCCAATCACCAGGTTAACGTCTTCGTGGTCGATGAAGCCGACAATCTGCTGAGCGATGCATTCAGGGAGCAGTTGGTCGTCGTCACACAGCAACTTCAGATAGTCACCGCTGGCCTCTTGCGCACAGGCCATGAGATTGGCCTGAAAACCCAGGCGCTGCGAATTGCGCACATAGCGCAGGCGAATCGAGACAGGCACCTCACAACCATCGACGATCTCGCGAATCTCGTCACCGCCACTGTCATCGCAGACGATCACTTCAAGATTGGCGTAGGTCTGACTCAGCGCGCTTTGCAGCGCCGTCTGAAAGAACTGCGGGTTGAAGGCGGGAATGGCGATGGTGACAAGAGGTGCTGGTTTCACGGCGGGAGAACTCGCGAGCGGCGGGAGCTTACTTCAACGAAGTGAAACTCCCCGAACCGCTGAATAAAGACGGTTTGCACTCGGCAGTCGCAAGCCTTCGCGAGATCATCGCGAAGGCCCTGACTCAGACTTTGTTGAACAGCCCCAATTGAGCGATCTTGCTGAACGCCAGTTGCGAAGCTTGCAGCATGGTCTGCTGCAAAGTCAGGCGGGTCATCACTTCAGCCGCATCGGAATCGCGAATGGCCGATTGGGTCTGGGTGTTGGCGAGTGCCAGGCTCTGGTTGATATCGGTCTGAGTCACCAATGACGCACCGCGACCGCCGACCGAGCTGATACTGGAGGCCAGTTGATCCATACCGCTGGACAGGTTGCCAATACCGGCAGTGACGGCAGCGTTCATTTTCTGAATGGCAATCGGATCATTATTGGTTGGGGTCGACAGCGCTGTTTTCAGCTGACTGACAGTGTCCAGAATGTTCTGGGTCTGGTGTGTATTGACCGCCACAGAGAACTGATCACCTGCGCCCGGCGTACCGGCCACGGTGAACGAAACACCCGACGCTGTCGCGGTCGTACCGGCCATGGTACCGGTGGACACCGGTTTACTGTTGGCGGTCAGTGGCGCGGCATAGAGTTCGAAGTTCGTCGCACTGGTGAACTTGAGAATCGCCCCGCCGCCCGGGAAGCTGGCGTGGTAGTCGGTACTGTTGGTCACAGAGGCGTCAGTCACCAGCGCGGTCGACGGGTTGCCCGGGCTGCGCGAAGTGTTGAAGCTGTCCGGCTTGGCCGCCAGGGTGAAACTGTGCCCGGTGATCACTGTACCCGGGACGTCACCCGCCTGCAGGTTGATGTTCAACTTCAGATCAACGCCACGGAAATTGACAGTCTGTGTGGCCGCACCGTTGGTGGAGCTGAACACACCGTTCTGACTGGCCTCGGCGGTGACGTCGTTACCTAGCGAGTCGGTAATTTGCAGCTGCGTGCCGCTGACGAAATTCACGGTGTAAGGCTCGCCGCTGCGGAACTTGGCGTTGTAGGTGACATCGGAGTTCACCTGACCGTTAGACAACACCACCCGACCGTCATCGACCACAGGCGCAGTGCGCGTGGCCTGAGTCCGGGTGGTATTGATCGCCTGCTGGAACACGTCCCAACCGGTGCTGTTGGTGGCCATCGACTGGGTATCGCCAATCGGCAGATCCAGCGTGACCTGGTCACCGTTGTAGGTGTAGCTGCCATCAGTATTGCGGGTGAACGGCACTACATCGCCCTTGGATCCGGCGAAGATGTACTTGCCGTTTTCATCCTTGGTGTTCATCAGGCTGAGCAGTTGCTCTTCAATCTGCCCCAGTTCGGAAGCGTTCGCCTGACGGTCGGCATCGGTATAGCCGGCGTTGCCCGCACCCACCGCCAGCTCTTTGGAGCGTTGCAGCACGTTGCCGATGCTGGTCATCACCGCTTCGGTCTGGCCGAGGGTGCCTTTGATGGTGGTCATGTTGGCTTCGTATTGATCAAGCATCGAAGCCTGCTGACCCAATTGCAGCAAACGCGAAGCGCCGACCGGATCATCGGCCGCG
>JAKFBY010000100.1:0-16188 GCA_036677325.1 Paucimonas sp.
CGGCCTGGATTACGCCACCAAGGGCACCAATGCCGTCAACGGCAACAAGCTCGTCGTCATCGAAAAAGATGACCAGTGCAAGCCTGACTTGGGCAAAGCCCAGCTGACCACCGCATTCCAGGACGACAAGGCCGACATCGCCGTTGGCCCAACCGCTTCCGGCGTGGCCCTGGCCATGTTGCCAGTGGCTGAAGAATTCAAGAAGATCCTGCTGGTCGAGCCGGCTGTGGCCGATGCCATCACCGGTGAAAAATGGAACAAGTACATCTTCCGTACCGGCCGCAATTCGTCCCAGGATGCGATCTCCAACGCGGCAGCTCTGGACAAGGAAGGCATCACCATCGCCACCCTGGCACAGGACACCGCATTCGGTCGCGATGGCGTCAAGGCGTTTAAGGGCGCATTGAAGAAAGCCAATCTGACCCATGAAGAGTATCTGCCGGCAACCACCACCGACTTCACCGCCGGTGCGCAACGCATCTTTGACAAGCTCAAGGACAAGCCGGGCCGCAAGATCATCTGGATCGTCTGGGCGGGCGCTGGTAACCCGTTCAAGATTGCTGACCTGAACCCGCAGCGTCTGGGCATTGAAATCGCCACCGGCGGCAACATCCTGCCAGCCATGGCTGCCTACAAGGCATTCCCGGGCATGGAAGGCGCGCTGTACTACTACTACGGCATGCACAAGAATCCGGTCAACAACTGGTTGAACACCGAGCACTACAAGCGTTTCAAGTCGCCACCTGACTTCTTTACCGCAGGCGGCATGTCGGCTGGTATCGCGCTGGTGGAAGCATTGAAGAAGACCGGTGGCGACACCAACACCGACAAGCTGATTGCAGCCATGGAAGGCATGAGCTTCGAGACGCCAAAGGGCAAGATGACTTTCCGCAAGGAAGACCATCAGGCCATGCAGTCGATGTTCCACTTCAAGATCAAGAACGACCCTGCATTTGCCTGGGCCGTGCCTGAACTGGTACGCGAAATCAAGCCGGAAGAAATGGATATCCCTATCCGTAACAAGCGTTAATTTCGCCTGTTCGCCAGCAGCCAAACGCCATCAGCTTGTTTGGACTGCTCAAGAGCCTCCCTGTTCGGGAGGCTTTTTTTTTGGCGTCGTCCGGTAGCGTCCCTGGATGCAAATCGTCCTGGCGACGACCGTTCGGCGATCCATTCGGATCCGGCCGGGATCGCGGCACTGTCTTGTCGAGTGCATAGGTATAAGCGAGAATTTTTCTGAAATGCGGATCAGTGCTACTGCGGCTTCAAGCTGCAACCCGGTGCATGAGGAGGCAACGGTAAATAGGAAATCGAGAAACGTGCGGGCTGGATCACATCTTGTAGATGTCAGCTTTTGCAATCTGGCTGGTAGGCGCGCTTTATGGAAAAACCGGGTCAACCTGCCAGGCGTCTCAGTGCAAACGCCTAGAACAAAAGAGTGCAGGAATTGACGGATCGGTCATGCACCGATAACAGGCATTTTTATTCTGTTTGCATTGCGCCAGAGAGCATGGTTTGACGCGCCCCAGCTGAGACAGGTTCTTAAACAAGTTCTTAAATTACTTTGAAGCGTGGCACCTGCCTGGCGCATCATCAAGCGGTGACGTTCACCCGTGTGCCGATCGTCTGCCCTTGTGCATTGACGCTGGGCTTGGGTGGTGGCGGTGGTGGTGGTGGTGGGGCAATATTGCCGACCGAGCCCTGGTTATTGTTTTGCCGTTCGGTGCGTTGCGCCTGGCTGACCTCTGTGCGTTGCACTTGACTTGCTTGCGGTGGTGCGCGCAATGCTTCGGTCGCATTGACGGCAGTGTTGCTGGCGGAGACTGCGGTAACGGCCATGATTTTTCTCCAATCGGATATCGTGTGAAGCCTCCGCGCTGCGGACGCAACAACAGGTATCTAGATTAACGGCACAAAATTCACGTTCTTTAGGTTGCCGCTGCTCTTTTTTTTTCCGACCCAGGGCATGATAATAATGTGGCCAGCGGCGAAAAACCGCGGCTGGCGCCGCGTTCAGCTCTGGCAGTCAAGGGTGGCAATGACAGGCGTATGGTCGGATGGTTGCTCCCATTTGCGCGGTATCTTGTCGATAGTGCAAGATTTGCAGCGCTTGGCGAGCGGGGCCGACAATAAAATATGGTCGATCCGCAAACCCATGTTGCGTCGAAATGCCATTTGCCGGTAATCCCACCAGCTAAACAATTTGTCAGGCTGCTCAAACAACCTGAATGCATCCGTAAGATTCATACCGAGCAAGCGCTGGAATGCATCGCGCTCCGGTCCGGATACCAGCACACTGCCTTGCCAGGCGACCGGGTCATGCACATCCCGGTCTTCCGGGGCGATATTATAGTCGCCAAGAATTGCCAGATTGTCATGCGTGGCCAGTTCTTCGGCCAGCCAGCGCTCCAGTGCCTGCAGCCAGCGCAGCTTGTACGCGTATTTATCCGACTCGATACTCTGGCCATTCGGGACATACGCACAAATTATCCGCACCCCGTCAATGGTGGCGGCGATCAGGCGTTGCTGCTCATCGTCAAAATAGGGGTTGCCCTTGACCACGTCGGTCATTGCGAGGCGGGATAGAATCGCCACGCCGTTATAAGTCTTCTGCCCGGTGAAGGCGACGTGATAGCCGGTCGCTTCAATCTCGGCCGCAGGAAACTTGTCATCGGTTGTTTTAGTTTCTTGCAAGCACAAAACATCGATCGGGTTTTCGTGCAGCCATTGCAATACCTGCGGCAGGCGTACCTTTAGCGAATTAACATTCCACGTCGCAATTTTCATGCTGCCTGCTTGCCTTTGGCTGGCAATGCCGGTGCCTCGGCCCGATTGATCAGGAAGGTGGTCAAAAGCGGCACTGGCCGGCCGGTCGCACCTTTGGCCGCGCCGCTCTTCCAGGCAGTCCCGGCAATATCAAGATGGGCCCACGTATAGTTTCTCGTATAGTGCTCCAGGAAACAGGCCGCCGTGATGCTGCCGCCGGCTGGACCGCCGATATTGGCCATGTCGGCAAAGTTCGATTTCAGCTGTTCCTGATAAACTTCTTCGATCGGCATGCGCCAGGCGGTGTCGCCGGTCGCTTTGCCGGCTGCCAGCAAGGCATCGGCCAGCGCGTCATGCGCATCGTCATGGCGCGAGAACAGGCCCGAATTGTGATGGCCAAGCGCCGTGATGCAGGCGCCGGTCAGGGTGGCGATATCGACCACCACCGCTGGCTTGAAGCGTTCGACATAGGTCAGCGCATCGCACAGAATCAACCGGCCTTCGGCATCGGTATTCAACACTTCAATGGTCTGGCCCGACATCGAGGTCAGGATATCGCCTGGCTTGGTAGCGCTACCGGAAGGCATGTTTTCACAGGAAGGAATGACGCCGATCACATTCAGCTTGAGCTTCATCTCGGCAATGGCGCGAAACGTTCCCAATACCGAGGCAGCGCCGCACATGTCATATTTCATTTCATCCATGCTGCCACCCGGCTTGATTGAAATGCCGCCCGAGTCAAAGGTAATCCCTTTGCCGACCAGCACCGTCGGTGCATCCTTGGATTTGCCGCCCAAATATTTCAGGACAATGAATTTTGGTGGTTCCACCGTACCATTGCTTACAGAGAGAAAACTCCCCATCTTCAACGCTTGCAATTGCTTGCGGTCGAGAACTTCTACTTCCAGCTTGAATTCCCGCGCCAGCTTCTTGGCGGCATTCGCCAGATAAGTTGGTGTGCAGATATTGCCTGGAAGATTACCCAAATCCTTGGTCAAATCCATGCCATTGGCAACTGCGATGCTTTGCGCCAGCGTGGCTTTTGCCAAGTCTGCCAGTTTCGCAGGCACGGCAAAAGCAATTTTTTTGGCACCCTGGGCAGCAGGCTCCTTCTTGCTTTTCATGGCGTCAAAACGATAGGCATGGTCCCGAATGCCCAATACGCCGCAGCGAACCGCCCACGTGACATCACGCTTGCTGACTTGATCGAATGGCAGGGCCAGCAGCGCATCGGTACTGCCAAGCGAGGCCAGGGTACGTGCCACGGTCTGTATTGCACTTAAAAAACTTTTTTCGGAAGGATTTTCTTCTTTGCCAAGACCGACCAGCAAAACGCGTTCGGCTGCGGCGCCACGCACGTCTCGCATCAGCAGCGTCGAACCTGGTTTGCCGGAAATGTCGCCTGATTTGATGGCGGCTGTCAGTTCACCGTGACGGTCCAGAGTCTGGGCAGCCTGGGATAATTTTTTGTCTTCATAAACGCCAACCACCACACAGCCGGTTTTCATGGTCGCAATCGGGTTTTTTGCGTCGAATGATTTTATGCTAAAGTCCATGCAATCCTCCGTTATTAATATGTAATTATAGAGCTTATTCCCCAATGATTTTTCAGCGCGCTCTTCGACGCGAATTGATTAGTACCGCAGGCGCAGTCTTCACGACGCTTTTCACCATTACCATCACCGTGATGTTGATCAAGATCCTCGGCCAAGCGGCCGGCGGCAAAGTCGCGTCGCAAGATGTGATCGCCTTGCTCGGTTTTGCCGGTCTGACCTACTTGCCAATCATATTGGTGCTGACCGGATTCATCTCGGTATTGCTGGCGATCACGCGCAGTTACCAGGACTCGGAAATGGTGGTCTGGTTTGCCGCTGGCCTGAGTTTGAGCCGCTGGATCAAGCCGGTACTGTCGTTCGGGATGCCGATCGTGGTACTGACCGGCTTGCTCAGCTTCGTGGTCACGCCCTGGGCCAATCAGCAAAGTGCGGAATTCCGTGAACGTTTCGCCAAGCGTGAAGATATCGCCAAAGTCTCGCCGGGAAAATTTCAGGAATCGTCATCGGCCGATCGGGTATTTTTTGTCGAAGCGATTACCGGCGACACTGCCAAGGTGCGCAACATCTTTGTCAATACCCAGAACGAGGGACGCACCAGCGTCGTGGTGGCCAGGGAAGGCTCGATCGAGGTCGATAAGCATGGCGACAAATTCCTAGTGATGGAAAAGGGCCGGCGTTACGATGGCGTGCCGACACAGTCAGACTTCCAGATGATGGAATTCGAGCGCTATGGCATTCTGGTGTCCCGCCAATCGCAGGCATTCATGGGAGACTTGTCGGCGCGCTCCCTTTCTACTCTGGCACTTTTGACAGAGAGAAATAATTTCAATCTGGGTGAATTGCTGTGGCGCATAGCATTACCATTGATGGCGCTGTTGCTGATGTTGCTGGCCATTCCACTCGGTTTTGTCAATCCTCGTGGTGGACGGTCCGCCAATTTGCTGATTGCCCTCCTGCTGGCAGTCATGTACAGCAATATCATCAGCGTGATGCGGGCTGCGGTGATACAGGAACGCATGTCGTTCCTCGCAGCTTGGTGGCCGGTGCATTTAGTGGCGATACTGGCGGTGACCGCGCTGTTTTTCTGGCGTATCAAGATGAATAGCCAGTATCACCCGCTATTGCTATGGTCCCAGGCCAAGCGCGCTTTATTTGCCAGGCAGGCATCCGCATGAATACCCTGCAGCGTTATGTATTGTCAGAGATCTTCAAGTCGGTGATGTTCGTGCTGGTCGCGTTTCTGGCCTTGTTCGCCTTTTTCGACTTGATGGGCGAATTGTCGGCGGTCGGGCGGGGCGGCTATACGCTTCAGCATGCATTCCTGTATGTATTGATGGGATTGCCGGGCTATACCTATGAATTGATGCCGATTGCCGTATTGATCGGCACGATTTATACCCTGGCACAATTTGCTTCACGTTCAGAATTCACCATCATGCGCATCTCCAGCATGTCGACCTGGATGGCGGTCAAGATGCTGGGGAAAATTGGCTTGGTGTTTGCGCTGATTACGTTTTTATTCGGCGAATATGTCGCGCCAAAGGCCAGCGAGAGCGCCGAGAAATGGAAGCTGCGCGCGCAGGGCGCATCGATTTCGCAAGAGTTCCGTTCCGGCCTGTGGGCCAAGGATGTCATCAAGGCCAATGGCACCAGCGGCGACGTGATCGGCACGCGTTTTCTGAACGTGCGGCAGGTGCGCCCGGACGGCCTGCTGCAGGATGTACGCATTTACGAATTCGATCAGGAGTTGCACCTGACCGCGTTGCTGACCGCGGCAAGTGCCGGTTATCAAGGCAATTTTTCCTGGCAAATGCGCGATGTGGTCCAGACCCGGTTTTCCAATGCCGCGTTCAATCCGCCTGCCGCGACTGCGGTGAGCTCAACCGGCATTACGACCCGCAAGCTCGCTGAATACCGGATGATTTCGGAAATCACGCCGGATATCCTGTCGGTCCTGTTTGCCGACCCGGACCGGATGTCAGCCCAGGATCTGGTCGCCTATACCCGACATCTGGAAGAAAACCGCCAGACCACCGGACGTTATGAAATCGCTTTCTGGAAAAAAATCATTTATCCATTTGCCATTTTTGTGATGCTTGCACTGGCCTTGCCATTCGCCTATCTGCATTTTCGCTCCGGCGGCGTCAGCCTGAAAATCTTCATCGGCATCATGATCGGCGTGAGTTTTCAGTTGTTAAACAATCTGTTTTCCCATATCGGCCTGCTTAACACCTGGCCGGCGCTGGCGACGACTTTATTACCAAGCGCATTGTTCCTGGTCATGGCGATCGGGGCATTGTGGTGGGTGGAACGGCATTAGGAGCGAACCAGAACATGATTACACGAGCGCTTATCCTGTTTGCCCACGGTGCACGCGACCCGCGATGGGCAGCGCCATTCGAACGACTGCAGCAGTTGCTACAGTCCCGATTGCCGGACGTGTCGGTCGGATTGGCTTTTCTGGAATTGATGGCGCCGCGCTTGCCGCAGCTGGTGCAGGATTTCGAAGATAAAGGCTACACTGAAATTACCATCGTTCCGGTGTTTTTGGGGCAAGGCGGGCATGTGCTGCGCGATTTGCCGGTCATGGTCGACGAGATCCGTTTGCGACACCGGGAAATGACAATCAAGGTGGCTGGCGCGGTTGGAGAAGATGAACAGGTATTAAATGCAATTGCCGCCTATTGCATGCAGGCTCTGGTACAGCAATAAAAGAGGCTACTTCAGTAGGCCGGGTTTCTGCATTTACTTGCGCGGCTCTAATGCCCATCCGATCATCACCAGTACCGGACCGTGACAATCCGCCAGGCCGCTTTCAAGTTCGCCGAGCTGCAGGCGTCGCACGTGTTCATCGTCACGGCTGCAGTTTTCCACTACCACCACCGGCAAGGCAGGCGATTCGCCCCGCTCCAGCAGGTTGCGGGCGGTTGCCATCGCTTCTTTGCCGCCCATATATTGCACCAATGTATCGCAATCCGGTAGCGTGGTTTGCCCGGGGTGCCCGGGCGCGGTGCTGGAGGTAAAAAATGCCACGCTGCGGGCGATGCCGCGCTTGGTCAATGGCTGCCTGGTGGAGGCCGCTGCCGCCAGTGCGGCGGTAACGCCAGGAATGATATCGACCTCAATACCAGCTGTTTCCAGCGCACGCAGTTCTTCATCGGCGCGGCCAAACAGCATCGGGTCACCGCCTTTCAGGCGCACCACCAGACGGTATTGCCTGGCACATTCCACAAGTTGCTGATTGATCAGCGTTTGCGCGGTCGACCGTTGACCCGAGCGCTTGCCAACCGGTATCTTGACTGCCTGCGGACACAGTTGCAGCATCGCCTCGGTAACCAGTGCATCGTGCAGTACCACGTCGGCTTGTGCCAGGATGCGGGCGCCGCGCACCGTGATCAGATCGGCGGCCCCCGGTCCGGCGCCGACCAGATAGACCTTGCCGAAGCTAACCGGTTGCGCTTCGGCGGCGATGGGCGCCATGGTCGCGCGGATCAGGCGATCCGGATCATGCCGGCTGCCACCGTTTGATGGGTGACTTCATCAATCAGGATAAAGGCGCCGGTGGAGCGAATCGCATCATAGGCATCGGCCGCCAAGGGCTGTTGCACATTGATTGTGACGGTCGCGATATCGTTGAGTGTCAGCGCACTGGCCGCGCGCCGTTCCTGGGTATTGATGTCGAGCAGCGTATCGATTCCGGTCACGCGTGCCGATACCTGCTTGGTGGTGTGCTTCAACCAGTATTTGCGGCGCATGTCGAGCGGTTCTTCCGACAGCCAGCAGACATCGGCCGCGACGGTCTTGAGCAAGGTGGCCGGCCGGGTGGCGGCAACCAGCATGTCGCCGCGCGAGATATCGCGGTATTCATCCAGCAGCAAGGTCACCGACTGGCCGACCACAGCCATATCCAGCGAGCCATCCAGCGTCAGAATATCCTTGACGGTGGCAGTCTGGCCGCTCGGCTGCACCACCAGCTGGTCGCCTTTGTGGACCTTGCCGGCTTCGATTCGGCCCATGTAGCCGCGGAAGTCGTTGGCTTCATGGCCATTGTGGCGCGCCACCAGCTGCACCGGGAAGCGGAATGGCTCGTCATGCGATTCATCGTACACCGACAGCGATTCCAGCAATTCAATCAGGGTCGGCCCCTGATACCATGGCATCTTGTCGCCGGCGTCGACCACGTTGTCGCCAGCCAGTGCCGACAAGGGAATCGGGCGGATATCCTTCAAGCCCAGTTGCTCGGCAAATTTCTGGTATTCACCGACGATGCGCTCGTACACAGTCTGGTCGTAATTGACCAGGTCCATCTTGTTGACGGCGACGACCACATGTTCGATGCGCAGCAGGTGCGCTATCGTCGAGTGGCGCTTGGTTTGCGTGAGCAGCTCAACCGAACCATCGTCACCCAGTTTGACCTTGGAGACGTCGATCAGGATGATCACCGCATCGGCAGTCGAGGCGCCAGTCACCATGTTGCGGGTGTATTGCTCATGGCCCGGCGTGTCGGCGATGATGAACTTGCGCTTGGGCGTGGCGAAATAGCGGTAGGCGACATCGATCGTGATGCCTTGCTCGCGCTCGGCTTCCAGGCCATCGGTCAGCAACGACAGATCGATTGCGGTGCCGGCGGTGCGCTTGTGCTTGGAACGCGAAATCGCATCGAGCTGGTCGGCGAAAATGCCCTTGCTGTCAAACAGCAGGCGGCCAATCAGGGTGCTCTTGCCGTCATCGACCGAGCCGGCGGTGATAAAACGCAGCAAGCCGCGTTCTGCCGGTTTTGTGCCGGAGGCTTGGGTAAGGCTCTTGTCTGCAACAACCGCGTTCATTAGAAATATCCTTCTTTCTTGCGTTTTTCCATCGAGGCTTCGGATGTCTGGTCATCCATGCGGGTCGCGCCCCGTTCGGTGATCTGGGTAACGGCGGTTTCGGCAATGATCGCTTCCACCGTGGCCGCGTCAGAGGCAACCGGACAGGTGCACGAAATATCGCCGACAGTACGGAAGCGCACCACGCGGGTTTCAACCTGCTCGCCTGCCTTGGGCGGCGTCAAATCGGTCAGCGGCACCAGCAAGCCGTTGCGCGGAATGACTTGGCGCTCATGGGCGAAATAGATCGGCGGCAATTCCAGCTTTTCGCGGGCGATGTATTGCCAGACGTCGAGCTCGGTCCAGTTCGAGATCGGGAATACCCGCATGTTTTCACCCGGATGCACGCGGGTGTTATACAAGTCCCACAATTCGGGACGCTGCGCCTTCGGATTCCATTGGCCGAATTCATCGCGGAAGGAAAAGATCCGTTCCTTGGCGCGCGCCTTTTCTTCATCGCGGCGGGCGCCACCGATGCAGGCATCGAACTTGTGTTCGGCAATCGTTTCCAGCAGCGTCACCGCCTGCGCGGCATTGCGGGAATCGGTTTGCGGATTGCGCAGGCGCACCGTGCCGCGCTTGATCGAATCCTCGACCGAGCCGACGATCAGGCGTTCGCCCAGTTCGGCCACACGCTTGTCGCGGAAAGTAATCACTTCCGCAAAATTATGGCCGGTATCAATATGCACCAGCGGAAACGGGAATTTGCCGGGGCGGAACGCTTTTTCGGCAATCCGCAGCAACACCACCGAATCCTTGCCACCGGAAAAAAGCAAGGCCGGATTGGTACACTCGGCAGCCACTTCGCGCATGATGTGGATGGCTTCGGATTCGAGCCAGTCCAGATGACGGTTGCTGGCCGTATCCAGAAATAATTTGTCTACTGCTGTATTCATATTTGCATTCATCTTAAAAGCATTTAATCACGGCGGGCACTGCGAAAAAACACAATCGGATTTCGAACAGGTTTTCGCCGTGAGCGCCGTGTTCGTCGTGGTGAATAAATTTCCTTAACTGATTGCCTTGATCCTGACCAGCTTGCCATCGACAACGTGCAAGCCGCATTCCTTGGATTCCGGATTTTCCCACCACCAACGGCCGGCACGCACATCTTCGCCGGGCTGGATCGCACGGGTGCACGGCTCGCAACCGATCGATGGATAACCGCGGTCGTGCAGCGGGTTGTACGGCACGTTATTGCTGCGGATGAAGTGCCAGACATCTTCTTCCGACCAGTCAGCCAGCGGATTGAATTTCACCATGCCATGCGCCGCATCGTCTTCCTGCACGTGCAACTCGGCACGGGTAGACGATTGCGCGCGGCGCTGGCCGGTCACCCAAGCTTTTTTGCCGCTCAGCGCACGGTTCAGCGGCTCGACCTTGCGGATACGGCAGCATTCCTTGCGCATCTCGACGCTGTCATAAAACGCATTCAAGCCATTGGTCTTGACATAGGCGTCGACCGCCTCGGGTTGCGGCTGGTACAGCGCAATATCATAACCATACGTTTGTTTGATGCGCTCGATCATGGCCAGCGTTTCCTGGTGCAGGCGTCCGGTTTGCAGCGTGAAGATCGCAATCGGCAGCCTGGCGCGAAGGATCAGGTCGGTCAGCACCATATCTTCGGCCGCCAGGCTGGAGGCGAATACCGCAGGCGAGAATTCGCCGGTGATCCGCGCCAGCGTCGCCTGCGTATCGGCCAGCCGCAATCCAAAATCGCTCACGCACCGACTCCACGTTGCACGCGCCGAAACAGCGGCGATTTCTGGTCCCACGATGTCTGATAGGGCGTGGAGAAATCGCTCAGGCCTTTCAATGCATCGTGAATGTCGCGGTCTTCGCGCACCGCGAAGGCATTGAAGCCGACCCGCTGCATGTAAAACAGTTGGTCGCGCAGCACGTCGCCGATCGCCCGCAGCTCGCCGGTATAGTTCAGGCGGGCGCGCAGGTTGTAGGCAATCGAATAGCCGCGGCCATCGGCAAATTTCGGAAAGTCGATCGCAATCACCGGCAGGTGTGCCGCATCATCCTTCAAGTCTTCCGGGCGTTCGCTGCTGGCGAACCACACGCCGACATTGGTGCGGCCAATCAGCGTTGTACGTTGCGCTTGCCATACGGTCAGCGGCACGATCACCTTGCCAGCCGGGACCGTGATGTTTTCCGGCGCGTCGCCTTCATGCAGTTTCAGAACCGACCAGTCGTCGGCAACCACCTGGCGGTCTTTGATAATGTTACGCATACGCATCTTCTCCAACTGGGTGACCCGTCTTGATCTGGGTCGCATAGACATGTTCCTTGAACGGCGCAATGCCCAGGCGGCGAACCGTGTCGATGAATTTTTCGTCTTCGGTACGCTCGCGCAGGTACACATGCAGGATACGATCGATCACTTCCGGCATCTGGTGCGCGGAAAACGACGGGCCGATGATCTTGCCGATCGCAATCTCATTGCCCTGGGCGCCGCCCAATGACACCTGGTACCACTCGCTGCCATCCTTGTCGACGCCGAGGATGCCGATATTGCCGACATGGTGATGACCGCAGGCGTTGATGCAGCCGGAAATATTCAATTCGATCTCGCCGATGTCATGCTGGAAATCGAGATTGTCGAAACGCTCGGCAATCGCCTCGGCGATCGGAATCGACTTGGCGTTGGCCAGCGAGCAAAAATCGCCGCCCGGGCAGCAGATCATGTCGGTCAGCAGGCCGATGTTCGGTGTTGCCAGACCTTTCGATTTCGCTTCCTTCCACAATCCGACCAGATCGCCCTGGCGTACGTCAGCCAGCACCAGGTTTTGTTCATGGGTGACGCGCAATTCGCCAAAGCTGTAACGGTCGGCCAGGTCAGCGACGAAATCCATTTGATCGGCGGTGGCATCGCCCGGCGGCACGCCAGTCTTTTTCAAGGAAATCACGACAGCGGCATAGCCGGCAATCTTGTGCGGCTTGACGTTGCGTTGCACCCAGTTGGCAAAGGCCTTGTTGCTGGTTTTTTCCTGTTCGAAGCCGGCATCGCTTGCCGGCAGCGTCTGGTAAGCCGGCGGCGTGAAGTAGGCAGCCACGCGATTCATTTCATCGACCGTCAGGGTGCCTTCGGTATCCTTCAGGTCAGCCCATTCGGCTTCGACCTGGCGGGCAAATTCCTCGACGCCCAGCGCCTTCAACAGGATCTTGATGCGCGCCTTGTAGATATTGTCGCGCCGGCCATACTGGTTATAGACGCGCAGGATCGCTTCGATATAGGTCAGCACATGCTGCCATGGCAGAAATTCGCGCACCACGCTGCCGATGATCGGCGTGCGGCCGAGACCGCCACCGACCATTACCTTGAAGCCGATTTCGCCTTGCTCGTTTTTCACGACGGTCAAGCCGATGTCATGCATGCCGATGGCGGCCCGGTCCTCGATTGCGCCATTGATGGCGATCTTGAACTTGCGCGGCAAGAAGGCAAACTCCGGATGGAAGGTGCTCCACTGGCGCAGGATTTCGCAGTACGGGCGCGGATCGATGATTTCATCGGCGGCGACGCCGGCAAACTGGTCGGAAGTGATGTTGCGCACGCAATTGCCGGAAGTTTGCACCGCATGCATTTCCACCGATGCCAGATCGGCCAGCAGATCCGGCGTGTCTTCCAGCGTGATCCAGTTGTACTGGATATTCTGGCGGGTGGTGAAGTGACCATAACCGCGGTCGTACTTGCGGGCGATCTGGGCAAACATGCGCATCTGCTTTGAAGCCAGCAAACCGTACGGTACGGCGATCCGGTGCATGTAGGCGTGACGCTGCATGTACAGGCCATTTTGCAGGCGCAGCGGCCGGAATTCATCTTCAGTCAATTCGCCAGACAGGCGGCGACGCACCTGGTCGCGGTACTGGGCGACGCGTTCCTTGATGATCTGGTGATCGTATTGGTCGTAACGATACATCTTCTATCCTTTGTTCAAACTTTGCAGCTTAATAAAGTAACTTGACGGCAACGCCGGTCAGCGTCATGGCCAACAATCCGCGCAGTACCTTTTCTGGCACGGCACGCGCCCCGAGCGAGCCGATGGTGATGCCGGGGACCGATCCGATCAGCAGCATTCCCAGTAATTCCCAGTTGATGGACCCAAGCCACCAGTGGCCGAAAGCGGCAATTGCGGTCAACGGTACCGCATAGGCAATATCGGTGCCGGCGATCTCGGCTGGCGACAGCTTCGGGTACAGCAAGACCAACAGAGTGGCACCCACCGCACCGGCGCCGATCGATGAAATGGTGACTAAGGTGCCCAGCACGACGCCAGCCGTTATTGTAGCAATGGTTAGATTGTTACCTTGAAGCTGTTTTTCCGGGTGGCTATTAATCCAGTTTTGCATGCGGCGCCTGAACAACAGTGCAACAACCGTCAACAGCACTGATCCGGCGATCGAATAACGAATGATCTGGTTGATTTCCTTGTCCAGACTGCCGAAATATTTCAGGGCAAGGGTGGCCAATACGGCGGCCGGCAACGCGCCAATACATAAATGCTTGACAATCTGCCAATGAACATTGCCTTTGAAGCGATGCGCAAAGGTGCCGGCACCCTTGGTAATCGAGGCAAAAGCCAGGTCGGTCCCGACTGCGACACTGGGCGAGACGCCAAACAGTAACGTCAGCAGTGGCGTCATCAGGGAGCCGCCGCCAACGCCGGTCAAGCCCACCAGCAGGCCAACCGCAAATCCCGACACTATATAAGAAAATTCCATAACACCTCACGCAAAGTAGGGGGAATGGTAATAAACTTGTTCCTTATTCCAAACTACATAGTATTTATTTGCTTATATGCTTATTCGGCATAAACAAATGCGAACCATGCAGGCAATAGATCCAAGGATGCCATGAATCTTCATCAATTACGGTTTGTACGGGAAGCAGTGCGGCAAAATTTCAATCTTACCGAAGCCGCCAAGGCGCTGTTTACTTCTCAACCGGGGGTCTCCAAAGCCATCATCGAACTCGAAGAAGAGTTGGGAATCGATATTTTTTCCCGCCACGGCAAGCGCATCCGGGGACTGACTGAGCCCGGACGGGCGGTATTGAAGGCGGTAGAACTGATCATGCAGGAAATCGACGGCTTGAAACAGATCGGCAAGGAGTATGCAGCGCAGGATAGTGGAAGTTTCACCATAGCAACAACGCATACCCAGGCCCGCTATTCATTGCCGAAAGTAGTGCAGGCATTTACCCAGAAGTTTCCCAAAGTCAGATTGTCACTGATTCAGGGCAGTCCCAAGCAAATTGCCGAAATGGTATTGAAAGACCAGGCCGACCTGGCCATAGCGACTGAAGCAATTGCCAGCCTGGAAGGCTTGATCACCTTGCCATGTTATCAATGGGAGCATATTGTTGTGGTGCCGGCAGACCATGCGTTACTGAAATCCGATGAAATCACCCTGGAAGAAATTGCTGCCTACCCGGTCATCACTTATGACAGTGCGTTTACCGGGCGCAACAAGATTGATCATGCCTTTGCATTACGTTCGCTGAAACCCGATATCTTGCTGGAAGCAATCGACGCCGATGTGATCAAGACCTATGTGGAGTTGAACATGGGCGTAGGGATCATTGCAGGCATGGCGTTCGATGCGGAACGTGACCGCAACTTGCGGGCGATTCCTGTCGGACATTTATTCGGCACCAATGTTTCCCGTGTCGCTGTCAAGCAGGGCGCTTACCTGCGCAGTTATGTTTATACTTTTATCGAATTGCTGGCGCCGAGCCTGAACCGAAAAATGATCGAGCGCGTGATGAGCGGCGAAAAGGAAATGTACGAGTTATAACCCGCAGCCGCACTGCCTCAATAGGAATAATCCATGAAATTGGCAACCCTGAAGGATGGCACCCGCGATGGCCAGCTGGCGGTTGTGGCGCGGGACATGAAGACGGCCGTGCTGGCCGATGGCATCGCATCCTGCTTGCAGCGCGCACTGGACGATTGGCAATTCCTCTCGCCCCAGCTGGAGCAGCTATATCAGGAACTCAATGAAGGCAGAGCGCGCCGCAGCTTCGATTTCGATCCGGCGCGCTGCATGGCGCCGCTGCCGCGCGCATTTCAGTGGGTCGATGGTTCGGCTTACGTGAACCATGTTGAACTGGTCAGGAAGGCACGCAATGCGGACATGCCGGCATCGTTCTGGGAAGAACCGCTGATGTACCAGGGTGGTTCGGATGACTTTATCGGACCAATGGATGACGTTGCCGTGGCGTCGGAGGATTGGGGCATCGATTTCGAAGGCGAAGTGGCGGTGGTGACCGATGATGTGCCGATCGGATGCCGGTCCAAGGACGCCGTAGCGCATATCAAGCTGCTGATGCTGGTCAATGATGTCTCGTTGCGCAATCTGATTCCAGCCGAGCTGGACAAGGGCTTCGGGTTTTTGCAATCGAAGCCGGCGTCGAGTTTTTCACCGGTCGCGGTCACCCCGGATGAGTTGGGCAATGCCTGGCACGATGGCAAGGTCCATCTTCCGCTGCGCGTGACCTGGAATGGCGTGCAAGTCGGCAAGCCAAATGCGGGTGTCGATATGGTTTTCAGCTTTGCGCAATTGATCAGTCACCTGGTCAAGACGCGCAATGCCCGTGCCGGGTCGATCGTCGGTTCGGGAACGGTGTCCAACAAGGACAGCGGGCGCGGCTATACTTGCATTGCTGAAAAACGCGCGCTGGAGATGATTGCTGATGGTGACGCGCAAACGCCATTCATGAAGTTCGGCGACACCATCCGTATCGAAATGCTGGACGCCAATGGCAAATCGGTGTTTGGTGCAATCGACCAGAAGGTAACCCAGGCTTTGCATTGATCGCCGGGTTAAGCTGACCTAGTAGTCAGTCAGGTTGAATTGGCAGGAGAAAAAATCGATGGATTTTTTCGTCTGGCAAGGGTGATGCAGGGGTTGCGAATGGCCTGCCATTTGCCTGCATCACGGTATGCGCTTGCAAGCGCCTATGCGTCCTGCCAGGACGAGGCGGCCGCATGGCG
>JAKFBY010000101.1:0-15397 GCA_036677325.1 Paucimonas sp.
CCAGGTGGCGCTGCAGGGCAATCTGGACCCGAATGTGCTGTTTGCCAGGCCGGAGCAGATCGAGGCGGAAGTGGGCAAGGTACTGGCCGCGTTCGGTGCGCCGCAGGCAGGCAGCGGGCATGTGTTCAACCTGGGTCACGGGATTTCGCAATTCACGCCGCCGGAAGCGGTGTCGGTGCTGGTCGAGGCTGTCCACAGCCAAAGCCGCGCACTGCGCACGCCAAAGTAAGTTGCAGCGACGTTTATGAGTCGGTGCCTGGAAGCAATGACTTTTCGCGTCGCCGGCGACTTATTCACAAAATTGGAGCAGCCTTTGCTCCAGAAAAAAATTTATTTTAGCCAATGATTTTTCTCAATTGAAATTTTGTAAGTCATTGATTTAAAAGGGCGTAAAGTTTTTTGTTAAAACAAAGCAATTTTCAAAAAGCCGCGCCGCCATTGGGTTTTCCGCTTGTCAAGAGGCGGTTGTCCACAAAGTTATCCACAGGCTGTGTGGATAGGATGAAAAAGGCCTTATGGAACCACGACTTATGTCATTTGTTAATAGTTTACTTGAAGTGTGAGTTTCACCAAGGCAACTCAAGAATATCTTGACGTTGTGAAAATCTTTGGGTCGATAATCGGTCAAAAAAAGCAGGAAATTTACCAAAGACAATTCGACTTATTCACAAAATTCAAGTGGTGCACAGCAATAAAAATATTTTGGCAAATTTATTTGGTCGGCCCATGCAGTGTTTTTAAGTGTTTGATTTAAAACAGTTTTATTTTTGCTTGTCGAATGAGCAGTTTATTGAAACCCGCGTCAGTACTGGCGATCAAGGCTGTCAAGTGGTAGTTGTCCACAAAGTTATCCACAGCAATTGTGGATAGATTAAAAAACACTTATGAAACCAACAGTTAGCCTACTTCTTAACGCTTCACTTTAACTGCGTGGAACAATTCATCCTCAAAATAGCACTGGATACACCGGTTGACAGTTGTTTCGATTACCGGTGGAACCATGATGCGCAATCGGCTAACCGGCCGCGACCTGGGCACCTGGCGATCGTGCCATTTGGTCGGCGTGAAGTGGTGGGTATTATTGTCGCAGTGCATGACAAAACCAACGTGCCGCCGGAAAAACTCAAGGATGCGCTGGCAGTGCATGCGCAACTGCCACCGTTGACGGACGCCTGGCTCGAGTTGTGCCGCTTCGCTGCTGATTATTACCAGCGACCGCTGGGCGAGGTCGCGATTCCCGGTTTGCCGAAAAACTTGCGCGTGACTAAAACCGTCGCACTCGACAAGGCCCTGAAAAAGCTCGGCAAGCTGGCACCGTTCTCGGACGCCACCATGGCAAGCGCGCCGCAGCTCAATCCGGCCCAGCAGCAGGCGGCCGATGCGATCGCCGCCACTGCCGGGTTCGCGCCGACGCTATTGTTTGGCGTGACCGGCAGCGGCAAGACTGAAGTGTATCTGCAGGCTGCCGCCACCATTCTGGCGACAGCACAGCCGGGCGATGCGCCGCCGCAGATCCTGATCCTGGTGCCGGAAATTAACCTCACCCCGCAGTGGGCCGCCAACGTGCAGGCGCGCTTTCCGCAACTGGCGGTGGCGATGCTGCATAGCGGACTGGCCGAAGGCGAGCGCCTCGCGCACTGGCTGGCGGCGCATTACGGGCGTGCACAAATCGTGCTCGGCACGCGGCTGGCGATTCTGTCGTCGCTGCCGAACCTGAAACTGATCGTGGTCGATGAAGAGCATGACCCATCGTACAAGCAGCAGGAAGGCTTGCGCTACTCGGCACGTGACCTGGCCGTATGGCGCGCCCACCAGCTCGATATTCCGATCGTGCTCGGCTCGGCCACGCCGTCATTCGAAACCTGGCAGCATGTGCAATCCGGCCGCTACCGCAAACTGGAATTGCGCGAGCGCGCCGTTGCCGATGCAGTGCTGCCCAAGGTGCGCCTGATCGACATGGAGCGCGACAAGCCGGTCGACGGCATGACGCCAACTTTGATCGCGGCATTAAAACTGCGGCTCGAGCGTGGCGAACAGTCGCTGCTGTTTTTGAACCGGCGCGGTTATGCGCCGGTGATCGCCTGCGACGCCTGCGGCTGGATCAGCAACTGCACGCGCTGTACCGCATTCATGGTGCTGCACAAGCTCGACCGCCGGTTGCGCTGCCATCATTGCAGCTGCGAGACGCGCATTCCCCGCCATTGCCCGACCTGCGGCAATGTCGACCTGCAGCCGCTCGGACGCGGCACGCAGCGCATGGAAGAAGGCTTGCAGCAATTGTTTCCCGCTGCGCGCATCCTGCGCATCGATGCCGACTCGACGCGCTTGAAGGGCAGCGCCCAGGCCGCATTCGATTCGGTACACGAAGGGCGGGTGGATATCCTGATCGGCACCCAGATGGTGGCCAAAGGGCATGATTTTCAAAACCTGACGCTGGTCGGCGTACTCAACCCCGACACTGCGCTGTTTTCACAAGACTATCGCGCCGCCGAGCGGCTGTTTGCGCAATTGATGCAGGTGAGCGGGCGGGCTGGCCGCCGTGCCCAGCGCCAGGATGGGAGCCCGAGCGAAGTATGGATACAAACCCGCTATCCGCAACATCCATTGTATGCAGCGGTGATGGCGCATGACTATGAACGCTTTGCCCAGGGGCAGCTGGAAGAGCGCCAGCAGGCCGGCTTGCCACCATTCATCTTTCAAGCCTTATTGCGTGCCGAAGCCCGCCAGTTGCAAACCGCCCTCGACTTCTTGCAGGAAGCCAGTCAAACCCTGGTGCATTCCGGCATCGTCGTGCACGATCCGATCCCGATGGCCATGACGCGTGTGGCCAATGTCGAACGGGCCCAGTTGCTGGTCGAATCGATTTCGCGCCCGGCTCTGCAAGCTTATTTGAAAGCCTGGCTGCCGCTTATGCGAGACAGCAAGACGAGGGTGAAATGGTCGCTGGAAGTCGATCCCCTGGATATCTGACCAACCCACGCAATATTCCGTTTTTTTAACGGGATGCTGGCCTGGCAGATTGCGGAACAGGCAGACTAGCGCCCGCATGATGTTTTAGCATCATGTCGGGCCGCCAGATGGCTGCCGCAAGCCGCAGCAGCGACAAACCGATCACGCCAATGCAACCTGGTCAATGGGCCTTGTGTTCGATCAGCGTGGGAGGGGTCAACGGATCGAAATCTTCCCAGTCGCCATTGGCAATCGTGCCTTGTGCGCGTTCGATATCCTGTGCATGCAGCGACCGCAACAAGGAAATCGCACGATTTTCCTGTTCCGGATCATCGGCGCGAACCGCGAGCATCATGCCGGCACGGCGATAGGGCAAGCCATAATCATCGGCTGCCTGGCCATCGTCTTTCATCTCGTTAAGCGAGCCGGCCAAATCGCCGACATGCGCGCCGACAAACGCACCGGCAAGCGGGCCTACCGGGCCAAATACCGGTATGGTCGCCGCGCCTATCGCTGCACCAATAACGCCGCCAGCGGCAGCACCTTTGGCCAGGCCTCGTTCACTGTGTTCGGCGCCAACAGATTCATCTTCATCGCCGCCAACGCGATACAAGTCATGCTGGCCGGGCGGATTCACATAGAACGTCGTTACGAGTTCTTCGGGAAATCCGGCACGCAAAATCTCATTGCGCGCTTGTTCGGCCATGGTCTGTTGTTCGAAGCGCCCGGCAATAATATTACTCATGGCAATTCCTCCTGTCAGTCATTCAAGCAATGCTTCCCAAACAGTAAGAGCTTGCGTCGCACGATTAGTTCGCCCCACACGCTAAAGCGGCGCCGCCTAATGCCGCCGCAGTTGCAACGACGGTGCATGGTAAATCTTACGCTTGCATGGTAAATAAAACCGGTGCCGCACGCAGACCTTCGCCAATTGGCCGGCATGCACCATGCGCACGGACCAGACCGATGCGTGGCCTTGGCGTGCAAATTGCATGTGCAGCGCACACATCACTTCCATCCTGTTGTACAGGACGCTCACATGGCCAACAGCGATCAGTCACCTTATTCATCATCGGTTATACCCGGCAGCATGATTGTCGACACGGCAGGCCAACAGGCGCGCGTGATTGCAATCGATCAGGTTGCTGGCGAAGTAGAGCTGCAGACAGCAGATCAGGCGAAATTGCGCGTGCGTCAGCATCAGCTTGCCAGTCGCGCCGAGGGTGGCTATGCACTGCCGTTTGCATTTTCCGATGTCGCCGCAATGGCATCGGCACAGCACCATGCATTTCGTTCTGATCAGGAAGTGATTCCAGTGATTCAGGAAGAATTACAAGTTGGTAAGCGAATTATCGATACCGGCAAGGGTGTGCGGGTACACAAAAAAATCATCGAGCGCACCGAAGTAGTCGACGAACCATTGCGTCAGGATCAACTGGACATTACCCATGTGCCGCGCAATGTGACAGTCGATGCCGACCATTTGCCGGGCGCACGTCAGGAAGGCGATACGCTGATCGTGCCGGTGCTGGAAGAGGTATTGGTGGTCGAACGGCAATGGCGACTCAAGGAAGAAATTCACATTACCAGGCATCAACGAGAAGTGCACGCGCCGCAATCGGTGGTGCTGAAATCCCAGCAAGTAAGCATCGAACGTTTCGATGAAAAATAGACATCCTGCGGAACTTGCCTGTTATCTAACCCCCTAAGCAGGATAAAGGCACGCCCGGCAACCCGCTGGGCATTTACTTATTATAGGAGAGCGTCATGGCTAATACGCTGGTAGGTGTATACGATAATTATTCTCAAGCACAAAATGCTTACAGTGAATTGCTAGCCTGCGGTTTTGACCGCAGTGAGGTCCAGTTGTCGCCAGAGGACCAATCGGCTGATGCTACGCAAACTGCCACCAGCAGCATAGGCACGACGGCCACCCGAAGCGACGATCATTCATTCGGTTCCGGCATCCGCAATTTCTTCCACAATATGTTTGGCGGCAATGATGATTACCGCGAACATACCGAGGTGTATTCCGAAGCAGTCCGCCGTGGCCATTATCTGGTGACCGTCAATGCCGACAATGACGAGGAAGGCGCTCAGGCAATGCAGGTGATGAACCGCTTCAATCCGGTCGACATCGATGAACGCGCAGCGCAGTGGAAGAGCCGTGGCTGGTCGCAATATGACGAAAAAGCACCAAGATTATCCGACCAGGAAATTGAAGAAGAACGCCGTCAATACGCAACCGGCGGCACCACCGAGGGCGCCACGATTCCTGTCATTCAGGAAGAGCTGCAAATCGGCAAGCGTGAAATCGAGCGCGGCGGCGTCCGTGTGTATCAGCGCGTCACGGAAACACCGGTCGACGAGTCGGTGCGCCTGCGCGAAGAGCATGTGCATGTCGAGCGTCATGCAGTCGATCAGCCAGCTACCGAAGCCGATCTGGCTTCGATGAAGGAAGGATCGTTTGAAATGCGCGAGACTTCCGAAGAAGCAGTGGTTGCCAAATCGGCGCGGGTAGTTGAGGAAGTTGTGATCGGCAAGGAAACCACCGAACGCACTGAAAATATCCACGATACCGTACGGCGCACCGATGTCGAAGTCGAGCAGCTCAATGCCGGATCGCGCAGCAGCACCGGCGATGATGAATACCGTCGCCATTTCCAGACAGCCTATGGCTCCGCTGGCGGCAAATACGAAGACTATGCGCAAGCCTATCGTCACGGCTCGACTTTGGCCAGCGACGAGCGCTATCGCGGCTATCGCTGGGATGAAGCCGAACCCATCGTGCGCAAGGATTGGGAATCGCGCAATGCCGGCACGCCATGGGAAAAAGCCAAGGAGGCAGTGCGCTATGGCTGGGAAAAAGTAACGCGCTAACGTACTCGCTGAAATACCATCCTGCAACTTGACTCATCACAAGCCGGATCCGGTCGCAATCGGATTCGGCTTGTTTGCATATATGTTGTCAGGAAATTTCTTATGAGTGAAGAAACAGGCCGCTTGACTGCCCTCCGGCTGTCGATCAACAGTACCAGGTCTGTACACAAATTCAGGTATGTAAAAACAGGAAACACGGCACGGGTCAATTCAGCGGCAAATCGAATCTTCCCTCGCCTGCCAGTTGGCGGATGATGCGGATGGTATCCAGATCGGCTTCGTAATACGCCGAGCGGCGGAATTCATTATAAAAGGCATCAATCGATCCGGCCACGTCCGGTGTGCCGTCATCGTATTCGAACCGCACATAAAATATCTCCGGTTGCGGTTCTTCAATCGTCATCGTCAGGCGCGACGCCGTGATATCGCGTTGCGCCGGTACTTGATACAGCACCTCATGTTGCGGCGTAAAACTGACTTGGTCGGCAATCACCAAGTCACCATACCGCAACTCGCGCGACAATCCGCCCTGGGAGCGATTAATGATCGTGCAGTGGTCCAGATGCGGCATGAACAATGCCGGCGCTTCAGCCCGCAACACCAGGCCCAGCCATAACTGTTCGCGCGTGAGTGGATCGATCAGTGGATTGAGCGGATCGTTAATTTCAATCAAATGGTGGAATTTCATGTTGCTGCCAGCGCTAGAGGTCAATAGCGCTAGTTTAAAGCAATCAGCATCGGCAGGGGAAAGTACCCGGTACGCGTTCGGGACCGGCGTGCAGTGGCGGCACGTGGTCAGGGATCAGTGTTCAGTCATCCGTGACAACGTGCAATCTGGAGGCAATGGGTACACGGCTGCGCAAGTGTATAACTGAAATGATCCATTCCTGAACCAGGTGTGGGTTGACTTGAGCAATGGCTGGTACAGGAAGCGGCGGCATGCGTCTGTTCACCTGACTATCCAAGGGCACAGGATAATTTATTCGCGTTCAGGAGGCTGCGCGCAGCAATCGATCAGCCGGGACCACGCCAGTTCATTGCGGTGCCGGGCCGCGCACGGCCAGCGCGACATGCAAGTCACGCGCCTGGCGATAGATGAAAGGTGCCACGATATTGCCGAATAGGGTGAAACAGCCCCATAGTCCGTATTCATCGCAGGCAGTGATCAAGCCGCGCTTCGGATACGATAGCCAGTCAAAGCGCAGCGGAATGATTTCACGTCCGCCACTATCCACCAGCCCATAGCGCAGCAAGCCGTCAAACCGGCGTGCGACCCGTGCCACGCCCTGTTTGACCGGGCCGGCTTCCTGATAATAGGCTGGTGTGACAAGGGTGCCCCTGGTATCGATGTAAGCCCAGCCTTTTTCAGTGCGCACCGGCGCCAGGCCCTCATTGAACGGCCGGGCTTCGAGAAAGCGCTGCTCGACCACCCAATTGCCCTTGCGGTCGATATAGCCATACCGGCGCATGCCGGGCGCAGCCGGCGGGCGCCGCCAGCCCGGGCCGACGCTCTGGTCCAGCAAGCCGCTGCAGAAGTCATCGATGCGTCGGGCAAACGCCCGCTCGAACACGCGCCAGTGCCAGGGACGGTGCGCCATGCCGGATGCCACTGCCAGGCCCTGATGGAATTCCCCGGCGTGCTCGAACATCGGTTCGATCGCCCAATTGCCCTGGCGGTCGATATAGCCATAGTGGCGCGGTCCCGGTTCATCGGCGACCGCCGCGGCCAGCCCTTCCGAAAAATTTTCAGCGGCGGCAAAGCGAAAGCCGATCACGGTTTCGCCGTGCAGGCTGATATAGCCGTGGCGTCGGCGCTGGCCTTCCTGCACGCTGGCGCACAACAGGCCTTCATCATGAAAACTGTATTGAATATTGGCAAAGCTTTGCAAGCCGATCCGGCGCCCCTGCGCGTCCACCAGCACATGGGCGACGTCACTGGCACCGGTATCGCGGGCAATGAACACCGAGCGCTCGGTGGCAAACGATTGCTCGGCCAATTGCACCGGTTGCTCGCTATATCCGGCCAGCAAATCGCCGCTCAGCGACAGGTAGCCATGCTTGCCATCGCGCTGGGCGCGCAGCGCCTCATTGCCGAGATCGTGTTCGAGCGATTCAAAGCGCGGCGGGATCACTTCATTGCCTTCGAGATCAATCGCCCCCCACAGCCCGCCGGCCTTCACCAGCAACAGTTCCTGGCAACAGTCAGCTGCGTCTTCATAGATGAACGGTATCGCGACTTCGCCGGCCGCATCGATATAGCCGACCTTGCCGCGCCGCATCGCGACCGCCAGCCCATTGCATAAGGGCGCAACCCGTTGGAAGGCAGGTGGCACGACGATGTCGCCGCAGCCATTCATCAAGCCACACAGCGGGGTTTTGCTGCGGGTTGTGAAATCAATGGTTTCACTGGCGCCAGTCAAAAAGCAGCCATCTTCCCACAGCACCACGCGCCTGCCGGTTACATCGATATACGCCAGCAGCTCGTCATTTGCCGAGTCTGCCGGCCCTGCCGACCCGACTGACACGGCGGCCACGCCTTGCGGCAGCTTGCCGGCCTGGCGCAACACGGCCTTGATCTGCATGACCATATGCTTGACCACGCCGTGATGGAAGCTGTCACGCGCTTCGCGGATCGCCAGCGTGCCCAGCGGCCATTCGGCGACCTTGAATTTGTAAAACTGGTGATGCAGCGGATGGTTGGCCGATTGGCCCTGCGCAACCCGGGCGGCCAGCCCTTCGGCATCGTCTCGTTCGAAGAATACCCCTTCCACCGTGTCCGGCGTGCCCAGCTTGTCATGGGTATAGGCGATATGCAGCGGGAGAAAGGCCCAGCGCGGATCGTTCATCACGACTTCCCACGGCGTACCCATCAGTAACGCATAGCCGATCGCATGCAGCAGGGCTGACGGTTCCGGCGTGCCGTCTGCTGCGATGCTGTCAAGCTGTTCCATTAATTCGACCATCGGTTGATTCCTTGCAAGCGGCCACGCGTAACTCGAGGGTGGGCGCCCGGTCAATCATGCATCCGCAGCGGCTGCCATTACCTGCGCCCAGGCATTTGGCATGCTTGCATGCAAAAAAACCGCTTTATTGACGTTTTCTCCCATATTTATGGGATGGCGCGCCAGCTACGGGCGGATATACCATCGATGCCAGTTCAGTTGCTCAAATTCTAGCGAGCGGCCGCTTATGTTGTTCTGCATAGAATCAAGAGATGGCTGATAAGAAGCCCACATTTGCTATCGAACAAATGTCCGCTTTGCAGCGTTGCAGGTGAGGACCCACTCCAAAGGCAGGCATGACATCCATCGAATTCGCAAAAGCGGTCAAAACCTCACTGGCGCAGCGCGCCGCGTATATTTGCTCCAACCCTGCTTGTCGTTGTCTGACCATCACCCTCGTCGGCGGTGATGCCAACAAAGTCGTCTACCGCGGCCGGGCAGTCGCCATTTGCGGAGCCGAAGGCGCGCCACGTTTTGATGCCGGCATGAGAAGCAACCAGCGCAAGGGAATTGAAAACGCTATTTTCCTGTGCGCCAAATGTACCGATGTCATTAATCGCAGCAAAGGCATCCATTACCCCGCCAGTTTGTTGCGTGATTGGAAAGAACAGCACAAGAAATGGGTGCGAACCCACTTGAATCTGCGACCGGATGCGCCCGCTGCGCCGGGATGGAGACCGGCGCACGCTGCCCTGCGGGAAACGGGTGCAGCCGCCGCCAATGTGGCTTGCACCAAATAATCCGCTGCCAGGTAACCGTCCGTTCCAGTCTGGGCTGCATGCATAAGCTGCAACGAAGCTACTGCAACAAATCTACTGCAACGAAGCTGCAACTTGCGGGGCGCGCAGGCCTGCTGCTGGATGGCGGTGACAATGCTACACTTGATTCATGGCCCGCCGTCATCATCACCACGTCTATGTCATCGAGTTGTCTTGCGATGTGCTGTGTGAGCCGCGCTTCAAGAAATCCAACCCCGATTACATTACCGGCAAGCCATGCGTGTATGTCGGCATGACCGGACTGGACCCGGATCTGCGCTTCGACAAGCACAAGGCTGGCATCCAGGCCAACCGCTTCGCCCAACAGTATGGGCTGCGCCTGCTGCCGGCGCTATACGCAGTGTATAACCCGATGCCGTACCGGGCAGCGTGCGACATGGAAGTCGAGTTGGCGATTGGTTTACGCGAAGCCGGTTACGGCGTCTGGCAAGCCTGAGCCTTCGCATCATCATGGCAAATGTCATTCCATTGACCCTGACGATCCGCGATGAGATTGCCGGCTGCAGCAACTGCGCCGGCCAGCTGCCGCATGGTGTGCGGCCGGTGGTGCAGATGCATCCGGCCGCGCGCCTGCTGATCATCGGTCAGGCACCGGGAAGAAAAGTGCACGACACCGGCATTCCATGGAACGACGCATCCGGCGAGCAGTTGCGCGCTTGGCTGCAGATGACGCCGGCCGTGTTTTACGATCCGGAACAGGTGGCGATCATGCCGATGGGGTTTTGCTATCCGGGCAAGGGCACGAGTGGCGACTTGCCGCCGCGCCCGGAATGCGCGCCGCTGTGGCATGCCAGGATACTGGCGGCGATGCCCGACATCCGGTTGACGCTGCTGATCGGCAGTTATGCGCAAGCCTATTACCTGCAGGCGCAAAAAAAAGCGACGCTGACCGAGACCGTTGCGCATTATGCCGACTACCTGCCGCGCTTTTTCCCGCTGCCGCATCCGAGTCCGCGCAACCGTTTCTGGCAAAGTCGCAATCCCTGGTTTGCACAGTCCGTGTTGCCGGTACTGCGCGACCATGTTCAGGCTGCTGTTGTCAATTGAATTGCGCAACATTCAGGGCCGCAGGCATTTAAATTTTTTATGCAACCGCGACGATCGCTGTGCGCTGCTACAATGATGCGCTTGGTTTTGCCTCCGGTTCCCGCATGTCACACACCCCCCAATTCGGCTTGAATACCCCGCAACGCGAAGCGGTCAAATACCTGGACGGCCCGTGTCTGGTACTGGCCGGCGCCGGCTCCGGCAAGACGCGCGTGATCACCCAGAAAATCACCCACCTGATTGAAGATTGCGGCTACGACCCGAAGAACATCGCGGCGCTGACCTTCACCAACAAGGCGGCAACGGAAATGCAGGAACGCATCGCCAAGCTGCTGAAGGAACCGAAGCAGGCCAAGAAGCTCACCGTCAGTACCTTCCATTCGCTTGGTGTCAATATCCTGCGCCGGGAAGCCCGCGAACTGGGTTTGAAAGACCGCTTCTCGATCATGGATAGCGACGACTGCTTTTCGCTGGTGCAGGACCTGGCAATCACCACCGACAAGCAATTGATCCGCCGCATCCAGACCGCGATGTCGCTGTGGAAGAATGGCCTGATCAATCCGGACGATGCATTGAAAAACGCGGTGACCGAAGACGAGGCACAGGCCGCGCGCATCTACCGCAATTATGTCGCCACGCTGGCCGCCTACCAGGCAGTCGACTTCGACGACCTGATCCGGCTGCCGGTGGAACTGTTCAAAAACAATGAAGCGGTGCGCGACCGCTGGCAGCGTAAGCTGCGTTACCTGCTGGTCGACGAATACCAGGACACCAACACCTGCCAGTACGAGCTGGTCAAGCTGCTGGTAACAGGGGTCGGCAAAAAGCCGATGTTTACCGCAGTGGGGGACGACGACCAGGCGATCTATGCATGGCGCGGCGCTACCATTGAAAACCTCAAAACCCTGCAGGTCGATTTTCCGGATCTGAAAGTCATCAAGCTTGAGCAGAATTACCGCTCCACCACGCGCATCCTGCAAGCCGCCAATGCAGTCATTGGCAACAACCCGAAGCTGTTTGAAAAGTCGCTCTGGTCCGAGCATGGCCTGGGCGACCCGATCAAGGTATTGGCGATGGTCGACGACGACCAGGAAGCCGAGCAGGTGGCGATCACGCTGTCGGCCCACCGCTTTGAACGACGCGCCAAGTTTTCCGATTATGCGATCCTGTACCGCGGCAACCATCAGGCGCGCGTGATCGAACAGGCGCTGCGCAAGGAGCGCATTCCGTACACGATTTCCGGCGGCCAGAGTTTCTTCGACCGTGCCGAGATCAAGGACATCATCAGCTACCTGCGCCTGATTGCCAACGGTGACGATGACCCGGCTTTCATCCGCGCCGTCACCACCCCGAAGCGTGGCGTCGGACAAAGCACGCTGGAAGCATTGGGCGCGTATGCCGGCCAGTGGCAATGCTCGCTGTTCGAAGCGGTGTTCAAGGGCGGCATCGAAACCAAGCTGGCCGACCGCCAGCTCAATCCGCTGCGGGAATTCTGCAATTTCATCAACCAGCTCGAAGCGCGCGCCTCACGTGTGGGGCCGGCCGGCAGCGGCGACAATGCGGCCGCGGTGCTGGACGACATGATGAAGGAAATTAATTACGAAGCCTATTTGTACGATGCCTTTGACGACCGCGCCGCGCAAAACAAATGGCAGAACGTGCTCGACTTCACCAACTGGTTAAAGGAGAAGGGCAACGGCGGCAAGGAAGGCACCGACCCCAGCAAGAGCCTGCTGGAACTGACGCAGATGGTCGCATTGATGACGATGCTCGAAGGGCGTGACGAAGAACCAGATGCGGTGCGCATGTCGACCCTGCATGCATCGAAGGGACTGGAATATCCGCATGTGTTTCTGGTCGGCGTGGAAGAGGGGATCCTGCCGCACAAGGGCGACCCGGACGCACCGATCGAGACGCTGGGCGCACGCATCGAGGAGGAGCGGCGCCTGATGTACGTCGGCATTACCCGCGCGCAGCGCAGCCTGCACATCACCTGGTGCAAGAAAAGAAAGCGTGCCCGCGACACCGTCAATTGCGACGTGTCACGCTTCATCAAGGAAATGAAGCTGGATGAAGGCGATGCAGTACCGACCGAAGCAGAAACGATTACCCCGCAAAACCGGCTGGCGAATTTGAAAGCCTTGCTGCAAAAACCGAAAGTCGCGTAAGGCAGTTGTAAGGCCCATCTGATCCGACTGGATCTGGCCTCCCATATTCATCGGATGGCGCACAGCGTGAATGCGGCGTTACCATCTTGCTCAATAGATAGAGGCAGTCTCGGCGCACAGACTATAATTATTTGTCGAATACAACGTCCTGGCTAGTACGGTAGTCAATCAGGCTGTTATGGTGAGGTTGTAGATCGCGCGACATTTTTCATGAAAATTTGGCGTTGTATAAATATAGTGTCGTGCAACAGGTAGAGCCGTCATGGCTTGCGAATGACAGAACGGGTTTGTTTATCAGGCAGTCGCCACACTTATTAGCAGTTAGAAACGTATAAAATGAAGCTCCTTGTCTTCATGTTTTTTCTGCTCTATTCTTCATTTTGCATGGCGGATGTGTGCCGCCCGGAAGGTATGTACCAAAAGTCTGGTCAGGCTAAAGACACATTGACGATTCGTACAGTCCAAAATGAATTGGAACTGCAGCTTTCCGTTGCGGGAAAATTGCTGCAAGATGGGAATCGAACCAGTGGCGCTGCTAAAGGTCCGTTTTTCATGTCAAGCGATGGTTGCGTTGGCGTGTATGTAAGTCCAGAAAACGAATGTACGTTAGTTGTAGTCTTTGAGGCAGCCTCTGCCAAAGTGCATCAGTTTGGCAGTTTCCTGTTTGGAGCCGGAGTCTGGGGTGGCGGCGAGTATCGGCGCCTCAAACATTTTTCGGGAAAAGGCTTGAATCGTCGCGCAAACCAGACCGGCAGCAAGGGAATTACGCTTCGAAGCACCTGTCGCGCGCTGCTTAGTTCGGCGTGGGCCGATAGCGCCTAATAGAAGGAGTAGTAATGCGTGAAGCCATTACGATTGCCTCCCTGAAGGAATTGCTCGCGGCATTTAATGCGCACGATCTCGATGCGATCATGGAATTCTTCGCAGATGATTGCGAATTGTGTATGCCCCGAGGAAAAGAACCATGGGGCAGCCGCTATATCGGCAAGCCAGCTGTGCGAGAAGGCCTGGCTACTCGGTTTGTGGGCATCCCCGACGTTCACTATGGTGAGGACAGTCACTGGATGGCGGACAACCTTGGCGTCTCTACTTGGTTACTCACCGGCACTACTAAAACAGGCGAGCAAATCCGTGTTCGAGGCGTCGACCTCTTGGAATTTCGAAATGGCAAGCTGGTCAAGAAGGATTCTTACTGGAAGATCATCGAGAAGTGAATAGGCCGCTACCCAACAATCCGTGTAACACGGACCCTCGGGGCGCTGCATGTACCTCGACCAGTTAACGCAAACGTTGGCTTGATTGGCGATGACGCTTGATTGGCGATGAATAATGGATACACAAAACTTAAAGCAGATGTGCGGCAAGCTTCCAGGCGCTGAGTCCAGGCTGTATCAGCCTCCCAGTAATATCCTGGTGTACGCGGTGGGTACCAAGAAATTTGCATATTTCAAAACAAGCGAGCCCGAGATGTGGCGCTTCAGCATTCGGGTATCGCCGGATCGCTTTATCGAGCTGACAGATATTCCTGGGATCAAACCTGCGAGATACATGGGACGTTTCCATTGGGTGACGATTGTCAATCCGAATAGCCTGTCCGACGCCTATTTGACGGAGCTCGTTGAATGGTCATATAACAAGGCACTGGGGTCGCTAAGCAAGGCGCGTAGAGAAATATTAATTGGCACGAGCTGATCGGATGGGCTACCTGATATGCACTTCGACGCCACAGCACCGGGTTAAAGTAAAGCGCCAGTTTACAATTGATCAAATATTCTCAGCCATTATTCTCCGGAGCGACCCCATGCGCACCGGCCAACAAGATCAGTGGTCAATGATGACTCTGGCAACGCGCACCGACCATTTCCGGCAGCGCCAGAGTGCCGTTACGGCCCGGCACGCAGAATCGATAGGAATAATATGAAATATGTAGTGGCGAGCATTCTTTCATTGGTCGTGTTGCTTTACCTGGGCGGTTGCGCTTACCTGTATTTCAACCAGCGCGCCTTTCTCTATTTTCCAACGCCGCCCACGACTGCGGTTGATGCGGAACTGATTGCATTACAAAGCAATGGTGAAACGCTGCGGATCTGGCGTGTCGGTCCCGTCAGCGAAAAAGCGATGATTTATTTTGGCGGCAATGCCGAAGATGTGTCGCAAAATATTCCCTGGTTTGCCAGGCATTTTCCCGATCAGGCGGTTTATCTGGTCAATTACCGGGGCTATGGCGGCAGCACCGGCACCCCGACCGAGGCCGGATTATTCCAGGATGCGCTCTCGGTATTTGACTTGGTACAGGGCAAACACGCGGTGGTTTCGGTGATCGGCCGCAGCCTGGGAAGCGGCGTCGCCGTCTATCTGGCAACCGCGCGCAAGGTAAAAAAACTGGTGCTGGTCACGCCTTACGACAGCATTGAAAACCTGGCAAGGAAGCAATACCCATTTTTCCCGATCGGCTTGCTTTTGCAAGACAAATTCGCCTCCAACATGCGTGCAAAGACAATCACCATGCCGACCCAGGTGATTCTGTCTGAAAAAGATGAACTGATTCCCCGAGAAAATTCGATGGCACTGG
>JAKFBY010000102.1:0-50904 GCA_036677325.1 Paucimonas sp.
CGACATCCAGACCTTCGGCGAGGCCGCTCGCCATGAAATCGCCGACCACCAGAACGGTGCGGGCATCCGGCGCCTTCTCGACAATCGGGGTTGTCGGCTCAGCCGGCCGCCGCTGCGCGGCGCGGGGCTTTTTTGCCTTTGGCTTCTGCGGCTTCAAGGAGCCATTCTTGCTTCCTCTCCGAAAGAGGGCGCAGCTTGCCTCCATCTTGAATAGTCCCATCGAAGTCACCCTCCGCTTTAGGTGCGGGGATGCCGAGATTGGTGCTGACTACGGTTTTTGAAAGCAGCCGCCCGTTTGCTGTTTTAAAGGAGAGTTCGTATTCCCTTTCTTCCCAGGCGGGATATTCAGGCGTGAAGAATTTATTGGCAATAAGCCACTTATAGAAGTAAATGAGTGTTCCCATCCGACGCTTTGCTGTCGATGGGCCGATCTCGCGGGCTTGGATTTGCTGTTGTAGGAAACCGCGATAGCGATAGGTTGACCGCCGCAACTTTGGTTTGGGGAAATTGAATAGCAGCTCTTCTGGGTTGTCCTGGCTGTCCAACCATTCCTTAAACGCGCCCAGATCGTCGGCACGAGCATGGAAAGTAGTCATAACCGGTTGCGCTTCGCTCTCCAATTGGGCCAGGATGAAAAGCGTGCCAAGCGCCCAAGGAACGGACCTCCTGTCCAACACAACAGGAAATAGGTTGTAGTTATACCCTCGGCCTCCGACTTCATCCCAAACATACTGGAAGCAGTAAGTCAGAGCGGGATGCCCCTTTCCTTGCTTAATAATGCGCTTAATACCACGCGGATTATCTTGATCCGTAACTTCGGAGAGCCGGAAAGCCGGCAGGAGGACCTTGCGCCTTAGCTCTCTCATTTAGCGCATATTCTGATGGCTAGATAACAGTGCGAGAAAATCATACATGCGATCATGTGCTACTGCGGAAAGTGTGACGATGACAGATTGAGGACTCGACAAATCAAGGCCCTTCGCCAAATTGCTAAGGTAAAGCTACTGATTGCCAGCAATCTTTCCGAGTGCCCGTTGCACAGTATCGAAGGAACCCGCCAGTTATATATATAAGCCACGGCACCATAGACATGATGACTCTGCCGCTTGTTGAAGCGGCATCCAACACCCCTAAGGTGGAACCGCTTACGCGTAATCGATGCTTCTTAAATTTCATCTGTTCCATAGCCGCTCTCCCAATCAGTCAAGTGCGGAAAGAGTGGCTATACCCATCCGAGCTCGAAAACTTACCTCTCAATATTTTATGTCTACCCATCAAGATGGTCAATGTAAATATCCTTTTAAAATCAATGGTTTATACGCTATACCAACGTGGAAAACCATCCATTTTTTCGCTATACCATTTTTCAAAAAGTTAACTTAGACTTGAATAAATCCCCTTTTGGGAGGTCATAGATGCCATCCAGATTTCGTCAACACTATTGATCGGATGTGCGCGTATGACTTCAGCACTGTCAACGTTACCCTCACTTGCGGCTGAAGCGGCTCTCTCTAAAGCATGTTGTTTTGTGCCTGTTGCAGCATACGACGTAGTATCTTGGCATGCCGATGTTCCACCATGAAGAACTAGTGACTAGGGTAAATTGGGCGAGGGGCAGCGTGGTCGTCCAGAATTTCAATATCGCGTCACGCGCAAGGGCATTCAGCTCGACAAGGCAGTAGTTTCCAGGAGCCACGACCGGGCTCGAGTCGAGTGGATAAAATACATGGGTAGGAGCCGGCTCATGCAGTGCGGCGGGGTTCAGCTATGAGCGTCACGCGCAACTAGAAGTCAAAGCATGTATAGATCAAATCTGCTTCGTCGTGCGCGTGGAGCACAAGGATACCCTGGCTACTCCCCTCGCTAATTGATTGGTTGCCCTGTTGGGTTGCTACCCCGAAAAGGCGGTTCTTCATGCTTTCAGAGAACCCTCTACCAATCAATGACGTCCATTTCACTACAACTTAGTTGTTGTGGGTTATGACATACAACTTGCATGTACGCCGGGCCGGGAACTCGAAGCGGGCATTTTGCAACGCAGCCCGCACCCGGTCCTTCGATTCCTTGACTTCGGTTTCCGGCAAGCCGACGATGGTAAACGACGGCAAGCCATTGGCCAGGTGGACTTCGACCGTCACTTCCGGCGCCTGCATGCCGGTCAGTGCCCGGCTCTTCAACACCGCTAGACTCATTGCCTGCCTTTATTAATTTGGTTCAGTTATTTTTATCGCAAACGATTTTCCGGATTCCAGCCGCCCCGGCACACCAACCGGGTGCCGGGGCGGGGCAATACAGGTCTAGGACGGTGAATGTTTGGCCGGTTTATGATGTTCCAGCTCGTGAATGACGGCCTTGACAATCGCCACCATCACCGCGCGCTCCTTGCTCGGATGATCGGCAAACTGCACCACAATTTCGCCGATGGCCACTGCGATGCTATGCGGCTGCCCCGGCTGCTTCATGTAGCTCAGCGCGACGTCGTGGCCTGTCATCAGCGGTCCGCATGCATTCCAGTCGCGGGTCCACTTGGGTAAAGGCTGGCCATCATCCCAGAGCGTACCGGCACTTTCATAAAATTCTTCGATATTGTGATGTCCCAGCAGGTGCGCCAGATGCCGTTCCTTGGCTACACAGCTGCGGAAATATTCTTCGTCGCTCATGCGCATGGTGGAATCTCTCTCAATAAAACCCTTGGGCGACAAAGTGATCTGGCCGGTTTACACAATATTGCCCAGCTGGTAACGCGCACGCACCGGGCTGCCAGGCAGTAGCGCCTTACTTAATACTTATTAATACTTAATTACTGATTAATTACTTGTCGCGCAGCTGGTTTTCCAGTTCGGCCACGCGCGCTTCCAGCAGTTCCAGCTTGGCCCGGGTCTTGGCCAGCACCTGGACATGGATATCGAATTCCTCGCGCGTCACCAAGTCGAGCTTGGAAAAGCCCTGGTTGAGCATTGCTTTGACATTTCTTTCCACATCCTTGACTGGCGAACTCTCGAATGCCTGCTGAATTTTGGATTGCAGATCGTCAATAAAATTAGGTTTGTTCATTAAAGCTATTCCTTTTAGGCAAAGTTAAGCACCATTTTGATGCGAAATGCGGCAAACGTTTCAAAGTGGTGCGGATAGGTTGGTGCAGTCTGCACCATTTGGCGAATTCCAGATAAATATTTGTAAAAATGATAACGCATCTGGGCGGAAATAGGTTGGCACGCGTCCTGCTAATCAGGGTAAAGCTTACACGATTTGACTGTTTTTACTTCATCACTCACAGGGACCGACCATGAAAAAATTAATCCTCGCCGCTGCCGTACTCGCCACCATGGCAACTTCCGCGTCTGCCGCCGAGCCGGCGTCGCCGCATACCTTCACCGGCAACCTGACGGTTGCGACCGATTACCGCTTCCGTGGCATTTCTCAAACCTTCAAGGAGCCGACGATCCAGGGCGGCATTGATTATGCCCATTCCAGTGGCTTTTACCTCGGCAACTGGAATTCGAACCTGAGCGGTGTCCAATATCCGCAAGGCGGCGGCATTGAAATGGACTTTTATGGCGGCTACAAATTCGAAGTGGCCAAGGATCTGCTGCTGGATGTCGGTGCACTGTTTTACTACTATCCAGGCGCGTTTGTCGCCGGCACCAACGAGAAATTCAATAACGGCGAGTTGTATTTCGGCGCGTCGTACAAATGGCTGTCGGTCAAATACAGCCACGGCGTCACCGATTTCTTCGGCTTGAATAATACAACCGCAGCCGGCTACGCATTTACGGCCTTGCCGGCGCGCGGCGATTCGAAAGGATCCGGCTATCTGGATCTGAATGCCAGCTTCGAGATCGCCGACAAGACCATGCTCGGCCTGCACGTTGGACATCAGAAGGTGCGCCATTACGGACAGCTTGACTATACCGATTATAAAGTCGGCGTTTCGCGCGACTTTGGCTTTGCGACGCTCGGCCTGGCAGTGGTCAGCACCAATGCTGACGAAAGATATTGGAGAGCGACCAATGGCCGTTCGACCAAGGAGCTGGGCAATACCAGTGCTGTACTGTCCCTGTCCAAAACTTTCTAATACCTAACGTAAGAGGTTCACATGAAACTGATTACTGCAATCATTAAACCCTTCAAGCTCGACGAGGTGCGCGAAGCCTTGTCCACCATCGGTGTGCAAGGCATCACCGTCACCGAAGTCAAGGGTTTCGGTCGCCAGAAAGGCCATACCGAGCTGTACCGGGGCGCCGAGTATGTGGTTGATTTCCTGCCGAAGACCAAGATCGAGGCCGCCGTCGATGACGATATCGTCGAGCGCGCGATCGAGGCGATCGAATCGTCGGCCCGTACCGGCAAGATTGGCGACGGCAAGATATTCGTCTACGACTTGCAGCAGGTCGTGCGTATCCGTACCGGTGAAACCGGCAAAGAAGCACTCTAAGGAGAATCCCATGAAACAAACTTTTGCACGCTTCCTGGCGGCGACCTCACTGCTGATTGCAGTCGGTCTGGCGCCGTCGGCTTTTGCCGCCGAGGATGCGGCGGCTCCTGCTGCACCCACCGCCGCCGCATCGTCAGCAGCGCCGGCCGATGCTGCACCGGCAGCAACAGCAACGCCGCCGGCTGCTGCTGTTGCCGCACCAGCTGCAGCACCGGCCGCCGCTGCGCCGGCACCTGCTCCAACCCCCAACAAGGGCGATGTGGCCTGGATGGGGATCGCCACCATTCTGGTGATCATGATGTCGATTCCCGGCCTGGCGCTGTTTTACGGCGGGCTGGTGCGCTCGAAAAACATGCTGTCGGTGCTGATGCAGGTGTTCATGGTGTTTTCACTGATCATCGTGTTGTGGTGTGTTTACGGCTACTCTCTGGCATTCACCGCCGGCGGCAGCTTCATCGGCTCGTTTGATCGCCTGTTCCTGTCCGGGATCACGATCGATACGGTGGCGGCAACCTTCAGCAAGGGTGTGGTGATTCCGGAATTCAGCTTCGTCGCTTTCCAGGCAACGTTCGCCGCGATCACCTGTGGCTTGATCGTCGGCGCCTTTGCCGAGCGCATCAAATTTTCCGCCGTGCTGCTGTTCATGACATTGTGGTTTACCTTTTCCTACCTGCCGATCGCCCACATGGTATGGTTCTGGGCCGGTCCGGATGCCTATACCGATGCAGCAGCAGCTGAAGCGGCAACCGCGACGGCAGGCTGGCTGTTCCAGAAGGGCGCGCTCGACTTTGCCGGCGGCACCGTGGTGCATATCAATGCGGCCGTCGCTGGCCTGGTGGGTGCCTACGTGATCGGCAAGCGGGTTGGCTATGGCAAGGAATCGATGGCGCCGCATTCGCTGACGATGACCATGATCGGCGCATCCCTGCTGTGGGTCGGCTGGTTCGGCTTCAATGCCGGCTCCGGTCTGGAAGCCAATGGCCTGGCTGCGCTGGCAATCGTCAATACCCTGCTGGCAACGGCTGCCGCCACCGTCACCTGGACCTTCGGTGAGTGGATGGGCAAGGGCAAGCCGTCGATGCTGGGTGCCGCTTCCGGTGCCGTCTCCGGCCTGGTCGCGATCACCCCGGCAGCCGGTTTCGTCGGTGTGATGGGCGCACTGGTGATCGGTTTGCTGGCCGGTATCGTCTGCCTGTGGGGCGTCAATGGCTTGAAGCGCATGCTCGGTGCCGACGATTCGCTGGATGTGTTCGGCGTGCATGGCGTCGGCGGCATTCTCGGTGCGGTCCTGACCGGTGTCTTCGCGGCACCTTCGCTGGGCGGCTCCGGCATCTATGATTATGTTGCCAACAAGGTGGCGCCTGATTATTCGATCGCCGGTCAAGTCTGGATCCAGATCCAGGGCGTGCTGACCACGGTCATCTGGTCCGGTGTGGTTGCCTTCATTGCCTACAAGCTGGTTGACCTGATCGTGGGCTTGCGGGTACCGGAAGAGGCAGAGCGCGAAGGCCTGGATATTTCCAGCCATGGCGAATCGGCATACCACGCATGATCTTGGTGTAATCAGGTTTTTCCTCCAGCCCAGGTCAGCGGGCTGGCCAAGGCGCCTCTTATAAGGGGCGCTTTTTTTATGGCCGGCCTTTAAATTCGGAAAGTCGGCCTGATCTAGTTATATCGAATTCCCATGGAAGAGTGGCAAGTTTGATCAGCGCTGCAGCGGCTTGTGCGCGCGAAAACTGCCAATTCCCGTTAGAATCATCCTCACAGATTTATCCAATTGCTAAGTAAGAAGGGCGTATATGGTTCCGCATCTGGTCACGGCCTTGAATGGTCCGTTGCTCGACCTCGAAAAGAAAATCCTCAAAGCCACGCCCGCGATCGAGCGCTGGTTCCGTCTCGAATGGCAGGAACATACGCCGCCGTTTTATTGCTCGGTGGATGTCAGGAATGCCGGTTTCAAGCTGGCGCCGGTCGACACCAATCTGTTCCCGGGCGGTTTTAACAACTTGTCACCGGAAATGCTGCCACTGGCAGTGCAGGCGGCGATGGCAGCGATTGAAAAATATTGTCCGGATGCCAAGAATCTGTTGCTGATTCCAGAAAACCATACCCGCAACACTTTTTATTTGCAAAATGTCGCCCGGCTGATGCAGATTTTCCGCCAGACCGGCTTGAATGTGCGGCTCGGTTCGCTGTCGCCGGACGTCAAGGCGCCGACCCCGATCGAACTGCCGGATGGCAGCACGCTGACGCTGGAGCCGCTCGAGCGCCTGCAAAATGGCCGCCGGGTTGGCCTGAAGAATTTCGACCCTTGCACGATTTTGCTCAACAATGACCTGTCGTCGGGCCTGCCTTCGATTCTGGAAAACCTGCACGAGCAAAACCTGCTGCCGCCGCTGCACGCCGGCTGGGCGGTGCGCCGCAAGAGTAATCATTTTGCCGCCTATGACGATGTGGTCAAGAAGTTCGCCAAGCTGATCGATGTCGATCCGTGGATGCTGAATCCGTATTTTGGCAAATGCAGCCAGATCAATTTCCATGAGCGCACCGGCGAAGAGTGTCTGGCCTCGAATGTCGATACGCTGCTGACCAAAATCCGCAAGAAGTACAAGGAATACGGCATCAAGGAAACCCCGTTCGTGATCGTCAAGGCCGATGCCGGCACCTATGGCATGGGCATCATGACGGTGCGCGATGCGTCCGAAGTCAAGGACTTGAACCGCAAGCAGCGCAACAAGATGTCAGTGGTCAAGGAGGGGCTGGAAGTCAATGACGTGATCATCCAGGAAGGCGTGCATACCTTCGAGCACATCAATGACGCGGTGGCCGAACCGGTGGTCTACATGATCGACCGCTATGTGGTCGGCGGCTTTTACCGGGTGCATGCCGAGCGCGGCGTCGATGAAAACCTGAATGCCCCGGGCGCGCATTTCGTGCCGCTGGCGTTTGCGCAGCAACATGCGTTGCCAGACTTGAAAGCCAAGCCCGGCACCACCGCGCCGAATCGTTTTTACATGTATGGCGTGGTGGCGCGACTGGCCTTGCTGGCGGCATCGCTGGAGCTGGAAAAAACCGATCCAAATCCTGAAATTTACTGATGCATCAATTGTCTGGTCAAGTGTAAGCAGAAAACTACCACGGCGGGCGCGGCGAAGAGCAATTCAGGTTAGTCTTCGCCGTGCCCGCCGTGTTCACCGTGGTAGATGCAGTTGAATTTGACCGATTCCATCCATTCCGGACGCTTACTCATGAAAATCGCCTTCCTCGCCGACCCGCTCGCCAGCTTCAAGATCTACAAGGATTCGACCTATGCGATGATGGCCGAAGCCTTTGCGCGCGGCCATGAAATTCATGCATTCGAACAAAAAGACATGGCGTTCGAGCGCGGCCAGGTCGTGGCCAATGTCGCACCGATCCGGCTGACCGGTGATGACGACCAGTGGTACCGGGCCGAGCCGAAGGCGGCCTTGCCGCTGACCGCATTCGATCTGGTGGTGCTGCGCAAGGACCCGCCATTCGACATGGAATATGTGTATGCAACCTATCTGCTGGAGCTGGCCGAGCAGCAGGGGGCGCATATCGTCAACCGTCCCGGTGCGGTGCGCGACCACAATGAAAAGCTGGCGATTGCCCAGTTTGCGCAATTCATGTCGCCGACGCTGGTTACCAGCGATGGCAAGCGGTTGCGGGCATTCCATGTCGAGCACCAGGATATCATCCTGAAGCCGCTCGATGGCATGGGTGGCACCGGCGTGTTCCGGGTGCGCGACGACGGCTTGAATCTGGGTGCCATCATCGAAACCCTGACCAATCATGGCAACACCACCATCATGGCGCAGCGCTACATTCCCGAGATTGCCCGTGGCGACAAGCGCATCCTGCTGATCGGCGGCCAGGCGGTGCCGTTCAGCCTGGCGCGCATTCCACAAGCCGGTGAAGTGCGCGGCAATCTGGCTGCCGGCGGACTGGGAGTGGCCCAGCCATTGTCGGCGCGCGATCGTGAAATTGCCCAGGCGCTGGCACCAACGCTTTCAAACCGGGGGTTGTTGCTGGTAGGATTGGATGTAATTGGCGATTATCTGACCGAAGTGAACGTGACGAGTCCGACCTGTTTTCAGGAAATTCACCAACAGGCTGGTTTCAATGTGGCGGGCATGTTCATCGATGCGCTGGAAAAAGCGGCTGAAAATCGCGCTGCGCCAGCCACGGCAACGCACTAATTAATACATAGCCATTACGTAACCGATCGATTTGATTGATTGTTCAGCAAGGGAGCCGGTTTGACAGAAGGGCCGATCGGGCCAGCAATTTTCTGTTTTGCCAAGAATTATGGTTGGTATCCTTCTTTTGACGCATGCGCCGCTCGGCCAGGCTTTTATCGACGCGGCCACCCATGTATTTCGTGCCCGCCCGGAGCGGCTGGAAGCCATTGATGTGGTGGCGGACCAGGACCCGGCTGACGTCAAGCGCCTGGCTGGCCAGGCAATCGAGCGCTTGAACGATGGCAGCGGCGTGCTGGTGATTACCGATGTCATGGGCGGGACACCTTCGAACTGTACACTGCCGCTCAATAATCCCGGACAGGTCGACGTCATCGCCGGCATCAGCCTGCCGATGCTGCTGCGGGCGATCACTTACCGCAACGATACGCTGGATGTGGTGGTCGAAATGGCGCTGGCCGGCGGGCAAAGCGGTGCCTCGCGGGTTGATAACCGGGTGCGCCTGTCACCGAATTAGGGTAGTGCGGGACAATCGCTTGCATAACCGGTACGCTGTTGCAACCAATTGAAAACAAGAATTAGAGCCGACATGATTCAAAAAGACATTGAAATTATCAACAAGCTGGGTTTGCATGCGCGCGCCTCGGCCAAGCTGACGCAACTGGCCGCGAAATACAAAAGCGAGGTCTGGATGACACGCAACAAGCGGCGCGTGAATGCCAAGTCGATCATGGGCGTGATGATGCTGGCAGCCGGCAAAGGTGCGATGGTCACGCTGGAAACGGACGGGGTCGATGAACAGGCCTGTTTTGATGCGCTGCTCGCACTGATTAATGACAAGTTCGGCGAAGGCGAATAAACTGATTTGAGGGTTTGCGGTGCGCCGTCGTGCCGCACCAGGGTAGCGCATAGGCGGTTTTCGGCAAACCGTAAACAAGTGACAAGCGGGACAGTGCCATACGCATGCAGGCGCTGTCTGAATCGAATCGAGAAACAATGGCATCCTTCACGCTCCACGGCATCCCGGTTTCGCGCGGCATCGCAATTGGCCGCGCGCATCTGCTTGCGCCGGCGGCGCTCGACGTCAAGCATTACCTGGTGCCGGAAGAGCAGGTCGAAGCCGAAGTCGCGCGCCTGCAAAATGCGCTGGCTACCGTGCACAAGGAATTGCAAACCATCTGGAATGACTTGCCGAAGGATTCGCCGGCCGAGCTGGGCGCTTTTCTCGACGTGCATGCGTTGATCCTGTCGGACCCGATGATTGCCGAAGAGCCGCTCAATATCATCCGCAGCCGCCACTACAATGCCGAGTGGGCACTGGTGACCCAGATCGATGAATTGTCGGCTCAGTTCGATGAAATCGGCGACGCTTATCTGCGAGAGCGCAAGGCCGATATTCAGCAAGTCGGCGAACGGGTTTTGAAAGTGTTGACCGGCACTGCCACCGATCTGCCCAAACATACTGGCGACGACGCGGCCGCACGCATGATCGTGGTGGCGCACGATATCTCGCCGGCCGATATGCTGCAGTTCAAGGACCGCTCGTTCGGCGGTTTTGTCACCGATGTCGGCGGCCAGAATTCGCATACCGCGATCGTGGCCCGCAGCCTGGATATTCCGGCGGCGGTCGGCATGTTCAATGCCTCGGCCTTGATTGAGCAGGATGACTGGGTGATCGTCGATGGCGACGCCGGTGTGGTGATCGTCGATCCGCCCCCGGTGGTGCTGGATCAATACCGCGAACGCCAGACGAAACTGCTGCGTGAACGCAAAAAACTCGGCAAGCTGAAAAAGACGCCTGCAGTCACCAAGGATGGCGCCGAGATCACGCTACTGGCCAATATCGAATTGCCCGAGGATTGCGCCGCGGCGATGGATGCGGGCGCGGCCGGCATCGGGCTGTTTCGCTCCGAATACCTGTTCATGGGCCGTACCGGTTTCGTCACCAAGCTGCCCACCGAAGATGAACAGTTCGAGTCATACCGCAGGGCAGTCACCCTGATGAAAGGGCGGCCGGTTACGATCCGCACGCTCGATATCGGCGCCGACAAGCCGCTCGATACCGCCGAGCAGACTGCACTGAACCCGGCGCTGGGATTGCGCGCGATCCGCTACTGCTTGGCCGAGCCGCAGATCTTTCTGATGCAGCTGCGCGCGATTCTGCGCGCCTCGGCCTTTGGTCCGGTCAAGCTGCTGATTCCAATGCTGGCGCATGCGTTTGAAATCGATCAGACGCTGGCAATGATCGAGCAGGCCAAGAGCCAGCTGCGCGAAGCAGGCAAAAAATTCGACCCAAATATCCCGGTCGGTGCGATGATCGAAATCCCGGCAGCAGCCCTGGCGCTGCCGATGTTCATCAAGCGCATGGATTTCCTGTCGATCGGCACCAACGACCTGATCCAGTACACGCTGGCGATCGACCGCGTTGATCATGAAGTTGCGCACCTGTACAACCCGCTGCATCCGGCCGTGTTGTACCTGTTGTCGAGCATCATTGCCGCTGGCGCGCGCGAACGGATTCCGGTTGCAGTCTGCGGCGAGATGGCAGGTGACACCAAGCTCACCAGGCTGCTGCTGGGCATGGGACTGCGAGAGTTTTCGATGCACCCGACCCAGCTGCTGCCGGTAAAAAACGAAATCCTCAACAGCGACTTGACGATCCTCGGCATGCAGACCCGGAAAATCCTGCGTACGGTGGAGCCGGCTGCAATTGCCGAAGCAGTGGCGCAGCTGGGCACCTTGTGACGCCGCGCAGCTGCTTGCGGTTTGACGGCGCGGCCCGACTTGGTTATGCTAGCAATGGTGGATTGCGCCGATTTGAGATCAGCTTGCGGGCGCTTTAATAAATACGGCTAAAGCGTGCTTGAAGCAATCTTCGAATCAAGCCCCGAATTTAGCCCGATATGCCCAGCGCTTTCGGGCTTTTTTTATATAGTTTACTTATTGCGGGACAGAGTTTGCGAGACGCCGCCGTGCGGCGAGCTACTCTGTCCTCAACATTATAGGATGCGGGACAGAGTTTGCGAGGCGCCGTCGTGCAACGGGTTACTCTGTCCTCAACATTACAGGAGGGGACAGAGTTTGCGAGACGCCGCCGTGCGACCAGTTATTCTGCCCCCGACATTACGGGATCGGACAGTGTTTGCGACGCGTCGTCAAGAATATAAAACTGTTTGTCTTCAACTTTGTGAAAGTGCGGAGCTGTGTAACGGATACCGTTACCCGGCTCCCGATTAAGTAAATAAAATGACCTCGATCGGAATCGTGTCACCGCAGTCGATGCAATTCACCGAGCCGCTGCCGCTGCAGAGCGGCGCGTCGATTGCCGGCTATACATTGATGTATGAAACCTATGGCAAGTTGAATGCCGAGCGCTCCAACGCGGTGCTGGTATGCCATGCACTGAACGCGTCGCATCATGTGGCCGGTTATTACCTGACCGACAAGGGTGAAAAGAATATCGGCTGGTGGGACAACATGGTTGGCCCCGGCAAGCCGCTCGATACCGATAAATTTTTCGTCATCGGTGTCAACAACCTTGGGTCATGCTTCGGCTCGACCGGCCCGATGCATGTCAATCCGGCCACAGGGCGCCCGTATGGCGCCAGCTTTCCTGTCGTGACTGTCGAAGACTGGGTCGATGCCCAGGCCAGGCTGGCCGATGCGCTGGGCATTGAACAGTTTGCCGCCGTCATGGGCGGCTCGCTTGGCGGCATGCAGGCGGTGGCCTGGAGCTTGCGCTATCCGAAGCGGGTACGTCATTGCGTGGTGGTGGCGTCGACGCCGAAGCTGTCGGCACAAAACATCGCCTTCAACGATGTGGCCCGGCAGGCGATCCTGACCGACCCGGATTTCCATGGTGGCGACTTCTATGCGCATGGCGTGGTGCCGAAAAACGGACTGCGGGTAGCGCGCATGATCGGCCATATCACCTATCTGTCGGATGACGACATGGCTGAAAAATTCGGCCGCGATTTGCGCTCGGGGAAATACCAGTTCGGTTTCGGCATCGATTTCGAAATCGAATCCTATCTGCGCTATCAGGGTGACAAGTTTTCTGAATACTTCGACGCCAATACCTATCTCCTGATTACCAAGGCGCTCGATTATTTCGACCCGGCGCGTGAATTCGAGGGCGACCTGAGTCGCACCATGGCGCAGTCGCAGGCGCAATTCCTGCTGGTGTCGTTTACCACCGACTGGCGTTTTTCGCCGGCGCGCAGCCGGGAAATGGTGCAGGCGCTGGTCAACAACAAGCGCCGGGTGTCGTATGCGGAAATCGATGCGCCGCACGGCCATGATGCCTTTTTGCTGGAGGATGCGCGTTATCTGCGGGTGGTGCGCACCTATTACGACCTGGTGTGGCAGGAAATGCAAGCGGGGGTGGCAGCATGAATTTTCAGGAATTGAGCCAGTTGCGCCCGGATCTGGCTTTCATTGCGCACTGGGTCGCGCGCGACTCGCATGTGCTGGATATGGGCTGCGGCGATGGCGTGATGCTCGATCATTTACGCACCGACAAGGGCTGCATCGGTTACGGCGTCGAGATCGATGACGACAAGATCCCGGTCTGTATCGGTCGCGGCATTTCCGTGATCCAGCAAGACCTGGAAGCCGGCCTGGCGATGTTTGCCGATAATGCATTCGACACCGTGCTGTGCCTGTCGGCGCTGCAGATGATGAAGAATGTCGAAGGCGTGCTGCGCGAAATTACCCGGGTCGGGCGCGAGGCGATCGTGTCGTTTCCGAATTTTGCGCATTGGCCGCACCGGCTGGCGCTGGTCAAAGGGCGCATGCCGGTCTCCAAATCGCTGCCGTACGAATGGTATGACACGCCCAACCTGCGTTTTGCCACGATTGGCGACTTTGCGGAACTTGCCAATGAAGTCGGGCTCGAAGTGCTGGAGTGCAAAGCACTGCATGACGGCAAGCCGGTCGCCTTCCTGCCCAACTGGCGCGGCAGCCTGGCGGTGTTCCGCCTTCGCAAAAAAACCAACTAAGATCCTTTCATGAACCAGATTTCCGGCACGGCCCCCCATCCGCAGGCTTGTTCAGGCTGCACCACTTTATCGTTCTCGGGGCAGGTGCGGTTTGCCGTCGGCAGCACCGCATGAGCAGCATCATCGGCGACATCGGCGGCGATGAGGAAAAAGCGAAGGTCAAGCCGCGCATCCGCGATGCGTTCCTGCACCCGTCATCCTGGACCATGTTCTTTTTCGGCTTCGCCTCCGGCCTGCCATTCCTGCTGGTGGCCGGCACCCTGGCGTACTGGCTGAAGGAAAACGGCATTGCGTTAAAAGAGATCACCATGATCGCCAGCGCAGGTCTCGCCTATTCACTCAAGTTCCTGTGGGCGCCGGCCGTCGACCGCCTGCGGCTGCCGCTGTTCGGGCGGCTCGGCCAGCGCCGCAGCTGGCTGCTGCTGACTCAGCTGCTGGTGATGGTCGGTTTGATTGCGATGGCGTCGGTTACGCCTTCGCAGCTGGGATTGTTCATCGGGCTGACGCTGCTGGTGGCGATTGCCGGCGCGACCCTCGATATCGCGGTGGATGCCTATCGCATCGAAATCGCCCCGGTTGAAGCGCAGGGCGCGCTGGTGGCCACCTATTCGCTCGGTTACCGGCTGGCGCTGATCATCACCGGTGCGCTGGCACTGGTGCTGGCAGACCACGCCATCTGGCCCAATGTGTACCGCGTGATGGCGGCGTTCATGCTGATTCCGATCGCAGCCAACCTGCTGGCGCGCGAGCCGGACGTGCTGCGCATCCAGGTGCAAAGCTGGGCCCAGGGCCTGCGCGAAGGCGTGGTCGAGCCATTTGCCGATTTCTTCCGCCGCTTCGGCGGGCGGGTCGGGCTGATGATCCTGCTGTTCATCCTGCTGTTCAAGGTTTCCGACCAGGCCCTGGTCGGTGGCATCATGGGGCCGTTTTACCTGGACCAGGGTTTCAGCAAGACCCAGATCGCCACCGTGTCCAAGATCTATGGCATCTGGGTCGGCATCGGCGGCGCTTTCCTCGGCGGCATTGCGGTGGTGCGCTGGGGCGTCGAGCGCGCACTGTTGCTCAGCATCGTGCTGGGGGCGCTGTCCAATCTGCTATACCTGTGGCTGATCGGCGCCAATGGCGACATCGCCATGCTGACGCTGGTGATTTCCGGCGAAAACCTGGCTCAGGGTCTGCTGGGTACAACGGCGGTGGCCTACCTGTCGGCACTGGTCAACCAGCGCTATACTGCAACTCAATATGCCCTGTTCAGTTCGCTGATCACCCTGCCGGGCAAGGTGCTGGGTTTTTATTCCGGCCGCATTGTCGAGGCAGTCGGGTACGCACCGTATTTCTGGATCACCACATTGGCGATCGTACCAGCCATCGGTCTCTACTTCTGGCTGCGGCCCCGGGTTAAACTGGATGGCGAAGACGGCGCAAGTTGAGACAATCGCCATCATTGATATCATTGTTAACAGTCGCATAGGGTTCTAGGCTAAGCGAGCCTGCATTGTTTATGTTGCCATGTATTAAATTAATCTTGCTGTCCAGTTTGTTTTCTTGCGGAGAAAAATGATGTTGCACTTTGGTTTGCATAAATTTTCCGTATTGGTCATCGCGCTCGCTTGTGCATTGCCCGCAGCGGGCGTACTGGCCAAAGAGGATGGGGGCGAGGGCGTCAGGGTCGACAAGATGTCGCCACTGCGCAAACTGGTGCCGGAAGCCAAACTCGAAGCGGCGGCATTGCAGCAATATACGGCGATCAAGCAGCATGCCGACCAGAAAAATGTACTGATGGCTGCAAACCATCCGGAAGTGCAGCGCCTGCGCGGAATTGCCAACAAGCTGATTCCGCAGGCGGTACGCTGGAACCCGCGGGCGGCAGAATGGCAATGGGAAATCAACCTGATCGATGCCAAGGAAATCAATGCGTTTTGCATGCCGGGTGGAAAGATCGCTTTTTTCAGCGGGCTGTTGACGACCTTGAAGCTGACCGACGACGAAGCCGCGATCGTGATGGGGCATGAAATTGCCCACGCGCTGCGCGAGCATGGCCGCGAACGCGCGGCCAAGGCCGGGCTGGCCGATGTCGGCTCCCGGCTGGCCGGCGTCGGACTGGCCGCCATCTTCGGGGTCGACCCGAATTTGACGACCGCTGCCACCGGCATCGGTGCCAACCTGACCATGCTGAAGTTTTCCCGGGACGATGAAACCGAAGCCGATGCAGTGGGTCTGGATATCGCGGCGCGCGCCGGTTTCGATCCGCGCGCCGGCGTCGCGCTGTGGCAAAAAATGGCGGCAGTCAGCCAGCGTGCGCCACTGCAATGGTTTTCGTCGCACCCGGCCGGTAAGAACCGCATCGTCGAGATGAAAAAGCATTTGCCGGCGGTGCTGCCGCTGTATGCGCAAGCCAAGGGTCTGCGCGCTGGCAGCCTGCCGCCTTACCGCACCAATGTGAAGGGCATCGCACCGGTTTCCTGAAGGCAGGCGCAGCAGGCATCAAACAAAAAAATAGCCACGGCAAGCAGACATGCTTGCCGTGGCTATTTTGTTTTCTCAGCTTCTGATGCGTTTTGTTTATGCCGCTGCCAACGCCAAATCAAGGTCGGCGATCAGGTCATCGATATGTTCGATGCCGATCGACAGCCGCAGCATGTCTTCGGACACGCCCGCCTTGGCCAGCTCTTCCGGATTCAATTGGCGATGGGTGGTCGACGCCGGGTGGGTTGCCAGCGATTTGGCGTCGCCGATATTGACCAGCCGGGTAAACAATTGCAGTGCATCGAGCACCCGGGCGCCGGCCGCGCGCGGATCGTCCTTGCTGGCCGTCTTCAAGCCGAACGACAGAATGCCGGAGGCGCGTCCGCCCATGTATTTCTGCACCAGTGCATGGTCAGCATGCTCGGGCAGGCCGGCATACTTGACCCACGCCACTTTCGCATGCGATTGCAGATGGCGGGCAATGGCCAGCGTATTGTCGCAAATGCGGTCCATGCGCAGCGCCAGGGTTTCAATGCCCTGCAAGATCAGAAATGCATTCATCGGTGAAATCGCCGCGCCCATATTGCGTAGCGGGACCACGCGTGCGCGGCCGATATAGGCAGCCGGCCCCAGTGCTTCGGTATACACCACGCCGTGGTACGACACATCCGGCTCGTTTAAGCGCTTGAAGCGTTCCTTGTGATCGGCCCATGGAAATTTGCCGCTGTCGACAATCGCACCGCCAATGCTGTTGCCATGACCGCCCAGGTATTTGGTCAGTGCATGCACGACAATGTCGGCGCCGTGCTCGAACGGGCGGCACAGGTAGGGGCTGGGCACAGTATTGTCGACGATGAGCGGAATGCCGTGCGCATGGGCGATCTCGGCCAGCTTGGCGATATCGGTGACATTACCCAGCGGATTGCCGATCGATTCGCAAAAGATCGCCTTGGTGCGGCTATCGATCAGGGCCGCGAAACTGTCGGGCTGGCGGGCATCGGCAAAGCGGACTTCGATGCCCATTTGCGGCAGCGTGTGGGCAAACAGGTTGTAGGTGCCGCCATACAACTGACTGGCCGAAATGAAATTGTCGCCGGCTTCGGTAATGGTCTGAATCGCATAAGTGATCGCCGCCATGCCGGAAGCGACTGCCAGCGCGGCGATGCCGCCTTCGAGTGCTGCCACCCGTTTTTCCAGCACATCCTGGGTCGGGTTCATGATGCGGGTGTAGATATTGCCCGGGACTTTCAAGTCGAACAGGTCGGCACCATGCTGGGCATTGTCGAATGCATAGGCGACCGTCTGGTAAATCGGCACCGCGGCGGATTTGGTGGTCGGGTCCGGCGTATAGCCGGCGTGGACGGCAAGGGTTTCGATTTTCATGGTGTCAATCCGGTAGTTGTCAGTGATGGCAAAACGGCATTGTGCCATGCTCTTGGCGCGTGGCCAATTTGCCGTGTCAAGCAATCCGGATAAAGTTTGACGCCCTCGCGCAGGTGAGATGGTTTTTGTGGCGAGTGTGAAAATAATCGTTGGCAAGATGGAGCGGCCGGGCCGCTGCGCCGTGGCCTGCGATATTAAAATGCCATCACAGTGCCCAGTCGTATTCCAGTGTCAATGGCGCATGGTCGGAAAACCGTGCTTCCTTGTAAATTGCCGCTGCCTTGCCGGTGGTGGCGATGCCTGGCGTGGCCACCTGGTAATCGATGCGCCAGCCGACATTCTTGGCCCAGGCCTGGCCGCGGTTGCTCCACCAGGTGTAGGCATCGCCGGTAGTATCGGGATGCAGTTGCCGGTATGCATCCATCAGGCCGAGTTCATCGAATACCCGCGACAGCCAGGCGCGCTCTTCTGGCAGGAAACCGGAATTTTTCTGGTTGCTTTTCCAGTTTTTCAAATCGATTTCCTTGTGGGCGATATTCCAGTCACCACAAATCACCACTTCGCGCCCGCAGGCGCGCAGCGCGGCCAGATGCGGCAGGAATACTTCCATGAAGCGGAATTTTGCCAGTTGCCGTTCCGGGCTGGACGAGCCCGACGGGCAATACACCGACACCACCGACAGCTTGCCGAAATCACATTGCACATAGCGGCCTTCGGCATCGAATTCGGCATCGCCAAAGCCGATTTGCACCGCATCGGGCTGGGTGCGGCAATACACGCCGGTGCCGGAATAGCCTTTTTTCTCGGCATAGTGAAAATAGCCAAAATAGCCGGGCGGGTTCAGGAAGGTGTCAGTCATGTCGCTGGCTTGCGCCTTCAATTCCTGCACGCAGATAAAGTCGGCCTGCTGCGCGTCCATCCAGTCGAAAAAACCTTTTTTGGCGGCCGAGCGGATGCCATTCAGGTTGGCGGAAATTATCTTGATCATGGCGAAAAGAATGGATGGGATGGAGAAAAATCAGTCCGATAGCATAACCGATCCTGATTATTTCTCGCAGGCATGCGCCTTGCATAATTGGCTGTAGTACCCAGTCAGTTCGATTTACAATGCCGCTGTGCTGCGTTTGCAGTTCCAAATAACGACAAAATTCGTCACTTCACACAGGTATTGAGGGTATTTTGAACAATTTACGTCAACAGTTTATTGAATTCGCCGTCGCCACGGGCGTGCTGAAATTTGGCGAATTCGTCACCAAGGCCGGTCGCCAATCACCGTATTTTTTCAATGCCGGCCTGTTTCACGACGGTGCCACGCTTGGGCGCCTGGCCGACTTTTATGCGCAGACGCTGCTCGACTCGGGCGTCGAATTCGACATGCTGTTCGGGCCAGCCTACAAGGGCATCACGCTGGCCTCGGCGACTGCGGTGGCGCTGGCCGGTCGCGGCCGCAACGTGCCGTTTGCCTTCAACCGCAAGGAAGCCAAGGACCATGGCGAAGGCGGCACGCTGGTCGGCGCGAAGCTGCAGGGAAAAGTGGTGATCGTTGATGACGTGATTTCAGCCGGCACATCGGTGCGCGAATCGGTCGAGATTATCCGCGCTGCCGGCGCCACGCCGTGCGCGGTCTTGATTGCACTCGACCGCATGGAGCGCTCGGGCCGGGAAGATGCATTATCGGCACTGTCGGCAGTGCAGGAAGTCGGCCAAACCTATGGCATGCCAGTGATTTCGATCGGCAATCTGGCTGATTTGATTGGCTATATTTCCAGCGCCAGTGCCGATCCAGAATTGCTGAAGTACAAGGATGCGATTGCCGCGTATCGAAAGCGCTACGGTATCAGCGAATAGTTGAAGGATTTAACAATTTTTAAAAAAGCAACATTGCGTACTCGGGCACAATAGCCGGATCTAGGGGAGAGCCATGAAAAACAATGTAAAGATGCTCGCGGGTTTATCGGTCATGCTGTGGGCGGGGGCCGCCTCGGCCGAAATCTACATTTGCAAGGATGCGGCCGGACATACGTTGACATCCGACCGGCCGATCATGGAATGCGCCGACCGCAAGGTCCGGGTTTTGGGCAAAAACGGCTTGACTGCCCGCGAAATCGCGCCGCCGATGACCGAGGAAGAAAAGCAGCAGCGCCAGCTCGATGACGAAAAGCGGGCTGCAGCCAAGTTGGCGCAGGACGAGCAGCGCCGGCAAGACCGTGCACTGCTGGCGCGCTATGGCAAGGAAAGCGATATTGAGGTTGCCCGCAAGCGCACGGTGGATCAGACCAGCGAGTATATCAAGCGTGAAGAAGTGTCGATGGCCACCTCGGAAAAGCGGCTGAAGGAAGCGCGGGTGGAAGCCGATTCCTTCAAGAAGGGCAAGGGTGTGCCGGGCAATGTACAGCGCAAGATCGATGACAGCGAAGCAGCGATTGCAGACAGCAAGAAGCAGATTGCTGAACGGCAAGCTGAGATTGCCCAGATCAATGCCAAATTCGATCAATCGGTGAAGCGCTATCGGGAGCTGACGGCTTCCGCGCAAGCCACTGCCAAAACCGACATCAAGTCCAGCAACGTCAAATAAACTGGGTAATCAAAAAACGACAAACCATCCGGCGCCCGACAGGCAATCCGGATGGTTTTTTACTTTCACTTTGCTTTTACAGTTGTCGTTGCCGCGCAGTTCGATGCGCGGCTGCGAGCTTTGTCAGCCAGCCTGGCTGCTAACCAGGTTGCTGACTGCTTGTCAACCTGGTTAGCCAGCGTCATCAGCCGGCCTGGCCAGTCAGTTTTTTCTTGAGTAAATCCGTCAATTGCGCCGGATTGGCTTTGCCCTTGCTGGCCTTCATCGCCTGGCCGATCAAGGCATTAAAGGCTTTTTCCTTGCCTGCGCGGAATTCCTCGACAGATTTGGCATTCGCGGCCAGCACCTCGTCAATGATTTTTTCCAGTGCACCGCTGTCGGAAATCTGCTTCAAGCCTTTGGCTTCAATGATCAAATCGACGGCCGCCGGATCATTCGATGGCGCGTCCCACATCGCCGTGAAAATTTCCTTGGCAATCTTGTTGGAAATGGTGCCATCACTGATCCGCTGCAGCAGCAGTGTCAATTGCGCGGCCGTTACCGGCGAGTCGGCAATGTCGACCCCGGCACGATTGAGCATCGATGCCACATCGCCCATCAGCCAGTTGGCAGCGGGCTTGGCCTGGTCGCGGCCAGCCTGGCTGACCACCGCTTCAAAGTAAGCCGCCATCGCTTTCGACTGGGTCAGCACGGCGGCATCGTAAGGCAGCAATTGGTAATCGCGCGCAAAGCGCTCGCGCATCGCGCCGGGCAGCTCCGGCATGGCCGAGCGGACCCGATCGATCCAGGATTGGGCAATCACCAGCGGTGGCAGGTCGGGGTCGGGAAAGTACCGGTAATCCTGCGCATCTTCCTTGCTGCGCATCGAACGGGTTTCTTTCCGGTCCGGGTCGTAAAGGCGAGTTTCCTGCACCACCCGGCCGCCATCCTCGATCAGTTCGATCTGGCGCCGCACTTCGTAATTGATCGCTTCTTCAAGGAAACGGAACGAATTCAGATTCTTGATTTCGCAGCGGGTGCCGTATTCGGCCTGGCCAACCGGTCGCACCGAGACATTGGCGTCGCAGCGAAACGATCCTTCCTGCATGTTGCCATCGCAAATTCCAAGCCAGGTCACCAGCGAATGCAGCGCCTTGGCATAGGCGACCGCTTCGGTGGCGCTCCTCATGTCGGGTTCGGTGACGATTTCCAAGAGCGGCGTGCCGGCGCGGTTCAGGTCGATCCCGGTCATGCCGTGGTAATCCTCGTGCAGCGATTTGCCGGCGTCTTCTTCCAGATGAGCGCGCGTCAACTGCACGGTGCGCAGTTCCATCTTGCCATCTCTTTCAAGCATGAACGATACCGTGCCGCCCTGCACCACCGGGATTTCATACTGGCTGATCTGGTATCCCTTGGGCAGATCCGGGTAAAAGTAATTCTTGCGGGCGAATACCGATTGCGGCGCGATCGTAGCCCCCACCGCCAGCCCGAACTGGATCGCGCGCTCGACAGCGCCCCGGTTCATCACCGGCAATACGCCAGGCAAGGCCAGGTCGACCGGGCAGGCCTGGGTATTGGCTTCGGCGCCGAAGGCAATCGGCGCGCCGCTGAATATCTTGGTTTGGGTGGTCAACTGCGCATGCGTTTCCATCCCGATCACTACTTCCCACTGCATAATCTTCTCCAGGCTTAGTCTTGCATGATCATTTCGTCTGATCCTGCGCAGTTCTCAACTTCCCCGTCAGGGGGAAGGTTTATCCGATTTGCATGCTGTCAGGTGTGCGCTGCCCGCATAACGGCATGCGCTGGCAAGCGCCTGCTCGCGCGGCATCTTCAAACATGATCAGGTTGATGCTGATGCCAGTCGGTCGCCAGCTGATACTGGTGCGCGACATTCAACAGCTTCGCTTCATCGAAATAATTGCCGATCAACTGCAATCCCACCGGGCGCTTGCCATTTTTCTCGCCCTGGCCAAAGCCGCAGGGAATCGACATGCCGGGCAAACCGGCCAGACTGGTCGACAGGGTAAAAATATCGGCCAGGTAATTGGCCACCGGGTCGTCGGCCTTCGCGCCCAGGTCCCAGGCCACGGTCGGTGCCACCGGTCCCATGATGACGTCACACTGCTGGAACGCATTTTGAAAATCTTGCGCGATCAGGCGCCGGATGCGTTGCGCCTGCAGGTAATACGCATCGTAGTAACCGTGCGACAGCACGTAGGCGCCGACCAGGATGCGGCGCTTGACTTCGTCGCCAAAGCCTTCGGCGCGGGTTTTCCTGTACATGTCGGACAAGTCCTTGTATTCCTTGGCACGGTGGCCGTAGCGCACGCCATCGAAGCGCGACAGGTTCGACGAGGCTTCGGCCGGCGCGATCACGTAATACACGGGAATAGACAGCTCGGTCTTGGGCAGGGAAATGTCAACCAGGGTCGCGCCCAGTTTTTCATATTCCTTCAACGCCGCGCGCACTGCAGCCTCGACATCGGAGGCGAGACCTGCGCCGAAATATTCGCGTGGCACGCCGATCTTCAGCCCCTGCAGGCTTTGATTCAAGTCGCGCGTGAAATCCTCCTGATCGCGTTGCAGGCTGGTCGAGTCGCGCGGATCGAAGCCGGCCATCGCATTTAAGAGCAATGCGCAATCCTCGGCGGTTTGCGCCATCGGGCCGCCCTGGTCGAGTGACGAGGCAAAGGCGATCATGCCAAAGCGCGATACCCGGCCATAGGTCGGCTTGATGCCGGTTACGCCGCACAGCGATGCCGGTTGCCGGATCGAGCCGCCGGTGTCGGTAGCGGTGGCTGCCGGCGCCAGCCGGGCCGCGATCGCTGCCGCCGAGCCGCCACTCGACCCGCCCGGAATCGCGGCCTTGTCCCACGGGTTCTTTACCGGGCCGAAGAATGAATTTTCATTGGATGAGCCCATCGCGAATTCATCGCAATTGAGTTTGCCCAGCGTGACCATGCCGGCGGCATTGAACTGTTCGACCACGGTTGCATCGAAGGGGCTGGTGTAATTGGCCAGCATTTTCGAGCCGGCGGTCGAGCGCCAGCCGCGCGTGACGAAAATATCCTTGTGCGCGATCGGAATCCCGGTCAGCGGCGTGGCATCGTTGCCACCCAGGCGTTGATCGGCGGCGCGTGCCTGCTGCAGCGTCAGTTCCTGATCGACATGCAAGAAGGCATTCAGGTCGCTTTCGGCGATCCGGCCCAGGAACAGGGTGGCCAGTTCGGTGGCCGAAATTTGCCGGGACTGCAGCAGGGCCGACAATTGTTTGATGGTTTTGGTATGCATGACAATGATTAAGGGGTTCAGTTCGGCGGGAGGTATCCCTTCCGGACGGGCGGGGCCGATTTATTCGATCACCTTGGGCACCAGGTACAGGCCATCCTGGGTGGCTGGCGCGACTTGCTGATAATCGTCGCGGCGGTTGGGTTCGGTCACGACATCTTCGCGCAGCCGCAAGGCCAGATCGGGCTGAAAGGCGGCGATCGGGTGATTCAGCGGCTCGATGCCGCTGGTATCGACTGCCTTCATTTGCTCAACCAGGGAAAAGATGCCATTGAGCTTTTCCAGGGTGGCCTGGGCCTCGGTATCGGTCAATTCCAACTGGGCCAGAATGGCAAGGCGTTTTACATCTGAGAATTCGAGTGACATGGTCAAAGTGGCAAAGGGCTGATCGGGACATTTTTAAAAAGGCAAAAAAGCGTGGTATTCCAGCAAAAAACTTGTCAAAACGGCGCATTCCGCACACATTTTTGGGCTTTCTGCTCGCTAATTCAATGCAGATTATAAGGTAGAATGTCGGGCTTATACTTGCTCGGTACCGCTTGCGGGGTCGATCAGGGCAGAATCTGATTTGTCGGGAACAGCGTGGCATGTTGCTTTATTCTGTTCCGCAAACTTTAACAATGTCTACGCGCACGCGTGTTGCGCATCAGGGTTACTTACATGTTTGGATTTTTACGCAGCTATTTTTCGAACGACCTGGCGATCGATCTGGGCACGGCCAACACGCTCATTTATGTGCGCGGTCTGGGCATCGTGCTCGATGAGCCCTCGGTGGTTGCGATCCGCCAGCAGGGCGGGCCGAACGGCAAGAAAACCATTCAAGCCGTCGGCAAGGAAGCCAAGCAGATGCTGGGCAAGGTGCCTGGCAATATTGAAGCGATCCGGCCGATGAAGGATGGCGTGATCGCCGACTTTACCGTGACCGAGCAGATGTTGAAGCAATTCATCCGCATGGTGCACGACTCCAAACTGTTCAAGCCATCCCCGCGCATCATCATTTGCGTGCCGTGCGGCTCGACCCAGGTCGAGCGCCGCGCGATCCGCGAATCGGCCCTCGGCGCCGGCGCGTCGCAGGTGTACCTGATCGAGGAACCGATGGCAGCAGCCATCGGCGCCGGCCTGCCGGTGTCGGAAGCGACCGGCTCGATGGTGGTCGATATCGGCGGCGGCACCACTGAAGTGGGCATCATCTCGCTGGGCGGCATGGTCTACAAGGGTAGCGTGCGGGTGGGCGGCGACAAGTTCGATGAAGCGATCGTCAACTATATCCGCCGCAACTACGGCATGCTGATCGGCGAGCAGACTGCCGAAGCGATCAAGAAGGAAATCGGCTCCGCCTTCCCGGGCTCCGAAGTCAAGGAAATGGAAGTCAAGGGCCGCAACCTGTCGGAAGGCATTCCGCGCTCGTTTACGATTTCTTCCAACGAAATCCTGGAAGCCCTGACCGATCCGTTGAACAACATCGTGTCGGCTGTCAAGAACGCGCTGGAGCAGACGCCACCGGAACTGGGTGCTGATATTGCCGAAAAGGGCATGATGCTGACCGGCGGCGGCGCCTTGCTGCGCGACCTGGACCGCCTGCTGATGGAAGAAACTGGCTTGCCGGTGATCGTCGCCGAAGATCCCCTGACCTGCGTGGTGCGCGGCTCGGGCATGGCGCTGGAGCGGATGGACAAGCTTGGCTCGATTTTCTCCTACGAATAAGCACCGCATGGTTTGCGGCTGCCTTGTTGCAGGACTTCAGGTCCTGCGGGCAGCTGCCAAAACAGCGGGAGTCGGCATGCGTTGGTCACGGCGACCGGCGCATCCATCGTTACCTTGCTGGTCTGCTGGAAGTTAAATGGAATACAGCCCACCACCACTATTCAAGCAAGGCGCATCAGCGCGCGCAAAAGTGGTGATTTTCTCCATTATCGCAATCAGTTTGCTGATTGCCGATTCGCGCCTGCATACGCTGGCGATGATCCGACAAGTGGTCGGCACCGTGCTCTACCCGTTGCAGCGACTGGCATTGATGCCGCGTGACGCCGCCTACGGCGTGGGGGACTATTTTTCTTCGCTGAACAGGATCGAAACCGAAAACGACCGCTTGAAGCGCCAGCAACTGGTCAATGCACAGACATTGCAGCAGGCGCAATTGTTATCGGCCGAGAATGCGCAGTTGCGTAAGTTGCTCGGCGCCAGTGAGCAGCTGCCGGTCAAATCGCTGTTGTCGGAAATTCTATACGATGCGCGCGACGCGTTTACCCGCAAGATCGTGCTCGATCGCGGCACCCGCCACGGCGTCGCCCTCGGCCAGCCGGTCATCGATGATACCGGCGTAGTGGGCCAGGTCACGCGGGTATTTCCGTTTACCTCTGAAGCGACGCTATTGACCGACAAGGACCAGGCGATACCGGTGCAGGTGGTGCGCAGCGGCTTGCGTAGCGTCGCCTATGGCCGCGGCCAGAGCGGGGTGCTGGACTTGCGCTTCATGGCAGCCAATGCCGATATCCAGAAGGGGGACATGCTGGTGACCTCCGGCATTGATGGCGTCTATCCGGCCGGGTTGGCGGTTGCCCGGGTGCTGCAGGTCGAACACAAATCGTCCGATGCATTCGCACAAATTGTCTGTCAGCCGGCCGCCGGCATCGACCGCAACCGCCAGCTGCTGATCTTATTGACTGAAGCAAGGCAGCCGCCGCGCCCGCCGGAAGCGGATGCCAGCAGCAAGAAGCCGGCACAAAAAGGCCATTCATCGAAGGCAACGGCAAATGACGCGAAGCCACCGGCACCGCAAGATGCTGCGCCAGCCAAGCCGTTGGCGCCTGCAGCGCCCGCATCGCCGCCGCTACCGCCAGCAGCAGGCCCGGCCGTGAAGCCCGCCACCGCAGTCATTGCCCCTGTCGCTGCGCCAGTCAAGCCCACATTGAACCAGCCAGCCACGCCCGCAGTCGTAGCGCCTGCAGCGAAGCCGGCGAAACCGGTTACAGGCATCCCAACGCCTGCGGCCAGCCAGCCGGCCGCGTCGTCCAACATGGTGCCGGCGACGCGCACCGGCGCGCCAGTCGCGGCGGCGCAACCAGTCAAGCCCGGCCCCGGCAGCACGCTGCCGGCAGCAGCGTCGGCGACTGCCGGTACGTCGCAAAATAATGCGGCCAGGCCAGCGCCAGTGAAACCGCCATCGGTCAGGCCGGCCGCACCGATGCCGACGACTGCGCCGCCGATTAACGCTGTGGCAAACCCGGCGCCGGTCCGGCCGACGCCTGCCGTCACGACGCCTGCCGCGCCGACATTGCCAATCGGGACGAATCCATGAATCAGCTGCATTACATCCTTTTGCCGGTCAGCCCGGTTTTTATTGCACTGAGCCTGATTTTCGCTTTCATGCTGAACCTGTTGCCGTGGGGCGGCGGGGTCGGCGTACCGGATTTCGTTGCGCTGGTGCTGGTATTCTGGAGTATTCATCAGCCGCGCATGGTCGGCATCGGCGTCGCCTTTTTCATGGGTCTGTTAATGGATGTGCATGACGCCACGCTGCTTGGCGAAAATGCGCTGTCCTATACGCTGCTGTCGTACTTTGCGATCATGATCCATCGTCGCGTGCTCTGGTTTCCGATTGGCACCCAGGCCTTGCATGTATTTCCATTGCTGCTATTGATGCAGGCGGTGGAATTGATTGTCCGATGGCTGGTTAGCCAGCAATTTCCCGGATGGTTTTATTTTGCGGAAAGTTTGGTGGCGGTGGCATTGTGGCCGGTCGTTTCCTGGCTTTTGCTGGCGCCGCAGCGGCGCGCCGTCAACCGCGACGATACCCGGCCAATCTAGTGATCCTTTTTGATGCATTTGCTGCAAGGCAGTGCTTTGACCCTTGCTTTCCTGCCTCGGCTGCGGCCGATAGGAAGCTTCATGGCGGAAACGGCGTGGCTATTTCCGTAAATTCATACTGGCATGACTGAATTCAAGAACACCGAGCGCGAACTGCATTTTTTTCGACTGCGTCTGTCGGTGGTCGGCGTATCCGTGTTTGTTTTGTTTGGCTTGCTGCTGGCACGATTTTTATGGCTGCAAGTCGTGCGGCATGGCGATTACGTCGCGCAGGCCGAGGATAACCGGATCTCGGTGGTGCCGGTGGTGCCCAATCGCGGCTTGATCGTGGACCGCAATGGCGTGGTACTGGCGCGCAATTTCTCCGCCTACACGCTGGAAATCACTCCTTCCAAACTCAATGGCACCCTGGATGAGGTGGTGGATGCGCTGTCGACCTTGGTCGATATCCAGCCCAAGGACCGTAAGCGTTTCAAGCGCCTGCTCGATGAAGCGAAAAACTTTGAAAGTGTGCCGATCCGCACCCGCCTCTCCGACGAGGAAGTCGCCCGGTTTACCGCGCAGCGCTACCGCTTTCCAGGTGTCGAAATCCAGGCGCGGCTGTTTCGCCAGTACCCGCACGGCCAGACTGCCTCGCACATGATCGGCTACATCGGCCGCATCAGCACCCGCGACGCCAAGAAGCTCGAAGAATTGCCGGAAGAAGAAGCCGCCAATTACGCCGGCACCGACTACATCGGCAAGGAAGGCCTGGAAAAGAAGTACGAGTCTATCCTGCATGGCAAGACCGGGCATGAAGAGGTGGAAGTCACGGCCGGCGGCCGGGCAGTGCGCACGCTGGCGCGCAATGCCGCCACGCCGGGAGACAACCTGATTCTGTCGGTCGATATCGAGTTGCAAAAGATCATCGAGGAAGCATTTGGCGACCGGCGCGGCGCGCTGGTCGCAATCGAGCCTGCCACCGGCGATATCCTGGCCTATGTTTCCAAGCCAACCTACGATCCGAACCTGTTCGTCGACGGCATCGATAATCAGAGCTGGGATGAATTGAATACGTCCGTCAACAAGCCCCTGCTGAATCGTCCGCTGATCGGTACCTATCCGCCGGGCTCGACCTTCAAGCCGTACATGGCATTGGCCGCGCTGGAGCTGGGCAAGCGCACCGCAAGCCAGGCGATTTCCGATCCCGGCTATTACTGGTTCGGCAGCCACCGCTTCCGCGACGACAAGGTCGGCGGCCACGGCATGGTCGACATGTACAAGTCGATTGTCCAGAGTTGCAATACCTACTATTACATGCTGGCGACCGACCTGGGCATCGATCACATCCATGACTTCATGAAACCGCTCGGCTTCGGGCAGTTGACCGGCATCGACCTGGATAACGAGCGGCGCGGCGTTCTGCCGTCGCCAGCCTGGAAGCGCAATAACTACAAACGTCCCGAACTGCAGAAATGGTATGCCGGCGAAACGGTATCGATCGGCATCGGCCAGGGCTACAATGCCTTCACCCCGCTGCAGCTGGCCCATGCGATGGCCAACCTCGCCAACAATGGCGTGGTGATGCGCCCGCACCTGGTCAAGACGATCGAAGATAGCGTTACCCGGAAAAAGGAAGCGACCGTGCGTAGCGAAAGTTATCGGATCCCATTGAAGCAGGAAAATATCGACATCATCAAACGCGCGATGGCGGGCGTACCGATCGAAGGCACCGGCGCGCGCGCGTTTGCCGGCGCCGGTTATGCGTCGGCCGGCAAGACCGGCACTGCGCAGGCGATCGGCTTGAAGTCGAATGAAAAATACAATGCCTCGAAGATGGCTGAATTCCATCGCGACCATTCGCTTTACATTGCCTTTGCGCCGGTTGACCAGCCGAAGATCGCGCTGGCCGTGATTGTCGAAAATGCAGGTTTTGGCGCAGCGGCAGCCGCCCCGATCGCGCGCCGCGCAATCGATTACTATTTGCTCGGCAAGCGCCCGGACGAAGCAGCCAAGCAGGCTGATATCAAGGCCAGTGCGCCGCAGGTCGATGCGCACGGCCATGTCAGTGGAGACTAGCGCGACATGCATTATTCCCCTCATCTATCCGGCAAAAAAGGCTTCTGGGCCACCGTCAAGCCTTACCTGACGGTGTTCGACGGCGCGCTGCTGCTGCTGGTGTGCCTGATCCTGGTAGCCAGCACCATCACGATGGTCTCGGCCAGCATTGAATTCCCGGGCCGCATGGAAGACCATCTGCGCAATATCGCCTTGTCGCTGGTGATCATCTGGATGGCGGCACTGGTGCCGCCGCAAATGCTGATGCGCCTGGCCGTGCCGATCTATCTGGTGGGGGTGACGCTGCTGGTCGGCGTGGCGATGTTCGGCATCATCAAGCTTGGCGCACGGCGCTGGATCAATGTCGGCGTGGTGATCCAGCCTTCCGAAATCATGAAGATTGCCATGCCGCTGATGCTGGCATGGTGGTTCCAGAAACGCGAAGGCGCGATTGGCTGGCAAGACTTTACCGTCGCCGGCCTGTTGCTGGCAATTCCTGCTGCGCTGATCATCCGCCAGCCCGATCTGGGTACCGGCACCCTGGTCACCGCCGCCGGCTTTTATGTGATTTTCCTGGCCGGCCTGTCGTGGAAGGTGCTGATCGGCCTGGGTGCCGCGTTTGCTGCGTTCATGCCGGTGGCATGGCACCTGCTGCACGACTATCAGCGTCACCGCATCATGACCCTGATCGATCCAACCACTGACCCGCTTGGCAAGGGTTTTCATATCATCCAGTCGACCATCGCCATCGGCTCCGGCGGCATTACCGGCAAGGGCTGGATGAAGGGCACGCAAGGCCATTTGCAATTCATTCCCGAGCGCACCACCGACTTCATTTTCGCCGTCTATTCGGAAGAGTTTGGCTTGATCGGCAATATCGTGCTGCTGGTGCTGTACCTGCTGCTGATCGGCCGCGGCCTGCTGATTGCGGCCAATGCGCCAACGCTGTTTGCCCGCCTGCTGGCCGGCGCCGTCTCGCTGATGTTTTTTACCTATGCATTCGTCAATATGGGCATGGTCAGCGGCATCCTGCCGGTAGTGGGCGTGCCATTGCCCTTCATGAGCTACGGCGGCACGGCGTTCGTTACGCTGGGTGTCGGCATCGGCATTCTGATGAGCATCCAGCGACATCGCAAGCTGATGCAAAGTTAATCATCCATTGATGATCCGACAGTGCCGGCTTTGAGATAACGCAAGTCGCATGGCCATTGCACCACAGATCGCTTTGCAACGCGGGTGATTGTCCAATTACAATCTGGTCATTGAGCAACATCTTGATCATGCGCTGGCAGTGCTCGCCACTTGCGGTCAGCGCGTGCCAGTTCCAGTATCACGACCAGGGAGCACCATGCCAACCATGCCAACCATGCCATCCGCGCGATCGCGGCCAATCATCCATTTTTTTTCGTGCCTGATATGTACTGTCCTTTTGGCGGCTTGCTCCAGTGTGCCAATAGCGCCAGTTGGCGACACAACAACGCCGCGGCAAACCAGTGTGCCCAAGGTCGCTTCGGCGCCTGTGCCGGCGTTGCCAGCGGCCGGTTCCGGACGCGGCGGCTATTACCAGGATGACGGACCCGGCGATCGGGTGCCGGAAGGTCTGCAGGCGATACCGGACGCCACGCCGCGCGTCGAGCCGTACACCAGGCGGGGAAACCGTCCCTACGTCGTATTCGGCAAGACCTATACGCCCTTCCTGGATGAGCGGCCATTCAAGCAGCGCGGCCGGGGTAGCTGGTATGGCAAGAAATTCCATGGTCAGCGCACGTCGTCCGGCGAGCCATACGACATGTACCAGATGAGCGCCGCCCACCCGACCATGCCGCTCCCGTCCTATGCGCGGGTGACCAATGTCGCCAATGGCAGGCAGGTGATCGTGCGGGTCAATGACCGCGGACCGTTCCACGCCGACCGCATCATCGATCTGTCGTACACCGCCGCACTGAAGCTCAATTACCTGAAGCAGGGCAGCGCCGAGGTCGAAGTCGAGCGCCTGCTGCCCGATGAAATCGCGCGCCTGACGGCCAATCGTCAGGTATCCACTAATCTTGCCAACCCTGCCAGTCCAGGCCAGGTACCGCCGCAGCCGCCTGCTGCGGGCGTGTCGATCGCTGAGGCTGGCCCGGCGACGCCGGCGGTCAGTGTGTTTGCCGTCCCGGTGGCAGCGGTTGCCGAAGCCAGTGTGCTGGCGCCGGTCCCGGCAGTCGGTGGATTTTATTTGCAGCTGGGCGCCTACGCGCAAGCTGCCAGTGCCGAGCTGGCAGGCAGCCGGCTGCAGCAGCAGTCATCAGGCACCTTGCCGCCGATCGAGGTGATCCCGCGCGATGGCCTGTTCCGTCTGTTTAGCGGCCCGTTTGCCAGCCGCGACGAGGCGGCGGCAGCGGCGCAGAAAATTCGTGATGCAGGTGCCGCCAGGCCGATGATCGTGCAGCGCTAGGGCGCATCACCGTCATCGCTGCCTTCGCTATGGGCCTTGAGTTGCAGCGCACGCTCGTACAGCGCATTTTTCTTGCCTCCGGTGATCTGCGCGGCCAGCGCCGCCGCCTGCTTGACCGGACATTCTGCCAGCAGGATTTTCAGTATGCGTTCGGCTTCGGCATCGTGTTCATCGTCGGCCGGCGGCGCGCCTTCGACCAATACCACGAATTCCCCCTTGTGCCGGTGGCTGTCCCCCGCCAGCCATGCAGCAGCCTGGTGCAGCGGGCAGCGGTGTATTTCTTCAAACAGCTTGGTCATCTCGCGTGCCAATACGATGTGCCGGGTCGGCTCCAGCACCGCAGCCAAGGCCTCGACTGTTTCGACGATGCGGTGCGGCGCCTCGTACAGAACCAGCGTGGCCCGGATATCGCGCAAGCCCTGCAGCATGGTTTCGCGCTGCTTCGCCTTGGCCGGCAGGAAGCCGATGAAATAAAAACGGTTGTCGACCAGGCCGCTGGCCGACAGTGCTGCAATGCCGGCCGAGGCGCCCGGCAGCGGTATGATCCGCAGGCCGGCGCTGCGCACGGCGTCGACAATCCGCGCGCCAGGGTCGGAGACCGCAGGGGTGCCGGCATCGGAGACCAGCGCGATGCGTTCGCCATTTTGCAATCGGGCAATCAGCTTGTCGGCCACTTCCCGTTCATTGTGTTCATGCGCGGCCAGCAGGGTTTTCGACAAGCCATAGCGGCTCAATAGCTGGGCGGTATTGCGGGTGTCTTCGCATGCCACTGCATCGGCCATCGATAGCAGGTGCAGGGCCCGCAGGCTGATGTCGCCGATATTCCCGATTGGCGTTGCCACCACATATAATGTGGCGGTCGGATAATTTTGCCGGGAAATCTCGTCCATCAAAGGTGCGGTGGCAAGCAGATCGGTCGGGTGTGGGCTCATGGGGAGGCGGTATGTTGGGCAAGGCGGCGCAAATAGTGTTGCTGGGCTGGATCTGCGGATTGTGCGCGCCTGCGCTGGCAAATACAACCGCTGGCCGCATTCCGACCAATAATTTCCTTCAGCCGGCTGCAACAGCGCCTGCGCCCGGGCATGCAAGCGACACGGTCGCACCATTGAACCTGCCCGCCGGGACGCCGAACCAGCCCGCGCCACTGTTGCCGGCCAGTCCGGCGCCGGTCATCACTCCGGCAATGGCGCCGATCAGGATTGCCTTGCTGCTGCCGCTGCACTCGGACCGGTTCGGCGCCGCCGCGCAAGCGGTGCGTGCCGGGTTCCTGGCAGCCCACGAACGCGAGCCGGATGCCATCGACATCACCGTGCTCGAAACCGCCGACGGGCCGCACAATGCGATGCTTGCGTATGACGATGCGCTCGCCAATCACGATATCGTGGTCGGACCGCTGGCGCGCGCCGATGTGGCAGCGGTTGCCCAGAGCGGCCGAGTCAGCAAGCCGACGCTGGCGCTGGCCCATCCCGAGCCGCAGGGGGATATCGAGACCGCGTTGCCGCCGCAAATGCTGGCGCTCGGCTTGTCGGCCGAGGACGAGGCGCGGCAACTGGCTAACCTGGCCGGCATCGGTCGCAAGAACAGCAAGGCCTTTGTGATTTCCACCAATATTGCATGGCAACGCCGGGCAGCCCGCGCATTTGCCGCCGAGTGGCTGCGGCTTGGGCTGGAGCCGCAACCGATCGATATTGTCACCATTGGCGGCTACTTCAGTGCCAACAGCCTGGCGCAAATGAAGCGGCGCCTGCAGGAAGAAAAGCCGGCGCTGCTGTTTATTGCCCTCGACGCATTCCAGGCCCGGCAACTGCAGCTGGCACTGGGCGCGGGCAATCTGGTCTACGGCACCTCGCAACTCAATTCCCTGAGCACGGCCGATGGGTCCGATGCCGAAAAGCGAACCGAAATGAATGGCGTGCGGCTGGTCGATATTCCCTGGCTGCTGCAAAGCGACCATCCGGCCGTCATGGTGTATCCGCGTCAGACTGGCCCAGCCAATCAAAAGCCCAACCCCGATCTGGAGCGACTATATGCGTTGGGTATTGATGCATTTCGCGTCGCACGCCAGATTGCCGCGCAGCGCACCGAGTTTGAACTCGACGGTGTCACCGGCCGGCTGTGGGTTCGCTTCGGCAAGGGGGCGGCGCGATTCCGGCGCATCGAGCTGCCTGCGGTCTACCAGGATGGTGGTGTGGTGCCATTGCTGCGCGCACCCTGAAGGAGGCAATTGATGGATTTGGGCGAGCCATTTGGTGCACGGAAAACCGACCGGCAACTGCAGGGGCAGGCCGGTGAAGACGCCGCCCTGCAGTATTTGCAGCAGCAGGGATTGACGCTTGCCGGCCGCAATTTCCGCTGCAAGGGCGGTGAAATCGACTTGATCATGCAAGACCGTGGCAGCCTGGTGTTTGTCGAGGTGCGCCAGCGCGCGAGCCTGCGCTATGGGGGCGCCGCCGCCAGCGTCACCCCGGCCAAGCAGCGGCGGCTGTTGATTGCGGCCCAGGTTTATTTGCAGCGCTACAAGACGGTGCCTGCCTGCCGCTTCGATGTGGTGGCAATCGATGGCGTTGCATTTACCTGGCTGAAAAACGCGATCGAGGCATGAGGCGGCCCTGCACGTTTTTCCTGACTGGTCAGGCGTTGTGGATCATTGCAATCAATCGCAGCGTGCCAGATGCACAAGCCATTTTTAGCGGGCTAAGGCCCGATGCCGTGCCCGCTGTCACGGAATGTTTTTGAAGTCAGTCAACGCAGTCGTCCTTGAGCCTTTATAATCGCCAACCATGAACAACCGCATCCTCGGGCACTTTCGCGAAAGTGCCGAATTAAAAATCCAGGCCGCTTCGGTCCTGGCGCAACCGATTGCGCAAGCCGTGGAACTAATGTTCACGGCGTTGTCTAATGGAAACAAGATCCTGGTGTGCGGGAATGGCGGCTCGGCCGCCGATGCCCAGCATTTCGCCTCCAAGCTGGTCGGCCGTTTCGAGCGCGAGCGCCTGCCGCTGGCCGTGATCGCCCTGACCACCGATACCTCGATCATCACGGCAGTCGGCAACGATTACAGTTTCGAGGAAATTTTCAGCAAGCAGGTGCAAGCGTTCGGCCAGGCCGGGGATGTATTGCTGGCGATATCGAGTTCCGGCGATTCCGCCAACGTCCGTGCAGCCGTCGAGGTGGCGCTGGAGCGTGAAATGCGCGTGGTCGCCTTGACCGGCAAGGGCGGCGGCGTGATCGGCAAGCAAATCACCGATGCCGATGTGCATATCTGCGTGCCGCACGACCGCACAGCCAGGATTCAGGAAGTTCATTTGTTAACCATACATTGCTTATGCGACGGCATTGATGTCGCTTTATTTGGAGGAGATACGGATGATTGATTGGCAAGCGATGCGGCGCCCACTGGCTGCTGCCCTGTTGTGCGGAGTGGTGGTAACAGGATTGCAGGGATGCGTTGAAATGGTGGTCGGCAGCGCGGTAGTTGGGGCGCTGGCGGCTACCGACCGCCGTACGCTCGGTGCGCAAACCGAGGATCGCGGCATCGTGGTCAAGGGTGAAACGCGTGCGGCAAAAGTGGTTGGTGACGCCGGTCATGTCAACGTCAACAGTTTCAACCGCAAGGTATTGTTGACCGGCGAAGTGCGCGATGCACAAATGAAGGACGCGGTCGAGCGCGAAATCAGTACCATCGAGGGCGTGCAATCGATTGTCAATGATCTCGAGATTGCCGGATCGTCCAACTTCACTTCCCGCTCCAATGATTCCCTGATCACCGGCAAGGTCAAGGCATCGTTCGTCGATGCCAAGGATCTGTTTGCCAATTCGTTCAAGGTGGTAACCGAGCGCGGCATCGTCTACCTGATGGGGCGGGTCACCGAACGCGAGGGCAACCGTGCCGCCGAAGTGGCCAGCGGCGTGTCCGGTGTGCGCAAGGTGGTCAAGGTATTCGAATACATCACGGATGACGATTTGAGAAAAATGACGACGACGCAAGTCCAGTCGCCGACCACCGTGGCTTCAAGATAAGCGACCGCGACCGATAAGCGTTGCATTTGTATAAATGCAACAAGAGGATGGTATATTGAGCCGCCGGACAGGTGTCCGGCGGCTTTCTTTTTGGGGGAATCATGATTGCAGGTTTTGTTTTCCTGGGCATTATCTTGTTGCTGGTGTTTTGGGCAGTCGGTGCGTACAACCGCTTAATCACCCTGCGCAACCGGGTCAAGAACGCCTTTGCGCAAATCGATGTGCAGTTGAAGCGCCGTTACGACCTGATTCCGAACCTGGTGGAAACCGCCAAGGGTTACATGAAGCATGAGCGCGAAACGCTGGAAGCGGTGATTGCCGCCCGCAACCAGGCCGTCACCGCCAATGCCAGGGCCGCCAGTGATCCGGCCAATGCCGGTGCCATGCATCAGATGGCGGCCGCCGAAGGCGCGCTGTCGTCATCGCTTGGCAAGCTGTTCGCGTTATCGGAAGCCTATCCGGACCTGAAGGCCAACGACAACATGATGCAGTTGACCGAAGAGCTGACCGGCACCGAAAACCGGATCGCTTTTTCGCGTCAGGCTTATAACGATGGCGTGATGGAATACAACACATCGATCGAGCAATTTCCAGGGTCGGTGATTGCCAACATGTTCGCCTTCAAGGGTGCCGAATTGCTGGAGGCAATTGAAGCACCGGAAGAGCGCAAGGCAATCAAGGTTTCTTTTTAAACGTCGCGTCGTGCGCGCTGTTTTCTTTTGCTGGTGCACTGAGCAGGCCGGGGTGCAGCCCGCCGACGTAATAATTCTTGCGCGCGCGGCCACGCCTGGCAACGCCGGATCGGTTTGCGAAGAGCGCGGCAACCAGACAGGCCCTTTTCTGGCGCCTCGCAGCCTTGAATCAGCACTAAATCGGCAATGAATTTCTTCGAACAGCAAGACCAGGCGCGGCGCCAGACCAGAACCCTGATCATTTTATTCGTGCTGGCCGTGATCGCGATCGTGGTGGCGGTCAATCTGGTGGCGGCACTGCTGTGGAGCTTGGGTAATCCTGGCGCGCATGCGCAGCAGTATCCGGGCGGGTTTTTTCTTGCCAATACATTGATTACCATCGGCTTGATCGGCGGCGGTACCCTGATCGAAACCTACAATTTGCGCGACGGCGGCGAAGCGGTGGCGCAACTGGCGGGCGGGCGCCCGGTGTCGCCGGCAACAATGGATTTGCAGGAACGACGCCTGCTCAACGTGGTCGAGGAAATGGCGATCGCTTCCGGCATCGCCTGCCCCAAGGTCTATCTGCTGGACTGCGAGGAATCGATCAATGCCTTTGCCGCCGGCTACAATCCGAACGAGGCGGTGGTGGCGGTCACCCGCGGCACCCTGCGTCGCCTCACGCGCGATGAACTGCAGGGTGTAGTCGGCCATGAATTCAGTCATATTCTCAATGGCGACATGCGCTTGAACGTGCGCCTGATCGGCGTGCTGTTCGGGATCCAGATGATCGCCAGTTTCGGCCAGCATCTGCTGGATTTCGCATCCCGTATGGGAAGTTCGCGCAGCCGCGACGACAAGGGTGTGTCGCCGCAGGTGATCATGCTGGTGCTCGGCGTGGCGCTATTCGTGGTTGGCTACATCGGGATTTTTTTCGGCCGCCTGATCAAGTCAGCGGTGTCGCGCCAGCGTGAATTTCTGGCCGATGCCAGTGCCATCCAGTTCACCCGCAATCCGGATGGCATCGGCAATGCGCTGCGCAAGATCGGCGGTCTGTCGCGCCAGCATGCGGAGGTGGCACGCATCCAGCATCCGAATGCGGAACACCTGTCGCACCTGTTCCTGAGCGCAGTCAAGCCGGCCCTGTTGTCCGGCATGTTTGCGACCCATCCGCCGATTGCCGAACGCCTGCGCCGCATTTTCGGTCGCAGTGCCGACTTGCTCGATGCGCCGGAGTTGCCCGACGAGGCTGTCAGTGCCGAGCAATTGCCGGATATCGATTTTGTCGCCCCCGGGTTTGCCGGTGCTGCGCCAGTTGTCCAGAACACGACGCCAGCCGGCCCAGGCGGGACACCGGTCGCTTCGTCCCGGCTACCGGCTGCGCCATCGGTCATGCCATTGATCGCTGGCGCAGACGCGCCGCCAGGTCCGTCCTCCATGCCAGGCATGGCCGCGTCTGGCAGCATCGTCTGGCATACCCGGCTGTCGCCGGAACTGAATGGCGCGCTGCACGAACCGCAGGCGGCATGTGCGGTGGTGTATGCGTTGCTGTACCAGCGCGATCTGCCAGACAATCCGCAAGCCGCGGTGCTGCAGGCGCAGGCGCCGCAGCAGGCGGCGTTTGTGACTTACCTTGCCGACGCGATCGCCAAACTGCCACCCGGCGCGCGCCTGCCGCTGCTGGACCTGGCGATGCCGGCGCTGCGCCAGTTGCCGCAAGCCGGGCGCGACCAATTGCTGCAGATCGTCGCACTGCTGATTGGCGCCGACCAGCGCGTGACGCTGGCCGAGTTTGTGCTGGAAACGGTCTTGACACGTCGTCTGGCTGCGCATGCCGGACGGGCGGTGCCATGCAAATATTCCGATCTGACGCAGTTGAAACAGGAGTGCGCATTGATGCTGTCACTGGTGGCGCATGTGTCGGTGCTGGTGGCACGGCGGACACATGGTCAAACCGAGACCGCCGCCCAGGCATTCATGCGCGGCGCGGCTGTGTGTCCGGAACTGGCATTGGGAGCGGCCGATTTGCGCGCGGCGGCCGATATCGGATTTGCCGGCGTGCGCGGAGCCCTGGAGCACGCCAATCAACTGGCGCCGCTGGCCAAGCCCGGGTTCATCAAGGCGCTGGTGGCGGCAGCGGTTGGCAAAGGCAGTGTCTGCCTGCCGATGGAGATGGCAGACTTGTTGCGGGCAGTCTGTGCGGCACTGGAAGCACCATTGCCGCCGGCCGTGAATGCAGCCTATAGGGATTGCGAATTGGCGCACGAGCAGTAAGCTATCAATTGCTGATGCCTGCACCATTATCCGCGCAGCAAGAGCTGGGCGGCGTCGAGAAAAATTCCGACCGCTGCAGCGGCTGCCATGATCAGGCACAATAGACTGTGATGGGCCATTAAAGCTTTTGATTGGAAGGAAGTACCATGCGTCGCTATTTTCTGTGCTGTGTTGCGGCCGGCATGCTGGCATTGGCAGGCAGCAGTCTGGCTGCACCGGCCGCCGCAGGCGAGCCAGTCAAGGTGGTTTATCACCTGTCGGAAGGTATTGATCAAGCGTCCCGCGCAATGAGCAATATCCGCAACCATTTGCGGGCCGAACCGGATGACCGGATCGTGGTTGTCGCGCATGGCGAAGGTATCCGGTTTTTACTGCAGGATGCCAGGGAACGCAATGGCAAGCCATTCGATGCCGCGGTAGCCGCGCTGGCCGCGCAAGGCGTGGCCTTCAAGGTGTGCACCAATACGCTGGCGGCGCATAACGTGCCCGCTGAAAAATTGTTGCCGCAAGCGACGCTGGTGCCTTCCGGAGTTGCCGAAATCGCGCGGCTGCAGGCGCGCGAAGGCTTTGTATATCTGCGCCCTTAACCATCTCCGTGTCATGGTCATGGCTGCCGGCGGCTGTGCCATCGATGAGGCAGGGCCGCGGGTCATGGCGCTTTAAATAATCAGCGTCCACGCATTGCAGGATTTCCAAATGATGCAACCACTTGCCGCCATCGCTTCCCGTCACGCCCTCTGGCTCAAGCTGCTTGCGGCAGTTGTCGTGTCCGTCATTGCCGTAGCCGGATACGGCAGCTTTGTTAAGCCGCAACCGGCGCCGGATGTGACATTCATGGATTTGCAGGGACGGCAGGTGACGATGCAGCAATTGCGCGGCAAGGTGGTGATGGTCAATTTCTGGGCCACCAGTTGCGCCATTTGTGTCAAGGAAATGCCGCGCATGAGCGATACCTACCGTTCCTATCAAGCCCGCGGACTGGAATTCGTGGCGGTGGCGATGCAGTACGATCCGCCAAATTACGTGCTGCACTTTGCGCAAACCCGTTCGCTGCCATTCAAGGTTGCACTCGACCTCGATGGCGACCTGGCCAGGGCGTTCGGTGACGTGCAGCAAACGCCGATGACCTTCGTGATCGACAAACAGGGACGCATCATCAAGCGCTACCTGGGCGAGCCCGACTGGGAAGGTTTACACAAGTTGCTCGACCAGGCGCTGACCTGACTGCGGGCGCGCATCGGCGGCATAGCAAAGGCTAGTGAATGTAGTCGCGCACAGTCCGCGTTGCGCACGTATCAGACGTGAAATGCAGGGAATGTACTTGCTTTCAAGAAATATTGATACAATCAAACGCATGGCTTGAAATGGCACCCATAACAAGACCGACCGGCGACGCGCACAGGCGGCATCCATCAGGCAACAACCATTGGGTTGTTCCACAGGAGACGTGATGTCCAATAATGAAAAGCGCGCGCATTTGCGCAAGTCGCTGCAAACACCGGCCTGGATCAGCAAGCTCGCTGCCGACGACTGGGACTCGATCAATCTGCTGGATGTATCGGTGGCTGGTGCGGCATTCCTGGTCAACCAGGCGCTGCCCGATGGCGCCACGCGCAGGTTTCGTTTCTGCCTGCCCGACAATGCCCAGCCGATCACTTTTTCCGCGCAAGTCATGAACTGCACGCAACACACTTATCTGGCCGGCTATCGGGCGGGCGTAAAAATTGCCGAAATTGATAAGGGCGACTTGGCGCTGATTGCGCAGTTCATTGCGCTGCCGATCACCGACACTGCCTGATTCAGACGGCACGCCTGCTCCAGACAACCTGCACCTGCGCCGTCTGGCGTGGCAGGCATCAGCACAGGCGCATCAGGAATTGACAATCGCCTTGCGCGCCGCAGCGACCCACTGCTGTTCATCATCGAGAGCCGGTGCAGTGCGTTTTGCCTGCTTCAGAATATCATTGAACATGTGGCTGGCCGCTTCATGCTGGCCCAGGCGCAGCAGCAGTTCGCCATAGCGAAAGCGCGCCTCCAGCCCGACAAAGACCGGGATCAGCTCGCGGTAAGTCGCCAGCGCCGCATCGGTGTCGCCGCGGCCTTCCTGCAAGCGCGCCTCCAGCAGTCGCACTTCCAGCGCACGGGTGGTCGGGGCGTCCGCTTTCAGGCGCGCCATCGCGACTTGTGCATGGTCCCAGAAGCCGCCGTTGACGGCCGCCTGTGCCAGCCCGAACAGGATATTGCCGTCGCTGGCAAAGCCGCCCTGCAGGCAGCTTTCATACAGGCTGATCGCTTCGGCATGCATTTGGTGCTCGCTGCATTGCCTGGCCAGCGCCATCTTGTTGTCGATGCTGCCGCACACTTCCAGTTCTTCGGCGCGACGCTTGAGGTCGGCATCCGGCTGCAGGGCCTTGACCAGCTTGCGCGCAGTGTGGTGCGCGCTGCGATGCTCGCGCGATCCGGGAAAAACTTCAATAAAATAATAGATCACGCAGCCCATGACCGGAAAGCCCATGATGATGAAGATCCACCAGTAGGGACGGCCATGTTTGAGTGCATGGTAGACAAAGCTGAACTGGATCAGCAATACAAGACCGGCGACGATAGGCATGATCAGGCTCCCCTTATTGGATTTTTTTTACTAATTTAGCATTTTCCGCATTTGCCGCAGCCATTTAATTTGGCGCCTGTCGGTTTTTCGTCGCATTTGCGGATGCCGCGCCGGACATGCGCCGGGAAAAATGCGATCTGTTGTTGCAGCATTTGCAGCGTGTGCGCCATGCTATTGGCGCCGGCGGCTACCTGGTGTAGGCTAATGGCCAGCCTGTAGCAAACAATAAATCAGGCAATAAAAAAATATTAAAATATCACCGGCACGGCGTCCAGCACACAGCACCGCGCACGGCAAGGAGACCAGCATGTCCGACACCAGCGCTGCGCAAGCAGAGGAGATCAAGCGCACGATGGCGTCCGCCATCGCCCATCATAATGCCGGGCGACTGGGGCAAGCCGACGCGCTGTACGCCGATGTGCTCAAGCGTGATGCCCATCATGCCGATGCGCTGCATCTGTCAGGCTTGGTCGCACATCAGTCCGGCAATACCGAGCTCGGCCTGGCGAGGATCCGCCAGGCAATCGACATCAAGCCCGGCGCCGCCATGCTGCACAATAATCTCGGTAATATCCTGTCCGAAATCGGGCAGGACCAGGCGGCGCAGGCAGCGTTTCAGCGCGTGCTCGAACTCGATTTGCATTTCCCGCCGGCGCATTACAACCTGGGCAACCTGCGGCACCGTGCCGGCGACTTGGCGCAGGCACAGCAGTCTTATCAGCGGGCGCTCGACAGTGACCCTGATTTTGCGCCGGCGATGGTGGGGCTGGGCAATGTATTGCTGGAAGCGGGCAATCCCGCCGAAGCGGAGCAGCAGTTCAAGCTGGCGCTGGAAATCGATGACATGCTGGCCGATGCCCACGCCGGGCTGGGCACTGCCTGCAAGGATCAGCAGCGTTTTCAGCAGGCACTGCAATCGTATCGCACCGCATTGCAGCTGCGCGCCGACGATGCCGCAACCTTGCTCAACCTGGCAGAGGTAGAGCGTGAAACCGGCGACATCGACGCCGCCATCGCCAGCACCGAAGAAGCGATCAAAATCGACCCAAAACTGCCGGAAGCGCAGTATGCGCTGGCCACCATCCGTCTGCACCAGGGCCGGCTGGCCGACGCGGTTGCGGGTTTGCGGCAGGCGCTGACATTGCGGCCGGAATTTGCCGAAGCCCATTACAACCTGGGTCATGCATTGCGCCTGCAGGGACAGCTCGACGATTGCCTGGCGAGTTTTGCGCGCGCCATTGTTTTGAAACCGGACTTTGCCGCCGCGCGCTGGGCCGGCTGCATTGCGCGCATCCCGATCATCCACGCCACTGCCGACCAGGTAGCGGTGCGGCGCGCCGATTATCAGGCCGCGCTTGACCAGCTGCGCGCCGAGCTGCGATTGCAGTCCCAGCAAGAAATTGCGGCAGCCGCCGCGGCGATTGGCACGGTCCAGCCGTTTTACCTGGCTTACCAGGGCATGAACGACCGGGCATTGCAGTCGGCCTATGGCGAACTGGTGTGCAGAATCCAGGCTGCCAGGTACCCGGCGGCCGGCGCCGCAGTTGCCGCCATCGCCGAGCGCGGCAGAGTCGCGAAATTGCCGCTGCGGGTCGGCTTCGTCTCCGGATTTTTCTATCATCATTCCAACTGGAAGATGCCGATCAAGGGCTGGATCGACCATCTCGACCCCACCCGCTTTGCACTGTTCGGCTATTACACCGGCCAGCCGGCACGGATGGATGACGCTACCGACCATGCGAAGCGGGCATGCAAGAAATTTTATGCCAGCACGCAGTTCGAGCACATGCTGCAGGCAATCCGCGCCGATGAGCTCGATGTATTGATCTATCCGGAAATCGGCATGGACCCGATGACAGTGCGCCTGGCGGCATTGCGGCTGGCGCCGGTGCAATGCGCGTCCTGGGGCCATCCGGACACATCCGGCATGCCGAGCATCGATTACTATCTGAGCAGCGAGCTGATGGAGCCGCCCGGCGCCGACGCGCATTATTCGGAAAAGCTGGTGCGCCTGCCGAACCTGTCGATTCATGTCGCGCCGGCGCAGCCTGTCGCAGACGACTATGCGCGCGATTATTTTGGCCTGGATGCCGCCAAAACCGTGTATTTCTGCGCCCAGTCGCTATTCAAGTATCTGCCGCAGTTCGATACCGTTTTTGCGCGCATTGCCAGCCAGGTGCACGGCAGCCAGTTCGTCTTTCTCGACTATCCGGATTCGCCATGGCTGACCGAACAATTCCGCCAGCGGCTGGTGCGCGCGTTCGATGACTATGGCTTGCGCTGCGATGATTATGTCGTGATCAGTCGCCACCTGAACCAGCAGCAATACCATGGCTTGACCCGGGTTGCCGATATCTTCCTCGACAGCATCGGCTGGTCAGGATGCAATTCGACGATGGAAGCCATTCAGTGCAATTTGCCGGTCGTCTCGATGGCGGGCGAACTGATGCGCGGCCGCCATACACTGGCCATGCTAACGATGATGGAGATGGCCGATGTGGTCGCCGCCGACCCCGATCAGTATGTCGAGATGGCGGTGCGACTTGGCAACGATGGGGCGCTGCGGCGCGAGCAAGCGCTGCGCATTGCCGCCGGCAAGCATAAGCTGACCGCGGATATGGCATGCATCCGCGGGCTGGAAAAATTCCTGCTTGAAGCTGCCGGCGTGCCGGATGCGGCGCCGGGCGGCAAGACCGGTTTGTTGCGACGCCTGTTTGGCAAATAGCAGCCGGTTTTGGTTGCGGCAATCACGGTCCCGGCCTGACCCGTTGCAGAGAATTTAATGCATCGGCACGCTGCGACATCATGCTGCCCGGTCGCGCCGGCGTACTTCAAAAACAAGGTCTCCAGTTCTCGCGCAGGCTAGACGCCGTCCAGGCGGTCCTGCTCGGCGGCCAAGAGCGCAGCCGGACGGCTGGCGGTACGCTGTGCCAGATAGTGCCGCAGGATGGCCTGCTCGACCTTGACCCGCTCGTTCGGGCGGCAGGTGTAGCGCAGTGACAGCGTGGCTTCCCTGACATTGTTGAGCTGTAAAATCACCTTCGGTTCAGCCGACGGCAAATCCACCAGATCGCGTGACTCGATTCTCTGCAGGTGGGCGTCGGCTTCCGACAGCCACGGCGCACAGATATCGAATGCCGCTTTCAATAGCGCTGCTTCCAGCGCAATCAGATCTTCCGATGGTTCTGCCACCACCTTGAGCAAATGCACCACATACATGCCGGTGGCAGTCAGGTTGCGCACCGGTTTGGTCAGCATCAGTGAATGCGGCAGCGTGACGGTACGGCTGGTGAGCTGGCTGCCTTCCTGGGTTTCCGACAGCGTAGTCGACAGCAGGTCGGTATCGATGACCCGCCCCGAAATGCCGTCGAGTTCGATAAAGTCGCCGATCCGGTATAGCCGCGATACGGTCAGAAACGCCGTGCCGAGCAGGTTGCTCAAGAATTCCTTGCTGACGATGAGCATGGCGCCGGCGACCGCTGCCAGCGATAGTGCAGCGCCGGCAATCTTCGATGCCCAGATGGTACTGATGACGATCAGCGCCGCCAGCAATACCAGGTTCTTCAGCAGCACGAAGTTGCTGCGGCGGCGCGAAATTTCCAGAATCGAACCGGTCTTGACCCGTGCCTGGCGCTGGATCAGCTTGACCAGCAAGATGGTAATGAACAGCGCGATCAAGGTCGCGACCAGACGGCCCATCTCGGTCTGCGCCAGCACCCGAATGTCGTGCAGAAGGAATTTCCACTGAATGAGGTTGTCCATGCGGGGCGTGATGGTTGCATGCGCGCAGGCGCGGGTTGTCGGGAAAGTCAGTAAAGCACGATTGTACTGAACTATGGATGGCGACAGACGGGGATTGCTTGATTCCCTATCATTTTCAGCTCGCCGGTGGCGACTCTAGCAGCCGAGTTGGGCCGCCAGATCGATCAGGCTGGCCGCATGCAGCGTATTGCTCGGGTTGGGCGATACATCTTTGCGTTGCGCCGCGCCGAATTCATAGGGGCGCTCGATATAGGCGGTTTGCAATCCGCAGGCCCGGGCCGCAGCCAGGTCATCCTGGTGGGCGGCGACCATCATCACCTGCTGCGGCGCCAGATCGAAGACCTGTGCCACGCCCAGATAGGTTGCCGGATCCGGCTTGTATTTCTTGAATAATTCGGCCGACAGGATGCAATCCCATGGCAAGCCCGCATGTTTGGCCATGTTGGCCAGTAAACTGATATTGCCGTTCGAAAGTGTGCACAGCATGAAGCGCGACTTGAGCCGCGCGAGGCCGGCGACGCTGTCCGGCCAGGGATCCAGCCGGTGCCAAATCCTGTTCAACTGGCGTTTTAGCTGTTGGTTCAAATGGGTGACATCGAATTGCGCCAAAATGTCATCGAGTATCATCCGGTGCAAGTCATCGATCCGGGTCCAGCCGAGTTCTCCCGACATCACGCGCGCCATCGCCGGCTGGTAACCGGCGCGCCAGGCCAGCGCAAAGGCATCGGCATCGACATCCAGATCCATTGATGCGACTTCACGCACGATGCTTGCATGCCAGTCGACTACCGTGCCGAACACGTCAAATGCCAGCACCTGCGGGAAGCCGGGATGTTCAGCAGTCATGTTTTCCTATCCAGTAAAAAATTTTGTGATGATTCGATGTGGCAGGGCCGGCTAGGTGCAAAACCAGACTCGGCGCATCCGCCTGATGCAGCAAGCGACCTTTTTATGCACGTAAAATTGTACACGGGATGGCAGAACGGATGAATGCGCCGATAGGCCGATGATGACATCAGCCGGATACACAGATTGTATGTAGTTGCCCGTATGGCGAGGCAAGTCGATGCCAGTTTGACTGGGCAGATTATCTTGCCCGGCTACACTGGCATCATGGCAAACAGCAGCCGATTGGCTTATGCTGTCAATGCAACGATACAACGACCCAGCGCAATTAACCTTGAAGGAATAATGACCATGGCAAAGAAGTCCGATCATGAACAAGACCCGGAAACGGTTGCCTTGATTCAATGGTGCATCGAGGTGGAAAAATTCCTGGTGGCCGGCGGCGCCACGCTGGATCAGGCGCAAGAGCATATCGAAGAACAGATCGAATGGTTCATGGATCAGTTTTATGACGGGTTGACGCCAGAAGAGGCGGCCAAGGCGGCACTACACGACTGACCGAAGAAATGCAAGCAATGAAGTGGTGGCTGGAGCACCGAGCCACGCACATCAGGCTACCGTCGTTTGCGGCCATTGGCTGAAACCAGGCTGTGTCTGGGCCGGTCGGCGGTAAGCCAATTACGACCGGCATGATGGTTGATGGCGGCAGACGGCAGACCGGCATAGGTCATGCGTATGGCCTATGCTTATCGGCCGCCTGAACGACGCCATCAAGTGAGCTGTCCTTGCCTGAGCAGCTTACTTGATGGTGCGCCGCTGCCGCTCCTTGCGTTGCGCCTCGACTAGGTGGCGGCCAAGCTGGCGATCGATTTCAAGATGCGACAGGCGCGGCATCGGTGCCAGGCGATCGACCAATTGATCCTGTGTTGCACGCTTCGGTTGTTCAGCTGGCTTTTTTTCCATCATCGCTTGCCTCCATCGCTTGCTTCATTACCCGGGGATACATGAGAAAGAGCTGGCGAGACTGCCATTTGTTCCCAAGGCATCAATTGACGATGCATTTATTTGCGATCAGTCATTCGTCGAGAAATCCGCTGTCAGACAGTCTGCATCGCATGCCAGCCGTTGTCGCGCACAGCATCTGTAGCGATTTCTCGCAACCGCGATCAACTGCTGTCAATCGTCATTAACCGGTAGCACCCAGCGAATCGATCTCGTTGCATTCATGTTTATTGGAAACTTCCCGGCATCAGTTGCAGTTACATTGCAACCAAGAGCCCAGTCGTTGCTGGTTTCCATTGATCGGACAGTAGCTGACAGTAATACCGATGCAATCGCGTCGGCCTGATGCTATTCATCCGGTGGAGATTGCGTCCGCACAAAATGCCAAGCCGTTTGTCATCGCACACTAAAGCAGCGATTCAGGCAGGTGCAGCCAGCCACGCACCAAGCCGCAATTTATCCCCCAGGCTTTTCAGGACCAACCGGGCAGACACCGATGAGCCAATCAACAAAGCGCCATGCTGCTGTTTCGCTGGCAGTACTGGTTTGGGCGCTGGCCGGGTGTGCGAGTTTGGCGCCATGCCCGACCTGTATCGAGGGCGGCGCGCCGCAGGTGGCGCCAACACAGGTGGTGGCGCACATGGCAGCACAATTCGCAACCCGGCAGCAGCGCACAGGGCCGCCGCACTGTGTCGAACCAGGCAAGCCGTCATCGCGATTGCCGGCTGCCCAGTCGATGCGCAGTCTTTTCAGAAAATCAGCCAGCGTGCCCGGCCGCTTGCATATCCTGAAGGAAAGTAGCCAGGTGACCCGGGCGGTGCTGCTGGTTGGCGGCATTCATGACAATTATCATTATTTCGATAACTGGATCACTGCGCTGACCGGACCGGATCGGGTGGTGCTTGGTTGGGATCATGATTACCGGTCGATGATGCTGTCGGATTCGGCCAGGTCGCTGGCGCACGACCTGGGCCGGTTGCGGCAGGCGGGCATCACCGACGTGTTGATTCTGGCCCACAGCATCGGTGGGCTGGTGGCCAAGGGCGCGATCGATGAAATGGCGCGCAATGGCCAGGCGCCTGCGTTCAGCGCATTGAATCTGCATGCATTTGGCACACCCTGGGGCGGCTTTGCCATCCTCAGGTTTACCCTGGGCGTGCCGGGGTCGATCGCGATCAGCAAGGCATTTGGTTATCCGATGGCAAAGGAACTGCGGCCCGGCAGCGATTATCTCGCCAGCCTGGCGCAGCCGCTGCCACCTAATGGCAGCCTGCATCTGTATGTCGGCAATGCCGACCGGGTGGCATTGCCGGCGCGCTCGGCAACCCGGCGCCACTATGCACAGATCGAAGCCCATGCGACAACGATCACCACCATCGATCGCTTCCAGCATGACGACTATAACAAGGCGCCGGCACTGGTCCAGCTGGTGGCGAATGCCAATATCGCTGGCTTGCGCTGTCCTGGCAAGCTGCCGGCGATAGCGCAGCACTGATTACGGAAAGTGCAGAAAAGGGTGCTTGCGGCCCCCTTTTTTGCATTGCTTGAAGTGCCTGAAGGCAGCGCTGATGGACGTCCGTTGCTTATTTGGCGCCTTACTTTGCCTTGTGCAACGCACGCAGCCGCAATTTGCCGACAATACCCATTGGCAGGAAATACACCGACAACACATACAGCACCCCGAGCCACAGCAGCCAGCGGTCCGGCGACAGCAATGCCGACAGCATCGGAATGCTTTCGGTGGCAGAAGACGCCATGCGGAACAATTCCTGCAGGTAGCTTTCCGCCAGCAGGAAAATGGTGGTGCCGGCCACCGCGCCGTACAGCGTACTCATGCCGCCAATCACCACGATCAGCAGGATTTCCACCATGATCACGAATGACAGCGAGGTATCCGGACTGTTATAGCGCAGCCACAATGCCAGCAAACATCCGGCCAGCGTCGCAAACAGCGCCGCCAGGATATTGGACCAGATGCGAAATACCACGATCCGGTAACCGATCGCTTCAGCCCGGAAATCGTTTTCGCGAATCGCCTGCAATACCCGGCCGAATGGCGAATTGACGATGCGCAGCATCAGCAAGAACAGCACCACGGCAATCCCGAACACCAGGTAATAGGTCAGGATCTTGCCATTGATGAGCACGCCCAGGATCGGTTCCTCGATCAGCGTGTAGCCGGGCGAGAACATTTCCGGCAGGCGGAAATTCAAGCCATCTTCGCCACCGGTGATTTCCGACATTTGCGAGGCCAAGGTCAGGAATGCCGAGGATACCGCCAGCGTGATCATTGCATAGAAGATCGCCTTCACCCGCAAGGACATCAGGCCGATGACAAGAGAGAGCACGAGGGACAGTGCCAGCGCGCCGCCGGTGCCGATCAGGATGCTGTCCCAGCCTGGACCCATGCGGGTGCTGGCGACTGCGATGCCGTAGGCGCCGATGCCGAAGAACATGGTGTGGGCAAACGAGAAGATGCCGGTATAGCCGAGCAGCAGATCGAAGCTGGCCACCAGCACGATGAAGATCGAGATCTTGGCGGCGACGTTCAGGGCCCGGGAAGTCTGGAACAGGAACGGTGCCAGGGCCAGGCCGATGAAGATGACGAGCAGGATGACGCTCAGCACGCGGCTGCGCGGCAAGTCGTTGGATAAGAGACGTGAAATCATGATGAGCTTCCTAAAAAACAGCTGTGAAAATAAGTGCCGAACTGCGCGGCTGAACGATCTGATTCCTGTTCGAAGCCGACCCAACTCGCACCGCATCATCGAACCAGTAGTTCCTGATCGTGCCGGTCGGGTAAGCATGTGTCTTGCCCAGCGCCTCCTCGTCCGGGGCTGCGCATACGGACAAGGGCAAGGCAAGCGCGAAAAACGACGCACTTGATAGAATTTTTTTCATTGAAACCGTCTCCATTGATAGATGGTTTGACGACAAACGGAATAGCAATCAACCTGAAAAAAATTCCGGCTGCCACGCGCAGATACGGGAAGCCGGAACAAGGAGACACGGTTTATTTGTTCATGACCTTGTAGAGGCCGCTGGGGCGCCAGACCAGGATGGCGACCATCAGCAAAATCGTCGAGACCAGGTTGAGTTTGGGGATCAGGTAGCCGGCATAGTTGGCCAGCAAGCCGACCAGCAGCGCACCGAGAAACGAGCCGCCAGCCGAGCCCATGCCGCCGATAATAATGACAATGAATAACAGGACATTAATCGACGCGCCCATCTGGGCCGTGATGCTGGCCTGATACAGGCCCCACATTACGCCGCCCAGCCCGGCCAGCGCGCATCCGGCCACAAATACGCCGACAAACAGCGTATTGATCCGGTAACCCATGCACTCGACCATTTCGCGGTCCTGCACGCCGGCGCGGATCAGCAGGCCCAGCTTGGTGCGGTTCAGCACCAGCATGATCGCGCCAAAGACGATCAAGCCGATCACCACCGCAAACAAGCGGTATTTTTCAATCGCCGCTTCCATCACGATCACCGAACCGTTCAATGTAGTCGGCATCATCATCGGCTTCATTTCCGGCCCCCAGATCACCATGATCAATTGTTCGCCGATCACGAGGCCGCCCATCGTGATCAGGATCTGCATCAAATTCAAGCCATACACGCGGCGCACCAGCACCCGCTCGAACACCCAGCCGACCGCACCGGCCGCCAGCATCGCGCCCAGCATCGCAATCAGAATAGCGATGATATTCATGGCCAGGTTGTCGGCAGTCAGCCACTCCGTGGGAACAAGATTAAAGACCGTCCACGCGACATAGGCGCCAATCGCGATGAACAGGCCATGGCCGAAGTGCAACACATCCATCAGGCCGAAGATCAGCGTCAGGCCGGAGGCGATGATGAAGATGATCATGCCCATGGCCAGTCCGGCCAGGGTCAGGGTCAGCCAGGTCGACGTCGAGCCAATGAACGGCAACGCCACCAGCGCCATCACCGGCGCCAGCGCCAGCGGAATCCAGTCGGTCCTGGACTTCGAGACCATCGGCATTTTCGTGGTTTTTGTAATCGGAAGTTCTGCTGTGCTCATGATGTCCTCATTGGTGCGCATTCAGGGAAAGTCCGAGCAA
>JAKFBY010000103.1:0-6161 GCA_036677325.1 Paucimonas sp.
CCGGAATGGGGCGGCGATGGCCACCGAGCTTGATTACGTGCCGATGCCGGCCGCGGTGATCACGCAGGTGCAGGATGCCTGGAAGGCGCAGTTGAAAGATGCCGCCGGCAAGAGTGTCTGGTAATGATTTTCGCGCAATGTCTGATCGGCACGGACTGTATCGGCGGGGGTGCAATACCTTGCTGCCCGCCAGCCGGCCGACGGGCTTGAGGACATAATTCATGGCTGCCTCCCCTACCTCAATCGCAATGTCCACAACAGAGTCAAGTCACGCCACGCCAAGCCTTGCACTAATTGCCGGCGCAATGCGCAAGCAGCGGCTGCAGGATTTTTTATTTCATAAAATCACGCTTGGATTTGCGCTGTGCGTGCTGCTGGTTTTGGTCGGCATTATTGTATCGCTCGTCATCGGCGCCTGGCCGGCATTCAGCGAATTTGGCCTGGGGTTCGTCACCACGGTCGAATGGGACCCGGTCAATGACAAGTATGGCGCATTGATCGCCATCGTCGGCACGCTGGCTACGTCGTTGATCGCCTTGCTGATTGCGTTTCCCCTTAGTTTCGGAATTGCCTTGTTTCTGACCGAGATCTGTCCCGCCTGGCTCAAGCGGCCGCTGGGAACGGCGGTCGAGCTGCTGGCCGGTGTGCCCAGCATCATTTACGGCATGTGGGGCCTGTTCATCTTCGCACCGCTGTTTGCCGACCATGTGCAGCCTTTGCTCGCCAAGACACTTGGCCAGTTACCGGTGGTTGGCCAGTTGTTCAAGGGACCGATGATGGGTATGGGCATTCTGGCCGCCGGCGTGATCCTTGCTGTGATGATCATTCCATTCATATCGTCGGTGATGCGCGATGTCTTCGAAGTCGTGCCGACCGTGCTGAAGGAATCGGCCTATGGACTGGGCTGTACCAAGTGGGAGGTCGTGCGCAAGGTGGTTTTGCCGTATACAAAAAATGGCGTGGTTGGCGGCGTGATGCTGGGACTGGGCCGTGCACTGGGCGAGACCATGGCTGTCACCTTTGTGATCGGCAACGCGCATAAATTATCCTGGTCGCTGTTTGCGCCGGGCAATAGCATTGCCTCGACGCTGGCCAATGAATTCGCCGAAGCAGAGTCAACCCTGCATGTATCCTCGCTGTTTGCGCTCGGCTTGATCCTGTTCGTCATCACCTTTATTGTCTTGTCAGCCGCAAAAATTATGCTGATCAGCATGTCGCGCAAGGAAGGGACAAAGTCATGACCACTCCCGTCAACCCGGTATATCGCAGGCGCTTGTGGTGGCATCGCATCGGCATCAGCCTGTCGTTTCTTGCCATGATGGTCGGCTTGTCCTTCCTGCTCTGGATCCTGGCGACTTTGCTGATCAAGGGCTTTGGCGCCATCAGCCTGGACTTGTTTACGATGACCACGCCGTCGCCCGACAGTGATGGCGGCGGCTTGCTCAACGCCATTGTCGGCAGCCTGTTGATGGTCGGCGCGGCAACCCTGATCAGTACGCCGGTCGGTATTCTGGCTGGAATCTACCTGGCCGAATATGGCGAGGAGAGCTGGTTCGCCCAGCTTACGCGGTTTGTTACCGATATCATGCTGTCGGCGCCGTCAATCGTCATCGGGCTGTTCGTTTATGCCATCTATGTCGCCCAGGTCAAACATTTTTCCGGCTGGGCCGGGACCTTTGCGATCTCGCTGATTGCCATCCCGGTGGTCGTGCGTACCACCGATAATATGCTCAAACTGGTGCCCAACAGCTTGCGCGAAGCAGCCTTTGCATTGGGTGCGCCACGGTGGAAAGTGGCCACTATGGTGCGACTGCGTGCCGTCAAGGCTGGCGTGATTACCGGGATATTGCTGGCAATCGCCAGGATTTCCGGCGAAACGGCACCGCTATTATTTACCGCGCTGAACAATCAGTTCTTTAGTGCAGACATGAATGCCCCGATGGCCAATCTGCCGGTGGTGATCTATCAATTCGCGATGAGCCCCTATGACAACTGGCGCTCGCTGGCCTGGGGCGGCGCCTTGCTGATCACGTTTAGCGTGCTGGCCTTGAATATCCTGTCGCGCATTCTATCCAGACAGCCGACACCAAGATAATTTAATGTGAAAAAAGCGATATGACCCTTTTAGCCGACACCTCTGACGCAAAAAGAACCACGATCGAGATTTCAGATCTGAATTTCTTTTATGGCAGTTTTCAGGGATTGAAAAACGTCAATCTCGATATTCACGAGAAAAAGGTGACCGCCTTTATCGGTCCGTCTGGCTGTGGCAAGTCGACCCTGCTGCGTACCTTGAATCGCATGTACGACCTGTATCCTGGACAGCGCGCCGAAGGCAAAATCATGTACGCCGGCCGCAACATTCTTGCGCCGGGACAGGACGTCAACATGTTGCGCGCCAAGGTCGGCATGGTGTTTCAAAAACCGACGCCGTTTCCGATGTCCGTCTATGAAAATATCGCATTCGGGGTGCGCCTGTACGAAAATCTGCCAAGAGGTCAAATGGATGAGCGGGTCGAGTGGGCGCTAAAAAAGGCGGCGTTGTGGGGCGAGGTCAAGGATAAACTCAACAAGAGCGGATTGAGCTTGTCGGGCGGCCAGCAGCAGCGGCTTTGCATCGCGCGCGGTGTTGCAGTCAAGCCCGATGTCCTGTTGCTCGATGAACCAACCTCGGCGCTGGACCCGATTTCCACAGCTAAAATCGAGGAATTGATCAGCGAATTGAAGCAAGACTACACGATTACCATTGTCACCCATAACATGCAGCAGGCGGCGCGTTGCTCCGACTATACTGCTTATATGTATCTTGGCGAACTGGTTGAATTTGGCGAGACGGATCAGATTTTCATGAATCCGGCAAAGAAAGAAACCCAGGACTACATCACGGGCCGTTTCGGCTAGTCCGTCAGCTTGGCCTGGACGTAGTATGAAAATTACGCAAAATTAGAGGATGCAGATGATCGGCGAACATTCTTCAAAACAGTACGATATGGACCTGGAAGCGATCCGTTCCAAGGTATTGCAGATGGGTGGCATGGTAGAAAACCAGTTCCATGATGCGATGGAGAGTTTTCGTACCGGTAACGCCGAGCTGGCTCGGCAAGTGATCAAAAGCGATGAACAGGTGAACCGGCTGGAGGTCTCGCTGGATGATACCTGCAGCCATTTGATCGTCAAGCGCCAGCCGGCAGCGAACGATTTGCGCACCGTGATGGCCACCATCAAGGTCATCACCGATCTGGAGCGGATTGGCGACGAAGCAACCAAGATCGCCCGGATGACGGAAAATACGCTGGCGCGCGGTGCCAGCATCATCAATCAGTTTGAGAATGTCCGTGTGATTGCCGGCAGCGCCCGGGATATGCTGCACGATGCACTCGATGCCTTTGCCCGGCTGGATGAGAAACAGGCGTTGACGCTGATTGCACAGGATGCCGTGATCGATCAGGAATTCCGCGGGGTCATGCGCACCCTGATCACCTTCATGATGGAAGATCCGCGCACCATATCTGCAGCGCTCGATACCTTGTGGGTTGCCAAGGCCATTGAACGTATCGGCGACCATGCAAAAAATATCGCCGAGTATGTGATCTATGTAGTCGAAGGCAAGGATATTCGCCATACCGATTACGTCGCGACCAAACGGGATCAGTGACCGAATCATGGCGGCAGATAAAACCACGATTTTGATTGTTGAAGACGAGCCGGCAATTGTTGAACTGGTCAGCTTTACCCTGAGGGAAGCGGGTTGGAATGCGCTTGCAGTCAATACCGTGGCAGATGCCTGGGAATTCCTGCAGCGCCGGTCGCCCCAGCTGATTTTGCTGGACTGGATGCTGCCTGACCAGGCAGGGCTGCGCCTGCTGTCGCGGATTCGCGCCGATCGCCAGCTGCAGGGCCTGCCGGTCATCATGCTGACTGCAAAAAGCATGGAAGAAGACAAGATCGCTGGCCTCGATCATGGCGCTGATGACTACATTACCAAACCTTTTTCGCCGCGCGAACTGACGGCGCGCATCAAGGCGCTGTTGCGGCGCAAGAGTCCCGAGCATGCCCAAAACCTGATGGCGGCGGGCGCGGTCGAACTTGACCCGGTCAGCTGCAGCGTCAGCCTGCATGGACAGAAAATCGATATCGGCCATGCCGAGTTCAAGTTGCTGAAATTTTTCCTGGCTCATCCGGAACGGGTATTTTCGCGTAGCCAGCTGCTCGACAAGGTTTGGGGCGATCATGTCATGATCGAGGAGCGCACCGTGGATGTGCACGTGCTGCGCCTGCGCAAGGCATTGAAGGATGCAGAGGCGCTGATCAAGACCGTACGCAGTGTCGGTTATATGCTGTCTGAAAAATGACGGCATGCGACAATATACGTGCCTGCATTATCGAATGCATGGCGTTGATCTGAGTTTGCGTTTCCATCATCCCCTATGAATCCACAACTGCTGTTTTGGGTGCCGGCGGCATTGCGCCTGTTGCTGGTGCTGTGCGGCGCCGGCCTGGTCTGGATGTTTTTCGGGCAGACCGCTGCCTTGCTGACTTCGCTAGTGATAGTCAGCGGCTTGGTGATCCTGCAACTGCACTATCTTTATCGATTGAGCAATTGGCTAGACCGGCCGCAAAGTGAGCGCATGCCTGACGGCTGGGGAGCCTGGACCGATATTTTTGCCAAGCTCTACAAGCTGCGGCGCGACGATGAGCGCAACCAGGCGGAGTTGACTGAGTGGCTGGCCCGTTTTCGCCAGGCGATGAGCTTGCTACCGGACGGCGTGGTAATCATGGATGATGTTCTGTTTCTGGAATGGTGCAATCCGGTCGCGCAAGCGCACCTTGGCCTCGACCTTGATCGCGACCGGGGCATGCGGGTGACCAACCTGATCCGCCATCCCGACTTCATGGATTACATCATTCTGGGGCGCTATGATCAGCCATTATCGTTAAGCCTGCGGGACCGCAAGCTGGTAGTGCATATTATTCCGTTTGAAAATCGCCGCCAGATTCTGGTGACCCACGATGCCACCAGGTCGGAGCGGATCGACATGATGCGGCGCGACTTCATTGCCAACGCCTCGCATGAATTGCGTACCCCGCTGACCGTCATTAATGGTTTTCTGGAAATTGCCTGCAGCCAACCGAATCTCGAACAGACCACCAGAATGGCGCATCTGAAGCTGATGAGCGAACAGGGCCAGCGCATGCAAAATCTGGTTGAAGACATGCTCACCCTGACCCGGCTCGAATCGATTGATTTTCCGCTGCGTGCCGAGAAAGTGCATGTGCGTGCACTGCTGGAGCAGATTGTGCTGGAAGCCAACGCGCTATCGTCCGGCAAGCACACGATCTCACTGCTGGTGGAAGGTCCTGATATCAAAGGCAATACGGAAGAGTTGCGTAGCGCTTTTACCAATCTGGTGATCAATGCGATCCGCTATACTCCGGAGCAAGGCCGCATTGACATTGTCTGGAAAAATAGCGACGCCGGGCCGCAATTAACGGTGCGCGATACTGGTATCGGCATTCGTCCGGAACACATTGCTCGCCTGACGGAGCGGTTTTATCGGGTCGACAAAAGCCGTTCCCGGGAAACCCAGGGCACCGGGCTTGGTCTGGCAATCGTCAAGCATGTATTGTTGCGCCACCAGGCCAGCCTGAGCATTGAATCGGCGCTGGAGCAGGGCAGTATATTCAAGGCAGCATTTCCGGCAAACAGCATCTATTGGGAAAATGCCGTTGATTAAAACGCCGCCCACCAGTTGCCAATTTCTATTGCAACGGCGAGCATGAAAACTTGTTAAATAATAGTGCGACTTTCTGCTTTGCCGGGAAAATGCATTTTTCACGCGCCGTCGTGCATACCTTCACAGCCTGCATCTTTCTCATCCATGCCTAAATATCCATTGCGGTATCAATTTCTTTTCATTGCCCTGATGGTGATGCTGACCGGGTGCGCCACCAAGACCGCGCCTCCGCATTCGGCGTCGCCAATCCCGGCCTTGGCGGTGTCCAAGCCGCAGCGTGCAGTCAAGGTCGGGCTGGCGCTGGGCGGCGGCGCGGCACGCGGGTTTGCCCATATTGGGGTCATAAAAGTGCTGGAAGCACAAGGGATCGTGCCTGATATCGTGGTCGGCACCAGCGCCGGCAGCCTGGTTGGCGCTCTGTATGCC
>JAKFBY010000104.1:0-2088 GCA_036677325.1 Paucimonas sp.
AGCGCTTGCGCGATCCGGCCATTCCTTACGCAATTCCTCAATCCGCGACACGGCGCCTGCGTAATAGACTTTGCCATACATGCCCTCGATGACTCGCATCTGGTGCTCGGCTTGATCGTGCAGACCATTGGCCTCAAGCACCGCCGCATACAGAAGGGCTGGCGGTGCCCAGGAATACTTGACCGTCACGAACCGGATACGCTCAATCTGCTCACTGCTCATTCCCGACATTGGCTTTGTTCGACCGACATCGAGTAGCGCCTCGATCTGCGACAGTATCAGGAATTCAGGTCGCGAATGACCCTGGGGCGTGGAGCCCATGCGCATCGCTTCAAAGCGCAAGAATCGGAAATCCTCTTCGGCAGGAATATATTCCCTCGCGATTTGATAGCCCAATGCTCCCAGACTCAGGGACAAGGCGAGGATCCAACGCCTCGACATCCTCATTGCCCCTGCCTTGGGGTGAAACGCCTCCACCACGCCAATCATGATGCCAACGGGCAAAAGAAAAAATGCGTAGGCGAATGGGAACTCGAAGAGGCTATGCACAAAGACCGGCAATGCCAGCGCAAACGCAAAAACGGGAACCTGGCCGCAAACTTTCCGAGCCCGGCTGATTAGCCAGTACGCTCCCAGCGCGCAGATGCCGACGCCGAGCGGTATTCCGAGCCAAGCCATGGCGTCCAGGCCGATGTTGTGTGCATACCCGGTAGCAAGAAAGCCGGGGAAATGTATTGCGCCGGCCATCTGCGCGGCAGGTGTATGGTCCCACCCATAGCCAATCCAGGGCGACTCGAAAATGCCGGAAATGATCTGTTTCCACATCAGCCAGCGGCCGTTGTTGTCAAAAAGGGATACCGGCCGGTGACCTGCAAGTTCAAATGCGATACTGAGCTGGGGGAGGACGGCGGCGAACATCGCCAACACCAAAATCCATATCGCCGCCCAGCCGCGGTTCAGCCGAGGCGCTTCCAGCGCCGAGTGTTTGAGCCACCACCAAAGGCAAACAGCCGCGGCGCTCAAGTAACCGGCTCGCGATTGGGTGAAGCTAAGCCCCACGGTGAGAAAAGCCGCGCCACAGGCCAGGCCCCAGCCACCGATGCGACGGCTCTCGTATGTCCACGCTAAGGCCACCACGCTCATCACCAGAAGGGTGGCAAGCAAGTTGGGCTGTGCCAGGTTGGCGAACGGGCGCCCCGACCTGCCAATATTGGCAATGAAGATGCCGAGCCAATCTTCCAGAAGGAGCCATTGGAAGAAACACAACCCCGTGGAAATGAGGCCTGCAATCAACGTCGCCGCGACGACGGTCTGCAGCAGAACATCGTTGGCCTTGGGCTGACGTGCCCAATGAAACCCGATGCAAATACTTGCGGCAAATCCGCCGAGATACAGGCTGGCGAGCCAGGCTTCGCCAGCGAATCCTAGAAGGCCGATGCCAAATTGAAACCATGGGATGGCGATCGCCGCGATAACGAGAACGAACAAGCGCGGAACCAGAATTGCCTTCGAACCATTCACCCCCAAGGTCAGCATCCAGGCGAATATGGCCACGAAGGCCATTGCATCTGAATGGAAGGCATACCACGGTAGATAGTGATTGGGCATCAGCCAGCTGACACCCAGGCTCATGAGCCCGATCAGTCCCAGCAGCCGGTCCCATGAAAAACGCCCCTCGCGGGGCGTTTCGATTTGCACGGCAACAGCGTGCATTAGGTACCGCGGCAGGAGCCCGGCAAGTATTTCGACGGTACGGGGTCGGTGGCGCCAGGTCCGCACTTCCAGACCGCGACAGCCTTGCCGACGTCGGTTGCAGCGGACATGGCGGTAGCTCCAGCGGCATCGCTGAAAGGCGCCAACTGAATAGTCTTGCCGTTGACGTCATCGGAAATGCCTTGCGCCGTCACCGTGATCAGGCCATTCGCGTCGGTAGCGATTTTGGCAACATACTTCGAGGTCGCCGAAGCGGATTCGCAGCCCCACTCGTTCGCGGTCGGCGTGCCACCACTGGCGGCCGATTGATAGATCTCGGTGATCGTCGTGCGGCAAGCCGAGGCCGCCAACACCACTTCCGACATCTTCGCGCGC
>JAKFBY010000105.1:0-5439 GCA_036677325.1 Paucimonas sp.
TCGGCTTGCTTTTGCAAGACAAATTCGCCTCCAACATGCGTGCAAAGACAATCACCATGCCGACCCAGGTGATTCTGTCTGAAAAAGATGAACTGATTCCCCGAGAAAATTCGATGGCACTGGTGTCCGCTTTCCCGGTATCGAGCGCAACGGTCGATACGGTGCCAGGCACCGACCATAATTCGATTGGCGCGTCAGAAACTTACTGGGCTTTGCTGCGCCAGTTCCTGTAAAACTTGATCCACTTATTTTTGATGCCGGCGATCTGTGACGGCGCATCCAGGGTTTGCCTATTCCATGCTGTTACTTGACCACGTATCCATTTCCGTCCCCAGTATCGCCGTCGCGCGCCCGTTCTACCATGCGGTGATGGCCGCGCTTGGGGTCGATATCGTATATGACCGTATTGATGCGCTCGGCTATGGGGTGCGCTGCACCGGCATCGATGATTCCCACTCTTGCCTGGCGGTTTATGAATCGGCAGGGGCGAATGCCGATGCGAAGCGTCACTGGTGCTTCAAGGCTGGCAGCAGAGCGCAGGTTGAAGCTTTTTATTTCGCGGGGCTGGCACAGGGCGGCGCATCCGATGGTGCGCCGGGATTGCGCCCGCATTATCACGAACACTATTTCGGGGCGTTTTTGATTGATCCGTTCGGCAACCGGGTGGAAGCCGTCTGTCACCGCGCCGAGTAGCGCTCGTTGCGGGCGTCACCGCTACAGCGTGACGTCAGCCGCCGGCTCACGGCATGCTGCGGCGTCAGCCTGATGGCAGCCCGGCCGCATCGGCGTCGCCTTATCTGGCCGGCATGGCTGACCAATCCGTCAGGGATTGCTTTGTCGGCGACGCCGGCTTATCCGGGTGGATTTTCATTTTGGAAGCGCAGGAAAGCCAGCCGGTGCAGTTCGGCGCCGGAAGCGATGCCCAGCTTTGATTTCAGGTTCACGCGATAGGTCTCGATCGTGTTGGGCGACAGATTGAGTTTCGATGCGATGTCGGCTTTCTTCAATCCGAGCCCGATCAATCGAAATACTTCCAGCTCGCGATCGGAAAGTGATGCCAGCGTATTGCCGCCGCCGGAACCGGGCAGGTCGACGATGCGCTCGACCAGGTTTCTGTGCAGCTCCTCGGAAAGCCAGACGCGTCCGGAGCAAACCGTTTGCACGGCTTCGACGATGAATTTTGCGGCATGGTGTTTCATCACATAGCCGCGCGCGCCGGCATGCAGCGCACGCTCGGCATACAAGCGCTCGTCATGCATCGAGACGACCAGGATCCGCATGCCGGGCGCAGCTGCATGCAGCGCCTTGATCAGACTGAGTTCCAGCACGCCAGCCAGTGACAGGTCGACCAGCGCAATTGTCGGCTGGTGCTCGGCAGCCAATGCCAGCGCGGCCGGTCCATCTTCGGCTTCATGAAACTGCATGTTCTGGCCCAGTTGGGCCAGCAGGGTTGCAAAGCCGACCCGTACGATCGGGTGGTCGTCAACCAGCAGCACATCGATTTTTTGCAGTTCGTTGTTGTTCAACATTCGGTAACCTTGAGGATGGTGCCGTATCCGATCGTGGATGTAATTGATAAAACATAGCCGCTGACCGATGCCCGGTACTTCATGATCGTCAACCCGCTGCCACCACCTCCGCCGCGTTGCACATTCGCCGCATCAAAACCGGTCCCGTCATCGGCAATACTCAAGACGCCTTTACCTTCGACATAGTCGAGATGGATGGAAACACGGGATGCCTTGCCGTGGCGGATGGCATTGGTCAATGCTTCCTGGGCAATCCGGTACAAGTTGGTGGCGATATCTTCATCGTCGATCGTCACCGGATCATCATAGTCAAAGGTACAGCGTATGTGGGTCAGGGAAGACACGTCTTGCGCCAGATTGGCCAGTGCCTCGCGCAAGCCTCCTGCGCCGCTTGGCACCGGCATCAGGCCATGGGCCAGGTTGCGCACACAGGCAATCGCATGACTGGTTTCACGTTCGAGCATATCAGCACGCTCTGCCAGCATCGGTGCCTCTTTTTGCAGCTGCGCCGCCAAGGCGGCGGCTGACAAGCTGATACCGGTCAACCGCTGTCCAAGATCGTCGTGCAGTTCTCTGCCAATGCGCCGTCTTTCTTCGGCCGCGCTATGCTCAAGCTTTAATTCAAGAGCATATTTTTGTTGCAATTCCAACTCTAAATCGGCATTTTTCTTTTTCACCGCGCTTTGCAAGAATGCGTTCTGGCCAAGCAGGTCGCGGGACAGCAGTGCCAGCAGGCTAAACAAGACGGTGCCTGCGGCAAAAATGACAAAGGGTAAAGACATTTCACGCTTGGACACCAGATCGCTGTGTGCTTCGCTGACCGTGGTGCGCAGCAAGGCGCCACCAAAGACAATGTCGAATGCCGCCGTCAGATGACCGGAAGGCGCAAACTTGTCTGGCGTGCCGCCAATCTGGCCATTGTTACTATTGAAAACCAACACCGGCCGCGGCAGCATTTTGCCGTTGGCGCGACCAATATTGACCATTTGGAATTGCAGCCGGTTGGCCAGGGATGCCGGTATCGCTTCCGCAAAAAATGCCTTCAAGTCAAAACCGATGCCGGCCGTGCCAAGCAGCGTGGACTGGCCATTGACTTCTTTTTTGAAGATGCCGAGCCGTGCAGCCAGGCCGGCCAGTGGCCGGCCCGGGCGAAACACCGGCACACCGGTGCTGGTGACTTGATTGGGCTCGTATTTTTGTAGTTTTACCCAGCTGGGTGCGGTGGGCTGGTCAGTAAAATGTTTTTCGAAATTCTTGATGATGTCTGTGCCAAATCCGGGCGAGTTCGGCGGATAGATGCGCGTGATAACCATCATTTCAGCGCGATTCTTCGCGAGCGCGGCAGCTGCGGCACGCATGACGGCCCCGTCGGTCTCATCGGCCATCGCCTCGCGCAGCTGGTTCGGCATGGTGATGTCGACATGGCGTGCAAAGTTAATCGATCTTAATGCCTGGTGCCCATCCTTGATCTTCAAGCTTTCGGCGAATAAAAAGAATTGTTCCGGATTCACCTGGTGGGTGATCTGGTACATGCCGGCGATGCCGAACAGGATGTTGTCGTAATTGTCAAAATGCCGGTCCAGCGCGGATTGAAAATCCAGCACATGCTGTTGGAACGTGTTGCGCGCATCACGGGCAATTTGCTGATCGACAAAAATTGCCACCCATGCACTGAGGGTGCAGCCCAGGAAGAAAATCAGCCACGGAACGCCTTTTCTCAAGTTTTTTAACAAACGGGCATTTTTATTTTGCATGGGCACGGCGCTCAGTTTTTATGCGGCAACAGCGGATATTGTCCCAGATTCCCGACACGCACCATCACTTTTTACGTGATACCCAATTGGCGTGAAGCTTGATATTAATGTGTGGTCCGCACGCGCCTCCTGGTCAGGCAAGTGGAACGCCGGAAATGGGCGCCTGTTTTATGCATGGTAATAGCGAGAAAATGATGAACACGAACACAAACCAATCCAGTGCCGTCAGTGGATGCGGTTCAGATCCAGTCGATTATTGCGTATTCAAGATGGGTGACGACGAATATGGGATCGAAAGCAGCAAAGTGCAGATTCTTTACACAGATCAAAAGATCATCCCGATCGCCGATGCTCCGGCTTTCATCAAAGGCTCGATCAATCTGAATGGCGTCGAGGTGCTGGTGGTCGATTTGCGCGTGTTGCTCAATCTTGATGGCGCCGGTGAACTTGGTGGCAATCAGATCATGATATTGCGCATTGCTGACAAAATGGTCGGCGTATTGATCGACCACATGCCAAGCACGGTCGCCGCAACTGCCCAGCAAGTCAGACCGTTACACCAGATATTGCAACATTGACCCTATACGGGTGTAGCCGGATCGGGGCTTGCATGGCGCGCCCGGGAAATGAAATCATCGGCCAGCGATGAGCGAGCCATGGTCCTGAGAGCGTCTGGCAGGGCACGGTGGCCGGCTGTCAGGCAAGCACGCGGCTTGTGTTAGGCGCTGTTAAGTTAAGCGCGCTACAGCAGCGTAAGGCAGTGACCGGCAATCATGCGTTCCTCGTCCGCTGGCACCACCAGCACTTCGAACGGCTGCAAGAATGCCAGATGGCGGCAGATCGCCGCGCGTGTCGCACTGTCATGTTCGCCGATGCCGCCGGTGAATACCAGCGCATCGATGCCACCCAGCGCCACGGCCATGCGTGCCACATGCTGCGCCGTCATCATGCTGAAGAAATCAATTGCAAAGCGCGCTGACGGGCTGCTGCTCGACGCCAGCGTGCGCATGTCGCTGCTGATCCCGGACAGCCCCTTGAGCCCGCTCTCGTGCGCCAGAACATGGTCCAGTGCATCGGCGCTCATGCCCAGCTCACGCATCATGTAAAGCAGGGCGCCGGGGTCGATGCTGCCGCAGCGGCTACCCATCGGCAGGCCATCGAGCGCCGTCATGCCCATCGTGGTGTCAATGCTTTTGCCTGCCTGCAGTGCACACAGGCTGGCGCCATTACCCAGATGCGCGGCGACTACACGTCCCCTGGCCAGTACGGGATGACGGCTTTGCAGTACCTGCGCGATCCATTCATAGGACAAGCCATGAAAGCCGTAACGGCGCACGCCCTGCTGGCGCAGCGATTGTGGCAGTGCGTATTCCCGAAAGAGCGGCGCATGCCCGGCATGAAAGGCGGTATCGAAACAGCCGATCTGTTGCAGCTGTGGATGCAGCGCGCGCAGTATCGTTACGGCTGATAACGCATGCGGCTGATGCAGTGGCGCCAGCCGCACCAGTGTTGCGAGCTGCTCCAGCACGGCACCGGTCAAAACGACCGGCGCGGTGAATCGCTCGCCGCCATGGACAATCCGGTGGCCGACCGCCTGGATCTGCCAGTCCCGATCATGATGATCGCTCCAGCGCAGGATTTGCTGCAGGGCGGCCGCCTGGTCCAGGTCGGTGGCGCAAGCGTCGGTCAGCTTGCCATCGACCGAAAATTCTGCATGGGTACCGATGCCGGTGATGCGGCCGCTGGCCAGCAGAGGCAGATCGGGCGAGGCGTGAAAGATGCGAAACTTCAGGCTGGAAGAGCCGGCGTTCAGTACCAGGATGACCTTGGTCGCGCTCATGGTTTCAATGCAGGCCTGCGATCGCGTCGATCAGGCGGGCGCCGATGTCGGGCAGCACGCAAGACGAGCGTTGTGAAGGAGTCGATCAGACCGTGACTTCATGATGACGCAGCTCGATGTCGGGCAGCTCGGGGCGGCGCACCCGTATTTTTCTGGTCGGCGCGATCACCACAGCGCTGCCGCTGGTGACTACGTCGCCTTTTGCATTGGTGCACAGGCAGTCGAAAATCACGACGTGCTTAGGCTCTTTTTTTTCCTTGACCGATACCGATACCGTGATTGTTTCGCCGGGGCGCACCGGTTTCTTGAAATCGAG
>JAKFBY010000106.1:0-155457 GCA_036677325.1 Paucimonas sp.
CTCTCAGTGCCACCTGTCAACCAAGTTGCTCCGGCGTTTGAAGTAGTATCTGAAGCTGACGGGGACGTCGAAGTACCGGATGTACCAGAGCCTGAAGCACCCGAAGTGGAACTGGATGACGGCTGAATAGCCGAGAATGAATCATTTGAGGTTGTCAGCGGTGCCGTAGTGCCAGAAAATGGCCCGGAAGAACCGGTTATAGAACTGCTACTGGTAGTGCCCGGCAGACTTCCGCTCGTAGTCGAGGTTGTGCCGGAAGCAGAACTCGTATCTGAGAAAGAAGAGGTCGTACCAGTCAGCGGTGCAGTGGTACCAGAAACCGGACCGGAAGAACCGGTTGTAGAACTGCTACTGGTAGTGCCCGGCAGACTTGCGCTCGCAGTGGTGCCAGCGAATGAACCCGAGTTAGCGGTACCGGCAACAGAACCAGTGTCAGAGGTGCCAGAGACCAAACCCGTCTCGGTAGTGCCGGCAACCGTACCGGTATCAGTGGTTCCAGAGACTGGACCCGTCGAATTAGTGGCGGTAACACTGCCTGCATTACTGCCGCCAGCTATCGATCCAGTATTGGTAGTGTCGGCAGCAGTAACTGTCGCAGCGTTACCGACAACTGTGCCAGTTGCATTGGTGCCAGCAACCGAACCTGTCCCTGTAGTGCCGCCGCTTACTGAACCAGTCACATTCGTGCCGGAGAATGAACCGGTCGTAGTAGTGCCGGAAACAGTACCCGTATTAGTTGCACCTGCTACAGTGCCCGCATCGGTAGTGCCGGCAACAGTACCGGCATTCGTGGTGCCTGCTACCGAACCGCTGTCCGTAGTACCTGCTGCAGTACCCGCATCGATGGTGCCGGCACCAGTACCGGCATTGGTGGAACCTGCTACCGAACCGCTCTCCGTGGTACCTGCTGCAGTACCCGCATCGATGGTGCCGGCACCAGTACCGGCATTCGTGGAACCTGCTACCGAACCACTCTCCGTGGTACCTGCAACAGTACCTGCCTCATTGCCGCCAGCTACAGCACCAGTGTCGGTAGCACCTGCAACAGTACCCGTCTCATTGCCACCAGCTACGGCACCAGTATCGGTAGCACCTGCAACAGTACTTGCCTCATTGCCGCCAGCTACATCACCAGTGTCGGTAGTACCTACGACAGTACCTGTCTCATTGCCGCCAGCTACTGAACCGCTGTCCGTGGCACCTGCTGCAGAACCCGTATCGGTGGTGCCGGCTACAGTACCCGTCTCATTGCCGCCAGTTACAGCACCAGTGTCGGCGATCCCGGCTATAGATCCGGCTTCAGTAGAACCTGCAGCCGTACCTGTGTCGATTGTACCTTCAACAGCGCCAGTGGAACCCTCTACCGAACTTGCGTCGGTAGTGCCAACAACGGTATTGGAGGTAGTCACCTTACCGACTGCACTTGCAGCATCCACATTACCAATATTTATGCCGCTCACTTGAATCAAACTGGTGATCGGGGCGACCTGTTCAGGCGACAGCGATCCGACAACCAAGGCGGAAGCGTCTCCTGCTTTTAGGACGAGGCCTTCACCTGCAACCGACATGCGGTACTCTACGCCGGCTCGTTGCAGGAAGATTCCTGTATCGATCCCGTTTGCGAAGTTGCTGGCACCGAGCGCCAGTACTGTTGTCTCGCCACTGATGACATTGACACTGATCGCAACATCCTGGCCACGTGCAATCACTTGGCTGTCAGGCATAATAATGGTGATGTTTTGACCATTACTCTGCAAATTTTCGGTGATGATGGTGCCAGCAAGCAGGTTTAACGTTATGACCAATTCCTGAACGCCTGCCTTTTCAGTCATATTGGCTTCAAACTGGACCCGCAAATTCATACCGGTGAAGCCAGATAATTCTTCACTTCCCGCCCGCGAGTTGGTGCGGACGAATGCGACTTTGACAGCAGTGCCGTCGGCGCACTCAAGAATATCGCCTTCGAGAATGGCATCGCCAACCTTAGCCAAAAATTCCTTGTCACCACGAATGATTTTTGCGGAGCTACTTGCCTCCCGAATATGCGCCACGACGATGGCAGTACCATCATCTTCACCGCCAGCACCGCTTGAAGACCGACCTGCCGCTGGCGCCAATCGCAAAGCAGGAAAATTTTCAACTAGCATTGCTGCTGTGAATTCGGTGGCCGAACCTAGCACCTTAAATACGGCATCAGGGTCGTTGAAAAAGTTGGCGACGACCGTTATCGCACCGCTGGATGACTTGACCACCAGATTGTCGCCGTCACGAGATAGATTGCTGCTGTCAATTGCAGAGAGATGGAGTGCCGGGCTCTCAAACGTATCCGTGGCTTTGCGCGGGGCAGGACTGGTTACGTTGTCGGTAGTCATTTTGGATAGCCTTTGATTAAGCACTCGTTACAGCTCTTCAGATCGAAACCTCAAATATGGCAAGCGCGGTGAATCTTGATTTGCACTAGCGTTGAAGCCTTGCATTTTTATACATACTTTCAGTGACTGGACGCAATGTTGCTGGTAACGCCATTTGCGCATCCCTGGCAGCGGAATGACGCCATCCTTGTTCTCGATAAACCGTGATCCGATCCAGCCGCATTAATTATGACTATTGATCTGGATCAAATTTTTCCACTCTACAGACGTAGTGAATGTCTGCAGTAGACTTATCGATAAAAAAGCCTTATTAAATGCAGCTTGGTGTGCGCTAGGTAGTGTGGGCGTCTCCCTTACCTAGTTCGGACGCTAGCCGCGCCGTCTGATTAGAATGGCGAAGCAGCGAACCTTAATTCTCTATTTTTGGAATTTTCATTCTAAGATCATAAAAGTTTCCGAGACGAAAGTGTCTGAGCAAACCTGAGCAACGCGACAAATACCTTTCATTAGGGAATCTATTTGATACAGAAGGGAGAAATGAGAGATGTACTCAAGGCGGAATTATCTCGGAGATCGCCTCAAGCTTCAGTTACAAGACGATTTCGGATCGGCGGTGCGATCAGAGTACCAAACTGAAAAATATTAAAAATACAACTACTCTGGAAGGATATTTTTTCACGGCGGGGGTATGGCAAAGGGTGGAGGCATAGCTCAAGAACTGCGCACTAATATTGATGATTGATCAACATTTTGCAGAGTGATTATGGATGATTACTTTGGTCACGGTGATTACAATCAGGCTGATCGTTTCTGCAAACTGCTATGAAAACGAGGAATGCCTGCATTGATTTATGCTGAAACGCTGTATGACACATGCTGTGAGGCAGAACTCGATCCATTCAACGGGAACTTCGATACTGAATAATGGAAGTTTCCAAATGGAAAGTAACTAGCAAATTAAAAACCTCCTCTACACATGCTTAGGAAATGACTGTCGAACTGCCGTGGAAAAATTACCGGCAGACTTCAATCTCATCGTAAAAATGGTAGCCGATGCCGCGTAACGTGGTCACTGGAAGTTGCAGGCCGCAGGCTTGTTCGACCTTACGCCGCAAACGGCGCATCTGGGTGTCAAGCCGGCGCTGATCGTATTCCAGATAATTCCCCCCCAACGCGCTAACAATCGTTTCACGGCTGACGCCCTTGCCCCCCGTCGCCAGAGTCAGCAACACAGTGTAGTCCTGGGCGGACAGAGCAATCGGTGCAAAAGTAGGGGGAATCAACCGGGGCGGCGAGTTCGATAGTCGCCAGCGCGGTGATTCTTCAAACATAGCGTCGGAGGAAGAACGATCAGTAATGTCGCGCGCCACCGCAACCCGCATCTGATGAGTCTCTGACCAGCGAGCCGACCACATGATGTGGACAATCTGGCCGTCTTTGCGCACGTATCGATTCTCGAAATGACGCTGAAGGTAGCCAGCCAGGACTCTATCGACTGCCTCCAGCGTTCTTTTTCGATCATCATCAAATACAAAATCGATCATCGGCTTACCGACCATTTCCTCCGGTAAGTAACCAAAAATCCGTTCACAGGCCCCACTTATTGACACAAAGCGTCCGTGGATGTCGACAACGCAGATCGCATCGAGCATCATGTCCATGAAATTAGGCGGCGGAGTGCTGTCGGTAATTGGCATGTAAAAAAATAATCGGGTAATTAAGCTAATGACGAAAATGAATCAATGACGATTATTTAGATATTAACAACCATTCAATATACCAATTGTGCTGCAATGATGGCAAATTAGTAAAATCAAAATTTGCCATTTAGTTTGAAAATGTGGCTTATGACGTGTTGCGTCGGAGCGTCAAAATGATTATCAATTAACCACTTTCGATGTAAATGCATTTTAATCGTTTTATTCATGAGTACTGTCGATATCCTTACGACCGTGAGGCTATTTGAAATTTTAAATTTCAAGATCACTGAAACGATGGCGCCAATGTAAGCGAGGCACCATATCAAACTGGACGATTATTAATGTGAAAAAAGCTTGCTACCAACGATATGCGCCGGCCGATAGCAGAGCGCTATCGTATGCTTTTCCCCATGTCCTCCCGCGTTCATCTGGCAATGACTGAGATCGGCTTACCAGGCGACAATCCTAGCCGGTCCGATTCCCGCCGCCAAATCACACGCTATTCATCCCGAATTTCGCCCAGAACGTCTTACTCTTCCTATGCGCCTCTTTTTGTGATGCCAATTCCAATTATCAGGAAGAAATCCTCTACATTCTGAGGAAATTCCGTGTTCGCCGTCCGGCCTGGCCTGTGCAAATTAACAGCCAGGCTTTTTACATCGTCTATATAGCATGCACTGGTGCATTATCTTGCCAATTGCCCGAGATGTGCACCCATGCGTTGCCGTAAATCTCATTGGCCCTCACTACGCTTTATCCAAAAAAATGCAGTGGCATTAATTTTGCTTTTCTGCAATGTGAACCCACGATAAACCGATGGGTATCTGCTACTTTTTTCTGAGGTCAGGTCATGTATTCGTGGATTTTAAATGGGGCTTTTGCCCTGTGCATCGTTCTGGCATCGACAGCCATTTTTTTCTTCGTGGTTACCAGAGGAGCGTTGATGGTGCGCGGACTGTCGCCGGGTACGCTTAGCGAAAAATCGCATGTCTATCCAGTCTATTCCAATAGAAGGCTGATCCGGCTGGTGGATTTTCAACCGATCATTTCGGCGATTTTGCTATTTCAATATCACCGTCTCGTTTCGAAGATTGTCGGCGAAATTCATCAAATGGATTTAAAGAATAAAAAGCTTCTGATTACGTCATGCGCGTTTGGCAATGTCATTCCCCGCGTGGTCAAAGCGGCCATTCAGTCCGGCGTTGAGCGGGTGCTGATCGCTGACATCATCCCCAATGAACTGGCACAAGCACAAAGCAAGCTCGCCAGCTTTTCAGGGCAAGTGGAATATATCGAGGAAAATGCGACGTCCATGAAGCTCGAAGATGGCGTGGTTGCGGCCAATGTCATTTTCTTTTTGCTGCATGAGCTGCCGCATCATTTGAAAGGCCAGACCTTGAATGAGGCCGGGCGCATGCTCGCTCCCGGCGGCAAACTCTTTCTCGGGGAATTTCATCGGCCGAAAGTGCGGATATTGCGTGCCTTGAGCTGGACCTACTTCAAGGTGTTCGAGCCGCTCGGCCTTGCATTATGGGATACGCATGATCCAATCAGCTATCTGGAAGAAATGGGCGGATGGACGTGTGAACGTACAGAATATTTTTTTGGTAATTTTCAAATCATTACTGCGACAAAACAGTGAGGGCCTTAACGCAGAATTGTTAGCCCAGTCTACCCTTCCCCTGCACTTGCCCTGACGGTGTCGCACGGCGTCGTCAAGATCATCGCTCGAATATGTTTTCCCTAGGCATATCGCGATCCGTTATCAATAGAGGGATATGTTTTTGTCTGGCGCACATGGCCACTGCAATCGTACATACCTGTCAATAATGTGAAAGCCGGCTCCCCAAAAGACAAACCCGCCGTAGCGGGTTTGTCTTTTGGGGAACGGTTCGCGAATGGATTACTGCGATTTTTTTCTTCTGAAAAATCCCAGGCCAAACAAGCCTAAACCAAGCAGAGCCAGCATGCCGGGTTCTGGCACTGCAAATTCATCTTTAATGTCACCACAATTGTGAGCCGGGCAGTTATCGCGGATATACAAATCCAGATGGGACAAGTCTTGTAAGGTGCCCTTTTTGTTGGAGATTTTCATGGCCCAGGTACCGCCATTACTTCCATCGAAAAGAACGTCATCAAAAAAATAGAGTGCGAATTTATTGCTGCCCTTGAGGACACCGACAAAATCCAGCTTGGCGGGCAAGTTCAATGGGATACCGCTATTGTTATCTTGTGCGGTGAGTGTCCAGTCGCCAGTGGTGCCGGCTGAGGCAGACAGCGCAAAGTTCAAGCCTTTGAAGAGGCCGGCACCATCTGGATTGGCACCTGGATTATCATCCTTGATCAGGAAATTCCAGTCATTGCCCCAGGCCAGACTGTTGATGTACGCCAGATCGTCATTACCGGTTACTAAGCCATAGCAATCGTTGGCGTTGGTTGCACCACCGTTAAACGTCATATCGCTGACCGCCAACCCATCAATATTGCTTGCATTCGGCGCGCAGTAAGTCGCTGCCGCCTGTGCAGAACCTGTCAACAACATCATGAATGCTGTTGCCGCGACTGCTTGAATCAATTTGTTGGCTTTCATATTCTTTACCAGTATCTTCTTTTAACTATGAATCACCAAAAGCAATAATCAAGCCTGATAGGTAAGCCATTGATTTTTAAATAAAAAATAACAGTTTTTGATGCAGGTGTAAGTTTTTTCGACGGACGCCGGACGTGTAACTAAAATTAACAAAATCCGTCCAAAGGGCGATTACGCAAGCCCTGTGTCAAATCGTCGTACTCGTTGGCTCGCGACTGCTGCTGGCTAATGCAGCCGAAAAACTGTCTGCCGCATGGTTGGCGACTGCCTGGATAGTATCGGTGCCTGTCCTTGCGCTGCGGCCATTCCAGTTGCAAAGATGCTCGCCTCTTCTTCGCTGGTCTTGAGCGCGCAGTCAACATAGCATTCTTGAGTCATGCCGACTGCCGCAGCAGTGCCGGCGACGTTCGTGGCATGAATATGCACCGATGATATTGGTATTATTGTCCTCCAGCGTAGCAGCCTGGTTTATCGTGCGTCTTCATGCCACTCAACATAACAGACTTGCACCGGCATGTCGTGCTCTGCACAGTAGGCAAGCCAGCGCCGCTGGTTATCCTGCAGGCGGTCGCCCGGCCCTTTCACCTCAATCATTCGGTAACGTTTTTCGTCTGGCCAGAACTGAATCAAGTCTGGGTATCCGGCGCGATTGGCATCAGTATCAGCCAGCATGCGTTCAAACCATTTCTTCAGATGTTGTGCCGGCAGACAATTCAACGCCAACTCCAGGATTTCCGCGGTCAAGCTTTCCCATGACACGAACGGCGATTGCATCCCGGCTTTGTCACGATAATTCCTGCGTATGGTGAGCTGATACTGGTCCGATGCAAGCTGAGCCAGGCATTCGGAAAATTCCAGTTGCCTGCGCCGGACAAAGTCTGCGCTATGCAAGTCGGCTGGCCCGCGCTGGAATGGATGAAAAAAAGCGCCGGGCACGGCGGCAAACACGGCGTTCCAGCACAGTAGTCCGAACAAGGAATTGATCAGGCAATTTTCAACGTAAAACACCGGGGCCGGCAACTGATGCAGAGCATCCCTGACCAGTTGTTCGACTTGAAACGGCGTGCAAGGCCTTGGCAACTTCAACCGGGTTGCATTGACCGGCAGCTCAGGACAAGCGATCAGCTTGGGCAAACCGAGCTTGCGACGCAGGCGGGGAATCAGGCGCATCAACTGCTGGCATTCGGCATCGCTTTCCGGCATGGCGAGAGCGGCTTCTGCCATGTCGAATGCCGTTGCAATCTGGCTGGATTTATCCAGTACACGAATGGCGCGCACACGCGCACCGGGATAGCTGGATTGCCGATAGTGGTGGAATGCAGCGGACCATGCGCCGCACTGTTCATAGTGTGCGGCAATTTCAAACCATAGTTTTGCGTGCCTGGCTTCCAGCCACGGATTGGCATGGACGGCCACCGGCATTTCGGCAAGCACGTTCTCTATCGGAATACCATCGTTCAAGCGTTGCCGACACTGATAAAGATGGAGATAGTCGTCTAGATCCTGGCGCAAACCAAACCCGCGCGAGGCAACGGAAAAAGCGACTTTTTCATATCGATGGATGCCCAGGTCCGACAGCACGAAGGTCGACCAGTCCTGATGCAGATTACCAAAGTACATCAGCCGCAGTCGGTCGCATAGAGGCATGATGCGCAGTTCATACACTGTATCGTCCATACCGTCCCACCACGCTGAACATGGCCGGGGGTCGGAAAAGTCGGCGCGCAACGCTTCCAGCTGAGAGGTTTTTTTCAGCAGCGCCCTGTCGGCACCAAGACCAAAGGCGCAGGCGATTTCGGCTTTTTTTAGTAGCCCGAATAAATCATCCAGCGAGATGATCGGGTCAGCCACCACCCAGCCCAACTCGAGCAGCGGGGATATCGCTTGCCGTACATCGCCAATTTCCGGGTAGGTCAATTTACTGGTGCGAAACAGGCTGCCCTTGCGCATTACCATGCGCACCAGCAGCGCTTGCGATGGCTGCGGCAGCGTTGGAAAACAGGTAATGAAGGCGCGCTCGTCATCTGCGAGCAGGTCGGCGTAGCGCCCGGCGATCCAGTCAACGACCTGATGGAAATTCGCCAGATAGTAAAGAGGATCGTCGAGCGTCTTGATCATGGTGAATCGCCGGTCTTGCCTGGCCCGGACAACCGGGTGCAGCCTGGCGGGACCGGCTTACAGTAGAGCTGCGGATCCTGTCCGACTTGCCTTGGTTCGGCCTGACTCGGCCCACCCCCATCGCAGGGTGCCTGCCGTGCTTAATCCGGGCGGCGAAAATCCGCCTCGGCCCATGCGGTGATCGTGGCGGGATTGAACTTGAAGTTTGGCGCTACCCTCACCTGCGCAATCTGGTCGCCGCCTTCATCGCAGGCAGTCAGCAATGCATAGGGATCATCCTCATCCGGCACGATATCCAGCGTCACGTTCAATGATGCCGTGCCGACAGTAACAGCAAGCCGCTTGTGCAGCATGGCGTGCAATTGCTGTTCGTGCCGGCGCAGCACTTCGGACGCAGTCTTGACCAGCGTGGAAAAGGCAGCAGTATCGAGCGGCTTCGGATTTTTCTTGTCGCGGCCCATGGTCCAGGGGCCCACCAGCGCCGGCTCCGGTTCGCCATCCTTGATCATCTCGACCGCCCAGCCATCGTCATCCTCATTCTTGATGACGCGCGCAGTCCAGCCATCGTCATGCCACAGACGCGCTTCGTAGATCGGCGCATCGGCCGCTGCCGACAATTCCTCTGCTACCTCGGCAATATCGGCTGCCGGCGGCACCATGTCCTGTTGTGCCATGTGGTTCAAGTCCATCGCCAGATTCCCGTCAAAAAAATTGAGCTGTAATTGCATGCATTTTGTCCAACAAACATCCACTGCAAGCACCGGTTTACACCGGCGCAATTCCAGCCGGGTAAATCGATCGAGGTGATCAATGGATGCATTATGCGATTATACTGTGCATATGTACAGTATTCATCTAAATTATCCAACGAGGCCCCGGAAAAAATATTTTGCGGTGCCGATTGCCGGCAAATCATCGCGCTGCAGCTCGGGCTTGCCCGGGTGCCTGCAGGCACCCATTTGCCGAACAGGCAGGTAGACTGCACAGGTGAACGATTCGACGGATAATTTATCCAATGTATCGCTTGACCTTATCTGGAGTGACCTGCATGAAAAGATTGTTTTTGATCCTGTGGCGTACCAGCAGAGCCGATTTGCGGCTTGCCTGGTTTGCTTTGAAGCACCCTGAGCGACCGGCCTGGCTGCTGCCAGCGCTGTGCTTGCTGACGCTGTACGCGCTGTCGCCAATCAGTTATGTGGTGCCGCTGCTGGGTGCCGTGGATGATCTGGTGGTGGTGCCGCTTGCATTGCATGCATTGCTCAAGTTTTTGCCCGAGCGCATACGCTTTCAGGGCGAACGGCCATTCAGTGATATGGTAGTGAGCAGAATACGTTAAATTGTCGATAACGCTCTGTGTCGATTGTTTTTGTCGACTGCCTGGCTGCCGATCGTTTTAAAAGCGTCCGATCGGGCCGGGCGACGCCTGTTGCCCGGATGCGACTGCCACCATGACCGATTGATGCGCAATTGATGCGCAATCCCTGAATCCATGACAACGTCTTTTTCACTGGAAGATATGCACCCGGCCAGCTCTGTCAGTCAATCCGTTGATACGCCCGACGGGTCGGAGTCTCCAGAGCTGCTGGCCCAGCGTCTGGGCGCGGAATTGATCAAGCAGGAAGGCAGCGTGGTGATCCGGTTTGCCGGCTTCGTCGACGTCGGGCCGATCCGGATTGCCTACCGGCTGGTGCCCAGCCACGGCGTACTCGCCAAGCCCAGCAAATGGCGCAAGCTCGGCCTGGATGGCCAGCTGGCGCTGATCCAGGAACGTGCCCACCCGGACGCGATGGATGGATTGCGCCGCAATGTGCTGGCGTTTGCTGCCAAGATCGGCGTGCAAGCCGAAGATGCCGGGCTTGATCCGATGGTCTTTCTTGGTGCCCTGTCTGACAACGTTTCTTCAGAGCCGGCCGGCCAGGTGTTCGAGCGCATCGAGCAAAGGCTGTTTCACGCGATCGAGCGCCAGCTGGAAGAACGGCATGCCAGCCTAACCCGGGAAAGCATCAATCTGGCCGAATACCCGGCGTCGTTCGAGATCGCACGCCGCTTGCCGCGCCGCTTCATCGCCTTGCTGGGGCCGACCAATTCCGGCAAGACCCATCAGGCGATGGAGGCCTTGACCCGCGCGAAGACCGGCGTCTATCTGGCGCCGCTGCGGCTGCTGGCGTTGGAAAATTACGAACGTCTGGTCGAGGCCAGGCCGCATGGCAAGCCACTCAAGGTCAGCCTGGTCACGGGGGAGGAACGGCGCATTGCCGAAGATGCGACGCATGTGGCCAGCACGGTTGAAATGCTCGATAGCCGGACCCGAGTCGATGTTGCGGTGATCGACGAGATCCAGATGCTGGCCGACCGCGATCGCGGCGCCGCGTGGACCGCCGCCGTCTGCGGGGCGCCGGCTTCGGTCGTATATCTGGTCGGCGCGCTGGAGGCACGCCGTGCGGTCGAGGCGCTTGCCGAACGGTTGGAGTGCCCGCTCGAAGTGCATGTATTGAAGCGCAAGGCACCGCTGGCGATGGAGCCGGGGCCGGTGCGCAAATTGCGCAACCTGCGGCGGGGCGACGCGGTGATCGCCTTTTCCAGGCGCGACGTGCTGATGTGGCGCGACCTGATTGCCGAGAATGGCTTTTCGGTTGCCACCATCTACGGCAACCTGTCGCCCGAAGTGCGGCGTGCGCAGGCAGCGCGCTTTCGCGACGGCTCGGCCGATATCGTGGTCGGCACCGACGCCATCGCGATGGGCCTGAATCTGCCGATCGAGCGCGTGGTGATGACCACCTCCGTCAAGTACAACGGCTATGAAGAGGAAGAAGTGCCGGCTGCGCTGGCCAGGCAGATTGCCGGGCGCGCCGGACGATTCGGCGTGCATGAAGAAGGGTTCGTTGCCGGCTTTGATGACGATACCCACCAGGTGATGCGCTCGCTGCTGGCGGAAAAATTGCCGGCGCTTGCCGCCGCCGGTTTTTCTGTTGCGCCGACCATCGAACACCTGCACCGGATTTCATCGGTCACCGGTGAGCAGGCGCTGACCCGGCTGTTCAAGCGCTTCGTGCACAATATCGATGTGCCGGACGGCTTCTTTTACCCGCGCATTACCGAAGAACAGATGGACCGCGCATTGTGGCTCGACACACTGGCGTTGACGGTCGCAGAAAAATTCACGCTGTCGCTGGTGCCGATTTCATCGCGCATCCCGGCCCTGCACCTGGCCTGGGAAAACTGGGCACGCGCGCTAGCCAAGCGCAAGGTCTGCACGCTGCACGCCGATGCGCATCCGTCATCGCGGCAGAATCTGCAGGAAATCGAGGATACCTGCCGGATGTATTCCGCCTATGCCTGGCTGAGCTTCCGGATTCCGGAACATTTTCCCGATGGCGAAATTGCCCATCAGCTGGCGCGGGAAGCGTCGGAACGCATTGATACCATCCTGCAGGCACAGAATGCCGCGCTGCGGCGGCGCGGCAACAAGCCGGAAAAGCGCACCCGCTAGACAAACCACGCCGGTGCAATCAGCGGTCGATCGGCTCGCATTGACTGTGTGGTGACGATAAAACCTGTTACCCCTATCCCACCCTAGCGCTTCGGTGCCTGCGGCATTCCTGCCTGGCGTGACGCTGGCGGGGGCCGGCTGTCAGCGGATTGGTCCGGATTCAACTCTTCCTCCAGCAGCTCATCGGCGATATTCACTTCGTCAATACGATCGACATTTATATCGCCGGCCAGCTCGACATCGGCATTTCTGCCGGCGGTCGAACTTTCGCCGGTGGCAGTCGAGTCATCCGTGTCGGTGCTGACGTCAATCAGGTGGCTGTCGGGATCTTCGGTGGTTCCCCGATCCAGTCCGAGGACGTCTTCCTCGATTGCCTTCAGGCCCGGCTGCACGTCGCTACCCGTGTCTGACCGATCACTCGGGCCGAGTGCGTTGGTGCCATGTCCTTTGCCAAGCTGGCGATCCGGCTCCGGCATATTGTCGGGATCTAATGTGCTTGCTGCCATGATTGCTCCTGAGTGCATTCATTAATCATGTGGCGACCAGATTTGCATAAAAATGACCTGGTCACTTACCCATTTTTTACAGTTACCCGATTGAGAACATCAATGCGGAACATCAATCCATCACGTGTCGCACCTGTTTCATGACAGCGCCGGCAATCCTTCCCGTCCACTTGGCCGGATGGCCAATTCAGCGCCGTCAGTTGCAGTCGCAATCGATACTTTTGCAATATCCATGCCTTGCTGCTGCAAAGGAACACTGGCGTTGGCACACCGATGCCTACTCACTGAGTATGCAAGCAGCTCGCGCCGTGGCCGGGGAATTTTTTTAGATCAATCGCATGCCTGATTCGTCCGTGGCATCGGGCAGCCCGCCTTGAATTTTGCGAATCTTCTTCTACACTTTAATTTTTTATTCGTAGAAATGAAAAAGCCAATGGATTGAAAATAGATTGCCTGCCCCCGCCGGTATGGTTGCAGGAGCAGGCTGGCAAACAGTTGGCGCTTTTCGCGGCCTAGGGTACTTTCGGCACGTTGATTTTGGTAACACCCCCGGTGACTGCAGGAGGATCACTGGCGGGAAAGCTCATGTCCACAGCGTCATCCAAAAGAGCTTCTTCCTTCTCATCGGCATCATTCGACGCAATCTTTCTCTCAGTCACATCTTTGGCGGATGCATCCTTTGACGAGACATCCTTCGGCGTCACGGACGCGGAATTATCGCCAAATGATGAGTGCTGCTTTGGCGGTTGTTGCGACTCCTTCTGCGATTCTTTTTTAGAATTCGACATGCATCTTTCTCCCGGTAACAGAATTAAAAATCATACGGACTGATTCGATATCAACCCAGCCGGCAGTGAATGAGCCGTTTGCTTGCAGCTTGCTTATAAACTACAAGCTCGGATCATCCTGCAGCCACGCTCAGCCAATCGTCGAGTTCTTGTTAGAGCGGTAAAATTTGCATCCGTTCGGAATTTTGTTGCATTTATTTAAAATTAATACCGATCGCCATGATTGAACTCTAATGTTGCAGTAAATTAATGCGGCCGGAGTCGGCCAAGCTGGATACAAGCTAATTCTTCATTGCAATTCTTCGTCCTAGCAGGATGACAGTTGTGCCTGGCTTAAATAGTTGCTGGTCAACTGCTGCTTTAATTCCCGCGCGAATTTTCGCCGGGTCGCGACTGGCACGAACCGACCTAATTCAACTTTGACGCCTCCGGCTTCCAGACTGATCAAGTCCTGTTGACGGGTTGGCGTAGTGATGCGGATCCAGTGCGGATCCAGCCGGATTTGCTGGGTATGGCCGGCTTCAATCCGCTCGACCAACAGGCAGCCATCAACCAATGCAACATGTTCATGGTCCGTTGCATGGCGCGCATAGTATAAAAACGCCAGTGCGACTGCCGCCATTTCCAGGATCGAAAAAGTCAGCACGTACCATGCGCCATGCCAGGCGAAGATCATCGCAACTGAAAATGATAGCAGGCAAAGAAATCCATAGGCGCTTGCCAGCTGACGCGGCGTCAGCGAGCAATTACGCTTCAACAGCCATTCATGCTGGTTCATGATGGTGAAACGCCCGGTAAAAATGAAGTTGACCATCGAATGAAGACGTTGGCATAGTGATTTTATTGCACGCCCAGCAGTACTTCAAACATATCGGATAGAGTCGTCCCCGACTCTGTCCGTTCCACTCCTTGGCCGCCATCCGAAGTATTGGGCGGCGTGTTTTTCTCCGGCATTTCATTGCCGACAGTACCGCCAAACAATCCAGTGACAAATCAGTTAGTCGCAAATATTTTTCATTGCACACTGATCTGGCGCAGTGCGCGATCTTACACATTATTGTAAATAAAACTGATTTCATCACCGTGCATGGGTCGGCATCAAATCGGCTTGAACCAGTCGCGCCATCCCGGGCAGCCAGGTAATTGGCATACTCCTTGCGAAGCAAAGGATTCATTGTCGCTTTCAAGGAGATACCATGAAGAAGCTCCCTTCCGCACTGTTTGTTTTACTTTTGGGGTACGCTGGAATTGCATCTGCACAATGGTCCTATGGCTCAGGTAGTGCAGGGACGAGCAGCTCGGGCAGTTCATCCGGCTCGACCATGAGCGGCTCGTCAGGTTCGGATGCCTCCGGCAGCAGTTCTTCCAGTTCCGACTCGTCTGTGACCGGCGCATCGGGCACCGGCTCTTCCGGACCGGGTTCGCTGGGCATGGGATCATCCGGTACCGGCACGGCAGGCACTGATGAGAGCGGCCCAAGTTCTTCCGGTGCCACCACGTCAGGATCAGATTCGTCCGGAACAGGATCTTCCGGCACCAGCTCTTCAGGGTCCGATTCATCTGGATCCAGCTCATCTGGCTCCGACTCGTCCGCGACAGGCAGCTCGGGATCGGATTCTTCGTCCGGAACAGGCTCTTCCGGGTCTGACTCTTCAAACTCTGATTCGTCATCAACCGGCTCGTCCGGCACAGGCTCATCCGATTCTGATTCCGGCGGAAACACCACCTCTGGCTCCGACTCCTCCGGCTCAGACACGTCCGGCAGCAGCTCGTCTGGTTCGGGCAATACTGATTCGGATGCTTCCGGGACCGGCTCTTCGGGTAGCGATTCATCCGGCAGCACTTCATCTGGCACTGGTTCATCCGGTAGCCGCCCATCGGGCTCCGGTTCTTGACGTGTATGGCTCGTGACGAAGCATGCCTCCGCCGGCTTCGGCCGGCGGCATGCCGCGCTGAACGCTTATTCGAGCGGACGGGCTGACAGCATCGGATTTTCAAGTACCGCAACCGGCAGCAATGAAATGGCCTCGCGCAACAACAGACGCCGTCCAGTCAATTCCATTTTGGTGCCGCTATGGATATCCTGCCAGTGCGGTCCCCAGCCGGCCGGCAGGTTGACTGCGGTATCCTCCCACGCCTGCGCTGCCACCACAGGCAGCCCCTCTTCGGCGAGCAAGCGGTACGGCAGATGCGTGACGATCACGATCGCGGTTCGATCCTGGCAGCGCCGCGCAAAGGCAATTGCATGTGCCGCCAATGGGCCGTCGATTTCCAGTGCCAGGTAGTCGCCCTGCAAAAACAGGTCCGGATCCTTGCGTCGCAATAGCAGGGTTTGCTGAATGATCGATTGCTTCAGGTGCCCCGTCTGCCAGTCTTTCATGCGGCCATTTGGAAGCGCTTGTTCCAGCATGCCGATTCGTGCCGCATAGTCGACCGGGCGCCGGTTGTCGGGATCTACCATGCTGAAATCCCATAAATCCGTTCCCTGGTACATATCCGGTATGCCTGGCACCGTCATCCGCAACACTGCCTGTGCCAGGCTATTGACGACGCCGGCCGGCGTGATGCGCTTGATCCAGCCTGCCAGGCTGGTTAGAAAGGCGTTGCCCGGTCTGGGATCCAGAATTGACTCCAGAAATTTCTTGCAGGCTGCTTCGTAATGTTCGTTCGGCAGCACCCAGTCGCTCACCTGTTTTGCTTCGCGCAATGCCTTGGTCTGCCAGCGATCGAGGCGCTCTGCCAGCTGCGCGACGCCTTCGGCATCGGTGGACACAAGCCCGATCGGCCAGGCGCCCACCAGCATCTGGTACAGCATCAGCTCGTCGGCCGGGTGCGGTGCGGTGACGGATGGCGCCGCATCGTCAGATGGCATGTCGATGCGCAGCGCGGCATTCAATTGCATCCACTCGCGCACCATTTCACTCCACTGCTGCGGCGCCTCGCTTAAGACAGCCAGGCGCGCACGCACATCTTCACCGCGCTTGTGATCATGGGTCGCGGTTGCCAGCAGCGAATGAGGAAACTGCTGCGCGCGCACCTGGTTCGCCTGATGGAATTGCTGCACCGATAGCGCGAACTGGCCCGGGTCGGAGCCGACCTCGTTGCGCGACAATAGCCTGCCATAGCGGTAGAACGCGGTATCCTCGACCGACTTTGCCGCCAGGGGCGGCGTCAATTGCTGAAACCGGGTAATCGCCGCCTGATGCAATTGCCGCACCCGGGGATTGGCGGCGTCGCGCGGTGCATCGCCTCCCAGCCAGCGGCCGATCACATCGAGCAGACCGCGCTCGGTGCGCTCCACGGTCGCCGTTGCCCGCTCCAGCGCGCCGTCGATGATCTGCTGGTCGAGTTCATCGCGCCCGTTGCTGTCGGCATAGGTGCGGTAAACCGGAAAATGCATCAGCAATTCGGTGAAGACCCGGCGGATCGCGCCCAGTGAATAATCCCGGGTACGCAAATCGGTGCGTGCCAGCGCATGCAGCGCACGGGCCGCCGCTTCGAATTCGCCCGCCAGATTATTAGCAAGCAGTTGCCGACGCGCCTGCTGCACCTCGGCGAGAAAATCCTGCTCCTGACCGCTGACTGCGCTCCACAGTGCAGTCAGCGGCGCTTCGCCAGCCGCATCATGCAGCACTGCACCGACCTGATCCATGAAGTCGTAACCGCTGGTGCCGTCGATATCCCAGTTCGACCGCAATGCCTCCTGCGCGCCGAGAATTTTTTCCACGATCAGATAGGCTGGCGCCGGCGGCAGTTCAGGCGGGCGCTGGGCGCTGAGCGCCTGCAGGCGGCGGCGCAGCTTGCGGCAATAGGCACCGGGGTCGGCCAGTCCATCCACATGGTCGATGCGCACGCCATCGATCAGGCCTTCCGTGTAAAGGCGGAAAATCAGGGCATGGGTCGCCTCGAATACGTCGTCCTGCTCGACGCGCACGCCGGCCAGGTCGGTGACTTCAAAGAAGCGCCGCCAGTTGATGCCGTCCGCCGCACAGCGCCACCAGGCAAGCCGGTAATGCTGGCGCTCAAGCAAGCGATGCAGCCGGTCAAAACCGGCTGGCGTATCCGGCAAAAACTGTGTCAGCACGGCGGCAATCGCCGCCATGCCGTCGCTGCTGGCACCAAGATCGCGCAATACGCCGCAACCAAGATCGGCGCTTTGCTGGCTGATGTGGTTGCGCTCATGGCTGCCCTCCCCTTTCGCGCCATCGGCTTCGAATGCGGCGATTGCCAGTGCCAAATGATCGGATCCGGCGGCCTGCAGGATCGAGGCATAGTCGGCCGGGCTAACCGGAAAGCGGTGCGCGTAATAGCTGACATGGAATTTGCCGCGCTGCGCGTCGAATTGAAGCTTGATCTGGCCGCTGCCCAATGCATCGCCGTAAGGCTGCCCCAGAAATGGCGCCATCACCTTGCCGTGCAGTGTTTCATCAGCCGGCTGCCAGTCGATATCGAACCAGCGCGCATAAGGGCTGGCCTGTCCCCATTCGAGCACATGCTGCCACCATGGATTGTGGGCACCGATTCCCATATGGTTGGGCACGATATCCAGGATCAGCCCCATGTCAGCCGCACGCAGGCTTGCCACCAGCCGCCGCAAGCCTGCTTCGCCGCCGAGCTCGGGGTTGATCCGGGTCGGGTCGACAATGTCGTAGCCGTGCGTCGATCCGGGCCGCGCGGTCAGGATCGGCGATGCATAGATGTGGCTGATGCCGAGCGCCGCATAATAGGGCACCACCCGCACCGCATCGTCAAAGGTGAATTGCTGGTGCAGCTGCAGGCGCGCGGTGGCGCGTGGAATCGCCATCAGGACGCTCCGCGATGCGCGCGGGTGCGGTTCAGGATCGCCAGGCGCTTGGCCACCGCGGGCTGCTCCAGCAGGGAAGCTGCCGGCTGCGGCAGGCGGCGGCGCCAGTTCGGGTGGGTATCGATGGTGCCCGGCAGGTTCGGCGCCTCGGTCAGGCCCAGCGCATCCTCGACCGGCAATACCGCCAATGGCGCCGGCGTCTCGGCCATGAAGCCGATCACCGCATCGAGCGGGGCGGATGCCGCGTCGGCTGGCGGCATCGGGCCGCTGGCCTGGCCGGCATCGATCAGTGCCTGCCACAGTGCCGCGCGCTCGCGGTCCCGATTGCCGCGCGCGTCATGTTCGCTCTGGCCGAGTTCGAGCAGGTCGAGCCGGGTGCGCCAGTCGATGTCGCGTCCCTGCCACCAGCCGGCAATTGTCGGCAGATCATGCGTGGTGGTGGTGGCGACTGCGTCGCGCGACCAGTGCGCGGGCACCAGAAAGCGGCCATGCTGTTGCTGGAACAGCAGCACCCGGATGCCCAGCAGCCCGGCCTGTGCCAATGTCTGGTCAAACCCGGCCGGCACCGTCCCCAGGTCTTCGCCGATGACGATCGCCCGGTGCCGCCATGACTCGAGCGCAATTAATCGCAGCAGGTCCTGTATCGGATAAGTCAGGTAAGCGCCGTCTTCCGAGGACGCGCCGTGCGGCACCAGCCACAGCCGGCTCAGGCCCAGCACATGGTCGATGCGGGCGCCGCCGGCATAGGCAAATGTGGCGCGCAGCATTTCGATGTAGGCGCCGAAACCCTGTGCCTTCATCGCATGCGGCGAAAACGCGCCCAGCCCCCAGCTTTGTCCGCGCGTATTCAAGGCATCCGGCGGCGCCCCGACCGACAGGCCATTGATGATTTCGGCCTGCCGGCTCCAGGCCTGGCTGCCGCCATTGTCGGCGCCGACCGCGAGATCGGCAATCAGGCCGACCGGCATGCCGGCCTGGCGCGCCGCCTGCTGCGCGTCCACCATGCCGCGCGCGGCCTGCCACTGCAGGAATGCATGAAAACGCACCTCAACCGCATGCTCATGCGCAAACCTTTCCACCTCAATGCCGCGCGGATCGCGCAAAGCCTCCGGCCAGCTGCGCCAGTCGCCGTTTTCACCATGCGCCAGGCGCCATGCATGCAGCGCTTCAAAGCGCGCATGGTCTTGCAGGGCGCTGCCTTGCTGCTGGCAAAAAGAGGCGAAGCCATTCAACTGGCTATCGTCGGCGCCAAACCGGTCGTACAAGCGGCGCAGCACGGACAGGCGCAGCGAGGCGGCTGCTGGCCAGTCGATCAGATCGGCTTGGTCCATGGCGGCGTACCGATCCACCGCTTCCTGGCCAAGCGAGTCCAGCGCCGCCCTGAACCGTTCTTCGCCGAACGCGCTGGCCGGATCGATATGCAGGGCGTTCAGGAACAGGCGGCTGGATGGCCCATACGGACTGAAGCGCGTCACGTCGGCGGAAAACATCGCGTGCACCGGACTGATCGCCAGCGCGGCGGCACCCTGGGCGGCAGCCGACTTCACCAGGGACGCCAGGCTGGTGAAGTCGCCGATGCCGCCGTCGCCTGCGCGGCGCAGGGAATACAATTGCACGCCCAATGCCCACAGCTGCGGATCATTTTTTATCTGCTGCGTTCCTTGCACGTTGTTCGCCACTTGGTCGCCGCTCAGCTGCACCGCATCAGCGACACCGAAGCAGCGCAGCGGCGCCACCGCCAGCGTGGTTTGACTGTCTTCCACAATCAGGCGGTGATAGCCATAACGGTCGATCGGCGGCAATGCTACGCCTCCTTTTTGCACATCAGCATCGGCAAAGCGCCCGTCGATGGATTCGCCTGACTCGAGTTCCAGCCGGTAGCGTTTGCCGGCGGCGTGGTGCAGTCCCGGCAGCAGGATGGCCTGGCCCACCGTGCCGGTCACCAGCGGCGGCAAGCCACTTGTACCATTCGTTTCATTCATTGCTGCCAGCCGTTGCCGGCTTTCCCGGCATGATGCATCGCTGGTGCAAGGCAGGCCGAGCGCCTCCAGGATCGCGCGCAAGGCGGCGGGCGCCACCTGCATCGGCTGGCCGTTGGCATTGGTCCAGTCGCGTGCCAGTCCGGCGGCTTGGGCCAGGTCGAAAATCTGTTCGTCATTCATGATGTCGGCTCCAGAATTGCGATGAATGCGTATTCCGGCAACTTGCCGCCAGTCAGCCCCTCTTCGACGCCAGTCGATGCATAAACGATGGCGCCGCCCAGTCCGTCAGCCAGCCGATCTGCCTCCATTGCGACCGGCGCATGGTGCAGGTTTATCGCAATCATCAAGGTCTTGCCATCGGCCATCCGCCAGCGCGCCCTGACCGCCGCCGGCCCGATCACTTCGGCGCCAATCGCGCGCGCGCCATTAAGCCGCGGCACGATATGTTCATGCCGTAGCGCCAGCAAGGCGCGGGTCCAGTCGCGCCACGACACCGCCGTGTCGTCTTGCGGCCGCGGGATCGATGCCAGAAAGGAGGATTGTGCATTCGGGTCTGGAATCTGCGAGCGCACGGCGGCATCGGCAAACGCGGGAAAGCGGGCGAATTCCTGCCGCCGGCCGTCAGTCACCGCCTGGGACAACTGCGGTGACGGGTGACTGGTGAAATACAGGAACGGTTGCGCGGCACCATATTCTTCGCCCATGAACAGCAGCGGAATATGCGGCGACAACAGCAGCAGCGCGCTGGCGGCCCGCAGCGCATGCGGATTGGCAAGCAGGCTCAGGCGCTCGCCGAATGCACGATTGCCGATCTGATCGTGATTTTGCAAGAACAGCACGAACGCGGTCGGCGGCAAATGGGCACTCGGCTCGCCGCGTGGCTGACCGCCTGCATACTCGCATGGCTCGCCCTGATAAATGAAACCTTCTGCCAGGCCACGTGCCAGCTTCTCTGTCGTCTGGTGGATATAGCCGGCGTAATAGCCTTCGCGCTCACCGGTCAGCAGCACATGCAGCGCGTGGTGCAGGTCGTCATTCCATTGCGCATCGAACAGGCGCTGCGGCGCAGTTTCCAGCAGGCGCGCGGTATTGTCATCGTTTTCCAGCACCAGATGCACCTGGCGGCCGGCCGGCAAAGTCGCTCGCACGCGGCAGGCCATTTCAGCCAGCCAATCCTTTTCGCTGATCGCATGCACCGCATCGAAGCGCAAGCCGTCAAAGCGGAATTCACTCAACCAGTACAGCGCATTGTCGGTAAAGAAATCGCGCACCGGCTGGCGGCGAAAATCGATCGCCTGCCCCCACGGCGTCTTGATATCGTCGCGGAAAAATGGTGCTGCGTAAGCGCCGAGATAATTGCCGTCCGGCCCGAAATGGTTGTAGACCACATCCAGCAACACCATCAGCCCCAGACCGTGCGCGGTATCGATCAGTTCCTTCAACTCGTCCGGTGTGCCATAGGCGGCGTCCGGCGCGTACGGCAGCACGCCATCGTAGCCCCAGTTACGGGGACCAGGAAAGTCTGCAACCGGCATCAGCTCGACCGCGGTAATGCCCAGCTCGGCCAGTTCCTGCAACTTGCTTTTTGCGCCGGCAAAGCCGCCCAGCACGCCGACATGCAACTCATAGATCACCGCCTGGTGCCATGCACGCCCGGGCCAATCCGGGTTTTTCCAGCGGTAGCCGGCCGGGTCGCACACGATGCTGGCATCATGCACGTCACCCGCCTGCATACGCGAAGCCGGGTCCGGCACCGCCAGCTCGTCGCTGACCCGGTAGCGGTAGTGCGCACCGGCGCCGCAATCGGCGACCGTTTCGAACCAGCCATCGCCTAGCCGCGTCATCGCGATGGCAGGCAACCCGTCGATTTCCAAACCAATATTTTCCTTGCTCGGCGCCCACAGGCGAAAGCGGGTGCGATCCGGCGCAATCAGCTGCGCGCCGAACGAGGGCGTGAAAACTGGGTCAGGTGTGGAGGTGGACATGCTCGGCTTCCAGCAAGACTGCACTATGCGCGGCAACCATGATGCGGTTGTGTTCGGGATGGCGCTGGTGGGCCGGCCGGGCAGCGTGTGCCTGGCCCGGTATTGGCTCGGCGGCATCGATGATGGTGCGCCATGCCATCGCAGGTTCGGGCAATACAAATTCGCGGTCTTCCGAAAATGCATTCAGCAGCAGCAATGTGGCGCAAATGGTGCCGGTTGGAGCCGCCTGCTTTTCGCCGGCGATGCGGCGCAATGCCAGCAGCCGCCCTTCGGCAAAATTCCAGCGTTCCGGCGTCATTTCATTGCCGGTTTCATCGAACCAGCCAATGTCCGGCACGCCCTGCAGGGTTTTCACGCTGGCCGATAAAAACCGGGTATTGCGCAAGGTCGGCAACCTGAGACGCTCGGCGATGCAGCGCCGCGTGAAATCGAACAGTGCGCGGCCGGCATCGGTGTCCAGCAAATGCCAGTCGAACCAGGAAATGTCATTATCCTGACAATACGGATTGTTATTGCCCTGCTGGGTGCGACCGAATTCGTCGCCGCCCAGCAGCATCGGCGTGCCATTGGAAAACAGGATCGTCATCAGCATCGCGCGCTTGATCTTTTCCCGTTTTTCGATCACGGCGGGATCATCGGTCGGGCCTTCCACGCCCCAGTTGGCGCTGCGGTTGTTATCGCTGCCGTCGCGGTTGTCTTCGCCATTGGCTGCATTGTGTTTTTCATGGTAGGTGACCAGGTCGTGCAGCGTGAAGCCATCATGGGCGGTCACGAAGTTGACCGATGACCAGGATCGGCGACGATGATGGTTGAACAGGTCGGCTGAACCGAGCAGACGCGCCGCCACCGCGCCGCGCATCGCGACATCACCTTTCCAGAAGCAGCGCACATCGTCGCGGAAACGATCATTCCACTCTGCAATGCCGGCCGGGTGGTTGCCGACCTGGTAGCCGCCGGGGCCGATATCCCATGGCTCGGAAATCAGTTTCACCCGGGCCAGCACCGGGTCTTGCAGCAACGCATCGAAGAAGCCTGATCCCGGGTCAAACCCGTGCTGCTCGCGCCCCAGTGTGGCGCCAAGATCAAAGCGAAAACCATCGACATGGAATTCCTGCACCCAGTAGCGCAGCGAATCCATCACCATCTGGATCACTTTCGGGTGCGACATGTTGAGCGTATTGCCGCAGCCGGTATCGTTGACCAGATGGCGGTGATTGCCGGCCTGCAGCCGGTAATAGCTGGCATTGTCAAACCCGCGCAGCGAAATGGTGGGCCCAAGTTCGCTTTCTTCACAGGTATGGTTGTACACCACATCCAGGATGACTTCGATGCCGGCCGCATGCAACTGGCGGATCGCATGCCGCATTTCATTCAACGAGCCATTGGCGAGGTAGCGCGGCTCGGGAGCAAAGAACGACAGCGTGTTGTATCCCCAGTAGTTGTTCAAGCCCATTGCCACCAGCCGCCGGTCCTGAAGATAGGCATGCACCGGCAGCAATTCTAAAGATGTGATGCCAAGCTTGACCAGATGATCGATGATGAATGGATCAGCCAGCGCAGCAAAGGTGCCGCGCCTGGTCGGATGGATCTGCCCGGCGCGCATGGTCAGGCCGCGCACATGGGTTTCATAGATGACGGTCTTTTCCCACGGCACATCGGGCCGGCGATCGTCATGCCAGTTATAGCTGGTATCAGTCACCACCGCCTTGGGCATCGCCGGCGCGCTGTCGCGGCGGTCGAATGACAGGTCGGTGCGCGCCGAATGAAAGCGGTAACCGTACAGCGCATCGGTCCAGCGCACCTGGCCATGCAGCTGCCTGGCATATGGATCGAGCAGCAGCTTGTTCGGATTGAAGCGGTGGCCGTCTTCTGGCCGGTACGGGCCATAGACGCGGTAGCCATACAGGGCGCCGGCATGCAGCCCCGGCAGATAACCGTGCCACACTTCATTGGTGCATTCAGGCAGCGCATGGCGGGCTACTTCGTGGCGCCCGGCCGGATCGAACAGGCACAGCTCGACCTTGACCGCATGCGCGGAAAACACCGCGAAATTGGTGCCATTGCCGTCATAGGTTGCACCCAGCGGATACGGCACGCCAGGCTCGATTGCCGGCAGGTGATGGAGCGCGGTCGGCATCGTCAGTCAACCTGTTTCAGAATCAGCATCGACATCGGCGGCAGCGTCAGCACCAGCGACTGCGGCATGCCGTGGCTGGGATCAGGCTGAGCAATCAGCTTACCGTCATTTCCGCTGCCGGTACCGCTGCCGCCATAGATCGCGGCATCGGTGTCGATGATTTCCTGCCATGTTGACACTGGCGACGATGGCGACGATGGCGACGATGGCGACGATGGCGAAACAGCATGCTGCGCACGCGCCGGCACGCCGATGCGGTACGCCGCGCGCGCAACCGGCGTCATGTTCAATACCACCAGCAAGGGCGGATCCTGCTGCGCCGCATCGCCGCGGCGCAAAAAGGCGAACACGCTGTTGTGGCTGTCGTCGCCAACCACCCATGCAAAGCCATCCGGCGTGCTGTCCTTGCGGTGCAGCGACGGCTCCGCCGCATACAGGCGATTCAGGTCGCGCACCAGCCGCTGCACGCCGCGATGACCGGGATGATCGAGCAGCTCCCACTGCGGCGAGGCATCGTGATTCCATTCAGTCAGCTGGCCGAACTCGCATCCCATGAACAGCAGCTTCTTGCCGGGATGGGTCCACATGAAACCGAGGTAGGCGCGCAGGTTGGCCAGCCGCGCCGGCAAGTCATGTCCCGGCATCTTGTTCAGCAGCGAACCCTTGCCATGGACCACTTCGTCATGCGAAATCGGCAGGATGAATTTTTCTGAAAATGCATAGATCAGGCCGAACGTCATGTCGTGGTGATGGTGCTGCCGGTACAGCGGGTCGAGCGCGATGTAGCGCAGCGTGTCGTGCATCCAGCCCATGTTCCACTTGTGGGTGAATCCCAGCCCGCCCTCTGCCACCGGCGCCGATACTCCCGGCCAGGCGGTCGACTCCTCGGCAATGATCAGCGTGCCGGGACAGCGTTCGCGGATGACCTGGTTCAGGTCCCGGAAGAAGGCGACCGCTTCCAGGTTTTCGCGGCCGCCATGGATGTTGGGAATCCACTCTCCCTCCTTGCGGCTGTAATCGCGGTACAGCATCGATGCCACCGCATCGACCCGCAAGCCGTCGATATGGAAATGCTCGAGCCATTCGAGTGCGCTGGCCACCAGAAAACCGCACACTTCATTGCGCCCGAGGTTGTAGATCAGCGTATTCCAGTCCTGGTGAAAGCCTTCGCGCGGATCATGATGTTCATACAGCGCGGTGCCGTCGAACTGTGCCAGGCCGTGCGCATCGGAGGGAAAATGCGCCGGCACCCAGTCCAGGATCACGCCCAGGCCCGCAGCGTGGCAGCGGTCGACGAAGGCGGCAAAGCCTGCCGGCGTGCCGAAGCGGGCGCTGGGCGCAAACAGGCCCAGAGGCTGGTAACCCCAGGAGCCGCCGAACGGGTGTTCCATGATCGGCAGGAATTCGATATGGGTAAAACCCATGCCAATCGCATACGGGATCAGCCGGTCACCCATCTCATGCCAGTTCAGGCTGCGGCCCTCTTCTTCGAGCACGCGCAGCCAGGACGCCGCATGCACTTCATAGATCGACAATGGCGCGTCGATCCGGTGCCGCTCTGCGCGGGAGGCAAGCCAGGCGTCGTCGCGCCAGGGGAACGGCGCGCTGCTTGACACCACCGACACGGTCGAGGGCGGCGCCTGCGTGGCGCGTGCCACCGGATCTGCCTTCAAGGGCAACAGGCGCCCGTCGGGCCCGAGCAATTCGTACTGGTACCTGGCGCCGGGACCCATGCGCGGAACGAACAATTCCCACACGCCGGCTTCGATGCGACGGCGCATCGGATGACGCCGGCCATCCCACAAGTTGAAGTCGCCCACCACCGACACCCGTTGCGCATTCGGCGCCCACACCGCAAACCGGGTGCCGGCCACGCCATCGATCGTCATCGGGTTGGCGCCCAGGCAACGGCCGAGTTCCCGATGCCGGCCTTCGGCCAGCAAATGCAAATCGAGTTCGCCCAGCAAGAGGCCGAATGCATACGGGTCTTCGGTGGTCTGCACCTGTTCGCCGTCATCCGCGTCCGGCCAGCTGATGCGCAGCAGATAAGGCTGGCCGGTTGCAAGCACCGGCGCGGTACTGACAAACAGGCCGGATTGGCTGACGTTGTAGAGCGACTCGATCAGCCGCTCCTCACCAACCCTGGTGGCAGCCGCCACGATATCGACGGCGCAAGCGCCGGGCTGGAAGGTGCGGATGACTATGCCGTCTCCGGCCTGATGCGGACCGAGAAGTGCGAACGGGTCAGCCAGCCGTCCCTGCAATAGCGCATCGATTGTTTTCTGGTCGATTCCGGTAAACTGGTCGGCTTGCTCATTCATCCGGATTGCCTCCTTGTGCAGTATGCAGCAGCGCATCGGCGATATTGGCCATACCGTTGGCGGGAACCGCAATCCAGTTCGGCCGGTTGGCCGCCTCGTAACAGACTTCGTAGGCGGCTTTTTCCAGCACGAACAATTGCAACAATGCCTGCTGCGCCGCGTCAGGTGCGTTGGCGGCACTGCCACTGATCGCTTGCTTATAAGCGGCCAGGAACGCGGCTTGCGAGGTCGGTGCAAATTTCTGAATTGCCTGCTGCTTGCGCAGCTCTGCCCCATCGCTCAAGTCGCCCGGGCCGGCGCCGCTGGAAAATGCAGCCGCGTATTCATACGAACGCAGCACCCCGGCCACATCGCGCAGCGGGCTGCTCTTTTGCCGGCGCTGCTCAAGCGACTTGGCGGGCTCGCCTTCAAAATCGACGATATACACATCGCCCTGCGCCACCAGCACCTGGCCCAGATGCAGGTCGCCATGGATGCGCATGCGCAGCGTGCCGGCGCCCAGTGCCGCCAGTGCATCGATCTTGTCCAGCACTTGCTCGCGCTGGTCAACCAGACGGGCAATGCGGCGCGCTTCATCCTCGCTGCTCCAGTCACGGATAGCCTGCAAGATATCGAACGCCGTCCGCAGTTGATTTTTCGCGCAGGCAGCCCAGGCCAGTGTGTCTGCCAGATCGGCTGCCTGCGGTGAAAAGTCAGGATTATCGGATGGCATCGCCAGAACCGCATGCATTTCACCCAGGCGGCGACCAAGCATGGCCGCCAGCTGCAGCAGGTCATCTTGCGGATCGGCCATATCGGTGGTCAGCTCGGCGGTGGCCGGCTCGGCTGCCGCCTGCTGAATCAGGCGCGCCAGCGTATCGAGCGTCCATTGCCAGGCATCGCCCTGGTTATGGATATATTTTTGCAGCATGATCATCGTGTAGCGCGTGCCGTCGTCAGCAATACGGGTGACTTCGCCCAGCATGGTCGGCGTATTGGCATAGCCAACCGATGTCAGATAGCGCCCCATTTCCGCTTCCGGATGCACGCCCGGCACCAGGCGGCGCAACACTTTGAGTACCATCTTGTCTTCGATCACCAGCGAGCTGTTGGATTGCTCGGTTGATACGCGCCTGATCGCCGGCTCCTGGGTGACGGTGATCTGGTCCAGCGCAGCAGTCGCAATAAAGTGGATCTTGCCATCCTTGGAATCAATCGTCATGCGCGCGCGCAGCAATTCGACAATCACATAGGCAAACGAATCGAGCACGAAGGCATCGGTCAGCAAACCGACCTGGCGCCCGCGCCGCATGCGCGCCAGCGCCAGCTGGTGCGGCAAGGCGGTAGCGATATCCTCTTCGCGGATATAGCCGAGCGGCAGCAGGTAGCGCTCGACGCCGGCGGCCGTGCTTGCCTCGATTTCGGCCAGGATGGTCGGCATCGCGCCGGGACGCGCCTGCGACGCCGGCAGCGCGGTGGCCAGTGCAATCGATGCCGTGCGCAATTTCTGCTGCTTGGCCGCATACCAGCGCCGCTTGGGCAGGTAGGCCGGCAACGCTTCCTTCTCAAGCAGCGTGCGCGCCGGCGCTTCCAGCACTTCCATCACGCCCTGGCGCAGCACCAGCGTGGCCAGATCCGGCAGCGGTTCGGGCGCCGGCGTATGCCAGGCCGGCATCCTGGCTTCGGCTGCCAGCAGGAACCAGTAAAAACCGTACGGCGGCAATGTCAGCAGGTACGACAGCTTGCCGATCGGCGGAAATGCCGAGCCGCCGACCATCTCCACCGGCACCCGCCCGGAATAGGCGGACAGGTCGAGTTCGACCGCCTGCGCCGAGCGCGAGACATTGGCGATGCATAGAATCGTCTCGGTGCTCTGGTCATCATTGGTGACCGTGTATTCGCGCAGGTAGGCCAGGATGCGGCGGTTGGCCGGATACAGCATGGTCAGCGTGCCGCGGCTGAACGCTGCATGCTGCTTGCGCACCTCGAGCATGCGGCGCATCCAGTTCAGCGGCGAATACGGGTCGGCGGCCTGTGCTTCGACGTTGACCGCCTGGTAGCCATACATCGGATCCATGATCGGCGGCAGCACCAGCCGAGCCGGGTCGGCGCGGGAAAAGCCGCCATTGCGGTCCGGCGTCCATTGCATCGGCGTGCGCACGCCATCGCGGTCGCCCAAGTGGATATTGTCACCCATGCCGATTTCGTCGCCGTAATACAGCACCGGCGTGCCCGGCATCGACAGCAGGAAACTGTTCAGCAATTCGCTGCGGCGGCGATCACGCTCCAGCAGCGGCGCCAGCCGGCGCCGGATGCCGAGGTTGATGCGGGCGCGCTTTTCGGACGCATAGAAATTCCACAGGTAGTCGCGCTCCTTGTCGGTCACCATTTCCAGCGTCAGTTCGTCATGGTTGCGCAGGAAAATCGCCCACTGGCAGTCGGGAGGAATTTCCGGGGTCTGGCGCAGGATATCGGTGATCGGGAACCGGTCTTCCTGTGCCAGCGCCATGTACATGCGCGGCATCAACGGGAAATGAAACGCCATGTGGCATTCGTCGCTGTCGCCGAAATACTGCTGCACGTCTTCCGGCCACATATTGGCTTCGGCCAGAAGCATCCGGCCCGGGTGGGCGCGGTCGAGTTCGGCACGGATCTTTTTCAGGATCGCATGGGTTTCCGGCAGGTTTTCATTCGAGGTGCCTTCGCGCTCGATCAGATACGGCACCGCATCCAGGCGCAAGCCGTCGACCCCGAGTTCCAGCCAGAACGCCATCACATCCAGCACCGCCTTCAGCACCTGCGGATTGTCGAAATTCAAGTCCGGCTGATGCGAATAAAAGCGGTGCCAGAAAAAGGCATTGGCCACCGGATCCCAGGTCCAGTTGGATTTCTCGGTATCGCAAAAGATGATCCGGGTATCGCTGTAGGAAGTATCGCTATCCGACCAGACATAGTAATTGCGGGCCGCCGAACCCGGCTTGGCTTTGCGCGCGCGCTGGAACCACGGGTGCTGGTCGGAAGTATGGTTGATGACCAGTTCGGTAATCACCCGCAAGCCGCGTCGGTGCGCTTCGGAAATGAAGCGTTTGGCATCGGCCATCGTGCCATAGTCCGGATGCACGCTGCGGTATTCGGCAATATCATAGCCATCGTCGCGCCGCGGCGATGGATAGAACGGCAGCAGCCAGATGGTATTGACGCCGAGGTCGGCGATGTAATCGAGCTTTTGTATCAGACCGGCAAAATCACCAATGCCATCGTTATTGGCATCGAAAAAAGATTTGACATGCACCTGGTAAATCACCGCATCCTTGTACCAGAGCGGGTCGGCCCGAAACGGCACTTTCGATACGGCGGCGGCCGGCGCAGCGGTCGGTCGGACTGATTTGCGGCGTTCTTCCATGGTCAAGCTCCTTCCGGGCGAACCCGCCAGATTGCATACGGGCAGGTCAGCGGGTCGAGCCGCAATGACCGGGTTTTGCCAGTCCAGGTCTGGCGCGCGCCGCCGATCAGATCTTCCACGGCCAGTTGTCCATCATCGCCCAGCCCCAGCTGCCACAGCGGCACTTCAATGCTCGTCTCGTGGGCGGCAAACGGATCGAGGTTGATCGCGACCAGGATCACGTTGTCGCCACAGCGATGGTGGCTGTCGGCAGGCTCGGTCGATTTCATGAAATACAGGATATGCTCGCTGGAGGCGGTCAGAAACCGGATCCCCAGATGCGACTGCAGCGCCGGGTTGTCGATGCGCAGGCGGTTGAGCAAGGTGATTTCGCCAACAATATTGCCCGGCCGCTGCCAGTCCCAGGCCCGGATTTCATATTTTTCCGAGTCCAGGTATTCTTCCTTGCCCGGCACCGGCGTGCCTTCGCACAGTTCGAACCCGCTATACATGCCCCACAGCCCCGATAGCGTGGTGGCCAGCGCGGCGCGGATCAGAAATCCCGCTCGCCCAGAACGCTGCAGGAAATACGGATTGATATCCGGCGTATTGACAAAGAAATGCGGACGGAAATAGTCGCGCACGCCGGTGGTGGTCAGCTCGGTCAGGTAATCGATGAACTCTTCCTTGGTATGGCGCCAGGTGAAATAAGTGTACGACTGCGAATAGCCGACCTTGGCCAGCCGGTACATCATCTTCGGCCGGGTAAATGCTTCCGATAAAAACAGCGTATCCGGATAGCGGCCGCGGATATCGCTGATCAGCCATTCCCAGAACGGCAATGGCTTGGTATGCGGATTGTCGACCCGAAATGCGCGTACGCCCTGCTTGACCCAGAACAGCACCACGTCGCGCAGTGCCAGCCACAGGACGGGAATGGCGTCAGTGGCGTAAAAATCGACATTGACGATATCCTGGTATTTTTTCGGCGGATTTTCCGCATAGCGGATCGAACCGTCGGGACGCCACGCAAACCACTCGGGATGGTCGGCCAGCCATGGATGGTCGGGTGAGCACTGGATGGCGAAGTCGAGCGCCAGTTCCAGCCGGTGGCCTGCGGCCGCGTCCCGCAGCCGTTGGAAATCGTCGAAGCTGCCGAGCTGCGGATGAATCGCATCGTGCCCGCCATCGGCTGAGCCGATCGCGTACGGACTGCCCGGATCATCCGGCCCCGGTGTCAGGCTGTTATTGCGGCCCTTGCGGAACTTGCTGCCGATCGGGTGAATCGGCGGGAAATACAGCGTGTCGAAACCCATCGCGGCAATCGCCGGCAAGCGCTTGATCACATCGTCGAAGGTGCCATGCCGGGTGGCAGCGCCGCTTTGCGAACGCGGGAACAGTTCATACCAGCTGGAAAACTGCGCTGCGGTGCGCTCGACATCGAGGCGCAACGCTTCGCTACGAACCGCAAACGGCCGATGGTCGGCAACGCGCATTGCTTCCGCGGTCGGCTCCGACAGCAGCACGGCGATGCGCTCGGCATCGCGGGTAGCAGCGCGAGCCAAGTCGCGCTTGGGCCCGGGCGCCAGCGCTTTCAGCAGGGCCTTGAGCGGTGCGGCAATGCCTAAGCCGCGCTCCTGGGCCGAGGCGGCAGCGGCTTGTACCAGCAACCGGCCCTCCTCGAGTTCCAGGCTGACATTCAAGCCGGCACCGGCTTTCTTTTCCAGTTCATCGCGATAGCTGGCATACGCATCGCGCCAGGCTTCGATGGCGAACAGGTAGCGGCCGATGCGTGTCAGCGGCAGGGGCGCTGACCAGCGGTCATTGCCGAGCGCCTGCATGCGCACTTCTTGCCATTCGGCCTGATCGGCAGTGCGCCACAGCAGCAGCACTGCGAGCTTGTCATGGCCATCGATGAATACATCTGCCTCGACGTTGACCATATCGCCAATGGTGCGCTTGACCGGGAATTTGCCGCCGTCGACCGCCGGGGAAATGGCTTCGATTGCAATCCGTGCGCCACGGGCAGCGGCCACCGCGCCTTGCTTGCCGCGTGGCGGCGGCATGCATATCGGTGCGGCCTGGCGCAGCGCATACACCTGCAGCTGTGCGCCCGACAATACCAATCCATGCGCCGAGGCCGGATCGATCGCTGACGCATGATCCATATCATCGGGCCAGACCGGCTGGTCCAGCGTTGCGCCGTGCAAGCGTTGCAACAAATGCTTCTGGCTGACGGTACACGGCTGCGTTGGGTTTTCGTTGGCGACAATCAAAAATCGATTATTGCCGGCGCTCGCACTATCAGATGCTGCTGCGCGCAGCAGCATCACGGCGCCACTCTGCATCCCGCTCAGAAATTGCAGCGGCGCGCCATACCATGCGGCGCCTCTTGTCGCGATGAAGGCATTGACTTTGGCAACCTCTTTTGACAAGTCAAACACTGGCTGGCTGCCAGCGCTGCCCGGAAAATGGGACATGCCAGTTTCATATCCCATCGGCATTAACAAACCGTTGGCGGTTGCACCGGCCAGCCGCAATGCCCGCAGGTAGATCCGGCGCCGGACGGCAGCGTCTTCGCTGCCGGTGGTGCGGGCGATCACCGGTTCGTCCGGGCTGTCAGGGCAGCCGATCGGCGCGGCAATCCGGTTCAGGAAGCCCTGTTCTTCAGCCAGCCAGCGTGACCGGTAATCCCACCATGCAGAAGATGAAAAAGTCGCATCAAAGCCGCACCCAGCCAGTGCCTGCAACTGCGGCACGGTGCAACCCGGCGTCCAGGCAAGAAAGCGCAGCTCAGGCGCGTGCGCCTTGGCAAAGCCAATCAGCTTTGCCCAGACTGGCGCCGGGGCGCCTGCCACATCCATGCAGCGAAATCCGGCAACACCGGCAGCATGCCATGACTGCAGGCATTGCTGCCAGTGTGCCAATATCTCTTCGGCTATATCCGTCTTGTCGTAGCAGAATCGTTGCCGGGCAGGCGGCCGGACTGACTTGCGCGGATCGGGCAAATCATCGTCTTGATGCCAGTTTGAAAACCAGGCGGGATGAGTTTGCGTCAGTGCGCTATCTGCAGTCACGCCCGCAATATCCAGGTCCAGCAGCAGGCTGAGCTTTTTTTGTCGGCAGATTTTTGCCAGATCCGCCAATCCGGCAGATGCGATCGGCGCTTGCCCGGCTGCCAGCGTCTGCGCAGCAAATGTCTGCGGCAACAGCACGTGGTCAAATCCCATTGCGGCACATCGGTCAAACTGCTCCCCCAGTTCTGCCATGGTGGCTTGCGGTGCGACGGAATAAATCCTCGGTAAAAAAGGCATCAATATCGCCATTGTTCTGAAAATATTTTTTATTAAAAGAAAGTAAACGAGTGATCGTCGCTGCTTCAGATGTGCGCGAACCAACAAGTAGAGCGCCATGATGCTGAATTGTTCTGAAAAAGACATTCAGAAATCGCAACCTTATGCCGATGGTCATTTCATTACGGCGCGCATCCGATGCCAATGCATCAATTAACGTTGTTCACAAGGAACAAAACACGCTCTTTTCTGCTCTGATTCACTGCGTATTTTCTGCAGGCAATACAATTGCTTGTCGTTTTGCTGGTGGCTGTTCTCTCCCATGCACGGCTTGATGTCCGAACCTATATTCACGGTCTGTAAAAGTTGTTCGACTGGCCAGCATGCATAGCCTGGACCGGCGCGGCGCAATCGTATTTGTGAGTCAATCAATGATTATTTATCAGGTATATCCAAGAAGCTTTTTCGATTCAAACAACGATGGCATCGGCGATCTGGCCGGCATTGAAAAAAAACTGTCTTATATTAAGAGCCTCGGCGTCGATGCGATCTGGATCAGTCCTTTTTTCCAGTCGCCGATGAAGGATTTCGGCTATGACGTTGCCAATTACCGCGCGGTCGATCCGATCTTCGGCACGATGGACGATTTCAAAAGCCTGATGAAGCATGCCAAAGCGCTGGACCTCGGCATCATTGTCGACATGGTCATTTCGCATACGTCGGAAGAGCATGCCTGGTTCAAGCAAAGCCGGCAGAAAGAAGACGACAAATCGGACTGGTATCTTTGGGCCGATCCCAAACCCGATGGCAGCCCGCCCAATAACTGGGTGTCGGTATTCGGCGGCACGGCCTGGCGCTGGGATGCCGAGCGGCGCCAGTATTATTTTCACTCGTTCTTTTCCAGCCAGCCGGACCTGAACATGCACCATCCCGCTGTGCAGGCAGCGGTACTGTCGGAAATGGCATTCTGGCTGGACATGGGCGTGGCGGGTTTTCGCTTCGACGCCTGCAATCATATTTTCCAGGATCAATTGCTGCGCAATAATCCACCGCGCGAAGACACCAGTGCCGCACTGCATCCATATGGTTTCCAGGTACATGTGTATGACCAGGCCAGGCCGGAGATGCATGCGTTCCTGGAAAAGATCCGCACGCTGCTCGATGCCTATGGTGCCTTCAGCCTGGCGGAAGTCGGCGGCCATGACGCGTTGAAGCTGATGGGCCAGTACACCGGCGCCGGCAGATTGCATTCGGCTTACAGTTTTTCAATGATGGGGCCCGACAGCAGCGCCGCCCATGTGCGCAAGGTGATCGATACGCTCGAACACACCATCAAGGCGCCGGGGGTGGCGTGCTATGCGTTAAGCAACCATGACAAGCCGCGCGTGGCGACCCGCTGGCAAAATGGCCGCGACCGCGCGCAGACCGCCAAGCAAATGCTGGCATTGCTGTTTTCGATGCGCGGCGATATCTGTCTTTACCAGGGCGAAGAACTGGGTTTGCCGCAGGCCGATGTGCCGTTCGAGCGCCTGCAGGATCCGTTCGGCATCACCTTCTGGCCCAAATTCAAGGGCCGCGATGGCTGCCGCACGCCGATGCCCTGGGGCGGGCAACGCCATGGCGGGTTCAGCGACGTGGAACCCTGGCTGCCGGTCGACCCGGTCCATATCGACCTGAATGTCGACAGCCAGCAAGCCGACCCGGATTCGGTATTGCAGTTCGCGCGCCAAGTGGTGACCTTGCGCCGGGCGCATCCGGCACTCTCAACCGGCGCCATTGAATTAGTGGAGGCGCCGGACGGCGTGCTGGCGTTTTCCAGACGAAGCGGCGACAGCGAAGTGATCTGCGTATTCAATATGGACACGGTGCCGGCGAAGTTCAGCCTGACCGCTGCCGCTGAGATGCTGCTTGGCCAAAATGCCAGGCTGGATAACCGGACGGTCTTTCTGGATGTGAATGGCTTTGGGATGTTTCAGTCATGCTGAGGCAGTTGCCCGGGCGCATGCTCCATCGATGCAAAGCGTGCCGCGAAATACAATTTGTGAACGGCATCCTGTAAAGCGCATTGTTCCAGGTGCCGGGCTTTGACTGCACTTATTTGAGATCGGTGGCCGGAAGTGCGGGTGGACTGGGCTGAGCTGTACGGTCAAACCAATGATCGGACAAAGCGAAACATGCGGGCCCGCAAAGGCCCGCCTGTTTTTCTTGCTGGGTTTATCTGAGGTAACCCGTTACAGGGTCGCTGCGGCAACGCGCGCCATGGTGCCGGAATACGACAGCATGCCTTCCTGCTCGTCGCTACTGTCCTTGATGCGTCGCTTTTGCCGGCGGTCGCGCGCATTGTTCAAGCCATTCATCTCGGACAGGCGCACCATCTCGCCGCTGCGGTCGGCACTGTAGTCGCCGCAGACGATCACCTCATGCAATTCGGCATCCGGCAATACCCGGGTGTACTCGAACAATACGCTGCGGGTGACTTCGGCACCGGCACAGATATGGCTGCCATGGCCAATCCAGGTCGGGCCGATAATCTTGCTGCCGGCTTCGATATGGCAGCCGGCGCCGATATAGACCGGTCCCTCGATGACGGTACCTTCCCAGTCGACCCGGGTATTCAAGCCGACCCAGACATCATCGCGAACCGGCCTGCCCGGCACATCCATGCCCGGCACTTCGCCGGTCAGCACGCTTTGCAGCACGCCCCAGTAATCGGTGACGCTGCCGATATCCAGCCACTGGAAATCATGTTTTTGAGCAAAGAAGGCCAGCCCTTTTTCTGCCATCAATGGAAAAAGCTGGGAACCGATATCGAATATCTCGCCGGAAGGAATCAAGTCGATTGCTTCCGGCTCGAAAATATAAATGCCGGTGCTCACCAGATTGGACAACGCATCTTCGCGCTTCGGTTTTTCCTGAAACTTTTGTATGCGACCATCTCCGTCGGCAACCACCACGCCATAATCGGACACCTTGTCCCAAGGCACTTCGCGGGTGATCACACTGGCTAACGCGCCTTTGCGCTTGTGTTCGGCAATCGCGGCGACGATATCCAGATCGATGATTGCATCGCCGCACAACACGATCGTGGTTTCATCGAAAAACCGGCCGAACTCCTGGATTTTTTTCATGCCGCCGGCGGACCCCAGCGCTTCCGGCATTACCTCGCCCTCTTCATTGACATAGCCTTCGAATGAATAACCAATCCGCACGCCGAACTGACACCCTTCGCCAAAATAGCTTTCGATTTTTTCATGCAGATAGCTGACATTGACCATGATGTCTTGTACCCCGCTCTTCGCCAGATGTTCGACGATATAGGCCATGACGGGCTTGCCAAGAATCGGAATCATTGGCTTGGGCAAATCGTAGGTCAGTGGGCGCACGCGCGTGCCCTTGCCAGCGGCGAGAATCATTGCTTTCATATTTAATCAGCCTTCAAGAGAAATTCGGTAATCACGTGTCCATGAAAACACGTGTCGATCTGAATGGCGTTGCAAAGCATCAAAGAAGTATTGCGCCGCTGTAATGGCTTCTGTGCAAAATCATCGTTTCATGCCAAACATGTACGTCTTCCTCTTACTGTGATCCTCCAGCGCTCACCCAGTTCCTTTCGAAAACGATTTCTAAATTGCATCAGCCTATGCATGTCGCCCGGAGTCGGGAATTACCGCACCCACTTCGCCTGCGTGTTGAGTTGCGAATGATCAATCAAATTCTGCCAGCTGGCGGCGTTCGATTCTGGATGCTGGTGAAAAAATGTTTACATCATCCAACGCTGCAGCATGCATGCCTTGATTGGAAAAATTTAAGACGCGTAAAAATATCTGCTTCGCCTCGGTATCTACACATCAGTCGACCAGCGGAATGTAGCGCGGATTGTTCCGGCGCAAACGAAGTGTATGCACGCGCTTCGATAATATGCTGTCTTTATGTGTTTAACAGTAAGTCATGTCCATCAATACATGGTGGAGTACATGGTGGAATTGCTGCTTTGCATTTAATGAATGCTGTCCGCTTTTTCCACCCACGTTCACACCCGGCTTCATTCCGATCGTATGTATTTTGTGGAGAATTTAATTATGTTCACTGTCAAGCATTTTCCCCATATCATCGGCGCCGCCACGGTCGCACTGTTGCTTGCTGCTGCGCCATCCTATGCGCAAACCACGAGCGCCGGCACCACCGATACCACCGCACGCACCAGTGATGCCGCAGCAGCGCGCAGTGGCACCATCAGCAAGAATGACCAGGAAATGATGGAAGATTTAGCCGAAGCCAATCTGGCTGAAATCGAGACCGGCAAGATGGCGCTCGACAAATCCCAAAGCGATTCCGTAAAGAAATTTGCGCAGCAAATGATCGATGACCATACGACTGCACTGACTGAGTTGCAAAAGCTGGCGCAATCAAAGCAAGTCACCTTGCCTGAAGAACCCGATCTGCAACACAAAGGTATTGCCACCGCACTCAAGGTGTTGTCAGGCGCGACATTCGACAAACAATACATTGCCAGAGTCGGCGTCGGTGATCACCAGCGTACCCAGAAGTTATTACAAAAAATCCAGAGAACGGCAAAGGACCCTGACTTGAAAGCCCATGCGCAGAAAACCCTGAAAGTCGTCAGCCAGCACCTGGCGATGGGTAAAAAGCTCAAGCCCGGCAACCAGTAACTAGATGCATGTGTCGCGCAGGCTTGCCATCTTCAAGCGCATTGCCGCGGCCGGGCATGCCTGTCGGCTGCGGTCATTGCCCGGGACATGCCGCCTGGTGTGCCGATGAGAATCAAGCGTTTATGTTCTGCCCGCAATAGCGAATCAGCGATGGTTGCCGGTCATCGTCGGCTATCATTCCGGGCGCTGCTTCATTGCCTCAGCCACTAGGATATCCAATATTTCACCTTGCGTTTTCAGCCCGGTGATTGCTTTTAATTCATTGAGCGACTTGCGTGTCGACACCTTCACCAGCACATTGATAAAGGTTTTCGCGACCGGCCGCCCGCGTGCTGGTTCGCTATCGGCTTTAGCGCTTTTTAATCGCGGGTTTTTCGATACTGACTTGGTCGCTACCGCCTTGGCCTGCTTCGCTTTTGCCATAAAACATCCCATTTTTCAGTGATATCTGATGCCATAGCGTACACGGGCAGGACTGGTCCAAACTTGATTTGCAACTAAAGTCCGTGCATTGACCGCGCAATCTGCGCCAACATCCTGCCGAAAAACCGTGGGGGATCGCCGGTGCAGCTTCATCAGATGCGATTCGGGGTTCAGCGCGGGCTTGGCGCGGATGGAGCCGCGCCCTTGAACGCACAGACACTGGCGGCGGCAGACTTGACTTGCTTTGCGGATGAGGAGGTGTGCGCATCCGCCGCAGCTGCCGTGGAAGAGTGCTTGTCGATGCCCTGCTCGCACATTGTCAGCTGCATCAGGCTGCCATATCTGGCGGCGCCATCAGCGTTGTTGAAACAGATGTCGACGTGTCACAGCAGCGGCTTGATCGGCATGGTTTGCCAAAATCGCACCTTGCTGCGCTTTTCCAGAGGAACCTGCTGGTCCGGTTCATCGCTGGCGGCATTCCAGCTATTGCCCGGCTCCATGTCGATTTCAATTGCCGCCTGCACCGATCGCGCCAGCCCAGCATCATGAATGATGACCCCGGCCTCGGTATTCAGGTTTTCCGAGCGCGGATCGAAATTGAAAGTGCCGATGTAGGCAACTTTCTGGTCAACCACCATCGACTTGGCATGCAGGCCGAACACCAGCTGCTTATTGCTGGTGGCCGCGAAACGCTGCATCAGGCGTCGCTGCACTTCCGGATAAGGCTTGTATTCATGAATCTCGAAACCCATCTTCAGCAGTGTGTCGCGCTGGTTGCGGTAACCGCTGAACGCCTGGATGTTGTCGGTCGATGCCAGCGAGTTGGTATTGATGCGCACCCGCACGCCACGCGCCCTGACGCGCCGGAACAGCTCCATCGCCGGCCCGGACAGTACCAGATACGGAGACTGGATCACAATCTGCTCGCGTGCCGCCTCGACCAGTTGCGCCAGCGCAGCGGTGGTCTGGCCGCCGCCGCCCAGACCGATACGGTGATCGTTTTTACCTGGCAGATCGCTGATGAAGTCGATCCTGCACCACACCACTTGCCTGGCAATGTCTTGAAATGCGGAGGGCGCGGCATCGATGGCGGCGCGCACCTCGGGGGCGAAATTTTCCGGCAACCGGGCATAGGCATGCAGCTCGCGAAAAACCTGCTGCACCTCGCTGTCGTCTGCCTGCACCGACTTTTGCATTAGGCCCAGACCGTCATACAGCTCTTCCACCTTGACGCTCAGCTGGCTGGACCAGAAGCGCTCAAAGCTTGCCTGCATGCTCTTGACCACGCCCCCCAGCAGCAGGACATCACGATCCCGGAAATTGAAGTCATGGTTGTAGTCGTAATACTCGGCCGCCATGTTGCGCCCGCCGGTCACCGCCGCTTTGCCATCGACCATGAATGTCTTGTCATGCATGCGCTGATTGAGCCCGCGAAAATTGGTCACGGCATTGAACAGGCGCTGGGACAGCGTGACGCCGACCGAATTTTTCGGGTTGTAGATGCGGATCTCGACATTCGGGTGGCGCGCCAGTGCCAGCAGGGATTTGTCGGGCGCATCAATCAGCAAATCGTCGACGATCACGCGCACCTTGACGCCGCGCTCGGCGGCCCGCAACAACGCCTCGGCCGCCAGGATGCCGATATTGTCGGTGCTCCAGATGAAATACTGGACTTCGATCGTGTGCTGCGCATGATCGACCAGCCAGGCCCGGGTCAATAGCGCTTCGGTACCGGTATCGAGCACCTGCACGCCGCTTTGCCCGGCATGCCCGGCAATCTGGCTGTCGATGAATGCCATCGGCGCCACCGCGGCCACCGGTGCGGTGCTTGCCTGCAGCGGCAGCCACATCCCCAGACAAATTCCGATGCCGGCTAACAGTCGCTTCATGGTGATCCTTCTCCGCAGTGGTATGGCATGCTGGTTTGCAGGAGCAAGGTACCGAATAAATATCCAAAGTGCAATCATCTGCTCTGTGGCGCCGGCATTATTTTGTGCCGGGGTCCGCCGGCGGCAACAATTCGGCAGCATTTCAGCAAGAAGTGACGGGAAAATGCGACAGGACAATGCCACCGCAAGGGTGGCATTGTTCAATGATTGTTCATGCTTGGCCGCAGACGATGGCGACTGCGGACACGTTGGCTGGTTCAGCTGCCGAAATGCATCTGGTACTTGGCGCCGTTTGAGAACAGGCACACGCCGGTACCGATATCGTTGCCAGTCATCTGGTATTCGCACTGGACGCTGGTGCCATTCGGCCCAAACGCATTGGCAATGCCGCGCCGCCCGCCTTTGCCGGTATCGGCACCCACGCCCAGCACTTCACGGTAAATGCGTCCGAAAGCGGGATAGTTGGCATCGACACGGGAAGCATCGCCCTGCAATGGTTCGCCCATGAAGTTCAGGTTAAATACGCCGCGACCGTTATTGCCATCGACTGCCGTGGCCGCCAGCGTGCCAGCCTTGGCGGCTTGCGGATTCAATGGATACAGCTTAGCCTGCAAGATCGTGTTGGTGGTGACCGGCGCATACACACCGGACTGCGGCAGCGGTGTCTGCCCCGGCACCGGATAGGGTTGTCCGGTGCCGGGATTGATCGGCACGACGTAACATGCCGACAGCATCGCTGCCGCACCGAGAACCGGAATCCAGGCAAATCGACGGGTTGACGAACATGCAAATTTTTTCATTGACGCTTCCTTGAGTGATGAAGTTAAGGCCCGGGCAGTTGTGGTGGCATTCACCAGCGTTGCACGAAGGACTGCCGGACCGCGCCATTTATACCCGGCGGCTGAAAACTCGCCTAGCAATCGATCGGAAGTATTGTTTTTTGCGACCTGGCGTCGTTACAGGCGCAACCGGCATGCTCGCAATTGTGGACACATGCCAGTTGCCGGCATGGCTGCCTGCAATAGCTGGCTGGTACTGGTGGCGTTCGGCAAAAAAGGCAGTAAACCGGTAAATGAGACAGAGAACCGATAACCGCCGCCAGACGATCCTGCTGACAGCGGGCGTTCTGCTGCGTGGCCCGAATCTCGTGCAATGGTGTTCTGCGTGGTATCAGTCAAGAGTTTTTATTGCCAGAAGACGCCGGCGCTGGCCGGCACCAATTTGCCATTGACGTGTCGGCAATATATGGATTTGCTTGCCTGTTTCCGGATCACACTTAAAAGAAGCTTTGAAATCAATGGCTTATTGATCCATCCACAGAGTTATCCACAATGTTAACAACAATTATTGTGAGTAACTTTTATAAAGCGAAAATAATTGTAGTGGTGGCGCGCCAATCAAAAAGTTTCCATGGTGCAGAGGTACATGGCCATAGTGTGGCGAGTTTCGAGGAAGGAAAGGACTTGATGAGATCTTATCTGCGCACAAAACAAGGGTAAAGACCGGTCTGCATAAACACCGATATCCCGAAACCTGTCTGCCATTTCCTACTCTAACCAGCTTTGTGTTGTCGGAGCATCAAGGCAAATGCATTTATCTATTGCCTTGACGCGCCTTTCTTTTCTGTGAAAGAAATGATCATGGCTGCCGTCACTTATACCAAATCTACCTGGAAAGCCGAGGCAGATATCCAAAGATTACCAAATGGAAAATATCAAGGCGTGGTCTTGATTACCCCGATGGGTGAAGCGGAGATCGACGCTGATCCGCGCACCGTCAATGCGCTGTCGGATACCGCCGAAGAAGCGCTGGAAGAAGCCAAGGCACTGGCGCACCGCATTCTGGCAGAAATGTAACGCCGCCAGGTCTGCTGACATGACTGGCAAACAGACATAAAAAAACCACGCCAATCGCTTGGCGTGGTTGCAGTCACGACGGTGCTGCAGGTGTCGTTACTTGAGTGTCGTTACTTGATCATCCAGCGCTGGTTATCGCCGCCGGCAATTCCGCAATTCCACTGGTGCAGCTTGGCGCCATCGGCAGTCGATACCGCGACCACATCCATGCACTTGCCGCTGGAAACCGACTTGAGCTTGTTGTAACCGCCCGCTTCCGGCTGGAATGTCCACAACTGCTTGGTCGCGCCTGGCTGGCAATCCATTTGCTGAATCGCCGTGCCATCGGTGGTGCCGCCATTCTTCACATCCAGACATTTTCCGCTGCTTTGGGAAATGACCTGATAGCGTGCATTGCCAACATCCTTGAACAGCCATTGCTGGTTGGCGGCACCGTTGCAAGTCCATTGCTGCATCTGCATGCCGTTGGCAGTCGAGCGAGCGTTCAAATCCAGGCATTTGGCGGAATGCTTGGCAGTCAATGCTTGCGGCGTCGCTACCGGCAGCGACCACATCTGGCTATCGCTATTGGTACAGGCATTCTGCTCGATGATGGCTTCATTGCCGGCCGAGTAACCGCGCACATTCAGGCACTTTCCGCTGGCCGTATTTACCAGTTGTGCATAGCCGCTCGGTGCGGTGCGGCGGGTCCACAATTGCTGGGCGCTATTCGAACAGTCATATTGCACCACTGCAGCGCCATTCGCCGTCGAGCCGCGTGTATCCAGACACTTGCCGCTGCTACGCGACGCGATCTGGTATTGCGCGCCACCCATGTCGCGTAACGCCCATTTCTGGTTGTCGCCGCCATGGCAGCCATATTGCACAATGGTGCCGCCGTTGGCAGTCGACCAGGCCGATACATCGATACATTTGCCGGAATGCTTGGCGGTCGGCGCTGTATAGGCCGAAGTGCTGACCGGCGTGCCCGAGGTACCGGTATTGACGGTGGTCGTGGTGGTCGATCCGGTGGTGGTGGTCATACCCTGGGTGGTGGTGGTGTAGACACCGGTCGTGGTCGTAGCGGCCCTGGTCGTGGTCGTGGTGGTAGCAGTTGGCGTGCCGGTGCCGCTATCGGCAGGCAGTGGCGGCGGATTGTTTTTCATTTCCGCAAACGTGGCGCCATTGCGGGTATTCGGCACCAGCAGCGTCGCGGTGCGCCAGTTGTTGGTTACCTGCAGCATGCGGCTGTTGCCCATCGCCGGTGCATAACCCAGCCCCCAGCCGCCCTGGCCATTGCCCGGATAGTAATCGGCACCGGTATCGAGCACATATCTGGCGCTGGCACGGTCATCCGGCTTGCTCGGATCGTCGACTGCCAGACGGAATTCCATTGCCACGAAGGTGGCGCGCACATCCTGCGGCACGATCGATTTCGGATTGCCATAGCCATGATGGAAGTACGGATACTTCGGCTTCATCGAGACGCCGCCGGAGGATTCGGTACGCACCCCCGGGCTGCCGCTGTTATAGACGAACGGGTATTGCCACAGGTCGATGGCGGGTGCGCTCTTGGTATCGACCAGCGACCAGGTGCGGGTCTTTTCCGACAACACGTACAGGCGCAGGTTGGCAACCTGAACCCGGGTATTGGTGGCGGCATTGCCCTGCGCTTCAAAAGCGGTAAACCAGGTCAGCGTGTCGTAGGTCCATTCCGGACGGTTGCCGGTCCACCAGTTGGGAATTGCATCGCCGCGCGGCGCATACATCTGGATCACGGTATGGGATTGCCACTCATAGCGCGGATCGATCACCATCGCTTCGCTGGAAGCGGTCATGTCATAAATGACCTGATCAATCGTGACGGCTTGTGCAGACCAGGCGGATAAGCCAGCAACGCAGCACAAGACCAGTTTTGGCATGAATGTTGTGCGTTTAGCTGAGTCGGATGATTTCAACAAACCTTTACCGATTACGGCACGCTTTGCATGGGATAAAAAAGAGGGTTGGGCTGCTTGATTCAAAAGTCTGCTCCTGGAAGGTGTTTCAGCAAATTTTCACTTTTGTAAATAATTTGCCTGTCTGCAATTTACATAGTCGACGGTTGATATTTGAACCGTGTTATGAAATCAATTTATTTAATCAATTTATTTTTCCTATCGGAAAGTATCTATACTGACCTTTCCCATTCGCAATAAGTTCCTGCTGGATATAATTTCCTCACTGCATTTTTTAGAATTTGCATCTATTGGCTTAATGAGCATTGGCAGATCTGCAAAGAAAATCTGCAAATAAACCCTCACGCATGTCGGTACCTGGCTTGCTTGCTCATCGTCTACCCGCATTCGCGTAAAAAATCTCGCAAAAAAAAGCCGCATGACTGCGGCTTTTCTGGCGTGCTGACCTAAACACCTGAACGTGATTGCTCAAATTACTTCAGTGGCGGCGGATTGTTTTTCATTTCCGCAAACGTGGCACCATTGCGGGTATTCGGCACCAGCATGGTCGCGGTGCGCCAGTTGTTGGTTACCTGCAGCATGCGGCTATTGCCCATCGCCGGTGCATAATCCAAGCCCCAGCCGCCCTGGCCATTGCCCGGATAGTAATCGGCACCGGTGTCAACCACATACTTGGCGCTGGCACGGTCATCCGGCTTGCTCGGATCGTCGACTGCCAGACGGAATTCCATTGCCACGAAGGTGGCGCGCACATCCTGCGGCACGATGGTTTTCGAATTGCCATAGCCATGGTGGAAATTCGGGTATTTTGGCTTGACGGAAATACCACCGGAGGATTCATTGCGCACCCCTGGTGTGCCGCCGGCATACACGAACGGGTATTGCCACAAATCGGTTGGCGGTGCGTTCTGGGTATCGACCAGCGACCAGGTGCGGGTCTTTTCCGACAAGACGTACAGGCGCAGGTTGGCGATCTGGATCCGGGTATTGGTGGCGGCATTGCCCTGCGCTTCATACGCGGTATACCAGGTCAGCGTGTTATAGGTCCATTCCGGACGGTTGCCGGTCCACCAGCTGGGAATTGCATCGCCGCGCGGCGCATACATCTGGATCACGGTATGGTGCTGCCACTCATAGCGCGGATCGATCACCATCGCTTCGCTGGAAGCGGTCATGTCATAAATGACCTGATCGATCGTCACCAAGCCGGGCGCGGCGACTGGTGTGGTTGGCGCTGTCGCTGTCGGTGTGGTCGGTGTCGACGTCGTCGGTGTGATCGCTGCAGGGCCAGGGATTGCTGTGTTCGGGGTTCCGGCAATGCTCGAAGCAGTTTCCAGATCTGATGTCGTCATGGTCGCGGAGATTGCCGGGGTTGGCTCACCGGTTGCGCTCTCGGCACCGCCACCGCCACCACCGCCACAGGCAGTCAGCGTGCAAGTCAACAAGAAAGAGGTATATGCGAGGCATTTCAAAATAATTTCTCCTAGTTCAATTTCCAATTAAAAATGTCAGGCATAAACGGGCAGTCTTGCCGCCGAGTTATGTTGATATGTTTTGTTAGAAATTCTTATTCATCAAATTTATTAATAAAACCAGCTTGCCGAACGGAAAGTACAACTACAGACCTTTCCATTTGGAATTAAGTTCCTGCAGTAAATTATTCCCGCTGTTAAATTGATTTGGAAAACGGCAATGGTCTGCATCGCTGATGCATCTGCACGATGTCCATCTGCCATCGCAAGAACAGCGATGAATGAAGAGAAAAAAGAAGGGAGTAATTAAAATTACAGAGGAGAAATAAACTATTTTCCGGAAGAAGCCAAAACCACCACTCCGCACATCACAAAAGCTCCGGCATGGCCATACAGCCAACAGTTTTTTCACGGCATAAATTCATGAAAAAATTATGTTGGTCTTCAAAAGAAGCGGCAAATAATTTTCTTCTGAGTAAATATTTGACAAGCAAGACGTGCGGCACTGTTGCCGACCAAACATTAAAAGGTGCGAATCAAATTGAATAATCTCTAAGCGGAAAGAAATTGAGAGTAATCAATGTGACTACTTCTTGTCCACAGTTATGATGTTTTCCTTCAATTGATGATACTTGAGCAAGCATCCATTCGATCCAATCGACCTGAGGAGCCATAAATGCAAAGCCAAAGCGCATACATAAAGCCGTTGATGCCAGTGATGCCATCGATGCAAAAAAGAGAACACTGCCCGAGCTGCAACTCCCCGTCGTTTACCTCGCTCTATCACGAACCATATTCCGGGGCAGGCATCAAGAAATATCTGGCGGCGCACTATGAAGGCAGGGCGTCGAACGATGCGGATGAGTATGTGTATGAACTGGTGCAATGCACGGACTGCAATCTTGCCTACCAGCCGCACGTCCCGACTGGCCAGCTACTGTCTGAAATTTACGATGAATGGATTCCCAGAACGGAATTAAACAGAATCCGGCACGGTATGGATCTTGATAACTATCGATACTTTGCCGAGCAAATCCAGTTCATCATTCAGCACTTGCAGATGCCGCCCCACTTGATCAATGTGCTTGATTTCGGATTTGGTTGGGCAGAATGGGCCAAGATGGCCATTGCATTCGGCTGTAATGTGACCGGCTCCGAACTATCCAGAGAACGGCTCGATTATGCCCAGTCGATTGGATTGAAAACGATCGATTTTTCAAAATTGCCCGACAATACATTTCACTTTATTAATACCGAGCAAGTATTTGAGCATCTGGTGGAGCCCCGTACGATTCTGGAAGGCTTGGTGAAGGCACTGGCCCCGAATGGCATCATCAAGATCAGTGTGCCAAATGCCAAAGCGTCCATCCGCAAGATCACGCAGACCAAGGATATTTCGTTAATGTCGCGCCAGGAAATCATGCCGATTGCCCCGCTCGAACACATCAATGCATTTGATGCCGATTCATTGGTTGCGCTCGGTAAAGCGGCTGGGTTGCAGGTATTGCGGCCAAGCTTGTACACGTTGTACAACAGTTGTTCCGGATTAATGAATGTAAAAAATGCCGGCCGACTTTTGGCAAGGCAGATTTACCGGCACATCTATCCGAAAAGCACGTTTATTTATTTTGTCCGTGCTTGATCGAGCGCAGTCAACTGGCCAGGTCGCAGCCCAGTGATCCGGACTGGATTTCAACAACGCGAGCCAACCAATCTGCATGCACTCTGTATGGCGCGCCTGGTGCCTGGCGGGTTTTACGGTCGGCAGGAACATGCAATGATGCAGGTCGCGTCTGCGTCATTGAATAGCTGATACCACCATAAAAAATCAGCATGAGCCACGTTTACCATGATGACGTTGCCGGACGCTGTTGCTCCAATCAGCAGACAAGAAACAATATTGTAAATATTGCTGGTAGATATGAAAACATGAAATAAATACATGCTCGCTTGCTAATTCGCAAAGACAAACAGCATCCTCTCACTAGAATTATCCCTAAATTTCAATAAAATTTACCCATTCCCTGTCCGCATGGCGTCAGCCCTGCGGCTTTTTTATCGGTAGGCTCTCATGCGGCAAACCTTTTGTTCAGATGATGTCATTGAAGCACTCGTCATACTCAATTGCGGCCAGCATGGCTCAATGCGGGAAAAACACGTATTACGAGAATCACTGCGCAATCTGGTGCGGCTGGCCAAGGTCGAGGAAGCCGAGGCGCTTCGCCTGGGGATCTATCCATTGCCGATCATGCATGGGGAAAGCGTGTTGCACTGATTTTTGCTTTCGGTTTTTTTACTTTGAAGACCCGATGTGTATGACGCCGGGCATGACTGAACCCCATCGACGCCAGCCTTTACCGCACGGCGATTGCCTGAACGGGCTTCAGGCAAAATCCCGGCTGCTGGTGACCAGCCGCCCAAGCCAGGATGACAGGTCAACCACCCTTTTCGCCACCAGATGGCGCACGCTGCCTTCGCACTGCCAAATGCCATACACGCCCAACAGCGCCGCGCCCAGCAATTCCCGGCGCTGCGCTTCCACCAGACCGGGCCACACGATCACATTGACGGTGCCGGTCTCATCCTCGATCGACATGAACATCGTGCCCTTGGCCGTTGGCGGGCGCTGACGCAGCGTCACAATCCCGCAGCCGCGCGCCAGCTGGCCATCGGCAAAAGTGTCCAATATTGCCGCCGGCAAAAAACGTTTTTTAGTCAGCAGCGGCCGCAGCAAGGCCAGCGGATGACGGCCCAGCGTCAACCCCAGCGCCTGATAGTCGCCGACGATATTTTCCGCTTCGGTGGGGGCAGCCAGCTGCACCGCGTCATCCGGCAACGGCGCATCGCGCAGCAATCCTTTTTGCGGCGCGCCGACGACGGCCTGCCACAATGCTTGGCGCCGATGCCCGGCCAGCGATGCCAGCGCATTGGCGCCGGCCAGCGCCTGCAGATCGGCGCGCGCAAGCTGGGCACGCCGCGCCATGTCGTCCAGGCTGGCAAACGCCTGGATCACCCGTGCCGCCTCGATGCGCAATCCAGCCTGCTGTGACAAGCCCTGCACGAGATTCAACCCCAGCCGCACCGCCGGCTGCATCCGTCCCGAATCTTCCAGCGCCGCTTCCCAGCCGCTGGCGCAGACATCGACTGCGCGCACCTCGACTTGATGAGCCCTGGCATCCTGTACCAATTGTGACGGCGAATAAAAACCCATCGGCTGGCTATTTAACAGCGCGGCCAGAAAGGCCGCCGGTTCATGGCATTTCAGCCAGGCGCTGGCGTAGGCCAGCAATGCAAAACTGGCGGCATGACTTTCCGGGAAACCGTATTCGCCAAACCCCTGTATCTGCCGGAAAATCGATTCGGCAAATTCCTGCGTATAGCCGCGCCGCAGCATGCCGCCGATCAGCTTTTCCCCAAACGCGCCCAGATCGCCCTTGCGCCGCCACGCCGCCATCGCGCGGCGCAATTGATCGGCTTCACCGGCGGTAAAGTCGGCGGCCAGCATCGCCACCTGCATCACCTGCTCCTGAAAGATCGGCACGCCCAGCGTGCGTGACAAGGCGGCTTTGACTTCCGGCCCGGGATAGGTGACGGGCTCGATGCCTTGCTTGCGGCGCAGATACGGATGCACCATGCCGCCCTGGATCGGTCCGGGGCGCACGATCGCCACCTCGATCACCAGATCGTAAAAGGTGCGCGGCCGCAAGCGCGGCAGCATGCTCATTTGCGCCCGGCTCTCGATCTGGAATACGCCCACCGTATCAGCTGCGCAAATCATGCGATAGGTAGCAGCATCCTCAACCGGGATATCCTGCAGCGCGAATGCCTGGCTGCGCCGCACGCTGACCAGGTGCAATGCGCGCCGCAGCGCCGTCAGCATGCCCAGCGCCAGGATGTCGACCTTCAGCAGGCCCAGCGCATCCAGGTCATCCTTGTCCCATTGCACCACGCTGCGATCCGCCATTGCCGCGTTTTCGATCGGCACCAGCCGCGACAGCTTGCCACGCGAAATCACGAAGCCGCCGGGATGCTGCGACAGATGGCGCGGAAAGCCGATCAACTGCCCGGCCAGCCGGCACCAGTGTGCCGCCAGGGGCGAATCGGGATCGATGCCGCACTCGACAAAACGTTGCGCCAGATCCGCCTTGTTATCCCACCAGCGATGCGCGCGTGCCACCTGGTCGAGCACCCCGGCATCCACCCCCAGCGCCTTGCCGACTTCGCGCAACGCGCTCTTCGGCCGATAACTGATGACCACCGCCGTCAGGGCTGCGCGCAGCCGCCCGTACTTGGCATAGATATACTGGATCACTTCCTCGCGCCGCTGGTGTTCGAAGTCGACATCGATGTCGGGCGGTTCGTTGCGCTCCCTTGAGATGAAGCGCTCGAACAACAGGTTGCCGCGCGCCGGGTCGACTTCGGTAATCCCCAGGCAATAGCAGACCGCCGAATTGGCTGCCGAGCCGCGGCCCTGGCACAGGATGTTCTGTTGCCGGGCAAAGCGCACGATGTCATAGACGGTCAAAAAATACGGTTCATAGCGCATCTCGGCAATCAGGGTCAGCTCGTGTTCGATCTGCCGGCGCACTGCAGGAGGAATGCCGGCCTTGAAACGGTGTTGCGCACCGCGATAGGTCTCCAGTCGCAAGTAACTTGCCGGCGTCTCGCCGGCCGGCACGACTTCCTCCGGATATTCGTAACGCAATTCATCCAGTGAAAACCGGCACAGCCCGGCTATCTGCACGGTTTGCGCCAGGGCGTCTGCCGTATGCAGGTTGGCCAGCCGCAGCCGGGAACGCAGATGCTGCTCGGCATTCGGCGCCAGCGCATAGCCGCAATCGGCCACCGGCCGGCCGTTGCGGATCGCCGTCAGCGTATCCTGCAAGGGCTTGCGCGACCGTACATGCATGCACACATTGCCGGTTGCGACCAAGGGCAGGCCGACGCTGCCGGCAACCTGGCTTAACAATGCCTGATGGCGCTCGTCGCCGCCCCGGTGCAGCAGCGTGATGCCGAGCCAGCCGCGTTCTGCAAAGACGCTCTTGAACCAGGCTGCCTGTTGGGCCAGCTGTTCGATGCCGATGCCGGCCGGCGGCGCCAGAATCGCCAGGCAATCCGGCAGGCAGCGCAAATGCGCATACGCTGGTGGCGGCGCCGTCAGATCCTCTGGCGCAAGCAAATACGCTCCCTTGGCAGCACGGGTGCGCGCCAGCGTGACCAGTTCCGACAGGTTGCCGTAGCCATTGCGATTTTGCGCCAGGATGATCAATACACACCCCGCACTGCCGTCTGGCTGCGCCAGATGAAACTGGCTGCCGACGATCAGCTGCAAGCCGTTTTTCCTGGCTTCGACATGTGCGCGCACCACGCCGGCCAGCGAACATTCGTCGGTGATTGCCAGCGCCCCATAGCCCAGTGCGGCGGCGCGTCGCACCAATTCCTCCGGATGCGAAGCACCGCGCAGGAAACTGAAATTGGATGCGCACTGCAGCTCGGCATAGGCTGGCAATGCCGCCGACATTTCTGGCAAGGCTGCCTGGCAAATGGAAGTCTGCATCGCCATTCAAGCAAACAGGCCGTGCAAGAACCAGCGCAATTCACCCTCGTTGCGCTCGCGGTAAATCCAGTAGCAGGCACCCTCGGCATCAATCGCCGTGAAATAGTCGCGCACCGCGCAAGCAGCGTCCCACCAGCCGGCCTCGATGCGCTCCGGCCCCTGGACCAGTTGCAGCGGCGTGCCATAGCAGGGACGATGACCTTGCATGGTCAGGGCAACCGGTTTTTCCAGCAGCCAGAAAGGCCGCTCGGCCTGGCTTGCAACCGGCGCCGGGGCACGGATGAACAGGGCGGACGGCAGCCATTGATTGCCTACTTCGGGCCGGTAATCGGCAGCCGGCGCCGGCGCCAGCACGCTGTCCGGTCCCAGGCGCGCAGTGAGCAACTCCAGCAGGCGGCTGAAGTCGGCATGTGTGCCGCCCGGTTCGGCAAACAGCGATGCGCTGGGCACTGCCATCGCACAGACCTGTGCCGCCTCCAGCCGCAATGCAATGACGGGCGCTTCCAAAGCAATCCGTCCGAGCCGCTCCTGCAACAGGCGCAGCAGGTGTTCTTCATGCCAGGCCGCTTCGGCCAGCGCAATCTCGACCGGCGTCGGTGCAATCGCCGTGCGGCCGCGCTCATGCTCCAGAAAAATAATGAAACGCAGCACCGCCAGTTGCTGCGCCACCAGCCATCCCAGCATCTGCAGCAGCAGGCGGCGCGCCGCGCACACCAGGCGTTCGGCCTGTTCGACAGACTCGGGCAGTTCCAGTCTGGCCGAAAATGTCGGGGCGGCCTGCACCCAGTTGAACAGTTCGATTTCGCCGCCATAGGCGCGATCGATTTCCTGCAGCACTTGCCTGCCGCAGCGGCGCTGCAGCCCGGCACGCGGCAATTGCCGCAGCGCGCCAAGCGTGCGGCAGCCGATCCCTTCGAGCCAGTCGTCATACGGCCTGGCTGCCGGCAACAGGCGGCAAGGCAACAGGTCAAGCCGGCGCGACAGGGTCTGCAGGCGCAGTGCGCGCCGTCTTCGATGGAGTATCGCTTGCCGGTGACAAGCCAGCAGCCATGCGCCATGCGCGGTCGGCGCCATGCCGATGCGCGCGGAAAAACCAAGCATGGCCAGACTGTTCTTCACGCGCCGGCATAGCGAGCGATGACCATTGAATGCGCGCAGGCTGGCCGTGACATCGAGCAGCAGGCTGGCTTCATCGGCAAGCGCCACTTCAGCCGTGTATTGCAGCAGCGCCAGCGCCACTTCCTGCAATGCCGCCTGCTCGCGTGCGACATCACGCTGCAGCATGCCGGCTTCCGGCGCCAGCGCTGCCACACCGCCGCGCCGCATGCCGACACGCACGCCCTGCCCGGCCGCCAGCGGCGTCAACGCCAGCACAAGGTCGCGTTCCAGCACCACCAGGCAAAGCGCCTCATGCCAGCACGGCCGCAGTGCTTCGAGAGGCAGCAAGGGCAGGTGCACACTGATCCACACGCGCATGACTAATACCGGAAAGAGTAAGGGGCGCCGCAATGGCATCGTCGAACGGCAGATAAATCCTGTGCCCGCAAGTCGGGCCGCGCCGCTTGACGACGTCGATCGCAAGTCCGGCGCGGGCCGGACGCAGCGCCAGCCGCAACGGCGCCGGCGACGGCTCGTGGGCAGCGGCCAGCGGACGCACGATCCAGAACACCGCATCCGAAGCTTGCGCGGCCAGATGCAGACGGCGCAATGCTTCCATGCGGATCTGCCGCTGCCAGACAATCAATGCGCCGCAACTGCCATTGCGCAGAACCTGTTCGGCGGCCCACAATGCATCGGCGCTGCCTGCCGTCTTGATCCAGACCAGCTGCTGCGCCGGCATGCCCCAGCCAGACCAGGCTGCAGCATGCGGCTTATGCGGCGGCTGCACCAGGGCGATGCGCCGCTGTCTGGCCATGCCGGCCAGCGCCGGGCGCAGCAGCCGCATTTCACCAATGCCGGGTTGGCGCAACAGCAGTTCGATCAGCACCGAGCCGGGCCAGCCGCCCTGCGGCAATGCGGCATCGAGCATCGGATGACCGCTGGACATCACGCCGGCATGCGCACTACCCATTTGATTGGCGCGCCAGACCACCTGCCCCAATTGCGACACGATGGCGGCCACCCCCGCTCCGGCACTGGCAGCGCTCATGATGATCTCCCTGAATGGTAATTTTTAGCGAAACGCGTTCTGCCTGATGACACCGGCACGCGCAATTTATACTGTACAAATATACAGTATAAATTGAAGAGCATTTAGATAATTTCGTAATGAAACTTTCTATTCGATATGCCAGCGTTGCTCTGTTCGTGCCACTGATCGGTTTTCAATCATGATGTGATCGAGGCCATCGGCAAAACCCGTCGGCACAGAAACCCATCCATCACGCACGCTTGCATGTGATCGTTCACTATCACGACCATCCGGATCAATGCGCAGCAAAGCTGGGCTGCTTGGGCTGGCTTGTGCCAGGAGATGATCGATGCGGCGCTCATGTGCCTGAGCGACATTTTGCTTCCTGCCGGCTGATGCACCGGCAAGTCGCATCGCGCGCTTGCGGCAGTTGGCATGTGCATCGCACTGTTGTTCTTAAAAAAATTCAGACCACTTTTTTAATTAAAAACAATCAAATTGCAATTTTCATATGGCAAATTACTCAGCGATTCGTAAGATCTAGCAAGGCTGTTCGATAAAATCCGGGTGAATGAGTTTATTTTTCTTAGAATATTCTTTGCGGTGAAGAAATCATTACCGGCCGCCGTGGCCAAACCGGCCGGTAGCGCGCATCCGCAGCAGATCATCCGCATCGGGCGCACAAATAAATGGTAGGCTTGATCTTGCTCGACCGCGCCCCTCATCAGGCACGGGAATACCAGCGACCGAGTGACGAGTGACCGGGTTGATCCTGTAGTTGATTCTTGATAGGCACATCATGAATGACACTGACAGCATTGCAAACGATGCGCCGCTGCCTTCGCAAGCTACCACCTTTGCGCAGGAAAACAGGCCCGGCGCACTCAAGCCCAAGGGTGCGTGCTGGTACTGCAATGCGCCGCTGGATAACATCCGCCGCTTCTGCAATAAAACCTGCGCCCAGGATTATCAGACCGAAGAAGAGGCGTTCAGGTAGGCGGACGTGGCGCTTGCTTGCATCACAGGAACCCAAGCCGCATCTTCATGCCTAACCAGTTATTCCCGCAGGAGGCGTCGCCGATGCAAGCCGATCAACCATCCCGATTCACGCAAGTCATCCAGCTGCTGCTATTGTCAGGCAAACTCTTCTGGCGCTGGGCCACACCGTTCTGGCGGTTTCGCGATGCCAGTCGCGGCACCATCGAGCAACGCAGCGCCAACTACCGCTATAACCGGGCGCAACGCGCGCTTCTGCCTTCCTATACGCTGAAATGGCTGGCAATCGCCGCCGCCATGATGATGTTGCTGCAGATACATTCCACAATGCTGGCGCAGGCGATGGAAGGCACACCCGCCTATTTTTGCGCCGCCGTCTTTTGCGTCAGTTCCGGCATCGGCTTTTCATTTGCCTGCATCGTCATCACCATCTTGACGGCATGCTATCTGTTCTTTACCCATATCAAGGAATAAGTCCCGCGCCTGCGGCCATATTGCCGACCCTGCCGGCTTGCCCTGTCAGCTTATCTTGCCGCCTCTTTTCCTTGCCGCCTTTTGATTAATCGCACCAGCTACCAATGCCCTGATAGCCAACAACCAACAGGCGACGGTTTCCTGCCACCGATAAGCGCGGCAGCACCTTTACCGCCGCTGCAGATCGGATTACCCTATCTGCAGCGGCCGATATAAAACCCGATAGCCATCCACACCGGAATGCAGTGCCCGAAACAGTAGTCCATGAAATCCATTCATGCTTGCAAAATTCATGAATGCCAGAGTCAGACAAGCTGGCGTCGGTGCCGCCCCGCCGGGCATTCATCGTGCGTATTTTGATGAACCGATTTTATTTTTTGCAATAACCACAATATACCCAGTCAGGCCAACTTACGGAGGCATCATGCATATCGAGGAAGCCGTCAAACTGGATTTCAAGGATGTGTTGATCCGCCCCAAGCGCTCGACCCTCAATTCGCGTTCCGGCGTCGATATCCATCGCGAATTCATCTTCCATCATTCCGGCAAAAAATATCACGGCATACCGATCATGGCGGCCAACATGGATAGCACCGGCACCTTCGATATGGCGCGCGCGCTCGGAACACACGACCTGTCAGTGGCCTTGCACAAGCATTATGCCGAAGACGAACTGGTCGAATTCTTCACTTCGCTGGCCGACCTGGGTTTGCCGCAGTCGGCTGCCTTTTATTCGATGGGCATCAGCACCAGCGACTATGAAAAATTCGCCGCCGTGATGGCGCGCGCCGGCAGCGACATCGAGTACGTCTGCATCGATGTCGCCAATGGCTATACCGAAGGCTTTATCGAGTTCGTCAAAAAGGTGCGCGCAGCCTATCCGCAACTGATCATCATGGCCGGCAATGTGGTGACTGGCGACATCACCGAAGAATTGATTCTGGCCGGTGCCGACATCGTCAAGGTCGGCATCGGTCCGGGGTCGGTGTGCACCACGCGCAAGATGACCGGGGTCGGCTATCCGCAACTGTCAGCCGTGATCGAATGCGCCGATGCCGCCCACGGCCTGGGTGGCCAGATCTGCGCCGATGGCGGCTGCGTGGTGCCGGGCGACCTGGCCAAGGCATTCGGCGGCGGCGCCGATTTCATCATGCTGGGCGGCATGCTGGCCGGCCACGATGAATGTGGCGGCGACCTGATCGAACGCGACGGCAAAAGGTACAAACCGTTCTATGGCATGAGCAGCCGCACCGCGATGGAAAAATACGCCGGCGGCGTGGCGCAATACCGTGCCTCGGAAGGCAAGGAAGTGCTGGTCGACTACCGCGGCCCGGTGGCCGGCACGCTGCAGGATATCCTGGGCGGCGTGCGTTCGGCCTGCACCTATGTCGGCGCCCATAAACTGAAGGAATTAACCAAGCGCACCACCTTCATCCGCGTGACCCAGCAATTGAATGAAGCCTTTGGCAAATCATGAATCTGCCTGCGCCAGCATCCCAATCGATGCGTCTGTTTTATGCATTGTGGCCGGATGATGCCACCCGCTCCGCGCTGCAGCGCCTGCAAATGCTGGTCGATGGTCGCCATACGCGCTACAGCAATCTGCATGTGACGCTGGCTTTCCTGGGAGAACAGCCGGTCGCGCATCTGCCGGTTTTAAAAGCCATTCTGGCCGGTTTACCGCGCACCGAGATCCTGCTGCAAATTGACCGGCTCGGTTATTTTCCCAAGTCGCGTATTGCCTGGGCCGGCACCCACGCCGTACCTGACAGCCTGCTGGCGCTGCAGGCGTCATTGACGCAGGCGTTGCAGCAGCACGAGATTGGATTCGATCAAAAGGCAACTTTCACGCCGCATGTGACGCTATCGCGCGATGCCGGCGTGCCGCTGGACCGGCCGTTTCATCCGATCATCTGGCCAGCCGAACAGGTTGCTTTAGTACAGTCGATGCAACAGGGCGGCGTGCTTGCCTATCAGGTGCTGGCGCAACGTTGCCTGCGCGACCCGGCGCTGCCTTAAATAGTCCGGCTTTCTAGGCTGCGGCCGGTATTGCAGGCGATTCGTTCGCAACTGCGGCTGGAGCCTGCGCCAATTGTTTGAGCACATGCGCAGCAGCCACCAGGCCAAACGAAGCGGTGACGACCGTTGCTGAACCAAAGCCGGCGCAATTCAAGCCGGTAATGCCATCGTCGCTGTCGACATTCCTGTCCGTATCCACTTCGCAAGCGCCAGGCGTCTCTGGAAATCGCAGCGGCTCGGTGGAAAATACCGCATCGATGCCGAACTTGTTCTTGGTGCCACGCGGAAAGCCGTGCAAGGCCCGCAAGCGTTTCCTGACCTTGGCCAGCAGCGGTTCCTGCTCGGTGCGGCACAAATCGCGAATCTCGATTTTGGTCGGATCGATCTGGCCGCCGGCGCCGCCAATCGTCACCAGCCGGATACGGTGTTCGCGGCAATAGGCGATCAGTGCCGTCTTGGCCCGCACATCATCGATCGCATCGATCACATAATCATACTGGCCCACACCAATCATCTGCGCCAGATTATCGGCCGTGATGAAATCCTCGATTTGATTGACGCGGCAAAAAGGATTGATCTGCGCAATCCGCTCGGCCAGCGCCGTGACCTTGGCCTGGCCAAGGGTATTGGTCAGCGCATGGATCTGGCGATTGACATTCGATTCGGCCAGATTATCCAGATCGATCATCGTGATGTGGCCGATGGCGCTGCGCGCCAGCGCTTCAACCACCCATGAACCTACCCCGCCCACGCCAATCACACAAACGTGCGCAGTACGAAACCGCTGCAGGGCGGCGGCGCCATACAAGCGGGCGATGCCACCGAAGCGGCGGTCGTAATCGATGTCGTTCGTGGCTGGAAAAGAGGAAGTTTGAGTTAAAGCATGCATGCCGCCATTTTACCGGACGGAAAGGAGTTTTTTTCCTCTAAAATAGATTTCTGTTGGAATACCTCCTCTTGTCTGCCTGTCATCTGTGCCGCCGACCGCCCCTTTGTTGCAATTAATCCTAGTCTCAACCGCCGCCCATATCGTGCTGGCCGGCACCCGCGTGACCACGTCGCTGTATGCCTTGTCCCTGCACGCGTCGGAACTGACTGTTGGCAGTTTGATTGCGCTGTTTTCGCTGCTCCCGATGCTGTTCGCCGTGCCGATCGGACGCCTGATCGACCGCATCGGCTTGCAGCGGCCCGTTACCATTGGTTGCGTATCGATGGCGGTCGGGGTGGCCTTGCCAGCACTATTACCCGGCTTGTCCGTGCTATATCCGGCAGTGATCCTGATTGGCACCGGTTTCATGGCAATCCAGATCGCATCCCAGCATACGGTCGGCGCGATGAGCGAAACGCAGGCACGCGCCGGCAATTTTGGCTGGCTGGCGCTCGGTTATTCGATCTCCAGCTTTTCCGGCCCGGTGTTGGCTGGCCTGATCATTGACCATGCAAGTTTCGGGATGGCCTATGCTACTTTTTTCGGATTCGCGCTGCTGCCTTTGCTATTGATTGCCGTTGGCAGTCTGAAAAATATCAAGGTCGCCGCACACACCGACGACTACCAACCGGGCAGCGCCCTCGAATTGCTGCGCCATCCCGACCTGCGCCCGATTTTTTTGGTGGGCATTCTGCTGTCATCGGCCTGGGACTTATTCATTTTCGTCATGCCCATCCACGGCACGCGACTCGGCTTTTCCGCCTCCACCATCGGCTTGATCCTCGGCTGCTTTTCTGCTGCCACCTTTACCATCCGCCTGGCCATGCCGTGGATCGTGCGCCGCTATTCCGAATGGCAAATCCTGACGACCGCTCTCGGATTGGCCATGATTTGCTATATGCTGGCGCCTTTCATGCGCGCGCCGGCCACATTGATGCTGGTGGCAGCTGCGCTCGGACTGGCAGTCGGATCGAGCCAGTCGAATGTGCTGACGCTCTTGCATCACTTTGCACCGCCCGGCCGGGTCGGCGAAGCAGTTGGCATCCGCACCACGATCGGCAATGCCTGCCAGGTTGCATTGCCGCTGGCATTCGGCGCAGCCGGCGCGGCACTCGGCCTGTTCGCGGTATTCTGGAGCGTAGGTCTGGTGATTGGCATGGGCGTGCCGCTGGCCTGGCGGCAAACAAAAAACGAGAGGATATGATGGCAACAGTATTATTCGAGGCGGCGCCGGGATTCGACCAGCCGATTGCAGTGCTCAAGCATTGCCATGACCGGATTCGCAAACAGATTGTGACCATGCAAAAATTACTGCAACATTTGCCACAATATGGCGCCGATCTTGAGGCACAACAAGCAGCCCATGCAGTGCTGCGCTATTTTAATGATGCGGCTCCGCTTCACCATGAAGATGAAGAAGAGGATTTACTGCCGTTATTGGAAGCCACAGCGACCGGCGACGATGCGATGCAATTGCACACCACCCTGCCCAAGATCCTGCACGACCATCAACAGATGGCCAGCCTTTGGAAATTACTGGATCGCCAGCTTGTCATGATTGCAACCGGTCAGTCTGCCGATTTTGCCGAAGCGGATGTTGCCCGGTTTGCCATGCTGTACCATGCGCATATGCAACTTGAAGAGACCATCATTGCGCCGATGGCCAGGCGCCTCTTCAGTGCAGAGCAAACCACCCAGCTGGGCGACGCGATGCGCGCGCGCCGTGGACTTTTCAATAGTTAAGGAAATACAAGATGTCGATTGCCAGTCTTCGCAAGGATTACATTCAAGCCAGCCTGTCGGAAGCGGATGTGGACCGCGACCCGATCAAGCAATTCGGCAAATGGTTTGACGAAGCGCTCAAGACCGATATCGCCGAACCGAATGCGATGAGCCTGGCCACGGTATCCGCCGCTGGCCGGCCATCTTCACGCATCATGCTGATCAAGGAATTCGATTCCCGCGGCTTTGTCTGGTTTACCAACTATGCCAGCCGCAAGGGCTGCGAACTGGACGCGCACCCATATGCGGCGTTGCTGTTTCACTGGATCGGGCTGGAACGCCAGGTCCGCATCGAAGGCCGAGTCGAACGTATTGCAGAACAAGAAAGCGATGACTATTTCCAGAGTCGGCCGCTACTAAGCCGTCTGGGTGCCATCGCGTCCGAGCAAAGCCGCCCGATTGCTGATCGGCAAACGCTGGAAAACCGCTTTTCCCAAGTCAAGGAACAATACGGCGAACATCCGGTACGCCCGGCGCACTGGGGCGGTTACCGGCTGGTGCCGGATGCGATTGAATTCTGGCAGGGCCGCAGTTCGCGTTTTCATGACCGGATTGTCTTTACGCGGCAGGCGGACGGACCCTGGCAGATACAGCGGCTGCAACCGTAACAGCATTGAGGGCTTGCCCCGGTTGTAGCCGTTTCCCCAGCTTTACCAGGTTTCCCTAAAGGAGGGAGAATCATGTTCTGGGAAAACAGGCTCGACCACTGGGTCAGCCAGATGCGCCATCGTGCCGTCTTGCCGCTGCGTATTGAACTTTGGAATGGCAAGCGCGTCGATTTTTGCCCCGCGCCGCAAGTCACGATCAAGATACCGCAACCGTCGGCACTGGCTTACCTGCTGACGCCATCCCTGTCCAACCTGGGCAGCGCCTATGTCGAAGGCAAGATCGACATTGAAGGGCGGGCCACCGAAATCATCGATGTCGGCAGTGCCCTGGCCAAACATGCGTTGACGCCGCAAGGCAAATTCGGCCGCGTCGCCCGCCCTTTTCGGCACACCAGAAAAAAAGATGCTGAAGCGATCCGCTATCACTACGATGTGTCGAATGATTTCTACCGCTTGTGGCTGGATGAAAACATGGTGTATTCCTGCGCCTATTTTGAATCAGGCGACGAAACGCTGGATGTCGCGCAAATAAAGAAAATCGACCATATCCTGACCAAGATCCAGTTGCAGCCCGGACAAACATTGCTTGATATCGGCTGCGGCTGGGGCGCACTGGTCATGCGCGCCGCGGAAAAATTCGGCGCCCGCTGCGTTGGCATCACGCTGTCGGAAAACCAGCATGCGCTGGCGACCGAACGCATCAGGCAAGCGGGCCTGTCAGACCGGGTCGAGATCCGGCTGCAGGATTATCGCGATATCACTGGCCAGTTTGACCGCATCACCAGTGTCGGCATGTTCGAGCACGTCGGCCTAAAACACCTGGGTAGCTATTTCACCAGAATGCGCAACCTGCTCGCCGACGATGGCATGGCGATCAATCATGGCATCACCAGCACCGATGCCGAGAATGGCGAAACTGCGTATGGCGGCGGCGAATTCATTGAAAAATATGTATTTCCGCACGGGGAATTGCCGCATATCGGCCTGGTATTGAAAAGCATGCAGGAAAGCGGCCTGGAAGCAATCGATGTCGAAAACCTGCGCCGCCATTACGCCAGGACCTGCCAGATCTGGGCCAATCACTTCGACGCGCGCGCCGATCAAATCCGCCAGGCAGTCGATGACCGCCATTTCCGCATCTGGCGCGTCTATCTGGCCGGCTGCTCGTATGCGTTTTCCCAGGATTGGGTATCGATCTACCAGGTGCTGTGTACCAAAGCAGGCCAACCGGCAAACATCCTGCCCTGGTCGCGCCGCTACATGTATTGCTGAGGAGAGCCGAGCAAAATAACAATACAAAATCAGGGCAGCGATCCGGTGAAGGTGCCGCTCCAGCCTGTCCCTTTCGTGGGCGCAGGCGCTGCGAAAAAATTACGCCGGTTTGATCTTGTCGACAAAAATCTTGCGGAATTTCGCTACTTTGGGTGCGACCACGAATGCGCAATAGCCTTGCAGCGGGTTTTGGCGGAAATAATTTTGATGATAATCTTCCGCCTTGTAATAGGCGGGAACCGGACTGAGTTCGGTGACGATCGGCGCATCCCAGACATTGGCCATTTCAGCGATCACATGCTGGGCCGTGTCTTGCTGCTGAGGTGAATGATAATAAATCACCGAGCGGTACTGGGTACCGCTGTCATTGCCCTGCCGGTTCAGGGTAGTCGGGTCGTGGATGGTAAAAAATATCTCCAGGATTTCACGGTAACTGACGACCGCCGGATCAAAGCTGATTTGCACCACTTCTGCATGGCCGGTGGTGCCGCTGCACACATCTTCATAATTCGGATTGTCAACCTGTCCGCCGGCATAGCCGGATTCCACATGCTGTACGCCATTGAGTTCCTGGTAGACGGCTTCCAGGCACCAGAAGCAACCGCCTCCCAGTGTTGCGATTTCGGTTGTCATGCTGCGCTCCGATAGAAAAATGCGGGACCCGATCTGCTGCAGATCTGTTGCTAATCAGTTGCACATGTGACTCTACTCCAAAGCATGCAGGGTTGCATCCGGTTTGCACCAGGATGCAACAGTTCCCGCACGCCAACCTACCGGATTATCCTTATAACGCCCACGATTACTCGTACTCTCTTGCCTTTTCCACCATAAGCCAGTCGCAGCCGACACCTGTCATCCACAAGCCGGACGGCAGTCGGTTTTTGCCGTCATTTGCCAGGCGAATGTGCTGACAAGCAGGCTTGGTGTATCATTTTCATTACTCATACGAAACAAAAGACTTCCTATGCTCCAGGCCACTGCCCTTGTCGATTCCCTGAAACGCCAACTGAAGGCACGCGGCATTACCTATGCCGATCTGGCAGAACGGATTGACATGTCCGAAGCCAGCGTCAAGCGAATGTTTGCCCAAAAGAATTTTACGTTGCAGCGGCTGGATGACATCCTGCAGGCAACCGAGATCGATCTGCGTGACATCACCAATACGATGCATGATGATTCGGCGCTGATCACGCAGCTGACCTATGCACAGGAAAAGGAAATCATCAGCGAACCGAAACTGTTTATCGTGGCAGCCTCGGTACTCAACCAGATCAGCGTCGAGCAAATGGTCAGCTTTTACGACATCAGTATCGCCGAGGCGGTCAAGCATCTGACCCGGCTCGACCGCATCGGGTTTCTCGAATTGCTGCCGAATAACCGCGTCAAGCTGCTGGTGGCGCGCACCTTCCGCTGGATACCGAACGGGCCGATCCAGACCCACTTCCGTGAGCAAGCGTATGGCGATTACCTTGATTCGCAGTTCGCTGGCGAGCATGAAATGCTGCAACTGGTTAATGTCATGCTGTCCAAGCAATCGATTGCCGCGCTGCTAGCGCGCTTCAAGCAAGTGGCACGCGAATTCTCGCAGCAGCATCAGGATGATGCCAAATTGCCGCTGGAAGAAAAATTTGCGATCAGTTTCATGCTGGCGGCACGTCCGTGGATGCCGAAAGCATTCAAGCAGCTGATCCGCAAGTCAGTGCCATAAGCTGCGCCTGGTACAGGCGGCACGGCAAATGCATCGCCATGCAGACTGCTTTTCGGCATAATGATCACCAATAAAATCAGTTATACAACGCTCACAGGCAATTGATGCACAAAAGTATTCCACGCGCCGTGTCCGATCCGCTCGACACCCGCCATTTCCGCAATGCGCTTTCCCAGTTTGCAACCGGCGTGACGGTGATTGCGACCCGTCTCGACGATGGCAGCTTCATCGGTCTGACCGCAACCTCGTTCAATTCAGTCTCGCTGGATCCGCCGCTGGTGCTATGGAGCCTGGGAATATCGGCACGCAGCCTGCCGGCATTTACCGCGCACTCGCATTACATCGTCAACGTACTGGCTGCCGACCAGACCGCGCTGGCCGACCGTTTTTCGCGCCGCATCGATAACCGCTTTGAAGGCGTCGAATTCGATTTGTCCGCCACCGGCCTGCCGATCCTGAAAGGCGCTGCCGCCTGGTTCGAATGCCGCAACAGAAGCCGTTACCCGGAAGGCGACCATGTGATTTTTGTCGGCGAAGTCGAGCATTGCGACGTGCAGCCACGGCCGGCGCTGGTTTTTCATGGCGGCAAATACGTCGCGACCGATATCGAATAATTTCTGCCATCCCGTTCCAGTCACTATTCCATTTTTTGTCTACGCCTACGATCATGATGACCGCCCCCACTTCCCCGAAAAAAACCAAGGCCCCGTTTCAATGGGATGATCCGCTGCTGCTCGACCAGCAACTGACTGAAAACGAACGGATGGTGCGTGACGCCGCCCGCGCCTATTGCCAGGACAAATTGCAGCCGCGTGTGCTGGAGGCATTTCGCCATGAAAAGATGGATGCCACCATTTTCAGGGAAATGGGTGCGCTCGGCCTGCTCGGTGCCACTCTGCCCGAGCAGTATGGCGGCGCCGGCCTCAATCAGGTCTGCTATGGCTTGATTGCGCGCGAAGTCGAACGCGTCGATTCCGGTTACCGCTCGATGATGAGCGTGCAATCGTCACTGGTAATGGTGCCGATCCATGTATTCGGCACCGAAGCGCAGCGCCAGCAATACCTGCCCAAGCTGGCTGCCGGCGAATGGATTGGCTGCTTCGGCTTGACCGAGCCGAACCACGGTTCCGACCCGGGCTCGATGATCACCCGCGCGAAAAAAGTCGCCGGCGGCTATGCGCTTTCCGGCAGCAAGATGTGGATCACCAATTCGCCGATTGCCGACGTATTCGTGGTCTGGGCCAAGGATGACGACGATGCGATCCGCGGCTTCATCCTGGAAAAAGGCATGGCCGGACTGAGTGCGCCGGCGATTCACGGCAAATTCGGTTTGCGCGCATCGATTACCGGCGAAATCGTGATGGATAACGTGTTTTGCCCGGAGGAGAATGCGTTTCCCGATGTACGCGGCCTGAAGGGTCCGTTTACCTGTCTCGACTCGGCCCGTTACGGCATTGCCTGGGGTGCGCTGGGCGCAGCCGAATCCTGCTGGCATATCGCGCGCCAGTATGTGCTCGATCGCCAGCAATTCGGACGGCCACTGGCTGCCAACCAATTGGTGCAAAAGAAACTGGCCGACATGCAAACCGAAATCACGCTCGGCTTGCAAGGCTGCCTGCGGCTGGGACGGATGAAGGATGAAGGCACGGCGGCCGTGGAAATCACGTCGATGATGAAACGAAATTCCTGCGGCAAGTCACTCGATATCGCCCGGGTTGCGCGCGACATGTTGGGCGGCAACGGCATCTCCGATGAATTCGGCGTGATCCGCCACATGCTCAATCTGGAAGTGGTCAATACCTATGAAGGCACGCATGATGTGCATGCGCTGATTCTCGGTCGGGCGCAAACCGGCATCCAGGCGTTCGTGTAATTCACATTTTGTGCATTGCCGGTCAAACCTGGTCGCTATCGGTATGTTAATAACCGATTACCACTTGGCGCATCGCTTCGAAAAAATCCGCTGTCGCATAGCGCCAGCGGACTGCAAAGCATAAGGCAGAGGCTACGGTGGCTATTAAAAGGTACTGCTATATTGAATGCTTAAAATGTTAACATTACTCTCATAATTTCCGTTTAGCGTACCGCGGCCTACCTCAGTCTTGTTGATCGGCGCATCCTTGACAAAAAGATGTGCAAAACCAAAGTCCCAAGCATCTTTTGCTGAAGGCCGGTACTGCGCGCCGAATGACAACCATGTGCGATCAGCATCAGGGACGCGAGGTGTACGGAATACAGTTTCTACCGGGGTTGGATCATATGCAATGCCGCTGCGCAGCTTCCACGCATCGTTATAGCGATAGTTTACTGCAATCGCGATTCGAACCGCATTGCGCCAGTTTTCTGGCGTTACGCTATCGGCAGCACCATTATCAAACCGTACTCGCAATTCCTTGAAGCGACTCCACCGCACCCAGCTTATATCGCTCATCAATGCCCATTTCGCATCGAGATCGACATAACCGCTTACGTTGACTGATTCCGGCAGTGTGACATCAGCTTTGGCGCCTGTATTGGTAAAGGTAGGCGACGCCGCAATCGGTCCTGGCAAGCCGGCGGGCTTCTCATAGCGAGCATCGCCAGACAAGGTATGGCTAATTTTGGAGCGGTAAGAAATACCAACACGGCTGTTTTGACTGGGCGTTAACAATATGCCCAGATTAAATCCATACCCCCAGTCATTTCCCTTGATTGTCGCCTTGCCATCTCGTGTCTGCGGCAAGAAACCAATCGGTGCGCAAGTACCTGCGCCGATACTGGCAACACACACCGTACCGAAATCAACTGCTTGCGACAACTCGACATCGATATATTGCAAACTCAGCCCTGCGCCCAAGGAAACAGTATCATTCAGTTGGTAGGCAAGAGTGGGATTGATATTGATAGTCTTCATATCCGAGGTAAGCGCTTGATAACGCCCTACCCAGCCGGCATCGTATTCAGTCTTAAGGCCAAATGGAGACTGAATGCCGACACCGAACCGTAGCCTGGGCGTCAAATCCGTTGCATAGTACAGCGCGGGTACCAATGCCCAACCGCCAGCATCGCCACCAGTGCCACCGGTAAGTGGCGTACCAACCGCGGAAGTGGAACCTGCATTCGTAAATTTTGCGGATGGCCGAATTGCTGAACCTACCACGAGAAACTGTTGTCCTGACATGCGCGTCAATCCAGCTGGATTGTAATAAATTGTGCTGATATCCTCAACTGCGGAAGCAGCACCGGCATGCGCATTGCCCAAGCTTGCCGCGCTCATTTCATTTAATGCAAAGCCACTGGCATACACATTACCGGATAAAAAAACTGCGACAAGGCCAAGTAAAGGCAGCGGCGGTATTAACACGGCCCCCGATAAGGCTCCAGACAATTGTTTGATAGAAAATTTGGAAAGTCTATCTGGCAGTGGTGATACTACTTCCGATGCAGTAGCGCAGCGAGTAGGTTGCATAAATTAAGTCTCCGTAATATTTTTCATTAAAATAGAACGCATGTTCTATTTTAGAAAATTAGTATCGCACTATTCATCCATACTACAAAGAAGGCGAAGTTAAAAATATGGTGTTTTTAATAGGGATATACGATAAATATCAAACATTAACTGAAAACGTATTGAAATATTTTACTACTTAATAAGTGTTCATAAAAAAAGTTATGGATCTTTAGTATTTAATATGACTTAATTTATTCTAGTTTTCTAGCAGTTAATTATTTCAATTATCCTCCGGAGCATTTGCACCGCAAATCAAAATACCTTTCTTCAAGTCAACTTTTGATACTCATTTTATTGCGTGTGAAAACATCCCAGCGCCTGATCTGATTCGGTAAATTAGGACGAGATAGAAAGCTAGTTTTTCGGCAAACTTTACCTTAAAAGGGAGGATGTTTGCCATGAAGAAAAAGCGGTTTTCAGTTGAACAAATCGTCTCGGTGTTAAAGCAGGCGGAGCTTGGGATGTCTGTTGGACTCGCCCCAACATTCCCGGACCGTCGGTATTAGTTATTTAAAGCCTGTTTTTCTCTGAACATCCGTGGCGACAGGTACTTCAATGCGCTATGCGGATGCCGGGTATTGTAATGCTCAAACCATTGCGGCAACTGCTGCATGACGGTTTTAGCGTCCGGCCGCAGTGCCAGGTGCACATAATCCCGCTTGATTGTCTTCACAAAGCTCTCTGCCATGCCGTTGCTCTGCGGACTTTCCACAGGCGTTGTCACCGGTTTCAATCCCAGCTGCCTGGCAAAGGATCGTGCCTGTACAGCGGTATAGCAGCTGCCGTTATCTGACAGCCATTCAATCTCGTTTGGCACCGTATTGCTGGCACCGAACCGGTACTCCACCGCCTGCATCATCAAGTCGCCCACCAGACCAGCATCAATTCTCCTGGTCGTAGCCACCCAGCTCATGACTTCACGGTCGCAACAATCCATCGCAAACGCCACCCGTACCCGCTCGCCATTGTCGCAAGACAGCTCGAACCCATCCTAACACCAGCGCGTATTGCTCGTCGCAACCGCCACCTTGCCGTCATGCCGCCGCGTGTCTACAGGTCGCTGCCCATGCCGGTACAGCAGCAGGCTATGGTCGCGCATGACACGGTAGACGCGCTTATGGTTAATCGGCAGACCGCTATAACGCAGCACACCCCACACCCGACGGTAGCCATAGCTGGCCAAGTCTTTCACAACGGTTCTGATGGCTTCCACGGCAACGGTGTCATCCACGCGGCTACGGGCCATGCGGCGATCCGTCCAGGTGGCAGGCCGTGTTCTTCTCGCCGCAATATGGCTGCGCGCTACACCCAAGGCAGAACAGACCAGCCTCACTGGTCGTCCCCCGGCAATAATGGCGAGCGCGCAATCCACTTTTTTGCTTTGGCAAAGTCCACCGCTTCCTTGAGAATTTCGTTTTCCAGCGTCTTTCTGCCAAGCGCTGCTTCCAATTGCTTGAGGCGCTTCATGGCATCCTGAAGATCAGAAGCCGGCACCACGGGCTCATTGGCGCCGACCGCGACCAGCGATCCTTCGGTATAGGCCTTGCGCCATTGAAACAGTTGACTCGCCGTGATTCCCGCTTCGCGGGCCACCAGGGAGACCGTCATAACGGGTTCCATCGTGCGTCTGACCCATTCCAGCTTTTCCTGAGCGCTCCAGCGTCGGCGCCGCTCGACGCCGGTGATGACTTCTATCTTGTTCTTACCCGAAGGCATAGGCATATCCATGGTCGTATTCCTAGTCACTTGTTTAAGGAATACCGATGGTCCTGTGAATCAGGGGGCTACTTCACCTGTGGCGGATCTGATTCGCCAGATTGGGATTTCAGAACAGACGTTCTCCCGATGGAAGAAGCAGTACGCTGGCCTGCAATCGGACCAAGTGCGGGAGTTGAAGCAACTGCAGAAAGAGAATGCACGGTTCAAGAAGCTGGTCGCAGAGCTGATCCTGGACAAAGCCATTTTGCAGGATGTCGCTTCAAAAAAGTGGCAAGGCCCGCGCTGAAACGTGAAGTGGTAGACTACATTGTGAGCCACTATGGATTGGCGATGCCGCCGCCTGGTTCGGCAGCACATCCAAGAAATTCAGCGTCAATACCACATCAGCACTGTGGGGCGGCAGTCCGGTTGGCTACCAGGATTTCGCTGTCGTGCGCGCGGCAAAAAATGATGTGATCAAGCTCGTGGTCAAAGCGCCGTTTTATACCGGATACGACATGTGCGGCTACCTGTTGCATGTGACCGGCAGCGGATTCCAGACCAAAACCGGCAACGGCGCCTTGACCGACTCGAGCTTGTTCGCACCGCGCCGCGTCACGGGGGTGCATCAGCAGGCATTGTCTTGGTAATTCTGCGGCATCAACAAATTAGATAAACGCTGCAGAAATGCAGCGTCATCCTTTTTGCAGCAAGCAGTTCATGTGATAAAGCTTGCTCTGACTGGCGTACCGGCGTCGAGCGCGGCAGATGATTACAGCAGGCGTTCCAGGATGCCGGCCGAGTCATGGGCGGCCCGGCGCAGCCGGTCGTTGACGCCTTGCCAGTCTGCCGCCGCAGGCGGCGCCTCTACCGCAATCAGGTCGGCATGCACGCCATCCATTGCCCGCAGCGCTGCATACAGGTCATGCGCGAAGCCGCCAGGCGATGGCGCCAGCCGGAATTGCCCTGCCAGGCTCGTGGCCGGCAATGCTGTCCAATACATCAGCGCAATTTTCTGGCCGGCCCGTGATAATTTTTCCAGCACATCCGGCAAGGCGCTGCTATCGATTAACGCCACCGGCGTGCTGGGTGCATAGTGCGCCTCCAGCGTGCCGGAGGCGCGCGGAGCGGCCGCGTCCGCCGGGCGCGGCATGGTGCCGATCACCGCTGCAATCTGCTCGCTGCTGATGTGACCGGGGCGCAGCAATACCGGGCCATGGGTAGCCAGCCGGGACAGATCCAGAATCGTCGATTCAATCCCGACCTCGCTCTGGCCGCCATCGAGAATCGCTGCCAGCGGACCATCCGGCGGCGTACCGAATTCGTCACGCACATGCTGCGCGGTAGTCGGACTGACATGGCCGAACTTGTTGGCCGACGGCGCCGCCAGCCCGCCTTTGCCGGCCTTGAATTCGCGCAGCAATGCCTGGGCTACCGGGTGCGACGGGCAGCGCAGGCCGACGGTATCCTGGCCACCGGCCACCGCATCCGGAATATGGGCAGCGCGCCGTAAAATCAATGTCAGCGGTCCCGGCCAGAAAGCGGCAATCAACTTGTGTGCTTCAGCCGGAATATTGTCGGCCCATTGGGTGATATCGGCTTCGGGCGCAAGATGCACGATCACCGGATGGTTCGATGGCCGCCCCTTGGCGGCGTAAATTTTCGCAATTGCCTGCGGATTTTCAGCGTCGGCGCCCAGACCATAGACGGTTTCAGTCGGAAACGCGACCAGCTCGCCGTGCTCCAGCTGGCGCGCCGCAGCAGCAATGGCCGCCGGCGACAAGGGTATTTCAGGCATCTAGGGCTTTCCGGTCAGGCAGCGATGCCGAGGATACGGCAGGCGGCATCGAAACTGGCTTGCGCCTGCTGCAAGGTCGGCGCCACGAAGGTAACATGCCCCATCTTGCGCGCGCGCCGGGGATCGTCCTTGCCATACAAATGCAGGTTGGCGCCGGGCAGCGCCAGTACCCGGTCCCAGGCCGGTTCGCGCGGCTCATCGCTGCCGCCCTCGAACCAGGCATCGCCCAGGATATTCAACATCACTGCCGGCGAATGCTGGCGCACGTCGCCCAGCGGCAGTCGCGCCATCGCCCGCACCTGCTGTGCAAACTGGCTGGTGACGCAGGCATCGATCGTATAGTGGCCGCTGTTATGCGGACGCGGCGCCATTTCATTGACCACCAGCGAGCCATCCTGCAGCACGAAAAATTCGATGCACAGCACGCCGACATAGCCTAGTGTGCCGATGATTGCCAATGCCGCATGCTGCGCACGCTGCGCGCATTCATCCGACACATTCGGCCCCGGCACGGTGGTGGAGAACAGGATGCCGTCGCGATGGACATTCTCGGCAATCGGATAAACCACCGATTCGCCGTCAAAACCGCGCGCAGCCAGCACTGACACCTCAAAAGCCAGCGGCAGCATTTTTTCCAGCACGCATGCAACACCCTGCATGCTATCAAATGCGGCACGCACGTCTTCACGGCTTCTGACCCGTACCTGGCCCTTGCCGTCATAGCCCAGGCGCACGGTTTTCAAAATACCCGGCAACAGTTCGTCGTCAATCGCATCGATGTCCGCAATGGATGCAATCAGCCGGTGCGGCGCCGGCAATACTTGCGAGGTTGCGGCGCACTCGGTGAAAAAGCGTTTTTCCACCATCCGGTCCTGCGCAATCGACACGCATGCGGCCGCCGGCGCCACGAAACTGTTGATCGCCAGCAGCGACAGACTAGTGGCCGGCACGTTTTCAAATTCGGTGGTGACTGCCGCGCACTGCGCGGCCAATTCACCCAACGCCGCCGCATCGTCATAGGGGGCGACCAGCAAATGGTCGGCGGCATGTCCGGCCGGGCAATCGGCCGCCGGCTCCAGCACCGCCACCTTGAAACCCATTGCCTGCGCGGCATGGGCAAACATGCGGCCCAGCTGGCCGCCACCCATCACGCCCAGCCAGGTCGAGGGCGACGCAGCAGGGATGAATGCAGTAGGCCGCCCGCTCATGCCGGCAAGGTCATTGCGAGTGCAGCCTGCGTTTGCCTGGCACGAAATTCTTCAAGTCGCGCCGCTAGCTGCTCGTCATCTGCCGCGAGAATTGCAATCGCCGTCAGCGCGGCGTTCGCTGCGCCTGCTTCCCCGATGGCAAAGGTCGCGACCGGTATGCCCTTGGGCATTTGCACGATCGACAGCAGCGAATCTTCGCCGCGCAGATATTTGGATGGCACCGGCACACCCAGCACCGGCACGATGGTCTTGGCTGCCAGCATGCCGGGCAGGTGCGCCGCGCCGCCGGCGCCGGCGATAATCGCGCGCAAGCCGCGGCTGCGCGCGTTTTCCGCATAGGCAAACATCTGGTCCGGCATGCGGTGCGCCGAAATCACTTGCGCTTCATGGGCAATGTCGAATTCCTTCAGCATTGCCACTGCATGCTGCATCACATCCCAGTCGGACGACGATCCCATGACCACGCCCACCAGTGGCGCGCCTGTTTTTGCTTGTTCAGCCATGTTAATCCTTCAGGGTGGTGCCGGTCAGACGCTCCAGCGCCTCACGGTACTTGGCGCCGGTTTTCTCGATCACGTCCGGCGGCAGGGCTGGCGCCGGTGCCGTCTTGTTCCAGCTGGTGAGGGTTTCCAGGTAGTCGCGCACGAATTGCTTGTCGAACGATGGCGGCGACATGCCGGGCGCATACGAATCGGCCGGCCAGAAGCGCGACGAGTCGGCAGTCAGCACTTCATCCATCAGGTGCAGCACCCCATTGTCATCCAGGCCAAATTCGAACTTGGTGTCGGCAATGATGATGCCGCGCGTGGCTGCGTAATCGGCCGCCGTCTTGTACAGTTGAATGCTGATGTCGCGCATCCTGGTCGCCAGCTCAGTGCCGATGCGTTGCTCCATCTCGGCGAAACTGATGTTTTCATCATGTTCGCCGAGATCGGCCTTGGCTGCCGGCGTAAAGATCGGTTCGGCCAGCTTGTCAGCCTGACGCAAGCCTTTCGGCAGCGCGATGCCGCAAATGGCGCCATTCGCCTGATAGTCCTTCCAGCCGGAACCGATTATGTAGCCGCGCACCACCGCCTCGACCATGATCGGCTTCAAGCGCTTGGCCACCACCGCGCGGCCCTTGACTTGATCTGCTTCGTCGGCCGCCACCACCGATTCCGGCGCGATGCCGGTCAGGTGGTTCGGCACGATTGCGCCGAGCTTGTCGAACCAGAAATCGGACATCTGGTTCAATACTTTACCCTTGCCCGGAATCGGCTCGTTCATCACCACGTCGAACGCCGACAGGCGGTCGGAGGTGACGATCAGGATCTTGTCGTCGCCGACTGCGTAATTGTCGCGTACCTTGCCGCGGCCGAGTAATGGGAGGGAATGGATGCTGGACTGGTGAAGACTGTTCATGAATTTCCTGAAATTCTGTTGAACCACGGCGCACACGGCACCCACGGCGCAACCGGCATTGAATTGTCGCCGTGTATGCCGTGTGCGCCGTGGTTCAGTTTGACTTTTAATTACTGCACGATCTGGCTGAGTTCGCCTTTTTTATAGCGCTCTGCCATTTTTTCCAGTGACATTGGCTTGATTTTGGCGGCCTGACCTTCGCAACCGAATGCGAGGTAGCGAGCCTTGCAGATCTTCATCGCCGCTTCGCGTGCTGGCTTCAGATAGTCGCGCGGATCGAACTTGCCTGGATTTTCCGCGAAATAGCGGCGGATCGCTGCCGTCATCGCCAGGCGGATATCGGTATCGATATTGATCTTGCGTACGCCATGCTTGATGCCTTCCTGGATTTCCTCGACCGGCACGCCATAGGTTTCCTTCATGTCGCCGCCGAATTCGCGGATCTCGGCCAGCAATTCCTGCGGCACCGATGACGAACCGTGCATCACCAAGTGTGTGTTCGGAATGCGCTGGTGGATTTCCTTGATGCGCTCAATCGCCAGGATGTCGCCGGTAGGCTTGCGGGAAAACTTATACGCGCCGTGCGAAGTGCCGATAGCGATTGCCAGCGCATCGCACTGGGTCTGCTTGACGAAGTCGGCGGCTTGCGCGACATCGGTCAGCAACTGTTCGCGGGTCATGGTGCCGTCGGCGCCGTGGCCGTCTTCCTTGTCGCCCTTCATGGTCTCGAGCGAGCCCAGCACGCCGAGTTCGGCTTCGACCGTCACGCCGATCGAATGCGAGAATTCGACCACCTTGCGCGATACTTCGACATTGTATTCATAGCTGGCAACCGACTTGCCGTCTTCATTGAGCGAGCCATCCATCATCACCGAAGTAAAACCGGATTTGATGGCCGCCATGCACACTGCCGGCGACTGGCCATGATCCTGGTGCATCACGACAGGAATATGCGGATACGCTTCCACCGCCGCTTCGATCAAGTGACGCAGGAAGGCTTCGCCCGCGTACTTGCGCGCGCCTGCCGACGCCTGCATAATCACCGGTGCGCCCACTGCATCGGCGGCAGCCATGATCGCGGAGACCTGTTCCAGGTTGTTGACATTAAATGCTGGCAAACCGTAGCCGTTTTCAGCGGCGTGGTCGAGTAACTGGCGCATTGATACGAGTGGCATGACTGTTCTCCAAAATTAAAATTAAATCTCACCGATCTTCATGATCTTCAAGGCATTGGTGCCGCCGACCTGTCCCATCGGCTCGCCCCAGGTAACCACTATCATGTCACCTTTCTGCACCAGGCCCTTGGCCAATAGCAAATTCTCTGCCGCTTTCATCACCGCGTCGCTATCGAGCGAATGCATCATTTCAAAAGTATGGACATTGCGATACAGCGTCGCCTTGCGCTGCGTCTCGAGGATATGCGTCATTGCATAAATCGGGATATCGATGTTGTAGCGGCTCATCCATAACGCCGTCGAACCCGATTCGGTCAGCGCCACGATCGCCTTGACCCGGAGATGGTAGGCAGTAAACAGCGCGCCATACGCGATCGACTGGTCGATCCGGGTAAAGGTCACGTTCAGGAAATCCGCATCCAGCGTGTACTCTTCGGATTTTTCCGCTTCCAGGCAAATCGCCGCCATCGCCTCGACCGTTTCGATCGGGTAGCGGCCCGACGCGGTTTCGGCCGAGGTCATCACCGCATCGGTGCCGTCGAGCACCGCATTGGCCACGTCGGATACTTCGGCGCGGGTCGGGATCGCATTGACGATCATCGACTCCATCATCTGGGTCGCGGTAATGGCGATCTTGTTGGACGCGCGCGCCATCTTGATCATGCGCTTTTGCAGCGCCGGCACCGCGGCATTGCCCACTTCGACCGCCAGGTCGCCGCGCGCGACCATGATGCCGTCGGACGCGTCGAGGATTTCCTGCAGCGCCGGAATCGCTTCGGCGCGCTCGATCTTGGCAATCATCATCGGCTTGTGGCGGTGCGATTCGCCGGCGATATTGGCCAGCTGGCGCGCCATCATCATGTCGGTGGCATTCTTTGGAAACGACACCGCGACATAGTCGACCCGCATGCTCATCGCGGTCTTGATGTCTTCCATGTCCTTGGCGGTCAGCGCCGGCGCCGACAGGCCGCCGCCCTGGCGGTTGATGCCCTTGTTGTTGGACAGCTCGCCGCCGATTTTTACCGTGGTATGAATCGCGCTGCCGACTACCTTGTCGACCACCAGCACGATCAGGCCGTCGTTCAGCAACAGGACATCCTGCGCCCTCAGATCGCGCGGCAATTCCTTGTAGTCGAGGCCGACCTGCTCCTGGTTACCCATTTCACAATTGGCGTCGAGGATGAAAGCGGCGCCCTTTTCCAGCTGGATCTTGCCATTCTCGAATTTGCCGACGCGGATCTTCGGCCCCTGCAAATCGGCCATGATCGCGATTTCCCTGCCACACGCTTGTGCCGCTTCCCGCACCAGGCGCGCCCGGTCGATATGATCTTGCGCCTTGCCGTGGGAAAAATTCAGCCGGACCACGTTGACTCCGGCTTCGATCATGCGGGTCAGCGTCTCGATATCACTCGAGGCGGGACCAATAGTGGCAACAATTTTTGTGGCGCGACGCATGCAATATTCCAAAAAAACAAAACAAAAAATTCACGCCGATCCAGGACCGGCGCATGACGTGCCGGTTACTGATCGTTGGTCAAGCCGCCATCGGCCCGTTCCTGCAAAATCGCGACCGCCGGCAGTGATTTACCTTCCAGGAATTCGAGGAAGGCGCCACCGCCGGTGGAGATATAACTGATCTTGTCGGCAATGTCGTACTTGGCAATGGCTGCCAGCGTATCGCCGCCGCCGGCAATTGAAAACGCATTCGATTCGGCAATCGCCAGTGCCAGCGATTTGGTGCCTTCGGCGAACTGGTCGAATTCGAATACGCCGATCGGGCCATTCCAGACGATGGTTTTGGCTTGCGCGACTTGCTGCGCCAGCATGGCCGAGGTTTTCGGGCCCACATCGAAAATCATGTCGTCGTCAGTCACGTCCTTGACATCCTTGACGGTAGCCGTCGCTGTTGGCGAAAATTCCTTGGCGCACACCACATCCACTGGAATCGGCACCGGCACCCCGCGCTTGACCATCATGTCGATGATATTTTTCGCTTCTTCCACCAGATCCTGCTCCACCAGCGACTTACCGATTTTCAAGCCGGCTGCCAGCATGAAGGTATTGGCAATGCCGCCGCCGACGATCAGGTAATCGACCTTTGAGGCCAGGGATTTGAGGATGGTCAGCTTGGTCGACACCTTGGAGCCGGCGACAATCGCGGCCAGCGGACGCTCCGGATTGCCGAAGACCTTGGCCAGTGCATCGAGTTCGGCCGCCAGCAATGGTCCGGCGCAGGCAGTCAGTGCGTATTTCGCGATGCCGTGGGTGGTGGCTTCGGCGCGGTGCGCGGTGCCGAATGCATCATTGACATACACGTCGCACAGCTTGGCCATCTTGATGGCTAGCTCATCGCTGTTTTTCTTTTCGCCGACATTGACCCGGCAATTTTCCAGCAATACCACCTGGCCCGGCGCCACATCGACGCCATCAACCCAGTTCTGCTTCAGTTCGACCGGTTGGCCCAGCAACTCGGACAGGCGCCTGGCAATCGGCGCCAGCGAATCTTCCGGCTTGAACTGGCCCTCGGTCGGGCGGCCCAGATGCGATGTGACCATCACGGCGGCACCGGCCTGCAATGCCTGCTGAATCGCCGGCACCGAGGCCCGGATCCGGGTATCTTCGGTGATATTGCCGGCACCATCCAGCGGCACATTCAGATCGGCGCGAATAAAAACGCGCTTGCCTTCGAGTTGCCTGCGAGCGATCAAGTCGCTTAAGCGTTTGAATTGCATAGATCCCCGTCGTGAACAGAAATTGAAAAAACGCTATTTTACCGCACCGGAACCCGGCAAAAAAGCCATTTCAGGGCAAGCCGATACGATCTGGCGCAAGCCGCATTTGCCGGATATGTCATCCAGGCGACCGTCAAAAGCCACTGAACTGGCTAAATTACCAGACGCAATACGGTGTACAGCCCCATGCCGACGGCAATCGTCCCCAGCATATGCCGGGTCCAGATGAAAAATACTGCAGCACCGATCCCGGCCAGCAATTTGGGATGCATCAATGACAAACTCAGGTTTGGTCCGGCCAGCAGCAAATCCGGGGCAATAATCGCAGCCAGGGCAGCGGCTGGCGCGTAGCGCAAGGCATGCTGCACCTTTGCCGGCAATTTGACGGAGTTACCCAGGAGAAAGAATGAACTTCGGGTAATAATGGTGGCAACCGCCAGCAACGCGATCGTCACCCAGATATCAATTTCGTTCATGCCTTGCGCCCTGCCTTACGTCCATCCTTGCGGCGCTCGATCATCGCATCGACTGCCATTGCAACCACCATGCCCAATATGACAGCAACCAGCAAGCCGAGTCGATAAGGCAGCTGGGCAGTAGCAACTGCGGTCACTGCAGCCACTACCACCCCGGCCAGGGCCGCCGAATTGACAATCAATGGAATCATCACCGCCAGCAATGCCAGGGTGCCGGCAAAGCCGATGCCCCAGCTGTCGGGAATCTGGCTGGCGACAAACGTGCCCAGCACCGCGCCGGATTGCCAGGCGCCCCAGTTGGCATAATCGACGCCGGCCAGATAGCCTTCCTTGCCTTGCGTCTGATAGACGGTATGGGGTGCGAAACGGGTGGAAAACAGCGCCATCGTCAAGTCGCCATTCAGATAACCGTACCAGAGCCGCCGGTACCAAGGCAGATGCGCCACATGCGGGCCGATTGCCGCGGCAAAGATGACAAACCGCAGATTGACCACCAATGCGGTGACAAACACCACCCATACCGCGGCATTGGCGGCAATCAGCGGCAATGCCGCCAATTGGGCCGAGCCGGCAAACACAATGAACGTCATGCCCAATGCCTGCCAGATGGTCAAGCCGGATTTGACCATGGCCATGGAAGTGACCATACCCCAGGCAAAAATACCCGGCATGGCCGGGGCGCCAGTCTTCAGCGCTTCGTAAAATGCGGGTTTTTCTGATGCAGGCAACGACATGGCCGAGCGACCGACTTCCAAGATACGCATACTTAACAGGTAACAACCATGCCGGCACGCTTTACACGGCCGACGCAGTTCGAGGATGGAAAGTATTCATCAAGAATATTGCATTCTCAATAAGAATACTGATGACAATGAACCGGTATTTTACCGAGGAAGCAGGAAAACCGTTTGCAATCCGCCACGCCCGTCTGCGATTGGCATGCGGAAAGGGGGCCTATCCGGGTTAAAATCTTGATTTTCCCTGAGTGATTTTGGAGCCCGACATGTCCATGGAAGACCGTGACGGCAAAATCTGGCAGGATGGTGCACTGATCGACTGGCGCGATGCCAGGATCCATGTGCTGACCCATTCGCTGCATTACGGCATGGCCGTGTTCGAAGGCGTGCGCGCCTACCAGACGGCGCAAGGCACCGCGATCTTCCGCCTGAAGGAACATACCCAGCGCCTGTTCAACTCGGCCAAGATTTTCCAGATGACGATCCCGTTCGACATCGACACGATCATCGAGGCGCAGCGCCAGGTGGTGCGGGAAAACCGGCTGACATCCTGCTATATTCGGCCGCTGGTATGGATCGGCACCGAAAAGCTCGGCATTTCAGCAAAGGGCAATACCATCCATGTCGCCGTCGCAGCCTGGCCATGGGGCGCCTATCTCGGCGAGGAAGGCATCACCAAGGGTATCCGGGTCAAGACCTCGTCTTTCACGCGGCATCATGTGAATGTATCGATGGTGCGCGCCAAGGCGTCCGGCTACTACATCAACTCGATTCTGGCCAACCAGGAAGCGCTGACCGATGGCTACGATGAAGCGCTGCTGCTCGATACCGATGGCTACGTGTCGGAAGGCGCGGGGGAAAACGTTTTCATCGTCAGGAATGGCAAAATCTATACACCGGACCTGGCATCCTGCCTGGATGGCATCACCCGCGATGCGGTGCTGACCATGGCGCGCGACCTCGGCATCGACGTGATTGAAAAGCGCATCACCCGCGACGAGATGTATTGTTGCGACGAAGCCTTCTTTACCGGCACCGCCGCCGAAATCACGCCGATTCGCGAACTCGACAACCGCCCGATCGGTGCTGGCAGCCGAGGCCCGGTCACGGAAAAACTGCAGGCGCTATTTTTTGATGTGGTGGCCGGCAAGGCCTCGCAATATCAACACTGGCTCACCCATATTTGAATCAAATTTAAATCAAATCGCTGGAGAAACTCGATGACTGAAAAAATTGTAGACGTGACGGTAGTGGAACTGGACGATGCCAGCTACCAATCAGCGTATTGCCCGAATCCCAAAATGCCGCTGTGGTCATCGCATCCGCGCGTCTTCCTGGATTTCTCCAAGGGCGGTGAAGCGAAATGCCCGTATTGCAGCACCGTGTACAAATTAAAAGAAGGGGTGGCTCATGGCCATCATTGAGCGTTCCTGATGATGAATGAAACCGCAAGCAAGACCGTGTCGGCGCCATCGGTGACACTTCGGCGCACGATGCAAATGGAGCACAGCATGACAATGGTTCAACTGACGGGCAGCATCACTCATGGGTAAATCACGCAAAGCGCCGGGCACCGTCGATGAAATCGAGGCCGCTTATTACGACGCGATCAGCCACGCCGATATCAATGCCTTGATGGCGCTGTGGGCCGAAGACGAAGAAATCGTCTGCGTACATCCGGGCGCGCCGCGCCTGGTTGGCCATGCGGCAATCCGCGCTGCCTGGGAAACGATTTTCGAGCGCGGCGGACTGGATATCCGTCCGGTACAGCTGCATGCGGTGCATAACATGATGACCGTGGTGCATAACGTCATCGAAGAAGTGCGGCGCGGACCGGACGAATCGCACGACATGCATATCCTGGCCACCAACGTGTACCTGAAAACGCCGCACGGCTGGCGCCTGGCGATGCATCATGCGAGCGTGGCACCAGGCAAGATGCCGGAAGAAGCACAGGCTGTCGCATCGGTGTTCCATTAATCAAGTTTCCTTCGTGCAGCACGGCGTGGCCGGATGATGCCGTGCTCGCCCTGCTGTCCATCATCCCGCCATCATCATGACCGCCAGCTTGGATAATCCGATCATTCCCTCGTCCCTGAATGACCCCGCCGACGGCGCGGCCTATGCCGCACCCTGCTGGCTGCCGGGCGGGCATGTGCAAACCATTTATCCGGCGACCCTGATTGCCAAGCCACCGGTAGTGTTTAGGCGCGAGCGCTGGGATGCACCGGATGGCGACTTTGTCGATATCGACTTTGTCGATGGCCAGCCGGGCAAGCCCTTCATCGTGCTGTTTCATGGGCTGGAAGGTTCATCCAACAGCCACTACAGCCGGGCGCTGATGGCACAGGTTATGGAGTTGGGCTGGAGCGGCGCGGTGCCGCATTTTCGCGGCTGCTCGGGTGAACTGAACCATGGCCCGCGCTTTTATCATTCGGGCGACGCACCGGAAATCGACTGGATCGTGCGGCGCATCAAGCGCCACGCCGATGCCCGACACTGCAGCAAATTCTATGCAACCGGCGTGTCGCTCGGCGCCAATGCGCTGCTGCGCTGGATTGGCGAATCGCAGCACCAGGCGGATTTTGTCGATGCCGCCTGCGCGGTATCGGCCCCGCTTGACCTGGCTGCCGGCGGCACTGCGTTATCAAGCGGCTTCAACATGATTTACACCAGGGCATTCCTGCAATCGCTAAAACCCAAATGCGTGCAAAAGCTGGCCCAGTTTCCCGGCCTGTTCGACCGCGACATGATGCTCGCGTCAAGCAACCTGTACGAGTTCGACAATATCGTCACCGCCCCGTTGCATGGCTACCGCAATACCGAAGATTACTGGGACCGCGCCAGCGCCAAGCATGTGCTGGCCGATATCACGATTCCGACGTTGGTGATGAATGCGCAAAACGACCCGTTTTTGCCGGCCCGGTTTTTGCCGCAGACAGCGTCCCGCCCTGTCACGCTGGCCTATCCGCGCCACGGCGGCCATGTCGGCTTCACCAATGGCCCCTTTCCTGGCCGCATCGACTGGCTGCCGCAACGCCTGCTGCGCTTTTTACAGGGCGACCACGCGCCTGTCTGATTGGATGGCGAATTTCTGTCGAAGGACATTCGCCTGCAACGGCAACCTGTCATGGCGGCCCCCTCCCCCCACGCTAGCTGACCCTTTCCGGCAATTTGGAGTAGCATTTCACCATGGATGACATCGTTAAACAGGCGCTGGCCAAATGGCCGAATGTGCCGCATTGCTATGGCTGGCTGGCGCTCGATGCCCGCGGCGCCTGGCGCATGCGCGACGAAGCGGCCCAGGCGCAAGGCTTGCCCGGCGACCGGATTGCCCACGCAGCCCTGGTCGGTTTTATCAACCGCAATTACCAGGCAGATGAGCAAGGGCGCTGGTATTTCCAGAATGGTCCGCAGCGTGTCTATGTGCATCTGGAAGCCACACCGTATATTACCCGTACCGATCCCGAACAGGGTTTTGTATTGCAGACCGGCGAGCCATTGCCGGCAATCGATGACGCCTGGATGACCGAAGCCGGCGAGCTGATCCTGCAAGGTCAAGGCAAGGCGGCATTGGTCGATGACCGCGACATGGCGCAATGCCTGCCGCTGTTGCAAATGGCCGGCAAGCCGGCCGCTGACGAACAGCTGCTGGCTTGGATCGAACAGGGTCCGGATGCAGGCCAGCTGATGTTTAATGATGCTGGCCGGCTGGTGCCGGTGCAACCAATCGCGCGCGCCGGACTGGCCGAGCATTTCGGATTTGATCCGGCACCGAAAGAGCCGAATCCGGCCTGAACGAGAATCGGAAATGGGCTGGCGAACCATGCCGGGACGACAGCGATCGGATGGAAGGCCGTAGCGAAAAAACTTGCGGGGTTACTTGCGGCGTTCCTTGAGTTCTTCCTTAAACCGCACCTGCAATTCACGTTCGCGCGCATCGATTTGCGACTGATCGTAGAACGAGGCATCCGGTGCCCGGCGGGCGATCGCCAACTGGTCCAGTGCGGAAGACAGGCTGCCGGACAACGCATACGATTCCGCCAACGCCAGGTGCTGCAGTGCCTGTTTTCCCTGGGCGGCATAGGCTTTTGCCAGGCGCGCCTGCAATTGCGGCTCCTGCCGGTATAACTGGGCCTGGTCGCGTAAAAAATGTACCACTTCGTCAGTGCGGCCTGCCGCCATCAACGCATCTGCATACTGATACGCAATGCCGCGCGACAGGGGAAATTCGGTACGCGCCGCTTCGGCATCCTTGATCGCTGCCATCGGCTGATTGGAGGCCAGCTTTAATTCCAGTCCCAAGCTGGTCAGCATCAGGTTCGATTTCATGGCTTGCGGCAGCGCTGCGCGTGCTTCCTGCAACAGTGTTTGGGCACGATCGAGGTCGCGCTGCCGGAAAGCGATCAGCGCCTGCCCGTATTTGCCGGCAATGGTCAGATTACGGCTTTTTTGCGCGAGTTGTCCCTCGAACGCCTGTGTCGCCTCGCGCACGCCCTGGACCGAGCCATCCTGCAGCAGCCGCAGGCGGGCACGCACCAGATGAAAGTCCAGGCTGTCGGCGCGCTGCCGATAACGCTGCTCGCGGGTTCTTGCCTGGATATCGGCGATGCGTTCGGTAGTCAGCGGGTGCGATCGCAAAAAAGCCGGCGCCGCATCGCTGTAGGAACGGGATGCGCTTTGCATGCGCGCGAAAAAAGCGATCATGCCGGAGGTATCGAAATCGGCATCTTTCAGGATTTGCAAACCGATCCGGTCCGCCTCCCGTTCGGCATCGCGGCTGAAATTGAGCTGGCGCTGGATTGCCATGCCCTGGCCGCCCATCATCAGCGCCGCCGACGCATCCGGACTGGAGCGCGCAGCCAGCGCAGCCAGCACTGCGGCAGCCAGCGGAATTAACGCATCCTGACTTTGCTGGCCCAGCATGCGGACGATATGACGCTGCGCGACATGGCCGATTTCATGGGCCAGCACCGAGGCCAGTTCGGATTCGGTTTGCGCCGCCAATACCAGCGCCGAATGCACGCCGATAAAGCCGCCCGGCAGCGCAAACGCATTGATCATCGGGTCGCGCACAGCAAAGAAATAAAAATCGTAGCCGGCTTCGCCGCGGGCGTCCGGGCGTGCCGACAGCAGCACTGCACCAAAATTGTTCAGATACTCCGTCACCATCGGATCGTCCAGATAGTCGCGGTCGCGCCGGATATCGCGCATGATTTCCTCGCCCAGGCGCCGCTCCATCAGCGGCGACAGTTCCTGACGGTCGCCCTCGCCCAGGCTGGGCAGAGTTTGTGCGAAGGAGGCTGATGGTGCGACGCTTGCCGGCAATACGCATGCGATTGCCATCATGACGGCGCCGATCTTTGCCAACACCGGAGGGGGTAAAAGCGGTGAATGGATGGGGGTCGTTTTCGGTTTCACGGTGCTATGATACCCGCTCTTAAGGATCGTTCAAGAACCGTCATACTTTGTTACTTATGGATAATACAAAAAATCCGGCCGGCGATACACAGGCAAATCACGGACTGACTCATTTCGATGCCAGCGGCCAGGCGCATATGGTGGATGTCGGCGCCAAGCAAGATACCCACCGGATTGCAGTAGCCAGCGGAACGATTCAAATGAAGCCAGCAACGCTGGCGATCATCCAGTCCGGCACAGCGAAAAAAGGTGATGTGCTGGGCATTGCCAGGATTGCCGCGATCATGGGCGCCAAGCGCACCAGCGACCTGGTGCCGTTGTGTCATCCGCTGGCGTTGACGCGAGTGACAGTTGATTTTCAAATCGATGCGGCATCAGCGCACGTTACCTGCACCGCGCAGGTGGAAACCCATGGCAAGACTGGTGTGGAAATGGAAGCCATGACGGCGGTGCAGATCGGATTGCTGACGATTTACGACATGTGCAAGGCGGTGGATCGAGGCATGGTCATGATGGATATCAAGGTATTGGAAAAGCATGGAGGCAAATCAGGGGACTGGGTTGCCTTGACCGCTTCACCAGCATAAATAAATAACACCATTCAAATGAAACCGTCGTAGGGTACAAAGCCAATAAATTCGCCTGTTTGTCCATCCACCAATGCACTCCAACTGGATTCTTTTGCAATGATTGGCAGGAATTTTACTGCCGCGGGCTGCTTGCCGTTTTCTTTCAAGTATTTTTCAATTTCCTGCCTACTCCCTGGATATTGCTCGTAGAGAACAGATAGCGGCCGTGCTTCTTTTACGATACTTTGAAGGGAGAGATTGTAGGGCTGCCAGTACGATGGCCGTTGTCCAATATCCATTCCCTGCAATGCCATTTCTATTGCATTTGAGTTTTCGCTACTATTTCGCGGTTCACGCACGCCCAGGAGTTTTGGACCGGTAAGGGACAATGTCCGCAATTCCGGCAAAGCTTCCGGCAACTCGTCATATCTCAAGTCGACAGTTGTTACAACCCGAAATCGTCCAGGCTCATATACCAGCGCAACCGGCCGTGCCTGAAAAACCGTATGCAGTCCATAGGCAAGACCACCTAATTGCAGGGCAGCGATCACCATCAGATCACGGACCAGCACCGATTTTGCTTTGCTCGGGTTAAATGCGACAAAGGTTAGGGCCGGGCCAAGCACCAGATCCACCGAGATAATCAATATAAAAAGCGATTGTCCGCCTGATATCGCCCTGTAGGGCCAGGGATACCATAAGCCAAATACCAGTGCAGCCGCCATAACGGCAACCAGCGCTGTCAAACATAGATGTGTGCCTGCGGCTTTGAATCGAAGAGGAAAATTCATTACATTTGCCATGGTTTCCTTTCACTCCCTTATACACTTAATATTTTATAAGAAACTATTTCTTCTAATAAACTATATATAGAACACTTCCTGATTTTTTCAAGGAATTTGTTGTTTAACTCAATCGGTAATTGACGTTCTATTCTTTTAAATCTGCTTAACTATTTTGTTTTTTCACGCCCAATATCTTGGAATGCTTACTGCAGGTGCCTGGCAAACCGCGGCGAATCATACAGGGGGTGACGCCAGTACCTGCGCACGCAAGCCCTAGCGCAGCTGACCCAAGCCAAGTCCTGTGCATATGCCACTGCCTTGCTGAAGTATTTTTCCTCATCATTCAATCCACTATTCCAGGCCGGCACAGCTGAGCAGGCTCGCGCCCTGTCTGGATAGCAGGGTGTCGCCTGCCAGCGTGATCGTCGGCACCTCCCTCTACAGCTCCACAGGTCGCCATCCCACCAGGATAAGGAAACGCATCTATAATCCTGTCCACTTCCGCGTGTGCTGCCAGATAGGCTTCCCGCAGCATGCTCCCTTACAGCTGTATCCAATGTGGGTCAATACCGGCTTGACTCAAACCCTCCAACAACTGTTCGCGCAGCAGGATAGGCCATCTATCGGCCTTGCAGGTGCGGGCGTGCTTCTGCAAGGCGGCAAAGATCCGGCCCCATGCATCCAGAACCGCAGTATTGATCTTGGTGCGACTCTGGAAGCTGGCAAAGGTCACATACGGCTTGCGGCGATCATGAGGACCAAGCGCTCCAGCGGTTTGATGCGCCTGCGTCATCCATTGGCATTGAGACAGGTGGCAGTTGAATTCGCGATTAATACCAAATCTTCCTGCATCACTTTTACCCTGCAGTGGGAAACCCATGGCAAGACTGGTGTGGAAATGGAGGCGTTGACTGCGGTGCAGGTTGGGTTACTGACGATTGACGATATGTGCAAGGCAGTCGATCGCGGGATGACAATTACGGATGTGCGCCTACTGGAAAAACAGGGGCGGGAAGTCGGAGAACTGGAAACACGATATGCGCACTCCGACCGATGAAAACGCAGCGCGTCGATTAACCTGCACCTGATCCGACATCAAATGCCTTTCCTCGATCCGGCGCTCTTCCTGCCCGACAATTTGGCGAAAAATTTCGCCAAGATTATCTTTAGTCACACGTCAGCGTCTTTTTTCGCCACTTCAGTACGCAAATCACCTGATATTGGCAATCCCACTTCGTATCGCTTAGACATGGATATTTGTCCAGCGTGGATTGACCTTTCATGCGCTTGAAGGCCCACAATTGGGATTACCCTCAATGAACTCCGGTATAAGTCACATTTCTACTGCCTTCCCGACCGAGGCGAGAAATCTTTCCAATTGGTTTTGTGACGCTGACATGATGTCTTCGGCCGCACATTTTATCGCCAGCAAGCTCAGGCAATGTTACTGCCTATACTCAACCCGTGCTGCTGACATGGACACCTGGTGCAGCCCTTGCCGTGTCGAATAGGTATTGAACATCTCGTTTCGTTTGGTCTGTTGAAGCATGCACCTGTGTTGTTGGGTGCTTCAATGCAATGAGACCGCCGAAGCGGTCTCATTTAAAGGCAGGACTGAAATCACCGTGATGGCGGCAGAAAACCATTGGTGATCTTCTACAACTCCATCACGCGACTTCCATTAACGGCAAGCGCCTGGACGATATTTCGCCAGCAACGTGCCAGTGGTGCAGCTCCACGCAATCTGCCCGACTGGGGGAACGCCTACTTCCAAGGGAACCGCAGCCTGTGCAGCAATCGCAGCGACGGGTTGGGCCGTGCAAGGGATGCCAGGTGGCTGACTGCCATCTGCAGCGAGTGCTACGCAACCGGCAGGAATACCGGGGATTGCGGCAGCCGCAGCAATGGATGTCGTTGGAATGAAAACCATAGTGTTGCGACCTGCTGATCCGCCGGCGGCATCCGTGAATGTGGCGGTAATCTCGCCGTTAGCGGCGTCGATTGCAACGCTTGAGACGTTGGAGGTCGGCTGCGGTGCCGACCAACCAGACGCAAAACCTGAACCGCTTGCTGCATTCTCAGCTACGGAAAGTTTTGCACCGCCGGCCAAAACCACACCTTCACTGACACGAGCACGGATCGTGTAGTCCTGATAGGCGGGCAAAGCGACTGCTGCCAGAATACCGATAATCGCCACCACGATCATCAATTCGATCAGCGTAAAACCGCGCTGAGTGCGTTGCATCATTTTCATTGATTTCATTTGAATCTCCCTAGAGAAAAGTTTCGAACACGTCTTGTGTTACGTTTTCATATGAGCAATGGCCGTGCCAGGCGGAAACATGGCTAAAGAATCACGAATTCATCGAAAATGGAGGAAATTTTTGTTGCATTGCATTGCACAATGACAATTTGCGTCACTGAACAAACTCAATCGGAGAAGAAACTGACAATTATTGTTAAATGTTTTTTATGCAACCAGACAGAATTCAAGTTGCGTTCCTGACAAGTTCAGTACATCGCCTGGTTGCAGGTTATAGAATTGATTACCGATAGATTGCCCATTGACTAATGGACTGGTATCACCTTCTATATGAAGTAACGAAAAACCGTCCGGACCACTGGTAACGGCAGCGAGTTGCAATCCGGGTCGGCCAATCGTCATGATGGATTTGGTCAACGCCAGCATCTTGCCAGCGCTGGTGCCATTCAAAACCCGAAGCAGGGCCGATGCCTGGTTAATGGTTGGTGCCGCCAATGTGATCAAGCAGTCATGGTCTTCGCTGCCAGCAGATAGCAGCGGGTCCGGCACGATCTGGGCATTGCCATTGCCTGCCTCACGACTATCATCAGTGCAGTAATGAATCGTGTAACCAGCCAGTGCAATCACATCTTGGTGTTGCAGATAATGCTTTCTGACCGGCTGGCCATTGACCTTGGTACCGTTGGTACTGCCCAGATCTTCTAGATAGACATCATTTGCCGTGACAACAATCACCGCATGCTGGGAGCTGATGGCGGCATGATCGATGACCACATCGTTATGCGCGCGGCGACCGATGGTGAGCCGTGCTTTAGTTAATAGGATTTCCCGATCGATCTCGCCATCCGCTTGGATAATGATCTTGGCCATGCCGGTTCCCGCCCGATTTTTTTATTTGATCCACTTCAGCATGCGATCGAGGATTTTTTCCGGCTTGCTGTCGACCGACACCACCTTGGCCAGAATCACGGAAATATTATCCTTGCCACCATGGGTATTGGCGCGCTGGATCAGCGTGCCGCAGGTCGATTCAAGATCGGCGCCAAAATCATTCAGGGTAGCGGCCAATTCATCTGGCGGCAGCATGTCGGACAGGCCATCCGAACACAGCAAATAAATATCGCCCGGCCTGGTTGCATGGTCGTGTACTTCAATATCGAGTTCGTGATCGACGCCGACGGCGCGCGTGATCAGGTTGCGGTTCGGCGAATGCAGCGCTGCTTCCGGCGTGATCAAGCCGGCGTCGATTTGCTCCTGCAATAGCGAATGGTCGCGCGTGATTTGGTCGAGGCGGCCGTCGCGCAGACGGTAGGCGCGGGAGTCGCCGACATGGGCCAGCACCAGCCGATCCTGATGGAATACGCCGACCACCAGCGTGGTACCCATGCCGTGAAACTGCGGTTCGTTTTCAGCGGCATCGACAATCGATGCATTGGCACGGCTGACAGCTTGCGACACCAGTTGCTGCAATTGTTTGTCGCTGTGGCGGCCCCATTCCTTGAACTGTTGCGGCAACTGCTCTTCAAGCGATTCCTGCACCACGGTTGCGGCAATGCTGCTAGCAACTTCGCCGGCGCTATAGCCACCCATGCCGTCGGCGAGAATGACGAATCCATGCTCGGGACTGACCGCAATGAAATCTTCATTATGCGATCGCACCAGACCAGTATCGGTCCTTGCAGCACATTCGAGCACGACATGATAGGCCATGGGCAGCTTAGGCTGTCAGACCAAATTGGGGGAATTGCACAGTCACACAGCCTCTTTTATATTGTCTTATAGAAAATCATACCGAAAAATCATGATTCTTGGCAGTTTTACACAAAATTTAGAAATTTTTATGCTTTTCCCCTGCTTGTGGCGCTGTGGAGCCGCATTGCGCAGCAGATTATGTCAAAAGACAACGGGGAGCCGAAGCCCCCCGTCAACAGCGGTTGCAGCCTTGCAGCCGCCAACCGCTGGCATTACGCATTACATGACTGATTTTAACAAACGCGCCATCTCCGATGGATTCTTGGTCGCCTTGATGCCGCAGGCTTCCATGATTTCCAGCTTGGCTTGCGCGGTATCAGCACCACCGGAAATCAACGCACCGGCGTGGCCCATGCGCTTGCCCGGCGGCGCGGTGACGCCGGCAATGAAGCCGACCACCGGCTTTTTCATGTTGTCCCGGACCCAGTAGGAAGCATTGGCTTCGTCCGGGCCGCCGATTTCACCGATCATGATGACGGCATCGGTATCCGGGTCGTCATTGAACATCTTCATGATGTCGATGTGCTTCAAGCCATTGATCGGGTCGCCGCCGATGCCGACGGCCGATGACTGGCCCAGGCCCAGAGCGGTCAACTGGCCGACTGCTTCATAGGTCAGGGTGCCGGAACGCGATACCACGCCGATGCGGCCCTTCTTGCAGATATGACCCGGCATGATGCCGATCTTGATTTCGTCCGGCGTGATCAGACCCGGGCAGTTCGGCCCCAGCAGCAAGGTCTTGCTGCCAGCCTTGGCCATGCGGTCTTTCAGTGCCAGCATGTCGCGCACTGGAATGCCTTCGGTGATGCAGATGGCCAGGTCGAGTTCAGCTTCGACCGCTTCCCAGATGGCAGCAGCTGCACCGGCAGGCGGCACGTAAATGACGGAAACGGTGGCGCCGGTCTGGGCCTTGGCGTCCTTGACGGTGGCATAAATCGGGATGCCTTCGAAATCTTCACCCGCTTTTTTCGGGTTGACGCCGGCGACGAAGCAATTCTTGCCATTGGCATAGTCACGGCACATGCGGGTGTGGAACTGGCCGGTCTTGCCGGTAATGCCCTGGGTGATGACTTTGGTATCTTTGTTGATCAGGATCGACATGTCTATTCCTTGTCCTTATTTTCCGTTGGCCGCAGCGACTACTTTTTGCGCGGCTTCTTCCATCGAGTCGGCCGAGATGATCGGCAGGCCGGAATCGGCCAGCATCTTCTTGCCGATATCTTCATTGGTGCCCTTCATGCGCACCACCAGCGGCACGGTCAGATGCACCGCCTTGGAGGCGACGATCACGCCTTCGGCAATCACGTCGCAGCGCATGATGCCGCCGAAAATGTTGACCAAAATTGCCTTCAAGCCCGGGTTCTTCAGCATGATCTTGAATGCTTCAGTGACCTTCTCTGCCGTTGCACCACCGCCCACATCCAGGAAGTTGGCCGGCTCACCGCCGAACAGCTTGATGGTGTCCATGGTCGCCATCGCCAGGCCGGCGCCGTTGACCAGGCAGCCGATGTTGCCGTCGAGCGAAATATAGGCGAGGTCGAACTTGGAGGCTTCGACTTCGGCCGGATCTTCTTCATCGAGGTCGCGGTAGGCGACAATTTCCGGATGACGGAACAGCGCGTTGGAGTCGAAATTGAATTTGGCGTCGAGCGCGATGACCTTGCCGGAACCGGTCAGAATCAGCGGATTGATCTCGGCCAGCGATGCATCGGTTTCCCAGTAAGCCTTGTACAGGCCCTGCAGCTGCGTGCGGGCGTCGGCGATCGATGCCGGCGGGATGCCGATCTTGGCCGAGATTGCATCGGCTTCGGCGTCGGTCAGGCCGACAGCCGGATCAATTGCCACCTTGTGGATCAGTTCCGGATGCTTTTCAGCGACTTCTTCGATATCCATGCCACCTTCGGAAGACGCCATCAGGACCACGCGCTGGCTCAGGCGGTCGGTGACCATCGACACGTACAATTCCTTCTTGATGTCGGCACCTTCCTCGACCAGCAGGCGGCGTACTTTCTGGCCTTCCGGGCCGGTCTGGTGCGTGACCAGCTGCATGCCCATGATGGCGTTCGCATATTCCCTGACCTGCTCGAGTGACTTGGCAACCTTGACGCCGCCGCCCTTGCCGCGGCCGCCGGCATGGATCTGGGCCTTGACCACCCAGACCGGACCTCCCAGGGTCTCGGCTGCCTTGACTGCCTCATCGACAGTCATGCACGGAATGCCGCGCGGAACGGTGACACCGAACTTGCGGAGGATTTCTTTGCCCTGATACTCATGGATTTTCATGCGAACTTCCCTTCAGACGCTGATCGTAAAAATAAATGGAAATGACTAACTGGATTGCTCTTTGGCCGGCTTGATTGCCCAGCGCGGATAATACTTTTCAACTGCGGCGCCATCAGAACGCAAGGCATGGCAGCGGTCCAATTGAAACGGTTTACTGTGTTGCCCGTCATTGCTGGCGGCGTCCCCGGTATTAAATACTTCGCCAGCGAATGCCTGGATCGCCGCGGTCGGCAGAATCTGTGCGAGTTCAGTCAAATGGGTGCAACCCTGCGCACCCGACAGGCGTTCCTGCAACTGGCGCCGAAATCCCTGCATCAGGTTCAGTCCGATCAATTTCTTGTAGTCCGGGCCGATCTGCTCGCAATATCCAGCATAGGGGACGGCATCCGATGCCGTCTGCGCGTCAACAATCGTCAACTGGCGATCAATACTGATACGTAACCACAAATCATGCACTGGCGCCCCGGCGGCACGGGGGCCAGAGGCGAGCATGATTTCGCTGGTTTTGACATCAGCTATGCGCGCATCCAAATCCCATAAGCCATCTTCGCGTGCGTATACCTCGACCTGGATGGTGCGGGTATGTTTCAGGGCACGGCGAGGACTGGCAGGTGACAGGGGCATTATCGCCGGGGGAATAGCCAAAATTAATGCCGCATGCAGGACGTCGTGCAATTAATGCAACAACTATCCGGCATACGGCCTGGAAAAATGTGGCAAAAGTGTAGCACAGCTGACCACTGACTCGCCAGCCAAATAATTTCGATGGCCAGGCGAGGCGGCCCCGTCAGCCTGAACCGGCAATCTGGTCAGCTATCGTGACCATCGTCGGCGTCGTCGGATTGGCCTGTGTGGCGCATGGCGGCCTGGATCGCCTGATGGGAAAATCCGCGTTGTTGCAAAAAACGCATCTGTTTGGCCCGTTCGGCGGCATCCGCCGGCGCATGTCCGTATTTTCTGGTCCAGACGGCTTTGGCACGGGCTATCTCATCCTTGGCCAGTCCTTCCTTGATACCATCCATGGCTTCACTACCAAGGCGATGGCTTTGCAGTTCCAACAAGATGCGGTTGTTGCCGAACCGGGCAGCCCGGCGATGTACCAGGGATTCGGCGAAGCGGCTCTGAGACAACAGTTTGGCAGCTTCCAGCGCATCCAGCACGGCTTCCACGTCATCCTGTTCCTGGGCATGGCGCGCTAATTTACGCGCCAGCTCGATCCGGCTATGCTCGCGGGCGGCCAAGTAGCGCAAGGCGCGTGCTTTCAGGCTGATCTGCAGTTTTGCCATTAAGAAACGACTCGTCAATTACGACTGAAATCTCTGTAAAGTAGAAAAGGCCATGGTGACACACCATGGCCTTTTATCTGGAAGTGCGCCCGATCGGGCTTATTCCACTTCCTTGCTTTCCTTCGGCTCCTTGCCTTCCTTGGCCTCTTTGCCAGCTTTCTTGGCAACCGGCTCGGCGTTGCCTTTGATTGCTTCCAGCTGAGGCACGCCCAGTGAAGCGCGCACCTTGTTTTCAATTTCACGCGCAAGTGCCGGATGTTCCTTCAGGTAGGTGCGGGCGTTGTCCTTGCCTTGCCCGATCCGTTCGCCGTTATAGCTGTACCAGGCGCCGGACTTCTCGACAATCTTGGCATCCGAACCAAGGTCGAGGATTTCACCTTCGCGCGATGTGCCTTCGCCATACAGGATATCGAAATGCGCTTCCTTGAATGGTGGCGCAATCTTGTTCTTGACAACCTTGACCTTGGTTTCATTGCCGATCACTTCGTCGCCCGACTTGATCGAGCCGGTGCGACGGATATCCAGGCGCACCGATGCATAGAATTTCAGCGCATTGCCACCGGTCGTGGTTTCCGGGTTGCCAAACATGACGCCGATCTTCATGCGAATCTGGTTGATGAAGATGACCAGCGTATTGGTACGGTTGATCGAACCGGTCAGCTTACGCAATGCCTGGGACATCAGGCGCGCCTGCAAACCCGGCAGCGAATCGCCCATGTCGCCTTCAATTTCAGCGCGTGGCGTCAAGGCTGCCACCGAGTCGATCACGATCAGGTCGACACCACCCGAGCGCACCAGTGCATCGGTGATTTCCAGTGCCTGCTCGCCGGTATCCGGCTGCGAAATCAACAGATCCGACAAGTTGATGCCCAGTTTCTGCGCATAGGTGACGTCCAGTGCATGCTCGGCATCGATAAAGGCGCAGGTGCCGCCAAGTTTTTGCATCTCGGCAATGGTTTGCAGGGTCAGCGTGGTTTTGCCGGACGATTCCGGCCCATAGATTTCCACTACACGGCCACGCGGCAGGCCGCCAACGCCCAGCGCGATATCCAGACCGAGCGACCCGGTCGACACCACTTGCACTTCTTCGACCACGGCGCCGTCTTCCATGCGCATCACCGAGCCTTTGCCGAATTGCTTCTCGATCTGGGCCAGCGCGGCACTCAGTGCCTTGCTCTTGTCCAGATTGGGTGCGTATTTTTTGTCGTCCATAAGGTTTCTTTCGGAAGTGACAGGTATTAATCGTTTGTCAAAAGCCAGCTTTACGATGATTCGGCCAGACCGGAACTGCAATTCAATTAGGGCTTTTGACCGCAGAAACACCACTGTATAAAAAACCAGTGCTTTATGCAAGCGGAATTTAAGGAAATTTGGAAAATAGTGGGATCAGCAGTCAACATGCAGGCAATGATGCCTTATTGCAATAATTTACCACCGCCCCAAGCTGTCTTCATGATCCATGCGCATTGAAGAATTCGGTGCATTCAACCGCAACTGCATCGCGCAAAGGCGGAAGAATATCAGCATAGCGCAGTGCTCCAGTGTGCAATGTGCACCGTTCAGGGCAACCTTATTACGCCAATGATATTACGCGAAATGCGCAACCTCTGGACTGTCCATATCGCGCATCCAGAATAAAAAATGGCTGCAGGCACCGGAGCATGCAGCCATTTAATTTTTGCACTGCTCCGGGCGCAATCAGATGACGATCGTTTGCGCTTCGCCCGCCTGCCGTTCGCGGATTGTGCCAATTTGCATCACGGTTTCACCGGCTGCCTGCAACTGCGCCATTGCCGCTGCAGCATTTTCCTGTGACACGATGACGGTCATGCCGATGCCGCAATTGAATACGCGGTGCATTTCGGCGTCAGCCACGCCGCCATGCTGCTGCAGCCAGGTGAATAGCGGCGGCATGCTCCAGGCATCGCGCTGCAACACTGCCGTCAGATTGTCCTTTAATACACGCGGAATATTTTCGACCAGGCCACCGCCGGTGATATGCACCATGCCCTTGACTTCCATTGCCTCCATCAGCGCTAGCAAGGGCTTGACATAGATGCGGGTCGGCTCCAGCAGCACATCGGCCAGTTTGCGGCCATGGAAATCGGCATTCAGGTCGGGTTTCGCCACCGAGATGATCTTGCGCACCAGCGAGTAGCCGTTCGAATGGGCGCCGGACGAGGCCAGGCCCAGCACCACGTCGCCCGGGATGATCTTGCTGCCATCGATCAGCTTGGATTTTTCCACCGCGCCGACCGCAAATCCGGCCAGGTCGTATTCGCCATCCGGGTACATGCTCGGCATTTCCGCCGTTTCGCCGCCGATCAAGGCGCAGCCAGCCAGCTCGCAACCCTTGGCAATGCCCTTGATGACATCGGTGGCAGTCGGCACATTGAGCTTGCCGCAGGCGAAATAGTCGAGAAAAAACAGCGGTTCAGCCCCCTGCACCAGGATATCGTTGACGCTCATTGCGACCAGGTCGATGCCGACCGTGTCATGCTTGTTCAAATGAAAAGCGAGCTTCAGCTTGGTGCCGACGCCATCGGTGCCGGAGACCAGCACAGGTTCCTTGAATTTCTTGCTGACCTCGAATAGCGCGCCAAAACCACCAATACCGCCCATGACGCCTTCGCGCATGGTGCGCTTGGCAAAAGGCTTGATGGCTTCGACCAGGGCATCGCCAGCATCGATATCGACACCGGCGTCGCGGTAGGACAGGGAGACAGAAGAAGGGAAACTCATGATGTGATTGGCGGCAGAGGCGGTAAAATAGCGGGTTATGGCCGCACGAAAACACGAAAACGTGCAGCAAACCCGTATTTTAACAAAATCGTCCCGGTTTCCCGCCCTGTTGATGCCAATTTCTTTCCTGCCCCGTGACCGCTACCAGATGCCGCAGCGGGTTTTTGCCCTTGCCCGGCCCACTTTGGCAGCACTGGACAGCGTTTCAATGATGGCAAAACCGCGACAGACAGATTATCCTTGTGGCCCGTTTCGCACGTTTACCACCTGATTTTTGATGAAACAGTTACTGCTGGATCTCGATACCAACAAGTCGCCCACCCTGGACACGTTCGTGGCCGGTCAAAACGACGAATTGATGGCGCTGCTGTCACGCGTGGCAAACCGCACCGTCACAGGCCTGAGCGAGCGCTTTATTTACCTGTGGGGGCAGTCCGGCGCCGGAAAAACCCATTTGCTGCGCGCGCTGGCGTCGCTGGACGCGGCCCGCTACATTGCCGGTGACGCCGATGAAGCGGCGTTTTGCTACCAGCCGCAGACCAGCCTGTACATGGTCGACGACTGCGCGGCATTGACTCCGGCCGCGCAAATCGCCGCCTTCAATCTGTTTAACCAGGTCCGCGAACAGGGTGGCGTGCTGGTAGCTGCGGGCGACCAGCCGCCGGCGGCACTCAGTGTGCGCGAAGATTTACGTACCCGGCTCGGCTGGGGCCTGATTTATCAGGTGCACGGCTTGACCGATGATGCAAAAATCGCCGCACTAGAGCACGCTGCCGCCGCGCGCGGGCTGAACTTGTCTGCCGGCGTGCTACCCTATCTGATGACCCATTTCCGGCGCGACATGCCATCACTGACCGCAATGCTCGATGCGCTGGACCGCTATTCCCTGGAAACCAAACGCCCGGTCACACTGCCGCTGCTGAAGACCCTGCTGCAGCAGGAAAGCGATCCGCAGGCAATCGACCCAAGCACCCATTGATGATGAATCTGGCCCTTTTCGATCTCGACCATACGCTGCTGCCGCTCGACTCGGACTTCGAGTGGGGCCAGTTCCTGGCGCGCACCGGCGCCGTTGACGCTGACGCACTGGAACAGCGCAATGCCTATTTTTATCAGCAATACCAGGCCGGCACGCTCGATCCGGTAGCCTACCTGGAATTTGCGTTCGGCATCCTGGCACAATTCCCGCGCACCCGGCTCGATGCCTGGCATCGGCAATTCATGACGGAAGTCATCGAGCCGGCGATTTTGCCAGTCGCGCGCGGCCTGGTGAAAAAACACCAGGATGCGGGCGACCTGGTGGCCATCATCACCGCCACCAACCGCTTTGTCACCGCGCCGATCGCCGACGCATTTGGCGTCCAACACCTGATCGCCGCCGAGCCGGAACTCGAGGCCAACGGCGACCTGACCGGCAAGCTGATCGGCACCCCGCCCTACGGCGCCGGCAAGGTGGTCAATGCCGATGCCTGGCTAGCTGGCCTGGGAAAGAAAATCAGCGACTTCGGGACCAGCTATTTTTACAGTGATTCGCAAAACGACATCCCCTTGTTATCCATCGTCACCCACCCGGTGGCAACCAACCCTAACGCCAAACTTGCCGAGCATGCGCAAGCCCATGGCTGGCCTATTCTCCAATTGTTCCATGATTAAAAAATTCATCCGTCGAATCCTCGGTGTCAAGACCGCCCCTGCCGATCCTACCCAGCCGGTGGTGCTGGGCGCAAAGGAACACAAGATCGACCCGAAGCTGGTGTCGCCCAATGCGGTGCGGGTGACACAGACTTTGCAGGAGGCTGGTTTCAAGGCATTCCTGGTGGGCGGTGCGGTACGCGATCTGCTGCTGGGCATCAAGCCGAAGGATTTCGATGTCGCCACCAACGCCACGCCGGAACAGGTCAAGAAACTGTTCCGCCGCGCCTTCATCATCGGCCGGCGGTTCCAGATCGTGCATGTGATGTTCGGCCAGGAACTGATTGAAGTGACCACCTTCCGTGGTCCGGCCACCGAAGCCGCACCCAAGGACGATCATGGCCGGGTACTGCGCGACAACACCTTCGGTCTCCAGCATGAAGATGCGATACGGCGCGACTTCACGATCAATGCCATGTACTACGATCCGGCCAGCCAGGAAGTGCTCGACTATCATCAGGGCATGGCCGATATCCGCGGCAAGACCCTGCGCATCATCGGCGTGCCGGAAGCGCGCTTCCGGGAAGACCCGGTGCGACTGCTGCGCGTGGTGCGCTTTGCTGCCAAGCTGAACTTTACCATTGACCCCACCACCAGCGCCCCGATCGCCGTGATGGCGCCGTTGATCAACAATGTGCCGGCGGCGCGCGTGTTCGATGAAATGTTGAAACTCCTGATGAGCGGCCATGCACTCGCTTGCCTAGAACAACTGCGCAAGGAAGGCCTGCACCACGGCTTGCTGCCGCTCTTGGACGTGGTCATGGAGCAGCCGCTCGGCAAGGAATTCGTGCGCCTTGCACTGTCCAACACAGACTTGCGCATTCAGCACGGCAAGCCAGTGTCGCCAGGCTTCCTGTTTGCCGCGCTGCTGTGGCATCAGGTGCTGGAAAAATGGAATGCCTACAAGGTCGCTGGCGAAGCACCGATTCCGGCGCTGCATCTGGCGGCCGATGACGTGCTCGAGTCGCAAGCGGAAAAGCTGGCGCTGCAGCGCAAGATCACGTCCGACATGCGCGACATCTGGGCGATGCAGCCACGCTTCGAGCGGCGCATCGGCAAGTCGCCGTACAAGATGCTGGAACATCCGCGCCTGCGCGCCGGCTACGACTTCATGTTGCTGCGCTGCGAATCGGGCGAGCTCGATGCCGAACTCGGCGACTGGTGGACTGCCTTCATGGATGCAGACGGACCCAATCGCGAAGTGCTGCTGGCGCAAAAATCGAAAGCCGGCACCGATGCAGTCGCACCCAAAAAACGCCGCCGCCGCAGTGGCCGCACCAAGCCGGCTGGTGATAGCGGACAGGGCGAATGACCAGCCAGAGTGTGACGGCCTATATCGGCATTGGCTCGAATCTGGGCGATGCGCGGGCCAACGTACTGCTGGCGCTGGAAAATCTGCAGCGCTTGCCTGCTACACGCCTGACCGGACAATCGAGCCTGTTTCAAACCGCGCCGATCGAGGCACAAGGCAATGACTACAACAATGCGGTTGCGTGCCTTGAGACGGACTTGCCGGCACCGGCATTGCTGGAGCAATTGCAGTCGCTGGAGCTGGCAGCCGGGCGCGAGCGCCCTGGCCACAATGCGCCACGTACACTCGACCTGGATTTACTGCTGTATGGTCAGCAAATCATCCAGACCCCGACGCTCACGGTGCCGCATCCCCGCATGACCGCGCGTGCATTCGTGTTGATCCCGTTATTGCAGCTCGACCCATTTATCACCATCCCGGGCTTGGGCGCGGCGCATCAGTTCGTCGCACAAGTTGCCGGCCAAGTGATCCGGAAAATCTGAATTTTTCTCCTGATCGCTACTACTATCCCATGCTGCGCTACAACATCACCAGACACAGACCAGTGAGCGGCGCAATCCTTACATTGTGCGCTGACCGTCGTGGCGCATGCTTTTCCCATTAATCCTGCGGCGCTCGCCATGCAAATTCCCGTCACTATCCAGACCGTCGGTTTATTGACCCTGTCAAACGTGTTCATGACGATTGCCTGGTATGGACACTTGAAAAACCTGTCCAGCAAGCCGTGGTGGATCGCCGCGCTGATCAGCTGGGGGATTGCGCTGTTTGAATATCTGCTGCAAGTGCCGGCCAACCGGATCGGCTTTACCGAACTGAGTCTGGCCCAGCTGAAGATTATGCAGGAAGCGATTACACTGACGGTGTTCGTGCCATTTGCCATGCTGTACATGGACCAGCCCTTCAAGCTCGATTTTGTCTGGGCCGGCTTATGCCTCGTGGGGGCGGTTTATTTCATTTTCCGATCTTGAAATGAGTTCCAAATATAAATACATCGTGGTGGAAGGGCCAATCGGTGCCGGCAAGACTTCGCTTGCCCGCAAGATTGCAGAAAGCTGGGGCGTGCAAACGCTGCTTGAGCAGCCGCACGACAATCCGTTCCTGGAAAAATTTTACCGGGACCCGACCCGCCATGCGCTGGCGACCCAGATGTTTTTCCTGTTTCAGCGCATGAACCAGTTGCGCGAGCTGACGCAGACTGACTTGTTTCAGGGATCCGTGGTGGCGGATTTCCTGCTCGACAAGGACCCGATCTTTGCACGCCTGACATTGAGTGACGACGAATTGAATCTGTACCGGCAGCTGTATGACCATCTGCGTCCGCAAGCCGTTACGCCAGACCTGGTGATTTATCTGCAGGCGCAGCCGGATACCCTGATCGAACGCGTGAGAAAACGCGGCATCGCGATGGAAGCCGGCCTGTCGGAAACCTATCTGTACCGGCTGTGTGAAAGTTACAGCCGTTTCTTTTATCATTACGACGCAGCGCCGCTATTGATTGTCAATACCGAGCATTTGAATCCGATCGAACGTGACGAAGACTTTACCCTGCTGATGACGCGCATTGCCAACATGCGCGGCAAGCGGGAATTTTTCAATCTTGGGGAATGAACATGGCTGACTACCTGCAGGACAATGATGCATCCGGGCGCAAGAAAGCCGTCACCATTCCTGCACTATTGGCAATGCGTGCAGCCGGCGAAAAAATCACGATGCTGACCTGCTACGACGCCAGTTTTGCGGCGCTGATGGACCATTGCGGGCTGGACGTGCTGCTGGTCGGCGACTCGCTCGGCAATGTGTGCCAGGGCCACAGCTCGACGCTGCCGGTATCGATTGCCGACATGGCCTATCATACTGCGTGCGTGGCGCGCGGCAACCGGACTGCCTTCCTGGTTGCCGATATGCCGTTTGGTACCTATGCCACCCGGGAGTCGGCGTTCAGCCATGCGGTTACCCTGATGCAGGCCGGCGCGCAAATGGTCAAACTCGAAGGCGGCGCCTGGCTGGCCGATACCGTGGCGTTCCTGGTCGAGCGCGGCATCCCGGTGTGCGCCCATATCGGCTTGACGCCGCAATCGGTGCATCAACTGGGCGGCAACAAGGTACAGGGCAAGACGGCCGAAGCGGCGGAAAAACTGAAAAGCGATGCGCTGCTGCTGCAGGCAGCCGGTGCCTCGCTACTGGTGGTGGAAATGATTCCGGCGACCCTGGCACAGGAAGTCACCAGCCTGCTGGCGATTCCGACCATCGGCATCGGTGCCGGACCGGACTGCTCAGGGCAGGTGCTGGTCATGCATGACATGCTGGGCCTGGGCAGCCGCAAGATGCGTATGGTCAGAAATTTCATGGAAGGCGCATCCAGCATCGAGGCCGCCGTGCGCGCTTATGTCGGTGCAGTCAAGGACAAGTCGTTCCCGGCCGCCGAACACAGCTTCTGAACTGTTGAACTGTATTGTTGCCTGATTGCTGCCTCGGCTCGTCTTGATTGACCGGCGCTGCCTGCGCCGTCCATAACCTGAGCAAGGCGGCGCAGCAACGGTCAAGTCAGAGATGCAGGTTGAAGTTTATGTCGGGCAGTAATCCTCGTAGCGTGCATAACTGGCCTGCAGCTTTTCCGTCAATTCGTCAGGATTGTTGACGGTCACACCCAGGTCGCGCAACAAGCCATCCTGCAAGCCGTAAATCCAGCTGTGAATGGTCAGTGTCTGGCCGCGTTCCCACGCATCGCGCACGGTGGAGGTCTGGCAGACATTGGCCACTTGTTCAATCACATTCAGTTCGCACAAACGATCCTGTTTTTCGCGGGTAGGCAATACATCGCCCAGATAGCGTTCATGCTTCTGATGCACATCCTGAACATGGCGCAGCCAGTTATCCGCCAGACCGATCCGACGCCGCGCCAGTGCTGCATGCACGCCGGAGCAACCGTAATGACCGCAGACGATCACATGCTTGACGCCCAACATATCAATCGCGAATTGCAGTACCGAAAGGCAATTCAAGTCGGTATGCACGACGACATTGGCGACATTGCGGTGGACAAATAATTCGCCGGGCAGCAAGTCGACGATTTCATTGGCCGGCACCCGGCTGTCGGAACAGCCGATCCAAAGATATTCCGGGGTCTGTTGCGCTGCAAGCTTTTTGAAAAAATCCGCATCCTGCTCCACCATTGACGCTGCCCATGCGCGATTATTGCGAAACAGCGATTCCAGGCCATCATTGTTTTTGCTTGTCATATCCAAACCTGCATTTAGTCAAATAGCGTTGCCGATTGCTCGTCATAAAAATCTTGATGATTAAGACAGTCACCAACGATGCGGCAACCAAATAAAATCAATATAGAAAATTATCTATCTTTGCGCATGAATTTCTATATACTCACGCCGCGCCAAGGTCTGGCCAAGCGTACCCGCCATTACATTCCTGCAAGGGTGATTGGAACATGCGCGTTACAATTTTCACCCCTTCGATCAAGGCAAGGAATAAATGGCAGGGCAGATCATAACCCAACACCTCGGCCTGCTGACAATCCTGTTTTGCGCCTATTTTATTCGCGGCATGGTCGGCTTTGGATCCGGCTTGATCGCGATTCCACTGCTGGCATTGTCCCATCCGCTGCCGTTTGCCGTGCCGCTGGTATTGACGCTCGATTTTATCGCGTCTGTGGCATTGGCGCGGGCCGATAAAAAACTGGCCAGCTGGCCCGAGATACGTTGGCTGCTGCCATTTGGCTTGATTGGGGCATTGCTCGGCACGTTGTTGCTGGTGCGCTTTGCGCCAACCCATCTGATGCTTTTATTGGGAATACTGGTGATTCTGGTCGGCGTCAGCGACCTGCTTGGATTGCGCCCCGCCTCCCGGATTTCGCGCCGCTGGGCAATTCCGACCGGCTTGGTCGGCGGCTGCGCTGGCGCCATGTTCGGCACCAGCGCGCCGCCTTACATCATTTACCTGTCGCAGCGCTTGCCGAACAAGACCGCAGTGCGGGCCACCTTTTCCATGCTGTTTCTCATGGATGGCAGTTTTCGTCTGATCCTGTTTGCAATTGCCGGATTATTGTTCGCATCGAACACGCTACGTGCAATCGGCTTGGGGTTGATGCCGATGGCAATCGGCCTGTATTTGGGCAATCGAGTCCATCTGAGCTTGGCACCTCACCATCTGCAACGCTTGATGGACGTCATTTTGCTCGCGAGCGGCAGCGCATTGCTGTTCAAGGCGCTGGCTTAAGTAGCAGCCGGGCAAGTGACGGCATCGCGAATTAACTGTTTCATGACAGGCTGGCATACCGTCCTGTTTCCAACAAGCGCCATGGCGATGTAAATCGCGTATGACAAAAAAACCACACCCGTTGCCAAACTGCAAAAGATAAATGTTAGAGTAGCAATCCATTTAACATTGTTGACAATCTTACTGTGACAGTTTTGTTTTCATCCTGACAATTTCCAGTGCTGCAATTTCGCAAGATCTTGTACCGGATTACACCAGGCTTGGCGAACCATGTTTTCTTCGCGCCAAGATTCCGATTGCGCTAGCGCAGCGGTATGAACCCGACAAACCCGTAATTGCAAGGGGACCCCGATTGACTATGCGACATGTACTGGCTTTTGCCATCCTGGCCTGTCTGATTGGACGACCGGTTGCCGCAGCCGAGGGTGGCGTGTTGTCATTTGGCGTAATCAGCCAGCGCAGCGCCGTATTGACCGCGCAGTACTGGAATCCGATCCTGCGCTACATCAGTCAGCATAGCGGCGTGCCGCTGCAAATCAAGCTGGCTAAAAGTGGCCTGGACCATGCCGGCATGATCGGACGCGGTGAATTCGATTTCATTTATTCGAATCATAACTTTACGCCGGATAATGACGCAGTCGGCTACAGCGTCATTGCCCGACCGGCCGAGGCAGCCATCCGTGGCCAGATCATCGTGCTGTCCTCTTCGCCGGTGCAGTCGCTGGCGCAACTGCAAAACCGCGAAGTGGCTTTTCCATCCAAAGTTGCTTTCGTCGGCTACCATGTGCCGATGGATGCATTGCTGCGTGCCGGCATTGTCGTCAAGCCGCAATTTTCGGGTAACCAGGAGGGAGCGCTCGGCCAATTGCTGTCGGGGCGCGTGCCGGCAGCGGCTGTCAATTCCCAGGTCGCCCGCGATTTTGCCGCGCGCCAGAATCTCGCGTATCGCGTGTTGTGGAGCTCGGAAGAGTACCTGAGCATACCGATTTCTGCTCATCCATCGGTGCCCCCATCCCAAGTGCAGGCGGTGCGTGCGGCGTTCCTGAAGATGGGCGACGATCCGCAAGGCTTGGCAATCCTGACGGCCAGCGCGGCCCTGATCCAGCAAAGCCCGCCGTATGGTTTCATCGCCGCAAACGACCGGGAGTTCGACAATGCGCGCCGCTTTTACAAAAACAGCCTGGTAAATACCTCCACCCGATGAAGCACGCCTTCTTTCCTCGCCTGTGGCATAAACTCAGTCTCGCTGCGCGCATCATGCTGGTGTCCGGCACGGTGTTGGCGGTCACCGGCATTGCCTACTTCAGCCATGCGCTGCGCAGCGAAATCGACTTTTACCAGACCGACTTGCAGCAAACCCTCCAGTACGAACTCGACTTCCTGACACCGGCGCTGGCCGAGCCGGTCGTCACCGGCGACTATGCGCTGATTCAGCAAATGCTGGCAGCCCGTGTGCGCCAGCCTGCCATATTGCATATTGTCTGGACTGACATCGGTGGCAACCGGCTGCAAAGCGCCAGTGAAAGCGGCGGCAACGCGACCCTGACCGCCCCTGGCTGGTTCGCGACCTGGCTGAAGTTTCCCCGGATGGAAGAGGCCAGGGAAATCCGTATCGGCGGGGAATCGTATGGGCGGGTACAGGTATTATTGACACCGATTCCTGCAATCAATAATTTGTGGCAAGTCCTGTTCAAGAAGCTCGGCATTTTAACGCTGGGTATCGGCATCCTGTTTGGCCTGATCGGCTTGATTGTCTCGAATGGCTTGCGCCCGCTGTATGCACTCAAGGCAGCCGCACGGCAATTTGGCCAGGGTGACCATTCGCTGCGCATGATTGCGACCGGCCCACCCGAAATGCAAGCCTGCATCCACGCCTTCAACAGCATGGCCGGCAATATCGAACGGCTGTTCGGCTCGCTGCGCGACAGCGGCGCGCGCAACCGGCTGCTGGGTATTATTGTCGAACAATCGAATGTGCCGATCATCACCAAGGACTTGAACGGCCTGGTGACCAGCTGGAATCCGGCAGCAGCGGCACTGTATGGTTATTCTGCGGAAGAAATGCTGGGCCAACCGACCAGCGTATTACATATGCCGGGCTCGGGCCGGGAATTCGAGGAAACCCTGTCTCGCGTCAATTCTGCGCAATCCACCAATTTCGAAACCAAGCGCATCGCCAGAGACGGCAGCATTCTCGACGTATCGATCAGCGTCTCGCCGCTTTACGATGAGGACAATCGGCATATCGGCGAAATCGGTATTTCGCGTGATATCACCTTGCAAAAACGCGCTGAAGCGGCGCTATCGAAGGAAAAGGAACGCGCGCAAGTGACACTGGCATCGATTGCCGACGCCGTGATTACCACCGATACCGATGGCAATATCGATTACCTGAACCCGGTCGCGGAAAAACTGCTGGGATGGCGCTGCATGGAAGCCTACGGCCATGCATTGACTACGGTTTTTCATGGGGTCAATGAAGCCACCGGCCAGACCATCGACAACCCGGTCCACCAGGTGCTGCATGACCGGCAGCGGCTGGAGGTGCGCGGCGACGCCGTGCTGGTGTCGAGAAACGGCGTACGTTTTCCAATCGAACATTCAGCTGCGCCGATTTCCTGCATCGATGGCGATATCATCGGCGTGGTACTGGTATTTCGCGATGTCAGTGCTTCCCACAACATGGCGCGCCAGCTGTCCTGGCAAGCCAGTCACGATGCGCTGACCGCGCTGGTCAATCGCCGCGAATTCGAACATCGGCTGGCATCGCTGGTCGATTCTGCCGATCAGCACGAGCGCAAGCATGCGCTGCTGTACATGGATCTGGACCAGTTCAAGATCGTCAACGATACCTGCGGCCATGTCGCGGGCGACGACTTGCTGCGCCAGCTCAGCGCATTGCTCAACAGCCGCATTCGCGGCTCCGATACGGTGGCGCGCCTGGGCGGCGACGAGTTCGGGGTGCTGCTGGCTGATTGCCCACTAGAAAAAGCGATGGAAGTCGCGGAAACGCTGCGTCTGACCATTTCCGAATTCCGTTTTATCTGGCAAGACAAGACATTCGCGATCGGGGTATCAATCGGCGTGGTCGCCATTGCCGGCGCCCGCGAACACAATGCCGATGTGATGGGCGTGGCCGACGCCGCCTGCTATGCAGCCAAGGACAAGGGGCGCAACCAGGTACAGGCCAGCCCGAATGCCCGTGAACTGTCGCAGCGACGTGGCGAAATGCTGTGGGTATCCCGCATCAACAGCGCATTTGAGGAAAACCGGTTCCGCCTGTATTATCAACGGATCGTGCCGATTGCCGCTGGCGAGGAAGCTGCGCACCACTATGAAGTTCTGCTGCGCATGCTCGACCAGGACGGCAATGTGATACCGCCGATGATGTTCATTCCGGCTGCCGAACGCTATAACCTGATGCGTGCACTGGACCGCAAGGTGATCTGCATGGCATTCGATGAATGCGAACAGCGCATTGCGCTTCGCGGTCCGGGTGTGGCACCGACCATCTCGATCAACCTGTCGGGCGATTCGCTGAGCGACCCGCTATTTCTGGACTTCCTTAAAAAACAGTTTGCCACCTACCGGGTCAATCCAAAAGAAATCTGTTTTGAAGTGACCGAAACGGCGGCCATTGCCAACATGGCTGAAGCGGTTTTGCTGATCCGCGAATTGAAAGACATGGGCTGCCGCTTTTCACTGGACGATTTTGGCAGCGGCCTGTCCTCATTTGCCTATCTGAAAAACCTGCCGGTCGATTACCTGAAAATCGATGGCAGTTTCGTACGCGACATGGCACATGACCGGATCGATGCGGCCATGGTGGACGCGATCAACAACATCGGTCATGTAATGGGAATCAAGACCATCGCAGAATGGGTGGAAAATCAGGAAACACTGGCGGTGCTGCGGGAAATTGGCGTCGATTATGCGCAGGGCTACCTGTTCGATCGCCCCAAACCGATGGCAGAAGTCTTTCCGCATGTGCCGCAAGTGATGACCGGGTTCTAAAGCCGGCAATCTGCATGCTGGGATGGCATGCGTGCCTGCCATAAAAAAACGCCGGTAAAAACCGGCGTTTTTTTATGGCGCGACAGATGCGAAATGAAGCAGAACCTTTACCAAGCCTTTACCAGGCATTTACTCGAAAAAGCCCTTGACCTTGTCTTTCCAGGATTTCGATTGCGGGCTGTGCTTGGCGCCGCCTTCGGACGTCAGATGCTCGAGGTCGCGCAGCAAGTCTTTCTGCTTTTCAGTCAGCTTCACCGGCGTCTCCACCACCACATGACAAAACAGGTCGCCCGGATATCCGGAGCGCACGCCCTTGATGCCCTTGCCGCGCAAGCGGAAGGTCTTGCCGGTCTGGGTGCCTTCCGGCAGCGTAAAGGAGGCCTTGCCATTCAGGGTCGGCACTTCAATTTCGCCGCCCAGTGCTGCCTTGGCAAACGAAATCGGAATTTCGCAATGCAGGTCGTCGCCATCGCGCTGGAATACCGAGTGCGGCTTGATATGGATTTCCACATACAGGTCGCCCGGCGGGCCGCCATTCATGCCCGGCTCGCCATTGCCGGAAGATCGAATCCGCATGCCGTCGTCGATACCAGCCGGAATCTTGACTTCCAGTGTCTTGTTGCGCTTGATGCGCCCGGCGCCGCCGCAGGCGGTACACGGTTCCGGAATGATCTTGCCGGTGCCGTGGCATTTCGGGCAGGTTTGCTGAATGCTGAAAAAGCCTTGCTGCATGCGCACCTGGCCATGCCCGCCGCAGGTCGGACAGGTGGTCGGCTGGGTGCCGGGTTTGGCGCCACTGCCGTGACAGATGTCGCAGCCATCCCAGCTTGGCACGCGGATCGTGGTGTCGAAACCGTGCGCGGCCTGTTCCAGCGAAATATCGAGGTTATAGCGCAAATCAGCGCCGCGATAGACTTGTGGCCCGGCGCCGCGCTGGCCACCGCCGCGTGCATTGCCGAAAATGTCGCCGAAAATGTCGCCGAACGCATCGGCAAAGCCTGGGCCACCGGCGCCGCCGAAACCACCGCCACCCATGTTGGGGTCGACGCCGGCATGGCCATAGCGGTCATAGGCTTCGCGCTTTTGCGGGTCCGACAGCATCTCGTAGGCTTCCTTGGCCTCCTTGAATTTCTCTTCGGCGCCTTTGCTGTCCGGATTGCGGTCCGGATGGTGTTTCATCGCGAGCTTGCGATACGCTTTCTTGATGTCGTCATCCGAAGCGTTTTTCGCTACACCCAGTATTTCGTAAAAATCACGCTTTGCCATCTTGTCGGCGCCCTGTCAATTCTCGAACTGATTTCATGAATGCGAGCAGCCGCTGCAATTCATGAAAGAAGTTTTATTGAGCTGTAAATAAAAATAAAAATGAACAAGCGATGCTTGTCGAATCATGCTGTGGCATCGCAGGTACTGATGCGATGACAGGAAAGGTACGATCTTTACCGGCAAACTTAACGGAAAACGCCGAGTCGAGAGCCGCAAGGCCACCTCAACTCGGCGAGTCGTGGCGGCGTCGACTCCACCGCCCGACCGGGGCAAGGCTTACTTATCCTTGACTTCCTTGAAGTCCGCATCCACCACGTCCTCTTCGGCCGGCTTGGATTCCGATCCACCGCCGCCGCCAGCACCGCCTGCCGACGCTCCTGCAGCGGCCTGCTGGGCTTGCGAATCGGCATACATCGCTTCGCCCAGTTTTTGCGCTGCGGACGACAAGGTGCTCACCTTGGCATCGATCTCGGCTTTGTCGTTACCCTTCAGGCTGGCTTCCAGGTCCTTGATCGCGGTTTCGATTTTTTCCTTCTCTGCCGCGTCAAGCTTGTCGCCATATTCGGTCAAGGCCTTGCGAGTCGAGTGCACCAGAGCATCGCCCTGATTGTGGGTCTCGGCCAGTTCCTTCAGGCGCTTGTCTTCCTCGGCATTGGCTTCGGCATCGCGCACCATCTTCTGGATTTCATCCTCGGTCAGGCCGGAATTGGCCTTGATGGTGATCTTGTTTTCCTTGCCGGTGGCCTTGTCTTTGGCGCTCACATGCAGGATGCCGTTGGCATCGATATCGAAAGTGACTTCGATCTGCGGCGTGCCGCGCGCTGCCGGCGGAATGCCTTCCAGGTTGAATTCACCCAGACCCTTGTTGCCAACCGCCATTTCACGCTCGCCCTGATAAACCTTGATGGTCACCGCCGGCTGGTTATCGTCAGCAGTCGAAAACACCTGGCTGAACTTGGTTGGAATGGTGGTGTTTTTCTGGATCATCTTGGTCATCACGCCGCCCAGGGTTTCGATACCCAACGATAATGGCGTCACATCCAGCAGCAGCAGATCCTTGCGCTCGCCCGACAGCACCGAACCCTGAATGGCGGCACCAACTGCCACTGCCTCGTCCGGATTGACATCCTTGCGTGGCTCCTTGCCAAAGAATTCACGGACTTTTTCCTGCACCTTCGGCATCCGTGTCTGGCCGCCAACCATGATGATGTCATCGATGTCGGAAACCTTGACGCCGGCATCCTTGATCGCGATATTCAGCGGTGCAATGGTACGGGCGATCAAGTCCTCGACCAGAGATTCCAGTTTGGCGCGGGTGATCTTCAGGTTCAGGTGGACCGGCGCGCCATTGGCCATCGCAATATACGGCTCGTTGATCTCGGTTTGCTGCGACGACGACAGTTCGATCTTGGCGCGCTCTGCGGAAGCCTTGATACGCTGCAGCGCAATCGCATCCTTGCCCAGATCCAGGCCATTGATTTTCTTGAATTCGTCAATGATGTAATCGATGATGCGCTGATCGAAATCCTCGCCGCCCAGGAACGTATCGCCATTGGTGGACAATACTTCGAACTGCTTTTCGCCATCGACATCAGCGATTTCGATGATCGAAATATCGAAAGTACCGCCGCCCAGGTCATACACGGCGATCTTGCGGTCACCCTTTTCGGTCTTGTCCAGACCAAACGCCAGCGCAGCTGCGGTCGGCTCGTTGATGATGCGCTTGACATCCAGACCGGCGATGCGACCGGCATCCTTGGTGGCCTGGCGTTGCGAATCGTTGAAGTAAGCCGGCACCGTGATCACGGCTTCGGTCACTTCTTCGCCGAGGTAATCTTCAGCAGTCTTTTTCATCTTGCGCAAGACTTCTGCGGAAATCTGCGGCGGCGCCAGGCGCTTGTCGCGCACCGAAATCCAGGCGTCGCCATTGTCAGCCTTGGAAATCTGGTAAGGCATCAGGCTGATGTCCTTCTGCACTTCCTTCTCGTCAAACTTGCGCCCGATCAGGCGCTTGACTGCATACAAGGTGTTTTTCGGATTGGTCACAGCCTGCCGCTTGGCCGGTGCGCCAACCAGAATTTCGCCATCTTCCTGATAAGCGATGACGGAAGGCGTGGTGCGCGCGCCTTCGGAATTTTCAATCACTTTCGGCTGCCCGCCTTCCATGATGGAAACGCAGGAGTTGGTCGTGCCCAAATCGATACCGATGATCTTGCCCATAATTCTGTTCCTTTATAACTGGATAACTGAGACTGTTGTTGTCAATATGTGGAAATAATCCGTACTTTCAAGCACTACCAACCAATTCATGCCGATTTTTCTTGCGCCACCGTGACCAGCGCCGGCCGCAGCAACCGGTCGGCGATCATATAACCCTTTTGCAGCACGTTGACGATGGTATTGGCTTCCTGCTCGGCCGGTACCATCGAGATTGCCTGATGCTTCATCGGGTCAAGTTTTTCGCCCGGCTGCGGATACACTTCCAGCAGGCGACCCTTGTCAAATGCGGAAGCCAACTGTTTCAAGGTCATTTCGACGCCCTCCTTCAGAGATTCGACCGACGGCGTCTCGACCTGCAATGCCATTTCCAGGCTATCCTTGACCGGAACCAGTGCTTCGGCAAAGCTTTCAATGGCAAACTTGTGGGCACGCGCAATATCTTCCTGCGCACGGCGCCGGAAGTTTTCCACATCGGCCTTGGCACGCAGATACGCATCCTGCATTTCCGCCGCCTTGGCTTCTGCAGCAGCCAGCCGTTCTTCCAAGCCCGGCTCAGCGGGTGCTGCTCCCGCCTCGACCGCCACGTTTTCGTCGACTTGCGGATTTGCATCCGCCTGTTTTTCCTGGTCTTGCATCAAAAAGCCTCCAACAATCAATGACTTAACTTACGATTTTGAGCATGTGAGGTTATTTACCCTGTTTTCAAGAGGGAAATTAAACGGCTCACCCAAAGAAATTTATTCGCTTGATGCTGCTCACATGCACCAAACAGCCGCAGCACTGGCCACACGGCCTTGTTAAGCCTTGTTACAAAATGGGCCGCATGATCACTTGGCACATTGCACAGACGGTCTACAATAACGAAGGACTAACGTATTTTTATACATCGGGTCAATCCACAGGTTTACAAGGAGCAGATCATGAAGCTGTCACTGATTTCAGCCTCGATCATCGCCTATACGGTGTTGGCCGCCGCATGGATCTGCGATGCCAGATTGAATACGCTGACTCAGGTCGGAGCGCCATTTTAACAGTGGAAAAATGACTTGAAATTAAGCAAGATCAGCATCGTTGCTGAACCCGAAGCCGTTTTTTTGTAACAAAATCTTTTATATATCAGCAGCAATGATCCCTAGCGCTATTTCTGCGCACCTACACGCCGGGCTTGCTGACGGCTGATTTCCAGCGCCTGTTTCTGCTGATCGCGCTCGGTACCGGTTAGCATGGTCGGCCAACCCAACATGTGCTGCTCAGCAATATTTGCCAGAGCGGAGATCCAAGCCGAACTTTCGTTCAAGCAAGGAATATAATGAAATTCGCGTCCGCCCGCAGTCAGGAAATCCTGTTTGGCTTCCATCGCGATTTCTTCCAGTGTTTCCAGGCAATCACTGGTAAAGCCTGGACACATTACATCGACCCGCTTGATCCCCTGCTGTGCCAGTTTCTGCAAGCTTGGCGCGGTATACGGCTGCAGCCATTCCGCCTTGCCGAAACGGGACTGGAAGCTGACCAGATACTGGTCCTCGGTCAAACCAAGCTGGATTGCCAGCAGGCGGGCCGTCTTGTGGCACTCGCAATGATACGGGTCGCCCAGTTCCAGGGTCCGCTTGGGCACGCCATGAAAACTCATCACCAGCTTGTCTGGTCGGCCATGCTTTTCCCAGTGAGCGAGCACTGACTGCTTCAATGCATCAATGTAACCGGCATGATCGTGATAATGCTTGATGAAGCGTAGTTCCGGCACGTTGCGTTGCGCCAGATAATGGGTAAATACCTTGTCGAAGACCGACGCGGTGGTGGTGCCGGAATACTGTGGATAGGCCGGCACGATCAGGATCCGCTCGCAATTTTGCTCCTGCAATTGCTGCAGCACCTGCGGCAGCGATGGAAAGCCGTAACGCATCGCATAGGCGACTTGCACCTGATGGCGGCGATCACCCAGGTAACCGCGCAACAGGGTCGCTTGCTTTTCGGTATGCAGCTTCAAAGGCGAGCCTTCGGTGCGCCAGATCGATGCATATTTTGCCGCGGACTTGCCAGAGCGCAACGGCAGGATGATCCCGTACAGGATCAGCGACCAGAGCAGCTTCGGGATTTCGACCACCCGTGGATCGGAAAGAAACTCTTTCAGATAGCGCCGCACAGCCGGCGCAGTCGGTGCCTCGGGGGTACCTAGGTTGACCAGCAATACGGCGGTTTGGCTCGCAACACCGTGGGTATGAGGGGGTTCTTTACGAAATGCCATGGAGTTTTACCTGATTTGATCAAAGATGCCGAACATCGTGTCGAAGCGCCTGCCAGTCATGCAACCCGCAGTTTGCAATTTGCATCCGGTCCGGCGCTTGAACTGCAATTAAAGCGCCAGCAATTCCCGCGCATGCTTGCGGGTGGTCGCGGTAATTTCCAGGCCGCCCAGCATGCGGGCGATTTCCTCGATGCGCAGCTTCGCATCAAGTACGTCAATGCTCGACAGCGCCTTGCCCGACACATTCTTCTTGCTGACCTGGAAATGCTGATTGGCCTGGCTGGCGACCTGCGGCAAATGGGTCACGCACAGCACTTGCCGGTCTTGCCCAAGGCGCCGTAACAGGCGGCCAACCACTTCCGCGACGCCGCCGCCAATACCGGAATCCACTTCATCGAAAATCAGGGTCGGGGTGGCGGTCGCGCTGGACGTGATCACGGAAATGGCAAGCGAGATGCGCGCCAGTTCGCCGCCGGAAGCCACTTTCGCCAGCGGCCGCGGCTGCGTGCCGGCGTGCCCGGCCACCAGGAATTCAACCTGCTCGACGCCATAGCTGGCTGGTTCGCACGGATTCAATGCCACCACGAATCGTCCGCCGGCCATGCTCAGTTCCTGCATCGCCACCGTCACGGCGTCGCTCAAGCTCTTGGCCGCTTTGGCACGCGCTTTCGACAATTTCTGAGCCAGCGCCAGGTAGTCCGCCTTCAACTTGTCTTCCTGGGCCTTCAATGCATCGAGGTCGCTGGCGTCGGCCAGTTGACGCAATTGCGCCGATAGCGATGCCAGTTCATCGGGCAAGGCATTCGGCTCGACATGGAACTTGCGCGCAGTCGCGTGCAACTCGCCCAGCCGGGCTTCAACGTCTTGCAGCCGACGCGGATCGAGTTCGAGCCGCCCCAGGTAATCGTTCAATGCATAGACCGCTTCCTGCAGCTGGATCTGGGCCGGCTCCAGCACCTCCAACACCGGCTTCAAGCCATCGTCGATATCGGCCAGCTTGCCCAGCTTCTGGTTCAGGGCTGCCAGCCGGGTCAGCATCGGGCTGTCGTCCGATTCGGAAATCGCATTCAGCGCATCCTGGGCACCCTCGATCAGACTGGCTGCATGCGACAGCCGGCTATGCTCATGGTTGACTTCATCCCACTCACCCGGCTTGGCCGCCAGTTTTTCCAGTTCGCCGACTTGCCACTCAAGCCGTTCGCGCTCAAGCAGCACATTTTTGGCATTGATCTCGAATTCCTCGCGCTGTTTGGCCAACCCGCGCCATGCCTTGTAGGCAGCCGCCACGGCCTTGGCTTCGCCCTGCAGGCCAGCCTGGCTGTCGAGCAATACGCGCTGCGCATCAGATTTGAGCAATGACTGATGGGCATGCTGACCATGGATATCGACCAGCATCTCGCCCAGATCGCGCAACTGGGTGGCGGTGGCGGCGATGCCATTGATGAAAGCCTTGGAGCGGCCGGCATTGTCGATCACCCGGCGCACCAGGATCGCGCCTTCATCGCCCTGGAATTCATTGTTGGCCAGCCAGACGCCGGTGTCAGCGGTAACGGCGAACTCGGCCGTGATATCGGCGCGGGCGGCGCCTTCGCGCACCACGCTGGCATCGCCGCGACCGCCCAGGGCAAGCGCCAGCGCATCGATCAGGATCGATTTGCCGGCACCGGTTTCACCGGTGAAGACGGAAAATCCGGCGCCGAGTTCAAGCTCGATGGCATCGACAATAACGAAATCGCGAATGGAAAGTGTGCGCAGCATAATCGAAAGCTTTTTATTGCCAGGGCGAGACGGTCCAACCTTGGGTCGCCCCTGCCCGCCTGTCTGCCGTGGTGACGATTGAATCGGATAGATCGCCCTGATAGGAATCGGGGCGAAAACGCTTATTTTAACTGCCCTTCCACCGATGGATATTCATTCCAGTGCAACTTTTCGCGGAGGGTATCGTAATAACTCCAGCCGGAGGGATGCAAAAAGCTGATGGTATGCTTGGAACGCCGGATGATCACCCGGTCATGGTGTTGCAGGCTGGCGAGGGATTGCATGTCGAAATTGACGCTGATGTCGCGACCATTGATGATTTCAATCACGATTTCGCAATCGTCAGACAGCACGATCGGCCGGTTCGACAATGCATGCGGCGCAATCGGCACCAGCGCGATGCCGCGCAAATTTGGATGCAACAGCGGCCCGCCTGCCGACAACGCATAGGCGGTGGACCCGGTCGGGGTGGCCACGATCAAGCCGTCAGAACGCTGGTTGTACATGAAACGGCCATCAACCGTGACTTTCAGTTCCACCATGCCGGAGCCGGCGCCGCGCGACACCACCACATCGTTGAATGCCAGCGCCTGGAAAATACTGGTATTGCCGCGCATCACGCTGCCTTCCAGTAAACTCCGTTGTTCCGACTCGACCTTGCCTGCCAGCATGTCGGCCAGCAAGGGCATCATGCGTTCAACCGGAATATCGGTCATGAAACCGAGACGACCCTGGTTGATGCCGATCAATGGCACATCATAGGGCGCCAACTGACGCGCGATGCCCAGCATGGTGCCGTCGCCGCCGACGACGATGGCGGCATCGGCCCGCTGGCCGATTTCATCCGGTGTCAAGGCCACCACATTTTGCCGGGCAATATGGCGCGCGGTTTCGGCTTCGAATACCACCGCATGGCCGGCTGCCTGCAGGAAATCGGCAATTTCCGATAAAGAATCGGTAATGCCGGCCGCCATCGGCTTGCCGACGATGGCAATAGTTTTGGCAGATGGTGTAGAGAACTTGTTAAATGGCATGGGCTTGATTAGAACATAATTAAGGTCAATCTTGAAAGAACCCTTGCATGATCCAATCTAGAGCAGCATGAGCCCGCAACCGATCAAAGCAGTTTTATTCGACCTCGACGACACTCTGTGGCCGATCGCGCCAGTGATTGCGCGCGCCGAAACGCTGATGCATGACTGGCTGCAGCTGCATGCGCCAGGCGTGGCCGGTCGTTACAGCATTGACCAGTTGCGCGCGCGCCGGCTGGCACTGCTGGCCCGGCAACCCGATTACCAGATCAATTTATCGGCACTGCGCCATGCCGCCCTGACCGAAGTGTTCCTGGAACTGGACGACGATCCCGCCAAGGTCGATCTGGCGATGGCGGTATTTTCACAGGCCCGCCATGCAGTGACGCTGTACGACGATGTGCTGCCAACCCTGATGCGCCTGCAGGGACAGGTACGACTGGGAACCATTTCCAATGGCGTGGCGGATCTGGAAACGATTGGTCTGGCCGGATATTTTCAGGTAACGCTGGCGGCACACCGGTTTGGCGTCTGCAAGCCGGACCCCCGTATTTTCCTGGCTGCCTGCGCCGGCTTGGGTATTGCGCCGGAGCAAGCGGTGTATGTCGGCGACGACCCGGAAATCGATATTGCTGGCGCCCAGAATGCCGGTCTGCAAGCGATCTGGATCAACCGTGCCAAACAGACATTACCGGCACACATCGCACCGCAGGCCGTATGCACAAGCTTGCATGAATTGCATCAATGCCTCAGTGGTCAGCCAAATCCGTGTGTACAGAATGATGAATAGAAACAGGAATGCCCAACAAACGCTGGCGCCGCAGATAGGCGCTCGCATAGAATACTTCCATGCAACTCGATAGCCGCGCACAAACCTTATTGAAAGCCCTGGTCGAACGGTATATTGCCGACGGCCAGCCAGTCGGTTCGCGCGCGCTGTCCAAGATCTCCGGACTGGACCTGTCACCGGCGACGATTCGCAACATCATGGCGGGCCTGGAAGAAATGGGGTTTGTGGCCAGCCCCCATACCTCGGCAGGCCGGGTCCCGACGCCGCGCGGCTACCGGGTGTTTGTCGACACCCTGCTGACCGTGCAGTCGATCGATGAAAGCGCGCTGGAATCAAAAATGCAGCCGCGCCTGCAACTCCATTCGCAGCAAAAGCTGATCGCCAATGCCGCGCAGGTGCTGTCGTCGCTGTCGCAATTTGCGGGCGTGGTACTGACGCCGCGCCATGAATCGGTATTCCAGCAAATTGATTTTCTGCGGCTGTCCGAAAAACGCATGCTGCTGGTGATTGTCGCGCCGAATGGCGATGTGCAAAATCGGCTGCTGCTGACCGACGTCGACTATACGCCGGGACAGCTGACCCAGGCCGCCAATTACATCAACCAGCATTACGGCGGCTTGAGTTTTGACGATGTCCGCCTGCGCCTGCAGGGCGAACTGCGCCAGCTGCGCGATGATATGACGCGCCTGATGCAGGCGGCCGTCGAAGCCGGCAGCGATGCGATGGCCGATACCGGTGAGGATGTGGTGATTTCAGGCGAGCGCAACCTGCTGTCGGTGGCCGATCTCTCCTCCAACATGGTATCGCTGCGCAAGCTGTTTGACATGTTCGAGCAAAAAACCGGCTTGATGCAATTGCTCGATATTTCCAGCAAGGCGACCGGCGTGCAGATTTTCATTGGCGGCGAATCGCAACTGGTGCCGATGGATGACATGAGCGTGGTGACCGCGCCGTATGGTGTCAATGGCAAGATTGTCGGTACGCTGGGTGTGATCGGGCCAACGAGGATGGCCTATGAAAGAGTCATTCCGATTGTCGATATCACGGCAAAATTGCTATCGAACGCCCTCAGCCACCATTAATCTTGCTGCAGAAATGTCGGTGCCGGCTCAGCGCTCCCGATGCGGGCATTGATCCTTGGTACAGTGGCTATACAGGGCCAGGGCATGGTCGGCAATTTTAAAACCGCGCTCGAGGGCGATTTTTTGCTGTCGCTGTTCGATTTCTTCATCGAAAAACTCCTCCACCCGGCCGCAATCCAGACAGACCAGATGATCGTGGTGCGAGCCTTCATTCAACTCGAACACGGCCTTGCCGGTTTCAAAATGATTGCGATGCAACAATCCAGCTTGCTCGAATTGCGTCAGCACACGATACACCGTGGCCAATCCGACATCCATATTCTCGGCCAGCAGAATCTTGTACACATCTTCCGCGCTCAAATGGCGCACCGCGCTGTTATGGAAGATATCCAGGATTTTCAGACGCGGCAGCGTGGCCTTCAAGCCGCTGGATTTCAAGTCGGAAGGATTGTTGTTCATGTTTATGGTTGGTTTACAAGTTCTGCTTTATCATATAGTGTTTTTGCAAAAATTTCCTGACTCGATTAAGACTGACTATGCGACTGCTGTCCTCCGTTTTTCCTCCTGCATCCACTCTGCGTGGCGCATTTTGCCTGGCATTCGCCATCAGCCTCATCGGTTGCGCCACCAAAAATCCGCAGATCGACCAGTCAGCCGCCAGCAAGCCGGCGCAGACCACCGACCAGGCCAGCGCCGGCGGTGTGCAGACCAGCAAGGAACGGCGTCTGTTCGGAATTTTTTCGCCTTACCGCCTCGACGTTCAGCAGGGAAATTTCATATCGCGGGAAATGGTGGCGCAAATCAAGCCTGGCATGACCCCGGACCAAGTCCGGTTTGTGCTGGGCACGCCGTTATTGACCGATATTTTCCATGCTGACCGCTGGGATTACGTATTCCGCTTTGAAAAAGGCAATGGCAATGTGTTGCGCAGCCATGTCGCCGTGCATTTCAAGGATAACCGGGTTGCCCGCGTCGATGGCGGTGACTTGCCAAGCGAGCAGGACTATCTGGCCTTGATCGCCGGCCGGGCGCCTTTGCCACAAGCTGCGGCACCGACGCCAGCAGCACCAGCTGCTGTGGCACCGGCCGCAAAGTAATCAACCCACCCACTCGTGTCATGAATCCATTAAATATCGCCATTGCCGGGGCCTCCGGCCGCATGGGTCGCATGTTGATCGAGGCCGTGCAGCAAGCCGAAGATATGCAGCTGGCTGGTGCGCTCGACATTCCCGGCCCATTCGTTGGCATCGATGCCACCGCTTTTGCCGGCAAGCCATGCGGCGTGACGATCGAGGCGGATCTGGCAACCGGATTGGCAACAGCCCAGGTGCTGATCGATTTCACCCGTCCCGAAGGTACGCTGCAGCATCTGGCCTATTGCGCCGAGCATGGCGTCAAGCTGATCATCGGCACCACCGGTTTCGATGAAGCCGGCAAGGCGGCGATCGCCGCCGCCGCCGAAAAAACCGCGATCGTGTTCGCGCCCAACATGAGCGTCGGCGTCAATGTGACGATGAAACTGCTGGAGATGGCGGCCAAGAGCTTTTCCGAAGGCTACGATATCGAAATCATTGAGGCGCACCACCGCCACAAGGTCGACGCGCCCAGCGGCACCGCGCTCAAGATGGGCGAAGTGGTGGCCGAAGCACTTGGACGCGACTTGAAGGAAGTCGGTGTATTTGCGCGCGAAGGCGTCACCGGTCCACGCGACCCGTCCTCGATCGGCTTTGCGACGATTCGTGGCGGCGACATCGTCGGCGACCATACGGTACTGTTTGCCGGCATCGGCGAGCGCATTGAAATTACCCATAAATCGTCAAGCCGCGTCACCTATGCGCATGGCAGCCTGCGCGCGGCGCGCTTCTTGGCCGACAAGACAGTCGGCCTGTTCGACATGCAGGATGTACTGGGACTGCGCTAGGCTGCAACTGCGCTAGTGCCAACGTAGCGACGAATAGCAGCAAATGGTAGCGAATCGCCGCGCCGGCTTGTGCCTGGCGCCGCGTTTCGGCACTAGATCCCGGTTTGCATCACCCTTTTCATTAGCGGATAGACATGAACCCAACCATTAGCAGTTCCAACCTCGGTTTTGCCCATTACTGGGCGCAGGGCGATGCGGTTTCGCATGCGGTCGCCTATGCATTGCTGATCATGTCGATTGCCAGCTGGTATTACATCCTGTCCAAGGCATGGAGCTCCTGGCGCATCCGCAAAAGCGCCAAATCGCTGGATGCATTCTGGGCGGCGGCAACCTTGAACGATGCAGTCAAGCTGATCGGCCAGGCCGACCCGGAAAACGTCTATGCGCCGCTGGCAGCACAAGGCGCCCAGGCAGCCAATGTCAGCACCCAGGGCGCCTCGCTCAATGCCAATACTGACCTAGGTGAATTGATCACCAGAACCCTGCGCCAGGAAATCAACCGGGTCGCGGCGCGCCTGGAAAACGGCTTGACCTTGCTGGCCTCGGTCGGCTCGACTGCCCCGTTCATCGGTCTGTTTGGCACGGTCTGGGGCATTTACCATGCGTTGATGGCAGTCTCGACCACCGGTACGGTACAGATCGACAAGGTGGCCGGGCCGGTCGGCGAAGCGCTGATCATGACCGCGCTCGGACTGGTGGTGGCAATTCCGGCAGTCCTGGCGTACAACGCGTTTACACGGGTCAATCGGGTGACGCTAGCGGAACTGGATGGCTTTGCGCATGACTTGCATGCCTATCTGACGACCGGTGCGCGGGTCGGCAAATAACCCATTTCGGGACAGAGTTGATGAAACACCGCCGTGCGTCGAATTACTCTATCCTCAACAAGTTTATGGTTTGCGGGACAGAGTTTATGAGACGCCACTGTGCGGCGAATTACTCTGTCCCCAACTGATTAAAAGGAAACCCCATGGCATTCGGCGGATTCAATAATAACCAGCAGGCAGGCCCGATGGCCGACATCAATGTCACGCCGATGGTCGACGTGATGCTGGTGCTGTTGGTGATTTTCATCATTACCGCACCGTTGTTCACCCACGCCATCAAGCTTGATTTGCCGACGGCGCAGGCGGCGCCGGCGCCGGAAAAACCCGAAACAGTGTCGTTGTCGATCAATGGCGAAGGCGCCATTTTCTGGAATAACGACGCCATCACGCTGAAAGACCTCGATGGCCGCCTGCAAAGCGCCGCCAAGGGCAACCCGCAGCCGGAATTGCAGCTGCGGGCCGACAAGGCAACCCGCTATGAAATCATTGCCCAGGTCATGTCAGCGGCGCAATCCAACGGCTTGAGCAAGATCGGGTTTGTCACCGAGCCCAAGCCAGACCAGCCGGCCAAATAAGCACATGGCACAGGTCCGGCTTCAGGGCGACAGCATCACCGACTGGGCAAGCTTCCATGCGGCCTGCAAACAGGCGTTCGGCTTTCCCGATTTTTATGGCAACAACATGGATGCCTGGATCGATTGCCTCAGTTATCTGCGCGACGATGAAAACATGTCCCGCTTCCGGCTGGCGCCGGACGAACTGCTGGAAATCGAGGTGATGCAATCCGCCCTGCTGCAGCAGCGGGCACCGGAAGTCGCCGAGGCACTGGCCGATTGTGTCGAGTTCATCAATGAACGCTATGCCGATTACGGCGAAAAACCCGCTTTAAAGCTCGTACTACGCTGATTTTTCAGTAAAAACCTGCCTTTTGCCGACTCCTAAGCCGGGCCCCGAACCAGTATAATGTCGGGTTCAACCCCACTTTTTTCGGCACTCTTCTCATGCAAGACAAATACAGCCCCGCCGACGTCGAAAAATCGGCGCAAAACCATTGGCAAGCCATCGACGCCTACCGCGCCGTCGAGCACGCAAAAGACCGACACGGCCAGGACAAGAAAAAATTCTATGCCTGCTCGATGCTGCCTTATCCAAGCGGCAAGCTGCACATGGGGCATGTACGCAATTACACGATCAATGACGTGATGTACCGCCATCTGCGGATGAATGGTTACAACGTGCTGATGCCGATGGGCTGGGATGCGTTCGGCATGCCTGCCGAAAATGCAGCGATGGCCAATGGCGTGCCGCCGGCCCAGTGGACTTACTCGAACATCGAGCACATGAAGCAGCAGATGCAATCGATGGGACTGGCAATCGACTGGTCGCGCGAAATGACTGCCTGCCGCCCCGAGTATTACAAGTGGAACCAGTGGATGTTCCTGAAGATGCTGGAAAAAGGCATCATCTACAAAAAAACCGGCACCGTGAACTGGGATCCGATCGATCAGACCGTGCTGGCCAACGAGCAAGTCATCGATGGCCGCGGCTGGCGCTCCGGCGCCGTGATCGAAAAGCGCGAGATCCCGATGTATTACGCGAAGATCACCTCCTACGCCGAGGAATTGCTCGACTTCGTCGACAACAAGCTGCCGGGCTGGCCGGAACGCGTGCGCATCATGCAGGCCAACTGGATCGGCAAATCGACTGGCGTGCGCTTCGCCTTCCCGCACCAGATCCGGAATAGCGCCGGCCAAGTCATCAATGAGGGCAAGCTGTGGGTATTTACCACGCGCGCCGACACCATCATGGGCGTGACCTTTTGCGCGGTGGCGCCGGAACATGCGCTGGCGGCCCACGCTGCGCAATCGAACCCGGCGCTGGCCGCATTCATCAACGAGTGCAAGCAAGGCAGCGTGATCGAAGCCGACATGGCGACGATGGAAAAGAAAGGCATGCCGACCGGCCTGTTCGTGACCCATCCATTGACCGGCAAGCAAGTCGAAGTCTGGGTCGGCAATTACGTGCTGATCACCTATGGCGACGGCGCGGTGATGGGCGTGCCGGCGCATGACGAGCGCGACTTTGCGTTTGCCAAGAAATATGACTTGCCGATCCGGCCGGTGATTGCGGTCAGCGACCAGCCATACTCGCTGGAGGCTTGGCAAGAATGGTATGCCGACAAGGAAAATGGTCGCTGCATCGATTCCGGCAAATATGACGGCTTGGGCTACGCCGCGGCAGTCGATGCGATCGCCGCCGACCTGGCGGCACTTGGCCTGGGTGAAAAGAAAATCACGTACCGCCTGCGCGACTGGGGCATTTCGCGCCAGCGTTACTGGGGCACGCCGATCCCGATCATTCATTGCGCCGCCTGCGGCGACGTGCCAGTGCCGGAAAAAGACTTGCCGGTGGTGCTGCCGGAAGACTGCGTGCCAGACGGCAGCGGCAACCCGTTGAACAAGCATGAAAAATTCCTGCATGTCGACTGCCCCACCTGCGGCAAGCCTGCGCGGCGCGAAACCGACACCATGGATACCTTCGTCGATTCATCCTGGTACTACATGCGCTATACCTCGCCAGCCGGCGCGCCGGGCAGTGTCGACAAGATGGTCGACGAGCGCAATGACTACTGGATGCCGATGGACCAGTACATCGGCGGCATCGAGCACGCGGTATTGCACCTGCTGTATGCGCGCTTCTGGACCAAGGTGATGCGCGACTTCGGCCTGGTGAAATTCGATGAGCCGTTCGTCAACCTGCTGACACAAGGCATGGTGCTCAACGAAACCTATTTTCGGGAAGACGCCGCCGGCAAAAAGACCTGGTTCAATCCGGAAGATGTCGAACTGACGCTCGATGAAAAAGGCCGTCCGCAGGGCGCCACGCTGAAGACCGATGGCGCCAAGGTCGAAATCGGCGGTACCGAGAAAATGTCGAAGTCGAAAAACAATGGCATCGACCCGCAGGCGCAGATCAGCCAGTACGGGGCTGACACCGCGCGCTTGTTTACCATGTTCGCGTCGCCGCCGGAACAGACGCTGGAATGGTCGGGTGCAGGGGTCGAAGGCGCCAACCGCTTCCTGAAGCGGGTCTGGAGCTACGCCGCTGCACAAGCCGCGCGCATCGGCGCGGCCAGCCAGGCCGACTTGCCCACGCTGCCGGATACGCACAAGGCGTTGCGGCGCGAAATCCACAAGATCCTGCAGCAGGCCGATCACGACTACAAGCGGATTCAATACAACACGGTGGTGTCGGCATGCATGAAGATGTTGAATACCCTGGAAGCCGCCAAGTTGGACGATACAGCGGCATCGCATGCGGTGATTGCCGAAGGCCTGTCGATTTTCCTGCGGCTGCTGTATCCGGTGGCGCCGCACATCACCCACGTGCTGTGGCAGGAAACCGGATTGGGCGCCATCCATGGCGACATCCTCGATGCACCGTGGCCGCAAGTCGATCCGGCAGCGCTGGAACAGTCGGAACTGGAATTGATGGTGCAGGTCAACGGCAAGCTGCGCGGCAGCATCAAGGTCGCCAAGGATGCCGACCGCGCCAGCATCGAAGCCGCGGCTCTCGCCAACGAGAATGTGCGCAAGTATGTCGAAGGCACGCCGAAGAAAGTGATCGTCGTGCCTGGCAAGCTGGTCAATATCGTCGCTTAAGAATGGGAGCCAAGATGCTGATGAAACGCCGCACCGCAATCACCCTGCTGGCTGGCATGGCCGGCGCCGGCCTGTTATCCGGCTGCGGCTTTAAATTGCGTGGCTCGGACAATGAGGCCAGCCTGCCATTCAAGACGATTTACCTTGGATTTGCGGAAAACTCTGCGCTCGGCACTGAACTCAAGCGCTATATCCGCGCCGGCAGCGGCACGCAAGTGGTGACCGACCTGAAGGCAGCGCAGGCAATTCTGGATGTGCTGTCCGAAACCCGGGAGGAAGCCGTGCTGTCGCTCAATAGCCAGGGACGGATCCGCGAATTGTCGCTGTTTTACAAGTTCAGTTTTCGGGTCCGGGACGGCGCTAACAAGCAATTGCTGGCGCCAACTCAAATCGTCCTCAAGCGCGACATGAGTTTTAACGAAGCTCAGGTACTGGCCAAGGAAGGTGAAAAGGCGATGCTGTACCGGGACATGCAGTCGGACCTGGTGCAGCAGATCTTGCGCCGGCTGTCGGTACTGCAGCCAGGCAACGCACCCGGATAGCGTAAAACGACGCGTTGGCGATACGATACACCGTCGACAACATCATAGAGAGGATCGGCCATGCAATTGCGCATCGATGCGCTGGATTCACATTTAAGCAAGCCGCTGGCGGCGCTGTATGTGATTTCCAGCGACGAGCATTTGCTGGCGCTGGAAGCCGCCGACAAGATTCGCAAGGCGGCCCGCGCGCAAGGTTTTTCCGAGCGCGAAGTGCTGGTGGTCGAGCGCAGCTTCAAATGGGGCGCCCTGCTGGAAGCCAATCAGTCGCAATCGCTGTTCGGCGACCGCAAGCTGATTGAATTGCGCATCCCGACCGGCAAACCGGGCAAGGATGGCGGCCAGGCATTGCAGCAGTATGCCGCCAGTCTGAGCCCGGACAATGTGACACTGATTACCTTGCCCAAGCTTGACTGGGCAACACAAAAAGCAGCCTGGGTGGCTGCGATCCAGCAAGCCGGCGTGTATATCGATATTCCGCTGGTCGAACGCGCGCAATTGCCGGCATGGATCGGCGCGCGACTGGCGGCGCAGCGGCAAAGCGCCGACCGGCAAGGGATCGATTTCATTGCCGAGCGGGTGGAAGGCAATTTGCTGGCAGCGCACCAGGAAATCCAGAAGCTCGGATTGCTGCATCCGGAAGGCAAGCTCGGCTTCGACCAGATCCAGGATGCGGTATTGAATGTCGCCCGCTACGACGTGTTCAAGTTGAATGAAGCGATGCTGGCCGGCGACGCGGCGCGCTTGACCCGGATGCTGGACGGGTTGCAGGGCGAAGGCGAGGCATTGCCGCTGGTATTGTGGGCGGTGGCCGAAGAAATCCGCACCTTGCTGAAACTGAAATCCGGTATGGCGCAAGGGCGTCCGCTCGGCATGCTGCTCAAGGAATACCGGATCTGGGGTCCGCGCGAGCGCCTGATGGAACCGGCATTGCGGCGCCTGAGCCTGACGGCGTTGCAGGGCGCGCTGCAGGAAGCGTCGCAAATCGATAAGATGGTGAAAGGCTTGCGCGCCAAGGCGTTTGCCGGCGATGCATGGGATGCGATGCTGCAGCTAGGATTGAAGGTAACACGGGGGTAAAAGCCTGTACGCTTTTGAGCCACGGCGGGCACGGCGCACACGACGACAGCCCATAATATTTGCCGCAATTTGGTGTTTTGCTTTTCACCGTGTGCGCCGTATGTACCGTGGTTAATTGGTTTTATGAATTGAAAGTCTAAAGATGGACATCAAACACTACATGAATGAGGTCGGCCAGCGCGCCCGCGCTGCGTCGCGCGCAATGGCGCGTGCCGATACCTCTGCCAAGAACCGGGCGCTGAGTCTGATTGCTGTCGCCATCCGGCGCGACGCCGCAGCGCTGCGCGCGGCAAACATGCAAGACCTGGAAGCGGCCCGCGCCAATGGCATGGAAGCAGCGATGCTGGACCGGCTGACGCTGTCGGACCAGGCGATTGCAACCATGGCCGAAGGACTGGAGCAAATCGCAGCCCTTGCGGACCCGATCGGCGAAATCACTAACATGAAATACCGCCCGACCGGTATCCAGGTCGGCCAGATGCGCGTGCCGCTGGGCGTGATCGGCATCATTTACGAAGCCCGCCCGAACGTGACGGTGGACGCCGCCGGCCTATGTATCAAGAGCGGCAATGCGACGATTTTGCGCGGCGGCTCGGAAGCGATCCATTGCAACCAGGCGCTGGCGGCATTGGTCAAGGAAGGCCTGGCCGGGGCTGGGCTACCGGCCGATGCGGTACAGATTGTCGAGACCACCGACCGCGCTGCGGTGGGCGAATTGATCACGATGCCGCAATATGTGGATGTGATCGTGCCGCGCGGCGGCAAGGGCTTGATCGAGCGCCTGATGCGCGAATCCAAGGTGCCGATGATCAAGCACCTGGATGGCATTTGCCATGTGTATATCGATGACAAGGCCGATATCGACAAGGCATTGAAAGTCGCCTTCAATGCCAAGTGCCACCGCTACGGCACCTGCAACACGATGGAAACGCTGCTGGTGGCCGAAGCGATTGCGCCACAGGTATTGCCGGCACTGGCGAAGCTGTATGCGACAAAAGAGGTCGAGCTGCGCGCCGACGATCAGGCGCGCGCGATCCTCGCAGGCTATCCGCATCTGGCTGCGGCCACCGAAGAAGACTGGACCGCCGAATACCTGGCGCCGATCCTGGCGGTGAAACTCGTCCCCGGCATGAATGAGGCGATCGACCACATCAATACCTATTCCTCCCAGCATACCGATGCAATCATCACCGAAGACTATAGCCGGGCTTTGCGTTTCCTGCGCGAAGTCGATTCGGCCTCGGTGATGGTCAATGCCTCGACCCGGTTTGCCGATGGTTTCGAGTATGGCCTGGGCGCCGAGATCGGCATATCCAACGACAAGCTGCATGCGCGCGGCCCGGTTGGCCTGGAAGGTTTGACGTCGATGAAATACGTGGTATTTGGGCATGGAGAAGTGCGTGAATAATGGCCATGTTTACGGCGTGTCGGCTTGCAAGCCGACACCGTTGCGCGGGTGCGGAGCATGCTCCGCGAATTCCCCGCTTCACCATGGAGAAGTGCATGAATAAATGCCATGTTTACGGAGTCTCGTCTTGCAAGGCGACACCGTTTCGCAGGGAGAAGCAGGAATTTCGGGCAGCTTGCTGTCCGCCTGCGTAACGGCACAGGCTTGCAAGCCTGTGTGCGCCCTGCAAGGGCGGGGCATGCCCCGCAAATTCCCTGCTTCACCCCCCTGTTTCACCACCGCGAAGTCCGGCAATAATTGAAAGAAATATATATGGAATATCTTTGGGTCAAGTCGCTGCACATCGTGTTCGTCACTTCCTGGTTTGCCGGCCTGTTTTATTTGCCGCGCATCTTTGTCAATCTGGCCATGGAATCCGATACCGCCACCACCGAGCGCCTTTTGCTGATGTCGCGCCGGCTGTATCGCTTCATGACACTGCTGGCAGTGCCGGCTCTGGTGTTTGGCCTGTGGCTATGGCTTGGAGTCGGCATCGGAAAGACAGGGCCTGGCAATGGCTGGATGCATGCCAAGCTGACGATCGTGGTGCTGTTAATTGGCTACCATCATTCCTGCGGGTTGCTGCTGAAGAAATTCGAAAAAGGCATCAACAAGCGCAGCGAAAAATGGTTTCGCTGGTTCAATGAGATACCGGTGATCGGCTTGTTGGCAGCGGTACTGCTGGTGGTGCTCAAGCCGTTTTAATTGCGATTTAATTGTCATATGCTGCGATGCGTCGTGCACGGTGCATCGAAGTAAAATAAGGTTCTGACTGGCGATCGCCGTGCCCGATGCAGGGCGGCTCACCGAGCGGTTCCAGTTGTACATACGGATAAAAGGTTCCCCCCATGAATTACTCTTATTTCTGCCCCTGCCCGCGTGGCATGGAAGGGCCGTTGGCCGAAGAACTTGGCGAAATCGCGCAAGCAAGTTCCAGCCTCAAGGTACACAATCAGGTGCCGGGCGGCGTGCATTGTTCCGGCTCGCTGACAGATGCCTGGCGCATCAACCTGCATTCGCGGATCGCCTCGCGCGTGTTGCTGCGCATGGCGCAATCCAGCTATGCCAATGAAAACGATATCTATGACCTCGCGCTGGCACAGCCCTGGGAAGACTGGTTTTCAGTTGACCACACGATCCGGGTCGATGTCACCGCCATCAAGTCACCGCTGAAAAGCCTGGACTTCGCCACGCTGAAAATCAAGGATGCGGTGTGCGACCGCTTCCGCGACCAGTTCGACCGGCGCCCGTCGATCGATACCAAGACGCCAGACATGCGCATCGTCGGCTTTCTCGATGCGCGCAATTTCACGATCTACCTGGACACTTCGGGCGAAGCGCTGTTCAAGCGCGGCTGGCGGCTCGATACCGGCGACGCGCCGCTGCGCGAAAACCTGGCGGCCGGCCTGTTGCGGGTGGCCGGCTGGAAGCCGGGCATGGTGCTGCTGGATCCGATGTGCGGCTCCGGCACCATCCTGGCCGAAGCGGCGCAAATGCTTGCCGGCATTCCGCCTGGTGCGCGCCGCGCGTTCGCGTTTGAAAAATTCCATGAGTTCGATGCCGCCGGCTGGGCACAGCTCAAAGGCAGCATCAAGGCCAATCCGTTGCCGGCCGCGCCGACGATATTCGGCAGCGATATTTCCGGCGACATGATTGCCATGACACGCAGCAACCTGAACAAGGCCGGCATCCTGTTCGAGGTGCCGCTCAAGCAGATCGAGGCGCAGGAAGTCAAGCCGCCTTCTGATGTGCCGGGCGTCCTGCTAACCAATCCGCCGTATGGCGAACGGATCGGCGTGCGCGGCGACAGTGCGATTGCCGACGATGAAATGGCGCAATCCTTCTTCAGCGCCTTTGGCACCACGTTGAAGCAGCGCTTTGCCGGCTGGTCAGTGTTTTTGTTTACCGCCGACCTCGGTGTGCCGAAACTGCTGCGCCTGAAGGAAGCGCGCAAGACGCCATTCTTTAATGGTGCATTGGAATGCCGGCTGTTTCGTTTCGACATGGTGGCCGGCTTCAACCGCCGCGACGCGGCACTGCCGAAAAACCCGCCGGCATAAGCTTTACACGCATCAGCTTGACGATTTACCCGGCAGCGGCGCTGCACGGCAAAATCGATTCGGGTATGCTGGAGAATCTGTTCCAGTACCTTGCCCGAGGATATTGCCATGACGCAGCCCGCCCACCCTTCTCCCCTGAATTTATCCACTCCGGCGCTGCTGCGCAACCAAGCCTATATCAATGGCGAATGGGTCGGTGCGGCGGCGACATTTGACGTCGTCAACCCTGCCGATGGCAGCGTCATCACATCGGTGCCGAACCTGGGCGCGAATGAAACCGAGCGCGCCATTGCAGCTGCCAGCGCCGCCTTGCCGGCCTGGTCAGCCAAGACCGGCAAGGAACGCGCCCACCTGTTGCGGCAATGGTTCAACCAGATCATTTACCACGCCGACGACCTGGCGCAATTGATGACTGCCGAGCAGGGCAAGCCGCTGGCCGAGGCCAAGGGTGAAGTCACCTATGGCGCCAGCTTTGTCGAATGGTTTGCCGAAGAAGCCAAGCGCGTCAGCGGCGATGTGCCGGCATCGACCTGGGCCGACCGCCGCATGCTGGTATTGAAGCAGCCGATCGGCGTGTGCGCGGCGATCACGCCATGGAACTTCCCGATCGCGATGATTACCCGCAAGGTGGCGCCGGCGCTGGCCGCCGGCTGCACCATCGTCATCAAGCCGGCCGAGCAGACACCCTTGTGCGCGCTGGCGATTGTCGAACTGGCACATCGTGCCGGCTTGCCGGCGGGCGTCCTCAATGTCATCACGGCCGATGCCGAGCAATCGATCGAAGTCGGCAAGGTCTTGTGCGCCACCCCGGTGGTCAAGCACCTGTCGTTTACCGGCTCGACGCCGGTCGGGCGCATCCTGATGGCGCAGTCGGCGCCGACGATCAAAAAGCTCGGGCTGGAACTCGGTGGCCATGCGCCGTTCATCGTATTCGACGATGCCGATCTGGACGCGGCAGTCGAAGGCGCGCTGCAATCGAAATACCGCAATGCCGGCCAGACCTGCGTATGCACCAACCGCTTTTATGCGCATGCCTCGATCTACGATGCCTTTGTGGAAAAGCTGGCGGCCGGCGCCGCCAAAATAAAGGTTGGCAATGGCTTCGAGCCGGGTGTCCATCAAGGCCCGCTGATCGATGAACAGGCTGTCGCCAAGGTGGAAGACCATGTGGCCGATGCCAAGGCCAAGGGCGCAACCGTGGTTACCGGCGGCAAGCGGCATGCGCTGGGCGGCTACTTTTACGAGCCGACCGTGCTGGCCAATATCAACAGCGACATGAAAGTGATGCAGGAAGAAACCTTCGGGCCGGTGGCGCCGGTCATGAAATTCACCACCGAAGCAGAAGTGGTGGCGGCTGCCAACCATAGCGAATACGGGCTGGCCAGTTATTTCTATTCGCGCGATATCGGTCGCGTCTGGCGCGTTGCCGAACAGCTCGAATACGGCATGGTCGGCATCAATACCGGCCTCATTTCGAATGAAGTCGCGCCGTTCGGCGGCGTCAAGCAATCCGGGCTGGGGCGCGAAGGCTCCAAGTACGGCATCGACGAATACCTGGAAATGAAATACCTGTGCATCGGCGGCATCTGATCGGGATACCACGCAAGCCGGTTGTTTCTTGCCCTGGATCGATCAAACCGTTTTGCGCTGGTACAGCCGGCCGTGGCGCACCATCCATTTTTCCAGCTCCACCAGAAAGAAGACAATGGTCGACAGAGCCAGGCACAGGCCGAGTTCCGCCGTACTCAATGGCTCGGTATTGAAAATCGGATTGAGCCACGGCACGTAAATTGTCGCCATCTGCAGCAGGAAAGTCACCGCAATGGCGCCCAGCAGCGGCTTGTTGGATAACACACCCTGTGCAAACAGCGAATCGCGTTCCGAGCGGATCGCCAGCACATGGCCCATCTGCGACAGCGTCAACACGGTAAACACCATGGTTTGCCAATGGGCCGAGCCGGCATGAATCGCCCAGGCCTGGGTAAACAGCGACACGCCGGCCATCGCCAGGCCGATCCAGACAATGTGCTGCCACATGCCATTGGCGAAGATGCTTTCGCCCGGTGCGCGCGGCGGACGCTGCATGATGCCTTTTTCGGCAGGCTCGGCGGCCAGCGCCAAGCCTGGCAGACCATCGGTCAGCAGATTGATCCACAAGATATGAATCGGCAGCAGCGGAATCGGCAAGCCCATGAACGGCGCCAGGAAAATGGTCCAGATCTCCGCCGAATTGCCGGTCATTGCATAACGGATGAACTTGCGGATATTGTCGAAGATGCGCCGCCCTTCGCGCACTGCACCGACGATGGTGGCGAAATTATCATCCAGCAAAACCAGGCTGGCAGCTTCGCGCGCGACATCAGTGCCGCCTTTACCCATTGCCACGCCGATATCGGCGCGCTTCAGGGCGGGCGCATCGTTGACGCCGTCGCCGGTCATCGCGACGAATTCCCCCTGCTCTTGCAAGGCTTGCACGATGCGGATTTTCTGCGCAGGATCGACCCGCGCATAGACGCGGATCTGCGCCACCTGCTGGCGGAATTGCTCGTCGCTCATGGCGGCCAGCTGCGGTCCGGTGATGACGCGGCTGTCAGACTCGGCAATCCCGAGCTGACAGGCAATCGCATGGGCGGTGGCGGCATGGTCGCCGGTGATCATCACCGGCACAATGCCGGCAGTGCGGCACATCGCCACCGCATCCTTTGCTTCATCGCGCGGCGGGTCCATCAAGCCGACCAGGCCGATGAACACCAGATCATTTTCGATATGTTCGATCGGATCATGATGCGGCAAGGCCGGCCAGTTGCGGCAAGCCACTGCCAGTACCCGCAAACCTGCTTCTGCCATGCGCTCGGCCCGAGCCAGGATAGCGTCGCGCGGCAATGCCACTTCACCCTGCTGCGTCAATGCCGACGTGCAGAGCGGCAGCACGCCTTCCGGCGCCCCCTTGGTAAAGGCAGTGACGCCCTGCTCCTGATGGTGAAAGGTGGTCATGCGCTTGCGGTCGGAATCGAACGGCAGTTCATGGATCCGGCCCGCGGTCAATTCCAGCACCGTCTTGTCATAGCCATGTTCCAGCGCTGCCAGGTACAGCGCCACTTCGGTCGGGTCGCCCGTGGTCTGGCCATGGTGGGCGCGGGAAGCATCGTTCGACAGTGCCAGCGCGGTAAGCAGATTGCTCCATGGCGCGTGGGCCGGCACCACCTGCCCCTGCTCCAGGGTCATGTCGACCACATAGATTTGCTCGACCCGCATCTTGTTCTGGGTTAGCGTGCCGGTCTTGTCGGAACAGATATAGGTGACCGAGCCGAGTGTCTCGACTGCCGGCAGGCGCCGGATCAATGCCTGCTGCAGCACCATCTTGCGCGCCCCCAGCGCCAGTGAAATCGTCACCACGGCCGGCAGCGCTTCCGGAATCGCCGCCACCGCCAGGCTGACCGCAGTCAGAAACATCATCACTGCCGCTTCGCCGCGCAACAGGCCGACCATGAAAATGATGACGCAGATCGCAATCACCATCAGGCCAAGGCGCTTGCCGAAAACAGCCAGGCGCTTTTGCAGCGGGGTTTTTACTTCTTCTCCGCTATCGAGCAACTGCGCAATCTTGCCCAGTTCCGTGGCCATGCCGGTGGCAACCACCACCCCGGCAGCACGGCCATAACTGACCGTGGTGCCCTTGTAGGCCATGTTGCTGCGGTCCCCCAGCGGCGCATCGGCATCAGCCAGATCTTCGCTGCATTTTTCCGCGGTCACCGCTTCGCCGGTCAGCAAGGCTTCATCGATCTTCAATTGCACCGCTTCGATCAGGCGCAGATCGGCCGGCACTGCATTGCCGGCTTCCAGCAACACGATATCGCCCGGCACCAGCGAAAAAGCGATCATCTGCAGTCGCTCGCCATCGCGCAGCACCACGGCGGTGGTGGCGGCCATCTGCTTCAAGGCTGCCATCGCCCGCTCTGCCCGCAATTCCTGGACAAAACCGATCACTGCATTGAGCAATAAAATGATCACGATCGCCAGCGTATCCTTGATATCGCCGACGATGCCGGAGACGATGGCCGCAGCAAGCAGCACCAGCACCATGAAATCGGTGAACTGGTCGGCCAGCTTGCGCCACCACGGACGCGGTGGCTTTTCCCGGATCTGGTTCGGACCGTCGCGCTCCAGACGCTGCGCCGCCTCGGCCTGCGTCAACCCGCGCGCGACATCGACGCCCTGCGCACTGGCGGCGGCAGCGGCGCTAACGGTATGCCAAGCTGGTATCTGCTGGTTTTCCATCCGCTGGCCTTGCCCGGTCGCGGTTGCAGCCTGGCCCGGATTATTTGCCATGGCGGCGGCCCATCTCTGCAATGAGAATGCATCCTTTGCGCATCGCTTGTCCTGTTTTGCCTTTGTGCTGTACTGCCGGGCACATGATGTGAAGATTAGTGACGATTAGCGCAGATTAGCACTGACGCGTGCAGGTGCGAGCCGACTCGCCTCCCATTGAGGGAAGCCTATCGCGCCGTCAAAACAATGCGGTTGACCTGTATCAAATTACACAAGGCAGATGGATCGGCTGCAAGCCGCTTGCGGCAGCACTACCGGCACGGGGCCTGCGAATGGATCAGCCAAGTATCCTGGCAATGCGCCTGTACTGCATCCCAAGACCCGCAAGAGCATGTCACGCATAAAGGGCAACTAAAAACCGGCAGCAAAAAAACGAAATGAATGAGGGTAAATAAAAAAGGAGCCGAAGCTCCTTTTTTAATGATCGGGTTTATCCTGCCCCAACCGCAATGGCTTAGCGCTTGGCGGTCAGCGGGCCGCTGTAGCCACCGGCACTCCAGGTGCCAGCCAAGGCATTGTCACCTTTTGGCGTCAGCTTGAAGGAAATGGTGGCCTGGTCGGCAGCCAGCGTACCGTTTTGGACGACTGCCTTGGTCAGCGGTGCCTTGGTATCGCCGGCGGCAGTACCATACCAGTTGGCGCTACCCTTGACGGTATTGCCGGTGACTTCCGTGACAATCAATTCAAACTTGCCGCCACCAAAACCTGGCAGAGTCCAGTCACCCGTCCAGTTACCTTTCAACTTGCCGGCAACCGTGGCGTCGCTAGCTGCTGTTGCAGCAGCAGCAGCTGGCGAAACCGGGGCAGCAGGTTGCGAAGCGCAGCCGGCCAATACGAGAGCAGCGGTCAAACTGGACAGAGTCAACAGGGAACGGATCATGGATATCGCCTTAAAGTTGATAAAAAGAATGCTTAGTATAAGCAAACTATGTAAAAACAACAATTCTCCGAACGGAGAGGATTTTTGCTGCCCAGATAGCTGGAATTGTAAAACAATGGCCCACTTACGGCATTGCTAGCGAGCAATTACTGAATGACTGCAGGTTTGTGGTTTCTTGCGCGAGAAGTCGGAATGACAGCGTGGAATGACAGCGCGGAATGGCAGCGGTTGCCGGCAGACGCTGCAAAATCGTAAAAATTTTACAGCGCCGCACTTGCGGTCAATCAATTGCCGCTAGCAGTTACGCACGCGGTTGCGCCCGGTCCGGCTCGGACGGCATCGAGATTTCTTGCAGCGTCCGATCGACTTCGGCCGAATGTTTGGTTGCCAGGTCACCCAGGGAAATGATGCCAACCAGCTTATGGGAATTGCGGTCGATCACCGGCACGCGTCGGATCTGAATATCGCGCATGGTTTCCATGACTTCATCGACTTGCTGATCTTCAAAGCAGTACTGCACATCGCTCGACATGATGTCCTGCACTTCGGTATCTTCCGGCGGCTGGCCAGTCGAGGTTGCCCGGATCGTGATATCGCGGTCCGTAATCATGCCGACCAGCCGGCTGCCATCGCATACCGGAATCGAGCCGACATTTAATTCATCCATCAGCTGCGCGGCGCGACGCACGCTGTCGTGCGGCGCAATGGTTTGTACATCTGCGGTCATCACCTCGGAAATTCGTTGCATTGCAGGCTCCTTTTATTGAAACAGATTGAACACCACCGCAGCACTGATCTGCCAGCCGCGACATGTTGCTCGACTCCATGCAATAACAATGCCGGCAATGGCCGGATACGCGCAAGATGCAGAACTAGCTTCTAGCACGGATGGCACCGATAAAAACAATGCGTACCAAGTGCCGGCTGCTTCGCTGCAGGTCAATCGACATTGAAGCCAAAAGGCGAACCAAAAAGAGACGCATGCCGGATGCGGTGCGCGTCTCTTTTCTGTTTCAGTTGATTGAGCCGACGGCGTGCCGGCCAGTCGATCAATGGGAAGTGTAGCTGCGCCAGTCGTAGGTTGGAATCTCGGCCAAAGCGCTGCCGATCTGGATCGTGATCGAGAAATGCCAGTTCAATTCGATATCGCCCGGATCACCCATATGGCGGCGCAGGTAGCCACTGCCATCGTCGACATAGATCACGATCGGCTGGCCGGTAAAGCCTGCAACATTGTCCCATGCCAATGGCTGACCCCATACCTTGAAGAAATCGCCCAGCGTCAAACGTTTATATTTGGTCGACCAGGCATCGATGACGCCAGAACGGTTGTCGGTATTGATTTCATATAAGCAATTGGCCATGATACCGATATCGGCAGGCAATGCCAGCCGTTGTCCATCCTTGAAAATCGACAGGTGGGCGCTGACAAAGTATCCGGTCGCATTCTGCATCGTCCCATAAGACAGGCACTCGGCATTGCCGGCGCGCGCGCCTTCCTGATTTGCACCGCCGCTGCCAGTATTGCCATCCCGCGTCCAGGATGTACCCAGCTGATCCTTGGTCAGCACGATCGGCGTACCCGACAGCGGCGGCAGCGGTGTGGTGTTGCCAGTAGTGGTCGTGGTCGAACTGGTTGTCGTGGCCGTGGCGGCAGTAGTCGTGGTCTGCCCGTTGACGGTCGTGGTCGCAGTTGAGCTGGTCGTGGTCGCAGTTGAGCTAGTGGTGGTGGCCACGCCGGTGGTGGTGGTCGAGGCGCTTCCCGCCTGCATCGAGTTAGTGCCAGTGCCACTGGCGCCAGCTTCCTCACCGCCTCCGCCACCGCCGCATGCGGCAATCAACAGTACTGACAGTAACGATAAGACTTTGTGATGCGGATATTGCGGCATGATTTTCCTCATGAATGCGGGACGGATGGCGAAATGCAGCGTAAAAAAATGAACTGCAATAAACATATAGTTCAGGCAATTTATCCAATCCGGCGGACAGGCATTCTGCGCCTTGTCAAACAGCTGATCACTGAAATATTTCAAAAAAACAAACTGTTGCGAGTTATCGATCAACCTGCCAATAGATTCAAGAAAAGTCGCACAAACGCCACGCTTTTTGTTTATTTAAAACAGGAAATATTTTTGTTGAATGGCTGCAATTGCATGCTGCTCAATTTTTTGAGCAAGTTCATCGTGATGCCTAAATGAATGCGTCGTGTGTTTCGAGAACACGAGCTGTTGGCAGCGCGACCATGGCTGTCGCTGCGGCACCCGTAGCAAAGAAGAAAATTGATCGGCAAAAAAGTGCATGGCGCGATGTAGGGCCATGCCTTTCCGGATCACGATGGGCGACATGGCGCAGCACTTGGCATGCTGCGCCAGCCTCAGGTAGCGTCAGGCATTATTCGCATCAAAACCGGTAAGCCGCGCTAACGCCTGCGCTCCAGTTGCGCCCTGGCGCCGGTTCGAAGTAACGGCCATTGCTTTCATTGATGATGCTGGAGCCGGCATACTGGCGATCAAACAGATTGTCCAGACGGGCAAAGGCATTGAGTGTCCAGCCTTCAAGCTGCAACAAGTAGCCAGCCTGTGCCGCTGCAACAAAATAGCCCGGAGCCGCTTCGGTATTGCGGTCATTGACCGCGATCCGACTCAGGTACCGTCCCTCGATACCGGCGCGCCAGCCTTGTGGCGGTGCCCAACCGAGCGCGGCGAACGCCATCTGGCGCGCGATCCCGGGTATGCGGTTGCCGGCTGCCACCGGCGGATTGGCGGCGCTGCAAGCCGGCGAACAAAAGCTGTCGCGGTATTGCGCATCGAGCCAGGTATAGGCGGTCTGCACCTGCCAGTCACGCGCCAGCGCACCATTCCAGCTCAGCTCGAAGCCATCGCGGCGGGTATCGCCGGCATTCTGGAAAGTGCCGCGGCCATTGTTGCTGCCGGCGCTGACGATTTCATCTTCGGTACGAATCTGAAACAGCGCCGCTGTCAGCATGCCGCCGCCGATGCGGGCCTTGGCACCGGCTTCGATACTGGTATTGACGGCCGGGCTCAAGCCGAAATTCAGGCCAGGCAAGCCATCGGCGCGGTACGAGATTTCATTGAAAGTCGGGGTCTCGAAGCCGCGCCCGACCGTCGCATACAGGTTCAGGTCGGGACGTGCCTGATAGCGCAAAGCTGCCATCGGCAGCCACTCCCGATAGCGCGCGGCGCCGCTGTCGTTGCCATTGGCGCCGGCAATGTAGAGGTCGTTCGATGAAAAGCGCACCGCGCTGTGGCGCACGCCGGCATCCAGCGTCCAGCGCTCGGCAAATCCCCAGGAAGCCTGCAGATAGGGATCGATATTCCATAAATCATTGACTTCATTGCGGCGCAGCGCACCCTGCACGCCCAGCTGCTGGGTGGCGCCGGCGCCGATGAAGTTTTCATAGCCCTGGCGCTGCTCCTCCAGCGTGTCGTAGGCAATGCCGCCGATCAAGGTCAGTGGCCGGCCGGCGACCGACAGGCGCGAAGTCCAGCGCGCATCGATGCCGCCATAGGTGCGTTCGAGGTTGATCACACCGCCGGCGTGGCGTGGATTGGCTTGCGGAGCTGGAGGAATCGACTGGAACTGTACCGTGTCGCGCTGGCCGTAGTAGGCCATCAGGCGCAGATCATGGTCGGCGTTGATGCGGCGTTCATATAACAGGCCGCCCTGGCTTTGGCGCGCCGTCTTGCGGGTGTTGAACTGGGTGGCGATGCCGGCCACGCTGCGCGGGTCCGAGCGAAACTGGGCAAAGTCCAGCCCGAGCGGGTCATCGGCTTTCAGGTCGACGCTGTTTGCCACTATCGTCAGCTTGGCAGCCTCATCGAGCCGGATGCCGAGCTTGGCATTGGCCAGGTCTTTGGTAGCGGCGCTGTGGGCGCGGTAACCGTCGGTCGTGAAATGACTGGCACTGACCAGATAATCGATCGCACCTGCGCTGTCGCCGGTCGAGCCGCCGGCCTTCAAGCCATAGCGGCGCATGCCATAGCTGCCAAGCGTAAAACTGGGTGTCAGCAGCGGCCGGCCGCTGCCTTCTTCGGTAAAAACCTGGATCACGCCGCCCGACGAATTGCCGTACAGCGCAGAGAATGGCCCGCGCAATATTTCGACGCGATCGATCGAGGCGATGTCGATGTTCGAACTCTGGCCCTGGCCGTCCGGCAAGGTCGCCGGGATGCCATCCACGTACAGGCGCACGCCGCGAATGCCGAAGGTGGAACGGGAACCAAAACCGCGCACCGCAATTTGCAGATCCTGCGCATAGTTTTGCCGGTTCTGGATCAGCAGCCCCGGCACCCCGCCCAGGCTCTCCGACAGATTGATTTGTGGCTGACCAGCGCGCATCGCATCGCCGCTTACCACATCCACTGAGGCCGGTGTCGCGAACGGCGACACGCCGACGCGGGTGCTGGTCACGATCACCGGCTTGAGCGCGGATGCAGGTGCAACAGATGCTGCATCCTGCGTCTGGCCCAGTACCGGCGTGCCGGCGGCCAGCAGCATGCCGGCAACCAGAATGGAAAACGGCCTGCGAAGCGTCAAGGCGGGCATCGGACTGTGCCGCCAAAGGTGGGCATGGCGCACCTGGCGCAGACGATCGGAAAAGATGATCATGGTATTAGTTGTTCTCCAGCGTGACGTTCAAGGTTGGCATCAAGCATATTGAACACACGCAAACAGGTTTCAAGATCGGCACTGGAAATGCCGGCGAAGCTGCGCGTTGCCAATGCGCGCAGTGTTGTTTCAATACTCACGCTGAGCCGGCGGCCGGCCGATGTCAGGTGCAGTGTGTTGGCGCGGCGGTCATGCGGATGTTCGCGCCGCTCGATCAGTCCGGCCGCTTCGATATGGTCGAGTTGCCGCACCAGTGAAGGCCCTTCAATGCCCAGCATTTCAGCCAGCTCGACCTGCCGCAAACCGCTCTGGCGTTTGAGCATCAAAACCGGCCAGGCCATCGCCTGCGGGACGCCGCAATTTTCCAGTGCCCGATCAGCCTGGCGCCGGTAGCGTCGTGACAACAGCGTGGCGGCGACGATGACTTGCTGCCCCAGTTTATCGGCATGATCCATGAATACGATATCAGTGCGGCTTGTCGCCACAAATTAGATAGGAAGCTATTAATTTATATTGACCGCTCTCGATGAGCGTTGCGTATTCTCAACATGCTCGCGCTCCAGGTGCCGCCAGCCGGCCCGACCGGCGCATGAAGCACAGATGGTGCATACTGTGTGTGGTCAGTCGCAGCAACCAGACGCGTCGGCATCAGGCGCATCATGATGTGGATGTGCCTGTTCCTTCAACACGAGAATGCTTATGCAATATGAAACGATTACCCGGGAAAACGTCAAACTGCTGGTCGACCAATTCTATGGACGGGTGCATGACGATGCGATCCTGGGCTCGGTTTTTACCCGGGCTCTGGGCACCGACTGGACCGACCATCTGGAAAAGCTGACGGAATTCTGGTCGACCATTGTGCTCGGCACCCGCAGTTTCCATGGCAATGTCTACGGCAAGCACATGGCATTGGAGGGCATCACGCCCAAACATTTCCAGCGCTGGCTAAGCCTGTTCGAAGAAACCATCACGACGCTGTTCGATGCTAACGCCGCTGCGCAATTTCGCACCATGGCGCACCGGGTGGCGTCCAGCCTGCAGATTGGGTTTTTCGGTGAAGTGAAGGTGCATCCGGCTTGTGCGGGATGACGCATACCTGATCGCGTGTGCCTGATGGCGTGACCGAACCAAATCGACAAGGAAACAGATGAATCTCCCTGTTGCGCAAACCAGTTGCGAAAATCTGATTGAATGCATGTCGGAGGCACTGATCTTTGCCGACGTGACAGGCATCATCCAGATCTGGAACCAGGGTGCCGAAGCGCTGTTCGGCTTTAGCGCAGCCGAAGCCATCGGCAGCAGTCTTGACCTGATCATTCCCGAAGCACTGCGCAACGCGCACTGGGCTGGATTCCATCAGGCCGTCAGCCGTGGCGCTACCCGGCATGGCCGGCGTTCCAGCATTACCCGCGCACTGCACAAGAGCGGACGGCAACTGTATGTCGACATGAGCTTTGCGATCGTCAAGGATCAGGAAGGCGCGACCACCGGCTCGATGGCGGTTGCGCGTGACGCCACTGAACGGCATCTGGAGCTGAAAAATCTGCGCCGGCAGTTGGCCGCGGCCGCACAAACGCTGCCGCCCCCGGCCAGCTAAAGCTGACGCCAGCTGTTGCAAGCAGCCTGAGCCTGGTTTGCAGCACACTGTAAAGCCCGTTGTACACAGCTGTACAAGCTGTCGATTGGTGACGCCGCAGCCGGTCTGTCGTGCATTTACCTCAGCACAGTGAAAACAGCCGCAGGAACTGCAATGTATTGTCAGGCTCCAGCAGCTTGGTCACCGCCCAGGCACCGATCGCCAGATGCGCTGCCAGCAGCACTGCGGCGCCGAGATGACTTCGCTTCATGGTCGCCACTCCGCCGTCACGCCGCCTGCAGGCGCGCTACCTGCCGGTCATCGATCGGCCAGTGCAAGGCTGCCGCCGTCAAGCCGAGCACGATTGCACCCAGCCAAACCAGGTCGTACGAGCCGGTGGCATCGAACACCACGCCGCCCAGCCATGCACCCAGAAAGCCGCCGATCTGATGGCCGACGAAGACGAAACCGAACAGCGTGGTCAGGTACTTCACGCCAAACACTTGCGACACCAGCCCGTTGGTCAGCGGCGCCGTGCCCAGCCACAGCAGGCCCATGGCGAATGAGAAAATATACAAGGTCCATTCGCTGATTGGCAGCAGGATGAATGCGGAAATCACCACCGAGCGCGCCAGGTAGTTATAGGCCAGCAGATGCTTGCGCCGGTAGCGGGTGCCCAGGATGCCGGAGTAATAGGTGCCGGCGATATTCGATAGCGCAATCAGCGACAAGGCAATCACCGCGGTTCGCCCGCTCATGCCCTTGTCCATCAGGTAGGCCGGCAAGTGCCCGGCGATGAAGGCAAGCTGGAATCCGCATGTCAGAAAACCCAGGTTCAGCAGCCAGAATCCCTTGTGCGAAAACGCTTCACCAAGCGCTTCGCGCAGCGACTGGTTGTGCTGGTTTTCATGCGCCAGATTGGGCGGCTCTGCGAGTGCGGCTGACAGCGGTGCCGCCGCCAGCATCACGCCGCCAAGAATGACCAGTGCGATCAGCCAGCCATAGCTGCCGATGAAGCCTTGCGCAGTCGGCACCAGCGCAAACTGTCCAAGCCCGCCGACCGCGCCGGCCAGTCCGAGTGCCCAGCCGCGCCGCTCGGGTGCCACCAGCCGCGACAGCGCCCCGTACACGGTGCCAAACGAGGTGGCCGACAATCCGGCACCGATCATCACGCCGCAGGTCAGCAGCAGCTGCATGCTGGAGGTCGAATGCGCCATCAGATACAAACCAGCTGCATACATGACACAGCCGCCCACCAATACGCGGGCGGTGCCGAACTTGTCGGCGATCATGCCAGTGAACGGCATCAACAAGCCCCATACCAGGTTTTGCACGGCGACCGCCAAAGCAAAATTCTCGCGGGTCCAGCCGCGATCGATCGTCATCGGCAGCAGGAACAATCCCTGCACATGGCGCACACCGAGCGACAAGCCCATGATGATGCCGCCGCAAACGACAATGACCAGCGGAGTTCTCCAGGATCGGTTCATCGTGACACTCCTTCAACATTTGCCAGCCCGCAAACCGGTCGCATGACCATAGTTCATGCGATAGAATGGGCTCATGCAGCGCAGTCTACCGACACTGCTGTAGGACGCAAACGCAATTTATGCACGCTTGACATGAGAAAAACGCATGGATGACCAAACCAGCCAATTATTGACGCTGCCGCCGCTGGATGCCATCCGCGGCTTTGTCGCGGTGGCGCGTCGCCTGAGCATCACGCAAGCGGCAGGCGACCTGTGCCTGACCCAGTCCGCGGTCAGCCGCCAGATCCAGAACCTGGAAGAGCATCTGGGCACACCGCTATTGATCCGCAAGCATCGCGCGATCGCCCTGACCGATGCCGGCGAACGGCTGTTCGCGCTGGCATCGCCCTGGCTCGAACGACTGGCCGACTACACCGATTCGGTGCGTGCAGGCGGGCGCATGCGGCCGGTCACGGTGACCGCATCGATTGGCGTCACCGCGCTGTGGATCTTGCCCAGGCTCGGTTCATTCCAGGATGCCCATCCGCATATCGACGTGCGGGTCGCTGCCAGCAACCGCATGCTGGATCTGAAGCAGGAAGGGGTTGACCTGGCGATCCGCTACTGCCGCGACGCAGCTGCGCCGCCAGGTGCACAACGCCTGTTTGGCGAAAAGGTGCTGCCGGTGGCCAGCAAGGCGGTGGCAGCGCGTGCTTTCAGGAACCCGAAGTCGCTGCTCAGCGAAGCCCTGCTGGAACTCGACGAGCGCGCCCGGCCCTGGCTGCGCTGGTCGGACTGGCTGGCGGCCACCGGCATTGCCGACGCCAAGCCAAAGGCTTACCTGCACTTTAACCAATATGATCAGTTGATCCAGGCAGCGGTGGAAGGCCGCGGCGTGGCGCTGGGCAGGCTGGCGCTGGTACTGCCGATGCTGCAGGATGGCAGACTGGTGGCACTGGCCGATGCCGAGCGCGGCCACAGCGATTACGCCTATTGGCTCATCGATGGCACAGACCAGCCGCGCCAGGAAGTGAAGGTATTTCGGGAATGGATTGTCAGCCAGGTGCAGCTGGCAGCAGCCAGCCTGCACAACATCAAACAGGGAAAACATCTGTCTGCGCCGGCACGCTGAACGCATGAGGCGCCGGGTGGCGCCGGCGCCGCGCCGCCATGCAAACCGGCAGAGACCAAACCGGTCATTCTATAAATCAACCGACGCAGCACGTGCCCACCGATGGCGCTTGCTTTGTGGATCACAAGCAAGCGGATGCACCCCGCAAGGATATCAATGCTCACCGGCTACAATCAGCAATTTCCAGCGTTATGTCCTTGTTCCGCAATGAGATTTCCTGCTTGTTTGCCAGTCGTTTTACCTGTAATGTCGCGAAAGGAAAAATCAGTAAAGCGCGATCTGTTATCAAATGCGCATCGGCAGACGGCACGGATGTCAAATTTGTTTCCTGTCTTTTATCTGGCTCCACAGACATTCAATACCGACTCCAACTACCGACACTATTTTCATCCCTGAAAATTGCCATCGTTTTGTATTGTTTCCATGCTGCCGATCCGGCAGACCGCGCCACTTTGCTGCCGGCATTTCCCTGTAAAATCCGCATGCCCGTGCAGAATCATGTCGTGCCGCCTTGCCTGTCTTGAAAGAAATCCTTATGTCTTTGAAATTTCTACGTTTTCCATTCCGATATGCAATTCACTGGTTTTGCCTGCTGTCGCTGGCAACCGCATCGCTGGCGCATGCCGGTCCGGCGGCACCGGTTCTGATCGGCCTGGATGCGGAATTTGGCTTGGCTAACAGCGTTTCGGCACAAGCGGTCGAACTGGGTTTGCGCACCGCGATTGCCGAAATCAATGCATCGGGCGGCGTATTGAAAGGCCGCCCGCTGGAACTGGTGACGCGCGACCATCGCTCGATTCCGGCGCGCGGCATCCGCAACATTGAAGAATTCACCAAGATGCCCAATCTGGTGGCGGTCTTCGGCGGACGTTTCAGTCCGGTCGTGATTGAAGAATTGCCGAAGCTAAAGGAAACCCACTTACTGTTCATGGCTGTCTGGTCGTCGGCCGACATCATTGTCGATAACGGCATGCAGCCGAATTTTATCTACCGTCTTTCCTTGCGGGACAGTCTGGCAATGCCGAAAATGCTGCAGACGGTCAGTCAGCGCAAATTAGACAAGGTTGGCTTGTTACTGACCAATACCTCGTGGGGGCGCAGCAATCTGGCCGCGGCAGAAAAATATGCCGAAATTGCCAAAACGCCGAAAATCGTGCGGACCGCATGGTACAACTGGAAAGATACTTCGCTGATCAGCCAATACCAGTCCCTGCGCGCCAGCGGCGCGCAAGCGATTGTACTGGTGGCCAATGATGATGAAGCGGCCATTCTGGTGCGCGAGGTGGCGGCATTGCCGGCATCGGAGCGGCTGCCAATCATCAGCCACTGGGGCATCACCGGCGGTGAATTCGCCAAGCAGGCCGGCACTGCGCTGCAAAGCGTGGATTTGTCGGTGATCCAGACATTCAGTTTTTTCAATGCGGATAAAAAAGCGGTAGACCGATTTTTGCAAAGCGCCGGCAAGATTTCAGCGGTACGGACCATTGAAGATATCAAAGGCCCGGTCGGCGTTGCCCATGCCTATGACATGATGCATATTCTGGCACGCGCCATCAACCTGGCCGGCACCACCGATCGCCCCACCGTGCGCAATGCGCTGGAGCAGGTGCGCGATCATCGCGGCTTGATCAAGCACTACCCTGCACCCTTTACTGCCACGCGTCATGAAGCGCTTGGTCCGAATGAATTGCTGATCGCGCGCTACCGTGCCGATGGCGTACTGGTGCCCGCGAAAAACTGACGCATGACTGTTCCCTTCCTCGGCAAGGATAGCCTTGTCCGGCGCTTCGCCGTTGCCGCCGCCATCCTTGCGGCGGCTGCCGTTTTTCTGACTTCGCTGGCATCCTACTGGGTGATCAGCCAGCAGCGTGCTGCTGCCGTCCGGACCTTGCAGCAGAAAGAAGCCGCCTTTCATGCAGCGGCGGCCAGCCGTATGCTGCATGGCATTTCAACCCGCATGAATGAAATCGCCGGCAATCCGCTGCTGGCGACCGGCCTGGTCGATAGTGCTGGCAGGGAAATGTATTTATCGCCCTTTCTGCAGGGAGTACGCCAGATCAATGGCATTCCGGTGCATTTGCTGTTTACCGATTTCGAAGGCATGCAGATTTCCTCAAATGGTGCAGGCAGCTTCAGCCATGCGCAACTGGACTGGCTACGGCAGCAACTTGGCAAAGGTACAATCGCAGCTGCAATATTCCCCAGTTCAAACGGGCCGGAATTGATGGGTGTCGAATTTTTACGCTATTCGCGCACCGCCAGCCCGGAAGGCGCGTTGCTTTATAAAATCAAGCTGCGCGATGTGCAGCCGGCACCGATGATCCATCTCGCCTGGGGCGAGTTGGCCGGGCAAAAGGCAAGCAGCCGGTTGATCGATGCGCCGCCGATATTCCAGCCGCTGGCGTTGCGCCTGACCGGGGAAGCGCAGCAGGCATCCGGCACCCCGCTGGATAATTTTTCGCCGCAATATGTGGTGATTCTGGTTATGGCGCTGTTACTGGCCACGGTGGTCTTTGTCCTTGGTTCGCGGCTGGCGCTGTTGCTGACGAGCGATTTGCGCAAGCTGGAAGCTTTTTCCAGCAACCTGGTCGACCAGAATTTGAGCGCGCAACGTGCCGAGCCGATCGGCAGCGCTGAAGTCAAGAGCCTGGCGCACTCGATCAATCACATGCTCGACCGCCTGTACCAGCAACATACGCTGGTGCAAAGCGAAAATGCCAAATTCTATGCGCTTGCCAATACCATTCCGCAGCTTGCCTGGATTGCCGAAGCCGATGGCACGATCAGCTGGTACAACCAGCGCTGGTATGCCTATACCGGCACCACGCCGGCGCAGATGCAGGACCTGGGCTGGCAATCGGTGATCGGACCAAGTGAGTTGAAACGGGTGCATGAAAGCTGGCAAACCGCAATTGACAACGGCAGTGCGCTACAGATGGCATTTCCGCTGCGCGGCGCCGACGGCGTGTACCGCAATTTTTTCACGTCGGTGGCACCGCTGCGCGACGCTGGCGGCACCATCGTCCAATGGTTTGGCACCAATACCGACCTGTCGGCGATCGAAGCCGCCGAGCAGGCGGTGCACCAAAGCGAAGAGCGGCTGCAGCAAGGCTTGATTGCAGGCCACATGGCGGTGTGGGATTGGCAGATTGCCACTGGCGGCGTCAGTTTTGCAGCCAACCTGCACAGCGTATTCGGCCAGGACTGGCGCGCCATGGAAGACGTCTGGCCGCTGGTGCATCCGGAAGATCTGGTGCAGTTGCGTGATGCCATCCACACCGCAGTCCTGCAACGCAATGCCTATCAAACCATCGTCCGCCTGCAACGGCCAACCGATGGCGGCGACACCTGGGTCGAAATGCGCGGCAAAGTGGTCCAGGATGAGAATGGCGCCGCGCACACGATCCAGGCGGTGGCAATCGATGTCACCGAGCGCAAGCGTGCCGAAGAAGCATTGCGCCTGGCGGACCGGCGCAAGGATGAATTTCTCGCGATGCTCGCGCATGAACTGCGCAACCCGCTGGCACCGATCAGTACTGCCGCGCAGCTTTTGAGCCTGGTGTATGCCGGCGAGCCAAGAGTGCGGCAATCGAGCGAAGTGATCAGCCGCCAGGTCGAGCACATGACCAGGCTGGTCGATGATTTGCTGGACGTATCAAGGGTCACGCGTGGCCTGGTGACCCTGCAAAAGCAAACGCTGGTGATGCAACAGATCGTTTCCGGCGCGGTGGACCAGGTGCGCCCCCTGATCGGGGCCAAGCGCCATCAATTGAGCGTGGAGCTGCCTGACGAGCCGATTTATGTGGATGGCGACCAGACCAGGCTGATTCAGGTGGTCGCCAACCTGCTTAACAATGCCGCCAAGTACACGCCGCCAGGTGGGCGCATCACGCTGCGCGCCAGCATTCAAGACAATCAGATCGCGCTGCAGATCCAGGACAATGGGGTCGGCATCAGCCAGGAGCTGCTGCCGGATGTTTTCGAATTATTTACCCAGGGACAGCGCACGCCGGACCGATCGCAAGGCGGCTTGGGACTGGGCCTGGCATTGGTGCGAAAGCTGGTCGAGCTGCATGGCGGCAACGTCGTCGCAAGCAGTGGCGGCACAGGCGCAGGCAGCCAATTCACGGTTTTCCTGCCCTGCCTGAACGGCGCGGCGCCGTTCCTGCCTGAGCCGCGCAGTGCCACGCCGGCGGCACCGAACCATGCATTGCGGCTGATGGTGGTTGACGACAATATCGATGCGGCCAACAGCCTGGCGATGCTGCTGGAGGTCGAAGGCCACCAGGTGCTGGTCGCGCATACTGCGCATGAAGCGCTGGCCAGGGCGCCGGCTGCCGGGCCGCAGGTTTGCATACTGGATATTGGTTTACCGGACATGGATGGCAATGAGCTGGCGCAGCGCCTTCGCGCGAGCCCGCACACCGCGCATGCGGTACTGATTGCCGTCACCGGATACGGTCAGGAACAAGACCGGAAAAATGCGGCGGTGGCAGGATTCGACCATTACTTTGTCAAGCCGCTCAATACCGGGAAACTGGCTGGATTGCTGGACAAAATCAGCCGGACATCGACCGGCTGATTGTGTCCGGAGCTGGTTGCCCGTCCGGCATTCGGTCAACGCGCCAACAGCGGCATCAAGGTGAATGTTCTGGTCAATTTTGTAGGACAACTGGATCTCGCCAGCTTCAACAAAGTAAAGCCTTGAGTCGCATCAGGTGGTCCCGCTCGATCGGTCGTGCGCTGGCGCGGCGAACGGCACCTGATTGACTTCTTGCCGATGCAACCGGCGTAAGCCGACAGATACCTGATTGATAATTACCGGCCTGGCCGGATTTTCAATCTTCCGGTCTCGATCAGGCACTGGCATGGCTTGCAGAGTATGCATAAACCTTGATGTCAAAAAAATGCCACCCCGGTTCAGGGCGGCATTCACGTGGCACCGGCTGGCGACGCCACGTATTTACTTTGGCTGCGCCAGCAGCTTAATTGCGGCGCGGGTTGTTCGGATTGCTGTCGTAGCGGTTGTTGACGCCGTCGCCATCACGATCGCGGTCGTTGCGGTTCCTTACGCCGTCGCCGTCACGGTCACGATTGTTGACGTTAGGCTGGTTATCGAAACGATTTTGCACGCCGTCGCCATCACGATCACGGTCGAAGCGATTCGGAATGCCATCATGGTCGCGGTCGCCTCGTGCCATTACACGCTGACCACGGTTGTCATGACGCTGGCCTTGCTGCCAGCCGCCCTGATTCAAACGCCAGCCTTCACGCCCTTGCTGCCATTCAGGACGCTGATAGTAATGACCGGCGCGCGCGCGCTCCCAATGTCCTCGGGTCCAGACATGACGGCTGCCATTCCAGTTCCAGTAACCGGGCGCCCATTCATGGCCGCGGCGCGGTGCTGGCACCACTTCATAGCGTGGCGGCGGCGGTGCATTGCCAATGACGATATTGAAACCCACTTGCGCAATCGCCTGGGCAGGCATAAAGGCAGCGGTGGTGAGGATCACGGCTGCGGCAACACTGAGAATACGTTTCATACTTGGCTCCAAACGAAGTTGTGTGAAGTCCACTATATCGACTTGAAAACCCAAGACAACAAGTGATGCAATTGCTTACAAGATATACAAATGGCAGGCAATGCTCGGTACGCCAGCGAACAGACCGTATCCGCTGTGGCGTCGACCTGGCATGGCAGGAGCAGGACCGCAGGCTGAAATGGGCCGGTTGCAGTCAGCGAATGACAGGATGACCGGGCTGCCCTGCGCGATGTGCGCGGCAGGCTGGCCCGATGCAGGCAATCAATGGGCTCGACACCTTGCGCCTGCACCGGAAGCACTTTCGGGCAGCACGAGATCGCCTCTATGTCGTTAAGCAAGACGCCTGGACAATGCCAGCCCGAGGCCAGTGCCGCCAGATTGGTGCGTGCCCGGTTGATCGATTTGACTGAAGGTTTGAAACAGCATGCAGCGGGATGCGGGCGACATGCCCGCACACCACTCTATGTGGCAACGCTTGGTATCAGAGGCAACCCTGGCGATGCAGGCGCACGGTAAATGTGGTGCCGTCTTCTTCCGTAGAATGCACTTCGATACTGCCGTTATGCGCAGTGACGATCTGGCGCGTGATATACAGGCCGAGTCCGAGATTGGTTGGCCTGGAAGCGATGTCCTGGTCGATGGCGGCAAAACCGATCAGCGGCTCAAAGATGAAAGGCTGCTTTTCCGGTGCGATCTGTCCGCCTTCGTTGTGCACGGTTGCGACCACCATTTCTGCCTCGATGCCAATGGTGACCGTAATCGGCCCGGTCTTCGAGCCATGCTGGACCGCATTGGCCAGCAAATTGGAAAACATCTGTTCGATGCGCACCGTATCCCAGCTGCCGTCGAGCTCGCCTGTCGCATGAAACAGAACGTTGCGTTCCGGATGGACCGCCCGGATCTCGTCGACTGCCTGCCGGCAGATCAGCGCAATATTGGCCGGCACCGGCGACACCGGTAGCCGCGCACCCAGATGAACCCGCGTGAAATCAAGCAGGTCATCGACCAGCTTGCTCATTTTCTGGCCGCTCTTGACGATGCGCGACGCCGCCAGCATGTTTTTGCTATCCAGTTCCGAGCGCATCAGCAGCTGTCCGAGCATGATCACCGAACCGAGCGGATTGCGTAAGTCATGGCCCAGAATCGCGAGGAACATGTTTTGCGACTGCTTGACCATTTTTGCGTAACGTCCGACCGATTCCGCCAGCGCCTGGTCGATCGCTTCATTAAATCGGGTGATATCTTCGGCATCGGTGGCCAGCCCGGTGCGGTCCGATTCAGACCAGAGTTTCAATACGCTGGCGCGTAGCGCCCGGTACTCGGACACCAGCTGGTCAATCGTATAACCGGAGACCAGCCGTGCTGCCGCATGGATTTCAGCGTAGCTGTCGTGGCTGCTGCGCTGGCCTTCGCCCTGGGATTTCTCGCTTTGCTCTTCGGGTGTCTGGGAAGTCTTGAGGTCGGCCGCGATGGTCTTGAGCATCAGCTGTGCATGATCGCGCAGGTCTGCATCACCCATCGTCAACGCCGGCGGCTCGATAGTCCGGGCAAAATCTTCCCAGGACTGCAGAATCTCCTCCATGTGTTCAAGAATAAAACTGGATAGACGCATGACGGGGCTCGATTGCACTGAAAAGGGGGAAATGTTGCTGCCAATAATATAAATTAAAGACGGCTGCAACAGATGACTTGGCAGTGTACCTTATATTAGGCAATGCAAATACCGCACTTGGATCCAGGCAATCAGGATGAGGGTTGCAAAAATTGCATTTTTTCGAGGCAATCCTATTGAGCACGATTGCCAACCCGGTGCGGGAGTTTATATAGGAGCAACCCATCATCAGTTCCGGGGGAGTGCATCCGTTGCAGGACTGATGTTTTGAGGATGGAATACAGCACGGCCCGTCCCCGGCATCGTGAAAACCCGGCAGCATGAGGTACACTTGAATTGACTTTGCAGCAGGTCCGCCCAATCAGACACGGAGTATCGAATGATTATTAACAGCATCGATCCAACCAATAGCAAATTGGATATCGAGATACTGGTAGAAGGCACTGATGACAAAATCGCCGAGTTAACCAAGCTCATCATCGCCGGCATACCGCCTTCCAGCGCGCCGCCGGTGATCGAACCGCACGACCCGGTGAACCATCTAAGCCGCAGGATCATGTTTTCGATCAAGGGGCCAACCGACTTTCGGGTCGAAACCACGCTGGACTGGCTGAAAACCCTGAAACTGGTCGGCGGGCAAGCTTACGGCACGATCTCGAAGCTCAACCCTTAAAGCACCAGCCTATGGCGCCACTGGCTGCCAATCCGATAGAACGGTTGTCAGCTTAATCACCGGCAAGGCATTGTTCACCGATGTCGGCAAGGTGCCTGCATCCGGTGAGCGCCATCGTCATTTCCAGTTCATCACGCAACAGGCGGATCACGCGCGCCACACCGATGGCGCCATCGGCCGCCAGCCCCCATACATACGGACGTCCCACCAGTACCGCGGTTGCCCCACAGGCAAGTGCCGTGAAAACATCGCGGCCGCTGCGAATGCCGCTATCGAACAGTACCGGCACGCGCCCATTAATACGGGTTGCGATCTGTTTCAGCGCGAGCAGGCTGAGTGGTGCGCCGCGCAGTACGCGCCCACCATGCGTGGAGACGACGATGCCGTCGCAGCCGGCCGCCAATGCACGTTCGGCATCATCCGGATGCAGCAATCCCTTGACCAGCAGCGGCAGGTCGGTCTGCTGGCGTAGCCAGGCCAGGTCGTCCCAGGTTGGCGCTTTGTCCATCCAGCCATCGAACACCATGCTGGCGCCGGATACCGGCAGAGGAAAATTTTCCGAATTGACCGCATGTATATCGGCTGGCAATTGCAATCCGGCGACCTTGATCGGCGCATCCACCGTCACCACCACCATTGCGCATCCCGCTGCAATCGCACGGTGCAGCAGGTGCAACGTGCGTTCGCGGTCACCTTGCCAGTAAAGCTGGAACCATGGTTTTCTGTGCGCCGGCTGATCGGCGGCATTCACAATCTGCGCAAACGTCTGGCTGGCCAGGCTGCTGATGATCATCTGGCCGCCCTGGGCGCTGGCTGCCATTGCACTGGCAGCTTCGCCTTCGGCATGAAACAGACGTTGGTAGGCAACCGGCCCCAGCAAGACAGGATGATCCAGTTGCTGGCCGAACAGCGTCAGGCGCGTGTGGCCGCCGCGTACATCGCATAACGGCCGGGGCATCAGACGGACCTCGGCCAGCGCACGCAAGTCGCCTGCGCTGTCGCCGTCAGCCAGATAGTTCCAGATGCCGGCGGGCAGCCGCTGCTGCGCCTGCAGCATGTATTCAGAGATGCTGTGGGCGGCGTGGTCCGGCATCAGTTTTCCGCCCAGCGCCGCAGCAGGTTATGGTAGGTTCCGGTCAATTGCACCACCGGTTCGGTTTCGCCGACTTCCTGGCGTAGCTTGAGCAAGGCCATGTCCATGTCATATAGCAGGCGTCGCTGCCCCGGATCGCGCACCATGCTTTGAATGAACATGAAGCAGGCAATTCTTTCGCCGCGCGTCACGGGTGTGACCGCATGCACCGATGAAGACGGATACAGCACCAGGCTGCCGGCTTTGAGCTTAACGCCGTGGTTACCGAAGGTATCCGTAATCGTCAGCACGCCGCCGTCGTAGTCTTCCGGCTCGGACAAAAACAGGGTGGCCGAGATGTCGGCGCGCACATAGGTGCCGGGCTGGCCGGGTACCAGGCGCATCGCATTATCCGTATGAAAACCATAGGTATTGGCGGCACCGGCATAGCGGTTGAAAAAAGGCGGCAAGATTGCCAGCGGCAACGCGGCCGCAAAAAACACCGGCGCCCGGTTCAATGCATCCAAGACCAGATGGCGCAGCGCCGGCAGGTGCTCGGCGTTTTCCGGTAACTGCTGGTTTTGCTTGACCTGGGCCGCCTGCGCGCCGGCGGTGATCTGTCCGCTGGCCCATTGCGAGCGGGCGAGCAGGTCACGCGCGGCAGCCACTTCATCCTGTGACAGCACACTGTCGATCGTCACCAGCATCGCCCTGCCCTTTCCGTAGAACTGGTTTTTAAAACTGGCTTTTAAAATTTATATTCGCCGGTCAGCATCACCGTTCTGCGCGGACCGGGCACCGAGAAACTGCCATTGTCATAGACCGAGTCATAGTACACCTTGTCGAGCAGGTTCTTGACGTTCAGCCGCACCGTCCACTTGGCCTGTTCGTACGCGACCATTGCATCCCAGCGCGCATAAGACGGCGCCGTATTCGGATAGTACGCGCCGTTCAGGGTTGGCACGGCGCCGGCGCCGCTCGGATTGAATGCCTGGCGGTTGCCCTTGACTTCGACGCCGCCGCCGACCTTCCATTGCGGCGTGACGTCATAGGTGCTCCACAGATTGAATGTATAACGTGGCGTGTTGCGCGCGCGCTGGCCGGCATAGCCGGGGTTGCCCAGCGTGATGGCGCCGGTGCCGGCAGTCACGTTTTCCGCGACTTGCAGAATCTTTGCATTCATCAGAGCCAGTCCGGCAAACACTTCCCAGTGTTCGGTCAGGCGTCCGGCCGCTTCAAGTTCCAGTCCATTGGTGCGACGCTTCTTGGTCAGGATCGCTGCCGTCGATTCCAGATCGGCATTGCGTTCCCAGCTCTTGGTCGCCTGGTACAAGGCGGCGCGCAAGGCCAGGTCGCCATCCATCAGCAGCCATTTGGCGCCCAGCTCAACCACATCGCTACGCTCGGGCGGCTGCGGGCGCACTGTCAGCTGGTACAGATCCGCGGTCGGGCTGAACGAGTCGCTCCAGGCCAGGTAATAGTGGGTATCAGCCTCCGGGTGAAACGACAACGCGGTACGGTAACTGTTTTCACCATACTTCAGGCGTGGCGAGGTGGTGCTGCTGTACTCGGCATCCATCTGGTCGCGCCGCACACCGGCGGTAGCCTTCCATTTCGGAATGAACTCGACCGTGTCCTGCAGGTACAGCGCGTAGGAAGTGCTATCGAAGGTGGTCGGCACGCCTGTGGCCGCCTGGTAAGGCCGGAAGTCGGGCACGGCAGTGCTGCCAAAATTCTGCAAGCCGTGGCGGTAGCCGTCTTCGCTCAGATATTCGACGCCGGCCAGCGCTTCATGCTTCATGCCGAGCGCCTGGAACCTGGTGCTGAAGTCGGATTGCAGCGTTAAGGTCCGGTAATTGGCAGTGCGGGTCGGATTGCCGCCGATGCCGCCCTGCGCATTTTGCGGCGTGGTCAGGTTCGGCGTTTTGGCCCAGTAACTGCGATCATAGTCGGCATAGCGCAGCTGGGTGCGCAACTTGCTGTCGCGTGAAAAATCATATTCATTCACCAAGGTGGTAATGCTGGTCTCACTCTTGTCGAAGGTGCGGTCGGTACCGAAGAAGGTGCTGGACGGCAGGAACGTGCCGGGCGCACGGGTTGCCGGGTCGAACGACACGCCGTAATCCGGATTGTCATTGGTCTTCAGGTAATACTGGTTGATCCAGAACTGGTTGTGCGTGTGCAGATTCAAGCCCAGGCTCAGCGCAATGCCCTTGCGGTGCAGTTCCGGCTCGGTGCCGGTGGCCGGGTTGCTGCGCCAGCTGCCTTCGTCACGCTGCATCACATTCACGCGCAACGCGGTGTTGGGGTTGAATGCCTTGTTGAAGTCACCGGTCACTTCCCGGTAATCATCGGTGCCGATGCTGCCGGTCAGCTTGTACTGGTTGGACCGCAAAGGCGTCTTGCTGACCTGATTGATCACGCCACCGGCCTGGCCGCGCCCGAACAGCATCGCGCCGGCGCCGCGCAGCACATCGATCTGTTCTAGGTTGAAGGTTTCGCGATTGTATTGCGCGGTGTCGCGGATGCCATCGAGGTACATGTCGCCGAACGTATAAAAGCTGCGCAGGTTCATGTTGTCGCCGGAACGCCCGCCTTCGGCGGCATTGAACGACAAGCCGGACACGTTGCGCAGCGCTTCGCGCAGCGACCCGGTCTGTTGCTGTTCCATCATGGTGTTGGTAATCGTGGTCACGGCCTGCGGAATGTCATGCGGATCTTGCAGTACCTTACCGGCGCGGGTGGTGGTCGCGCGCATGCCGTCCGGCTTGTCGGCGTCGGCGCGCACGGTGACGGCCGGCAATTGCTGCAATGAGTCATTGGTAGTCTGTGCGCTCACCTGCGGTGCAAATGCCGAAAAGCCGGCCAGCATCAGCGCGCCGAGCGGCAGCAGTTTTGGCGCGGATTCCGGTACAGCAGAAGGTGGGGTGCACTGCAGATCACGATCGGACATCGTCAGTCTTTCTGATTGAATAAATTAAATTAAATTGATTCAACGACAGCGCACCGGCTGGGCACACTGCTGTTGCCGGGTTGCCATCGATGAGGGCTATGTAAAAAATGGATGAATCTGAATTGGCTGTAGGTCGGGAGCACTCTTTATTGAGGAACCTGGTACCTGCTTTACTGACTGTTCTGAATGCCCAATCCTAAATACGAATTGTTATCATTCATAATACAGAACACTAAATTAATTTGCAAATGAAAATCATTATCATTTGCGATGCGTTGCACCACGCCCACATGGAGCCAGCACACATTGGCACTACCAGAGCTTTATTTAGAGAAAATAGATGATTTTTAGCAACTTTTTCAGAGCGCATCGATCCGATTCGCCGGCCCAACTGAGGGGAAGCGTCAAACCGTCACGACTGCGCATTTGCCGGCTTCCGAGATAAACGGACGGCACGAAAACGCGGACAGGCCTGTCATTTTGAGGATGTCCAAAAACCTGCACAAAGCCTGGTCATCGGTTGAAACAACGCTGTTCCTGTAACGGATGAAAGAACCCTGATCGCCGGTTCGGCAAGCTTCTGCCCTGCTGCTGGACCACACCCGCGATGGATGCATTTATCGCGTGCGACCAGATGTGATCACGGCCCCTGCCCGTGGCCAGAAAAACGGCACGCGTCCATTTGCATGGTCACGGTAGAGCGGGCCATACGCGTGTTCAAGCCTGGCTTCTTCGTGGCGCGAACCAGCGGATACGGAAAAATGTATCGAGTCAGCCCCTGAGTCCGCCCTTGACAGCAGCGTTACCGCACCCTATATTTAACATATATGTTAATTAACACTATGGTAAATTAAAGTGCAAGATCACCTCAGTCAGACATTTGCCGCACTCGCGGACCCCACCAGAAGGGCGATGCTGGCCCGGCTGTCAGAAGGCGAGGCCAACGTTTCGGACCTGGCCGAGCCCTTTCTGAAGATCATGACCCTGCCTGCAATCACCAGGCATATCAAGGTTCTGGAAAGCGCCGGGCTGATCACCAAGACGCGGCAGGCCCAATGGCGTCCCTGCGCGCTCAACGCAGACGGCTTGAAAGACGCGGCGCAGTGGATGGAGCAATACCGGATGTTTTGGGAAGAAAGTTTTGACCGGCTCGATGCCTACCTGAAAACCGTCACCGATAAAAAGAACCCGAAAGGAAAGAAAAATGTCCGAAAAAAATAATCCCAGCGAAATCCGCATCACCCGGATCTACGATGCGCCGCTGGACGCCGTATGGGATGCCTGGACCGACCCGGAACAGACGGCGCAATGGTGGGGACCGCGCGGCTTCACGATCACCACCCACAACAAGGATTTAAGAGTGGGCGGCACCTGGCGCTACACCATGCATGGCCCGGACGGCGTCGACTACCCGAACGTGAC
>JAKFBY010000107.1:0-2102 GCA_036677325.1 Paucimonas sp.
TGCCATCAACATCACATGGGTGTCGTCGGATGCCAGCAGCTCCATGATCTGGGTGCTGCCTTGTGCCAATGCGGCCAGCAGCAGGGTGCGATTGGAAATGCTTTTCGAGCCCGGCAGGCGCACACTGCCGCGCGCATGCATGATGGGAGCCAAATCCAGATGGTGCGGATAATGTTTCATAGTCAACTCAATCGCCGCCGTTTTGCTTTTGCTGCTCGGCAGCTTCAATGGTGCAAATCCAGTTGTGCCGAGCCTGCTGGGCATTGGCATAGATGGCCTGCAGTGCGCTGCCGTCACCATTGGCCAGCAGATTGCGCAACTGGGATAACTGGGCAAGATAAGCATCGAGTTCTGTCACCAGCGCGTCCTGGTTGGCCAGACTGATGTCGCGCCACATTTCTGGCGATGAACCGGCGATGCGGGTGAAGTCGCGAAATCCGCTGGCAGCATACTGGAACAGCAAGTCCGCATGCGGCTTTTTGGCAATATCGTCGACCAGTGCATAGGCTAGCAAATGCGGCAAATGGCTGACTGCAGCAAACACCCGATCATGCTCGCTTACTGTCAGACGATGAATGACGGCGCCGCATTGCTGCCAGGCACTAGCAACCCGCTCGATATCTTCGTCAGAATTTTCCGGCAATGGCGTCAGCACTACTTTTTTGCCGACATACAGATCGACGATCGCTGCGTCCGGCCCGTTCGATTCGCGCCCGGCAATCGGATGGCCGGGTACGAACTGCCCGATCTTGCTGCCCAGCGCCCGGCGTGCCGCGGCGGCGACATCACCCTTGGTGCTGCCGGCATCGGTAACGACCGTACCCAGGCACAGATGCGGCTTAATTGCGGCCAGGATGGATTCAGTTTGCGCCACTGGTGCAGCAATCAGCACCAGATCGGCATCGGCAACTGCCTCAGCCGCGCTGGCACAGCCGACATCGATGATGCCCAGTTCCCGGGCCCGATCAAGCGTGGCGGCAGTGCGTCCCACTCCCACCACTTGCTGCACCGCGTGCGCCTGCTTCAATGCCAGCGCAAACGAGCCGCCAATCAATCCTACGCCAAAAATTGCGATTTTTTTCAACACGTTTTCAACCCGCAATATGCTGAAAAATTGAAATGGCGACTATCAAGCCAATACCTTTTTCAATGCTTCGATAAAAGCAGCATTTTCATGCGGCAAACCAATCGAAATGCGCAACCACTGTGGCAAGCCGTAATTGCCGACCGGGCGCACAATAATACCCAGCTTCAGTAATGCCAGATTGATGCGCGCGCCGGCGTCCTCGTCTGCACCGACCCGCACCAGCACGAAGTTGCCGTAAGACGGCACATATTCAAGGTCCAGTTCGTCAAATGCCTGGGTCAGCTGGCGGTAACCGTCAGCATTGATTTGCGCGCTTTTGGCCAGAAAGGCATTGTCGGTCAATGCTGCAACCGCGGCTGCCTGCGCCAGTGAATTGACATTAAACGGCTGGCGAATCCGGTTCAGCAAATCGGTGATGGCCGGTTGCGCAATGCCAAAGCCGATCCGCAACCCGGCCAGGCCATATGCTTTGGACAGCGTGCGCGACACCAGCAGATTCGGATATTGCCGCACCCAGGCGACCGAATCGTATTGCAGTTCCGGCGCCAGGTATTCGTTATAGGCTTCGTCCAGCACCACCACCACCTGCGGCGGCACCGCCTTCAGAAACGCTTCCAGCTCGGCTGCAGGCAGGAAGGTGCCGGTCGGATTGTTGGGATTGGCGATGAAAATCAGCCGGGTGTCGGCAGTGATGGCATTGGCCATGGCTGCCAGGTCGTGCCCGTAATTTTTTGCCGGTATCACGATCGCGCGCGCGCCGACGGCTTGCGTGGCCAGCGCGTACACCGCAAACGAATATTGCGAATAAATGACTTCCTGGTTCGGCTGCACCAATGCATGCGCCGCCAGCTCCAGAATATCGTTGCTGCCATTGCCCAGCGTGATCCAGTCCGCCGGCACGCCATAGCGCTTCGTGATGGTGGCCTTTAAGGCAAAGCCGTTCGAATCCGGGTAACGGCCGATGTCGGCCATCGCCTGCTGCATCGCCTGCTTGGCAGAATCAGGCATGCCCAAT
>JAKFBY010000108.1:0-2781 GCA_036677325.1 Paucimonas sp.
GTTTCCTTGGTATTCAGCATGGTGTGATCTCCCCGGAATCGGAATGACGCCCGAGGCTTTCACGTGGCAACGTTGCCCTGAATGTGGGCAAGGTAATGGGCACGCCGAACCCGGGAATAAACAGGTTGAAAACGAAGTTTTGCAGGCTCAACTGGACGTAGCGGATGGCACGAAAGCCACTGGCCCCAGTCGTGTCGGCGGGGTTGCCCACCTGAGCGCCGTTGGCATCCAGATAGGTCAGCGTCAAGTGGGTGGTGGCCAGATCGGTAATGATCTGGCTCGCACCGGCGTCGGTCGCTGCGTTGAAGATCGCCCGCCGCAACACCACCGGGTCGCTGATATTGCACACCGATGCCAGACGCACACCACGACGCACGACTTCATCCAGTGTATTGATCGTGTAGTACAGGCGGCCAAATTCCAACGTGCCGAACAACAGCGTGAATACCAGCGCGCCAATGATGGCGAACTCCACGACATAGGTGCCGCGCATGCGTTTGCGATTCATCACAGTGCCCTCATGACAGTGGTGGCGACCAGCGGAATGCTCAGCGCAATCGGATTACCGAAGAACCCCGGAATCGCTCCAGTGCAATTGCCACTACCAATCACCGGGCAGAATGTATAAGTGATGGTGACCCGCACATGGTCAGTGCCCACTGCAGCGACCTCCACCATGCTGGTCGTCAACCCTGCCACCACCGCAGTCCCAGTATTTGCAGGCACGCCATAGACCGCGACATTTCTCGTCTGGGCCTTCAGCGCATCGCTCAGAGCGACAGCGCCAAGCGTCGAGTTCCAGGCCTGGTTGGCGACGAAACGGTCGGCATCACGACTGGCCTGCAGCAGCACGTTGTACTGATAGAGCATGCGACCGAACTCGCCGAAAGCCAGCAATAGCAGGAGCAACAACGGCAGCACGAGGGTGAATTCCACCATGGCCAGGCCTTGCTGGCGCTGCGACTGTTTAAACGTGTGAAGTCTCATGACGCCCCCTCCTACGAGTCGGTGCTCGGAGTGCCGCTGCCGTTGAGATAGGTTTTGTAGAGCTGAATGATCTGCGGGCCGGAATCGTTCGACGGGTCAGGACCGGACACATTGTCACCTTCGCACTCTTTCACAAACTGTCCGAAGATCTGCGCTTCGGTGCCGCCCCCGTTCATGGGCTGCACCACGAAATAGCAGCCAAAACCCAGGACAGGGATCGAGGTTGAACCACCCTGTTTCCCGGTGCATTCACCCACCACGATTTTCAGCATCCGGCGCTCGAACACCCCATTGCTCTCACAGTCACTGCCGGTCCCTGCCACGCACGCGGCCACGCTGGCACGCCAGTCGTTGTAATCCGTTATTGCTTCGCCACCCGCCGTAAGATCGCCATCGTTCGATGTGACAGGCTGGCCCTTGTATTGCGCTTGTGCCGGGGTAACTGAATCGTTGTAAGTAATCCGAGGGTTGCTGGACGCGGTCACCAGATCTGGCGGGTAGTTCGAAGCGCTGACGGGGCCGTTGTAGATGCCAAAGCGCGTATTCAGGCCTTGGGATGCAGGGCCGACCATGTTGCCGGGAGAGGTCTGGACACTGTCTCCCACATTGCGGCAGACCGAGCCGCCTCCAGCCAGATCCTGTCTGACCGTACTGCCGCCCGAGCCGAAATCGAGCAACTGGAAGTTGCCTGGACCAATGGCGGACGAGTTGCCGGCAGCCGACTTCAATACCTGCAAATCACCAAACTGGAAGCCCCAGAACATACCGGCGTCAGGGTCGTATTGGGTCGCGTCGCCACAGATCATCAACGGGGCGAGATCACACGGGCTGGTAGGGCTAGGGCCAGCAGTGGCGATCGCCGCCACCCTTTTGTTCCCCAAGCCGCTGGTGCCGAATGTCTGGACGAAACTCCAGAAAAACCCCATCAGACTATAGTTCGGTACCGATACCCGAACGTATTTGGCATCCGACGGGCCGGGAAAGGAAAACGGGCCATAGACGCTGCTGGACAGTTCCACCACCGCAAAGGTGCCTGGGCTGCCGGCAACTGCCGTGGCCAGTTCGTTATTGCCCGCGGCATTGGCATTCTGCGCCAGAGTATTGAGCGCCGCTGCCTGCGTCGCGCTGGCAGAGTTGACAGCCCCCATCACCTGACTGAGGGTTTTGGCGCCACTCAGGGCGGCGGCGTCCACCGCATTCTGCAGGCGCGTTTTGTTCAACAACATGTGGCCCATGTCGAGCGTCAAACCCGCCATCATTAAAATCGCCGCCAACGCGATTACCATCAATACACTCACCGATCCAGCCTGGCGCCTTGGCGTCGCAGTGAACGGCTGCCGAATACGAAGATTCATCATCAAGCCCTCATTTGCCGAAACTGATTCGGATCGGCTGCCAATACCTGTGCCCAGGCCCCCTACCGCCCTGTCAACGTTTGACTACACTGGCTTGGGTCCCGCGGATAATGGTGATAGCCCCACCAACCTCGCCATTGCCGCGGCGCACCACGCGTTTTGGCGCCGGGGCAGCGGCCATCGCCATGACCGGTGCGGCAGGCGCAACGGTCGCGATTTTTTTCTCGGCGTTCAGCGGATTGCGCAGAGTCAGTTGCAATTTCCCTTCCGTTTGCGCAGTGACCAGGGTTTCAGCCTCTGCGGTCGTCATCTCCAACGTCACTGCACGCACCACTACCGGTTGGGTCTTGTCGGTACCCGCCGTCTGGTCCACCGCCAACACCCGCAAATTCTCGAGGATGGTCCTGGACACAGCGTTATTGCCGGCGCCATCAGTTTT
>JAKFBY010000109.1:0-1998 GCA_036677325.1 Paucimonas sp.
GACCGGTGACTCCTACTCCCGTGACGAAGCGCGTCGTGTGCAGACGATTCGCATGGGTACCATCGAAGCCCTGCGCCCGGTGAAAATCGAAGGCACCAAAACCCCGATCGGCAGCGCCGCCGGTGCAGTCGTGGGTGGTGTCGGCGGTAGCGCCATCGGCGGTGGTCGTGGCAGCATCGTCGCAGCGGTCATCGGCGCTGTCGCCGGCGGCCTGGTGGGTTCGGCTGCCGAAGAAGGCCTGACCCGTACGCAAGGTGTTGAAATCACCGTGCGCGAAGACGATGGCAGCATGCGCGCCTACGTGCAGCAAGTTCAGCCAAACGAAGTGTTCCGCGTGGGTGAGCGGGTGCGGATCGCTACGGTTGATGGCACCAGCCGCGTTACGCACTAAGCGGAAGCGGGTAAAACAAAACCCCGATCAGGTGACTGGTCGGGGTTTTGTTTGTTAAGGAATGTCACGACGCGGCGCGGGCGCCTATGAAATATTCCAACCCCTCGGGGAAGTCGACTTCTAGTAGTTCTGCAATCTGTAGGATTTGAGCACCTGTCAGCTCCAGCTCTCCAGGCTCTATTTCTTCCAGTTTTTTTGACTCGGTCAATTGAGCCAATGCCTGGTTCAATTCATAGTCTTTGATGGTCAGTTGGAACTGCAGCGAGTCATCTTGTTTTTCATCGGGGTAAAAACCGGTGATGGATAGGTAGCGCATAATTTTTCTCTTCAGTTTCTTGAGGTTCTTCTACCAGGCTTTGCCTTTTTAGTTTGCTCGCCGGTTACGTGATTGAATTCGCCCAAATGCACTCCGAATTTATCGTAAAGCTCTACAGCACCGCTTTTGGAGTCCCATTCATATATACGGCCTCTGCGGTCTAGCCATCGGGCTCGTTTTTTGCCTCCACCTCGAACTGAAACCTTCGGTTTTACGGGGAATGCATCAGGGAAGCCTGGGAGGGTTTCCGGATCATCGTAGTACTTATGATCCCCCGGCATGCTCATCACTACATAAACCGGATTTACCCCCGAACCAACCGGAAACACAAGAATGAAATCCTTGTACTCAGGCGGATAAACCGGATTCACGATGATGCTATCCGCCGCTTTCGTCGGCGGATAAACCCAAATATGCGGCGCCTTCGGCGCAGCCTCCAGCGCTGGAATACCGAGGATGTCGGAACCATCCACGGCCGGTGTCCAGATCAGCTCAACACCATCCCCGAGATCCGCCACCTGCTGACTGCCGCGCAAGCTGAACTGCACGACATCGACCATTTCCCAGTCGCGGTTCTTACCGGTGTAGAAACCATATCCCTTGAGACTGCCGTCAGCTTGTTGCTCGACTTTCAGTCGAACGCGGGTGCGGGCCTGCTTAAGGGCGCGCAGTTGATCTTCGGTATAGAGCGCGCTGTCACCCAGGCTTGGGGTCCAGAACAGCGCGACCACCGTGGCCAATGCGGTGGCCCCGGCGGCACTGATTGTTGCGACCGGGGCAGCGAGCGCCGGGGCACTCAGTGCAAGTCGACCAATGCCGAGCGAGAGGGTACTGCCGCTGATAGTTTCGAGATTCAGCAGCCCTGCATCATCTGCTTCACGGGCGCCGAGCCAGGCGACTTCTCCGTAGTCCTTGAGGCTGTCGGTGGGCACCATGCCCGAAGGATTCGAATAGTCGATGATGGCGTCCGGCAGCTTGCAGGACTTGGCGAAGACGCATCCGGCGCGAACGGATTCGTCCTTTTTGGCAACGATCTCACGACTGCGCTCGAAGGCGTCTTGCCTGGCGAGCATCGCATCGTAAGCGTTTTGCCTGGCGTCCCGCTCGGCCAGTTCGGTGGCCGTCATGAACCGGTGAGTGACGTGATGTCCGTCGCCGGACGGTGGGCTTTTAACCCGGGGGATGTCCTTGTTGCCAGCCACTGATTGTCCTTTCGTTCGTCCATCGGCAACCCCCGAAAGAGGGGCTGCGCGACGTTAACGAACGTGGCTGATCGTGGCTGTAGGACGAA
>JAKFBY010000110.1:0-40938 GCA_036677325.1 Paucimonas sp.
TTGACTGGGGCGCCAATGTCCGTGGGATCAGCAACGCCGATCATGGCTGGCACCATCTGGCATTCGCCGTTGCGACGTAGCTAATTAGCGCGCCTGCGACAATACAATCAGCCATTTGCGCAACAACCGGATTTCCAGATGGCCGGGAGCGGTGCCCGGATTGCATTCGATGATCGGGTGAGCACGGTAATAGCGCGTGCGGCAGTCACGGCCTATGAATACTTCGCGCCGGCCGAAACGCAGCACGAACGATGTGGTGACGTAGCCAAGACCAAACCCTGAGCCAAACGAAGTCGTCAGATTTGACATGATGAGTGTCCTTCTTATTAGTTAACAACATTGGATGAGACGGTACTGTAGCACAAATACTGTATAAATAACCAGTGTTTATGCTGCCGCCGTTCTGCCGTCATTAACCGCTGCTGCCTGGTTCCACCCTTCCCCAGATACCGCCTGGGGTCGGCATGGCACCCAATACCCGCCCATACAAACGATTTTCACTGCGACTTGGTCGCCTTTGGCGCCACCTTTTTTGGCACCTGTTGCGGCGCCTGTTGGCAAGGATCGCGCAGTTTGACCCCATCACGGCTGATTTCAACCAGGCGCTTTTGATCTCCAGTCCTGGCCTTATCGTCTTTTTCCGCATTCTTCACTGGCGTGATGTCGTCACAACTAATGTCGATCGTGGCTGGTGCGAAGGTGCCGGACTGCTGGTCACCGGTATTCGATTGATCGGATGCGGCATCGCCATCCGAGGTGCCGCCGCTGCCGGTCGCCGCCCCGCCATCGCCACCGCCGTCGCCTTCACCGCCGCCGGCAGTTTTGCCATTATCACCGATACCCGTTCCCGAACCGCCACCCGCGCCACTGCCGCTGCCGGTACCATCACCGCCACCACCTGTTCCGGCGCCCGCGTCGCCGCCGCCGTCACCAGTGCCACCAGTTCCTGCCCCGCCATCGTCATTGGTTGCGCCGCCAGCACCAGTGCCTTTGCCACCGCCGCCATCCCCACCGCCGTTGGTATCGGCACCACCATCGCCACCGCCATTGGCATTGCCGTTGCCCCCAGCTCCCTTGCCGTCATCGGTACCTGTACCGGCGCCACTGCCATCGCCTTTGCCATCAGCACTGCCGTTACCGCTGCCGTCGCCACCACCGCCGGTACCTGCGCCACCGTCGCCGCCGCCATCACCATTGCCGCCGGTGCCCGAACCGGAACCGCCACCGCCATTGCCACCGTCGCCGCTGCCGTCACCACCGCCACCGGTGCCGCCGCCACCATCGCCGCCGCCGCCATCGCCGCCCGTACCTGAACCGGAACCGCCGCCATTGCCGTCGCCACCCGTTCCATCACCGCCACCGCCGGAACCGCCGCCAGCATCGCCGCCGCCATCACCCGTGCCGCCGGTGCCCGAACCGGAACCGCCACCGCCATTGCCACCGTCGCCGCTGCCGTCACCACCGCCGCCGTTTCCACCGCCGCCATCGCCGCTGCCGTCACCATTGCCGCCGGTACCCGAACCGGAACCGCCGCCGCCATTGTTATTGCCGCCATCGCCATTGCCGTCGCCGCCAATCCCGCCACCATCATTGGAGGGTTTGGTATCAGGTGGGAAGGGGTCGGTATTGGGTGGCGCGGGCGGACAGCCGGCGCATCCACCTTGATCGGGAGTACTCGGATTGCCGTTGTCGCCGGGACTGCCACCGCCGCCGCCGCCGCCGCCATCGACCGGCACCGGATCAGGGTACGGGCTGGGATTGGTTCCCTGGCAGGTGGTCAAATCCTGGCATCCCTTCCACAAACCGCCGCTGGTGCCGCCGTCGGTTTTCTTGGTATAGGCTGGCGTCGGGCCGTAGGTATAGACACCTTTGCCAGTCGACAGCACCAGCTTGCGGTTGCCCAGTCCGACACCGATGCCGTCGTTCCACGGCACGTGAATATCGCCGTATCCGGCGCCGCCGCTCGGGAACGGGTAATCGGTACTGCCACTGATGATGATCGTGCTGCCGTCTGGAAGCTTCTGTATCGTGGTCGACAGAATTTGCTTTTCTTCCGGTCGCGACTTGCTGTTGGGCGCGAGGCCAATCCAGACCGTTTCATCATTCAGGGTGCGCAGCGTGATGTCCGGCTTGTTCGGATTGACATACTTGTCCGCGGTGCCGGGCAGACTCAGGTTGTTGCTGAAGAAATGCAGCTGCGGACCGAAAGTTTCGAAGCCATTGATGGTCAGGTTGGGCGCTGCCAGCCGGAGGTTGTACAACGGTCCGACATTGTGGGCAACGATGCTGCCGGAAGTCTGCGCCGACAGGCTGCGATAGCCGAGATTGAATGGGCCATCGGAGCCGATGTGGATATCGCCGGTATGGATGTTCTTGGCACTCAGGTGTACGTTGGCATCACTGAGAATGGTATTTTGCGGCGTGCCAAAAAAGAACGTGGCGGTCGGGTTGATGAACTTGAGCAGGGTGCCGGCGTCATAATTGGTATCTGCGGTGAAGTCGGTATCGCTGCCGTTATTGATGCCAATCCGGTTAGCCGGATTCAGGGGCTGCAGCATGATGCGCGCGCCATCTTTGGTGGCGGCATCGAGCAGAATATTGAGCGAGTTGGCACGCAGCAGCAGGTTGTCGCCCTGGCTGATCAGCTTGATCACATTGAGCGCGCCGCCGGTGGCCAGATAAAAATCACCGACCGGCTTGCTGGCGCTGGCGACCGTAACCGTGCTGCCGTTATTGGTGGCGCTGGAATTGGCAGCCGGCGCGCCGATGCCGATCGCGGTCAATTCGCCGGTCTGCGCCGTGTTATCGATCCACATCATCTTGCCGCCGGCGGCGGCCAGCGAGGAAACCTTGGTCTCCAGCAGGAACGTGCCTTGCAAGTCGTCGCCAAATACGCCGAGCGTATTGGCATCGATGCGCTTGCCGGTCGCGGTGCTGGCGGTGAAATCGCCGCCGACGCCGATGGTCACCGCACCGGAACCGGTGGTGGTGGCGGCATTGATGTTCTGGTTGATGTTCAGGTTGCCGCCAACCGATAGCGAAATATTGTTGTCGTTGTAAATATCCGGCGTGGCGCGCCCGCTGCTATCCACACCGGCGGGCGTGACGATGGTGTTCGATGTGGCAGTGATGCCGCTGACGCCACCGACGGTACCCACCGTCAACGGGCCGCCGGTGTAGCTGATCGACCCATTGGCAGTCGCGGCCATGGTGCCGACCAGATTCTTGGCATTGTTCAGAATGAATGGCGTAACTTTGCTCGAACTCGTGCCTTTCAACAGCAGATTGCCGGCAGTCAGTGATCCAGCCGCAAGCGGCTGGTTGGTTCCGGAATCAATATCACGACGCTGGTACACGCCGCCCGCGCCAGCCGTAATCTGGATCGTGCCGGTGCCGGCATTGATACTTTCCCGCAGCATCAGGCTGGCGGGATTGGTGCCGCTGGTGCCGTCGCCATCCGGCAGTTTGGTATTGTTGAAGCCGGGGGCGTCGCCAGTGGTCAGCGTGACATTCTTATTGTTGGTGGCAATGCCATTAACCCCGCTGGCCGAACCAATCGTCAGCGCATTGGCATCCGTGTAACTGAGTGCGCCGTCGATATTGGCGGCAAGCACCCTCACATTATTGCCGGCTTGATTCAAGGTGGCGGCCCCCCCTGCCAGTCCCAATGTATCGGCAACGATGCTGCCGCCGGTCTGGCTCACGCCGCCGGACGCCCGCATATAGAGGTGGCTGGAATTGATGCCTTGCGCCAGCTGTAACGCGCCATTGTTGCGGTCCAGATAAAGCTGGGTAATGCCATTGGTGTGATTGATGCCGCTGACCGTGCCGATGGTGCCGACCGTGAAATTCTTGTTATTGCTAAAACGTAGCAAGCCGCCGTTGATATTGGCAGCAAATGTATTGACCTGGTTGTAGCTGTTGATGAAACCGCTGGTACCGACTCCGGCCAGATCCCAGTTGCCGGCACCGGTCAGCAGCAGCGAGTTGGCGCCGAGAACGGTACCAGCTTTCTGCACCGCGCCGCCGGCCGCATCGAGCCACAGGCTGCCGTTATAACCTTCGACCGTCGAGTTGATCACTATCTGGTTGTTGGCTTGCAGGCGCAACGTGTTGCCGCTGCTCCACTGCACGCCGCCGCCGGCGCCGTCATCGATGGTGATGGTGCCGCCCTTGGGTGCGGTGCCGCTGGCCGTGCTCGTGCTGACCGTCACATTGCCGCCGGCCAGCGCCGTCTCCAGCGCCGCAACAGTCATGCGCGAGGTGCCACCGTTATTGGTCGCGTCGCTAAACGGCGAACTGCCCGTCATGTCCGCGGTTGCGGCATCGACTGCCGTCAGAATTTCGATATCCGACGGGTCCAGCAGCAGATGGCCGGCTTTGCCGCGCGCGGCCGTGGTATCCACGGTGCCGTTGAAATTCAGTATCGCCTTGCCCGACACTTCGACGCTGCCGCCATCGCCGCCCTGGGCGCCGCCCCGGGCGGAAATGCTGCCGGCATAGCGCGTGGTGTCATCCGACCACACCACCACCTGACCGCCACGACCAACGCCAAGTGCATCGGCGGCAATCGTCACCTCCCGGCCGACATAGGCGCTGCGGGCATTCGGTCGCGGACCCTGGCCCTGATAATTGCCGCCGACATGCACGCTGCCGCCACCGGCGTCACCCGACGCGTCCAGCTTCGCCTGATCGACCAGCGCCACCCGGTTGCCGAGCACATCAATGCTGCCGCCCCGGCGCCCGGCCGCCATGCCGCTGGCGTCCAGCGTGCCGCTGACCTGGGTATTGCCGCCGTCGGCCGACAGATAAATTTCACCGTCGCGCTCAACCGTGCTGTGAGCGCGGATCAGGCCGCTATTGTTGACGGTGGCGGTGGTCAGATCGCGCGCCACCGATGCCGTCATGATCGCCCGGCCGCCGTCGGCCAGCAGCTGGCCGCTATTGTCGACGCCGGACAGATCCGCGACCGTCTTTTCATTGACAGTGAAATTGATCATGCTGTCACCGGCAAGATCGAGCGTCATCCTGCTGCCGGACGCCAGCGCCGCCGTACCGAGCCGGGCCTGGATCACGCCGCTGTTGGCGGCATAGTCACCCGCCAATACCACGTAGCCGCCTTCGCGCGCCTTGAGCACGCCGGCATTGATCACTTCGCGCCGCGCCGCCGAGCTGCTATCGCGGTTGAAAACGAAATTGCCCGCCATGAAATCCTCATTGCGGATAGCCATCGTGGTGGCGATCAGGCTGCCGACATCGACTGTTGCGCCGGGGCCGAAATAGATGCCGAACGGGTTGACCAGGAATACCTGGCCATTGGCTGACAGGTTGCCAAGGATGCTGGACGGATTGCCGCCCACTACCCTGTTGAGCATGATCGACGCGGCATTCGGCTGGTTGATGCGGACACTGTTGCCGGCGCCGATCGAAAAATTCTGCCAATCGATAATCGCGCGTGCCGTGCCCTGGTTGATCACCTGGTTCTGGCCCGACTGGCTGACCGATGCGCTGCCGCCGACCACAGTGGCGCCTGCGGGCAGCTGGGCATGGCTGGCAGCATGGTGCAGCAGGGCTATGCCCAGCAGCAACGATAATCTAGTAGGTTTAAAAACTGGCGCTGACATTGACCCAGACCCTGTTATTTTTACCGTCAGACGCCGCATAGCCGTTGCCCACCGGCGTGGCGGCATCAATGGATGCCGTCACGCCCTTGAACGGGTAAATCGTCGCGCCCAGTCCGGCACTGCGTAATCGTTCCCGGCTGTCACGAAAGCCCGGCATCTTGTAAATCACTTCGCCGGCATCGGCGGTGACGCGCAATGTGCCCATGCGCCCGGCCAGCGCAAACGGCCGGCGCAGTTCGACCGTTGCCAGATAGCCGCTGTCGCCGCGCACTTCGGAAGAACGGAACGCGCGCACGCTGCCCGGTCCGCCCAGCGAAAATTTTTCGGTGTCGGGCAGCATGTCCCGACTGCGCACCAGATTGCCCCGCAGGTACAGATCCCAGTTCTGCACGAACGGCGCCGTATGGTTGATGTCCAGTTCCATGCGCGCATACACCGCATTTTGCTGGGTCGGCGTTTTGACACTCTTGAAATTGGTGACCAGGCCAAGGCTGGCATTGGTCACGGCACTGTCATCGTGGATCTGGTTGATCAGGTAAGCCGCGCTCAGCACGCTGATCGTGTGGTCGGAGACCGTGGCGCCCAGCGCGCTTTGCACCAGGTGGCTGCGCCTGACCCCGACATTGATCGATTGACTGGCCTTGCGGCTGCGTATAAACGGATGGCTGATACCCAGCTCGGTCGTGCGGATCTCGCCGCCGATGCCAAGCACCGCCAGCGCGCCGCTGACTTCATAGGCAGCCTTGGACGCGCCGAGCGCAAGCCGGGTGCCGACGGTATTGACGGGCAGCGAATAGCCGGCTTTCCAGTAACGCACCAGCTGGTGCTGCGTGCTCGATCCCGTCAATGCCAGCTGGTCGCCCCAGCCCAGCGGCGAATTGATATTGAGCGCAGCTTCCAGCTTGTCCTGGCCGGTTTCCCGGCGTCCGTAATTGTTGACGCCGATGCTGCCGCCGACCAGTTTCTCCGTCACGACGATTTCGGCATTGGTAGCGCCAAATTCGGCACCCGGCTCCAGCACCACTTTGGCGGACAGCCCCGGAATATCATTCAACAGCAGCAGATTGTTTTCCAGCCGGTCGGTGGTGACCAGCATGTCCGGCTGCAGCAGGCCGGTGCGCGCAGCGAGAAAGGCGGATGAAAAGCGCTGGTTGCCGGTAAAGCGCAGTCTGCCGATGCGGCCCTCGACGATATGGATGTTGACCACGCCATTGACGATTTTCTGGGCCGGAATGACGGCACGGGCCAACGTATAGCCGTGGTCGTGATAGTAGGCAGTAATCGTGTCGGCAGCCTTGTTCAGGTCGTGCAGATTCAATTCCATGTCGACAAAGCGCTCCAGCAAGGTCTTCAGCAAGCGCTTTTTGTAGACGGTATTGCCGGACATGTCGAATGCGTTGACGCGAAACCGGCGGGCCTTCGGATCATGCTGTGACGGCGCCGGCTGCACCGGCAGCACCACTTGCGGCGGCGTGCTGAACTGGCGCGGCTTGCCGGCCAGGGTTTCCTGCACGCTGCCCGGCGTAACCGGTGCTTCAGCTGCGAATGCCCATGCCTGCAGCAACAGCAGGCCGAGCGGCATGCGGTACGCGCGACGCAGCTTCGGGAGAGCGGTAGGGAAAATTGTCACAGGCGACCGGTATCCGTCAGGCCTTGGCAAGCGCTGCGCGCGAACGCCGGTTTGCCTCTTGCATATCGCGTGCCATCTGTACCGCGACCATGTAGTGCAGGTGGTGGCCGATCGGGGAGGCCTCGCTGAACAGGCGCTGGAATGCGTCGCGTGTCAGCGCCGCCGTCGTGACCGGCCCTCTGGCGGTACAGGTCGCCGATGCCGGCAAGTCGTCGATCAGCGACAGCATGCCGAACATTTCGCCATCCGACAGTTCGCGCACGTCATATTCTTCCCCGCCTGCCCGATCATGCCGGCTGACATGAACCGCGCCCTGCAGCAGCAGGTACAGTGCGTCTCCCTGCTCACCCTGGCGGATGAAGACATGCCCCCCTTCCTGCGGCGTGACGATGAGTTGGGATGCCAGGATATCGAGATGCCGGGTATTGAAATCTTCAAACGCCGGCAAGTTCTTGAGGAAAAATTTCAGGTCCATGAGTTTGGCTTTTCTGGGTTTTATCCGTTGGCAATCGGCGTGCGGAAGTGCTTTGCCATCAATTCGATGAAATTCTCAAGCAAAACTTTGGCAACCACCTCATCTTGTGCAATCAGCCTGGAGAATGTCTGGTGGTGGATTCTCACCAGCTTGCAGCCGGTATCAGTGACGATGGTGGCGCTGGCCAGAAGCTCGCCGCTGAGCACCGAGATTTCGCCCATCCATTCGCCCGGATTGATGGTGTTCAGGCGCATCGATTTCCCTGCCTCCTCGACATAGACACCGAGCTTGCCGTCGAGGACAAAGTACAGGTAATCCACCGGCATGCGATCGCGGATCAGAGTCCGGCCGGCAGCCACTTCCAGTACCGAGGCACCATCGAGCAGCGATGTTAGGTGAGATGGCCCCAGCTGGCCGGCAATGCCTGGAAAGCGTGCCGCAAATTCGGCAGCGACGGTAGAGATTTCTGTCAGGTTCATGGCGTATAGGGCTTGATTGAAGTGGCCGGTGGCGAAGCGGAAGCAGGATTTTGTCGCTCGGTCATGCGCGGCCCTCCGGTCGCGAGAAAGACACTGAACAGCAACAGCGGGAGAATCACCGCGGCCAGCTTGATGCCGGTCGATGGCGGCGGCGGCACCGGGCCGTAGCGATTTTCATCGCGGCTGCCGGGAATGAACCAGAACACCATGTTCACCACCGGGACCAGCAGCAACAAAGCCAGCCAGCCGCCAACATTGAAATCGTGTGATCTTTTAATGGTCAGCACGGTAAACACCAGCGGCAGCAAGCAATAGAACAGCAGCACGCTGACCACGATATACAGCATCCGTCCAAAGCCGCCCGACAACACCAGCATTAATCCGGCCAGGTACATGAACAGAAAAGCCAGCACGATCGAACCTATGCAATAGGTTATGTAACGGGCGCGGCCGAGCCGTCCGCGCAGCGAAAACAGCCGGGTACGGGCTGGTGCCGGCAACGTATCGAAACTGGTTGCGTTCATGGCCCCACCCATTTGCCGGGATTACGAAACGGCGTTTGCATGCGCACCACCGCTTCGGCGGTGATTGGTATCCGGTATTCGTTCGCAAGACCCGTGCAGCGCCTGCCGGTGGCGCCGGCGCCGGCCGAGGCCAGCATGTCGGCGGCAGTATTTCCCACCACTGGCGTTGGCGGCGGATCGATGACCAGGTTGTAAATCAGCTTGTTCAGAATCGGCACCGCCATCCGGTAGCAATAGGTCACCCGCACCTTGAGCAGGTTGGCATCCTGGATATTCATGCCGCCGCCTGAAATATCGGTGGGCCGGTACATCAGGTTATCGTTGGGAATCTCATTGCCGGCTTCCGACTTGCTTTGATAAGCACCGAGCGCCGCCGAGGTCGGATTAACGATAGTAATGATGGTCAGTTGGGGATCGGTCATCTGCAGGTTGGCCAGTTTCCAGGCATTCTTCAACAGCGTCAGGTTGCGGTCGCCGCCAGTGCTGCCGCTATGGGTAAACAACGGCATCATGCCGGACGTCAAACCGTCGACGATGGAGGCCATTGCGCCGTAATTCAGTGCGCCGTGGCGGGTCGCGGCAAAGGTCGCGTAATTGAGCGTGGCCTTGGTCTGGTAGATGAAGCCGAACTGGATCGCACCCATGATCAGCAGGATCAGGATCGGGAATACATAAATGTATTCGGCGATGGCCTGGCCACCCTGGTAGCGACGCCCGCAAGGAACGCAAGTATAGGCGCGCCGGGTCATTTCTTGGCGCCAGCTGCCGCAGGAGTGGCCGGCGTCGGGGAGGTGCCTGTCGCTGGCGGCACGGCAGGTGTTGCAGTGCCGGTGCGGCGCAAGCCTTCCAGCGGAATCTTTTCCATCGCATTGATCAAGCCTTCCAGCTTGGCATGCATCGGGTCGCCAGCGGCTGAAAGGTTGTGAGCTTGAATGAACGCAGCCCAGGCTTCGCGCAGCCGGACCACGCCGATGTTATGCCATGCCTTGGCGTCGCCGCTGTTGAGCATCAGGGCTTTCTGATATGCCTGGGTCGCCTGTTCCGGCCGATTGGTGCGGGCATAGAGGTTGCCCAGATAAAACCAGGTTTCGGGATCATTCGGCGCGGCGCGCGACAAGCCCAGCAACAGTTTCTCGGCGCGCTCATCCTGTTCTCCCGCATACGCCACCTGTGCTGCGCGGCGCTGGTCATACAGGCTGCCCGGATCTTGCGGCAGCACTGCGCATCCTGCCGCAACGAAGACGTATAACAAGCTGACCTGCCATTGGAAAAACCGCATCATGGCGCACCCTCACGCCAAGCGAGTTGATCGCCTTCGCGCAGACCGAGTCGCTGCAGCGTGCCGGGCGCCAGCTCCAAAGTGGCGCACGCCTGCAGGCTGCCGGCCAGGCGGCACGGCGCAATATTCTGCACCAGCTTGCGCACCAGGCCGCGACTGTCCAGAAAAGCCAGGTCGAGGCGATAGTTCATGCCAACCGTATGCACCATCCGGCATTGCCGGATCAGCATGCCTTCGCCGGCTTGCAGTGGTGCACGGCCCAGCAGGCCACGGGTTCGCTCCCATGCGCTGACCGCATCCCAGACGCGCGGCAGCAGGCATTGATCGCGAAGATAGATGGCGCCCAGTTTCACAGCATGCCTTCCTGCATGAACTTCACCACGATCGGGAACGCCAGCACGATGAAGGTCACCGGAAAGATGAATGCGATCAGCGGCAGGATCAGCTTGACGGGCGCTTCCATGGCCAGTTTTTCGGCCCGCTGGAAACGCTCGATGCGGCGTTGCTGGGATTGCACCCGCAATGCCGCACCCACCGATGCACCCATTTTTTCGGCCTGGATCACGGTGCCGACAAAACTGGTGATGGCTTTCATGTTCAGACGGTTTTCCATGCGGCGCAAGGCATCGGCGCGCGGCACGCCGGCCCGCAAGTCGCGCGTGATCATCTGGAATTCATTGCGCAGCGCGCCCGCCGGCCCCTTGTCCATCGCCTGCTTGATGGCGCCGGTCAGGTTCAGGCCGGCTTCGACTGCCAGCGTGATGAAGTCCAGATAGACCGGCAACGCTTTCAGGATTTCCTTTTCGCGGCGGGCGCGCACATCGCGCAGCCAGAGTTGCGGGTAAAAATTGCCGAGCAGCGTGATGCCGATCAGCATGCCGGGCGAGGAATGATCCAGCGCCTTGAGGCAGAACAGCGTCAGCAGGAAAGCGACGATGGTCGAAAAAATCCGCACTGCGTAATACTGCTCGGCAGTCAGGATATAGCCGACCCCGGTTTCCTGCAGGCGCTTGTGCGCTTTTTCCAGCCAGGCCGGCGGCAGGCGCGAGCAGAAATGGTATTCGATGAAGGTGATCACCGGCCATGACATGCGCAAGACCGGCGGCAGCGGGTCCATGTACTCCCGCTCTTGCCTGGGCACTTGCGATTTGAGGCGTGACAGGCTGTAACTCACCAGCAAGATCGAAATACCGGCAGAGACGCCGATGACGAGAGCGATGAGGGAATTCGAGAGCATCATGCGATTTCCGGTTAAACGTCGATGGTCGTGATCTTGCGGATGAACAGGTAGCCGATGGTGATCATGACCAGGATGATCGTCAACGTGACCCAGCCGAACAGCGTGGTAAACATGGTGCCCATGGCGACCGGCTCGATCCAGTTCAGTGCCGCCATCATCAGTAGCGGCAGGCAGGACATGATGATGCCCTGCATTTTTCCCTGCGCGGTCAGGCTGCGGATCTTGCCTTCCATGGTGGCCTTTTCGCGCAGGGTGGTCGACAGCGATTCGAGGATTTCAGCCAGATTGCCGCCGACTTCGCGCGAGATGCGCAGACCCGACACCACCAGCGAAAAATCCTGCAGCGGATTGCGCTTTTCCATGTTGACCAGTGCCGTGTCGAAATCGACGCCGAGGCGCTGCTCGCGCAGCATCAGTTCAAACTCCTGGCTCAAGGGAGGCTTTTGTTCCTTGACCATCGATTCCATCGCCACATTCAGACTGGCGCCGGCGCGCATCGCGCCGGACACCATCAACAGCGCATCCGGCAACTGTTCCTCGAAGCGCTTCAAGCGCCTGACGGAAAGGCTGTTGATATAGTACTTTGGCAAAACCAGGGTCGCCACCGCGGTGAAGGTGACGAACACCGGGTTGCCGGTAAACAGCCAGACCAGCGTCGGCAGCACGATCAGCGCGGCAACGTTGTAATAAAAGATCTGGGTCGCGTCGAGGAAGATGAACATGTCGGCCAGCGTGGTGCGGGTCGATGCCTCGAGCGCGGATTTCTGCCGCGCCAGCACCGCCTGCACGCCCTGCATCACCAGCCAGATCAGCGCGAACGCGGTCAGCAGGCCAACCGCCAGGATCAGTCCTAAACTGTTGTTCACAGCCGTTTGCCCTCCGCAAACATGTTGAAGTCGATTTCCAGACCGCGGCTGGCCAGCTCTTCATAAAATTCCGGAATCTGGCCGGTGGCGACATGCTGGCCGCGCACCTTGCCGTCCGGCCCGAAGCCTTCGCGCTTGTACAGGTAGATATCCTGCAGCTGGATCACGTCGCCTTCCATGCCGGTGATCTCGGTAATGTGGGTGATCTTGCGGGTGCCGCAGGAAAAGCGGTTCTGCTGCACGATGAAACGCACCGCCGAGGCGATCTGTTCGCGGATGGCCCGGATCGGCAGATCCATGCCCGCCATCATCACCATCACTTCGATACGCGCCAGGCAATCGCGCGGCGTATTGGCATGGGCGGTGGTCAGCGAGCCATCGTGGCCGGTATTCATTGCGGTGAGCATATCGAGCGCCTCGCCGCCGCGGCACTCGCCGACCACGATCCGGTCCGGGCGCATGCGCAGGCAGTTCTTGACCAGGTCGCGAATCGTGACCAGTCCCTTACCCTCGGCATTGGCCGGACGCGATTCCAGGCCGACCAGATTCGGTTGCCCGAGCTGCAATTCGGCTGCATCCTCGACAGTCACGATGCGCTCGTCGAGCGGAATGTAGTTGGACATCACATTCAACAGCGTGGTCTTGCCGGAGCCGGTGCCGCCGGAAATGATGATGTTGGCTTTTTCCTCGACAATGGTTTTCAGGAAGTTCAACATTACCGGGGTCATCGAACCGAACTTGATCAGATCCTCGCCGACCAGCTTTTTCTTGGAAAATTTACGGATCGTGATATTGGCGCCTTTGAGCGCCAGCGGCGGAATCACGGCATTGACCCGCGAGCCATCCTTCAGGCGGGCATCCACCATCGGCGAGCTTTCATCGATGCGCCTGCCGATCGGCGTCACGATACGCTCGATTGCCGACAGCACCGACTGGTTGCTGGTGAAGGTGATCTCCGATTTTAATAGCTGGCCTTTGCGCTCGATGAAAATTTCATCGAAGCTGTTGACCATGATTTCCGATACCGATTCATCGGCCAGCAAGTCTTCCAGCGGCCCCAGTCCCACCACTTCATCCAGCACCCGCTTGACCAGCGTCGCGCGGTCCAGATGCGCCGGGATGCTTTTGTCAGCTGCAACGATTTCCTGCAGCATCGCGCGGGTGTTGTCGCGCAATTCATCCTCGCTTTGGCGGTTCACATCCACCCGCCGCAAATCCATTTGCTTGATCAGCTGCAGGTGCAGGTTTTTCAGTACCGCAATCGTTTCCTGGATTTGCGCGGCACTCGGCTGCGCGACTGCCGGCACCGGCTCGGCGACAGCCTTCACCGCGACCGGCGTTGCCTGGTCGGCTGTCACTGCAGGCGCCGGTACGGCTTGCGGCTCCAGATCGAGCACCTGCAGCTGGTAGTCGCAAATCGTGATTTCATCGCCCGGCTTGAGCGGCCCGTAGATGTCGGCAATCTTTTGCTGGTTGACCCGGGTGCCGGCCGACGTGCCATGATCCTGCACATACACGCCATCCTTGCGGCGATGAATCGTGGCATGCGCGCGTCCGACCGTCCAGCCTTGCAGCATGATCCGGTTTTCATCGCTTTTGCCGATGGTGCAACTGTCAATCGTGCATTCTTCCTCGGTGCGCTGGCCCTTGGGCGTCGTGACGGCGATAAGCAACATGCTGAACCCTTAGTCGATGATGTCTTGATTGCTCAGTTTGCGTTCGAAACGCTCGCGCATGTCCATACCCTTGTCGATGCGCTCGCGGTTGATGGTCGATGACGGATCGCTGATGGTCGGCGTGACCAGGATCACCAGGTCGGTACGGCCCGACCGGAAGCTGTCGGAACGGAACAGGCGGCCCAGCACCGGCACGTTACCGATCCCGGGAACCTTGGTGGCATCGTTGGACATTTCGGTATTGACCAGGCCCGACATGACGATCGTCTGGCCATTCTTGACATTGATTTCGGTTTCCGACTGCCGCGTCAAAAAGCCTGGAATGCCTTGCACCTGTACCGATGAATCAATGCTGCTGATCTCGGTCTTGATCGAGGCAATGATATTGCCGTTGTCATCGGCGATCGGCTTGATTGCCAGCCGGATGCCGTAATCCTTGAATTCGACCGAACCGCCGCCTAGCGCAGAAGTGGCCGGCAACGGGATCTGGCCGCCGGCCAGGAATTTGGCTTCGCCACCGCTGCGCGCCGACAGTTCCGGTTCGGCCAGCGTGTACACGTCGCCATTGTTCTTGGCCAGATTAATCGTCGTGTTGATCAGCGTTGACAGGCCCAGATACGTGAGCAAGCCACTGTTGGGCATCGGCAGGATGCCCTTGAGCGCACCCTGTGTCTGCGGACGGTCGCTGCCGAAATTGCCGGCAAATCCCAGCATCGGCCCGGCAGCCGAACCAGGCCACTGCAAGCCGATGTTTTCCAGCACCGATTTTTTCATTTCGATGATTTGCACCTTCATGTAAATCATCTTCTTCATCGATACTTCTTCTTCGCGCACCAGACTGGTCGCCTGCGGATACATTTTCACCGCGGTGCCGATACGCGCCAGATTTTCCTTGCTGGCGGCACCGCTGATGATCACGTTCGGCCCGACCGGCGTCACTTGAATGCCGGCGATATCGCCCAGCATGGCCTTGACGTTGCGGTGGGCGTCACCGGCGTCGCGCGGGCTGATACGCACCGTGTAAATGGTTTTGCGGTTGCTGTCGGACCAGATCACCAGCGAGGAATCGCCGGCGGCTTCGGCAATCAGCAACAATTCCTTGTTGCCGAGCACCGAGGTGGTAAACAGCTTGCCATTGCCGACCGCGATCCGGTGAATCCGGTCGACATTCAAGGTTTTCACCTCGCCGACGAACATCAGGATTTCACTGTTTCTGGTTTCAGCCGGCTTTTCCTGCGCATGCGCGATACCGGCCATGGCCAGCAAGCACCAGAAGCTGAGTGTGAGGAGACGTTTGGACATTTTTTCTCTACTTTACTTGGAAGATGCGGCATTGCTGCCGGCGCTGAGCTTGATGAGGTCGGTCAGGTTCTGCGGCAACGCGGGCCGAGCCGCTGCGGCGTCCGCCGCTGCAGGCGCGGCGGTGGGTGCGCCCAGCAGTGCGGCCGGCATCGGCACATTGATCATCGGCGCCACTGCATCGCTGCCCTTGCCGCCGATGAAGTACTCGACGTAAGCAGTCTGGCCGGCACTGCGGGTGCTGGTGCGTGGGCGGGCCAGCGCCGTGCGGCGTTCGCGCTCGCGGATGTCTTCCAGCAGGTTGGTGGATGTGACCGACTCGTAATCGACTGTCTGCCGGTCGTTTTCATTGCGCAGCACCGCGCGGATCTTGCCCAGCTCGGTGGCCAGCGCCAGGCGTGCTGCCTGGGTTGGCGTGACTTCCAGCGTGAAATTGCTGTAGCTGATCTTGCGCCGCTCGCCACCGGCGGCCTGGGTCGCAGGATCATCGTGGGTAATCTTCTGGCCGGTGGCAAGCACCCGGACCTGGTCCAGGAACGGCACCACCGTCTGGTTGGTCGAACCTTCGCCGCTGCCGGCGATCACCAGCATCAGATCAACCAGATTGCCGGGCTCGATCATGTGCGACACCGAATTGATTTCATCGACATTGAGGGTCATGGCCCGCTTGCCGGCTTTCAGCGTGCCGGAAAAGTCTGCGAACAGTTCGCGCACATCGGCCCGGCGCAACGGCTTGCCGCGCTCGACCTGGCGGATCAGCGCATGGCCCTTGAACGCTTCGAACTGCGCAACCGTAATGGTGTCGTCATACACGAAATCGGCCGGTACATTGCGCGACGCAACCATGTTTTCGGCAAGCACAGCGCCTGGCAACAGCGCCTGGACGGGCACCACCACCGCGACCACGCTGCCCTGCTCTTTTTGCGAGCGTGCGGTGATCTCCTCCTCCATGCTCTGTTCCTTGAACTGCAGGTATTGCAAGGTCAGCCAGGTCGTCAGCAAGCTCAACACGATGGCCACGATAAGCATCAACCAGGTTTTGTTGATCTTGATATTGGGGCGTTGGATTTTCAAGTTATATGACCCTGCCTAAAATAAATAACGTTTGCATTGCGTTTTTCTCTTCGAGAAAAACCCGTACCTTACAATTTTCATGCTTAATCGAACGACACATCGACCGGCCACTCCGGATCTTTCAAGTCGACGCATTTGTCGACACTGACCGTGACTGGCCCGACTCCTGCCGAGTTGAAGCAGTTCGGCATCGACGAGATTGAAATCGCATACGAATAATCGGTGTAGTAATCGCGAATCGCCGTGGCCAGTTTCTGTATCGGCGGATCGTTGCCGGTTACCAGCACGATGACGCCGACCATCAGCACCACCAGATATTCAATCGTGGACTGGCCGCGCATGCGACGGCGCGCCGGCAATGGTCGCTTTGGCATGTGCGTCATCATGGCCGATCCACCAGGTTGGCCAGCACCATGGTATTGGTGCCGTTGCGGGTAAACACCAGGCTGGCTTCGGCCAGCCCGCGCTTCATCACCAGCGTAATGCCAGGGCCATGCCTGGTGGTCATCTGGTAACTGCTGACCGCTTTCCAGCCCTGATCCGTCAGATTCTGGCGATAAAAATCGGCATTCGACTCGGCAGAAAAAGAATTGCTCAGCAAGAGCGTGCGCGCATTCTTGCCATCGTCGCGATGCTCGATATCGTTGATGACGGTACTTCCCGACATCATCGGCAACACCTTGTCGGCGGGCCGCACGCGCGGCTGATCGGATGCCTGGGTGGCGCTCAACAGCCCGGTCGAGCCATTTCCCGCCGCTTGCACCTGCACCGTGAAAAAGCATTTGCCGCGCACAACCGCAATCGTTTGCCACGGTTCGACCAGATACTCCTGCGGCGCAGCTGAAGCCGACGCTGCCTTCCAGGTCTGCCGATAAAACGCGAGGATGTCGGCCGGCTTTTGTTCACTGTCGAACCGCTTGACGCTCATCGGCACGCCGTTATACAGCATGAAGGGTGCAACCCACTGCACGCGCGCCTTCGGTTCGGCAAAATGCGGGCAGTCCAGCTCCGCTGCCGCCAGCTCACCCGACAGCAGCAGGCTCACCGACGCCAGCAGGGTCAGCAAAGCCTGCCGGCGCGCGCGCTGTGTGCCATGTTTGGGTTGGACGTTTTGCATGTTATTTCAGGCGATCCGCCGGCACGACTTCAGGCTCGATCTTGCCTGGTTCCAGTTTTGACGCTTCCGGCAAAAATACCGATAGCGCGCCCAGCACATAATCCATGATCTTCACGCCGCCGATGTCGGCCGCCAGAATCGAGGTCGGCACCAAGCCCTTGCTTTGTTGCTTGACGCCGGTCTTTCCATCGTTATCCGGGCCATTCGCGCTCCAGCCATTGGCCAGCAATACATTGGTTTCACTGAAATTGGCAGTCGACGTCTTGGCCAGGAAATGATCGAAATCGATATCCTTGACCTTGATGGTGACCTTGGCCGCGTACTCGCCATTCATTTCCAGCACAAACGGCCCGAGCGTCGAGGCGAAGTTGGCAATCGGATCGAGGATCACGTTCAGGGTGCCGGGCGCCAGGCTGTTGTTGACCGTGTTCTGGGTATCGCTGTAGTTCGCCAGCAGTGGCGCGCCGGTACGGTCTTGCCACAGCGTTTTGGTACCGCCCTTGAAACTGCCTGCACTGCGGTCGGTATTGGAAAATGCATCGGTGGCGCCGGTTTCGGACAGGTAGCGCACGTTGAGTTCGCGGCGGATCTGATCGTCGGATTTTTCATTGGCTTGCCATTTCTTGCTGACGCCAAACCAGCCCAGACTGGACGCGGCATCGCCACCGAACCAGACCGTGCGTTCCCAGGCAGCGTAGCGCGAGGTCTGCACTGCGGCCGCGCGCACGTCGAGATACTTCCCCAGCAGCGGAATCGCCAGAAACAGCGGCACCAGCACGAAACCGGCCACGATCAATAACTCGACCATGGCTTGTCCGCGGGAGGGGGTCGGTCGGCTTACCATAGGTGGTACGACATCGACGCGTATTGTTCGAGGAAATTATTGGGCGCCAGCCGGGCTTGCCAGTACGGGCTGTACAGACTGCCCAGCTCCGCCTTGCTGTCGCTGCGCGCCCAGAGTTTCTTCGGACGCGAAAAATAGATTTCCGCCTTGGACAGGCTGCGCATGTAGCCGCTCCTGGTGCCGTTGGTCAATGCCAGCTGGCCGCCCGACAGCTTGTTGCTGGTCGGGATTTTGCTATCAGCTTTTTCCACTTCCAGAATCAGCGATGGCCCGACCAGATTATCCTTGTCGACCTTCTTGATGTCGAAATAGGTGCGCAACCCGGCCTTGGCATCGAGCGTGGCGCCGGCGCCCTTCGTGCGCTGGATGCCGGCCGCGCCAACCGTATGGACGTTTTCATATACGCCGCCATAGGCATCGCTGGCCGCGGTGCCAAAATTGTTAGTGGGACTGAGATCACTGCTCGGACCGGCTTGCGCAGCGCCCCATCCCATCGGAATGAATGGAAATGGAATCGGGATCGGAATCGGAATGCCGAGGATACTGATCCAGAAAATCGCAATGCCGAAAAATCCGGTGCCATCCATCGCGCTCCAGGTCTTCTTATTGACACCGATATGCTTCAATTCGGTGCCGCCCCGATGCCACAGGTACATCAGCAAGGCGCCATTCTGATAAGGAATGAACCGGGTCGGGTCGACCACAAACGGGGTCAGGTACATCATTTCGGGAAAATTCTTGGCCGGGCCGCCATCTACCGTGCTGCGGTTTTTGGAAAAACCGTCCAGCGAATCCACCGTTGCCTGCGCCATCCGGTCTCCCTTCAAGCCATCCAGATTGGCTGAATTGGGATCTTTTTTCTGGGTAAAGGTAAACCATTGCGCCAGATGGATGATGGCCGCCGCGGTGCCCGGCGTACTGAGGTCGGCATCGTCATCATTCAACTTGATGACGTTGTAGGCACTGTTGAAGGTCAGCAGGTCTTTGACTGCGCCGAGCGAGGTTTCATTGACGCCGACCAGCTTGTCGAGCACCTTGGCCGGCGACAGTCCGATGGTCTGGGCAACTGTGAGCGCGGTGCCATAGTGATAGATGGTTTGCGCCAGGCCCAATACATCGATCAATCCATCCAGCAGCTTCACGGTAACCGGTCCGGCGGTATTCATCGCGCTGCGGAAAGCCTTCGAAATCGGCTTGTATGCCTTGACCGGCGTATCCCAGAGTATCTTTGCCAGCGGCCCGCCAAGCGAGGTCAGCACTTGCGGCACCCAGGAAGACGGACCGTCGTAGGTGGCAGCGTAATTGCGCGACCAGGAGGTCAGACCGACCACTTGAGCCACCGCAACCTGGTTGGCAATGATGGCGCGATTGGTATAGGCGGAAAAATTGTAGTCGCGCGCTTCAGCCTGCACTGCACTGTAAGCTGCGGCATCGACCGTATTTTGCAATTTCATCTTGGCGATCGATTGCTGCCCCATGGTGTACATGGAGACCATCACCAGTAAAATGATCGAAACGGTAATCAGCGAAAACACCAGCGCTTGACCGCGCTGGTGTTTCGAGGACCGTGTAGGTAAGGTCGCCATTGCCGGTCACCCCGGACAAGGCGCTTGGCGGAGCTTTTCCGGCTGGCGCGGCATTGGTGCCGACCGATCGCCGGGAAGCTCAGCCGGGTGCATTACTTCTTGACGGCGTTGCCGGAATCGTAGCTCGACATGCCCTTGCCTTCTTCAGCCTTTTTGGTGGCTTCGCCAGCTGCCGTCGAAGCAGCAGTCTTGCCTGCCGATGCGCCGGTGCCGGCGACTTCACCGGCCAGACCCGCGACCTGGCCGCGAATGGTTTGGCCGAACATGCTGTAGACGCCAATGGCCGCAACCGCGATCAGGGCAACGATGATGATGTATTCGGTCATGCCTTGGCCGGCTTGCCGCAAGGAAAGTTTATTTTTCAATGAATTGTTTTTGTTTTGCATGGAGACCCTCAGCAAGTTAGCAATTGTTCAGTAAAAGTTTTATTAATTTTGATTTAAATCAAGAATTTCAAAAATACACGATAAGATATTAACTTAGTTGAACCAAATTTTTATCTGTGGAAATGTGTTTTTTTCCAAAACGCTACATTTTTTACACATTGCAACAAAGAGATTGCGTTTAGTGTTTGCCTTAGGCAAATTACACATGGCTAAGCGCCTGCTCCGGAGCATATTTCCGCTGAGCAACTTGCGGTAGCTGGCGCACACTTTTATTACGGGCGAAGGAAAAACAGATGGACCGAGGCATGGTGAAATTCATATTGGCCGCCGCATTGGCGGCAACCACGTTGACGGCACATGCCGACTATGAAGCAGGCCGCTCGGCCTATCAATCCGGCGACTATGCGAGCGCGCTGAAGGAGTTTTCGGCCGATGCCGCCAAGGGTGTCGTCAAAGCCCAAAATCACCTTGGCCTGATGTATGAAAAGGGACGGGGCGTGGCGGTCGATACCAGCAAGGCGTTGAGCTGGTACCGCAAGGCAGCCGATAAAGGTTTTGCACCGGCACAGACATCGGTCGGTTACTTTTTCCAGGAAGGCCTTGGCGTGTCAAAGGACTATGCACAGGCGATGGCATGGAACCGCAAGGCAGCCGATCAGGGCTTTGCCCAGGCACAAAACAATATCGGCTCGCTATATGAAAATGGTCATGGCGTGGGGCAGGATCCGGTGCAGGCCGCCGAGTGGTATCGCCGTGCAGCCGATCAGGGACACGCATCCGGCCAGACCAATCTCGGCTTTCTGTATGCACGCGGCAAGGGTGTTGCCAAGGATGACGGCATGGCAGTCACGCTGTACAGGAAAGCGGCTGAACAGAATTTTGCACTGGCACAAAACAATCTTGGTTTCATGACTGCAGAGGGACGCGGCGTTGCGCAAGATCCGGTCGCAGCAGCGGACTGGTATCGCAAGGCGGCCGAGCAAGGCTTCGGACTGGCGCAATTCAACCTGGCGCGCCTGTATGAACAAGGCAAGGGCGTGCCGCAGGATAATGCGCAGGCGCTGGCACTATTTGCGCAGTCAGCCAATGGCGGCTACAGGCCGGCGATGCGGCGCCTGGCGCAGGTCTATACCCGTGGGGAGCTGGGCCAGCCGGTGTCGGCCGATATCGCACGCCAGTGGAGCGACAAGGCACGCTGAACCATGGCGCTGCAACAGCAGCGCAGCTGACCACCGAAAACCGGCGCCGTTTTGCGCCGGTTTTTCTTTTTGCCTGACTAGATCAGGTAGCCCAGGCGGCGAAGACTCGCTTTGGCCAGCGCCAGCGAGACGTCGATCACCGGCAGGCCGGCAGCCGTTGCATCATGCGCCAGTGGCAGCTCGGTACAGGCGAGCACAACGGCCGTGGCGCCCGAGTCTGCCAGGGATCCCTGCAGCTCGCGCATGGTGCCGCGTGCCGAGTCGAGATTGCCGCTCTTGACATCATGAATCATCCGGTCGACCGCCATCTGCTGCGACTCATCCAGTCCGGTCTGCGCCAGTCCCGCCGCCTGCAGCCGCCTGCTGTAGATACCGCTGCCGATGGTGCCGCGGGTAGCCAGCACCGCGACTTGTCCCGGTGCCTGCCTGCCGTCCAGCGTCAACTCTTCAATCGTCGCATCGGCGATATGCAGGATCGGCACGCCCGATGCCGCCTGCATCGATTCGAACCAGTAATGGCTGGTACTGCAGGGAATCGCGATCAGCTGGACGCCTTGCGCTGCCAGCCAGGCGACCCCCTTGAGCAGATACGGACGCGGGCCGTGATCCTGATTCTGGATCGCGCGGCTGCGGTCCGGCATGCCGGGCTGGCTGATGGTAATCCAGGGCAGGTGATCCTGGTCATGCTGCGCCGGCAATGACCGGGTCAGCTTGCCCAAAAAATCGACTGTGGCCAGCGGCCCCATGCCACCCAGGATACCCAGCACGGGTTGCTGCTCGGCGTGCATCATCCGTTCACCGGCGTTTCAAGGGTAGCCATTACCGCCGGCCGACTCTCCCGCGGCGAAATCAGCGCCACCAGTGCTTTGATCGAAAACACCAGCAGCACGGTACGCAAGGTATCGCATACCGGCTCGACGGCAACGAACAAAACGAACGCGGCTTCGAACGGCAAGCCGAGCAGGGTACACACGATCGCCGTTTGCGAAATGGTGACGATGCCATTCATGCCGGTCGATGAAAAGCCGGCAATCATCGAAGCCAGTACCACCAGGCCGTAATCGAGCATGGTCAAGTCTCGCCCGTACAGCTGGGCAATGAAAATCGCCGCCATGCAGTAATACAGCGCCGGACCGACCCGGAACAGGGCTGTGCCGAGCGGCACCAGCAGTTCGGTAATACCCTTGTTGAAGCCGAGCCGGTCCACCAGCGATGTCATCATGGCCGGCATGCAGGCTGCGCTGTTGCGGGTGGCCACCGCAATGAAGAACGGCCCCTGCAGCGAACGCAGCACCTCGGCCAGCGGCCGGTCCGATTGGCGCCAGAGAATGAAGATGCAGACCGCCAGCAATAGCACCGTCACGGCCGCAAACGCGATGATGAAATGCACCATGACCTTGAACGGTTCGACGCCGGTGCTGGCAATCTGTTCGGCAGCAAGGGCAAACGATGCCAGCGGCAACAGGTACAGCATCCAGGTGGTCAGGCGCTGGCAGGCGCGAAACACGGTCTCGCAGCTATCGATGAAGCTGTGCGATTGCTCCTTTGCGGCAGACGTCAGCGCCAGCCCGAACATCAGTGCGAAGATCAGCGCCTTCAAGGTATCGCCAAGTGACAGTGCATGGAAAATATTGTCGGGGACCATGCGCGTGATCAGTTGGGTTGCCACACTTTCTTGCACCGTACCTGCATGCGGCGACAGCAGGCGGATGGTGGTCTCGACACCCGACAGGTCAGAATGCACCAGACGCCCGAATGCCTGCAGTGCGCCCTGGTCCAGATCGCTGCCTGGCTGGGCAACGTGCATGTAGGCAGCGCCGGCCAGACTTGCCAGCGCCATGCCTGCCATCAGGAAAAAAGCAATCTGCGCCAGGTATTTCGACGCCGACGGATCCCGTGCCAGGCGATTGATGCTGACGATGACTGCCGACACCAGAAACGGCAAGATCACCATTTTCAACAAGTCGATATACACGTCCCCGATGAATTTCAAGCCCTTGGCAAATTCCGGCGCGGTCAAGCCAACCAGCACGCCGAGAAAAATGGCAATCAGGATGGTGAGCGGGTGAGTGACCAGTTTTTTAAGAAGGTGCATGCGCTTGTCTGGGGAGTGGATTTAATGAAGAAAATGCTGGTATTTGCCGAGAATCTGGTCGGAAGAATACTTGATATTTTTCTGGTGCAAGAAAAGGTTGAGAAAGCTGTGCAAGTGAAAATTGTCTGGACCCACCGCGATGCCGATGCTATCGGTGATATCTTCAATGATCACCGATCTGGCCGACAGAGCCAGATGCGGCCTGATCTTCAGAACGCGCTTGATTTCAAATGCATCCCGGTAGGCGGCCGTGATTTTGCCTGCGGCCACCGCATCGACCACCGCATCCCAGTTGTCGAACTCGACGATGGTCGCGTTGGGAAAATTGGCTTTTGCAAATCCGACAAATGACGACTTGCCGAGCACGCCAAGCGTGCCGGTATAGTGCTGCAGCACTTCGGTCACCGACTGGCGGCGCGATATCTCGGCAAAGCGCAACCGGTTGACCAGCAGCGCATGCGGCAAAATGATGTACGGGTCGGAAAACAGCACGGTTTGCGCACGCGCCAGGGTCCGGCTGATCTTGGCCGCGGCCATATCGGCACGCCCTTGCGCCACCAGGTTGACGGCGTCGTTGAAAGAGCGGGCATCGCGGTTGAACACGACCCGCACGCCCAGCTCTTGCGCCACCAATTTGGCCAGGTCGATATCCAGTCCTTTCAGTTCGCCATTGTCTTCAAAGAAAAAAGGCGGGGTACGCATATCCGGAATGGCCACGATCAGAGTGCCGCTGGTTTTGATTGCCGCCATGTCCCGCGCACCGGTGGCACCGGCCAACAGCAGCAAGCCGATGCCGATGCATCTAAATAAAAATTTGCGAAAGCTAAATGACGGCATGGTGTGGCGCATTTCAGAATAAGTTTGCATCATTGATTCAAATCCGGGCCTGCACGGCAAACGGACTCACATGGCACGCTGCCGCAGCCATCTGGATCATCACGCCAGCCGCTTGGGCATCAGCAACTGGCTTTTTTCCAGCATCCGCTGCGCCACCCGGTCGTGCGGAAACTGTGACAGGATGGTGCGGTAGGCGCTGGCGGCTTGCTCAAAACGGCCCAGCGCATAATCGGCATAGGCAGCGGTCGTCATGTCGCACAAGAGAATTTCTTCCGGGGTAGCGGCAACGTCGGCATCGGCATCGCGGATTGCCACCAACTCATACACCAGCAATTCACCTTTACGGCCCTTGACCGTTACCATGTCGATCGGCCGCAGCCAAAGCCGCTCGCCGGTTTCACGAAACACGTTATGGCTGATGCAAGTCCAGGTGCCCAGTTCCTTGTTGATGCCTTCAAGACGGGCGGCAACATTGACGCCATCGCCCATCACCGTATAGCTCAAGCGCTCGACCGAGCCGACATTGCCGACCAGGGTGGCGTCCGAATGAATGCCGATGCGCACCCGCAGCGGTGCCAGTCCCCGGGCGATCCAGGCCTGGTTGATTGCCGTCATGCCGCGCTGTGCCCTGACGGCCGCCACGCAGGCGCGATAGGCATGATCATCCAGGCTGACCGGGGCGCCCCAGAAAGCCATGACACCGTCACCAATGAATTTGTCGACCGTGCCCTGTTCGCGCTCGATGGCGTGGGTCAGCGTGGAAAAATAATCCGACACGCGCGCCAGCAGCTGTTGCGACGGTTCCACCTCCGCCAGGCTGGAAAACGACTCGATATCGGTAAAGAACATGGTCAGGTAACGGCTCTGTACACCCAGTTTGGTGCCATGCCCGGACTTGACCAGCTGCTGCACCAGGCCCTTCGGCACGTACGACGTGAATGATTCCAGGCCGCGCCCCAGCAACGCCACTGCCTCGGCCAGGTATTTGATTTCCTGGACATGTGACGTGACGGCGCGGGTCTTGTGAAAATCGAATTCCCGGATATGCGTGACTTCATCGGCCAGCAGCTCGATTGGCTTCGAAATCGAGCGCGACAAGCGGTAGATGAGGAACATCTGCAGCAGCAATACCGCCAGGCCGAACATCAACAGGTTGCGGTTGGTGCGCTTGATTTCCCCGACAAAATCATCCGCCGGTGAAATGATCAGCAGTTCCCAGCCTTTTTTAAAGTCGGCCGGAAACGGAGAAAAAATGCCGAAGTATTCGACATTGTCGGCGCCCGCGCGAAACGTGAAGCGATCCTGCCGGGTACGCAAGCGCTCGGCCAGCGCCGCCGCAACGCGCGGGTCGGGCAGCTTGTCGAGCCGGCTTTGCACCAGGCCGGTGTCCTGCCGGATCAGGACCTGGCCGAATTCCGGATGGGCCACGACACCGCCGGCGGCATCGGCAATAATCGTGATGCTGTTCGGCGAAACCCGGTTGTCCGACAGGTATTTCGACAGCGTTTTGAGGGTAAAGTCGGCAGCCACCACGCCGGTTGCCCGGCCGCGCTCCATCACCGGCGTGCTGACTGTCACGCCCAGTTCGCCGGAACTGGCGAACAGGTAGGGGTCGGAAATGTTGGCGCTGTTGAGCCGGATCGAGTCGCGGTAAAACCCCCTTACCCTGGGATCATAGGTGGCCGGGCCTGCGCGCTGGCCGATCCGGGTGCCCCAGTCCGAATGAAAAACATAGGCATCGAGCAGCGGACCATTCTTCCGGACATCGATGAAGCGGCTGACGAACTGGGTACCGGCAGGCGACGGCTGCCCGAAAATATTGAAGCCCTTGACGTCGCGTCGCACCTGGCGAAACGAGCCATCCTCGAAACTGACATAGGCAGCGTACACCGCTTCATTGAGCGACACGATTTCGTTGAGATAATCGGCGGACGAGTCCCGGCGAAAGTAATCCGGCTGATCGCGCATCAGGGTAGCTGCGGTGCGCACCGTAGTCAGCATCGGATTGAATAGCCGGGTCGCAACGTTGACAGTATCGGTCAGCGATTTCTGGATGAATTTTTCCGAATAGCCGGCGCTCAGCTGTAAATTGGCACGATAGTTGACGACCATGAAGATGATCATCACCGGCAGGGTCAAAATCACAAAGATCAGGCTGATCGTGATGTGCAGCCGGATAACGCGCTTACGGAATATCATATTTTTATCATTATTTTTGCAGGCCGCAGCTGCCATCCGGCCTCGCGTTTGCAGAACGATCGAAGCCCGCATACCTGTCCGATCAACCAACTGCTACAGAGAGGAATAGGCGCGAGCCTGCGCCGATTCCCAAAAGTAATAATTTACATGATAGTCGAACTGTTTTCGTTGACGATATATTTTTTTGGCAAATCCGCCGCTAGGAATGTACATGTGTGGCGCGTTGTGCAAACAGGGCTAGCCGCAGAAAATCGCAAAAGATGCCAGTGCCATGCGGCACGCATGCCGACGGTGCCGATACATTTGCGTCAATTCGGCAGAGAAAAAATGAAGGGGGAAATCAGGACTGTCTGCAGCCACAATGCAACAATTCTGAAGTTTAGGCGTGCAGGCGCGGGATTGAAACGGCTGGCGCAGTCAGTCAACTATAGCGAGCAGGCCTGACTTGCAGCGGCATTCGCCAAAAGCCAGCCAGCCGTGCTGGTTCTATTTAATCGCTGTGACCAGCCACAACAGAGCGATCGCACCGGTTGAGGCGCCGATCAAGGTTGCCAGCTGCGCCCGCTTCACATTCAACAGTGCGGCACGCCGGCCAAGGTAAATTTTGTTATGCAGTGAATTTCCCATCATGCTCACCCTGAATTTAAACGTATGGTTCCATTTATTTTTTAACTGTGGCGCGATTTTCGACCGGAAGCAAAATGCCTGATTCGATTACCCGGCTGCACCTGACTAGAAGATAGCAGCTGATGGTGCTTGCATGTTTGAAGACACAAAAATTTACAAGGCTTTGCAACGGATTTGCAGCCACTGGACACTGTACCGCCGCAGGCATTGTCATTTATAAGCCATCTGTCAGGCCAAGTACGGCTGGACCCTGGAAAAGCTCGGGGCCAGCCAATCGGTTTGTTGCAATTAAGCCAAATGATCGTCACCCGAAATCATGGCAATGCTGCCGGCTGCCTTCGCCGGACTGGTCTCGCGCTCGAATTTCACGCAGCCGCCTGGCAAACCGGGTTCACTTCGGGTTGCCGGGTACCGCCGGGCTCAGCAGCAACGCCCGCTCTTGACCATTAATGATGCCGCTGCCGACCAGCTGGCCGTGGTCGTTCAATCCCCGCAGGTACACATTGGTCCAGCCGGCGCCTTTCAATTCCTGCAATGCAGTCAGGTTGATGAAGCGGCCGTTTTGATACAGGAAGGAAAACCGGTCCTGACCGACCGAGGCGTCGCCCAGCACCTGTGCCGCTGCATTAATAGCCCAGGCACGGCTCATCGCAAACCGGCCCTGGCTATTGAGATCAACCAGCTTGCCGTCGACATGCAAGAATGCGCGCGAGGCGGTTTGCACAGGCACATTGAAATTCAAACTATTGAAGGAAAACGAATTGCCGTCTTCCTGGTTGTAGCTGGTGCCAACCACTGCGCCAGCGGCATTGATGCCGATTGCCCGACTATAGCGATCCCCCGGCAGCGTACCGAGCCGGGTGACTTGCCCGCCACGATAGACATAGGCTTGATAATCGGCCGTTTCGCCGACGATCGCACCGTGTTGATTGATACCGTTGGCAGACAGGACGCCCAGCTCGGCCGTCAAATCAGTCATCGTGCCTTGATCATACAGATAGGCGGAACGACGGATATTGGTAGGGCGGCCCTGATCGAGGGTCCAGGTCGTCTGGTCGCCCACCAGCTGCCCACTGTCATTGAGGCCATTGGCGCCGCCTGCCATGCCCATTGTCGAGAACGTCCCATTAGCATAAAGAAATGCACGACCCGGGTCCCGTCCTTGCGGAAAATAGGTATAACCAGCAATCTGCCCGTTATTGTTGATCAGCGACGGATTGACCGACATATCCCGCACAGGCGTGAGCATCGCTTCCATCCGCCCATTCCGGTAGACGAACGGATGCTGGCGCAGCACTGCATCAGTAATCGCGTAGCCGACGATTTGTCCGGCATTGTTGATCGCATTGGCGACGCTGCGCTCATCGCCGGGCAGCGTGCCCAGATCGGTCACGGTCCATTTCCATGCCTGCAGCGGCACCGTCGCATTGCCGCTATTGCCTGGTGAATTGCTGTTTGCTGCGACTGTAGTTGAAGCAGCCAGTGTGGTCGCCGCGTTTTGTTGTGGTGCGACGGTCGCCGCCGTGCTTTCCGCGCCGCCGACCCCACAGGCGACCAGGGTAATCGTCACGATCAAAGATAAGAACATCGACGGAATATGCATGATCGTGCGCCTTTGCATCAGGTACGTTAGGGAAAGAGTGCGAGACTAAGCGCTCGCATGGGAACGCAAAATGGCGCGCTGCTTGAACCAATGCAGCCGCGGCCTGACCTGCCGAAAGACGCAACAAAAAAGTTCTTGCAACCGCAATAAAAAATCGTTCCATCCAATCCGCGATCCTGCTCAGACCAACCAGTCCTGTTCACAGGCGAGAGGATCGGTTGGTCGGCGCGCCGAATGGGAGATTGATTGACTTGCTGCTGCATTATTTCGGGCATTAAACGGGACGGTATGCCGGCCAAAGTGCGAGGCTATTCTGGTCGTTATTTTTTGTTGCCGGCGTCTTCAACATATGTCGGTTGTTCTTAAAAATGGCACGCATTCTTACAGTACCGAAAGTCGAATGAGCATGTAATCTCAGATACAAAATTCAGTCGATAAGTTCAGGGCAAAAGAAAATACCGTTTGAACCTGATAAAAATATTTTGTATTGAAGACTCCGCATTGACCGGCTGTGATTCGACTCGATGGAATGTATGCTGCAAGCAATGCTTTATCTGGCCTTCTTATTCCGCCATTCCTACTTACCGTCTTGCCTCGATCAGATGCGCCCAGCGCATCCTGCGACTGGCATGGCGCAATCAGGAAAACAATGCATATTGCAGCTAGGCAATGAATTTGGCGCGTGATGACGATGCACGGTTTTTGCCGGACACGATCAATAGCCGAAAACTGGCCAGCCGCAACTGGTTCTGGCGCGACGTCCCGTGCGCTGCCTGCCGCCCGTCATCCGGACGTTGAAGGTCCGAGTGATATAGTTAAATATTCGTCATGTCTTCTTCTAACCTGGCAGATTTTGCGTAAATGACCGTACCGGAATATTCGCGCCGCATGAACCGGGTGCTCGATTACATCGACCGCAATCTGGATCAGGATCTCGACTTGCGCGAGCTGGCCGGTGTCGCGCATTTCTCCGCCTATCATTTTCATCGCCTGTGCTGCGCGTGGCTGGGCGAAACCCTGGGCGATTACATCCAGCGCCGCCGGCTGGCGCTGGCCGCCGAGCGACTGGCATCGCGCCGTGATCTGACCGTTCTCGCCGTTGCCATGTCAGTCGGTTTCGGTTCCGGCGAAGCATTTGCGCGCGCATTCAAACGCCATTTCGGCTGCACGCCCACCGCGTGGCGGGCAGACACGCCGCAGCGCTGGGCCACGCAGCTGGCGCAGGCGCGGGCCGGCGCCTTCCCGCAACACAGCAATTTCGATCAGACCCCGGCCCGGGGACTCTGCCATCATCCCGGTCATGAATCAGCTTGGGAGAAATCGAACATGACCGTGCGACTGATCGACTTGCCGCCAACCGGCGTGGCTTACTTGAGGCATCTCGGCCCCTATGGCGCCCCGGTTGCGACATTCTGGCGCGAGGCGTTTATGCCGTGGCTGGCAGACAATGGTCTGGCCGATGCAGCGCGCTATGGCATTCCACATGATGACCGCAGCCTGACCGACTCGCGCAAGTGCCGCTTCGACGCCGCCGTTGCCGTCCCCGACGGCTTTGTCGCCACCGGTAAGGCGACACTGATGACGCTGCCTGGCGGACGCTATGCCGCCGCGTCGTTTAAGGCCACGCCAGCCACGATTGGCCACGCATGGATCGAATTGTTTCGCGGCTGGTTGCCGGCCAGCGGCATGCAATGCGATGCCAGGCCGCTGTTTGCCTATTACCCGCCGGGCACCCACATCGATCCGGCAACCGGCACGTTCGATTGCGAACTCTGCCTGCCGGTGTGTCCGCTATAGGGACAGCAGGCCCGGGCCTGCCGTCCGGACGTCATTTCAACAGCAGCACCCGCAATATGTCGCATCGTTTATTCATCTCAATTACGAAGGGCAATCATGAAAGAATTCAAGGATCGGGTCGCAGTGGTCACCGGCGCGGCAAGCGGCATTGGGCGCGCCATCGCCGAACGCTGTGCCGAGGAAGGCATGAAAGTCGTATTGGCCGGCATCAATGAAGAAAACCTGTGGCGGGTCGAGACCGACCTGAAAGAGCGCGGCGCATCGGTGATCAGCGTGCGCACCGATGTCGCCAGCCGGACCGATATCGAAGCACTGGCGCAACGCACACTCGAAGTCTATGGCGCGGTGCATCTGCTGGTCAACAATGCCGGCGTCGGCGCCGGCACCTCTGCCTGGGACACGTCCTGGAATGATTGGGAATGGGTCATCGGCGTCAACCTGTGGGGCGTCATCTATGGCGCCAAAGTGTTTACACCGATCATGCTGGCGCAAAACGATGCCTGCCACATCGTCAATACCTCATCCCTGTCCGGCCTGATCGCCTATCATCCGAGCGCGGCTTACCATGTGACCAAGCACGCGGTGGTGGCGCTGTCGGAAAACATGCAGCTGGCGCTGGAACAGCGGCAAGCCAAGGTGAAGGTATCGGTGCTATGCCCGGGCTGGGTCAAGACCGACATCCTCAATTCGAAGCGCAACCGCCCATCGCATTTGCAGGATGCTCCCTACCAGCCGACACCGGCCCAGCAGGCCGCGTGGCAGGCAGCGCTCGACGCGCTGGAAGCCGGCATGGCGCCGGCCGAAGTCGCCGGGCAGGTATTCGACGCGATCCGGCAGGAGCGGTTCTACGTGCTGACCCATCCCGAACATAACGGCATGATCGCAGACCGCATGGAGAACCTGCTGGCCGGCGCCAATCCACGCCCGCCCTACTAATGCAATCGCTTGCCGCAAATCGGTCGCTGGCCGCCGATGACCGACCTATCAGTCCGGGGTATCGGCCTGGGCGGCAGCGCACATGGTCATGCCGAATCAAATCAATCACGCATGGCTGACTGGTTGGACCAATCTGCACTTATTTGACGTCGTCGCCAACCCGGCTGCGCACGAAATCGATATGGGTTTGCATTGCGGTGCGGGCTTCTTCCGGCCGCCGGCCGCAGATTGCATTGCACAGGTTGCGATGCTGCGACAACAGTTGCTCTGAAACGGTCGGGTCGCGTTCGCGCAAGCCGGTGCCATTGATGGCGATATGCTCGCGCAGCATGCTCAGCACGCTGGCATGCAGATGCAAGAACATGGTGTTGTGCGACGCCAGCGCAATCGCTTCATGCAGCCGGGCATCGGCACCGGCTTCGGCTGCGCGGTCGTCATTGGCGCGGGCCAGCTCCTGCTCGCGCAGCAAGGCACGGATGCGCTTGCGGTCCGCCGCATCGGCGCGCTGCGCCGCGAAGTAGGCGGTGGCTCCTTCCAGCACGCGACGAAATTCGAGAATGTCGTCGCGTACCGCCGGGTGATCGGTGACCAGCTGTCCCCATGGCGAAACAATACCGATACGCAACTGCTCGGTAACGAATACGCCGGCGCCGCGCCGGCTGCGCACCAGCCCGCGAGCGGCCAGATGCCGGATCGCCTCGCGGATGGTATTGCGCGATACGCCATACTGCTGCGCCAGTACCCGTTCGGCCGGCAGGCGGGCATTGGCTGGCAGCGTGCCATCGAGCAATGCTGTCTCCAGCCGCCGCCGTACCGCTTCCACCTGCCCGCCGATTTGTCCGGTGCTCATTACCCTGTCCTGATCGAACGATTATTAAATTGGTCCAACCAATTTGCGGTGCCGGACCATTGCTGGAATTATGAGGGGATTCACCCGAAGACGCAAAAAGCCGGCTCCAGGCCAGCCGCGCCAAACCTGTTACAGGAGACAACATCATGGAAAGAAGCTATCCACCCAAGCCGGATCACGTCTACCTGTTCGGCACCTGCGTGGTTGACCTGTTCATGCCGCAGGCTGGGGTGGATGCGGTGCGACTGCTGGAGCATGAAGGCATCACGGTCCATTTTCCACGTGCCCAAAGCTGCTGCGGCCAGCCCGCCTATACCAGCGGCAATCCCCAGCAGGCGCGCGCCGTGGCGCTGGCCCAGCTCGACCTGTTTTCGCAGCCGTGGCCGGTGGTGGTGCCATCCGGCTCCTGCGCCGGCATGATGCGCCATCACTGGCCGGAGCTGTTTCATGACGACCCGGTCGCCGGGCCCAAGGCGCGCGCGCTGGCCGAACGGATTTTCGAGTTGACCGAATTCCTGCTGCACGTGGCGAAGGTGCAGTACCAGCACACGGACGCCGCAACGCTTTCGCCGGAGCGGGTGGCATTGCATACATCCTGCTCGGCCCGGCGCGAAATGGGCACCCGCGCCCATGGCGTGGCGCTGGTCGATGCGCTGCCGGGGGTGATGCGCATCGAGCATGAACACGAGTCCGAATGCTGCGGCTTCGGCGGCGCATTCGCCCTCAAGCACCCCGATATTTCAGGCGCGATGGTCAAAGACAAGGTGGCCGCCGCCTGTGCCACCGGTTGCGACCGGCTGGTGTCGGCCGATTGCGGCTGCCTGCTCAATATCGGCCACGCCGCCCAAGCCCAGGCGGCCCCGTTGCCGGTCGAGCACCTGGCGAGTTTTTTATGGCGCCGCATCAGCGGCACGCCGGCCACGACAGGAGACGCGTCATGAGCAGCATGAGCGCACGCGAACACATGCTCGGCCGGCTGCGCGCTGCCGCACCTGCTGCGACAAATGATGTCGGCCAGCTGGACCGGCGCATCGATGCCCACTATGACAGCCGGCGCACCGCCGCACCCCACTCGCCGCAGCAACTGGTGCAAAACATGCAGGCCGCCCTGAGCGCTTCGCATGCCGAAGTCTGGTGCGACACGGCATCGTCCTGGCCACGGCTATTGGCGCAAAAACTTGCAGAAAATGGCGTGCAACGCCTGCTGCTCGACGCCGGCACGCCAGAAGGCGCGGCATTGGCTAAAGCCTTGCCGTCGGCAATCGAAGCGGTGCCGTTTGCGCATCCGCTGGAAGACTGGAAAACGGAACTGTTCGACAGCATCGATGCCGGCTTTACGGTGGCCCGTTCGGGGATCGCCGCGACCGGCACCCTGGTGCTGGCGCCCGATGCCGGCACGCCGCGCACGGTGTCGCTGGTACCACCGCTGCATATCGCGCTGGTGTATGCAAACCGGCTGCATGCCGACCTGCATGCCGCAGTCCGGGCCGAGCGCTGGGCCGACGGCATGCCGACCAATCTGATACTGGCATCGGGACCATCCAAGACTGCCGATATCCAGCAGATCCTGGCCTATGGCGCACACGGGCCGCGCTGGATGTGGGTCGTCATCGTCACCGACGACGGCGCACAGTCAAATGGCAGTCCCGACCTGCAAGGGGTATCCCGATGAGCACTGCTCCGCTGCAATTTGTTCCGCCCGCCGATTTTCGCGAGCGCGCCCGCATCGCCCTGGATGACCCCAAACTGCGCAGCAGTTTTCGCGGCGCAATGGACTTCCTGCAAGCCAAGCGTTCCGTGCAATTTCCGGACGGCGAAGAGCTCGAGCAATTGCGCGATCTCGGCGAAGCGGTGCGTCAGCATGCGCTGGCCCACCTGCCGGACCTGCTGGTGCAGCTGGAAGCCAGGCTGACCGAAGCCGGCGTGCAGGTGCACTGGGCTGAAGACTCGGACCAAGCCAATGCGATCATCCACCACATCGCCCAGTCCCATCAGGCCAGACGCGTCATCAAGGGCAAGTCGATGGCGAGTGAAGAAATCGAGCTCAATCATTACCTGGGCGAGCGCGGCATCAGCTGCCTGGAATCCGACATGGGCGAGTACATCGTGCAGATGGCTGGCGAAAAGCCGTCGCATATCGTGATGCCGGCCATCCACAAGACGCGCGGCGACATCGCCGAGCTGTTCGAAAAAAACATCCCCGACACCCGGTACACCGAGGATGTCGATGCATTGATCCAGACCGGCCGGCGCGCGCTGCGCCAGGCGTTCGTCGAAGCCGACATCGGCCTGTCGGGCGTGAACTTCGCGGCGGCCGACACCGGCACATTGTGGCTGGTGGAAAACGAAGGCAATGGCCGGTTGTCGACCACCGTGCCGGATGTGCACATCGCCATCATGGGGATGGAAAAAGTCGTCGCCAAGCTGGAACACATCGTGCCGCTGGCCAGCCTGTTGACGCGCTCGGCCACCGGCCAGGCGATCACCACCTATTTCAATCTGATTTCCAGCCCGCGCCGTGCCGGCGAACTCGATGGCCCGCGCGCGGTGCATCTGGTATTGCTCGACAATGGCCGCACCCAGGCCTATGCCGACGAGCAGTTGCGCTCGACGCTGCAATGCATCCGCTGCGGTGCCTGCATGAACCATTGCCCGGTGTATGCGCGTATCGGCGGGCATGCGTATGGCACCACTTATCCGGGGCCGATCGGCAAGATCATTTCACCCCATTTGCTGGGGCTGGCGGCGACCGCCGACCTGGCCACCGCCTCGACGCTGTGCGGCGCCTGCGGCGAAGTGTGTCCGGTGCGCATCCCGATTCCGCAGCTGCTGATCCGGCTGCGCACCGAAGCCAACCGCGATCCCGACGAGCAGGTCGCGCATCCGCTGCGCGGCCAGGGCGCCAAATTCAGCCGCGGCGAACAGCTGGTGTGGCGTTTCTGGAGCGGCGCCTTCGGGCACCCGGTTGCGTACCGAATGTTTCGTTGGGCCGCCACCCGCCTGCGCTTCCTGACGCCCGCCCGTCAATTGGGCTGGACGCAGCATCGCTCGCCGCTGGTGCCGGCGGCGCGCAGCCTGGCCGATTTGCTGCGCGAGCGCGACCAGCCGCAATAATCCCGGCGCAACAGCGGCACGCCGGCCCGACGACATTTGACGCAAGCCGGCGAACTGGCCAGCTGCTGCGTGACCATAAAGGGCCACAAACTGGCCAGCCTCAAGCAAAGACTGCCCCACGCTTGCATTGAACAGGGTGTGATGTAACGCGACTCACCGGTCGCCTGCCGTCCTGTGCACTGAAACAGACAACCGACCGGTCAGCCCGAATGCTGTGCGATAACTTACCGGATCGGCCTCATCGGGATTGCGGGGTGCCCGACTTCGGGGCCGTGAAGCTTATTGATCGACGGTTTATGCCGCGTCACGCATCGTAATTGTGTTCCGTCGGTTATCGCACAGACCAGGATCGAACGCCTCTGTACGCTGTGCTGAATAAATCTCGCTCCACGCAATGCGTGATCAGTTTTATGTTGCCCAACCCAGGTGAAAACCTGCGTCTGCAAGGCAATAGCCCCCGGCAAGTCCATCGACAAGATGCCATCCTGGCCGGAAGCCTTTGCTCTTTATTATTTTTATTCACCATATCAACGAGGCATACCATGGGCATTCTCAGCTCGATTTTAAACAAGATTTTTCCATCTGCAAATGCGGCACCGGTCGCGCCGCCAGCAGCCGACGTGCCTGCCGCGCCTGAAATCACGGCGATCGACCAGGTCGATGTCGAACACATCCTCAATGGCATGGCGCAACAGAGCGCCGAGCAACTCAACTGGCATACCTCGATCGTCGACTTGCTCAAGCTGCTTCATCTGGACAGCGGCATGGCGTCACGCAAGGAACTGGCGCAAGAGCTGCATTACACCGGCGACATGAATGATTCCGCTTCGATGAACATCTGGCTGCACCGCCAGGTGATGAACAAGCTGGCGGCCAATGGCGGCAAAGTGCCGGCAGACCTGCTGTCTTAAGCAAGTTGATAGAAATCACAACGCCACCACGCGCCCAATCGGGATCGTGGTGCGCACCAAGGAGATTGACATGAAAACACTTAAAGATTTGATGAGCCGGGATGTACAGGTGATCGATGCAAATGCAACCCTCAAGGAAGCCGCGCAGCAAATGCGTGCCGGTAACTTTGGCTTGATGCCGGTCGGAGAAAACGACCGGATGATCGGTACGATATCAGATCGCGATATCACCGTGCGCGCCATGGCTGAAGCCAAGGATTCAAGCACCGCTGTGCGCGACGTGATGTCAAAAGGCGTCTTTTGGGCTTACGAAGATGATTCACTGGACCATGCAGCCAAGCTGATGAGCGAGCACCAGATCCGGCGCTTGCCGATCGTGAATGCCGAAAAGAGGCTGGTTGGCATTTTGGCACTGGGTGACTTTGCCGTGGAAAGCGCCGATATCGATGCCGCCGGGCAGGCTCTCTCGCAAATCTCGATGCCTTCCTGAAGATATTCTACCTATTCGCTCCTGAATATACCCAGATAAAACCGGCAGCGAATGGCGACATTCCTGCTGGTTTGGCTGACTCGGCGCATGATGAAGATAGTGTGCTGTTCAGTGTGCTGTCTGATGCGGCTTCCACCCATCCCGTCACTGCCGTCTGTTTGCGAAATAAGCGAACATGTACGGACTGCATGAGTGTACGTGCCAGTGGGCTGACATCGGCATGCATCACTGTTTGCAGCTTGACGTCCGGGCATCATGGCGCCCGATTGATGATGCAAGTTTACGCACCCACTGATAATGCCCAGGCCAGCAATGCAAGACATGTCCTTTTAATACGAGAACACGATGCTCATGCCAGTCACCAAAGCCGACCAAAACGCTTTGGCCTGGCTGCGATATACTAGTCATCTATTACCTTCGAGACTGCCCGTGAATACCAAAAGCCCCCTGTTGCAAGATCGCTTCCTGCAAGTTTTACGCAATGAAAAAATTCAAGTATCAATGTTTCTCGTCAATGGCATCAAGCTAGTCGGGCAAATTGATTCGTTTGACCAGTATGTCGTACTGTTGCGCAGTACCACGGTTCAGGCCGTCTACAAACACGCGATTTCGACGATACTGCCGTCACGTGATATGCAGTGGCCTGAAGCCAGCGATACTGGGATCTAATCTGGTTGCAGATCGATTCCATTTTGAATCGTTAAAATCAACGCTTGATTACGCGATAGAGTAGCAACAGGATGATCGAGCCGACCAGCGCGGCCAGAAATCCAGCCGTTTCGCCGACCTGATACCAGCCGAGGGATCGCCCCAAGAATGTAGCGAGTAGCGAACCGGCAACACCGATGATGATCGTAATAAAGAATCCACTTGGATCTCTGCCAGGAGTAAGCATCTTGGCGAGCATGCCCACCACAAAGCCGATCAAAATCGTCCAGATAAGTCCCATAATTTCCCCTTAAAAATAGTGTTTTGGCAGCCACCACCAGTTGCTGGCCACCATGATGCAATCAAACCGATTCAGGTTGTCATGGCAATGCAGAAACTTCGACCCGATTAAATCAGGCATGGAATTTCAGCATGGCCATGTTCTCTACAAATGGAAAAAACGCCAGCGAGCAGAGCTCACTTTGTTCAGTTTATCCCGACGTACATGGCGCGCTCTGTGCGGTCCCAAACAAACTGTAAATAGGATACTTTTACGCGAGTCTGAACTTGGAATGGAAAAGTGCCCCTTGGTATCTTTCAGCCAGCGCGGCGGCTTTGAATTATGCTTCCACGGCGCGATAATTCCATAGTCTGCAAATCCAATTGATGCACACGCGACCGTATGACGATCATTCAATATAATTGAAAGTGTCAATTCATCACTTTTACCTTCAGCTATATACTTGAACCAGGGTGCTTACATGCCGCCGAGCAAAAAACCGAATGCCGCCAGACTGGATCAGATTGTTGCCGATGCCAGAAAAAGTGCGGAACAGCGTGAAATGGGATATCGCGAAAGAGCATTGCAAATCTATCCCTGGATTTGCGGGCGTTGCACGCGCGAATTTACGCGCGCCAACCTGCAACAGCTAACCGTGCACCATCGTGATCATAATCACGACAATAATCCGCCTGACGGCAGCAACTGGGAGTTATTGTGCCTGTACTGCCATGACAATGAACATTCACGCTATCTCGAAGCTGATCGGCAAGGCACTTCCGGGCAGAGCAGCGCGCCGAAGCAGGCAGCAACACACAATCCCTTTGCCGCCCTTGAAGCCCTTTTGAAGAAAGGGCCATGAGAGTTTTGAACTGGCATCAAATGCATCTGACATTGCGGCGATTGCCTGGCGAAGTCGCTCTGAAGTCCAAATTTATTTATAAGGTCACTTCCCCCATGCCGGCAAGTCCTGATCCTGCCTCGGTCGTAGGCGCTGTAACTTCATTGCATTGATCATCTCGGCGCTTTCCGCATTTCCGGAATGAATGGGCAGTGTCTGGCGGGCATCGGAAAAGAATCGTTCCCAACTAGATGGATAGGCACAATTTTGGCACAGACGAAATTAGCTAGTGCCTACTGTCAGAGAAACGCAGGAAATATGGTGCGGCTGGCGGGGATCGAACCCACTCCTTATAATTCAAGGAGTTAGGATACCTTGGGTGTCACAGGTGGAAATACACAGTGTAACAAACTGAAGGTTTCGGTTCAATTTCTTATGCACACCCTCCCTCGTAATGAAAATTATTTGCTGAATTTTTGGTTAGGTTATGCGAGGGTGTCCTGCTGGAAAAGTAAAAGCTCTGCCCCCGGTAGGGGGTAGTGCACGAAATTCCCCAATCATTTCTTGTCATGCGCGTTCTTTTATGTCTGTTAGGTTTGCCTTGCGAACGTCCTTGCACCTTGTATTTCCTACATTATTTGCAGACATTTTAGATGGTTATCCACAGATTCTGTTGACATCTATAAAATGTCAGCATATATTACTTGGAATAAACACTATTTATGCGAGCAGTGAACAACGAGAACGTACAACTTGACCGGTTGGAAGACGCTTGGCGAAAGCTACGTGACACCATTCGTCAGCGCGAATCCGAGTTAGCGGCTCTCAGGAACGAGTTTGAAATCCTTGATCAGGCTCGCGCGCTATTGATTATGCGTGGGTGGCCGGGGAACAATTCATCTGTTTTATTACATGCACCTAAACAGCGAATTGGCTTGAAAGATGCCATTTATGCTTCGTTAAGCGCGGCGGAATTTGGTCTCGATATACGCGATCTGGTAAGCGCAGTTGCCGCACAAGTTGACGATTCCCGCTATTCAAGTGAACGCAGTTTGCAAGCAGCAGTACATACGACAGTTCGCCGTATGCTAGGTGCAGGAGAAGTGACGCTGATTGTGACCGAAACGTCGCGGTGTTATGCAATCGCCCCTGCATTCGAAGCGATAAAAGGCGAAGAACGCGACTCAAACGATACTAAGATCGGTTAGGACCCCTTTGCGTACATTTCATTTTTACATTGATGATTCTGGTACCCGGCACCCCGACCATAAAGGGACAGGAAAAGGTGACTTCCCGAACTGGTTTTCACTTGGTGGCGTGATTGTTGAAGACTGTGAGGAGGAACGCCTTCGAGACACAGTGGATGCGTTTCGCACTAAATGGAAGATTGTTGGCCCATTACACTCATTTCCAATCCGCCAAAAGAGTGGTGAGTTTGAATGGCTCAAAAATGATGCAAGCCTATCGGCTCAGTTTTACTCTGAGCTGACTGACCTGTTAATAACAGCACCTGTTATTGGGCACGCTTGTGTGATCGATCGCCCGTCATACAATCTGCGGTATCAAGAACAATATGGACGAAACAGGTGGTCGCTTTGTCGCACCGCTTTCACTATTACTGTTGAACGGGCTGCTAAATATGCGATAAGCCAAAACGGGCGGCTGCGTGTGTTTGTCGAACGCTCCAGCAAGCCAGATGAAGAAAAGCTAAAACAGTACTACGATGAAATGCGCGGTGCTGGGAACCCTTTCAACTCTCAGACGTCGAGCATTTACAATCCGCTTGCGCAAGACGAGCTGAAGAAAGCACTTTTTGAATTTCGGGTAAAGCAGAAATCGTCCCCGATTATGCAACTGGCAGATTTATATCTTTATCCAATTAGCCGCGGTGGGTACGAGCCGACTTATGTTCCCTACCAATGTCTTTGTGAAAATAAGAAATTAATTGATCAGCTTTTAGCCCCTGAAGAGAAACCTACTCTTGGGATTAAATATAGCTGCTTTGACTTTCCAATAGACCAACTCAAGCGTTACGCTTAAGCCCAAAAACACAAAAGTCCGAGTGCCTTTACAGACAAACGGACCTTCGGCAGCCGCATCTGCGACCTCGTGGGCTACGCCCGAGACAAATAGTAAGTTACTTTATTTGTAGCAGTCAAACTACATATAGTACCAACAACACTTTACCTCACTACATATAGTGCCAAGGTAAAAATAAATCCCTTTTCTAATATAAATCAATAGCTGAACCTCATAAATTATGAGCTTCTTTATCTTAAGTCTCAAATGTTACAAGTTGTGAGATGCCATAAGCTGCCCCCTTGCGTCGTCTCAAAATATGTCTCATAATGAAATCTCACATCAACTAGCAATTATGAGACGGGGAGTAGCAAACCATGAAGATCGGATATG
>JAKFBY010000111.1:0-14254 GCA_036677325.1 Paucimonas sp.
TAACGCGAGCCGCTAAATTACGGTAATTGCGTATTCGCATGAAAGCAGCTAGCAATTCGCAGGCAAATTACTCCAGAACTTTTTTAGTATTTGTGGCGCGTCACCTACGATGATTCAACAGTATGGCACGAGCGTTTTTAGCGCGGCTTTCGCCGCCAGCTGCATACGTTAAAGATAGTGTTTCAAAAACGGTCGTTTTAGAGGCAGTTTTTTGACCACTTTTTTCCTACCTGCATTTTTTACTTCTACTTGGCTAATCCCTTTTCGCAACAGCTAGGCTCCCGTATAGTTGCAAAATAGACACGATAGCTCTAGACTGTACTCAGTCGCGGCTGTCTGCCTTTCACGGAAATTTATCTGTTGGCCTAACCTGGGTGAAGTCTAGAATGCCATTACTGATGCGCTTCTTTACATGCCTGAGCTCCAGGTTATGCAGACAGCCAGCCAGGATAGGTAGAAATTATTTTCACTCAAATTCAAGTTAGGCAGATGGCTGATACCAAGTTTAGATTCGAGCATGCCGGTCCAACCACAAATATAAAAATGGGGTTGGCTTTGCTCGTGTTATCTCCATTTTTCTTTATCTTGATATCTATAATAGGAGCAGTCTTAAAAACTAAAAATATACCTTTCGGCGCCCTGTCTACATTTTATTTCCTGTTAGGTCTAATCTTTAGTGCTAGTGGGATTTGGAATGTACTAAAAACACCAGGCAAGCGTTGGCTTCTTGGTGGGATTTTGGGACTAGGCGGAAATGGTTATGCATTTATGATGTCGGCCTCGCTAACATTTATCCTTAAAGGACATATATAAGATCTGAGAAGAGCGTGAATGCCTATCTTGTTGTTCAACCCGGTCCCGCAGAAAAATAGAATGCCGCGTAGCGGCAAGGTTGCGGGCCTGTTAGCTCGAGTTAAATTAAAGCTAGGCTCATCTTTAATGCGCCGAATAATGCAGAGTTCAATAGCTCGGCAAGAGGTGGTTATCCTGAAAATAATTAAATACATATTATTGCTGCTAGCGTTATTGGGCACTTCAACATTGAATTTGTCGTTGGCTCATACCATGCCGACTATGCGAATTACTTATGTAGACTCGGATACTCAGCAGCCTATTGCCGGTGCCAACGTAATCTTTTTTCTTCAAGCGCATAGGGGAACGATTACTGGACATGGAGGTAGGAGCAGAAATCTTTTCATTACTGAAGGTGTTACTGACCAAACAGGTGCGGTTGTCTTCACAGCACAGAAGTTTTATGTCCTACCGCTTACGTATAGCTATTTAAACGGGCCACATATTTATATGTTTAAGGCCGGGCATGAAGCAATCCACGATTTCAACCTTGGCTTTTCTAGTGTAGAACAAGCTATCGATTGGGCGGGCAATGGGATACGTAAATATAAGGTTAAAAAGGTCAGCAAGATCGACGATACTTGGAAAGCTCTAGCAACTGCAAAGTCTGGAATAGAAGATTTGTACCGCGTACCAAGTACCGATCATTGTGATTGGGAGAAGATTCCAAAGTTTATTCTGGCAATTGAAAGAGGAAGGTTAGCTGTTCTGCAGAATGAGCGCGAATCAGAAGTTGACGTTGCTCTGCACAAACAATCCGAAGTTGCACGAATTGATAGTCCTCTCGAAAACTTGGCGCAATATCGGAAAAAACAGTGCAAAAATCCTGATAAAGTTTTCGGAATTTCTGTTCCAACGGAAGATTAATGTAGCTTCATAAGTTATCAATTAACTCAACGCTTAACGCAGACGCCAAATGGCTCCGGTTAGCTCATTCGTTAAGCCTGCGTTTTCTAGAAATCCCCCATTAATGCCGGTTCGGTATTCACCCTCCAAAAATTTCCGTCTATAAATATTTTTAATTTATTTAACTAGTTTTAGTTAAAGATGGTGTTTCAAAAGCGGTGGTTTGATAGCCAATTTTTGGCATTAAAAATGCCGGACCGCATTTATTACTTCTACTTGGCTAATCCCTTTTAGCAACAGGTAGTCTTCCCCAGAGTTGCATAATAGACACTGACCTGCTAAGAATCGTGTAGCCACCCACAAAGTTAGTCTTCATGTTAATTTTGACATGGAGGCGAAGATGAAGAAACGTTTTTCTGAAGAACAGATTATTGGGATATTACGGGAGGCAGACGCCGACGGCGCCGTCATCCGCGATGTCTGCCGCAAGCACAACATCACTGAGCAGACGTTTTTCCGCTGGCGAAACAAGTATGGCGACATGACGGTTCCTGATGCCAGGAAGCTCAAGGACCTGGAATTGGAGAACGCCAAGCTCAAAAAGATCGTTGCGGAACAAATGCTTGCTCTCGAAGGTTTGAAGGAAATCGCCGCAAAAAAATGGTGACCCCGGCGGCAAGAAGGCAAGCAATCGATATCCTGAAAGCCAAGGGACTATCCGAGCGCGCAGCCTGTCGCATCGCCGGGGTGAGTCGGCGCATTGGCAGCTATGAGCTGAAGCAGTCTGCCAAGGACAAGGAGTTGGGTGAGCGGTTAGTTGAAGCCTCTGGGCGCTATCCTCGCTTTGGCTACCGGCGTATTGCCGTGATGACGAACCAAAGCCAGGGGCGAGTATTTCGCTTATGGAGAGATATGGGATTGAATCTGCCCAAGCGCCGACCGCGAAAGCGGCGATGCGGCACGGATATCCGCATTCCTGGTGCTACGGCGCCCAACAATGTCTGGAGCTATGACTTCGTGCATGACCGGCTGGCCAACGGCACCCTGTTCAAGATGCTGTGCGTGGTGGATGAGCATACCCGCGAATGCCTGGCTATCGAAGTAGGCAAGTCATTGCGCAACCAGGATGTGATTCTGACGCTGTCGCGCCTGATGCGCCTGTATGGCAAGCCAGCTTATATCCGCTCGGACAATGGCGCAGAATTTACGGCCATTGCAGTGATGAAGTGGCTGCGGGATCGCAACGTTGGTCCCGCGTACATCAAGCCAGGCAGTCCCTGGCAGAACGGCTTTGTGGAAAGCTTCAATGGCAAGCTGCGGGATGAATGCTTGAACCGGGAATGGTTCTTGAGCAGGCGGGAAGCGAAGATCGTCATCGAGAAGTGGCGTCAGTTTTATAATAACGAGCGGCCGCACTCTGCGCTCGGCAACCGTACACCTGCCCAAGCTGGGCAGATACGATGGCAAAATCAGAGGGTTTGAAACCGAAGACTCACTTTGGAAATGGCTACAAATTCCTGTAGCAGGTCATTCCGCCTACGGAAGCCACCATGGATGATCTTTCGTCTATGGCGTTCACTGAATGTTGGTTTCGTGGGAAGGAAGCAACTATCCCGAACGACAGATTGCAGCAGTTTGAGCAAAACTGCCGTGCCTCATTGGTTCCTGAAATTCAGCAACAGCGAAGTTCAATGCGTAGTGCCGAACAGGAAATGGCAGCCGCTTACCAATCCCTATACCGCGCACTGCAAGCGAAGTCAGGTGATGAAGCGATCCGACCAAAGGTGCTACTCGACGACCAACGAGCATGGTTTAAGTTTCGAGAGGCGCATTGCTGGCTTGAGATGCAGCGCTCTAGTGGTGGCAACTACCGTCTAACGTACCGATTTGCCAAATGCGTTGAAACCGAAGCAAGAAAGCGCACCGGCTATCTTCGCGGCTTTCTGCAGCGCGATGCCGGCTAACCCCTCCATTGAGCGGACGTCTTCCAGCAAGCTTCGCTTGCCTACAGCCGCCGCTCATGACTAACATAAGCCCTCATGTCAATTTTTCTCCTATTTGCAGCAGTTGCCCTGATTTGGCTTGGGATAGATGCTCTGCTACTTGCACGGCACAGTGTTCCGCCGAATCAGATCGAGAGAGATGAAATGATGTTTGGGAAGGCGCATAGGCGGCCAATATCACCCTTTCTTCGCTCATTTGCGGAGAGAAGGTATCCGTTCGCTACTGGCTTAACAATGCAGATCTACGGCTGGTTATTTATCGCACTCGGGGTGTTAACGGGCTGGCTTTCTTGGAGTAGTTGGCACTATGTGGATTAACATGATGTTCAATTCAGATACGCAACAGAAGACTTGCCTCTTCTCGACGTCTGTTCCGTGCTGGTCAACGTAGCGTTAAAAATGAATTCGCATATTCAGAAAATCGTAAAAGGCACATTGTTATCCGTCTTGTCGGTAGCAACTGCGTCCTCAGCATTTGCTACCGACTGTAAAGTGAATTTCTTCGCGAACTGGACTAGTGCTGTACCAAGAGGGCCAATTGTAAGTTTAATGGATCCGTCGCATGGTCCAAGTATGCCTCGCTTGGATCCGGCCGTCGAAAACCAAGCCATTGAGTTATTTGAAAAAACGAATAAGCTTTCTCCAGATGATTGTGGGGCACCTGTTCTTGCGGCTGGACACGGTTTTGTTAAATTGGTCGATAAATTCATCAAGGCCAAGGTCGATTTATATGCTGCTGAAACGCTTAATGAGCCGATGACCCCGCTTCTCGCGGCAGCCTACGGCGGTCATCTACCCGTGGTCAAACTCTTAAGTGAGAAAGGCGCCGCGAAGATTAACGAGGCCACACCTATTCGCTTTACCTTATTTGAAGGAATGTTAGGCGGATTCACAGCTTTACATTTTGCGGCTATGGAATGTAAAACAATGACAGTTAAATACTTACTAGAACATGGTGCATCGCCGGGAAAACGGGCTAATGGAAGAACACCGCTAGACTGGGCAGAGAGAAATGGCTGCAAAGAAACCGCAAATTTATTAACTGAATATACTTCGAAGAAATGAGGTCTCATCTTAAATTAGTGCTCGGCCCAGACAGTTTAAGCATGAGTGAACCTTGTTATTAGTTCATAAAGAAAAGGAGATTGAGTTTGAATTTTGAATGGGAACAGCTTGGTTGGCCGATATATATAACCCTCCTTTTCCTGCTGCCAGCGTGCTTTCTGCTCTGGGTACGGGGTAAGCGTTACGCTTTGCGGCCTGACTCCCATCTTCCTGGGGCCTTGTTGAGGGCGGGTGGACTTGCTATCTGCGCATCCTGGACCCTAGTGCTTTTTGGTGGCGGTCATGGTGGTGCGGCATTCCCGCTACCCGCCATCCTCACCGTTTTACTGCTCGGTCAAGGGGGTTATCTCGGCAGCTGGCCTTCGCTCTGGCTTACGCCAGGACTCCCGTTCATCACGTATATCGTTGCCACGTTCGTGACTTGGTATCGCCTGTTCCGTCAGAAGCACTCTTAGAGTCCGCTGAGGTTTAATTTTGATCCCGCAAATAGTGAGCTTGCGGCACTATTTCAAGAGAAGCGACTTGCTGAAATTTGGCTAAATAGCCGGCCACTTCAAAAAAGGAGTTCAGATGATTGCTAACCTTCATAACTTGTTGCTGGACACTGACTCGCAAGCGAGCTGGTCAGCGTGGCGTTGAGCCTGCGTTTTCCATTAACGCCGCCATTTATGCTGATTCGGCAGTCGCCACCAAAAATTTCCCTCCGTAATTACTTGCAATACTTTCAACCAGTTTTAGTTATAGATAGTGTCTCAAAAACGGTGGTTTTTGAAACAGTTGAAATAGCGTTCCTACCGGCCGACTTCTACGGCCGAATATGTCTTTCAACTCATCTCAATATCTATGTACGTTACCTGTTAAAAAATCCAAACAGTTTGGTTATGACCGTGTCCGAAATGACGACCAGGTCCTTGATCTGCAGCTGGACGCTTTAATTAAGACCCGTTGTGCCGAGACCTATATACAAAACGCCAGCGACAAGACTGCCGGACGACGCGATCCATCTTGCCTAGCATCCGGCTCTTTTAATATGCTAATTCGTAACTGCTTTAGTATGGGAATACCGGCTACTTTGTGATGCGAAAGGGCGGCTATTTTAAAATGCGAAGTCGTGGCTCCATTGATGCGAATACGCAGTAATCGAGGCACGGTGCCGGATCGAAAGCGGGCGCGGCCATGCAGGGCAAGTAAGTCGGAGCAAAGGTATATTTATCTTTCGTGCATTTATTTCCGACGCTTTTTCCAATGGTAATCAGTACCGGTTTCCGCAACCCCCGCGTGACCTACCGAATGAGGATTTTCGGAACACATGGTGACAAAATGGATTGCTTCGCCGGCGCGCTGCCTGATCCGTAACTGCTCCATGAAATGCATCGCGCCGCCCAGTTCACTGGAACTGAATTCGCGGGCATGCGCGGCATGGGTGCCATGCTCAGTCAGGGTCCAATACACCATATACACGGGCTTCTCCAGCAGTCAGTTCCCGGTTGTGCAACGATAGCAATGCATCGACAACCTGGATTTATTGCTTATTCAAGCTTCGCTTGCAAAAAATTAAAGTGCATCCTTTCCACCATAAACTAACACACCCAGACCGGCACGATTTCACGCAAGCCGGGTCGATTTGGTTGACCTGTCAACTGCGGTAATACCTGGGCGGGATTCAAGCCGGATACGGATTTTTTCCCACAGCCTGTCATGCAGCGGCAACAGGATCACATTGCAAATCGGTTCAAGCACTGCAGCCACGCCGCCAAATGCCACTGAGCCGGTGACCGCATACATCAGTCCGAATGCGACACCCATGTGCAAACCGATTTGACTGGCAGTTTTTGCTGCAGTGACCATGATAGAACTCCTTCCTTCATCAAAGTGCAATCTCAATGGTCAAATAATAATGATTCCTATTTAATATATCAATTTAATTGTTTTAACATTTTAAATAGCCTAAGACTATTAAAGATACCAATGTGGTTTTATGTTTGCAACATGTCACCGGGCACGATCGGAAATCCTTTCAGAAATTCAGCGGCATTCAAGCGCTTGCCGCCTGGTTTCTGTAATTCCAAAATCCGCACCGCATCTTGGCCGCAGGCGACGATCACTCCTGTATCCGCGCCGGCCTGTAATACCTGGCCGGGCGCCGCCGTTGTCAAACCGACGGCTTCTTCTGCACACCATAATTTCAGCTTGCCGCCATTGCAGCTCACAACTGCGCCTGGAAAAGGATTGAATGCCCGGATTTTGCGGGCAACCGTTGCCGCCGGCTGGGCAAGGTCGAGCAGCGCTTCTTCCTTATCAATTTTCGTCGCGTAGGTAACGCCATCCGCCGGCTGCGGCACCGCAGTCAAGTCGCCTGCTTCCAGTCGCCGTATCGCCTCGACAATCATGATGCCGCCCAGCTTCGCCAGCTTGTCATGCAGACTGCCGGTCGTATCGTTCGATGCAATCGGCACGCGCTCCATCAACAACATGGGTCCGGTATCCAGGCCTTCTGCCATTTGCATGATGGTGACACCGGTATCGGCATCGCCGGCTTCAATTGCGCGATGAATCGGCGCTGCTCCACGCCAGCGCGGCAACAGCGATGCATGAATATTGATGCAGCCAAGACGCGGAATATCCAGTACCGAGCGTGGCAGAATTAATCCATAAGCAGCCACCACCATCAAATCCGCGCCTGTTTGCCGCAACAAGTCATGCGCCGCAAGCGCGACCTGCGGGCGTTTGCCGTCGAGTTTCAGCGAAGCTGGCTGGGCCAGGGGCATGCCATGGGTAACGGCAAAGTGTTTGACAGCCGAAGGCTGCAGCTGCATGCCGCGCCCCGCCGGGCGGTCGGGTTGGGTCAATACCAGGGCAATCTCATGGCCTGCAGCATGCAAAGCTTGCAACGCCACTGCAGCGAATTCGGGTGTGCCGGCAAAAATGATTTTCATGCCATGCATTGTATTACGAGCCGGGTATGCAAAAACAACCGGCGTCGGGCAGGCCTGTCATCAGAGCGCGAGTTGACCGGACAGGCAAGACCGAACGAGCCGCAAAACGGCATGCCATGCCAGCCTGCCAGACAAACAGTCAGCTCATTAACAGCGGATGACCATGAAATAACTACAGAGAAGTAATTACCGGAGAGCGACGGCACGCTGCCTGTCGCGCTGCAGTTCCCGCTCTTCCTTGATCATTCGTGTCTTGATGCGGTTACGCTTGAGCGGTGACAAGTACTCGACGAAGACCTTGCCTTGCAGGTGATCCATTTCATGCTGAATACAGACCGCCAGCAAGTCATCGGCTTCGATTTCAAAAGCCTGGCCGTCCACATCCAGTGCCCTTACCTTGACTTGAGCAGGACGTTCCACGCCATCATAGACCCCCGGTACCGACAGGCAACCTTCGTCATAGAGACGCTTTTCCTGGCTCGTCCACAGGATCTCGGGATTGATAAATACCCGTAGCTGATCATGGGTTTCCGATGTATCAATGACAATTAATTGCTGATGTACATCAACCTGGGTAGCAGCCAAACCGACCCCCGGCGCGTCATACATGGTTTGCGCCATGTCGGCGACCAATTGCTTCAGCCGAGCATCAAAGACTGTGATCGGCTTGGCAATTTTATGCAAGCGCGGATCAGGATAACGAAGAATATTTAATAAAGGCATACGACTTTTGCGCAACAAAGCAGCGAGTTAAGAGTGCGTTTTTTCTTGCTAGTTCAAGGATTTATGTGCAGAATTTGATTCAATTTGACAACTCTTGCTGTATATCATGTTTCGATATGCGGGCAACATGTGTGGCCAAGATTTCCGCACTTCCCATAATGTGGCCACATTCATCGGACAAATCATGAAAAATTTTAGCACAGCTGTCGTATCTCTCGTTTTTGCCACGGCTAGCGCCACCTTCCTTGTGCCTGCCGCACAAGCGGCAAACAAATGCGACTTCTTGCCGAATGCACCAGATTCGCATCGAGTGGTGCGGGGTGACACGCTGTGGGGTATTTCCGGCAAATTTTTGCAAAACCCGTGGTGCTGGCCGCAAGTGTGGGGCTTGAACCGCGATCAGATCAAAAATCCGCACTGGATTTATCCAGGCCAGATCGTTTATTTTGACCGCACGACAGGTCGCTTGCGGTTGGGTAAGCCGTCTGATAGCGGCACCAATGGCACCGTGCGCCTGTCGCCGCAAGTGCGCGTCGAAGGCCTGGGACAGGACGCCATACCGGCAATTCCCGCCGGTCAGATCGAGCCATTCCTGTCGCAACCGCTGATCATCACGGAAGATGAATTAAAAGGCACTGCGCGTATCGTCGCGACGCAGGAAGGCCGCGTCAACCTTGGCAAAAATGACAAGGCCTATGTCAGCGGCGATCTGCAAGGCGGCACCGCCTTCCAGGCTTTCCGCCCGGGCAAGCCTTTGCTCGATCCGGAAACCAAACAGTTGCTTGGCTACGAAGCGGTCTATCTTGGCACGCTCAAACTGGAGCGCACCGCCAAGGCTGCCGGCGAAGCCCATACCATGACCGTCCTGACATCGAAGGAAGAAATGGGCGTGGGTGACCGCCTGTTGCCGCAGCCGCCGACACCGATCGTCAATTATGTACCGCATGCACCGGAACAGCCGGTAAACGCGCGCATTGTGTCCATTTATGGCGGCGTCGCCCATGCCGGACAAAACCAGATCGTGACCATCAATCGCGGCAAGAATGATGGTATTGATCTTGGCACGGTGCTGGAAATGTCCCGGCTTGGTCATGTGATCAAGGACCGTACCGATACCAAGGACATGATCAAACTACCGGATGAAAAATACGGCACGCTGTTCGTGTTCCGGGTATTTGACAAGGTTTCCTACGCCCTCATCATGCAGGTGACCGATACCGTGCAAGTCGGCGACGTCGCCAAGTCGCCTGAATAAATTCGTGCGTGTCTGACGAAGCCGACCGGGTAGTGTCAGCTGGCGCCGATCAACTGGCGCCCTGGATTCGGCTGGAACAGATTCGCGGCGTGGGTGCCGACACGGCACGCAAGCTGCTGCGCGAATTCGGTTTGCCCCAGCATGTTTTTTCCGCCAGCCGGTCGGCCCTGGCTGCACTGGTTTCCGAACGCGTCGCCGACGCACTTCTGGCCCCGGCCAGTAGCGACGATTGCGCACGGATTGAGCAAGCGCTGCAGTGGGCAGCGCAGCCGGGCAACCACATCATTACGCTGGCCGATGTTGATTACCCGGCTGCATTGTTGGAAACCGCCGATCCGCCGACGCTGCTCTATGTAAAAGGCCGGCTGGAATTGTTATCCCGACCGTCGCTGGCAATCGTCGGCAGTCGCAATGCAACCGCGCAAGGCACAGCCAATGCCGAACAGTTTTCAGATGTCCTCAGTGCGGCCGGGTTCACCATTGTTTCCGGCCTGGCGTTGGGCATCGATACCGCCGCACATCATGGCGCGCTGCGCCATCAAGCGCCACCGGGCGGCTCCACGGTTGCCGTGATCGGTACCGGCGCCGACATTGTCTACCCGGCGCGCAATCGTGCGCTGGCCCACAAAATCGCCGAAGCTGGTTGCATCGTCAGCGAATACCCGCTCGGCACACCGGCAATTGCCGCCAATTTCCCGCGCCGAAACCGCATCATCAGCGGTCTGGCGCGCGGCGTGCTGGTGGTGGAAGCGGCCGCCCAGTCAGGCTCGCTGATCACCGCGCGCATGGCCGCCGAGCAGGGACGCGATGTATTTGCCATCCCCGGCTCGATCCATTCTCCGCTGGCCAAGGGATGCCATCAACTGATTCGCCAGGGCGCCAAGCTGGTGGAATCGGCACAGGATATTTTGGAAGAATACCAGTACGATACGGCCGGCTTCGACAATAAAAAGAACACAATGCGATTGAATGCAGCCGAGGCAGAAGATCCATTATTGACCCTGATCGGTCATGATCCCGTGCATGCCGACATCCTGGCTCAGCGCGCGGGGATCGATGCCGGCGCGCTCCATGCACAATTGCTCACGCTCGAGCTGGCAGGCTTGCTGGAGCGCTTGCCAGGCGAAGTGTATCGTCGCATCGGATAGAACTTTTTCTCGGGCACACAGTCTTTTCTATAAGCGGTGCGAATCGGTATTCACCTGTGAATTTGTTAATTTTCATAGATGATGGACTTTATCTGGGCCAATTAACAGGCGGCTTTTGATACCATCAGCAGCTTTTTATTCCCCGTATTAAAATTGTCATAGATCATGCATGCCGGGTATGCTTGACGGAGATGAGTGTCAGCTATCCACAACTGTTTATCCCAACAAAGCTCGTTCGGCTCTTGTGTGAACGCAATCTTAAGGCTACATTAGAACCATGTTTGACGTCCTTGTTTATCTTTACGAAACTTATTATCGTCCTGATGCGTGTCCGGATTCGGCTGCATTGGTCAAAAAGCTGTCGGCGATCGGGTTTGAAGATGACGAAATTTCCAAAGCGCTTGGCTGGTTGACCGACCTCGATAAAACCACCAGTGATTTTTCACATCGGTTCCCCGAGCAGACTGCCTGTTCATTCGGCATGCGGATTTACGCACCCCAGGAATTTGATGTCCTAGGTACTGCTGCAATCGGGTTTATCCAGTTCCTGGAATCGGCCAAGCTGCTCGATTCGATTCAGCGCGAGATCGTGATCGAGCGGGCATTGGCGGCCAGCGATGCCCGGATTTCACTTGATAAACTCAAAGTCATCGTGCTGATGGTATTGTGGAATCAAGGCAAGGAACCGGATGGCTTGATGTTCGATGAGCTATTTTGGGACAATGAAGATACCGAAGCCCGTCTATTGCACTAAATAATCGGCACTCTTGCCATTTTCTCCTTCCCTCGCTTTTCCGCCACCCGGATTACGCGGATTTTCCGCCCGGCTTGCAGAGTTTGCCGTAACCCGCTTATCATTGGCCGCTTAATTGCCAATTTGTCAGAGGCTTGCAACAATGCCATTTGGCCGCAACGCGGGACGGATTCTAATCTACCATTAGCAACATGCCAGTCCGGGATGGCCTGTCCCGGACGGCAAATGATGCGTCGCGCCACACCAATCGAGAACTGATTTATGACTAAAACCCTCATCATTGCCGAGAAGCCTTCTGTCGCGAACGATATCGCGAAGACGCTCGGCGGCTTCACCAAGCACGATGAGTACTTCGAGTCCGACCAGTATGTACTGTCGTCGGCAGTCGGCCATCTGGTCGAAATCGCGGTGCCGGAAGAGTACGATGTCAAGCGCGGAAAATGGACCTTTACCCATTTGCCGATGATCCCGCCGCATTTCGCGTTGAATCCGATCGCCAAGACCGAATCGCGCTTGAAAGTGCTCAACAAGCTCATCAAGCGCAAGGATGTCACCGCGCTGATCAATGCCTGTGACGCCGGGCGCGAAGGCGAATTGATCTTCCGGTTGATCGCGCAATACGCGAAAGCCAAGCAGCCGATCAAGCGGCTGTGGCTGCAATCGATGACGCCGGGCGCGATCCGCGACGGCTTCAAGCACCTGCGCGAAGATGATGAAATGCTGCCGCTGGCCGATGCGGCGCGCTGCCGCAGCGAAGCCGACTGGCTGATCGGCATCAATGGCACTCGCGCGATGACCGCCTTCAATTCCAAGGAGGGCGGCTTTTATCTGACCACAGTGGGCCGGGTGCAAACGCCGACTTTGTCGATCGTGGTCGAGCGCGAGGAAAAGATCAAGAAATTCGTGGCGCGCGATTATTGGGAAGTGCGCGCCGATTTCGTCTGTGCGGCCGGCATCTACGAAGGCCGCTGGCTCGACAGCAAGCACAAGAAGGATGAAACCGATCCGGAAAAAAAGCCCGAGCGCTTGTGGAGCCGCGCCGCCGCCGATTCCGTGGTGGCCGCCTGTCGCGGCAAGCCCGGCATCGTGACCGAAGAAGCCAAGCCCACCACGCAGATGGCACCGGCCCTGTTCGACCTGACCAGCCTGCAGCGCGAAGCCAATGGCCGGTTTGGCTTTTCGGCCAAGAATACGCTGGGCCTGGCGCAGGCATTGTATGAAAAGCACAAGGTACTGACCTATCCGCGGACCGATTCGCGTCATTTGCCGGAAGACTATATCGATACCGTCAAGCAAACGCTGGAAACGATTTCCGAAAACAACAACTATCAGCAATTCGCCGCACAGATCCTGAAAAAAGATTGGGTCAAGCCGAACAAGCGCATTTTCGACAACAAGAAAATCAGCGATCACTTCGCGATCATCCCGACCACGCAGGCACCAAAGAACCTGTCGGAGCCGGAACAGAAGCTGTACGACCTGGTCACCCGCCGCTTCCTGTCGGTGTTTTATCCGGCTGCCGAATTCCAGGTCACCACCCGCTTCACCGAAGTCTCGGGACACCAGTTCAAGTCCGAGGGCAAGGTGATGACCAATCCCGGCTGGCTGGCGATCTACGGCAAGGAAGTCGCCGGTGACAAGGAAGATGACAATGCAAAAACCCTGGTCGCGGTAGCCCAGGGTGAAAAGGTCAAGACCGACAAGATTGATGCCTACGGCCTGGTGACCAAGCCACCGGCCCGCTATTCGGAAGCCACACTGCTGTCGGCCATGGAAGGCGCTGGCAAGCTGATTGACGATGAAGAGTTGCGCGAAGCAATGGCCGGCAAGGGCCTGGGCACACCGGCCACCCGTGCTGCCACCATTGAGGGCCTGTTGAATGAACGGTACTTGCTGCGCGAAGGGCGGGAGCTGATTCCGACCGCCAAGGCATTCCAGCTGATGACCTTGCTGCGTGGTTTGGGGGTGCAGGAACTGACCTCGCCGGAATTGACCGGTGGCTGGGAAAACAAGCTGGCGCAAATGGAACGCGGCACGATCAGCCGCGACGAGTTCATGCGCGAGATTGCGCAGATGACGCAGATCATCGTCAAGCGCGCCAAGGAATACAACAACGACACGATTCCCGGTGATTACGCGACGCTAAAGACGCCATGTCCGAACTGTGGTGCGGTGGTCAAGGAAAACTATCGTCGCTTTGCCTGCACCAAGTGCGAATTCTCGATGTCGAAAACGCCTGGCAGCCGCCAGTTCGAAGTGGCCGAAGTCGAGGAACTGCTGGCCAACCGCACCATTGGCCCGCTGCAGGGTTTTCGCTCGAAGATGGGGCGTCCGTTTGCCGCGATTTTGAAAATCGCGCGCGACGAAGACATTAACAACTTTAAGCTCGAATTCGATTTCGGTCAGAATCAGGAAGATGACGAAAACGCCGAAGGCGTCGACTTCACCGATCAAACCGTGCTCGGACCTTGTCCAAAGTGCGGTGGCGGCGTGTATGAAATGGGACTGGCTTACGTCTGTGAAAAAACCGTGGCCAAGCCCAAGGCGTGCGATTTCCGCAGCGGCCGCATCATCTTGCAGCAGGAAATTTTGCCGGAACAGATGGTGAAGTTGCTCAATGATGGCAAGACCGATTTGCTGCCCGGGTTTATCTCGCAACGCACGCGCCGCCC